>CAVPWP010000014.1:0-166292 GCA_963709395.1 uncultured Alphaproteobacteria bacterium
GTGCTCAAAATGGCACTTTCGCGTGCTCACCCCCTGTCAGAGAATTCTTACACCGCGGTGAATTTTCGAGCAAACGTCTGATTTCAAAAGGAGAAGGACGATTTCGACGCGAATCGAGGCGTGAGATACCTAACGATGCCTATGGTCGGCCGCTGGCGCTTGGTGAGACCTGTTCACCCTGCCGCGCGAACGGCCTTGGTTGCCTCATTCCTCAGATAGACTGGTCCGAAATCCTCTCCGTCAGGCGCGAAACGGCTGACTCGGGAGGCCAACAGCAGGCCGCGGATCGTGTTTCGATGGAGCTCGGATTCCTCCGACAGCGTCTTGAGGGTCACGAAGCGCTGATGGAACGACTCGATGTCCTCGGCACCGGCCAGTATTGAAGGCGCTCGTCTTGGCGTTCTGGGCCTGCCGCGCCGGAACATGTCCCGCCTGGATCATGGCGAGGAAACCGCCGTGATCTCGCAGACCGATCGATCGGCCGAACGCTGCAGCCGACACGAGGGAAGGGTCATCGTCGTGCGAGTTGGACAGCGCGGTCTTTGTCTCTCGCAGAAGGCCATCCACGTCTCGCTTTCGGACGACAATTCCGTGGAACCCTGAGACGCCTTCCCGCTGCCCTGTCGGATCTTCCTTCCCGGATCGCGGCGATCATGTCCGCAAGCCTCACCCCGCTCCGCTTGCGCGCGCGGAGAAGACTTTCCCACCCGGCGTCCTCTTCGGAGACTGGGACGCCGTGAGCTTGAAGCTCCGTGACAAGCGCCGTCCCGTCAGATGCCCTCCAGGGGTTCTTTACCTTGGGCACACGGGTACGCGGTACAAGGATCTCCTCCTCTTCAAGCGCGACAAGCTCCTGTCTTGTCGCTCCCATTGCCTCCCGCATGGCGATGGGACCGACGAGCGTCGGTAGCTCCGCGAGGAGTGCGGCATTCGCCCGGGCATCGAACAACCGGCGGTTCGGTGGCCGACCGTCTCGTTCTGGCAAAGCGCCGACTTCGACGAGGAACTGCTCAATGACCGACGGTCCTACGCCGGTCTCGCGCGAAGCGGTCACCAGGGAATGCAGCCGGCGTTCGGTGACGACCTCGCCTAAGACGACCTCTCCGGGAGCGACCGGCCAGTGATCGAGGATACAGGTGCGCAGGATCGAGACGTACGGGGCAAAGCCCTCCTCGTCAGCGTAGTCCCTGATGCCGGCATACAGCGGACCGAAGGCCTTGTTGGGCTCGTCGAGCGGGCCGTTGGCGGCACGAGCAATGCGGTCGAGGGCGTTCCTGATAGAGGGCGCACCCTCTCGGGCGATCTCGAAGCCGACTGCGTGGGCTCCGCCTGTATTGCTTTCTTCTCCACCTACGTCATCGCTGAGGATGGCCTGCCCCAGCAGCCGACAGAACGTCGTCGCCGCAAATAGAGGCTGCTCCTTGAACCATGTTTCGTCCCGCCCGTCCTCAATCCTGCCGTCGAGCCAGAGATCGTAGTCCGTCGGCGGGGTCTCTGGCTGATCCAGGGTCCCCTTCCGGACATCTTCTTCGATTTCTCCAAGCCGCGCCGCGAAGTCGTACCGATCCCGCGGGCCCTCAGCCTTCCAGAGAGGGACGAGCGGATGACGGTGCCGCACACAGGAGACGGCCTCTCGCATCTGCCAGTCGCCGCGCATCACCATACCCGCAGGACCCGGACCTTTGTGGCCCTCCGCATCCTCGCGAAGGCAAACGGGACATCCGCGCATGACCGGGTTCCGAAGTGCCCGCGATACGAACAATTCCCCCCGAAACCGCATGCGAACATTTCCGGCACGGACGCCCGTCCACGAGAGCATCTCGTCCATTTGTTTTGGGCGGAGGTCGGACCAAGCCGGCCAAAGCCTCGAAGGCCTCGGGGTCCTGCTCGAGGAACCTCTTGAACGGTGCGCCCATGTCGGAGGCGAGATCGGCGACCTCGGTCCGCCATGTCGTGGCGAGGCGCGAGAGGTAGGAGTAGACCGTCTCGCGAGGCGCCGGCGGGAGGCTGGAAATCGGGAGGTTGGTCAAGTAACGCGATCCAAGTACGGCCGATCTCAAGGGACGGGTGGTGCCTCTTGACCATTCTTCCGGTGCTTAGCGGAGCCACCAAATCAATGTCAGGCGTCGTCTGTGGGTCGTCGTTAGCCGGGGGAGTGGGCTTCAAGCGCCCTCACGGGTGCAAGATGTGTTGATCGTGCGGACATTTCAAGCGCAGTAAAGCCACCGGCTCGCAGAGACGCTTGTTGTGATTACCACCAATAAATGGCCATTCGCCGGGTTATCTTGGCCATTCTACAACCGATTGTTGGCCATCGGCCAGTTTTGGGCGTTTCACACCGGTTTGAAGGTCTCGAACGGAGATGTGTGACATTCCTGGATTGAGGGAGGCAAAGTCTGACGCCCGACGGCATCATGAGAGTTGCCATTCAGGGACCTGCTGATCAGTGAGCAGTGCGAATCGACGGGCCTCAAGCCCCGAAAAAAACCTGCGCCGTGTTACCGTCGGCGTCGTGAATGAACGGCAGCGACGCCCGCGCCACGACCTGAAACCGTTCCGCAACGCCGGGGTGGCGAAGCCACGCCCTCTCCCACCAATCCATAATGCGATCCCTACTTTGATCGAGGGCTTCAGCAGCGGGAATACGGTCCCGCTTGCCGTGTCGGTTGACCACCGGATGCGCGGGCAAGAGGTTCCAGAGGTCTTTGCAAGGCCAGGCCGCCCAAGGGAGGCAATGGTCGATGTGTCATCCCATCGACCGAAAAACCGCGCCTAAGGATCATCTTGGCATACCGGGTTGTCTTTGAGGCTTGCAGCGTATTCTTTCCTTCCAACCGCTTTGGAGCTGGCTTCAACTGTGGAAGAGAGGCACGGCGCAGTGTTGTCGCGATGCTTGGCTGTCGATCTTGAGGTCGACCCAAGCACCGCACGTGTATTAGCCATGGCCGCCGTACGTCATGATGATCGTCTTGTTGTCAATTCGCGAGGTGGCCCCAGCGACCGCCAGCTTGACGATCTCGAGGCCGCCATCGGCGACGTGGACTACCCGATCGGCCACAACCTCATCCGGAAGTTCACCATCAGTTCCGACACGTCGAACGTCCGGAGGCTCGCCTGATGCCGGTCCGCCGGCGAGGCAACAAGCTGGAACGGTGGGAAATCGCCTTGATCAAGGCGATGATCGCCGATGGGCGTTGGCCCGCGGATCAGGACATTCTGGCCTACTTCACTCGTCCCACGCGTTCCGTGAACCATCGGGCGATCAGCGAAATCCGGAACCGCACAAAACATGCTGCCATCAAGCCTGCGGCGGCGGATGATCTTGAAGCCTTTTTGACATCATGGCCAGAGGTCGATGCGGAGACTGGTCTCTCGATCCGCGGCGACGAGCTACTGATCAAGGCTCGCGAGGCGATGATCGCCGCGGTCCACACCTTCAACGGCGCCGGCCTGACCTTCCGTGCGGAGCTGTTCATCGTGACGGCGATCATCGCCTGGACCTACTTGATGCATGCCTGGTTTAAGCGTGAGGGCATCGACTATCGCCATACGAAGAACCAGCACGGTCAGCGGGTTGTTCTGACGACCCCAAGCGGTGCCGACAAGTACTGGGAACTGGCCCAGTGCCTCAAGCATGCGCGCTGTCCTGTCGATGCCGGAGCCAAGGACAACCTCGCCTTCCTACTCGAGCTTCGCCACGAGATCGAGCACCGGTCAACCAGCCGCATCGACGATGCGATTAGTGCCAAACTGCAGGCCTGCTGCATCAACTTCAACGACGCGATCAAGACTTGGTTCGGGCCTCAATATGCGCTTGAGCGCCGACTTCCAATCGCTCTGCAGTTTGTCACATTCAATCCTGACCAGCGCGCAATCCTGAAGAAGGCACAGGGTCTGCCTCGTCACATAGAAACGATGATGGAAGGCTTCGAGCGGCACCTGACACCCGAACAGCAGGCGGACCCGCGTTACGCCCTGCGGGCCTTCATGATCCTGAAGACCGCCAACCGAGCGCCCAGCTCGGATTTTGCGGTGGAGATCGTGCCTCAGGGATCGGAGGTTGCCGAAAAATTCAATGTCGCGCTCAAGGAGGTTGAGAAGAAGAAATATCTGCCGAGTGAGATCGTGAAGATCATTCAAGCCGAAGGGTGGGATCGCTTCACAATGGACGGCCACACGAAGCTCTGGAAGCGACGGCTATTTGGACGGCTCGACGGACGGCTACGCGGGCCGGATCGAGGTGATCGAGGGGCGGACGGGCGTCGGTATCGCAGCGAGGCGGAGCGGGCGCGGATCGCGGCGGAGAGCCTGGTGCCCGGGGCGAAGGTGGCCGACGTGGCGCGGCGGCACGGGGCGACGCGCTGGCAGGTCTACGACTGGCGCAGGAAGCTGGCCGCGGGGCAGCTCGCGGTGCCGGCGGCGGCGATGAGCGGAGCCGGCCTTCGCGGCGCTGGTCGTGGAGGCGCCCGGCGCTGCCGAGAAGCCCGGCCGCAGCCATCGAAGGCGCAGGGCTGGCGGCAGGATCGAACTGGTGGTCGACGGGATCACCGTGCGGGTCGGCGCGGATGTCGACGAGGCGCAGACTCGTCGCGGGTGATCCGGGCGGTGCGGGCGGCGGCGCGAATGATCGCGCCGCACGGGCAGTTGCGGGTCTACGTGGCGACCCGGCCGGTGGACTTCCGCAAGGGCATGGACGGGCTGGCCCTGGCGGTGCAGGAGATGATGGGGCTCGACCCGTTCAGCGGGGCGGCCTTCGTGTTCCGGGCGAAGCGGGCGGACCGGATCAAGATCGCTGATCTGGGACCGGACGCGGCGATGGTGCTGGTGCTACAAGCGGCTGGAGGGCGGCGAAGTTCGTCTGGCCGCAGGTGCAGGACGGGGTGATGCAGATGTCGCCGGCGCAGTTCTCGGCGCTGTTCGAAGGGCTCGACTGGCGGCTGGTGCGGCCCGGAGCGGGTGCGGCGGCCGGAGCTCGCGGGATGAGCCTGCGGCAGAGTGACTCGGGGCCGCCGTTCGGGCATGGCATCCGGCGCAGCCATGTGCTCTGATTCGAGGCGCATGAATGACGCCGCCCTTGCCGAGGAGAACGCCCGTCTGAAGGCGCGCGCTCGCCGAGACCGAGGCGGCGCTGGCGGACGCGGTAGGAGGCGCAGCGGCGGCTGGAGAGCATCATCGGCGAGCTGCGGCGGGAGAAGTTCGGGGCCCGGTCCGAGAAGCTCGATCCCGAGCAGTTCAACCTGCCGCTCGAGGACGTCGAGATCGCCCAGGGCGTGCTGGAGGCGGCGCAGGAGAAGGCGCGCCGGGCCCTGAAGGGCGCGTCCGACGACGACGGAGCGCCCGGCCGAAGCGCAACCGCGGCCACCTGCCCGCGCACCTGCCGCGGGTCGAGCGGGTGATCGAGCCCGAGAGCACGCTCTGCCCGTGCGGCTGCGGCGAGATGACGAAGATCGGCGAGGACGTCTCCGAGCGTCTCGACATCGTCCCGGCGCAGCTCCGCGTGCTGGTCACCCGCCGCCCGCGATACGCCTGCCGCCGCTGCTCGGGCGCGGTGGTCCAGGCGCATGCGCCGGAACATGTGGTGCCTGGCGGCCTGCCGACCGAGGCGCTGATCGCCCAGGTGATCGTCGCGAAGTTCGGCGACCACATGCCGTTCTACCGCCAGGCCGAGATCTACGCCCGGCAGGGGATCGACCTCGACCGGGCGACGCTCGGGCAACTGGGTCGGCCGCGCCTGCTTCCACCTCAAGCCGATCGTCGAGCAGATGCGCGCGCATCTGAAGGGCGCCGATCGGCTGTTCATGGACGAGACCCGGCGCCGGTGCTCGACCCGGGGGCGGCAGGACGACGAAGACCGGCTACTTCTGGGCCATCGTCTCCGACGACCGCGGCCATGGCGGGGCCGGCCCGCCGATCGTGCTGTTCCACTATGCCCCCGGCCGCGGCGCCGTCCATGCCGTCCGCTTCCTCGACGGCTACCGCGGGCGGTTCCTGCAATGCGACGGCTATGACGCCTACGACGCGCTGACGGCCGAGGCGCGTCCGGAAGGGCCATGGCAGCTCGTGCATTGCTGGACCCATGTGCGCCGGCGCTTCGTCAAGCGGCTGGAGACCGACGCCTCGCCGATCGCCGAAGAGGCCCTGCGCCAGATCGCCGAGCTCTACGCCATCGAGGCGACGGTCCGCGGCCGCGCACCGGAGATCCGTCTGGCCGCCCGCGCAGGAACTCACGGCCCCGATCATTAAATGCAAAGGATCCGGCGAAAGGGTTTGGCGCCGTTGCGGTGGGCAAGGTTTGGTGCTGGTACGACAACTGGCTCGAACGCGTGCGGCAGGAGTGCCGTGAGAGACCTGATAGATATCGAGCAGGATGAGCCAAGGGAGAGATGGACGCACGGATTGCACATGTGGCCGATTTCTGAGGGCTGGCCGATATCATCCTTCCCATGTGGAAGACAGTGCATGCACGGGACGCCTCGTGGAGGCGCCCCGTCTGTTTCGTTAGCTCTTGGGCTTGAGGGAGTTGCGCAGCTTCTTGGAAATGTCGGAAGCCTGGTTGGCACTTCGGGGCCGTGTCGTGTCCGACTGCCTTTGGGCTTCCCAAATTCTTTCATTTTCCGCTTCGTCTCTTTGAGCGGCGGCCAATCTCCCCTTTGGCTTTGGCCGGGAGGGTCATTCCTGCAACCGGCAATCAGACGCTGACGTCGGCTTGCCAGGTGCGATTCCCGCCAAGTTGGACGGGACTGTGAGGAAGCCATGACCTCCTCAGCAATCCCTCACATGAGGAAGCTCGTCTGACCGTTGGCGTCCAGAGGCGCGGAATCAGATTTCGGCGCGGACATCATCCCGTCTGTCCATGTTGAGGCTGTGTTCAGAGTCCGTTTCGGAAGCCGGCGCTATCTCGGCCGCGAGATCCACGATGCGGACCTCGGTGAAGATATCGCTGACGGCTTCCTGCCCGATCGGGGCGATCCCCATCGTGTCGAGGGTCTTCAAGAGATCCTGCCAGTAGTTTTCCGTCTGGGCGGCCCATGCGCTGCCGAAGACACGCCAGAAGGTCCAGCCCGCGCGCTCGAGCGCGGCCTGCCGCGCCATGTCCCGATCCCATACTTCCGGCGGATGGTAGCGATCTCCGTCGAGTTCGATCGCGAGACGGCGATCGTCCCTGCCCTCCACGACGATGTCGATCGAGAACGGCCCGGCAGCCACCTGCGGCCGTGCGCGGTAGCCCGCATCGAGCAGGCGGCGCAGAACCTCGCGCTCGAAATCGCTCTCGCACCGGTCGAGGATGTCGTCGCTGGCAACCACATGCCCGTCCGGCATCGGCTGCGAGAAATGGTCGAGGATCTTTGCCTTGAGGTCGATGTCACGCAGGTCGGCCCGGGTGACGGAGCGCACGAGGTAGAGCCGGTCCGCGGCCCGGCTCATGGCCACGTTGAAGCGCTGTTGCGTGGTCTTGTCGCTCTGCGCCCGCGGCATCGAGGGGTCTGCGACCATCGACAGGAAAACGATGCTCCGCTCCTGGCCCTGCATGGTGCGCGCGTCGCCCGCAATGATGTTGCGCTCGGCGATGACCTCGGGCCCGATCCGTTCGTCTTCGATCAGGAGGCGCTCGATGTGTTGAGCCTGCTCCCTGCCGATCAGCGAGATCACCCCGATGGAGCGGTTCGCATGCGCCGGATCGGCCACGATGGCCGCAATCTCGTCGACAATGAAGCGCGCCTCATCCCGGTTTACCTGGCCCTGCCGGCGCCCGCCCTTGATGTAGACATCAACCAGAGGGGGATCGAACCGCTCGGAGGCTTTCGGTACGCGAAGCGGGATGAGCCGCCCGCCGTAGAATTGCGCAGAGAAGGCGATGATCGGC
The DNA here is from genome assembly GCA_963709395.1 of uncultured Alphaproteobacteria bacterium. Taxonomy (GTDB): domain Bacteria; phylum Pseudomonadota; class Alphaproteobacteria; order Rhodobacterales; family Rhodobacteraceae; genus CAVPWP01. Next base: position 7,865 of record CAVPWP010000014.1, read on the forward strand.
GCGACGCAACGGAAATGCTCACGCAGGATCAGGTGCGTGGTCGGGAACATCCGCATGCGATCTCGAAGATCGAGGTGTTCTCGTCGACGAGGTCGGGGTTCGGCAGGCCGCTGAGATGCATGGCCCGCAGCGCGGTGACGGTGGCGCTCGAGATTCCGACATTCGACGGACTGACCTGCTCCTCGTCGCCGACGATCAGGAGCTTCTTGCCGCGGGCGAGCGCGGCGACGGCAGTGATGTCGGATTGCGAGGCTTCGTCGAGGATGACGAGATCAAAGGTCGCGATGTCGGCGGGCAGCTGCTCGGCGACCTTGTATTCCGGCATGATCCACACCGGTGCTGCGCCCGCCGCCTGCTTCGCTGCGACCTGTGCTGCACGACGCCAGCGGGGGGCACTCTTGCCCGTTCCCTTGCCGATCCGCGCGACGGCCTGCGTGAAGCCCAGAAGAGCGGTCTGGACCGGTCCGGTCAGTCGCCCCTTGAGCCCGAGAAGCGTGCGGGTGCGGATCAGGTCGCGCATATGCTGACGACGCCGCTTCATCGCATCCGCCTTCGCGCGCCGGACCTCATCCCCGTTGCCGAGGGCAGTGATCGCTTCGACGCGCCCCATCATCACGGCCCAGGTCCACGCCTCGGACCAGTTCTCGGGCATGAGGCGCTCGGCGTCTTCCGGTGCGGCCAGGAGGCTCTCGGCCCAGCCCTTGGCGCCAGCCCCTCGCAATTCCTCGAGATCGGCATGGCAACGATCAACATCGGCGATCGCCGCGGAGATGCGCGCGATCTCGGCCGTGATGGCGTTGCGCGCCTCGAGGATGTCGTTCGGATCCGTTTCTGCGCGAGAAAGCGCGCTCCTGAGATCGAGGAGCGCCCGCTCGAGAGGAGTTTCCTGCGCACCCGCAAGGCTTTCGAGCAGCTGGAGGACGGCGGGCGCTCTGTAGGTGCTGGGCAGGTTCGCTTCCAGCGCGAAGGCGGCGGGTGTGAAGTCGTGATTCCTGATGCAGGCGTCGAAGTCGAGGCCGATCGGGAAGAGCGCAAGACAGCGCGGTTTCAGCGCAGAGGCGCGGATCGCCAAGGTGCGAGCGGCGCGCATCTGCTGCGCGACGCGCTCCGCATAGGCTGCAATGGCCTCGGGCTTCGTCGGCAGGCTTGGCGCGAAACCGGGGTCTTCGAGAGGATGAAGCGTGGTCTCGATCTTGTCCCGCTCGGCGCGGATCTTGATCCATGTCCGGACCTTCGCCCAGTCGGAGGGATCACTCGGCGCACGGCCGGCGACGCGTATACTGTCGAGCGCACGCTTGAGGCCGCCATTGAAGAGTGCGGCACCGAAGGGGAGCGGCGCCTGCCCGGCCTGGCCGCGAGAGACAGCCTGCAGAAGATCGGTGTCGGAGACCGGGCCCGGGTCGAAGTATACGTCCTTCGCGGGCGCGCCCTGGGTGTAGCGTTCGAGGAAATCTGCGACCTGTTCGACAGCCTTGATGTCGATGGGGTCGCCCGGCTTGCCGGCAAGATGAGCCATGAGTTCAGCTTGCCAGCTCTCGAAGTCGCTGACTTTCTCGGTGAGCGCATGGATCTCCGCAAGGCACTTCGCAGCCTCGGCCTCGGATGTCGATCCGTCCCGGGCCATGCGCGGCGCGGTTGAATAGTCCGGCTTTTCGCGCAGGGCCTCGGCCGCCTCCTGCTTCCATGCCTCGATGAGCAGAGCTGTCGTGGGCAGTTCGTCGGCTGTCGGGATCTTGCGTCCGGCGTAGACGAGATCGGGCGCGATGCGCGGCAATGCGCCCCGAAGGCGCGCTACCGTTTCGCGCATCTGTTCGGGATGACGATCCCCCGGCCGATCCGTGAACCAGGCGAAGTTCTCGGCCTCGCGCGACAGGTGCCGCACGAGATCCATGGCCGAGTGATCCTTGCCGTTCCACTTGAGCGGCGCAAGGTTGGCGCGCGCGATGCGGGTCAGCTCGGCGTCGGCGTCGCGGATGTCCTGTTCTGCAGCCGAGATCTGGCCCTCGAGACGGAGCCTCTGGTCCTGCATGGCCTGGCTGTCCAGCGTCATTACTTCGTCGGAGAATTCGGCCGATCGCTTCGCGGAGCTGTTCCGCGCTGTCACGGTCGGAGCCGACAGAGGCGATGACGAGAGATCTCAGTTCTTCTGGAAGCTTGCTGCGGGCGGCGGCAATGGCTTCAGCGGTGCGCGCGGTGACGAGCACCCGGCGCCCGGTCGCCATGTAGTGGCTGATGATGTTGGCGATCGTGTGGGTCTTGCCGGTGCCGGGAGGACCGGTGACGGTGACCACGTGCGTTTCGGGTTCGTCGAGGCGACGGATGATGTTTTCCTGCTCTTCGTTGGACGGCAGAGGGAAGAACCGGCTTTCTGTTTGCGAGTTCGCGATCTCGTTGCGCGCAGGCGCCACGCCCCCGAGGATCAGCGGCCCCTCTGATTGCGTCCATCCGTTGGTGAGGCCTCCGCCGGCGAGAATTGTCGTGTTGAGGCCCCAGGCGTCAGCGGCAACCGGCGCAACCTCGGGCGGGACCGCGACGAACCCGGTCAGCGATTTCGGGATCTCGATACGTTCGTCGGCGATCTTCTTGCGAAGGGCCTCGATGTCCTGACGCCGCGCCTCTGCGGATCGCGGCCGGCCAAAGATCGCCCAGGTGCTGCTCACGACAAGGACGCCCGAGGGCCGAGGCAGGGCTTCGCCATCCTCCATCGCGGTCCGGTCGATATAACGCGCTGCGCTGTCGAGCCCGTTGCAGGCCGCGCGAGCGATGGGATCCCAACCCGAAGGCTGGAATGGCGAGAAGGCGTTCTCCTCGCTGCTGTCGAGAAGCGTCTGGAAGGCCGTGTTGAGTTTGCCCTGCAGTTGCGGGGCGCCCATGATCTCGGCCTCGAGGTAAGGCTTGAGGGAGAGCGACGGCGTGATGTCGCGCGGACGGATGGCAAGGCTGGCATCGTCTTCGAGCTCGATCTCGACGAGCTGTTCGATGAGCGGCATGTCGATCGGGCCGCGCGCGGTCTGCCAGCGGCCGATGCCGATCCCCCAGACAAGCTCGGGCGGCGTACCTTCCGCGTTGTGCATTGCCTGGGCGATCTGGAAGAGCGAGTTGTAGCAGCCGATGGAGCGACGCACCGGCTTTTCGGCTTCCGCCCAGTCGGACCAGACGCCGTCGCGCCACGCTTCGAAATCCGCGCGCATCTCCGCGAGGTCGTCCGAGAACAGGACGACATGAACGATGTTCGTGAGCTGACGCTCGCCCCGCTCGACGACGCTGACTGCGTCGGGGCGCAGGAGGCCGGCCTCGGCAAGATCGGAGGCCTCCTCGACGGTGACCTCACGCGCGATGGCGGACTGCAGGCTCGGGGAACGCGACGGCGTGTCGTAGGACTGTGCGATGAATTGGCCGACATGCTCTGGCGGCGCCGGAGGCTTCGATTGCTTGAGACGGGAAAGCCGCAACCAGGCTCCATCGTCGCAATCGAGCGCAAGGCCCGGCATCCCGGCGAGGTCGCGCTCATGATAGACGCCAAGACCTGCATCCATTTGCATCTGGACCGTTTCGCGTGCGGCGAGGATTCCGCCAGCGAACTGGAACAGGTGATCAGATTCTCGCGGTCGGTAGGCGCCATAGGAATCCTCTCCGAACTTTCCGCATATGACCGTCATATGGACCATATTGGAACTTCTACGCAACTAACGGTTGTCCATAACGACATCACCTTCACGGCTTCACCTCGCGGATCTCGTCCGGATCTTGCCAGACAAACTTTGCTGGTCGGTCAGCATCCCGCACTCCAAAGATGCTATCAGTTGCATCCAGCCACTTTTCAGCAGTCTCGTGAAGCCATTCGATGGCCTTTTCCCAGTTGGCCCGATCGGTCGTATCGATACGGTAGGAGTTGCCTGGGTGGCTCTCCGCGGTACCGCCCCATGGGTTGTCCGGTGCGACGATCTTCAGAAATTCGTCGCGGACAGGATCAAAACGCTGACAAATGTCCCGAGGTGTCGACCCGCGGGGTCCACGAAGGAAAACGCCAACCCCGTCCTTCGCCAAATAGGCACTGATGTAGAGGCCCTTCGCGTGCCGCGGAACAAGCCAGTGGGACGAGGATCCGTTCACGGTCATCCCTCGTGATCCGAAGTCCGGATAACGCTCAAGAAACGCAGTCCAAAATTCTGCTCGCTCCACCGCCCGCCCTGATCGGGACTCGCGTGCCCGCGTCGCCGCTTGGAGCTGGCGTTCCCAGTTGTTCGGACGCTCGAGCGCCTCGAAGATTGGCGCCGGGGCGCTGTCGCCGATCCGGACCACTCGAAGCTTCACGGCAAAGAAAGCAAACGGTTCGACCGTATGCTCGTTGAGCCACTTGATTGCGGCCAGATGTGGTTCGGTGAAATCCGTCGCGATCCATATCACCACTTCCGCCTCAAGACCGGCAAGATAGGTCATGATCTGACCGATATGCCCATGATCAGATTTGGCCAGCTGGTTTTCGATGAGCACTCGGGCGTCATTCAGGGGGTTTCGCGCGACGATGTCCGCCGAGAACTTCTCTACCGAAACCTCATGTCCCTCATACTCGATCGAGAACCCCAACGCCTCGCCGAGATCGTCGAGGTGTTCGGCAAGCCATGGCGTGAAATCTCGAGCCTCGTCTTTCCAGGCGATCCGCGGGTTGATTTCTTCCAGTTTACCGATCTTCGTCATTCACTGCCCTGTCCTGCGAATGGTGCGGAGCTCCTCCGGCTTTTTGTCATCTGAACCCGGCGCTTCCCTTCACACAAGCACCTCATGTCCTTCGCCTCTTGACTGATCATCCGCGATCTGTCGAACGGCATCGCCGCACAGCTTGAACCGCGCTTAACGGGCATCAAACCTCTTCCTCGGCAAAGGTGCGGGCAACAGACACCGTTCCCTCGCTCATCCAGTGGACGGCGATCTGGCGCACAGGCTTCCCGGCCCATGACGCAACAAGCTCCGCATAGGTTGCGAGCTGCGGCAGGTAATTGGCGAAGCGCGCCTCCGGATCCGGGCAGGCGCCCGACTTGTGATCGAGAATGAGGTAGCCGTCCCTACCCTCCGCGAGGCAGTCGATGATGGCGTTGGTTTTCGAGCCGTCCGCCATGGTCTTATGGATCGGCACTTCGAACCGAAGCTTGTCGCATCCTTCCAGTTGGAGCCACGCCCGGACAGCCCGGACCTGCTCCTCGATCGCACCGAGGGTCGCATCACCAAGACCCGTCGCGGCGGAGAGACGGTCACGCAGATCGGGCCGCTCGGCAAACGTGCGGAAGGCAAGGTGCCAGGCACTCCCGCGTTCGGTGGCGCTGTCGTGACCTCCCCAGCCGGGTCCGAGAGCCGGGCCAAGACGGATATGCTCGAGAGGCGGCAGAGCCTGGTCGTTGGCGGGAACCAGAGAGGAGGGACTGCGGCGCCAGGGCGTTCGCGCGGTCGGCAGTGCTGGCTTGGTTTGGCCGAAGCGCGCCAGCGGCGGCTCGGCAACATCTATCGCCGTGTCGAAGGCGCGGTCGCGCACCTCATGGAGAAGACGGACGGCGAACGCCTGCCCGCAGACCATCAGACCAGCCTCCCCCGGCACCAGTCCCATGCGCTCGCGGAGGAGGTCCACCATCCGTTCCGGTCGGTTCTGGGCCTTCGATGGCTCCGCAGGCAGCGCGAGGATCAGCCGGTCACGGGCGCGCGTCAGCGCGACGTAGAGCGCCCGAGCGGCGCTGAGCTCCTCGTCGGGGATGCGGGCGGCGGCGAAGACCGCCTGCTTCTCCGGTGCCGCGAAGCAGGGCAACCATCCAAGTCCCGCATGGCGCAGGACATCATCAAGATCGGCGAAGCTGTCGAACTCCGCCCGAAGGGTCCCGGGCCTCTCGGCGAGCTCCTTGCCAAGACCGGCAACGACCGTGATCGGCCACTCGCGGCCCTTTGCGGCATGCCAGGTCACCACCTCGATGCCAGGTCCTGACCATCCGTTCGGGTCGGGATGGAGCGCCCATCCGCGCTCCGTCTGCGCAGCGATCCAGCCAAGGAAGACCTGGGGACCGCATCCGTGGAAGCCGGCTGCGGCACGCAGATCGCCCTCCAGCCGGTCGAACTCCTGCGCCTCCGCCTCGAGCCGCACGAGATCGGCGAGGGCCTGCGCGGGGTCGGCGAGCCGCCCCGCCCAGTCCCTTAGGTCCGCCGCAAGGATCGTCTGCGCGAGAAGGTCTCCGACGGAGCGTTCCTCGGCCGCCGCGTAGAGCGCGCGCAGAGGCGCGAGGGCCACATGAGTTTCGAGAACACCATCGACGGCTGCCTGAAGCGCGTCCTCCAGAGGGAGCGCCGGGGGACCGAGGGTCAGGAAGGTGAGCGCGGCGTATCGGTCGTCCGGATCGGCAACGTAGGCCAGGGCCGCGCGCGCTGCGCGGGTGGCAGGAGCTTCGAGCCACCCGTCTCCTTGTATGCGGACCGGCAGCCCCCGCGCCCGAAGCGCTGTCGCGACCTGCGCGGCTTCCGCATGACGGTAGCACAGGACCGCAATATCCGAGGGGTGCGCCGGGCGGAGGGCCTTCCTGGTCTTGTCCCACACCTGTTCTCCCTCTTCGAGGAGCGCCACGATGCGATCCGCAATGCAGTCGGCCGTGTGGTTCTTCTTGTCCGCCCAGCTCCGCGGCAGGAGGATCGCCTCGAGCGCGGTGACCCCGGTCTCTTCCCGCTCCGGCGTGAGCGGATCGTAGTGCTCGAAGAGCGCCGGGCCCATCGCATTGACCAGGGCCATGATGCGCGGATCCGACCGCCAGTTGCGGCCGAGCGGATCCACCGCCTCCGGATGCTCCGCCTGCAGGGCCTCCGAGAGGCGCGCATCCGCGCCCTGGAAGCCCATGATGGACTGCTTGGTGTCGCCGACAATCAGGGCATGCCGAGCGTTGCGTGCGAGTTGCCAGAGAAGGGAGAACTGGACAGGGTTAGTGTCCTGGAACTCGTCGATAACGACGCAGTCGATCTCGTCCAGCACCGCCGCGCGGATGTCCTCGCGGGTTCGGAGCAGCGCCTCTGCCTCCGTGATCATGTCGGCGTAATCGATCAGCCCGGCCGCGCGCTTCTCGGCGTCGTAGGCTGACAGGATCTCCTGCGCCCCACGGACGAGCGCCGTCAGGTGCGTCCGTGCGTCCTCCAGCGGACCGGGGTGTCTGAGTAGACCTTCAGCCGCGGCCATGACGGCCTCGGCGAGGTCGTCGTAGCCCTCAGGCGTCGGCAATCCCTTCTTGGACAGGCGAAGATCGCGAAGGGATTGCCAGAGCGACCAGTCCCATTCGAGAGCGTCTGTCTCCGTAGCCCGCCGGAGGTTGCCGTGATCCTTGAAGAATTTCTTCCGGGCTGTGTCGTTCGAGGCGTCGTGTCCGAGCGAGTAAGGGAACCGCGCCATCAGCGTCTGCGCAGCCAGCCGCAAGGCTGCCGTCAAGGCACCGCCGTCCGCCTCGTATGCGCCATAGCCCTCCGTGAGCGCGGTAAGCGCAGGCTCGATGATGTCCTCTGAGGTCCCGCGCGTTCCGAGCCCGCGGAGGAGATCGATCACCTTCATGAGGTCGGCGCGGAAGGCCTCCTCGCCGCTCATGTCCGTGCCTGGCTGCCACGCGTAGCCGAAGCGGGCGAGATTGCGCATGACCGGCGACAGCGCCTCGCATCGGGCGAGCTGTCGCCGGATCAGGAGATCCCGCTCGGCCTCGCTCAGGAGCCGGCTTCCCGGAGAGCGCCCAGCCGCGAAGGCGTGCTCCGTCAGGAGCCGCTGCCCGAGGCTGTGGATTGTCCCGACATAGGCGCGGTCGATCTCGAGGGCATCGTCGATCCGTCCGCGTGCCATCAGTGCCCCGCGGATGCGGGTCCGGAGTTCTGAGGCGGCCGCCTCCGTGAAGGTCACCGCAAGGATCCGTCCCGGCTGGACAAGCCCCGTCTCGACCCAATCGGCTAAGGTCGTCTCGATCCGGTGGGTCTTGCCGGACCCGGCACCTGCCGGCACAAGCGTCAGGGTCATCCCTCGGCCTCCACTTCGTCTTCGGCATCGGGAACCAGGAATGCCGTGACGAGCCCGGTCTCCTTGAGGGCGTAGGCCGTGATCCCGCAGTCCTTCGCGAACCGTTTGAGGTCCCCGACATTGTTGAGGCGGATCGTGCCGCCGCCGACCTCAGCCACCCGCTCCGCAAGAAGCTCCAGCGCGTTCGCCGAGATGTCCGACGTCGCTGCCTCGGCACCGGCGATGCCGGCGCCCCCGGCATCCACCATGACTGTGCCGTCGAGCATGGTGTGGTAGGCGGTGACCGGACGCGCGCCCGCACGGACCAGGTCGGTGAGCGCGGTGTCTTCGGTCGGTCTTTCGAGCATCGCGCGATAGAGTGCGACCTGAAGGTCCCAACCCTTCGTCATCCGTTCGCGCCGCCCCCTTGCACTCGATCGCTTGTGATCGACGACCAACAGGCGCCCATCCGAAAGGCGCAGCACGCAGTCGGCGCGTCCCCGGATCAGCAGACCCCCATGGTCGCCCGCGAGGGTGATCTCGTTCCGCAGGACCTCCGCGCCGGACGATCTCAGGAAGCGCGCCCAAGCGAGGACTGTTGTCTCGGCCTCCTTTCGGACGCTGGCGCGTTCGGCGGTCCAGTCCAGGACCGGCGAGCCAGGGCGCCTCGGCACTGATCGCCTTCTCCAGCAGCCTCGGAGAGGCCTGAGCGTAGAACTCGGATCCTCAGGCACCGGCGCCTCTTCCGGGAAGAGGAGTTCGATGACCTTGTGCATGAGGCTTCCGAGCGTCAGGACATCGAGGGTCTCGGGTGCCCAGGAGCGGTCCTTCGCCTCGAGCTCGTCGAGGAGCCAGGCGAGAGGGCTCACGAGAAGCGTCTCGAGGCGCGAGGGCGACTGCGGACGGTGACGGCCTTCCTCGGTCTCCCTGCAGGCGCAGGAGGTCGGAGTCGAGGTGAAGGAGGCCCTCGGCCGGGATTGCGGGCGTACCGCCGCCGGGCACGGGTTCTCCACGCTCATGGGCGACGGGCCAATCCTCCGGCGCAACTGCCCGCAGGTCGGTCAGGAGATCTCTGGCTCCTTGGCGCCGAGGAGATGGGAGATAAGCGCCAGCGCAACGGACGGCGGCCAAGTCTCGCCGCGCAGATCACGCGCGGGAACGGTCAGCGTTAGCCCTTCGGTCGCGGCGCAGAGCTGACGCCGGAAGAGCTCGAGCCCGCGCGCGAGGTGCTCGCGCCGGCCCTTGAGGAAAGCCCTGTCGCATCTCGAATGTGCGCGATCTCGCTTTCGGTGAAGAACGGGTTCGACGCAGGCAGTCGCGGCCATGCGCGGCCCGCCATTCCGAGCACGATCAGGTGCCGGACGGGACGCCATGGAAGCGCCGCCTCGGTGAAGAGCGAGACGCCCTCGACGAACCGGTCGGCCCCCTCGGCGGGGACGGGCATGGGCGCCGCCAGACGGCGTATCGTCGGCCAGTCGAGGTTGTCGCCCAGAGAGGCCCGCAGCGCGCCGATCCGCGGCGCCAGGTCGAGGGGCTGGAAGGGCCTCGGCCACCGCGAAGAGCCGGGCGACGAGCTGGTCTGGCGAGGAGGCAGGGCGCAGGGCGTCCAGAACAGCCATCCCTTGTTCCCGAAGCTTCTCCGCCGTTCGGGACCACCCGCTGTCAATCACCTCCCGTGCCATCTGCCGGCCGGTGGCCCCCGGCCAGGGCATTGCCGGGTGGCTGTAGAGCGTGGCGAGCGCGGTGCGGGGGGCGGGTCCGTGAAGGACCGCAAGAAGGGCGCTCAGGATCTCGCCCGCCGCGTCGCGACGCGCGGGCGTCGTCGGGTAGACCAGACAAGCGGGAGGCCGAGACGGTCGAAGGCCTCCTGATAGCGCCAGCAGATAGGCCGTGTCGTCGGGTGCCAGAACTACCGAGGTCCGATGGCGCGGCGACCACTCCGTCGTTGAGCAGGCCCTGCGCGCGGGCCGCCGCGAACTCGGCCTCCTCGCGCAGTGTCCCGCAAGTCCGAAGACCGACAGACTGCTATCACGGCTCACGGACTGCGCGGACCGCCCAAGGCCTCTCTGGATGGCTCCGAGTGCCCCCTGGGCTTGCCCCTCCGACGACGCCTGCCGGGCCCTCCAGGCGTCGAGCGCCGCTTGCGGCGCGGTAGCATGATGCGCACGGAGGTGTTCCTGAAGAGCTGTCTCGAGCGCATCGGCGTGGGGACAAATCGCGGGATCGAGGACCGGCAGCGGTTCGAGCGCGTCACGCGCTTCGCATCGCAGGACATGGGCGATCGTGTCGAAGGGCGGTGGGAGGGTCTCAAGATCGCGCCACAGATCCCGCAACGCAGTCAGGTGCGTCCGCGCCCGTCCCTCCTTGAGCGCCTCGGGCCGGAGCTCGGCGGGATCGAGTGCGGAGGTCCCTCTCATGACGGCCACGAGCGCCGCCTCCACGGCGGCCGCCGTGGCCTCGGGTGCCGCATTCAGGCTCTCTGCCCAGGGCGCCGGACGGCCCGCGAGGGTATCTTTCAGGGACCAGGACCCGGAGCGCGGCGCCAGGTAGACGTCCCGCAGGAGATCTGGCGTGACCGGTCGGATCGCGCCCGTCTCGGGAGAGCAGGTAAGGAGCAGATCGAGGCGCATGGGGCGTTCCGCGTGGATACGGGCGGGCTTCAGGATTTCGGGCCAGTCTGACCCACGAGGGTGTCAGATTCTGTCGGACCGGGCAGCGCTCCTCTGTGGCGGGGCGGTGACGACCGGATAGAAGGGCTGGCCCCAATCCTCCTCGGGGTTTTCCATCATGATGTCGACGATCACCGGCATGACCACGCGCAGGATGTCGGCAGCGTCGCGCACCTGCTGGCGGTTGACCTTGCCGTTCCATGTCGCGCCGCCATGCATCATCTGGCACCGCAGCATGTAGAGCCGGTCGAAGACCTGTCGGAGCACGTAGGCCGTGTCGCGATCCGCCATTGCGCGAACGAACCGATCGGCCGAGGCCCTGAAGCGTCTGGCCCAGTCCTCGTTGCCGGAAATGCCATTTTGGTTGAGCCAGAAGGGGCGGTAGACGAACCGGTTCTCCATGAGCTTCGAGATCGGTCCCCGGAACCGGTCCCAGACGACCCCGTAGAGGCGGCCCGCCTCGTCATGCGCCACGAGACGATCGATCAGCTCCACGAATTGCCGCCGGTCGCCGAGGCTCCGCTCGGAATCCACGTCCCGTTCGTCGGCATAGGCCGCGTTGAACGCGATCCAGAGGAAGACGAAGGCGGCGTCGTGATCCTGAGCCTCCTTCTCGGCCCGCCCGATCCAGCTGATCGCACGGTGCACCCTGAGGCCCAAGTCTTGGGGAAAACCCTCCCGAAGCTGACGTTGCTTCGACTTGAGCTGGTCAAATCTCATGGCCGGTCCCCTCGGATTCCTGCGAGCAAGATATCAGACGTCTGCGAGTTCAGGCACGTCCGACACCTCCAAGAGATTGACCGCAATTGTGACCTGTTCGTGGCACAATGACGCCGAGATCGCACTCCAACGTCATCCAAAAAAAAGTAATGCTTCCTTTCAGGATCTGGAGCGAGAGATGCGAAGAGATTTCGGCTTCGGTATATCCCTTGAAGAGACATCATACGGTTTACTGGTCCGGCAGTATGGTGAAGCGTACGTCGCAAGAAACTGGCGCCTCACCGAAAAGGTCTCAGAGCTGGTCAAGACCTGCCTTGACAGTGGTCTTCACTGGATGATCCGAAAGGACCATCCCCGGCGCAATTCACGATGGCCGAACGACCGCGGCGTCGTCCACCTTGCGTTTTCGCCCACACAAGACGACCATTGGTCCTTGGCGATCGATACCTGGCGGCCGGGACGCGGCGATTTTGATTTCGCGGTTTTCAATGGCAAGTATCAGAGCCAGTTCGAGGCTCGGGGCATCCCGTTCCGGTTCGAGAAACGGAACAAGGGGGCGGGTCACGTCGAGGTGTCCAGGGATCAGGTCCTTCCGACGATCCGGCAGCTCGCAAGCTGCGATCACACGGTCCTCCAGATGTTCCGGTCCCAGCACGACACCACCGGATACGGGACCGAATATGACATTCAGCGAGACATCTTGGTGAATTGGGCGCGTACGCCCTTTGCGAGTGAAGGCTATGAGATCGTCCAGGACGAGTATCCGGTTGACGGCGGCCTCACCTCTCGTCGGATCGATATTCTCTGTCGACACCGTTCGACCCGCGACTGGCTGATCATCGAACTCAAGCGAGCGGAAGCCAATGAATTGGCCGTGTCTCAGGTTTCGGGATACCTCCGCGCGCTCGGCCGCAGAGATGAGTTCGGCTACGATCGGTTGGAGGGATGCCTGGTTGCGGAGCGGCTGTCTGGGCACGTCCTTCATTCGTGTGCCGCAGAGGGTATCAGAGCTTACGAGGTGAGTTGGCCTCTGCGCATGAAAAGGTGTGTCTGACATTTTGGCTTGGAAGAATGCAGAGAGTCCCTTTTGAACCTCATCCGGCTTGAATCCCGACCGCTCCTCGGTTTCCTGGTCGACCCTCTCTTCAGGCGCCCACGGGCGCTGCGCCTGCAAGACGATGGCATCGCGGTTCAGGGTGGCGAGCAGTCCTGGGTCGGGTTTGACGGGCTTACCGAGGCGCCGACAGTCACGCGTGGGCTCCTGTCCTCCACGCTCCATCTGCCCGTCATCGGCAACAGGACGTGAAGGTTCCAGCCGTGAGCCGTGGCGCGGCGCGGACCTTCGCGGCCGAGGTGGAAGGCAATCGTGGCGGAGCTACAATCTCCGCCGGCTTGAGGCCGAGGCGCCCGGATCGAGCGCGTCCTTGCTGCGCTCACCGGACTTGAGGCGCCCAAACGATATCCCTCGGCCTGTCTGTTTGCGCGAGGCACAGGACCTGGCCGCAGAGCTGCACCGGGACTCTGCTGTCGAAGCTGACAGCGCGGAGGCCATCGGACCGGAACACTGGACCCGTCTGGCCCCGATCAGCCGGTTCGCGACCGATCCGACGCCCCTGCGTGCCGCGGCCATCGAGCGGTACGTCGAGGCGGAGCTCGACCGCTGGAAGGACTTCTTCGACACGGTCGAGTCGAAGCCCCTCACGCCCGAACAGCGCCTCTCGGTCGTGGTGGACGAGGATGCCACCCTTGTCCTTGCGGGCGCGGGGTCGGGCAAGACCAGCGTCATCACCGCCAAGGCCGCCTACCTGATCAAGGCCGGCATCCGGACGCCCGACGAGATCCTGCTTCTGGCCTTCGCCCGCGACGCGGCCAAGGAAATGTCGGAGAGGATCGAGGCGCGCTGCGGGGTTCCGGTCGAGGCGCGGACCTTCCACGCGCTCTCCTACGACATCATCGGCGCGGTCGAGGGGAAGAAGCCCGCGCTCGCCGATCATGCCTCGGACGACATGGCCTTCCTTGCGCTGATCAAGGCCATCCTGCGCGATCTCGTGGCGGCCGCCTCCGAGGTGGCCCAGATGATCATCGGATGGTTCGCCCATTTCTTCGACGACCCGCGCGCGGAATGGGACTTCAAGACCAAGCACGAGTGGTACTCGGAGGTCGAGAAGCTCGACCTGCGCACCCTGCAGGGCGAGAAGGTGAAGAGCTTCGAGGAGCTCCAGATCGCCAACTGGCTCTACCGCAACGGCATCGCCTACGAGTACGAGCCCACCTACGAGCACCCGCTGCCCGGGCAAGGGCAAGCGCGTCTACACGCCGGACTTCCGGCTGACCGAGAGCGGGGTCTACATCGAGCACTTCGGGGTGCGGAAGCAGCGGATGCCGGACGGGTCGGAACGGCTCGTCACCGCGCCCTTCGTCGACCGCGACGAGTATCTCGAGGGCATGGAGTGGAAGCGGCAGGTCCATGCGGAGAACGGCACCACGCTGATCGAGACCTACAGCTGGGAGCGAAGCGAGGGCCGGCTCCTCGAGGCGCTCGCGAAGAAGCTCGCACCGCATGTCACCCTTCGCGTCCGCCCGCCGGAGGAGATCTACGACCGGGTGGTCGAGATGGGATCCGTCGACGGCTTCTCCTCGCTCCTCGGGACCTTCCTGCGGCACTACAAGAGCGGCGGCTACACGCGTCGAGGACTGCGCGGCACAAGGCCGAGAAGCTCAAGATGGGCAAGCGCGCCCAGGCCTTCCTCACCATCTTCGCGGCCGTCTTCACGGAGTACCAGAAGCGGCTCGGGCGACCGGATCGACTTCGAGGACATGGTGAACCGCGCCACGGATCATGTCGAGGCCGGGCGCTACCGCAGCCCCTTCCGCCACATCCTCGTCGACGAGTTCCAGGACATCGCCGCCGGCCGCGCGCGGCTGATCCGGGCGCTGAAGGCCCAGCACGCGGACGCGCGCGTCTTCGCCGTGGGGGACGACTGGCAGTCGATCTACCGCTTCGCGGGCTCGGACATCCACATCATGCGGAACTTCGGGCGGGAGTTCGGCGGGACCTTCGCCGGCGAGACCGGCATCCACCGCAGCGTCGACCTTGGCCGCACCTTCCGGTCGGTGGACAAGATCGCGCTTCCCGCACGCCAGTTCGTGCTGCGCAACCCGGCCCAGATCACCAAGACGGTCGTCCCGGCCGGGGTGGCCGAGCAGCCGGCCATCCGCGTGGTCTGGACCCGGAAGGACACGGGCGAGACACGGCTCGACGAGGTGCTGTCCGAGCTTGCGGCCACCGCGAAGGCGGGCGAGCGGAAGCCGTCGGTCCTGCTCCTCGGGCGTTACCGGAAGGTCGACCCGGGCGCCGCCGCGCTTCAGCGCCGCTTCCCGGGCCTCTCGATCACCTACAAGACGATCCACTCCTCCAAGGGCCTGGAGGCCGATCACGTCATCCTGCTGCGCGCCGACAGCGGGCGATCGGGGTTCCCGTCCGAGATGGTCGACGACCCGCTCCTGAGCCTCGTCTCGCCCGAGGCCGAACCCTTCGAGAACGCCGAGGAACGCCGGGTCATGTATGTCGCCATGACCCGCGCGCGGCACACCCTGACCATCCTCGCCTCCGAGGCGCGGCCGTCGGCCTTCGTCACCGAGCTGATGGGGGATCCGGCCTACGGCCTCTCCGGTCCCAGCCGAGGCCGAGGACCGCACCCACACCTGCGGGGAATGCGGCGGCCGGCTTCTGTTCATGCCGTCGCAGGAGGGCCGAGTCCTGGTACCGCTGCGAGCACATCGAGCTGTGCGGCAACAGGCTGCCGTCCTGTCCGGCGTGCGGCGAGGGGCTTCCGCGCCATCGTGTCAGGTCAGGAGGATCTGGTCTGCGCGCACTGCGGGGGAGCGGCTCGCTCATGTCCGAAGTGCTCGGACGGGTGGCTGGTCGAGAGGAGCGGGCGGTACGGGGCGTTCCTCGGCTGTGTGAGGTTTCCGGAGTGCGACGGGAAGGCGAAGGTCAAACTGCACAGCCATGGGCGGCAAGAGACGCCGGTTACAGAGACCAAGGTGCGCCGAACGATCATGCAACCTATCGACACCGAAACCGCGTTGCCGTCCGATCCGGTAGATGCCCTGTTCGGTGACAGATCCGGAGGACTTGGCCCCGATCGCGAAGTCCATCGAGGATGCCTTGTCCGACGCCGATGGCTGGAGCGCATTTGTCGTATCCCTCGAAGCCAAAGGTCTCACGCTCGTACCCAAAGGCGGTGGCCTTGTTGTCAGGGACAGAAGGAGCGGCGTCGACATCTGCAAGCTTTCCTCTCTCGGCTTTCGATACGTCGACCTGATACGCAAGTTCGGCGAAGGGTTTCCGGGGCATCCGGCGACATGGTTGGTCGAGCGTGCGCTGACAGAAAGCTACATCGCCAAAAAACCAACGCGATCCCGAAAGGGTCCGCGGGAAAGAAGGTCGTCCAGGGGAGGAGACGACCTGACGCTGATCGAGGACTGAGCGCGGTCTTTATCTTCGAGGCCGTAGATGCGCCAGGCTGCGACACTATCTGCCTCGCGCTGTCAGGTATCTGGTGACTAACCGCGCCAATCCATGCTCACCGATCCGCGGTTCGTTGCAGCATGGTAGGTTCGAACAAAAGGATCGCACGACTCACATGTCGCCAGCTTTATCCGGTGGTGGCTGCATTAAGTCGGAAGCGGACCTTCGGCGGTTCTGCAGCATTCGATAGTGTGGGCGGTCCCCCGACATTCGCTGCTCGTCTCACGAAGGTCCGCTCTGGACCGCCGTCCCAGAGGCTGCGTCACTTTGCGTGCTACCGAAACGCGTTGACATCACCTGCCCGGCAGCCACAGGGCAAGCGGCGGCCAGGCGACGATGAGCGCGACGACGATGAGCGAGCACAGGATGAACGGGAAGGCCGCCCTGTAGATCTGGCGCATGGTCGTCTCCGGCGGTGCAACGCCCTTCATCACGAAGAGGAGGAGTCCGAAGGGCGGTGTCGTGAAGCTGATCTCGAGCGCGAGCAACATGATGATCGCGAACCAGATCAGGTTGAAGCCAAGGCTTTCGGCCAGTGGGAAAAAAATCGGCACCGTGAGCAGCATGATGGAAATCTGCTCCATGAACATCCCCAGGAGCAGGAGCACCGCGAACATGACGAGAAGCATGGCGAGCGGCGCAAGCTCAAAGCCCGTCGCCCAGCGTATGAGCCCCGTGGAGGCGCCCGAGAAGGCGAGGATCTGGCTGAAGGTGGCCGAGCCGAAGACGATCAGGAAGGCCATGAGCGTTACCCGCAGCGCCCCCTTCACCGCGGCCTTGAGCGCGGCGAGCGTCAGGCAGCGGAAGAGGGCCGCGAGGATGATGACGCCGAGCGCGCCGAAGGCCGCGGCCTCGGAGGGCGTGACGATTCCCCCGATCATCATCGCGACGATCGCGGCCATGAGTCCGACCATCGGCACGACGTCGCGCAGGAGGAACCAGAGCTTCCGCGACATCGGGATCGGCTCGACCTCGTAGGCGGGCGCCGCCGTGGGGTCGATCCGCGTCTGGAGCCAGATCGTCGCGACATAGAGGCCGGCGAGAACGAGCCCCGGCAGGACGCCTGCGATCAGAAGCGCGCCCACGTCGATCTCGGCGAGCGTGGCCAGTAGCACCGCGAGCGCCGAGGGCGGAATGATGATGGCAAGCCCCCCGGTGCCGAGGATCGGGCCGATCGACATGTGGGTCTTGTAGCCGCGCTTGTTCATCTCGGGCACCATGAGCGAGCCCAGAAGTGCGGTGGAGCCCATAGAGGAGCCCGAGAGCGTCGCGAACCCAGTGCCGCCCAGGACCGTCACGTAGGAGAGACGCCCTGGAAGGCGCCCGAGCAGTCGGTCGATGGCGTTGAACATCCGCGCCCCGAGCCCGGTGTGGAAGAACACCTCGCCCATAAGAAGGAATAGCGGGATCGGCACCAGTCCGAAGGTCGCGAGCGACGCCCAGCCGTTGTTGAGAAGCTGCACGACGCCGCGTTCGCCCCCCATGAAGACCCAGGCGCCGAGTATGTTGGCGGCGAGGAAGGCGAGCGCGACGGGCATCCCGATGCCCATGAGCACGAGGATCGCGCCCAGAAGAAGCGCCAGGGCTTCATACCATTCCATCACTCGTGGATCCCCGCCTGCCCGGTGTGCAGAAGCTCGGTCCCGAAGACGAAGCGCGCGAATTCGACGGCCATGAGGCCGAAGCTCACGGGCAGGGTCACCGTCAGGAGCCAGCGCGGGAAGAAATAGGCCCGCACGTCGAAGTCGTTCCGCTCGATATTGGTCAGCACGAGCTCCGCGCCCTTCCATGCGAGGAGCGCGCAGACGAGCACGCAGAGCACGGCGACGAACCGGCTGACAATGCGCTGCGCGGCTCCCGGCAGGGCCGAGGTCAGGAGCTCGATATGGACATGGCCGCGTTCGCGGACGAGCCACGGCGCGCCCAGCATGGTCATGTAGAGCATGCCGTATTCGGCCGAGGTGAATAGCCAGGCATAGGGCTGCATCCCGGCGTTGCGCATCGCGACCGAGAGGACGACCGAGACCATCAGCCAGACGAGTGTGAGCCCCGCGACAACGGCCATGGCGTCGATCAGGAACCTGTAGGCGCGGGCGAGGGCGGGCATGGACGCTCCGGGAAAGGGAAAGCGGCGGCGCTTGACACGCGCCGCCGTCATGTCGCTGCGCGATCAGTCGAGCGCGGGGTCGTAGAAGAGCTCGATCAGCCGGTCGTAGTTGCCGGAGCCCTGCGGGCTCTCCTCCATCAGCTGCTTCATGCGGTCCCAGGTCGTCTGCCGGGCTGCGGCGAGGTAGTTCGCCCGCGCCTCGCCCTCGAGCGCGATGGTAGTCATGCCGGCCGCCTCGAGCGCGGCAAGCTCCTGTTCCGCCTGCGCGCCGAGCCGCGCGGCCGTGTCAGCCTCATGTGCGATGGCCACCTCGGTCAGGACCGCGCGCGCCTCTTCCGATAGCCCGTTCCAGCGCTCGAGGTTCACGATGACGCCGAGGTCGGTCGAGAAGAAGCAGGGGTCGATCCGGTACTTCACGAACTCGTTCCACTTGAGGTCCATGAGCCCGATCTGCGTCCAGCCGGTCGCGTCCACCACGCCGCGCTCGAGCCCGGCATAGACGTCGGTCGTCGGCAGGTCGATCACCTGCGCGCCGAGATACTCGTTGAAGAAGGCGTTGTAGACGGCGTTCCCGCGCAGCTTGATGCCGTCTACGGACAGGTTGCCGTCGGCGTCGAACTGCGGCTCGTTGACCATCCAGAGGTTGTAGCAGACGTTCGAGTCGAACCAGCCGAGGTACTTCACGCCCATCTTTTCCTGATGGATCTGGTCGATGAGGTCGATGCCTCCGTTCGCCCGCGACTGCGGCCCGGTCAGGTTCGAGGCGACGAGCGCGTCCTTCTCGGGGAGCGCGCCGCCGTAGAAGGACCCCGGCGTGTAGACCATGTCCACGACCCCGTCGCGCACCGCATCGGGCTGCTGGAACATGCCGATGGCCTCGGGTCCGCCGCGCACATCAATCCGCACGACGCCCTCGCCCGCGGCGTTCACCTTGTCGACGAACTCAAGGAAGTTCTTCGTGTAGATCAGCGTCGCCGGAAAGGCGTGCACCGCCGTCAGTACTTCCTGCGCCGAGACCGCGGAGGCGGCGAGCGCCCCGGCAGCTACGGTTCCAAACAAGACATGTCTCATTGCGTTACTCCCTGTCGTTGTGCGGAACGGCCCTCTGCCGCTCCCTCCATTGCGCCGGTTGCGGCGTCATTCCGTTGCGGGCCATGTCCAGCCCATGCCCCTCCGCGCTTGCGCGAAGGTGTCGAGCGCCGGACGGTGGCTCGCCGTCAGGTCGATGTCGTCCCAGCCGCGCATGATCTTCGTCCGCCAGACGGGGTCGAGTGACAGGGGGGCCTGCCGGTCGCCGAAGCGGAGGATCATGGTCTCGAGATCGATCGAAAGTGGGCGCGGCGCAGCAAGGTAGACCGTCAGCGCCGCGCGCGTCTCCTCTTCGATCACAGCCGGCAGGAGGCCGTTGTTCACCGCGTTGCCCGCGAAGATGTCGCCGAAGCTCGGGGCGAGGACCGCGCGGATGCCGAAGTCGGCCAGCGCATAGACCGCCGCCTCACGCGAGGATCCGCAGCCGAAATTGCGCCCAGTGACGAGGATCGTGGCGGGCGCGTCGTTCAACGGATGCGGCAGGGGCGCGCCGTCAGCTGCCACGCGCGCGTCGTGAAGGAGAAAGCGGCCGTAGCCCTCGGCCCGAGGCGCCGACATGAAGCGCGCAGGAATCAGGCGGTCGGTGTCGATGCTCTCCTCGGGGAGAAGGACCGCGAGACCCTCGTGGCGCGTCCATCCGCTCATGCGACGCGCCTCCCGTCGAGCATGGGCCGCACGTCGGCCAGTGCGCCTGCCACCGCCGCCGCCGCGACCATGGCGGGCGACATGAGATGCGTCCGTGCGCCCCGCCCCTGCCGGCCGCGGAAGTTGCGGTTGGTGGTCGAGGCGCAGCGGTTCCCGGGCGGCACGATGTCGCCGTTCATGCCGACGCACATCGAACAGCCGGCGGCCGCCCATTCGAGCCCGGCCTCGCGGAAGATGCGGTCGAGCCCCTCGGCCTCGGCCTGCCGCTTCACCGCCATCGACCCCGGCGCGACGAGCCCCGGCACCTTCGCGCGGCGCCCCGCGAGCACTGCGGCCGCCGCGCGCAGGTCCTCGATCCGGCCGTTCGTGCAGGAGCCGATGAAGACCTGGTCCACGGGCGTCCCGATCAGCGGCCGCCCCGGGGTCAGGCCCATGTAGTCGAGCGCCTCGGCGACATGGGCGGCCCTGGCAGGGTCGACATGTAGAGGGTCCGGCACCATCCCGGTGATCGGCGCCGCATCCTCGGGCGAGGTGCCCCAGGTCACGACCGGCGCGAACTCGGCCGCATCGAGCGCGACCTCCCGGTCGAAGGCGGCATCCGCGTCCGTTTCGAGCGCACGCCAGTCCGCGACCGCCCGCTCCCAGTCCGGGCCCTTCGGTGCGAAGCGGCGGCTTTCGAGATAGGTGAAAGTCGTCTCGTCCGGCGCCACCATCCCGAAGCGCGCGCCGCCTTCGATCGAGAGGTTGCAGAGCGTAAGGCGGCCCTCCATCGACAGCCCCCGCACGACCTCGCCCGCATATTCGACCGCATGCCCGCGCGCCCCGTCAACACCGAGCCTCGCGATCCAGCCGAGCGCGATGTCCTTGGCCCCCACCCCCGGACCGAGCCGCCCGTCGATGCGGATGCGCATCGCGGGCGGTTTCACCTGCCAGACCGATTGCGTGGCAAGCACATGCGCGACTTCGGTCGCGCCGATCCCGAAGGCCATGGCGCCCAGCGCGCCGTGGGTCGAGGTATGGCTGTCGCCGCAGGTGATCAGCAGCCCCGGCAGCGTCAGCCCCTGCTCCGGCCCGATCACATGGACGATGCCCTGCCGGGGATCGTCGAGCCCGTAGAGCGAAATCCCGTGCGCCGCGCAGTTTCGAGAAAGCGTCTCCATCATGCCGGCGATTTTCGGGTCCATCGCCCTGCCGCGCCGGGTGGGCGCATAGTGGTCGGCCAACGCAAAGGTGAGGTCCGGATGCGCGACGGTCAGACCCCGCTCCGCGATCTTGCGGAAGGCATGGTGGGAGCCTTCATGGACCAGATGCCGATCCACCCAGAGAAGCGACGCCCCGTCCTCGCGCAGGACGACCTCGTGCGCCGCCCAGAGCTTGTCGAAGAGCGTGCGGGGGCCGCTCATGCGCCCGCCCCCGGGCCGATGACCGGCTCCCAATGCCGCGCCCCGTCGGCGCCGACGCGGGCGAGCTCCATCTCCAACCGGAAGAGGTCGGGGCGGTAGAGGGCGGACAGATACTCGACACCCCGCCCGCCATCGTCCCGCACGATCCGGGTGAGCGCCAGAAGGGCCGACCCCACGGGGACCCCCAGCGCCTCGGCCACGTCGGGCGCGGCGAGCGTGGCCGAGACCGACTGCGTGGCCGACCGGACGACGACGCCACCGCGTTCGAGCAGGCTAAAGAGCGGCGTGGTGGCGAGGTCGGCCTCGGAATAGTTGCGCGCGATGTCCTCCGGCACATGGGTGGTGAGATGCGAGAATGGCGTGTCGCCGGCGAGCCGCACACGCAGCGCCGTCTGCACCGCCTGTCCATCGGCAAGCCCGAGCCCCACGGCCACCCGCGGAGGCGGCGCGCCGTAAGAGAATGCCAGGAGCCGTGCCGTTGTCTCGCGCCCCATGCGGACAATCTGGGGGATCAGCGTCGTCATGTCCGCGGCGATGGCGGCCTCGTCGCTTTTCGCGGTCACGACCGACCCCGCGCCCGTCCGCTTCTCGATCAGCCCGTCTGCCGCAAGCGTCTCGAGCGCGCGGCGCACGGTGACGCGGGAGACGCCGTGGGTCTCGGCCAGCTTCTGTTCGCCCGGGAGCGCCGTCCCCGGCGACAGCCGACCCGCCGCGATCTCTCCCTTCAAGAGGAGATAGACGCGCCGCGCTTTGCCGCCTTCGGGCAGAAGTCCTGTGTCGAGCTGGCCCAATCGCACCCCTCCGATGTGGCGCAGGTTAGAGGGAGGCCATCCGTTTTCAAGTGTTTTCGCGCGGGATAGGACAGAAATACGGCTTCCGATTTGCAGAAATCTGTCCTACAAACCATACAGGATCTGGGCGGAGGGACGCGATGCCGGTCATCGAGGCGCATCTTATCGAAGGCTACGGGACCGAGGCGAAGACGCGCCTCTCCCATGCGCTGACCGGCGCTGTGCGGCAGGTACTCCCCGCCGCTCTCGACGGGATTACGGTGATGATCCACGAGATGCGGCCCGATGCCTACATGCGCGGCGGGGTCCACAAGACCCCCGCGCCCGCCCTTCCTGACCCCGTGCAGATGGTGAAGGACTTCCTTTCGGCGGTGGAGGCGCGCGATCTCGACCGCGCCCGCGCCTTCCTCGCCCCGGGCTTCGTCATGCACTTCCCCGCGCAGCCTCCGATGCACGCGCTCGAGGAACTCGTGGCCTGGTCGAAGCCGCGCTACCGTTTCGTGCGCAAGACCTACGACGGTTTCGACGTGACGGCGGGCGCGACCGGCCCCACGGTCTATGCATTCGGCACGCTCCACGGCGAATGGCTCAACGGGACGGCGTTCGAAGGCATCCGCTTCGTCGACCGGTTCGAGACGGAGGGCGGGCTCTTCATCCGGCAGGACGTCTGGAACGACATGGCCGAGACGAAGACCAGAGCATGAGCGCCATCGATCCGATCACGCTTGCGGTTCTCGCGGGCCGGATGGAGCAGATCGCCGACGAGATGGACGCGACGCTCTTCCGCGCGGCCTTCAACCCGATCATCGCCGAGGCGCACGACGCCTCCCACGGGATCTACCACCCCGAGACGGGCGCGACGCTGGTGCAGGGCAAATCGGGCCTGCCGATCTTCGTGGGCGTCATGGCCTATGGCGTGGCGGCCGTGATCGAGAAGGCGCGCGAGGGCGACGTTGCCGACGGCGACATCTGGATCTTCAACGACGCCCATATCGGCGGAACGCATCTGTCCGACATGCGACTTGTCCGGCCGTACTTCCACGACGGCCGCATCTTCTGCTGGCTGGCGTCCGTCGGCCACTGGCACGACGTGGGCGGCGCGGTGCCGGGGAACTACAACCCCGGCGCGACGGACGTCTTCCAGGAGGCTTTCGTCCTCCCGCCCGTCCGCCTCGCGCGCGGCGGTGAGATCATCGAGGACGTGGTCGACATCATCCTCCGCAACACCCGCCTGCCGCAATCGGCGCTGGGGGACCTAAACGGGCAGCTGGGCGCGCTCGATCTGGGCGTGAAGCGGCTCGACGCGCTTCTGGGCGAATACGGGGACGCCGACGATCCGCGCGGCGCTCGACGCGCTGTCGGACCGGGCCGAAGCCCTGATGCGGGCGGAGGTTGCTGCGCTGCCCGACGGACGGTGGGAGGCCGAGGATTTCCTCGACAACGACGGGATCACCGACGCGGCGCTGCCGATCAGGGTGGCACTGGAAATCCGGGGCGACCGGCTGACGCTCGATTTCACCGGCACCGCCCCCACGACCGCCGGGCCCGTGAACATCGCACGCCCCACGGCGGTCGCGGCGGTCTATGTGGCGATCAAGCACATCTTCCCGGCGCTGCCCGCGAACGCCGGCGTCATGCGCCCGCTCGAGGTGGTGATCCCGGAAGGCTCGCTTCTGGCAGCCGAGTTCCCGAAACCCACCGGCGGCTATACCGAGACCATCCTGCGGATGATCGACGTGATCTTTTCGGCCATGGCTGGCGCCGCCCCGGACCGGGTGGTGGCGAACGCCTACGGCACGATCAACGCGCTTTCCATCGCGGGACGTCGGGCGAACGGCGCGCCCTGGGTCATGTTCTCCTTCTACGGCGGCGGGCACGGCGGGTCGCTCGAGTCCGACGGACTTAACCACGGCAACGCACCGATCTCCACCGCGACGATCCCGCCCCTTGAGATACTCGAGGCCGCCTACCCGGTCATGTTCCGGCAATGGGCACTCCGCCCCGACAGCGCGGGCGCGGGGCGGCACCGCGGCGGGCTGGGCGCGGTCTACGAGATCGAGCTTCTGGAGGAGCGCGCCGAGGCGTTCCTCTTCGGCGAACGCGGCAGGTTTGCTCCGCAGGGGGTGGCGGGCGGCACGCCGGCCGCCATGAACGCCTTCCAATGGGAGGCCGGCGACGGATGGCACGCGCCGCCGCTCGCCTCGAAGATGCGGGCCATCAGACTCGACCGAGGCCGTGCGGTGCGGCTCGAGACACCCGGAGGGGGCGGCTACGGCCCGCCGTCCGAGCGGCCCGCAGAAGCAGTCGCGCGGGACGTGGCGCTGGGGTATCTGAGCGCGGCGAGGGCAGATGCGGACTACGGTCCGGCCTGGCGGGAGGTTTCCCGATGAAGATGGTCGGCGTCGACGTGGGCGGCACATTCACCGACATCTTCGTCCTCGACGAGGCATCGGGTCGGGCCGAGGTCGCCAAGGTCCCGACGACCCGCCCCGACCAGTCGGGCGGGTTCCTCGCGGGGATCCGGGGCCGGGTGCCCGACCTCGCGGACCTCTCCGTCGTGGTCCATGGCACCACCGCGGGGACGAACGCGCTTCTCGAACGCAAGGGCGCGAAGGCAGGGGTCATCACAACTGCGGGCCTGCGCGACGTGCTCGAGATGCGTCGTCGCGACCGGCCCCGGACCTGGGGGCTCAGGGGAGATTTCGTGCCCGTCGTCCCCCGTAACCTGCGGCTCGAAGTGCCCGAACGGACGCTCGCCGACGGGATAATCCGCACGGACGTCGATCTTGACGCCGTGCGGGAGGCCGCCCGCGCGCTTCTCTCCGATGGCTGCGAAGCCGTCGCCATCCTCTTCGCCAACGCCTATGCGAACCCCGCGAACGAAGCCGCCGCCGCCGCGGCCGTCCGCGCGATCTGGCCCAACCCGCATGTCACCGCCTCGCATGAGATCCTGCCCGAGATCCGGGAGTTCGAACGCTTCTCGACAGCCGCGCTCAACGCCTACCTCCAGCCGGAGGTCGCGGGCTACCTGAACCGGCTCGAGACCGCGCTCAAGGGCGGCGGCTTCGACGGCGAGTTTCTGATCGTCCAGTCGAACGGCGGCGTCATGGGGGTCGAGACTGCCTGCCGCCGCCCGGTGCGCACGGCCTTGTCGGGCCCCGCCGCGGGCGTGATCGCTGCGGCCCATATCGCGACCTCGGCGGGAATTCGAGAATGTCGTGACCGGCGACATGGGCGGCACCTCCTTCGACGTGGCGCTGATCGCGGGTGGGCGCTCGGTCCTCTCGCCGCAGACCTCCATCGACTTCGGACTGGTAATCCGCCAGCCGATGATCGAGATCGCCACCATCGGCGCAGGCGGCGGCTCCATCGCCTGGGTGGATGCCGGGGGCCTCCTCAACATCGGGCCGAAAAGCGCGGGTTCTGACCCCGGCCCCGTCGCCTACGGGCGCGGCAACGACCGGCCTACGGTGACGGACGCCAACGTGGTGCTCGGCCGGATTAACGCCGACAGCCCCATCGGCGGGCAGGCGCGGCTCGACGTGGAGGCCGCGCGGGCCGCAATCGCCGCCCGCGTGGGCGCGCCTCTCGGCCTGACGGTCGAGGCGGCAGCGGAGGCTATCCTCGCGGTCGCCAACTCCCGCATGGCGGGAGCGATCCGGCTCGTCTCGATCGAGCGCGGCTTTGACCCCACCCGCTTCGCCTTCTTGCCCTTCGGCGGGGGCGGGGCTCTCCATGCCTGCGCGCTCATGCGCGACGTCGGCCTCTCCCGCGCGATCGTGCCGCGCTATCCGGGCGTGACCTCGGCCTTGGGCTGCGTGATCGCCGACATGCGCCACGACTTCGTGCAGACTGTGAACACGACGCTGGACGCGGCCGACCCCCAGGCACTCGCCACCCTCGTGCAGTCGCATGCGGACGAGGGCGACCGCCTCCTCGACGCTGCGAGGTCCAGCTTCGCAGGCCGCGACGTGACCGTGGAACTCGACATGGCCTATGCCGGGCAGACCCATACGGTCGCGGTTCCCCTTGTCCTCGGGATGGATGGCGACCGGGTCCGCCCGCCCACGCGGGACGATATCGCTGCGGCCTTCGACGTGGCCTACCGCGCGAGTTTCGGGCGGCTCCTCAAGGGCGGCCTCCGCCGCATCGTGAACCTGCGCACCGCTGTGACCGGGCGGCGGCCCAAGTTCGACCTCCTCGCCCTCGCCCCGCCCGAAGGCGGCAGCGTGGACGGCGCCCGCCGCGGGACCCGCGCCGTCCATTTCGGCGATGCCTGGGCCGAGACCGCCATCTACGACCGCCTCTCGCTGCCGGTGGGCGCCCGCATCGCGGGGCCGGCGATCCTCGCCCAGCCCGACACGACGATCCTGATCGAGCCCGGCCACGCCGGCGAGGTCGACCGCTTCGGAAACGTCCTCATCACCCGGGAGACGCCATGACCCCGATTGACCCCCGCCGCACGGCGCTTCTGACCATCGACCTGCAGAACGACTTCCTGCACCCCGAGGGCGCCTATGGCCGGGCGGGACAGACGGCCGAGGCCATAGCCGCGCTGCCGGACCGCATCGCCCCCATCGCGCAGGGCCTGCGCGCGAAGGGCGGGACCTACATCTCGGCCCAGTTCACGCTGGTGCCCGGGCCCGTGGGCGAGCCGCTCATCGCGCCGCATCTGAAGGCGCTGAGGCCATTCCTCGGGAAGGGCGACTTCGCCCCAGGCGCCTGGGGCCATGCGCTCGTCGATGCGCTCTCGCCGGCCGACTACACCATCGAGAAGGTCGCCTATTCCGCCTTCTACCAGACGCGGCTGGAATACATTTTCTGCGCCCTCGGCATCGAGACGCTGATCGTGGGCGGAATCGTCACGAACGGCGGCGTCGCGTCCACTTTGCGTGACGCGCATCTGCGCAACATCGAGACGGTGATGCTGACCGACGGCTGCGCCGCATTCCGGTCGGAAGTGCACGAGGCGACGCTGATCTCGCTCGGCACCGTCACGCACCAGATGACCTGCGCCGAAGCGCTCGCCATGATCGAGGCCGCCTCGTGAGCTTCCGTGCGCGCCTCGCCGATCCCCGCATCCTCGTTGCGCCCGGCGTCTACGACGGCCTCACGGCGGCGCTGGCCGGGGCCGCGGGATTCGAGGCGCTCTATCTTTCGGGCGCGGCGGTCGCCTACACACGCCTCGGCCGGCCCGACATCGGGCTCACCTCGATGTCCGAGATGGCCGACACCATGGCGCTGATCCGCGACCGGGTGGATCTGCCCGTCATCATCGACGCCGACACGGGCTTCGGCAATGCGCTGAACGCGCAGCGCACCATGCGGGTCTACGAGCGCGCCGGGGCCTCCGCGCTCCAGGTCGAGGACCAGACCTCCCCCAAGCGTTGCGGCCACCTCGCCGACAAGTCGCTTATCCCGGCGGCCGAGATGGCCGGCAAGATTCGCGCGATGTGCGACGCGCGGACGAGCCGGGAGACTTTGGTCATCGCCCGCACCGACGCCATCGCGGTCGAGGGGATCGACGCCGCGCTCGACCGGGCGGAGATCTATCTGGAGGCAGGCGCCGACGTCCTGTTCGTCGAGGCGCCGCGGTCTTCGGAGGATATGGCGCTTATCGCCCGCACCTTCGCCGGCCGCGTGCCGCTTCTGGCCAACATGGTCGAAGGCGGCGCGACGCCGATCCGCGCGGCGCAGGACCTCGAGGCGGCGGGCTTCTCCATAGTCATCTTCCCGGGCGGCATCGTCCGCGCACTCGCCTGCTGTGCCCGGGACTACTACCAAAGCCTCGAGGCCCACGGCTCGAACCGGCCCTTCGCTGACCGCATGTTCGACTTCGACGGGCTGAACGACGTGCTGGGCACTCCCGGGATGCTCGCCGCGGGCAAGCGCTACGAGGGCGGCTGATGGCGGATGTCGCCCCGCCGCCCGCCGAATTCGACGGTGAGGTCGAGACGCTGGTGATCGGTGCGGGTGCCTGCGGGATGGTGGCAGCGCTGTCGGCGGCGGAGGCCGGGCAGGACGTGGCGGTCCTCGAACGCGACGCGGCGCCCGCGGGCTCCACGGCGCTGTCCGCCGGGCTGATCCCGGCGGCAGGCACGCGCTTCCAGCGGGAGGCCGGGATCGACGACACGCCCGACCTCTTCGCCACCGACATCCAAGAAAAGGCGCGAGGAGAGAACGACCCCGCGCTCGTCGCCCGCCTCGCCGAGGGCGCGGCCGGCGTCGTTGAATGGCTCGCGGACCGGCACGGCCTTCCCTTTTCGGTGGTCACCGACTTCGACTATCCCGGGCACTCGCGCCGCCGCATGCACGGCCTGCCCTCGCGGTCGGGACGCGAGCTCGTCGATCGGCTGCGCGCCTCCTGCGAGGCCGAAGGCGTGCCGACCCTCTGTGAGGCGACCGTCACGACGCTTCATGCGGACGGCGACCGGATCGCCGGCGTTTCGGTCGCGCGCCCCGATGGTTCGGTCGAGCGGATCGGCTGCGGCCGGCTCATCCTCGCCTGCAACGGCTTCGGCGGAAACCGAGCGCTCGTTCGGAGCCACATGCCCGAAATCGCCGACGCGCTCTGGTTCGGCCATGACGGCAACCGGGGCGAGGCGCTCCAGTGGGGCGAGGCGCTGGGCGCGGCAACCGGCCATCTCGGCGCGTACCAGGGGCACGGCAACGTCGCCCATCCGCACGGCATCCTCATCACCTGGGCCACGATCACCGAAGGTGGCATCCAGGTGAACGCGGAAGGCCGGCGCTTCTGGAACGAGGCGCAGGGTTATTCGGAAGCCGCCCGCGCCGTGCTCGCCCAGCCGGGCGGGGTCGCCTGGACGATCTTCGACGCCCGGATCGCGGGCGTGGCCCGCCAGTTCGCCGACTTCCGCGAGGCCGAGCGGCAGGGAGCGATCAGGCACGGCGCCACGGTCGAGGACCTGGCACAGGCGCTCGGACTGCCTGCCGCCGCGCTCGTCCAGAGTTTGGCGGCCGTGCCGAGCGGCGGCCCGGACGGATTCGGCCGGGTCTTCGCGACCCAGGCTCTCGCGCCACCCTACTGCGGCGTGAAGGTCACCGGAGCCTTGTTCCATACCCAGGGCGGACTGATCACCGACGACCGGGCCAGGGTCCTCAAGACCGACGGCGCTCCGTTTCCTAACCTGCAGGCGGGCGGCGGCGCGGCTTGCGGGGTATCGGGTGTGGCGGACGCCGGATATCTGTCCGGCAACGGCCTTCTTGCCGCTGTCGTGTTGGGACGACTTGCGGGAGTTTCGGCCCAGTAGGCACGACAGGGGCCCTCGGGAAGCCGTCATTCTCCGCGGATGCGATCTCGCTGGGTGAAACTCGCGAAGGCGGACGGTCAAACTGTCCAGTAGCGATGCGTTCCTCTGCACCGCCGCAAAGCCGCTTTGAGCCCTTCCCAGACCGTGGTTTGTGGCGCAGCATTTGTCGCGATGGGCGGAGAACCGGACTTTCGCCGCGGCGAACATGAAGGTCCGCACCCCGAAGAATCGGATCTGAACACCCTCTAAGCCACCGGCGCCTAATTGCCTTCCGAGCGGTGCCCGACACCGTCCGCCGGAAGTGTTCCCTTTTGACGGACTTCGCGGCATAGAATGCACCTCGGCAACGTGTGGAGACTTTCGCCCTTGGGCTCCTCATGATTTAATCCTGACCGGCCCCGCTGCCGCGGCGGGGATCGCGCGGGAGACGGGTAGTGCGGAACAACTTGGACACGCACGACCGGGCATCGGAGTTGGTTTCCGAGTGGTTGAAGCACCCGCCGCGAGCTTCGCATTTCATCGTTACGATCTATGGCGACGTCGTCGAGCCCCGAGGCGGCATTCTCTGGATGGGTACGCTTATCGAGATCTGCGAGGTCGTAGGCGTGAGCGAGTCGCTCGTCCGAACGGCTGTTTCACGGCTCGTCGGGGCCGGCCAGCTTGTTGGAGAGCGCGCGGGGCGGCGCAGCTACTACCGCCTCACCGACCGGGCGCAGGTGGATTTTGCGGCCGCCGCGCGTTTGCTGTTTTCCCAACCGGTGGACGCCACGGGTCTGCTGTTCGCTGCGCACCCAGGTCAAGACGTGCGGCTTCCCGTCGGATACGTGGCGATCGGCCCCGATCTGTTCGCTGGTCCGGATCGCAAGGGCATCGCCCTTCCTGAAGGCTTGGTCTTCCGCGCTGAGGTCGCGCAAGGCTCTGAGGCCTTTCCTGCCTTCGCGGTACGTCACTGGGATCTTGATCGCCATGCGGCCGCATATCGCCGTGTGCTTGAGCGGTTCGCGCCGCTCGAGGCGATGCTTGCCGATGGCGTGAGCCTTTCACCGCGCGACTGCTTGGTTGTACGTTTGTTGCTGGTCGACGCTTTCCGTGAAGCAGTCCTCCACGATCCCATGTTGCCCGCAGCCGCGCTGCCGGCTGACTGGCCCGGCGAGGCGGCGCGAGCACTGTTTGCTCGGCTTTACCTTGATCTATCCGTGTCGGCTGATTCGCATGTCGGGTCCCGATTTCGTGATGCCGAGGGATTGCTGTCGGCTTCAACGCAGCAGGTTCGCGCGCGACTTGAAGCCTTGGCGCCCTCTTCGGGATCGGCGCGGGGTAAGAAAGCCCGCTAAATCAAGGAGATTTCCGGGGCGCCTGTCACGCCACAAAGCATCACTCACTCACAAAACAAATTGCTTTGCGCGTGACGCTTCCTGATGTATAAATGACCGGACGGTCGGTCAATGCGAGAGCATCGACGAGGAGGAGAGACCGGGGGAGCCGAATGACCGATGCCTTTATCTGCGATGCAGTCCGTACACCAATCGGACGCTACGGCGGGGCTCTGTCGACGGTCCGCGCAGATGATCTGGCCGCGCTGCCGTTGAAGGCGTTGATGGAGCGCAATCCCCAGGTGGACTGGTCGAAGGTCGACGATCTGATCTATGGATGTGCCAATCAGGCGGGCGAGGATAATCGCAATGTGGGCCGGATGGCCGTGCTGCTGGCGGGGATGCCGGTCGGCCGTGCCGGGAACCACGGTGAACCGGCTGTGCGGCTCGGGAATGGATGCCGTCGGCATGGCCGCACGCGCGATCAAGCGCAGGTGATTGCGATCATGATCGATCGCCGGCGGCGTGGAAAGCATGAGCCGCGCGCCTTTCGTGATGCCCAAGGCCGACAGCGCCTTTTCGCGGGCCAATGCGATCTATGACACCACAATCGGCTGGCGTTTTCCGAACCCAAAGATGAAGACGGTTTACGGCACCCATTCGATGCCGGAGACGGCCGATAATGTGGCGGCGGACTACAATAGTCAGCTCGCGTGCCGACCAGGATGCCTTTGCCGCCCGCCGCCAGGCGCGTTGGGCCGCTGCGCAAGACGAAGGTGTCTTCGGCGACGAGATCGTGCCGGTTGTCATTGCCGCAGAAAAAGGGCGATCCGCTCGTCGTCGACACCGACGAACATCCGCGCCCCGACACCACGGCCGAACAGCTTGCGCGACTGCGGGCGTGAACGGGCCGGATCTGACGCGTGACGGCGGGCAATGCCTCGGGCGTGAACGACGGCGCGGCGGCGCTGGTGATTGCCTCGGCCGAGGCTGCCGGACAGCATGGGCTGACGCCAAAGGCGCGGATCGTCGCCATGGCCGCCGCTGGGGTCGAACCGCGGATCATGGGCGTTGGCCCGGCGCCGGCGGTGCGCAAGGTGCTGGACCGCGCCGGCATGACGCTGGACCAGATGGATGTGATCGAACTGAACGAGGCATTCGCCGCTCAGGCTCTTGCCGTGCTGCGCGACCTTGGCCTTGCCCGATGATGCAGCGCATGTGAACCCGAACGGCGGCGCCATCGCACTCGGGCACCCCTTGGGGATGAGCGGCGCGCGCCTGGTTATGACCGCGATGTACCAGCTCCACCGCACCGGCGGGCGCTTTGCCCTCTGCACCATGTGCATCGGGGTGGGGCAAGGGATCGCCATTATTATCGAACGCGTTTGAAACAGGGAGATATCTATGTATGCCCAAATGGTAAAGACCGACGCCGACCGGCGTAAAAAGCCTAGGAAATGACGCCCGGAAGAACGCGCCTTTCAGGATCGCATCGACCGGGGCGAGAAGATCGAGCCCAAGGAATGGATGCCCGAAGGCGTATCGCAAGACGCTGATCCGCCAGATCGGCCAGCACGCGCATTCCGAAATTGTCGGCCAGCTTGCCCGAAGGCAACTGGATTACCCGCGCGCCCACGCTGGAGCGCAAAGGCGATTCTTGCTGGCCAAGGTGCAGGATGAGGCAGGCCATGGCCTTTATCTCTATTGCGCCGCCGAAACGCTGGGCGTCAGCCGCGACGAGCTGTTGGAGAAGCTGCACTCGGCCGGATGAAATATTCGTCGATCTTCAACTATCCGACGCTGAACTTGGGCCGATATCGGCGCGGTTGGCTGGCTGGTCGATGGCGCGGCGATCATGAACCAAGTTCCGCTGCAGCGCACCAGCTATCGGCCCTACAGCCGTGCTATGGTGCGGATTTGCAAGGAAGAAAGTTTCCACCAGCGCCAGGGCTATGACATCATGATGAAGATGGCCGCACGGCACGCCGGAACAGAAGGCGATGGCGCAGGACGCGCTGAACCGCTTTTGGTACCCGTCGCTGATGATGTTCGGCCCGTCAGACACGGACTCGGTCCATTCGGCGCAGTCGCATGGCGTGGAAGATCAAGATCGACACCAATGACGGCTTGCGCCAGAAATTCGTGGATCAGACCGTGCCGCAGGCCGACTATCTGGGCCTGACCATCCCCGACCCAGACCTGAAATGGAACGAGGAAAAGGGCGGCTATGACTTTTCGGAGCCGGACTGGACCGAGTTCTTTGACGTGATCGCCGGCAACGGTCCCTGCAACAAGGAACGTCTCGGCGCGCGGGTCAAGGCATGGGACGATGGTGCCTGGTTCCGCGATGGCTTGACTGGCCCATGCCAAGAAAGCCGCGGCGCGCCGCGCCACTGCGAAAGATTGCTGCCGAATAATCATCACCGGGCACTCGCCCAACCCACAGCCAGATTAGGCCCGTTTTCGGGAGGAGAGAACTCATGTCCAGCGAATGGCCCCTTTGGGAGGTCTTTATCCGTGGCCAGCACGGCCTGAACCATCGCCATGTCGGCAGCCTGCACGCGCCAGACGCGGAAATGGCGATCCTGAATGCCCGCGATGTTTATACCCGCCGCAATGAGGGCGTGTCGATCTGGGTGGTGCACTCGGCACACATCACCGCGTCCAGCCCGTCGGACAAAGGCCCGCTGTTCGAGCCGTCGAATGCCAAGGTCTACCGTCATCCGACCTTTTTCGACATTCCAGAAGAAGTGGGGCACATGTGATGGCTGTGCAGGAAACGGCGTCGATCGCGCCGCTTTGTTCGAATTCCTCACGCGGATGGGGGACAATACGCTGATCCTTGGGCCACCGGGTGTCCGAATGGTGCGGGCATGTCGCCCGTGCTGGAGGAAGACATCGCGCTGGCCAACGTCGCGCTTGGACCTGATCGGCCAGACGCAGCTGTGGCTGGGCCTGGCCGGAGAGGTCGAGGGCAAGGGCCGCACCGCCGACAATCTGGCCTATCTGCGCGATGCGGCGCAGTTTCGGAACGTGCTGCTGGTCGAACGCCCGAACGGCGATTTCGGCCAACACGCTGATGCGGCAGTTCCTGTTCGACGCATGGCATCATGAAATGCTGAAGGCGCTGGACAACATCGACCGATGCGCGCGTGGCCGAGATCGCGGCCAAGGCGGTGAAGGAGGTGGCCTATCACCTGGAACGCTCGGCCGATCTGGTGATCCGTCTTGGGCGATGGCACCGATGAAAGCCACGCCGGATGCAGGCGGCGCTGGATGATCAGCTGGTCCTATACCGGCGAGATGTTCATCGCGGATGAGGCGGATAAGGCGGTGGCCGAGCCGCAGGCATCGCGCCCGATCCGGACAGCCTGCGGCCGCATGGGAAGCGGTGGTGACACGAGTGCTCGAACGAGGCGACGTTGGCCGTTCCGAACCGAGCCATACGCCCACAAAGGCGGCAAGCGCGGCGTTCATACCGAGCATCTGGGCTTTATCCTGGCGCACATGCAGTTCCTGCAGCGCGCCTATCCCGGCGCGCACCTGGTAGGGGGATGGCGATGCAGCCCTACCTGCTCGACGGATCAAGTTTGGGACTGGCTGTCGCAGGTGCCGGACCCGGAGATTCCCGGTGATCTCGCTGACCGATCTGGGCATCATTCGGGAGGTGGAATGGCAGGGCGACACGCTGGTGGTATGCCGTGACGCCGACCTATTCCGGCTGCCCGGCCACCTCGATCATCAATCTGGATATTGAGACGGCGCTGCGCGACCATGGCATCGAAAAGCTGCGGCTGGAGCGTCAGCTTGTCGCCGCCTTGGACCACCGATTGGATTTCAGCGCCGAGGGCCGCGAAAAGCTGCGTGCTTACGGTATCGCCCCGCCGATTGATGGCACCGCCGCCGATGGCCGCCTTGATGCGCGCATATCACGGCTGGCCGGGACATCGAACCTTGTCGATCGCCTGCCCGCGTTGCGGATCGAACCATACCGAAAAGAGTCAGCCAGTTCGGCTCGACCCCCTGCAAGGCGTCCTATCGCTGCAAGGACTGCCTGGAACCTTTCGACTATTTCAAATGCATCTGAAGATGCCGGAGTAAATCATGGCACGTTTTCATCCCCTAGAGGTTACCGATGTGCGCCGCGAAACCCGCGACGCGGTGGTTGTCACGCTGAAGCCCCGCGCCGAAGATGCCGCGCGCGTTCGATTTCATCCAAGGTCAGTACCTGACCTTCCGCCACAGCTTTGACGGCGAGGAATTGCGCCGCTCGTATTCGATCTGCGCGGGCAAGGATGAGGGCGCGCTGCGCGTCGGCATCAAGCGGGTCGATGGCGGCGCGTTCTCGACCTGGGCCAATGAGGTGCTGAAACCCGGCGATCTGATTGAGGCCATGCCACCGATGGGCAAGTTCTTTACACCGCATCGACCCTGACGGCCGACAAGCATTATCTCGGCTTTGCGGGCGGGTCGGGCATCACGCCGCTGCTGTCGATCATCAAGACCGTCCTGGCGCGCGAACCGAAAGTCGCGCTTCACGCTGGTCTATGCCAACCGCCAGATCAACTCGATCATGTTCCGCGAGGATCTGGAGGATCTGAAGAACCTCTATCTCGGCCGGTTCTCGGTGATCCATGTGCTGGAAATGGAGGGGCAGGAGATCGACCTGTTCACCGGCCGGGTCGATGCCGAGAAGATGAAGGCGCTGTTCGAGCGTTGGATCGACCCGAAGTCGGTCGATACCGCGTTCATCTGCGGGCCCGAGCCGATGATGCTGGCGATTGCCGCATCCCTGCGCGACCACGGGCTGACCGACGCGCAGATCAAGTTCGAGCTGTTCGCCAGCGGCCAGCCGGGCCGGGCCAAGGCCCGCCCCGTCAGCCGAGCCAGGCACGCGGAAGCCAAGGCCGCGACACGCGGCGACGGTGACACTGGACGGTGCCACCCGCAGCTTCGAGATGCCGCGCCAGGGCCAATCGCATTTTGGATGCCGCGTTCGAGGCCAATCTCGACGCGCCCTATGCCTGCAAGGCCGGGGTGTGTTCGACCTGCCGCTGCAAGGTGATGGAAGGCGAGGTCAGAGATGGCCGTGAACCACGCGCTTGAAGATTACGAGGTGCGCGCGGGCTATGTGCTGAGCTGCCAAGCCTATCCGCTGACCGACAAAGTCGTCGTCAGCTATGACGAGATGAAGGGGGAACCGCGATGTCCGACACGATGAATATCGAAGACTACCTGGCCCAGGGCGGCGTTCTGACCTCGCCCGGCCAATGTGCCCGCGCGCTATCGCGGCGAATCTGATGCGGCTGATGTCGTCCTTCGTGGACAGCGAGCTTGGCGGGGTCGGCAGGTTTTGCCGCGTCGATCAACTGCGCGCCCGGCATCAAGGAACGGATCGCCGCCAGCCGCATCACGCTGGAAAAGGCCGACCATGCCGAGCGTGTGCTGGACGTGATGGGCGATTTCGGCACCGATACCGAGCGCTATCAGTCGCCAGCACGACTGGGCGGCGCGGATGGACGCGCGACGCAGATCTTGGCACCGTGCGCCAGGGCGGCGACATGCGGCTGTCGGTGTTCCACTACCCGATCACGGGTTGGACCGATGCCGTGGTGATGAATGTGCTGATGGGCACTGCGACCGGCGTGCAGATGACCGAACTGACCCGCGTGTCCTATGCCCCCTTGGCCGAGGTGTTCCGCGAGATCGCCCCGCGCGAGGCGCGTCATGCCGAACTGGGGCTCGAGGGGCTGGACGCCGGGTCGCCGCGACCAAGGCCGGACGAGGCGCGCGACGGCAATCGCCTATTGGCGCCCGCGCGTCGCCGCCAGCTTTGGCATCGCCGCATCGCCGCGGTTCGACACGCTCAGGCGCTTTGGCCTGCGCCATCACACCAACGAGGCGCCTGCTGGCCGACTGGAACGCGCAGGTCGACGCGCAGCTTTGACCGGCGCTGGACCTGAAATAAACGCCCTGAACAAGGAAATCACCCGATGACCGTTCACGACCAGCGCCCCGCGCCGACTGGAGAGCTTTGTCTATGGCGAATGGACCCGCGGCACCAAGGACGGCCTGCCGCTTGCTCGATGCGGCCACCGGGGCGATCCCGTCGCCTTGATCGATTCCACCGGCGTCGATTTTGCCGCGGCACTGGACTGGGGCCGCGAGCAGGGGCGGGCGCGCGCTGCGCGCCATGTCGTTCCATGATCGCGCCGGAATGCTGAAGGCGCTTGGTCTGAAGCTGATGGAGATGAAGGAGGAGTTCTACGCCGAAAGCCTGCGCCACCGGCGCCACCCGCGCCGACGCCTGGATCGACATCGAGGGCGGGATCGGCACGCTGCTGACCTTTGCGTCGAAGGGGCGGCGCGAATTGCCGAACACCCGCGTGCTGACTCGACGGCGACGTCGAGCCGCTGTCGAAGGACGGCAGCTTTTCGGCCCAGCACATCCTGACCCCGCTGCAGGGCATCGCGATCCATATCAACGCCTTCAACTTTCCCTGCTGGGGGATGCTGGAGAAGATCGGGCCGAACCTGTCTGGCGGGCGTGCCCTGCATCGTCAAGCCCGCCTCGCAGACCGCCTATCTGACGGAACTGATGGTGCGGCGGATGCATCGAGACCGGCATTCTGCCCGAGGGCGCGCTGCAACTGGTCTCCGGCTCGGTCGGGCGACATGCTGGACCATGTGACCGGCCAGGATGCCGTGACGCTTCACCGGATCGGCCTCGACCGGGCGCAAGCTGAAGACCCATCCCGGCGATCGTCGAGAACTCCGTGCGCTTCACGATGGAGGCCGACAGCCTGAACGCGTCGATCCTTGGCCCCGATGCGGTCCCTGGAACGCGAGAGTTCGATCTGTTCGTCACGCGAAGTGGCGCGCGAGATGACCGTGAAGGCCGGGCAGAAATGCACCGCGATCCGCCGCGTCATTGCGCCGCGCGGGCAGGTCGAGGCGCTGGTCGCCGCGCTTGGCCGACCGTCTGGACAAGACGGCGCTGGGCGATCCGTCGGACGAGGGCATCCGCATGGGGCCACTCGCCAGCCTCGACCAGCGCGATGAGGTGCGCGGCGCGCGATCCGCGATTTGCAGGCGGATGCCGAGATCGTGGCGGGCAACCCCGGATGAGGTGCGCGTCAGCTCGGGCGATGCCGAGAAGGGCGCGTTCCTGAACCCGGTTCTGCTGTATTGCGACACACCCTTTGCCGCCGAGGCCGTGCATGATGTCGAGGCCTTCGGCCCCGTCTCCACCGTGATGCCCTATGACACGCTGGATGAGGCGGTGGCGCTGGCGCGGCGCGGCAAAGGTTCGCTCGTCGCCTCGGTCTTCACCAATGACAAGAGCGGTGGCCGAGGAGGCGGTGATCGGCCTGGCCCCGTTCCACGGCCGGGTGCTGATTGGCAACCGGCTGTCGGCGAAGACCTCGACCGGGCATGGCTCGCCGCTTGCCGCCGCTGGTGCATGGCGGCCCCGGCCGCGCCGGTGGCGGCGAGGAAATGGGCGGCATGCGGGGCGTGAAGCACTACATGCAGCGCACCGCCGTGCAGGGCGCGCCGCGGCTGCTGTCGGCTGTCACCGGGCGCTGGATCGACGGCGCCGATGCGCAGCAGCGGCGTGCATCCGTTCCGCAAGTCGCTGGCCGAGTTGCAGATCGGCGATCAGCTGGTCACCGCCGCGCGCGAGGTGACGCTGGAGGATGTCGAGCATTTCGCCCATTTCACCGGCGACACCTTCTATGCCCACATGGACGACCGAGGCCGCCAAGGCCAACCCGTTCTTCGACGACCGCGTCGCGCATGGCTATCTGATCGTCGTCCTTCGCGGCGGGCCTGTTCGTCGATCCGGCATCCCGGTCCGGTGCTGGCGAATTACGGCGTCGACAACCTGCGCTTTCTGACGCCGGTCTACTTCGGCGACACGCTGCAGGTGCGCGCTGACCTGCAAGGAGATCAACCCGCGCGCCAATCGCCGATCATGGCGAGGTGCGCTGGGATTGCCAGGTCACCAACCAAGACGGCGCCGTGGTCGCGCAATACGACGTGCTGACCATGGTCGCCAAGGTGGCCGCAGACCATGAGCCGGATCTACGCCTGGGACGGGATCGTGCCGGTCATCGACCCTGCGGCCTTTGTCCACCCCGAGGCAGTCATGATCGGCGACGTGATCATCGGGCCGGCGTGCTACGTCGGCCCCTGCGCCGTACTGCGCGGCGACTTCGGGCGGATCGTGCTGGAGCGCGGGTCGAACGTGCAGGAAACCTGCGTCGTCCATTCCTTTCCCGGACAAGGACGTGGCGATCGAGGAGGCGGGCCACATCGGCCACGGCGCGGTGCTGCACGGCTGCCGGATCGGGCGCAATGCGATGGTCGGCATGAACGCGGTGGTGATGGACGAGGCGATGGTGGGCGAGAATGCGATCGTCGCCGCGATGGCCTTCGTGAAGGCCGGGCGCGGTGATCCCGGCACGCAGCCTGGCCGTCGGATCACCAGCCAGGGTGATGCGGGAACTGTCCGACGACGAGATCGCATGGAAGCGCCGCGGGACCGCGATCTATCAGCGCCTCGCGCTGGAGGCCCGGGACAAGCTTCGTCCGGCCGATGCCGCTCAACGCACCCGAACGGAATCGTCGCCGGGTGCAGGCCCCGGGCTACGACCCGCTGATCCTCGAGCGCGCCCGGCTCAGCGAACAGCCTTGATCCCTTCGAGGATCAGCGTGGTCGCCACATCGGCATAGTCCTCGCGGCTGATGCGGCCGCCATCCCTGAACCACATGTAGACCCAGTTCATCATGCCGAACAGCGACATGGTGACCGGCATCAGCAGCGGGCGCTCCTTGCTGTCGAGGTCGGGTTGACGTCGCGCAACACGGCGGAGAAGCGCCGGACGATCTGGCGCTCGATCGCCGTGATCTCGGCCTTCTGCTCGTCCGACAGGGCCGAGGTGCCGTTCAGCTGCACCTTGTGCTGCGTTGTCCGCGCCGCGGTAGTTTTCCAGCACCGCCCCGACCAGCCGCGCAGCCGCTCCTCGGGCGGCAGGCCGGATCGTCCGCGGCCTGCGATCGGCGCTCGTCCAGTTCCTCCAGATGCGTCAGGATGATCGCGAAGATCAGCGCGTCCTTGCTGGGGTAGTAGTGATAGAGCAGCGCCTTCGAGACACCTGGCCTGCCTGGCGATCTGCGACATCGACGCCTTGTCCATGCCCTGCTCGGCAAACACCGCTGCCGCGCTCATCAAGAATGCCGCGTTGCTTTTCCTCGAAATCGGCTCGCTCGGGTTCGTGCCATGTCGTCTCTCCTGTTCGCGTGCCGGTCCGCGGACGCGCAAGGGCATGGCGCTTCGACTAGACCGCTGCCACCGCTATTGTCACCGACCGTTCGGTCATTCTTTCGGCCGGTTGTCGACCACGCGCTTCGCCTTGCCTTCGGAGCGGGCGACGCGCGTCCGGATCGCGCACCTCGATCTTCGTCGACACGCCGACGACCGCACTTGATGTGATGCGCCAGTTCCTTGGCCGAGGCGGCGCGCGCGCCGTCGTCCGGCGTGCGCTCGGCGCGCATTCGACATGGACGGTCATCTCGTCCATCCGGCCCGTGCGGGTCAGCTCGATCTGGAAGTGCGGGGCGAGGCCGGCGCACTTCAGGATCTGCTCCTCGATCTGGGTCGGGAAGACGTTGACGCCGCGCAGGATGATCATGTCGTCGGAGCGGCCGGTGATCTTCTCCATCCGCCGCATCGACGCGCGCCGTGCCGGGCAGCAGCCGGGTCAGGTCGCGGGTGCGGTAGCGGATGATCGGCAGCGCCTCCTTGGTCAGCGAGGTGAAGACCAGCTCGCCCTTCTCGCCGTCGGGCAGCACCTCGCCGGTCACCGGGTCGATGATCTCGGGATAGAAGTGGTCCTCCCAGATGTGCAGGCCGTCCTTGGTCTCGACGCATTCGCTGGCGACGCCCGGCCCCATCACCTCGGACAGGCCGTAGATGTCGACGGCGTGCATGTCGAAGGCCTGCTCGATCTCCTGGCGCATCGCGTTGGTCCACGGCTCGGCGCCGAAGATGCCGACCTTGCAGCGAGGTCTCGCGCGGGTCGAGGCCCTGGCGGCGGAACTCGTCGAGGATCGAGAGCATGTAGGACGGCGTCACCATGATGATCCGCGGCTCGAAGTCGTGGATCAGCTGCACCTGCCGCTCGGTCATGCCGCCGGAGATCGGGACCACGGTGCAGCCGAGCCGCTCGGCGCCGTAGTGCGCGCCGAGCCCGCCGGTGAACAGGCCGTAGCCGTAGGCGATGTGCAGCGATGTCGCCGGGCCGGCCGCCGGCGGCGCGGATCGAGCGCGCCATCAGGTCGGCCCAGATGTCGATGTCGGCCGCGGTGTAGCCGACGACGGTCGGCTTGCCGGTCGTGCCCGGACGAGGCGTGGATGCGCACGAGCTTGCTCGCGCGGCACGGCGAACATGCCGAACGGATAGTTGTCGCGCAGGTCCTCCTTGGTGGTGAAGGGGAACTTGGCGAGGTCGGCCAGCGACTTCAGGTCGTCCGGGTGCACGCCGTGTCGTCGAACTTCTTTCGGTAGAAGGCGCGAGTTGTCGTAGGCGTGCTGCAGCGACCACTTCATGCGCTGGAGCTGCAGCGCCGCGATCTCGTCGCGCGAGGCGATCTCGATCGGGTCGAGATCCTGCTTGCTGGGTGTAGAGGTCTTCCATGTCTGTCCTCCCTCGGGGATGGCGGTGCCGGTCACACCGGCAGGTGGGTGCCCTTGACGGTGCGCGAATGGCCGCGGAACTCGGCTACATGCGCCCCGTCCTGATTCGTAATGCGTATGTCGTAGATGCCGGACCGGCCGCGGCGCGAGACATTCGCTGCGCCGTGGCGGTCAGCCGGTCGCCGATGCGCACCGGGCATCAGGTAGGTGATCGAGCAGTGCTGCGCCACCACCACGCTGGTTGTAGCTGTTGCAGGCAAAGGCGAAGGCGCTGTCGGCCAGCGTGAAGATGTAGCCGCCATGGCAGTTGCCGTGGCCGTTCGACATGTCGTCGGTGATCGTCATCGACAGCGTCGCCGCGCCCGGGCGCGATATGATCGAGGCTCATCCCCAGCCGCTGGCTGGCGCTGTCCTCGTTCCACATCGCGCGCGGCCGCAGGCCTCGGC
Organism: uncultured Alphaproteobacteria bacterium; assembly: GCA_963709395.1. Taxonomy (GTDB): domain Bacteria; phylum Pseudomonadota; class Alphaproteobacteria; order Rhodobacterales; family Rhodobacteraceae; genus CAVPWP01. The sequence continues at coordinate 49,546 of CAVPWP010000014.1, forward strand.
CAGCTCCTGCGGGGTCATGTCGCGAGACGTCCTTCATTTGCCCTGGAACTCCGGCTTGCGCTTCTCGAGGAAGGCGGTGACGCCCTCGGCATAGTCGGCGCTGCGCCCGGCCTCGCGCTGCAGGTCGCGCTCCATGTCGAGCTGCGCGTCGAGGCTGTTGGTCGCGGCGGCCTGGATCAGGCGCTTGGTCAGGCCCAGGCCCGAGCGTCGGACCGGCGGCAAGGCGCTCGGCAAGCGCCTGCGCCTCGTCCATCAGCGCGCTCGTCCGGTACCGCCTTCCAGATCATGCCCCAGTGCGGCCGCGGTCTCGGCGTCCAGCGGCTCGGCCGTCAGCGCCAGCGCCTTCGCGCGCGGCTCGCCCAGGATGCGGGCCAGACTCCAGCTGCCGCCGGCGTCGGGGATCAGGCCGATCTTGGAGAAAGCCTGGATGAACCTTGCGGATCTTCGCGGCCAGCACGATGTCGCAGGCCAGCGCGATGTTGGCCCCCGCGCCGGCGGCCACGCCGTTGACGGCACAGACGACGGGTTTCTCGAGAGCGCGGATCAGTCGCAGCGTCGGGTTGTAGAAGGTCTCGAGCGTGTGGCCGAGGTCGGGGGCGGGTCCGCCCTTGCGGGGATCGCGGTCGCCCAGATCCTGACCCGGCGCAGAAGCCGCGCCCGGCTCCGGTCAGCAGAACCGCGCGGATTGCAGGATCGGCATGGGCGCGCTCCAGCTGCGCGCGCAGGGCAAGGTGCATGTCCTCGTTGAAGGAATTCAGCTTGTCCGGACGGTTCAGCGTCAGGCGCAACACGCCGTGCTGCACCACTGCGAGAACAGTGTCGGTCTGGATCATGAATGCCTCCCCTCGACGCTGCTGAAACAGCGCCCAACAAAATTCTTGCATAGACCGACCGGTCGGTCAATAATAAAGGCGTGACGGAGGGGGATCTGAAAATGGCCGAGCTGTTCGACCGCCATCAGCGCTCTCTTGGAGGAGGCCGTTCGCGCCCTCGAAACGCGCGCATACTGGTCGCCCTTCCCAGAGGTTCCCAAGCGGCAAGATCTACGGCGAGACGGCTCGGGACGAGGGACAGGCCGCGTTCGATACCACGCTTGGCGCGACCGTTCGACCTGCCGCGTCATCCCGAATCGCATCGCGTCGGATCGGAGCAGTCACCTTGGGGGCCGGAGCTACAGATCAGCTATCCCGCCGCCGATCCCGCGTCGCTGATCGCGGCCGCAGAGGTCGCCGCGCCAGTCTGGGCAGCGGCAAGCGTGCAGGAGCGAGTGGGCGTCTGCCTTGAAATCCTGACGCGCCTGAACCGCATGAGTTTCCTTATGGGCCACGCGGTGATGCACACGACGGGCCAGGCCTTTGCCATGGCGTTTCAGGCCGGCGGCCCCCATGCGCAGGACCGCGGACTGGAAGCCGTCGCGATGGCCTGGGCCGAGATGACACGGGTGCCCGAAGCCGCCATCTGGGAAAAGCCACAGGGCAAGGCGCCGCCGCTAGTGATCGAGAAGCACTGGCGCGTGATCCCGCGCGGGATCTCGCTCGTGATCGGCTGCAATACGTTTCCGACCTGGAACAGCTATCCGGGCCTGTTCGCCAGCCTCGCGACCGGCAATGCCGTGATCGTGAAGCCGCATCCGGCTGCGATCCTGCCGCTGGCGCTCACCGTCCGCGTGGCGCGTGACGTCTTGACGGAGGCTGGATTCGCCCCGGACGCGGTGCTTCTCGCAGCCGACGCGCCGGGTGCCGAGATCACGAAGGACTCTCGTTCAGGACCCAGCGGTCCGGATCATCGACTACACCGGCTCGAACGCTTTCGGCGACTGGCTGCGCAGCCATGCCGCGCCGGACGCGCAGATCTACACCGAGGAGGCGGGGGTGAACTCGATCGTCATCGCGGCAACGGACGACTTCGCCGGCATGTGCGCCAACATCGCCTTCTCGCTCTCGCTCTATTCCGGACAGATGTGCACCGCGCCGCAGGACATCTTCGTTCCGCGCGGCGGGATCGACACCGATCTCGGCCACAAGGGCTTCGAAGAGGTCGCGAAAGGCATAGCGCAGGCGGTCGATTCGCTGCTGGCCGACCCCGCGCCGGCCTCGGGCATCTGTGGAGCGCTCGCCAATCCCGCGACTGCCAGAACGGGTGGCCGAAGCACGAGGGCTGGGCCGCGTGATCCGTGACAGCGGTCCGCTCGAGCAAGGACGCAGCGCCACGCCGCTGATCCTGGCGGTCGAGGCGGGTGCGACGACCGCGCATGAGGCCGAGTGCTTCGGACCCGTCACCTTCGTGGTCGCCGTCGAGGACGCCAATGCCGGTATTTCCGCTGCGGCGGAACTGGCGCGCCGCAAGGGCGCGATCACCGCCGCACTCTACGACACCGACGAGGCCCGCATCCGGCGCGCCGCGGAGCCTTCGCGGCGGCGGGCGTAAACCTGTCGATCAACCTGACCGGCAACATCTACGTCAACCAGAGCGCCGCGTTTAGCGACTTCCACGTCACCGGCGCCAATCCAGCGGGCAATGCCTGTCTGACGGATGCCGCCTTCGTCGCGAACCGATTTCGTGTGGCTATGTGGCGCCGACCGAAAGCGGTCTGAGCGGCGCCCGCAGAATTACCAGAGGGAGGAGAGACCCATGAAGACGACCCTGACTACCACGGCCCTCAGCTGCGTTCTGGCGTTCGGCCTGACCGGCGCCGCCGTGGCTGAGATCCTGATCGGTTCCACGCTGTCGGAAACCGGCCCGGCCTCGTTCCTCGGCGATCCCGAGGCGAAGACCCTGAAGATGCTGGTCGACGAGATCAACGCCGCCGGCGGCGTCAACGGCGAGCAGATCGAACTGATCATGTACGATGACGGGGGCGATCCAAACCGTGCCCGCACCTTCGCCACCCGGCTGGTCGAGGATGACGAGGTCGTGGCGATCATCGGCGGCACCACAACCGGCACCACGATGTCGATCATCCCGGTGATCGAAGAGGCCGAGATCCCCTTCATCTCGCTGGCCGGCGCGATCGAAATCATCGACCCGGTCAAGCCGTTCACCTTCAAGACCCCGCATACCGACCGCATGGCCTGCGCCAAGATCTTCGAGGATATGCAGGAGCGCGGCATCACCAAGATCGGCATGATCTCGGGCACCGACGGGTTCGGCGCCTCGATGCGCAACCAGTGCCTGTCGATCGCCGGTGACTATGGGATCGAGATCGTGGCCGACGAAAGCTACGGGCCGCAGGACGCCGACATGACCCCGCAGCTGACCAATATTCGCGGTCAGCGCCGGCATCGAGGCCGTGCTGAACCCCGGCTTTGGCCAGGGTCCGTCGATCGTGACGCGGAACTATGCCCAGCTGGGCATCGAGGTGCCGCTCTACCAGTCGCACGGCGTCGCCTCGCAGGGGTTCATCGACCTGGCCGGACCGAAGCGGCCGAGGGCGTACGTCTGCCGGGCACCGCGCTGCTGGTCGGCGATCTGCTGGCCGAGGATGATCCGCAGACGACGGTCGTCCGGTCCTATAGCGAAGCCTACGAGGCGACCTACGGAACTCCGGTCACGACCTTCGGCGGCTATGCCCATGACGCCTTCCGGCATCCTGGTCGACGCGATCGAACGGGCCGGGTCGACCGAGCCGCAGGCGATCCGCGACGCGATCGAGGCGACAGAGGGCCTGGTCGGCACGACCGGCATCTACACCATGTCGCCGGAAGACCATCTCGGCCTCGACATCAGCGCGTTCCGGATGCTGGAGATCCGCGACGGCGGCTGGACACTGATCGACTGAACGGTCAACGATCGACCGGGCGCGCGCTTGTGCCCGCCCGGTTGTCAGCCCTGACCTACATCGTGCCCCAAGCGGAGTGACACGACATGCCCGAACTAATGCAATTCGTCTTCTCCGGCGTGACGGTCGGCGCGGTCTACGCGCTGGTCGCGCTAGGGTTCACCATCATCTACAACGCCTCGGACGTGGTGAATTTCGCCCAGGGCGAGTTCGTCATGCTGGGCGGCATGATCACGGTCTTCACCCATGCCGCAGGCATGCCGCTCCCGCTTGCCGCGGTGGTCGCCATTCTGCGATCACGGCAGCGGTCGGCGTGGCGCTGAACAAGCTGGCGATCGAGCCGGCGCGCGGCGCTCCCGTGGTGTCGCTGATCATCATCACCATCGGGGCGTCAATCTTCATCCGGGGCGTCGACGCAACTGGTCTTCGACAAGCAGTTACACCGGTTTCCAGCCTTTTCGGGTGATGCGCCGATCCGCGTGATGGGCGCCACGATCCTGCCGCAGAGCCTTTGGGTGATCGCGGGCGCTGTTGCGGTCTTCGTCGCGCTGTGGCTGTTCTTCACCCGCACGCTGACGGGCCGCGCGGTGCTGGCCACGTCGAACAACCGCCTGGCGGCGCAACTGGTCGGGATCAACACCAACTGGGTGATGACGCTTGGCCTTCGGCCTGTCGGCCGCGATCGGCGCGCTGGCGGGAGTGCTGGTCACGCCGATCACCCTGACCAGCTATGACGTGGGCATCGCGCTGGCGCTGAAGGGCTTTGCGGCGGCCATGCTGGGCGGCATGGGCAACCCCAAGGGTGCGCTTGTCGGCGGCATCCTGCTCGGTTTGCTTGAGGCGCTGACGGCCGGCTACATCAGCTCGCAGTACAAGGACGCGGCCGCCTTCATCGTCATTCTCGCGGTGCTGTTCGTCATGCCGCAGGGCCTGTTCGGCAAGACATCAACGGATCGGGTGTGACCATGCGGCTCACGTCGAAACAGGCCACACTTCTGGTGCTGGCGACGCTGATCGCGCTGGCGCCGCTCTTCTTCCCCTCGACCTTCTACTACCGGATCGGCGCGCTGGTCTTCGTCAATGGCCTTGCCGTCGTCGGCATCGTGATCCTGACCGGCTATGCCGGGCAGATCAGCCTCGGCCATGCAGGTTTCGCCGGCATCGGCGCCTATGCCTGCGCTCTGGCGCCAGCCCATCTCGGCATTCATGTCGGGCTGGCTGCAATCCTCGGGGCGGTTATCTCGGCAATCCTCGCCTATCTGGTCGGCCGTCCGATCCTGCGGCTGAAGGGCTACTACCTCGGCGTGGCGACCCTCGGCTTCGGCATCCTCGTGGCGATGGTGCTGTCGAACGAGTCGCAGCTGACCGGCGGGCCGGACGGTATGCAGGTCCCCGACCTCGGCTTGCGGGGGCTTTTGGGCGACATGGGCCTGAACCTCAGCAACGCCCAGTTCTGGTATGCCTTCAGCGGCCTGTGCCTTCTGATCGGGGCATGGCTGGCGCTCAACCTGCACAACAGCCCGACTGGTCGGGCCTGGCGCGCGCTGCACGGATCCGAGATCGCGGCCCGCACCGTCGGCGTCGACGTGGCGCGGCTTAAGCTGCAGGCCTTTGTGATCTCGGCGGTCTATGCCTCGGTCTCGGGATCGCTTCTGGCCCTGCAGAACCGGTTCATCACTCCGGAAGTCGCGGGCTATCATGCATTCGATCGAGATGGTGACCATGGCTGTCCTCGGCGGCGCCGGGTCGGTGCTGGGCGCGATCTTTGGCGCCAGCATCCTGACCGTGCTGCCGCAGGTGCTGACCGTATTCGCACGAATACGAGCATGCTGATGCTCGGTCTCGTGATGATGCTGGTGATGATCTTCCTGCGCGAGGGGCTGCTACCGTCGCTCCTGCGCCTGTTCCGGGGGAGAGGCGAATGACGCTGCTGTCAGTCGAGGGGTTGGGCATCGAGTTCGGCGGCCTGCGCGCCGTAAACGATGTCAGCTTCAGCGTTGAGCCGGGCGAGATCGTTTCGGTCATCGGACCGAACGGGGCGGGCAAGACCACGCTGTTCAACATGATCTCGGGCATCTACCTGCCCGGCTCTGGCAAGGTGGTGCTGGACGGCGAGGACGTGACCGGAATGGCGCCGCACCTGCTGGCGCGGCGCGGCCTGTCGCGGACATTCCAGAACCTCCAGATCTTCCAGCAGATGACTGTGCTGGAGAACGCCATCGCCGGCTATCATCTGCAGGAAAGCGGCCATGTCCTGGCCGACATGTTCAACCTGCCTTCGTCGCGCCGCAGGGCAAAGGCGGCGGCCGAAGGCGCGCGGCACTTGCTGGACCGCGTGGGGCTTGACCGGGCCGCCGAGCAGGAGGCGGGCAACCTGTCCTACGGTGCGCTGAAGCGGCTGGAGATTGCCCGCGCGCTGGCGCTCAATCCGCGGGTCCTGCTGCTGGACGAACCCGCCGCCGGGCTGCAACGCCGTCGAGACCGAGGAGATCGACCGCCTGATCGCCGAGGTCGCAAAGGAGGGTGTGGCGATCCTTGCTGGTCGAACATGACATGAAGCTCGTGATGCGCATCTCGAACCACATCGTGGTCCTGGATCACGGCGAGAAGATCGCCGAGGGCGACCCGGCCGCGGTCAGCCGCAACCCCGCGGTGATCGCGGCCTATCTGGGCACGCAGGCCGAGGAGGCGAGCCATGCTGGTAGTTGAAGGGCTTGCGCTCGCGCTACGGGCGCATCGAGGTGCTGCACGGCATCGACCTCACCGTGAGCTCGGGCGAGATCGTGACGGTCGTCGGGGCGAACGGAGCGGGCAAGACGACGCTCCTGCGCTGCCTGTCGGGCGTCCAGCCGGTCTCGGGCGGGGAGATCACCTTCCGTGGCGAACCGCTGACGATGGTGCCAGCCGCATCGGCGGTTGCAACTGGGCCTCGCCCAGTCGCCCGAGGGTCGGCAGATCTTCACCAACCTGACGGTCGAGGAGAACCTGCGCCTCGGAGCGTTTCTGTTCACCGACGAGCGGGTCGATCGGGACATGGAAGACGCCTTCGCCATGTTCCCGATCCTGCGGGAAAAGCGCAACCTTGTCGCCGGGGGTCTGTCGGGCGGACAGCAGCAGATGCTGGCGATCGCGCGCGCCCTGATGGGGCGGCCTTCGTGCCTGCTGCTCGATGAACCGAGCATGGGCCTCGCCCCGATGCTGGTCGCAGCAGATCTTCGACGTGGTGAAAGGGCTGAAGGCGCTGGATGTGACCGTGCTTCTCGTCGAGCAGAACGCCTTCGGGGCGCTGTCGATCGCGGACCGCGGCTACGTCATGGAGACCGGACAGATCGTGATGGAGGGTGCAGCACAGATGCTGATCGCTGATCCGCGCATCCGCGAAGCCTATCTGGGGATCTGAACATGGTCGTAGCCATCGACCGCGAGGGCGACATCGCCGTCGTCACCGTCGACAATCCGCCGGTCAACGCGCTGGGGCAGGCGCTGCGGCAAGGGCTTTGGGACGCCGTCGCGACGATCGACGCCGATGCCGCCGTTCGCGCGGTCGTGCTGATCTGTGTCGGGCGGACCTTCATCGCCGGGGCCGACGTGAACGAGTTCGGCAAGCCACCCGTGCCGCCGCACCTGCCCGATCTTGTCTCCCGGATCGAGGCGTCGGAGAAGCCCTGGGTCGCGGCAATCCACGGCTCGGCTCTGGGCGGCGGCTTGGAGGTGGCCCTGGGATGCCGCTTCCGGGTGGCTCTCCCCGAGGCCTCCGTCGGCCTGCCCGAGGTGACGCTCGGCCTCGTGCCCGGTGCCGGCGGCACTGTGCGCACGCCAAGACTGGTGGGCGCGGAGCAGGCAGTGGCTATGGTGTGTTCCGGTCGTCCGGTGAAGGCGCCAATGGCGCTCTCGATCGGCCTGATCGACAGGTTGATCGAAGGAGATCTGCGCGCAGGTGCGCTGGCCTTCGCGCGTGAGGTACTGACCCTGCCGCTCCCCGAGCCGCTTTGCGATCGTACCCCTAACCCCGCGCCAGAGGGTTTCTGGGAGGCGCAGGAGGCTCTCGTCGCCAGGACCGCCAAGGGAGCCGTCGCGCCGCTGCGTGCGCTGGCCTGTGTGAAGCGGGCGGTTTCGGGCGATTTTGCCGACGCCATGGCATTCGAGCGCGAAACCTTCCTCGACCTGCGCGGTACCGACGAGGCAGCCGCGCTGCGCCACGTCTTCTTTGCCGAGCGCGCCGCCCCGCGTCCGGCTGCGCTGAAGGGCGTGGAACCGCGGCATGTCGCCTCCACCGCGGTCATCGGTGGCGGCACGATGGGGGTGGGGATCGCGGCAGCGCTGCGGGACGCCGGCCTCCGCGTCGATCCTGATCGAACGCGATGCAGCCTCGGTCGAAAGAGGCCTCTCGGCCTTACGCGGTCTCTTCGACGGCGCTGTGGAGCGCGGCCGGCTGACCGACGCACAGGCCGTCGACCGCCTCGCAGGCGTCACCGGCACGACAGACTATGAGACCCTCGCGGACACAGATCTCGTGATCGAGGCCGTCTTCGAGGAGATCGACGTCAAGCGATCGGTGTTTGAGCGGCTCGGCGCCGTCTGCCGGCCGGACGCGATCCTGGCTTCCAACACCTCCTACCTCGATCCGCGCGATATCGCTCAGGGCCTGCCGCGGCCTGACCGCTTCATCTGCCTGCATTTCTTCAGCCCGGCGAACGTGATGAAGCTCATGGAGATCGTGCCGACGCCAGATACCGCACCAGATGTCTTGGCCACCGGTTTCGCGCTTGCGCGGGTGCTGGGCAAGGTACCGGTTCAGGCGGGAATCGGCGACGGATTCATCGGCAACCGCATCCTGAAGCGCTATCGCGCCGCCGCCGAGGACCTCGTGCGACAAGGCGTCGGGATTGCTGAGGTCGATGCTGCGATGCGCGATTTCGGCATGGCGATGGGCCCGTTCGAGGCACAGGATCTGGGAGGTCTCGACATCGCCTTCCTACAGCGCGAGGGCGCGCGGGCGCGGGGCTATGACGTGCCGGAGACATTGAGCGACATTCTGGTGCGTGCGGGCCGGAAGGGCCAGAAAACCGGCGGCGGCTGGTATGATTACGAGCCGGGGGGCCGAAGGCCAAGGCCCTCGCCCGCCGCAACGGAGCTGCTTGCGACAAGGGTGGTTCTTGACGCTTCGATCGGCGGCGCAGCCATAGCCCACAGGCTGGTCGCCGAGATGGCCGAGGAGGGTGCGGACATCCTGAGCGAGGGCATCGCCCGTCAGGCTTCAGACATCGATCTGGTCGAGATTCACGGCTATGGATTTCCGCGGTGGCGGGGTGGGCCGATGATGTACGCAGCGCTGCGGGGCGCCGAATGCGTGAAGTCCGATCTCGGCCGCGCGCCGACCGTAGCGCTCGCCGACCTTCTTGGCGCGACGTCGATTGGACGGAGATCGGACAGCAGGTGACCCGCCTCCACCCCAGTTCGGGGTCGGCCGCGGCGAGAATGAGTGACCGATAATCCTGCGAGGAAGTGGTCTCGTAGAACAGCACGCGGGCACCGTCCAGGAGCAGGCCCCTCATCGAGGTTGCTAAGCTGAAGCAGTTGACAGCCGCCCATGAGCGGAGATGAGAGGGCAGTCCAGCGGACGCTGGCAAAGGTCACCCATCTGGTCTCCCTATGTCCTGTCGGTCAGTGCACGGCTGAAACAAAGGAAGTGGTCATTCGCCGCGCGCTCCAGGAATGACCGGGTTGGGCCGACTCTTCGCCTCTTCATTAGCCGGTAGGAGAAGCGGTCGCGGCGGCGCGGCGTTTGCCTACCTGATGGGCGGAGAGCCGCCTTGCGGCGGCGCAGCATAGCAGAAGAACGATCCGGCGGAAGCGGGCGGTCGCCATGAACACTGAGAACGATGGTAGTGGGCAGGGCTCGCTGTGAGATCGTGGCACCGACGGTTCGCGCCAGTACAACGGGTGGCTTCCATCGATGCCTGCACATGGTTGCACACTCATTGCCCCTGTCTCCATGACACTGCGGCTGCCTTACGCCGATCCTCCATGGGTGCCAAGGATAGCCGCGCGGCCGTCGTGGCTGCGTTCGAGGGCATTCAGGGTCTTCCTCGGGACCGGCGTCTCTGGAACGGACCCGCTCTGCACACCATGCGCACACAGCAGCTGATATGTTACCCTGCCCCGTGCAAAGGCAGGATAGAGACAGGATTGGGCATGTGCCGTCTGGGAACGGTCGCTACTGTCTTCCATCTGCCCTCTGCAAGCAACAAGCGGTACAGCGAGAGCGGTCCATGGCGGGCGCTCATGTCGAAGGCCGTACCTTGATCCCTCAGATATCCTGCCATCGGGGCAAGCAAATCTGACGCGCCTTGATCTTGTGGATAGCTGCAAAGGCAACCGCGAGGGTCGAGTTTACAGCGGTAAAGACGATCGGTCCCGCCTCGATCACCGCCCGGACGGGACGGGGAACGTGCCCGATGGCGACCGTGATGATCGCGGCACCCCCCACGAGGACGGTCAGCATCACGAAGCCGAAGGCGGTCAACCCCATGAAGGACCAGTAGTGAAACGGCCTGATGATCACGCCGGCCCGCGCAAGCGACCGGAAGGCCGGCGCATAGGCATGGGACCCCGTCACGCCGCCCCGTTCCAGATGCACGAGCGCGCGGCGCAGCTTCTCGCGCCGGTCCGGTGCGGGGCCCGGCATCGTGCGGGCAGGACCAGCCGGGACAGGTTCGTTCGCCTGCTGCAGGCGCGATAGACGCTCTTCGAAACGCGTGTCAGACATGATCTGGCATTCCATTCAAGTGATCAGGATTCCGTGCACTCTACAAGCAAACAGTGACCATCCTTGGCCTGAACTGTGGCAAGCCACGTCCCATCCTGCCCGCGCGCACGGGTGTCCCGTTGCGCAGGGGCGGCAACCTGCGGTCCTGGCCGCCGGGACGCCCCTGGCGGCTGAAGGCACCGGTAAAGGACGAGTATGGAAGGGGAAGAGGACGATGGCGGAGCATGTCTGGTACATGCAGGGGCGTGTATTCCGCAAACCGCACGGTCCTATGTGCCGGTTCCGGACCCGACGCTCGACGCGAACCGTGAACCGTCAACGGCGCTCGCGGGTCAATTATCGGGCCAAGATCGGCGAACCCGTCGCGGCCGAGGAATTGCCCGAAGCGTATGAGCATGACCGCGCCGGGCGGGACACCAAGCTTGACGTCGCGATCTGGAATTCGGCCTTCGTTCATCTACGCGAGGATGTAGCGGAGGTGATTCGGGCCTTCGATCCGGGCGCCACCACCATACGTCCGATCAAGATCGCACTCGGGGGAAAGCAAGGCGTCGATACGCGGTGTATTGTCCTGCTGACATCGAACATCCGCCCGACGATCGACCCGGACAATTCGGAGCCGATCGGATAGAACGACGTGAAGCGGGACAGTCTGCGTTGCGCCTGACCGGTTCATCCAATCGTGCAGACCCTGCGCTCGGCGCTGGAGGGCCCGGCGATCTGGACCGGTCCCACAGTGAATAGCACGATCTTCGTGAACGAGGATCTGGCCATTGCTCTTGAAGCCGCCCCCTTCGCCCACGATCTGAAGCTCAAGAAAATCCGTGTAACCGGGACGTCATCGTGGGACATTCCCCTCGAAGGTTCGCAGGGCGGGAGGGTGCGAGGTGACGGAGCATGTCTGGTATGTCGAAGCGCTGCGTCTGGCGGATTACAACCGTGGATACGCCCCGCTTGATGATCCGGCCCTCACGGTGCAGGAAAACAGGAACATCCGGCTCAAGATCCTCTATCGGATGCAACACGGCGAGGAGGTCGCGCCGGAGGAGTTGCCCGACACCTATGTCTATACGAGAGGCCACCCCGGCATCCGCCTTGACATTCCGCTCTGGTGGAGCGCGTTCACCCAGGTGCGCGAGGACGTGGCAGACGTGCTGCGCCGCTTCGATCTGGGCAAGACGCTGCTGCGTCCGGTCACGGTCGAGCTTGCCGGGGGCAAGGGCGAGGACATGCGCTATCTCACCCTCGCGACGAGCAACATCCGGCCGACGATCGACCCCGACCACTCGGAGCGGGATCGGCTATGGCCGAGCGCCGCTCGGCCCTGATGTGCGAGACCAAGGTGCATCCGGGAGTCCGGGCATTTCGCTCCGCCGTGGAGGGACCGGCGATCTGGACCGATCCGGACGTCTCGAACACGCTTTTCGTGAACGACGCCTTGGCGCAGGCGCTTTTGGCCGAACCCTTCGGGCGCGACCTGCAGCTCAAACAGGTCCGTCTGGTGCAGGCGAGGCAGGGCCTGCCAAACCCGGCAGGCCGCTTCAGGCCTGACTTCGCCACTCCCACCGGCGCGGCCGGATACGGGCGGTCGGTCAGATCCCTTGATGCGTCGGGCGCGTTCATGGTTGCGCGCCGCCCGGAACAGGCTCAGCGCCGTGTCCCACGCGCACAAGAGCGAGACGGGTTGCGCACCCGTCGGCAGCGGGTCGGGTATCTTCCAGTCCATGAGCAGGTGTCCCGCGCAGCACTGGAACGGATAGATCTGCTCGGCCAGCATCGTCCCGGTTCCGGCACGCGGGCTTTCGGGATCTTCGCCGGCGCCGGCCTCTGCCATCAGTTCGAGGCTGTCGAGGCCCGACAGGATGGTGCGGTGCATCCACGACAGCGCGCCGCGCGCCTCGTCATCGAGCACGGCGAAGGGGGGCGGCGTGTCGATCAGGATCCCGCGATCGCGGGCGACGGCGTAAGGCAGGAAGAACCACAGGCTTTCACCCTGCCGCCAAGCCCCGGTCCGCAGGTCTTCTGCGCCCATGTCATAGGCCGCCGCAAGCCCGGGGTCGGGGTGAAGCCGCGCCAGGGCCTGGCTAAGGTCCTCGTTCGGGTTCACGCGTGGCTTGCGTCGCGCCAGCGCCGCCTTCCAGGCCGCGTGATCCTGCGCGATCCATCCCAGCTGGTCGGGGTTCTTGGCGACGACTTTCGCAATCATCTCGGGCGGAAGGACATAGGGCGAGACGATGCTGACCAAGACGCGTTTGCCGTCATGGTCAAGGTCGTCGGGATCGCGCACGTCCTTTTCATCCAGAAGTTGTCGGACCTGATGATGGACCCTGACCCGGATCCAGTCGGCGTCCGAAAGGGCGGGAAAGAGGTGCCGCCGCGCCTGCGGCGGGATCGGGGCCTCCATCCCATCCGGATGCGCCACACGCGTGCAATCGGCCACGAAGGCGCGCGCCTCGTCCCACCAAGGAGGATTGTCGCTCCCGCCTTCGCCACGGCGGCCGTTCTTCCAGAAAAAACCCATGCTGTCGGATGCTCCCGCAAGGCGTCACCACGTCGAAAGGAGAATCGGAATTGCGCCTAATGTCATGGTCTGAAGGAGGCCATTTCATGACAAAACGGCTTGCATGCCTTGAAAAGAGGATTCTGGCAGTTCACGTCGGCCACATTGATTGGCGCGCGCGAGGATACCCGCGATGGCGTAGTATCCAAGCCCGTCTTCAACTTCATCCCTGCTACAGGCCTTCGTCAATCTGTTGACCAGGCCGAAGGGGACGCGACGCAGCACGAAATCGCGCGGTCGAGACATGAACACGAGCAGCAGAAGACTTCCCGCAAACCAACGAAATAGGATCAAAATCGCCACCATCCATTGCTGGAAAGAATAAGGTGTCGGCGTCACGAGGCCAGCCTGACAACACCACAACCGGACCGGCATGCTGCAGCAGAGACGAGCGACCGGTCTTGGATAGCCGTATCGCAGCACTCGGCCACGGTCGATAGGCCGCTTTGGGCCGGACTCGGCGCTTCCCGCACTCCCCGCGAGTGTCAGCAACTCGGATGATCCGAACTTCCAACTGCTGCCGCCGGGCTTCGATGTCTTGGTCACCGGTGCCGGACGGGCGTCGGCGGCTCTCAAGTCGTCAAGTCAGTGCTGCACTCCGAGCTTCAACCGATTTGCTTTGGGGGGGCGCAGCGGCTGTCGCCGGGATTCGGATCGGTGGCGGACCCGCCGGAATTCCTCGCACGCAACTTTTTTCGGTTTTCCGCTTCGTCTTCCGCCGCACCGGCCAATCTCTCTCGTCGACGCCAACCAGCATGCCCGAGGAAGGAGGTTGCCGGGCCCGATCTTGAAACTGCCGCGATGGCGCAGCGCAACCAAGAAGGTGGACGACGATGTTCGATACCCTTCCTACCCACTCCCGCAACGCCCTTATCGACGAGGTGCGATGCCTCTTCTTCGATCACGGACATGACCTGTCCGACGCGGCGCGTCTGATCGCCGGCGTCCCCGGAGAGGGGCGCGTGATCGGCCTCGCGCTCCGCCTCGAACGTGCCGTCGCTCTCGACGACGGCATCCACCGCGATCTCGCGGCTCTTCACGCCCTGCTCGCACTCGAGAACGTACGAGAGGGAGATCCGATCGAGACCTTCCTCCTGTCTGGACCTGGTCCGGCATCAAGGGAGGTCGAGACCATCTGCCTGCTCACCGACCTCCTCGAAGATCTCCTCTCCAGGATCGGCCCTGTCATGGCCGATGCCGGCCACCGGGAGAACGTTCTCCAGTCCGACGCAACCGCCAAGGCGGCCTGATCATCCTTGCCCGGCCCTCAACGGGGCCGGGTCTTGAAGCCCTGCCGTGAGGGCCGGGGCATTGTGCGAGGATCGCATGACTTCATCGACAGTATTCCGGGCGGGTCTCGAGGACCTGGCTCTCGAGACCATATGTCTCGGCCTCGAGCTCACGCGCGCAGCGAGCATGGCCGATCTCAGTGCCGGCAACCCCGACTTCGGGCAGATGGCCGAGGTCCTCATCCGGCTCGCCGACCGGAACCCTTTCAGGCCGGAAGACGATCACTTCCTGCGCGCGCTCCGCGTCGTCCTCGCGGCCGAGGTCGCGGGCGAGGTGATCGGGACCGAGCGTCTCATCGCCAGCCTCGACGACGGGGAACCGGGAGAATTCCTCCTCCCGCGGGAACGTCCCACCTATAGCGAACGTGGGGAGGAGCTCCGGCACCTCCTCGATCTCTTCGAGCGCTTCATGGCCGCCCGGGAGGCGGCGCTCAACCGAGCCGCGGCTGAACGCGCGGTAGTTGAGCTTCTGGGCACGCAAGACCGGTCTGCAAGGCCTCCGCGGCTCGCGAAGAGACCTCTCAGGCGGGTCCAAGAGGGAAAAATCTTTCAATTTGAATCATGAGCTTGCGAGAAATCGCAAAGATTTCTTGGGCTTGCGATTTCCGGGATGCCGGAACTGACCGCAGCCTTCTTTTCAGGGCGACCGAGTGCGTGGCGAACCAACGACCAGACACCGATCGGCTATCACCGGGAGGCGGCGCCGCCTCCCACAACGGCAGAAACTGAGCGCATCGATCAGGCCGACACCTGCTCCGCGCAAGATGAATGGAGAACTCCAAGATGTACGACACACCCGATGGCGGCAGTCGCTTCGCCGTGACGCACCTCGCCCTTTCCACGCTCGCCCGCTGCGACGTTGTTCGCCTCGAGAACCAGGTCGAGTTCACGTGGATCGATGTCGACTGCACGCTGCATAGCCACTTCTTCGACTTCCGCGTGACGCTCTGGGACGGCCGGCGCCTCGCACTGATAGTGAAGCGGTTCACGACGGCGCAGAAGCCGGCGTTCGCGGAGAATGCCGCCCGCATTGCCTCCCAGGTGCCCCCGTCCTTCGCGGATCAGGTTCTGGTGGTCACCGATGAGGCCCTCGGTGACTTTGCGAGCAGGAGGGTCGTCTGATCCCTGTCACAACTCCGAGCCCTGCCTAGGACACCGACTCATAGACCCGCAACCAGATGCGTATTGCGGCGAGCTTGATGAGGGCGAGGAAGTTTGCGTCGTGTTTCTCGTATCGGGTGGCGATGGCCCTGTCCTAGTCGAAGTACGCCTTCCTCTCTCGGCTTTCGCTACATCGAACTGATACGCAAGTTCGGCGAAGGGTTTCCTGGGCATCCGGCGAGATGGTTGGTCGATCGTGTGCGGACGGAGAGCTACACCGCCAAAGCACCAAAGCGGTCCCGAAAGGGTCGGCGGGAAAGAAGGTCGTCCAGGGGAGGAGACGATCTGACGATTTTCGATGACTGAGCGCGGTCCTTGTCTTCGAGGCCGTGGATGTGCCAGGCCACCAGAGCGCGAACATCTTCTACGTCAAAGGCGAATGTCCGGTCTGTGCCGAGTTTTCGCATCCACTGATCGACGAAGGAGGGGGTTTCTGCGGTGCGGCACAAGACCACAAGAAGGGCGGTCGGCGGGCGCCCCCAAGATTTTTTCACTTCTCGCTTCGTCTTTCCCGATAGCGACCAATCTCCCTGTTCGAAGGACAGCCAGAACCGCTTTGAATCGCGGACTTCAGGCCATCCTTGAAGCGGCCGCGACGCGGCGCATTCGAACGGGGACGATCATGCTCGACACCCTTTCCGCCCTCCCAAAAAAATCAAGAAGTCGATCCCTTCAGACGCTTCTTCTGCGGCTGACGACGTGTTCGGCGCGGCGAAATCGACCCGGCATCATGCGCAGAACGCGAGCTTGCTCAGTGTACTGCGGCGTAGCGGCAGGCTTCAAGCGCGTCGATCACCTGAAACCTGCCGGCAAGCTGCTCCGTATCATTCTCGGCCACCGAGACCATGGAAATCATGCTGACAGACTTTGGTCGTCGGCCTCTCGGCATTTGCTACTCGGTGCGCTTGATCGCCGGCGGCGACCACGAACCGTTCAGAACCTCGTCCTTGGGCCAGTAGAGGCGCATGACCATGTAGATCGGTCCGTCCGGCGCCGGCAGCCAGTTTGCCTTCTGATCCGGGTCGGTGGGCTCGTCCTTCTGGATGTAGAGGGTCAGAGACCCGTCGGCGTTTGTCTTCAGGTCCGGCAGCATCGGCGAGTTGATCAGGTAGCGATCGATGGGGTTCTCGATCAGCAGCTGCGTCTTGCCGTCATACATGGTCACCGACCAGAAGGCGTTGACCGGTGGATACGCATCCTTCGGGAAGGTAAGCGTGTAATTTGCCTTGCTGCCGTCGAGCAGCTGGCCGTCGCCATCGTGGCGCGTCAGAGGATAGACCGCCTCGGCCGGGTCGTTGCCCAGAATGCCTGCAACCGCCACGGCTGCGCGCTGCGCCCAGTCGCCGGCGTAGTCTTCCCGGTCGCCGATCCCCGAGGTGATGACAATCCAGCCGTTGACCAGCTTTCCCATCTTCTCGATCTTGTCCTTGATCGTTGCGTCTGCCGCCGTGCCAGCCGCGGCCATCGCCGCCTTGTCGGCGTCGCTGAGCGCGATCGTCGGGAACGGCTTGCCGGCCTCGATGCCGATCGTGGCAAATGACGCGCGGAGCGGGTCCTCGACGGCCGCCGGGCCGGTCGGCGGGGCGAACTGCAGCAGGAAGGGCAGGTAGCTCAGGACATCCGACTTCTCGGTCGACGGGTCGATCGCCGGCCAGTCGATGGCGGGCGCCGCCGCAGGGGCCGGTTCGCCGAGGAAGGCCGACAGCGGCTTGGCCTCGTACTGTGCCTGGATCGCCTTCACATTGTCCATGTCGGCCGCGTTGAAAAGCTGGGTCCGGTAGACGGCGAGCGCGAACTCAGTCTCCGAGGTGAAGACCTTGGCGACACCTTCAGGCGTCTCACCCGTCCAGCTCGGGCCGGCAACGGCATAGCAGCCGGCGTCGTTGCCGGTGGTGCGGCTGCCGATATAGCCGAAGTTGAACGTGTACTGGGACGTCAGCTGGACCGCATAGTAGCGGTTCTTGTCGATTTCGGGGACGCACAGCACCACCGGCTCGGCCCGCAGATCGAGGAACAGCCAAGAATAGGGTGTGTCGCTGTTGGGCGTGACGATCGCGGTGTCGGCGGGCGTGTAGACGCTGGCTTCGTTGGTGATCGTGTTGAACGGCGCCTTGTACTGGCTGGACTCCTTGTCGACCGCGTATTGGTACATGATCTGGTAGTACATCGACATGGGCAGGCCGTAGATGATGGCCTCTTCCGCGGTAGACTTGATCTCGTCGGACGTTGGCGCGGTCTGAGCCGACGCCGTGGTCGCCAAAAGCGCGGCTACAAGAGCGGCTTTGGCGGTGTTTGAGACTGTTCTGGTCATGGCTTTTGTCTCCATTGGGCAACGGTAAGAAGGACTTCGCATGTTTTCCGGCAAGCAGCTCGCATACACAGAAGAACCAACGGCCAAGTCCGAGGCTGGCGGACACCAGACCCCGTGACCAGAATGGACGACGAGGCGAACCGAGAGTCTCTGCCGAACTCGTCGGCCACGATCAATCTGGCCATTCTCCCCCTCTGTTGCTGCGGCACCAGCTGGCGCTTCACCGGCTCGGGGACCTTTCAGGCACTTCCGGGTCCGATGCCCAGATCGACCTGCATTCCCCGTTCGTGCCACCACGGTTGCGCGGGTGAGCAAGACTGCTATTTCGGGAAGAGAAGCGTCACAATGGCACGCATGCCCCAGCCATCGGGGCCGCCTTCGGGCGCGTCGGCCCAGTACCGCGCGCCAAGTCCAAATTGTACTGGCTGCTTGCCGAACTTGACGATCTGCGCCACCTGGAAGTTGATCGGAACCGACCATTCCTCGGTTTCCCAGTTGTAGGTGCTTTCTGTGTTCAGCGTGAAGGAGGTGGCCTTCGGCGTGGAGTAGGACACGAAGGGCTGAAGGAACGTCGAAGACTGGTCGCCGAATTCGTCGTTGCCACTGATCGACCACACGTGATTGGCAAGGGCGCCGACCGTCCAGGGCCCCGTCTGTTTCAGGGCCACGCCGGTGATGCCCGCGCCCCATTGATCGGGGGCAATATCGGAACTGGCGGTCGGGAACTGGATCACCGGACCGACGCCCCAGATCAGACCGCCTGCGGTCGGCTTCTTCGGCGAGAAGAAGAAGCTCTGCAATACGTTGCCGAAACCGGACTGGGAGCCGGATCCGGGAGAAAGATTTTCCTGATCGACCAGCGGGATGATCGTGCGCGAAATCAAGTTCCAGTTCGGGCTGATCGAGAACGGGATCACCGGCTGGATGTTGAGAAGGCTTTGCTGACCCGATCCATCGCCATAGCCGTCGTTGTAGTTGTACTGAAACGGGACACTGACAAGGCTTGAGATCGGGTTCGAGAGCTGCTTGGCAAGATCGGCACTGTCCGACGCTCCGCTGCTTGCATCAGAGGCCTGCGCAACGGCGATGGCCGGCAATGCAAGGCAGGCCAGGGTGGTGAGGGCGAATTTCAGCATTTCGGCGTCTCCGGCTAGATTCAGTTGGGAACGGTAGTAGATCGTTGCGTCACTTGCGAGTTGGTTTCTCGCGCCAGAAGGGACTGGCCGGTAGGACCCCGAAGATCCAGGTATTACAGCCGCATCGGCGTTTCTCCAAGATTCAGGCTCTTGAGACGTCAGGCAGGAAAGTCCTGTCTTCTGTCATCCCGGCCGCCCCGACTGTTTCTCTGGTTCAACCGGCGACCCGCACCGGTTGAACCGAAAGTAAGCGCCCCGCGGAAGAGCCGGCCGCTTCGAGGGCATGGATGGCCCTCGAAGACCTAGTTCGCCACTTCGATTTCGCTTGGCCGCCAGGATTTGTCGAAGAACGACGGCAGCGGGCTGTAAAGCCGCAGGATCGTGAACCAGCCCTTTTCCGGGTCGGTCTGAATCCAATTTCCGCGATCCACTCCGTCCGGCTGTTCGGGGCTGAACCAGACAGTGGTGGATCCATCCTCAGCCGCAGTCGCGGCCGGCGAAGGATAGCTCTGCGACCCGGCGCGCGGATACTTCTGCGGTGTCTGCAACATCGACCGTGTCTGGTTGTCGTAGACTGTCAGGGACCAGAACGCCCGGGCGGGAATGTCCTTGGGCAGCGTGACCTTGTAGGTCTGTGCGCCGTCGAACGGTTCGCCTGAGGCATCGAGGAACCCCATCAGATACTGCGATCCAACGCCGGGAATGTTCATGATCATGCCGGGACTGTCGAGCGTGTAGGCGTAGTAGAACGCCGTGCGGCTGTCGAGCGTGCGGGCGCCGGTCGGTGGGAGGGGCTTGAACATGCCGTCCTCGTAGGCCGGCGGCGGTGTCTCGAAGAAGGCACCACCCTCCCAGAGCATGCTGAACCACTTCGAGTCAGGGTAGTAGGCCCAGTCGGGATGGCCAACGAAAGGACGCCAGTTCAGAACCCGGCCGGCTGCCTGGCCAACGGCAGCGGCATCGGCCAGGATCGCCTTCATTCGGTCGTCCGGCGCGAATTCCTTGCCCTTGACGATGCCGATGGCGGCAAGTTGCCCGGCGAGTTCGACGTCATAGCTGGTTGCAGGTTCGTTCTGGACGTTCTCGTTGATCATCTCGAAGAAGCCAAAGTCGCTGGGCGGGATGGTATTGTAGGATTGTCCGGTCCCCTCGATGAATGTCGTCTCGGGGATGGTCGGTTCGCCGGCCAACCTCACCGTGCCCTCGAGCGCCGTTGCGATGCTGGTCCCGAACGATCCGGGCGCATAGGGATAGATCTTCAGGTTCGCCTTGATGTTGTCCACGGCGGGCTTCGGGTCATTGTCGACGAGGTAGGCGCGCGAGGCATAGAGCACATGGTTGGTCTTGGAGTGCGCGACGAAATAGCCCCCTTCGGGCAGCGGCCCGTCGTAGCCGGGTGGCACGATGAGATACTTGCCTCCAAGCCCGCGATCCGGACCGGGACCGCCGATGTCGATGATCCACGAGAACCACATGTCGTTGATGGTGCCCACCGCGTTGGACGGCTGCTCGATCACCATCGGGCCGTTCGTCAGATCGATCCCGCTGAGGTAGTACACCGTGTCAGCGTTGGCCGTGAGGTACAGCGAACTGGAGTCCATCAGTTCGGAGAAGATGATCACATCGTTCGGCTTGGCACCGATCGCCTCGGCGCCTTTCAGGAGTGCCAGCGCCGACGCTCCGCGAAAACTGTTGTTGTAGACGTTCAGCGCGTTGGTGAAATCCAACGCATCAAACACCTTCTGCGCGGTCTCGGCACTCGGGGCGCCGTCTCTAAAGTCCAGCGTGCCGATCGAACTCTCCATGCGGTCTGGCGCGCCGAGCGAGTCAATCGTTTCTTGCGACACCTCGGCTTGCGCGGTCGCGGCCAGCGACATGGCGAGGACAAGGCTGCTTGTCATCATGGTACGGAACATTGGGTTTCCCCTGATTGAACTTGTTTGTGAAATGAGGACATTCGTTGTGTCGAAGCCCGACCGATGAAATCACTCTACCACTTCGATTTCGCCGGGTCGCCATGTCTTGTTGATCCAGGGCTCCAGCGGTCCATACATCCGCAGGATGGTAAACCAGCTCTTGCCGGGAACGGTCTGAAGCCAGTTGCCTTCCTTGCCCTCGGGGGCCTCGGGCGCGAAATAGACGTCCCAGGACCCGTCGGCGTTCTGCACCATTCCCTTGGTCTGGCTGCCGATGGTCGGGAAGCTCTGGCTGGTCTGAAGCTGCGAGCGTGTCTGGGTGTCATAGAGCGTGACGGCCCAGAAGTCCTTGACCGGCACGTCCTTGGGCAGGGTCAGCTTGTAGGTCTTCGATCCGTCGAAGGCCTGCTTGTCGGAATCGAGCAAGGCCAGGGCATAGTCCGACCCTTCGCCCGGGCTGCTGGTGGCCATGGCCGGAGTGACCCCTCCGGCATTGAAGTAGTAGAGCACCCGCGCATCGAGACCCATGGTCCCCTCCGACTCGAAGCTTGTGTTCTTGTTGGCGAAGGCGGTGGACCAGACGCTGTTGGGATCGTCGGGATAGATCCGCACGCCGTCGATCCGGGGTTGATAGGTGATGGCGCGGGCGGTGGCGTCCGCCAGCGTGGCGGCCTCCGTCAGCAGCGCCTTCATCCGGTCGTCGGGGGCGAAGGGCTGTCCCTTCACGATGCCGATGGCGGCGATTGCCCCGCGCACTTCCGGGCTGATCGCCTCGATCGGCTCTTCCTGGATGACTTCGTTCAGATTCTCGAAATACGAGAAGTCGCTGGGGAAGACCGTATTGAACGCCTTGTTCGACATGTTGACGAACTCGGTCGCGGCCGGGTTCGCCGCATCCTTCAGCGGATAGACCCTCAGCGTGGAGGTGATGTTTTCCACCGCGGGCTCCAGCCCCTTCGCGATCGACCCCCGCAGGAACATGAAGTTCCTGTTCGTCGCGGGTTTGAGAAGGAAGTATCCGTCGGGGATGTCGCCCGTATAGCCCGGCGGCACGACGAGGTACTTGCCACCCTTGCCCTCGTCCGGACCGGTGACGCCCATGTCGCCGACAAAACGCTGCCAGGCGTCGTCCAGAAAGCCGAGCATGCCGGGGGGGATCTCGATGACGGTGGGTCCGTCCTTGGCGAGATCGGTATAGGTATAGGCGTAGAGGGTCGAGGTGTTGGCGGTGACGACAAGTGTCTGGGAATCCATCAACTGCTCGAAGATGGCGATCCTGTTGGCCCCTTCGGCCCCGGCATCGGCCAGCGCCTTGCGCACGCTGTACATCGATACCGCGCCGACGTTGTCGAGAAACACCTCCATGCCGCGCATGCGGTCGAGGTTGTCATAGACGGTGGCGACCGTGGCGTCGGTCGGCACGCCATCGAAGAATTCGAGCGTTCCGATCGCTGTCTCGACCTTGTCGGGGATGGAAATCGCTTCGAGTTCGGCGGACGAGACCTCCGCAAACGCGGGCCCCATGGCAATCGCGATTGCGAAGACGCTCGCAGAGCTTAGACGTTTCATGCTTCAGGACTCCTCGGCCATGTCTGCAAATCCCTCTGGGGGTACTGCCTGACGCTGGCCATGTCTGCCCATTTCGCGCCATTCTCGCCTGCCGCAGTTCTGGCCAGATAAAGCGCTCCGATAGGCGCTGGGCGAACGTCCGGCCCACCTTGTGAACGCGCGGGTGAAACCACTTGGCGTACTGTAGCCGATTCCGGCGGCGATCTCTTGAACTCTCATGTCGGTTTCACGCAAAAGTGCTCCGGTGATCTCGAACCGGCCTTGATCAACCAGCGCCCAGAAGTTCAGCCCATATTCCTTCAGTCTGCGCTGCAGCGTTCTTGGGCTGGTACGGAGATCACTTGCCGCTGCTTCGAGCGAAATCGTGCCGGCCAGAGCGAGCCTGGCGATTGTCGACCGGACCTCGGCAGGCCCTGGGCATTTCGTTCGAGGGATCATGTGTGCTATCTCCGCAGGGAAGAGACTTCACGGGTACATTGGCAGGTCCGCGTCGGTCCTTCGGACCATTTCGCGCCAAAAAGTGTCGCCCGTTTGAAAGGGGAAAGGATCTCTTGAAAAGCCGGCTTGCGCTCGTCAGAGCGGCCCATCTGAACGACTACGTTTCGGTCTTGCGCCACATTGGGGCGCCCGTGGACCGTGATCTTGCGAGTTCCAGATTGCCGTCGCATGTCGAAGAGACGCCGGATCTTTACGTCAGCATCCCGGTTGCCGTGGAATGGGTCGCGCGCTGTGGCCGTGACCTTGAACCGATGGAGCTCGGGCTGCTTGGCGCGCAGAAGGCTTCTCTTGCGTCCTTGCGCCCCGCGCAGCAGGTAGCAATTGTCTCGGCGCAGACCGGCCTCAGGCGTCTTGAGGCGCTGGCCAAAATCTCCCGGTCCGAGGACACCGCCCTTGAAATGACCGTTCGGCGCGAAGGGGACAGTCTTCGCGTGATGTGCAAGATGGGATCGCTTGGTCGCCACCCGTTCATCTGCTTCGCAGAGTGGCTGAACCTGCAAGGCGTCATCTCGGTCGTGCGCAGCGTCGCCGGCCCTGCGTGGTGTCCGCGTGAGTTGTGTTTCGTCTCGACGGGCCGGCTGCCGGATGCAGTCCAGGCGGCGTTTCCCAACACGCGTATCCTGCTGGGCCAGCCGAACTCATCCGTGACTGTCGGGATCGAGCACCTCGCCCAGCCGACCAATGATGCGACCGGGGCAGCTGAACGTGGGATGGACTCGTCGCGGCCGGACGTTGCGCAAGCGGAGATCTGGCAGTTCGCGAGCCTGCTGCGGATGATGGTCCAGCCCTATCTGGGCGACGGTCGGACAGATATCGCATTCGCCGCTGAAATGGCGGGGGTCAGCATGCGCACCTTGCAGCGGCGACTGGAAGTGTGCGGGACGTCCTACTCGAAGATACTTCAGGAAGCCCGCTTCGAACTCGCGCGCACGCTCCTCGACGATCGGGCTTTGAAGGTCATCGATGTCGCCATGATGGCAGGGTATCAGAGCCCGCAGCACTTCTCGCGTGCCTTCCGCCGTTTCACGGGCTTCACCCCGTCCGAGTACCGCGGCTGCGGCACCCACGGCCTGGCGGGGGGAGGTTTCGAGCGAGGAGCCCGGGCAGATGCTTTGCCGACCTCAACGCGGGCGGCATAGCGGCACCTCAATTCCTGACGTTCGTCCTGACCGTGTTCGAAACGCCGGGCCGTCCCGATCGCAAGGGCGGTGTGGCCACTCGGGCGACAAAGCCCTTTCGGGATGGACGCCGAAGCCGCGGATCTGGAGTGGAAACCGAGATTTCTGCAGGGAATGGAGACCGCCGGGGGCGATAGGCCTTGGTCTGACACTCCGGCAACCTTTCGTTAAGCTTTGGTTAACCTTTTTTGATTCCCTGCGCGCCCGCCTCTTGCTAGACTCCCCTCAAACAAAACACGTCGAGCAGGCGAGGGCAGTGACATGGCAGGGTCGGTCGGGGCGCATATAGTCTCCTGGGCGCAGACACGCATCGACGCGCGTAGGCCCGGACCGGTGGCCGATCTTCGTCCGGGCGCGCAGTGGGAATGGCGCGGTCGCCCCATCCCTCTTCCCGCGATGTCCGACGATGACGACCGCGCGATCAGCCGCGCGATCCTTGGCATGCTGCCCGCCACACGCCTTCGCGACGGTCTGGGCGGTGAACTTCCCCTTCTCGATCGCCGCGTCACGCTGATCCATCGCACGCAGGTCTTCGAGGCCACGCTGGTCGAGATCACCGACCTCGCCCGGCCGATCATCCTCTTCCGCCACGCCTTGCCGCCACAGGGCGAACCGCTGCGGGTTGCGGCGCCCGACTGGCGTCACGCGACCGCGCCCGGTACGATGCCCGGCGCGCTTGCCGCCGATCTGTCCGCCGCGCCGTTGACAGCCACCCGAATCCGCGTATAAGCCGCGCCTTCATTGGTGTTGGTGGCCCCCGCAAGGGGATGCCTGTCGCCCGTGCGCCGGAAACGGCCCGGGAAAGGACAACGCCCTTCTGACATTGAAGGAGATCAGACGGTGACCAAACGCACCTCTGCCAAGTACAAGATCGACCGCCGGATGGGCGAAAACATCTGGGGCCGCCCGAAATCGCCCGTCAATCGCCGCGAATACGGCCCCGGCCAGCATGGCCAGCGCCGCAAGGGCAAGATGTCGGATTTCGGCACCCAGCTGCGCGCCAAGCAGAAGCTCAAGGGCTACTATGGCGACCTGACCGAAAAGCAGTTCCGCCGCATCTATTCCGACGCCGAGCGCGCCCGCGGTGATACCGGCGAGCTTCTGATCGGCCTGCTCGAGCGCCGTCTCGACGCGGTCGTCTATCGCGCCAAGTTCGTGCCGACGATCTTTGCCGCGCGCCAGTTCGTCAACCATGGCCATGTGCTGGTGAACGGCCAGCGGGTGAACATCCCCTCCTACCGCGTCAAGGAAGGCGACGTGGTCGAGGTGCGTGAGCGTTCGCGCCAGATCGCGCTCGTGCTCGAAGCGGTGCAACTCGCCGAGCGTGACGTGCCCGATTACATCGACGCCGACCACAACAAGATGACGGCGACCTTCGTGCGCACCCCGGGCCTGTCGGACGTGCCCTATGCGGTGCAGATGGAACCGAACCTCGTCATCGAATACTACGCCCAGAACTAAGCCTTCGCGCGTAGACAGCATTCGGGCCGCGACGGGGACCACCCGCCGCGGCCCTTTCCGTTTTCGCAACCGGATTTCGCCCCGCGTTTTCCGTCCGCGCTCTGGCCATGGCCGGACCGGGCCGCTAGAACACCGGGCAGGCAGGAACAGGCTCAGATGACACATTCGATCCGCCCGCAGCCGGGCATCATGGACATCGCGCTTTACCAGGGCGGGGCCAGCAAGGCCGACGGCTTCGACGAGGCGCTCAAGCTGTCGTCGAACGAAAACCCCTTCGGCCCGTCGCCGAAGGCAATCGAGGCGTTCGGCCGGGCGGCGGCGTCGCTGCACCGCTATCCCTCGACCGACCACGCTGCACTGCGCGCGGCCATCGGAAAGGTTCATGGTCTCGATCCCGCCCGCATCATCTGCGGGGCGGGGTCGGACGAGGTGATCACCTTCCTCTGCCAGACCTATGCCGGTGTCGGCGACGAGGTGATCCACACCGAGCACGGCTTCTCGATGTACCGCATCTCGGCTCTGGCCGCGGGCGCCACGCCCGTTGAGGTGGCCGAGCGGGACCGGGTGGTCGACGTCGACCTGATCCGCGAGGCTGTCACCGACCGGACGCGGCTGATCTTCATCGCCAACCCGGCCAACCCGACCGGCACGATGATTTCGTTGTCGGAGGTCGCGCGACTGGCCGAAGCGCTTCCGCCGCAGGTGCTTCTGGTTCTCGACGGTGCCTATGCCGAATTCGCGCCGGGCTATGACGGCGGCGCCGCGCTGGCCGATGCGCGCGAAAACGTGGTGATGACGCGGACCTTCTCGAAGCTCTACGGGCTTGGCGGGCTGCGCATCGGCTGGGGCTATGGCCCGGCCCATGTGATCGACGCGCTCAACCGTGTGCGGGGTCCGTTCAACCTCAGCCAGGCGCAGCTTGACGGTGCCGTTGCGGCCGTGAGCGACCTTGCCTACGCCCGGTTTTGCCTCGACGCAGAACGCCGAGCAGCGCGCGCGCCTGCGCGGGGCGCTGGCGCAGCTGGGCTATCCCTCGGACGAGAGCTTTGCAAACTTCGTGCTGCCGAGATTTGCAAACCAGGCCGAGGCCGAGGCCGCGGAGGCGTTTCTGCGCGCGCGCGGTATCCTTGTCCGCAAGGTCGCCGGATACAAACTTCCCGAGCACCTGCGCATCACCGTCGGCCGCCCCGAGGACTGCGACCGCGTGATCGCCGTCCTGTCCGATTTCCGAGAGGCCGCGGCATGAGTGTCCTCTACGAACGCGTGGCGCTGATCGGGCTTGGCCTCATCGCCTCCTCCATGGCGCATGCCATGCGCCGGAACGTGCTGGCCGGCGAGATCGTCGGAACCGCCCGCAGCGCCGAGACGCGCGAGATCGCGGCGAGCCTTGGGTTCTGCGACCGCATCGTGCCCACGGCGGCCGAGGCCGTGGAGGGCGCGGACCTTGTCGTGCTTGCCGTTCCCGTGGGCGCAATGGGCGCCGTGGCCGAAGAGATCGGGCCCCATCTTGCCCCCGGTGTGACGCTGACCGACGTGGGCTCGGTCAAGCGCGCGGTGGTCGAGGCCGTGGGGCCGCATGTCCCCGAGGGCGTGACCTTCATCCCCGGCCACCCCCTTGCCGGAACCGAGCATTCGGGGCCCACGTCAGGCTTCGCCGAGCTTTTCGAGAACCGCTGGTGCATCCTTCTGCCGGGCGAGGGCGCCGACCCCGAGAAGGTCGCGCGTCTGGCAGCACTTTGGCGCGCGATGGGCTCGAACGTCGATACGATGGAGGTCGACCACCACGACCTCGTCCTTGCCGTCACGTCGCACGCGCCGCACCTCATCGCCTACACGATGGTCGGCGTGGCCGACGACCTGCGCCGCGTGACCGATCAGGAAGTCATCAAGTATTCCGCCGCGGGGTTCCGCGACTTCACCCGCATCGCGGCGTCCGACCCGACCATGTGGCGCGACGTGTTCCTGAACAACAAGGAGGCGACGCTGGAAATCCTGGGCCGCTTCACCGAGGAGCTCTTTGCCCTGCAGCGGGCGATCCGCACCGGCGATGGCGACCAGCTTCACGCCTATTTCACCCGCACCCGCGCGATCCGCCGCGGGATCGTCGAGGCCGGACAGGATACCTCCGCGCCGGACTTCGGCCGGGTCGGGACGAAGCGGTGAGGCGGGGTCTGGCCGGACTGGCGCTGCTTCTCGTGGCGTCCTGCGGCGGCGACCGTGACCGCGGCGGGATGTGCGGCGTGCCCGGCCTCGAGGGGGAACGCATCAGCGACGTCGACGGACCGGGCGCCTGCGGCATCGACGACCCGGTCCTCGTCACGCGCGTGGCGGGGATCGATCTCAGCGCACCGACCCGGATGACCTGCGAGACCGCCGCGGCGCTGGACGTCTATGTCCGCACGGGTGCAAAGCCGGTCCTGTCAACGAAGGGCGGAGGGCTCGAGCGGCTGCAGGTCGCGGCCGGCTATTCCTGCCGCACGCGGAACTCGCAGCCCGGAGCGCGCCTGTCGGAGCATTCGAAGGGCCGCGCGATCGACATCTCGGCCTATATCCTGCGCGACGGTACCTCGCTGAGCGTCAGCAACGACTGGCGCAGCAGCAACGCCCAGACCATGCGGCAGTTGCACGGCGCGGCATGTGGCCCCTTCGGCACCGTCCTCGGCCCCGAAAGCGACCGGTTCCACCAGAACCACTTTCATTTCGATATCGCCCGCTATCCCAGCGGGCCCTACTGCCGCTAACGCAACACGATCCGCGGCGCGGGGCCCAAGGGGACGGGCCCGATGGTCACAAAGCCATTGCGGAACGACAGCGGTGCGTCCAGCGTGTCCGGCGGGCCCGAGAGCCGCGCCAGAAGCGACAGCCCGCGGTCGATCGCCGGCATGAGGCCAGAGGGCACCGCGCCCGTCGCCTCGGCGATGGCCAGCATCTCGCGCCAGTTCGTCGCCTTGACCACGATCTCGCCCGTGGGCAGGCCGGCCTCGTCCACCGTGACGCCGCCCGCTGCGCGCAGGTCGATATTGCCCCATGTCGCGCGCAGATCGCCGATCTCGATCGCTTCGACCTGCGGCCGCGCGACCTCGATCGCGCTGCGGTCCCAGGGCGCGTCGAAGTCGACCCAGGCCGTGAGGCTCAGCAAGTCGATCTCGCCGGGCAAGAGACGCGCGGGATCAAGCCGCCGGCGCGTTGCATCGGCCAGCTGAAGCCCAGTGGCCTCAAAGGCGATATCGTGCGAGTCCGTTGCCAGGTCGGACCGGATGGTCGTCAGCGTCCCGGACTCGAGAAAGGCCTCCCACCCGAGGCTCGACCGCAGCGTGACCCCTTCCAGCGCGATATCCGACGCCCGCAGCGCCAGCGCCGTGTTCGGTGCGAAAGCGACCTTGCCCTGCATCCGCTCGGACGTCACTTCGACCCGTTCGAAGGGCGAGGCATAGGTCTGCACCTCGGGCCAGATCGCGGTGATCTCGTTCGGGCGGATGCTGCGGGCCTCGAACCGGAACTCGGGGGCGGACCAGGCCACGCCGGTGCCCGGATCGGCCAGTTCGAGGTCACGCAGGGTGGTCACGAAGCGGAAGGGAAACCCCGTGACCGATACGTCCGAGTAATTGGCGACCCAGCCCTCGCGCTCGCGCGCGTCAAGCCAGCCGGACAAACCACGCTCCATGACCAGCGCGCCGATGAACCAGTAGCCGGCCCACAGACCGGCAAGAATGACGGGAAGGAAAAGAAGTCTGCGCATCATGCTCTGGAACCCCGGTGCGAAATGCGTTCTATAACCCACCGATCGAAAGGACCAGCGCGATGACGCAATCCCCACTGTGGGTCTTCGGCTATGGCTCTCTCATGTGGAATCCGGGCTTCCGGTTCGAGGACCGCGTTCTGGCGACGCTGCCGGGGTTCGCGCGGACCTTCTGCATGCGTTCGATCCACCATCGCGGCACCGACGCCGATCCGGGTCTGGTCCTTGCGCTCGATCCGACGCCGGGCGCCGCCTGCCACGGCCTTGCCTTTCGCGTGGCGCCGGGCGACGCCGACCCCACGCTGGACTATCTGCGCGAGCGCGAGCTGATCTCGTCGGCCTATCTCGAAGAGCGCCATTCCGTCACGCTTGCCCATGGAGACCGGGTCGAGGCCGTGACCTACGTCGTCGACACCGGCCATGTGCAGTATTGCGGAGGCTTGCCGCTCGAAACCCAGGCGCAGATCATCGCCCGCGCGGTGGGTGGGCGCGGGCCGAATACCGAGTATCTCTACAACACCGCTTCACATCTGGCCGAGCTTGGGATCGAGGATTCCGACCTGTCCTGGCTGGTCGGGCGGGTGCGCCACATCACCGGGAGCGCCGACCTGCGCTGATGGCGCATTTCACAGGTTGGCGTTTCCCGCGCTTGCCCCTATTCTGCGCGAAATAACAGCGACGGAGACGACCCTTATGGTCAAGCCGGGTCGCGAGGCCGAGCCGCAGTTCACCCAGCCCGTGCGCCAGATCCTGACGATGGTCATGGTGCTGATCCTTGTCGGCGTCGGGGCCTATATCGCCTTTCCGCGTGTGGCGCCGGTATTCCTGGCGAACCCCTGGCTGAACGGTTTCATCTTTCTCGTCTTCATCATCGGGGTTTTCGCCTGTTTCTGGCAGCTCTGGCAGCTGATTTCCTCGGTCAGCTGGATCGAGGGGTTCGTCGTGAACCGGCCGGGCCATGAGATGACCCGTGCGCCGCGCCTTCTGGCGCCGCTCGCATCGCTTCTGCGGTCACGGGGCGCGCGGATGCAGATCGGCGCGTCCTCGGCGCGCTCGATCCTCGATTCCGTCGCAACGCGCATCGACGAAGCGCGTGATATCACCCGCTATATCGTCAACCTTCTGATCTTCCTCGGGCTTCTGGGCACATTCTACGGGCTGGCCACCACCGTTCCCGCGGTGGTCGAGACCATCCGGTCGCTTGCGCCGCAAGAGGGCGAGGAAGGGATTGCCGTCTTCAACCGCCTGATGACCGGGCTCGAAGCGCAGCTGGGGGGCATGGGCGTCGCGTTTTCGTCCTCGCTTCTGGGGCTGGCCGGATCGCTTGTCGTGGGCCTGCTCGAGCTCTTCGCGGGACACGGCCAGAACCGGTTCTACCGCGAACTCGAGGAATGGATGTCCTCGATCACACGGCTTGGGTTCTCCTCGGGTGACGGGGAAGGAAACGTCGATCAGGATGCCATCGCGGTGCTGGCCGAGCACATGGCCGAACGCATGGACGCCCTTCAGTCGATCATCGCCGATAGGGGCACGCGTGGCGATGACGATCGGATCGACAGGCTGACCGGTGCGGTCGAGGCCCTGGCCGACAAGATCGCGTCGGGTGGCACCGCCGAAGGCGCCATCGCGCGCCTTGCCGCCAGCCAGGACCGGCTGGCCACGATCCTTGAACGCCAGTCGGGCGAAGGCGGCGCGCATGTCGATGCGGAAAGCCGGATGCGCCTTCGGTCGATGGATGTCCAGCTTCTGCGCATTCTCGAAGAGATGTCGGCGGGCCGGCAGGAATCGCTTGCAGAACTGCGTGCCGATCTTGCCCAGCTGACCAAGGCCGTGCGGGCGATGCGCCCCGATCCCACCCTCGTGCGCACCGACCGGGACTAGGCGATGGCCCTGTCCCGCAGATCGGTGCAACGGATGAGCGGGTCGATCTGGCCCGGCTTCGTCGATGCCATGACGGCGCTGCTGCTGGTGCTGATGTTCGTGCTGACGATCTTCATGGTGGTGCAGTTCGTGCTGCGCGAAACCATCACCGGGCAGGAAGACGCGCTTGAACAGCTGAACGCCGAGATCAACATCCTTGCCCAGGCGCTGGGGCTTGAACAGCAGAGCAATGCCAATCTCGAGGATGCGCTGGGTGCAAGTCGGGCCGAGATCGACCGCCAGTCCAACCTGATCGCCAACCTCACCCAGCAGGTCGATACGCAGGCCGCCGAACTGAGCGACCGCGCCGCCCGCATCGCGTCCTTCGAGGATCAGGTCGCCTCCCTTCTGACCCAGCGAGACACCGCCATCGCCGAGGGCGAGGCGCTGGCCGCCGAACGCGAGACGCTGATCTCGGAACAGGAGGCGCTGCAACTGGCGCTGGCGCAGGCCCGCAGCGAGGTCGACGCCCAGACCGAGGTTGCCCGCCTTGCCGCCGCGCGGCGCGATGCGCTTCAGGCGCTGGCCGCCGACCTGCGGTCGCGGCTTGTCGACACGTCGAACACCCTGACTGCCACCCGCGCCGACCTCGACGCGGCGCAAGAGGCACTGAGCGACGAGGAAGCCGCCCGCATCGCCGAAGCCGCCGCTGCGGACGCCCTGCGCGAGCGGTTGCGCAATGCCGACAGCGAACTGACCGCGATGACCCTGGCGCTGGAGGAACAGCGCCGCCGCGCCGAGGACACGCTGACGCTTCTGGCGGCGGCCAATGCCGTCGAGGACGAGTTGGAGCAGCGCCTTGCCAGCGCCTTGGCCTCGGTCGAAGCTGCCGAAGCAGAGACGGCCACGATGGACGAGTTGCGCGACCAGCTTGCCGCGGCCCTTGCCGCGCGCCGTGCCGCCGAGTCCCAGGCCGACGAGCAGATGACCGAGGCCGAACGCCAGGCCGCCCTTCTGGCCACCGCCAACCGCGGCGCTTTCCGAAGAACAGGCGCAATCGGCCGAGGCGCAGCGCCGGGTGGCGCTTCTGAACGAACAGGTCGCCGCCCTGCGCGCGCAGCTCGGATCGCTTCAGGGGATGCTGGACGAGGCCGCCGCGCGGGACGAGACCGCGCAGGTCCGCATCGACACCCTTGGCTCGCAGCTCAATACAGCACTTGCCCGCGTGGCCTCGGAAGAACGGCGCAACCGCCAGCTCGAGGAACTCGAGCGGCAGCGGCTCGAGGAAGAGGCCCGCCGCCTCGCTGCCGAGGCGCAGGAGCTTGAACGCTACCGCTCCGACTTCTTCGGTGCCGTGCGCGAGGTGATCGAAGGCCGCGAGGGCGTGCAGATCGTGGGCGACCGGTTCATCTTCTCGTCCGAGGTGCTGTTCGAAAGCGCCTCGGCCGACCTGTCTCCGGCGGGGCGCGACCAGATCGCCGGGGTGGTTGCCATCCTGCGCGACGTGGCCGCCGAGATCCCCGACAGCATCGACTGGATCCTGCGGGTCGACGGCCACACCGACAACGTGCCCCTGCGTGGCGGCATCTATGCCGACAACTGGGAACTGAGCCAGGCCCGTGCCCTGTCCGTGGTGCGGTTCATGACCGACCAGCTGGGGTTCCCGCCCGACCGCCTTGCCGCCACGGGGTTTGGCGAATACCGGCCCGTGAACCCCGAGAACACGTCCGAGGCCCGCGCCCAGAACCGGCGGATCGAGCTGAAGCTGACCGAACGCTGAGCGCTATTTTTTCTTCCGGGCCTTCAGGATCGCCGCGATGATCGCCCCGGCCAGGCCGGGCAGGGCGGCGCCCAGCGGGTCGCGCCGTACTGCGCCGACCGTACTGGCAAGGCCCTGCACCTGCGCCACCGCGGTTGCCACCTCGGTTTCGAGATCGGCCATCGCCAGATCGCGAAGCTCTTCGGCAGCTGCTACGTCCTGGTCGGCATTGATGCGTCCCGCGACCAGGATCAGAAGGATCGCGAGGACGAAATTGCCAGCCGCCAGCCACCCGGCAGCGGCGGCCTGGGACATCGTTTCGGCCAGCTTGAAGTAGATCGCGGCGTTTGCGGCCAGCAGCCCCACGGCCCCCGCGACACCCGCCAGCATCATCATCCCGGTCTGCGTGCGCAGCACGGCAAGCCGCCGTCGCGCGATCAGCCGTTCGCTCTTCAGGACGACCGCGGCGTTGCGCACCAGCCGGCTCATTTCAGCCGCCCCAGCGCGTAGCCGACCACAAGGATGCCAAGCGCGGTCAGCAGCGGCTTTTCGTGCATCGCCGTCTCGATTTCGTTGGTCAGCTGTTTCGCCAGACCTTCGACGTCCGTATCGCGGATCGCCGCCACGAAATCGGTGATCGTCGAATGTGCCCCGTCTTCGGCATCCTCGGCCACCTCGTCGGCGGCCTCGCCAGCCTTGTCCTTCAGAGCGGCGAGTTCCTGTCTCAGGCTTGCCAGTTCCGCTTCAAGTTCCGCTTTCGTCGCCATGATGCATCCGTTTTCGCTTCGTTCCGATCATGTCGCAGCTTTCCCGCGTCGTCCATCCCTCCGCATTAACCGCTGTCAACGACACGAAAAAAGGCCCCGGATGCAACCGGGGCCTTCTGGTGTTCTTTGCGACGGCTCAGTCGGCTGTCAGAAGCGGTGGCTTCTTCGACGTCAGGCGACGCGTCTCGGCCTCGAACTGAAGGTCGAGCTTGCCGTCTTTCACGCCGACCTTCACCAGCCCGCCTTTCAGAAGCTTGCCGAACAGAAGCTCTTCGGCCAGTGGCTTCTTGATCTCTTCCTGGATCACGCGGCCAAGCGGCCGTGCGCCCATCTTGTCGTCATAGCCGCGTTCGCCCAGCCATGCCGCCGCTTCCGGCGTCAGCTCGATCGTGACATTGCGGTCCATCAGTTGCGCTTCAAGCTGCAGGACGAATTTCTCGACCACCGACAGGATGGTATCCTTCGACAACGGCGCGAAGGAGATCACGGCGTCCAGACGGTTGCGGAACTCGGGCGTGAACGTCCGCTCGATCGCGGCGGTATCCTCGCCCTCGCGGCGTTCGCGGCCAAAGCCGATGGCCTCTTTCGCCTGTTCCGCAGCACCTGCGTTCGAGGTCATGATCAGGATCACGTTCCGGAAGTCCACCGACCGGCCATTGTGGTCGGTCAGTGTGCCATGGTCCATCACCTGCAAGAGGATGTTGAACACGTCCGGATGCGCCTTCTCGATCTCGTCGAGAAGCAGCACGCAATGCGGATGCTGGTCGACGCCATCGGTCAGAAGCCCGCCCTGGTCGAACCCGACATAGCCCGGGGGCGCACCGATCAGGCGGGAAACCGCGTGCTTTTCCATGTATTCCGACATGTCGAAGCGCAGAAGCTCGACCCCCAGAGACGAGGCCAGTTGCTTGGCGACCTCGGTCTTGCCGACGCCGGTCGGCCCCGCGAAGAGGTAGTTGCCGATCGGCTTTTCGGGCTCGCGCAGACCGGCGCGCGCCAGCTTGATCGCGGCCGACAGCGACTCGATTGCCTTGTCCTGCCCGAAGACCACGCGCTTGAGCGTGCCTTCGAGATCCTTCAGCAGCGCCGCGTCGTCCTTCGACACGTTCTTGGGCGGGATGCGGGCGATCTTGGCGACGACCGCCTCGATCTCCTTGGCGCCGATGGTCTTGCGGCGCTTCGATTCCGCGACAAGGTGCTGCGCGGCCCCGGCCTCGTCGATCACGTCGATGGCCTTGTCGGGCAGCTTGCGGTCGTTGATGTAGCGCGCCGACAGCTCCACCGCCGTCTTGATCGCGTCGGCGGTGTAGCGGATGTCGTGGTGCGTCTCGAAATAGGGCTTGAGGCCCTGCAGGATCTTCACCGTGTCGTCCACCGAGGGCTCGTTCACGTCGATCTTCTGGAACCGGCGGCTCAGCGCGCGGTCCTTTTCGAAGTGCTGGCGGTATTCCTTGTAGGTGGTCGAGCCCATGCAGCGCAGCTTGCCGCCCTGAAGCGCGGGCTTCAGGAGGTTCGAGGCATCCATCGCCCCGCCGCTGGTGGCGCCGGCGCCGATCACGGTGTGGATCTCGTCGATGAAGAGGATCGCGTCGGGGTGATCCTCGAGTTCCTTCACGACGGCCTTCAGCCGCTCCTCGAAGTCGCCACGATAGCGGGTGCCGGCCAGAAGCGCGCCCATGTCGAGCGAGTAGATCGTGGCCCCACGCAGTACCTCGGGGGTTTCGCCATCGACGATCTTCTTGGCAAGGCCTTCGGCGATGGCGGTCTTGCCCACGCCGGGGTCGCCCACCAGCAGCGGGTTGTTCTTGCGCCGGCGGCAGAGGACCTGGATGCAGCGCTCGACCTCTAGCTCGCGGCCGATCAGCGGGTCGACATCGCCCTTCTTCGACTTGGCGTTCAGGTCGACGCAGTATTTGCCCAGGGCGGATTCCTTGGCGTCGTCCTCGGCTTCGGCCTGCGCTTCCTCTTCCATGTCGGTGGCCCCGGTGATGGGGCGGCTTTCCCCGAAGGACGGATCCTTCGCCACGCCATGCGCGATGAAGTTGACCGCGTCATAGCGGGTCATGTCCTGCTCCTGCAGGAAATAGGCCGCGTTCGATTCACGCTCGGCGAAGATCGCGACCAGCACGTTTGCGCCCGTCACCTCGGTTCGGCCCGAGGACTGGACATGGATCGCGGCGCGCTGGATCACGCGCTGGAAGGCGGCCGTCGGCACCGCCTCGGAGCCTTCGACATCGGTGACCAGGGTCGACAGGTCATCCTCGATGAAATTCAGCAGCGTGCGGCGCAGGTCTTCGAGATCGACGCTGCAGGCCTTCATGACCTTTGCGGCGTCCGGTTCGTCGATCAGGGCCAGCAACAGGTGTTCCAACGTGGCCAGCTCGTGCCGGCGCGCATTCGCAAGCGCCAGCGCCGCGTGGATCGATTGCTCGAGCGTATTCGAAAATGAAGGCACGTTGCGTGCTCCTCTGATTGGGCCGGAGGGGGGAGGGTCTTGGCCCCGTCCTGACCGTGGCCTCATACGGTTAGACTTCGGTTATCTTTGCCCGGCTTCAAGTATTTTTTTGCTCGGGGCCGCTCACATTTGGTGATCGTGTGCGATTTGCACGTGAGCGTGCGGGGTTTTCCGGCACTCTGAGAACGCATTTTCAGAACGCGTCCTTGCGCCGCCGGATTTCGGCGAAGACGTCCACATCGTCCTGACCGCCCATAGATAGGGTGTCCTTCACGTCCTGCAATCCGGCGCGCAGGAACGGATTGGTGGCGCGCTCTTCCGACAGGAGGGACGGCACCGTCGCCTCACCCCGCTCACGCGCCGCGCGCACCGCCTCGGCCCGCGCGGCAAGCGCCGCGTTCCGCGGTTCGATCGTCAGCGCGAAGGCCGCGTTCGATGCGGTGTATTCGTGCCCGGAACAGACCTGCGTATCGGGCGGGAGTGCCGCGAGTTTCGACAGGCTGGCCCACATCTGGCCCGCCGTCCCTTCGAAGAGCCGCCCGCAGCCCAACGCCATAAGGCTGTCGCCGGTAAAGACCGCGCCGGCGTCGGGCACATGAAAGGCGATGTGCCCCACCGTATGGCCCGACACGTCGAGGACATGCACCGGCGATCCGGCGAAGTCGAAGGTGTCGCCGTCCGCAACGGTCCGGTCGAGCGCGGGCAGCCGGTGCTCATCCGCCGCCGCCCCGGTGACCCTTGCGCCGAAGACGTCGCGCAGCCGGCCGACCCCGTCGACATGGTCACCGTGATGATGGGTGATCCAGATCTCGTCGAGCGTCCATCCCCGCGCCGCCAGCGCCGCCTCGATCGGCGCGGCCTCGGGCGCGTCGACCAGCGCGGTGCGCCCCGATGCGGCCTCGTGCAGCAGGAACGCATAGTTGTCGGTGCGGCACGGAACGGTCACGAGTTCGAACGGCATGGGTTTTCCCTCTGGCTGTGATGTGGTCTGATCCAAGTGTTGTCGATCCATTGGCGGGCTTCAATGCATCTGGACGTTCTGGACCTCAGAACATTCTACTACCGCACGCAGCTGGGCCGCGCGGCGCAGAAGGCCGTGCGCGATCAGGTCCAGGCCCTGTGGCCCGAGGCGAAGGGCCAGACAGTGGCGGGCTTCGGGTTCGCCGCTCCGCTCCTGCGTCCGTTCCTGGCCGATGCCCGCCGGGTGATCGCGCTGATGCCCGGCCAGCAAGGCGTGATGCCCTGGCCCGCGGGCATGCCCAACGTGTCGGTCCTGTGCGAGGAAACGCTCTGGCCGGTCGAGACGGGTCACATCGACAAGCTTGTCCTGATGCATGGACTCGAGACGAGCGAGCACCCCAGCGCGGTCCTCAAGGAATGCTGGCGCGCGCTCGGTCCCGGCGGATCGGCGCTGTTCATCGTGCCCAACCGCGCGGGGCTCTGGGCGCGGCGCGACGCCACGCCCTTCGGCTTCGGCCGCCCTTATTCGCTGGGTCAGCTGGAGGCACAGCTGCGCGACCACGGCTTCGAGCCGGAACGCCATGTCGCCGCCCTTTACCAGCCGCCCTCGCAGCGCAATTTCTGGCTCAAGACGGGCGGCATGTGGGAAGGCATCGGGCGACGGCTGTCGAGCCGTTATGCCGGCGGGGTGCTGATCGTCGAGGCGACGAAGCAGGTCAGCGCCCCCACCAAACCCGGTCTACCCGAGGCCGTGCGCCGGCCGCTTCGCGTTCTCGACGGACTGGCCCAGCCTGAGGCCAAGCCGATCTGAGCGCGGACAAGGCGCGGGTGAATCGGCCCAAATGCAAGGATTTTTGTCGGGATTCACCGTGCACCTGCAGAAGAATCGATGCCGTGGGAAGTCAAGCGACTGATATTCCATAATATTCGCAATAGCGGGGTCGCGCGCAAGGCGGTTGCAGGGGGGGGGGACCTCTGTTACATCGACGCTGATTTTCGCGCGCGGACCTCCGCGCGCGTCTTTTAGGGGCTGGCGCGTTCCCCCGGGGTGCGGCGCCGGAACAACAATACCGGAAGGGTGGACGTGTCCGAACCTGCTTCGATTTCGACCGGCATTGCCGCGCGCTACGCCACGGCCGTTTTTGATCTGGCCAAGGAAGACAAAGCTCTCGACGCGCTGGAACGCGATGTCGATGCACTGGCCGAAGCGCTCGACGTGAGCGCCGAATTGCGCGACGTCATCTCGTCGCCGATCTATTCGCGCCACGATCAGTCCGCTGCCCTGACCGGGGTGGCCGCCGCGCTCAAGATGTCGCCGATGATGTCGAACACTCTGGCGCTTATGGCGTCGAAGCGCCGCCTCTTCGTTCTTCCGCAGCTGATCGGGGCCCTCCGGGCGCGGATCGCGGATGAGAAGGGCGAAGTGACGGCCGATGTGACCGCCGCCACCGCCCTGACCGACGAACAGCGCGATGCGCTTGCGAAATCGCTTGCCGCCAGTGTCGGCAAGACCGTCAAGATCAACATGGCCGTCGATGAAAGTCTCATCGGCGGTCTCGTCGTCAAAGTGGGCTCGACCATGATCGACACCTCGATCAAGGCCCGGCTCGCGGCTCTCCAGAACACGTTGAAAGAGGTTGGATAATGGCAATCCAGGCAGCCGAGATCTCTGCGATCCTGAAGGAGCAGATCAAGAACTTCGGGCAAGAGGCGGAAGTCGCCGAGGTCGGCCGGGTGCTGTCGGTCGGTGACGGGATTGCCCGCGTCCACGGGCTCGACAGCGTCCAGGCGGGCGAAATGGTCGAGTTTCCGGGCGGCATCATGGGGATGGCGCTGAACCTCGAGGTCGACAACGTCGGCATCGTGATCTTCGGCGACGACCGCTCGATCAAGGAAGGCGACACCGTCAAGCGCACCAAGTCCATCGTGGACGTGCCCGCGGGCGATGCGCTTCTCGGCCGCGTTGTTGATGGCCTCGGCAACCCGATCGACGGCAAGGGCCCGATCAAGACGTCCGAGCGCCGCGTCGCCGACGTGAAGGCGCCGGGCATCATTCCCCGCAAGTCGGTGCACGAACCCATGGCGACGGGCCTCAAGGCGATCGACGCCATGATCCCGATCGGCCGGGGCCAGCGCGAACTCATCATCGGCGACCGCCAGACCGGCAAGACCGCCGTGGCGCTCGACACGATCCTGAACCAGAAGGTCTACAACGACGCCGCCGGCGACGATGAAAGCCAGAAGCTCTACTGTATCTACGTGGCCATCGGCCAGAAGCGGTCGACTGTCGCGCAGCTGGTGAAGAAGCTCGAGGAAACGGGCGCCATCGAGTACACCATCGTCGTGGCGGCCACCGCCTCGGACCCCGCGCCGATGCAGTTCCTCGCGCCCTATTCCGCGACCGCGATGGCCGAGTACTTCCGCGACAATGGCCGCCATGCCCTGATCATCTACGATGACCTCTCCAAGCAGGCCGTGGCCTACCGCCAGATGTCACTGCTTCTGCGCCGCCCGCCGGGCCGCGAAGCCTATCCGGGCGACGTGTTCTACCTGCACTCGCGCCTGCTCGAGCGGTCGGCGAAGCTGAACGAGGACAACGGCTCGGGGTCGCTGACGGCCCTGCCGATCATCGAAACCCAGGCGGGAGACGTGTCGGCCTATATTCCGACCAACGTGATCTCGATCACCGACGGGCAGATCTTCCTCGAGACCGACCTCTTCTTCCAGGGCATCCGCCCCGCCGTGAACACCGGCCTTTCGGTGTCACGGGTGGGCTCGGCCGCACAGACCAACGCGATGAAGTCGGTCGCAGGACCGGTGAAGCTGGAACTGGCGCAGTACCGTGAAATGGCGGCCTTCGCGCAGTTCGGCTCGGACCTCGACGCGTCGACCCAGCGCCTGCTGAACCGTGGCGCGCGCCTGACCGAACTGATGAAGCAGCAGCAGTATTCGCCGCTGACCAACGCCGAGATCGTCTGCGTGATCTTCGCGGGGACGCAGGGCTTCCTCGACAAGATCCCGGTGCGGGATGTCAGCCGGTTCGAAGCCGGGCTTCTCAGCCACCTGCGCGGCAAGCATGCCGAGCTTCTTGAGTGGATCACCGTGGAAGACCCCAAGGTGAAGGGTGAAGCTGCTGACCGCATCAAGGCGGCAATCTCGGAATTCGCGGACAACTTCGCCTGATCCGGCCGAAGAGGGACAGGACACATGCCCAGCCTCAAGGACCTGAAAAACAGGATCGGAAGCGTCAAGTCGACGCGGAAGATCACCAAGGCGATGCAGATGGTCGCCGCTGCGAAACTGCGCCGCGCCGAAGAGGCCGCGCAGGCCTCGCGGCCCTATGCCGAGCGATTCAACGCGGTCATGGCCGGGCTTGCACAGTCGGTCGGCGACAGCGACACCGCGCCGCGGCTTCTGTCGGGTACGGGAAGCGACCAGACCCATCTTCTGGTCGTCATGACCTCGGAGCGCGGTCTGTGCGGTGGCTTCAACTCGTCCATCGTGCGGCTTGCCAAGCTTAGGATCGATGCGCTGCGTGGCCAGGGCAAGACCGTGAAGGTCCTGACCGTGGGCAAGAAGGGCCGTGAGCAACTGCGCCGCGACTATGGCAGCCACCTGATCGGTCACGTCGATCTGAGCGAGGTCAAGCGCGTGGGCTACGTCAACGCCCAGGATATCGCCAAGGATGTTCTCGGCCGGTTCGATGCGGGTGAGTTCGACGTGGCGACGATCTTTTTTTCGCGCTTCGAAAGCGTGATCAGCCAGGTTCCGACCGGACAGCAGATCATCCCCGCACAGTTCGACACGGACGAGACTGGCGTGTCGACGAACTACGATTACGAACCCGGCGAAGAGGCGATCCTTGCCGATCTCCTCCCGCGCGGTGTGGCCACGCAGATCTTCGCGGCACTTCTGGAAAACGCGGCCTCGGAACAGGGCGCGCGGATGACCGCCATGGATAACGCCACGCGCAACGCCGGCGACATGATCGACCGCCTGACGATCGTCTACAACCGGTCGCGTCAGGCTGCGATCACCAAGGAACTGATCGAGATCATTTCGGGCGCCGAGGCGCTCTGAGACAACCGGAGAGACACAGATGGCAAAGTCAAATGGCAAAGTCACGCAGGTGATCGGCGCCGTCGTCGACGTCCAGTTCGATGGCGACCTTCCCGCGATTCTGAACGCGCTGGAAACCGACAACAACGGCAAGCGCCTGGTTCTCGAGGTTGCCCAGCACCTTGGCGAAGGCAGCGTGCGCACCATCGCGATGGACTCGACCGAGGGCCTTGTGCGCGGTCAGGCCGTGACCGATACCGAGGGCCCGATCACGATGCCCGTCGGTGACGCGACGCTGGGCAGGATCATGAACGTGATCGGCGAGGCGATCGACGAAAAGGGCCCGGTCGAGACCAAGGAACGCCGCCCGATCCACCGCCCCGCGCCTGATTTCGACGAACAATCGACCGAGTCCGAGATCCTGGTGACCGGGATCAAGGTGATCGACCTTCTGTGCCCCTATGCCAAGGGCGGCAAGATCGGCCTGTTCGGCGGCGCCGGCGTGGGCAAGACCGTGCTGATCCAGGAACTGATCAACAACATCGCAAAGGTGCACTCGGGCTATTCCGTGTTCGCCGGTGTGGGCGAGCGGACCCGCGAAGGGAACGACCTCTACCACGAATTCATCGAATCCGGCGTCATCGACATCGAGAACCTCGAGAAGTCGAAGGTGGCGCTGGTCTACGGCCAGATGAACGAACCGCCGGGGGCGCGTGCCCGCGTGGCGCTGTCGGGCCTGACCCTGGCCGAGCAGTTCCGCGACCAGTCGGGAACCGACGTTCTGTTCTTCGTCGACAACATCTTCCGCTTCACGCAGGCCGGTTCCGAAGTGTCCGCCCTTCTGGGCCGCATCCCGTCCGCCGTGGGTTACCAGCCGACGCTGGCCACCGACATGGGCGCGCTGCAGGAGCGCATCACCTCGACCCGCGCCGGGTCGATCACCTCGGTGCAGGCCATCTACGTTCCCGCCGACGACCTGACCGACCCCGCGCCGGCCACGTCCTTCGCCCACCTCGACGCCACGACCGTGCTGTCGCGTGCGATTTCGGAGTTGGGCATCTATCCGGCCGTGGACCCGCTCGACTCGACCAGCCGGATCCTTGACCCTTCGGTCGTGGGCGAGGAGCATTACAAGGTTGCCGGTGACGTGCAGATGATCCTCCAGCGCTACAAGTCGCTGCAGGACATCATCGCGATCCTCGGGATGGACGAACTGTCGGAAGAGGACAAGCTGACCGTGGCCCGCGCCCGGAAGATCCAGCGCTTCCTGTCGCAGCCCTTCGACGTGGCGCAGGTTTTCACCGGCTTCCCGGGCGTGCAGGTGCCGATCGAGGACACGATCTCGTCGTTCAAGGCGGTCGTCGCCGGTGAATACGATCACCTGCCCGAGGGGGCGTTCTACATGGTCGGCGGGATCGACGACGTGAAAGCCAAGGCCGAGCGTCTGGCCGCAGAAGCGGCATAAGGAGCCATCATGGCCGACACGATGCAATTCGACCTCGTCTCGCCCGAACGCCGCCTGGCCTCGGGCCAGGCGAAATCGGTGCAGATCCCGGGGGCGGAAGGCCAGATGACGGCCATGCCCGGCCATGCCCCGACGATTTCCACGCTGCGCCCGGGCGTCCTGCGGGTCGAGATGGCGGATGGCCTCAAGGAATTCGCTGTCACCGGCGGATTCGCGGAAATCGGCGCCGAGGGTGTGTCGGTGCTTGCCGAGCAGGCCTATGCCCGCCATCCGGACAACCGGGCCGAGGTCGAGGCGATGCTCGAGGAGGCGCGCCAGAAGGCAGCGGGCGCGGCACCCGAACACAAGGAC
This sequence comes from uncultured Alphaproteobacteria bacterium, assembly GCA_963709395.1. Taxonomy (GTDB): domain Bacteria; phylum Pseudomonadota; class Alphaproteobacteria; order Rhodobacterales; family Rhodobacteraceae; genus CAVPWP01. Next base: position 92,587 of record CAVPWP010000014.1, read on the forward strand.
ATGGCGGAACTGATCGTATCAGACCTGTCGCAGCTCTTGCAGGACATGGTCTGAACATCCGTTCCATTGCTATCGACAGGGCCTCGGGTGATCCCCGGGGCCCTTTTCGTTCCGGACCAGGTCGGCGACCCCCTAAACCAAAGGCCTAGCCGCGCAAACCCCGGGCGCGTTCCAGACTGTTCCAACTTTCGTCCAATGGCATTTTCCACTGACACCGATCAGGTCGGGACCACGCAGCCTGTGTCGCCCCACGGCGCCGGCCGCATCACCCGAACCAAACCGGAGACTTCCATGTTCAAGACACTCGCCACCTCGCTGGCCCTTACCGCAGCCATGGCCGCCGGCGCGCTTGCCGCCAACCCTGTCGAGCTGAACGACACCAACACCAGCCAGATCCGCCAGATGCTGACCGAGCAGGGCTACGAGGTCGCCAAGATCAAGATCGAAGACGGCATGTACGAGGCCTACGCCAAGAAGGACGGGCAGAAGCTCGAGATATTCCTGAACGGCGATTTCGAGATCGTGCGCAGCGACATCGACGACTGACACGGTCTGTCGGCGCGCGGCCCTGTTCCCCCCAAGGATCTGCCGCGCGCCTGACTGCCGAGGAGAAACCCATGCAACACATCAAGGTCTGGGACGCTTTCATACGCGTCTTTCACTGGTCGCTCGTCGCGGGCTTCGCCGCCAACGCGCTTTTCGTCGACGACGATAGCAAGCTGCATCAATGGATCGGCTACGCCATCGTGGCCCTTGTCCTCGCCCGGATCCTCTGGGGATTCACCGGCACCCGTTATGCCCGGTTTTCGAGTTTCCCGGCCTCTCTTCGCGCCAGCCTTGGCCAGTTGCGCGACATGCTGACGGGGCGCACATCCCTGCATATCGGCCACACGCCACTCGGAGCGCTGATGATCTACAACCTGATCCTTGCTCTCCTGATCATCGGCCTGTCGGGCTACCTGATGACCACGGACATGTTCTGGGGTGTCGAATGGCCCGAGGAACTGCATGAAGCGGCTGTCGCCTGGGCCGAGATCTCGGTCGTCCTGCACATAGCGGCTGTCCTCGTTGAAAGCATGCGGACACGGGTCAACCTTCCACGCGCCATGGTCACGGGTTACAAGGACATTCCGACAGCCCCGAACTGAGTCCCCTTGATGGGGCCATCCAGCTGACCCCATGACGCAAGACGCCAAGACCCCCCTCGCTCTGATGGCCCTGATCGCGGTGCAGATCGTCTGCGCCGCGTTCTTCATGGCCGACCTTGTCGCCGACTATCGCGAGGCCGCCCTATCTCCGGCCGGAGAGGCCAGCTTTCACCTGCCGATCGAGGCCGTGGCCACGTTTTCGCTTCTTGCAGCCGTCGCGTTCGAGACGCGGTACGTGATCGGTCTTTTGCGCCGCAAGGCTGACCTTGAACGCAGCGTCGCCGTCGCCAGTGGCGTCGTCCATGACGTCATCGAGGCACATTTCGAGGTTTGGGGGCTTTCGCCGTCCGAGCGTGACGTCGCGATGTTCCTGGTCAAGGGCCTCAACACGGCCGAGATCGCCGAGATGCGGGGCAGCGCGGAAGGCACGATCAAGGCGCACCTGAACGGCATCTATCGCAAGTCCGGCACACGCAGTCGCGCAGAGATGCTGAGCGTTCTGATCGACAGCCTGATGGCGGGTGAGAAAGGCCCGTTCGCGCCCGAGGCCTAGCGAGAATACATGCCTTCGTAGATCGGTTCGAGCGTCTCGGGATCAAAGAGCGACGACACGCTGGTGCCGTTCCAGATGTTCAGGATCGCCTGCGCGAACATCGGTGCGGTCGGCACGATGCGGATGTTGGGCGCGTCCTTCACCGCTTCGCTGGCTTCGATCGAGTCGGTGATCACCAGCGTCTTCATCACCGACGAGGTGATGCGCGCCACCGCCGGGCCCGACAGGACCCCGTGGCTGATATAGGCGTGCACCTCCTTGGCGCCTTCCTCCATCAGCTGCTCGGCGGCTTTGCACAGCGTCCCGGCGGTGTCGCAGATGTCATCGACGATGATGCAGATCTTGTCCTTCACGTCGCCGATCACGGTCATTTCGGCCACTTCGCCGGGCTTCTCGCGCCGCTTGTCGACGATGGCCAGCGCGGTGCCGATCCGGGTGGCCAGTTCGCGCGCCCGCGCCACGCCGCCCACGTCGGGGGAGACCACCGTGATCTCGTCGAGACGGCCCTTGAAGACGTGTCGGATATCCAGCGCGAAGATGGGCGAGGCGTAAAGGTTGTCGACGGGGATGTCGAAGAAACCCTGGATCTGGGCCGCGTGCAGGTCCAGCGTCAGCACCCGCTCGACGCCTGCGCCGACGATCATGTTCGCCACCATCTTGGCCGTGATCGGCGTGCGGGCCTTGGTGCGCCGGTCCTGCCTTGCATAGCCGAAATAGGGGATCACCGCCGTGATCCGCGCCGCCGAAGACCGGCGCAGCGCGTCGGTCATGATCAGCAGTTCCATCAGGTTGTCGTTCGCGGGGTTCGACGTGGGCTGGATGATGAACATGTCCTCGCCGCGCACGTTCTCGAAGACCTCGACGAAGATCTCGGCATCGTTGAAGCGTTCGACCCGCGCATCCACCAGGCCGACATGCACGCCGCGGTGCATCGACATCCGCCGCGCTACGGCCTTTGCAAGGCTTCGGTTCGCATTTCCGGAAATGAGCTTCGGCTCGGTGATGGACGGCATGGCAGCAGGCCCCTCGCATGTCCGCCCGCAGGTGACGGATTCGTGACGTTGACACCGCTTAGCATGCGCCTAGGGTCGCGCAAACCGATGAAGCCAGGAAGGGGGCGACATGGCCCATATCGATTACTACTTTGCGACAATTTCGCCCAACACCTACATCGCGGGCACACGATTCGAAGACGTCGCGGCACGCCATGGCGCCACGGTCACCTACAAACCGCTCGACATCATGGGGCTCTTCGCCCGGACCGGGGGCATTCCCCCGAAGGATCGCCACCCGTCGCGGCAGGAGTACCGGCTTCAGGAAATCCGGCGTCAGGCTGCCAAGGCGGGGCTTCCGATCAACCTCAAACCCGCGTTCTGGCCCACCAATCCCGCGCCCTCCTCCTATGCCATCATCGCCGCGCAGGCCGCCGGTGGCGGCGATCTGGGGCAGCTCGTCTTTTCGATCACCCGCGCCTGCTGGTCCGAGGAAAAGAACATCGCCGAGGACGACGTGATCCGCCACTGCCTGTCGGCGGCGGGGTTTGACCCCGATCTGGCCGACGCCGGTCTTCTTCAGGGCGCGGAAGCCTATGCCCGCAACCTCGAAGACGCAGTGGCGGCGGGGGCGTTCGGCGCGCCGTTCTACATCGTCACCGATGACGACGAACGGTTCTGGGGGCAGGACCGGATCGAGGACCTCGACGCGCACCTCTCGGGCCGGCTCTGACACCCGAGGGAGCGGGGGCGGCGGCGCCCCCCCTAGCCTCGGGCGATCTCGAGGAACCGGTCGATATCGTCATCCGAGACCGACCAGTCGCAGACCAGCCGCACCAGCAGCGTCTCGTCCGGGTCGTCGCCGTCCGGCGAACCTTCATAGATATTGTATTGCGCACCCGCCTCGTGCAGCCGTTTATGGGCCGACCTGGGAATGTCGACGAAGATCATGTTGGCCTGCGGATCGAACCGCAAAGCGGCGCCCGGCACCGATGCAAGTCCGGCGGCCAGCCGCTGGCAGGCGGCGTTCGCCATCCCCGCCATCTCCAGCCACAGCCCGTCCTCGAGATAGGCGGCCATCTGCGCCGATAGGTAGCGATGTTTGGAAAAGAGGTGCGCCGACCGCTTGCGGCGCAACTCGAACTCCCAGGCCTTGGCCGGGTCGAAGATCACCGCCGCCTCGACACCCAGAAGCCCGTTCTTGGTACCCCCGAAGCTGACCGCGTCCACGCCCGCCTTCCATGTCATCTCGGCTGCCGAACATCCCAGGCTGACAAGGGCGTTTGTGAACCGCGCCCCGTCAAGATGGACCGGCAGCCCATAGTCCTTCGCCACCGCGGTCAGCGCCCGGATCTCGTCCAGCGAATACACTGTTCCCCGCTCGGTCGCCTGCGTGATCGACACCGGCCCGCGCTGGACGCCGTGCACGCCCCGGTTCTCCTCGCCCTCGATCGCGGCGCGCAGGGCGTCGGGCTCCATCTTGTCCTCGCGCCCCTGGACCAGCGTCAGCTTCGCCCCGCCGGTGAAGAATTCGGGACAGCCGCATTCGTCCTCGTGGATATGGGCATGGGGGGCGCAGAAAACCGTCTGCCAGGGCTGGCAGAGGGTCGCCAGCAGGATCGCATTCGCCGCCGTGCCGGTGGCGACCAGATAGACCGCGGCCTCGGGCGCCTCGAAGACGTCGCGGATGCGGGCGCGCACCTCATCCATCAGCGCGTCCGCGCCATAGGGCGTGGCATAGCCTTCATTGGCGCGCGACAAGGCGTCCATGACCTTGGGATGGGCGGGGCCGGTATTGTCCGAGGCGAAATGCATCAGGGTTCCTCGTCTATGATGTGGTCTTCCCAGTCTTCCTCGGCGACCTCGAACTCCGGGACGGTCCAGCCGCGCACCGAAACCCCGGCGGCGTGCACGCTTTCGGCCGTGCCCGAAATCAGCGGGTGCCAGTCGTAGAGCGGACGGCCCTCGTGCAGAAGCTTGTAGGCGCAGGTGCGGGGCAGCCAGTAGGCGACATCGGGCAGGGTTCTGGGCGTCAGGACGACGCATTCGGGGACCAGTGTCTTGCGGATCGCATAGTTGCCGCAGCGGCAGCTTTCCCCATCCAGCAGCCGGCAGGCGACGCGGGTGAAGGCAACTTCGCCGGTGTCCTCGTCCTCGAGCTTGTTGAGGCAGCACTTGCCGCAGCCGTCGCACAGCGCCTCCCATTCGCGGGGCGTGAGGTTCTTCAACGGCACCCGTTCCCAGAACCGGTCGCGCAGGCCGGCGCGGTCGATGGGGTCGTCGGTCATGCCGAAAGAATGCTGCGCGCCTGAAGGCTGTCGCGGTCCATCTGCTCGACCAGCGCCTCGACGCTGTCGAACTTGAGCTCGGGCCTCAGGAACTCGACCAGCGCCACCGAAAGATGGGTGCCGTAAAGGTCACCCGAGAAGTCGAAGACGAAGGTTTCGATGTTGGGCTGGTTCTCCCCGAACATCGGGCGCACGCCCAGGCTGGCGACGCCGTGGTAGTCGCCCGCATGGGGCCCTTCCTGGACGCGCACTTCGACGGCATAGACGCCGTAGCGGGGCGGGTGCAGGCCAGCGATCGACATGTTCGCCGTTGGATAGCCCAGAAGCCGCCCGCGCTGGTCGCCGCGTTCGACCGCGCCTTCGATCCTGTGCCAGTGCCCAAGCATCGTGGCCGCGTCGCGGGGGCGGCCGTCGGTCAGGGCCTCGCGGATACGGGTGGACGACACCTCGATGCCGCCGGTTTCGATCAGGTCGGCCACGGTCACCCCGAAGCCCATCTCGGCCCCGAAGATCTGGAGGTCGGCGGCGGTGCCGCGACGGTCCTTGCCGAAACAGAAGTCGCGGCCCACCACGACATGGGCAAGTCCAAGCCCCTGATGGATGACCTCCCGCGCAAAGGCCTCGGGCGACAGCGCCGACAGCGCGGCATTGAAGCTGAGTTCGTAGAGGATCTCGACGCCCAGTTTCTCGAGCCGGTGACACTTGGCTTCGGCATTCATCAGCCGAAAGGGTGGGCCGTCCGGCGTGAAATATTCCCGCGGGTGCGGCTCGAAGGTCAGGATGCCCAGCGGCGCGCCAATGCGCTGCGCTTCGGTCCGCGCTATGTCGATGACGGCCTGGTGGCCAAGGTGCACGCCGTCGAAGTTGCCGATGGCGGCGCTCGCCCCCCGGTCACCTTCCTTGGCATATTGATAATCGCGCAGAACCCGCATGGGCGCTGGCCTAGCGCCCAGCGGAGCGGCGTGCAAGCGTCAGTCGAACTTGCCGGAAGGTGCAAGGACGACAGCCTCGCCCTTCAGCACGGTCTTGCCGTCGACAAGGCAGCGGGTGTCGAGCGTGACGCGGCGCTTGGCATAGTCGATCGCCGTTACTTCTACCTCGGCGCGGACCATGTCGCCCGGGCGGACCGGGGCCATGAACTTGAGCGTCTGGCCAAGATAGACGGTGCCGTGTCCGGGAAGCTGTTCCCCGATGACCGCCGAGATGAGGCCCGCAGTCAGCATCCCATGAGCAATACGCCCTTCGAAGATCGTGTCCATCGCGTAGGCGTCATCAAGATGCACCGGGTTCCGGTCGGTCGAGACCTGGGCGAAAAGCTCGATGTCGAGATCGGTGACCTCCTTGAGGAGATGGCGTGTCATGCCGATCTCGAGATCCTCGATGACGATGGTTCCACGGGGCATGTTGTCCAGCATTTCAAAATCCACAATGAAACTATCGGACCAAATGCGCCCGAACTTTGAAACTTAATTACTTTGCGGATGCAGAAAAGCAAGCGTTATCTGGTCAGCGCAGCTTACCTATCGCATAGGTCGCGGCGGTCTGCTGCGACGACAGAAACCGTTCGAGCGCGTCGGGATGGGGATCGATGTCCGTTTGCGTTTCGGCTGCCGCGATGCCGCCAGTGACGAACAGGGAATCGATGTCCTCGCCCATGGCGCCCTTGATGTCGGTGGCGATCCCGTCGCCCACTGCGAGAATCCGGGAATCCGGGATCGAGACCCCGAGGGCGGCCAGTCGCCGCCGGGCAAGGTCATAGACCGGGGGATGCGGTTTGCCGAAGTAGAGGCTTTCGCCGCCCATCTCTTCGTAGAGCGCGGCCAGGGCCCCCGCGCACCAGATGCGCTCGTGGCCCCGGTCGACGACGACGTCGGGGTTGGCACAGAGAAGCTTCAGCCCCCGGGTCTTGGCCATGAGAAATTCGCCCCGATAGACGGACGGATCGGCATGGGCGTCACGCGGTCCGGTGCAGACGATGCCCGTCGCCTCTTGCAGCCCCACCCGCCGCACCTCGGGGCAGGGGTCGAGAAGATGGATCGGCTCGAAGAAGCTCAGGTCGCGCTCTTCCCCGATGAAATAGACCTGGTGACCCACGGCGCCCTGGAACATCGCAAGCCGCGCGCTGTCGCCCGAGGTGGCGATCACGTCCCAGCAGTCGCGCGGGACGCCCATGCCGTCGATCTGCATCTCGACCTCGTGGCGGGGGCGCGGGGCGTTGGTCAGGAGGACGACCTTGCCGCCACCCGCGCGGAAGTTCTGGAGCGCGCTGACCGCCTCGGGGAAGGGAGCGATGCCATTGTGCAGGCATCCCCAGAGGTCGCAGAAGAGGGCATCGTAGTCGGCGGCGATCTCGGCCAGGCTTGCGATGATGCGGGTCATGGGGTCTCCGGGGTGGCGGGCGTTTCGAGGCGGTCATCCCGGTTTGGCCCGTGAACGGCTCGAAGGGAAGAGGCGGCGGCAAGGGTGGGCGCGAAACCGCACTGACATCGTCGACAACCTGCTTGGGAACGCAGCGGTCCCTTGTGTCCGGCCCGCGACGATGCGCACATCCCTAGCCTATCGGGCTTGTCCAGGCCACGCGGGAGATTGGCATCCCCGGCGGCGGCCCTCTCAGACCTTCGAGCGACGGGATGATCTGCTTCTTGCGGCTCATGATGCCGGGCAGGACCACCGTGTCGCCGGTGACGGTCGCGCCGAAGCTATTCTCGGCGATCGTCTTCACAAGATCGTTCGGCACCAGCAGCGTCGCTTCCTCGTTCAGGATGTCGACGACGAACAGCAGGACCTGATCGGCGCCGTCTTCCCTCGCCACCGGCCCCATCGCCGCCATGAGCGCGTCCTTGCGCGCGAGGACCGTACGCGGGCGACGTCGTCTCGAGGACCGAGATGCGCAGCTGCTTGCCGCCCACTTCGTATTCCTTCGAATCCATCCGCAAGAGCTCGGCTTCCGAGAAGGCCGAGACATCGGACTTCGCCGCGAAAAGCTCGGCTGCGTAGTCGGGGATCGAGATGCCAAGCTCATGCGCCAGGGCCTCGGCCACGGCCCGGTCCACGGGCGTCGTCGTGGGCGAGCGGAATTCGAGCGTGTCCGACAGGATGCACGACAGCATCACGGCGCGCACCCAATCGGGCATCTGCGCGGTGTCGTCGCCCATCAGCTGGTACATGATCGTGGCGGTGCAGGCGAGCGGACGGATGGTGATGTCGATCGGACCCTTCGTCTCGATCCCGCCGACCAGCTTGTGATGGTCGATGATCGCAAGGATGTCGGCGTCGTTGATGCCCGGCGGGAAGCTCGGCCGGGTTGTTGGTGTCGACGATCACCACGGGCTGGTCCGCCTCGACGCCGTCGATGATCCGCGGCTTCGGGATATCCCAGCGTTTCAGGACGAAGGCGGCTTCGGTGTTGGGTTCGCCCAGAAGCACGGCCTCGGCGTCATCGCCTTTCACCTCGTTCAGATACCAGGCCCAGATGATGGGCGAGCCGGTCGAATCGGTGTCGGGGGATTTGTGGCCGAAGACGAGTGTGGTCATTGCGTGCATCCTGACGGAGGTATGAGTTCGCGGGCCTTATAGGAATGCCGGCGGGCATTGTCACGAGGCCCCTGAGGAGGGCGTCCGCCTTCGGCACAATCGCCCCGATCGGCGCGGCGCTGCCCGGCCACGATGGGGCTGTCGGACCTTTCGTCAGCAGTCGCATGGCGGGGATATCATCAAGGTCGCAAGACGGGTGCGGATTTTTCCCTTTCCCGCGTTGACAGTCCGTCCCGTCTTCCTTATCTCCGGCCCGTTAGCACTCACCAAGAGCGAGTGCTAAGACGTGCAACATGAGCCAAGGAGCTTAATGAGATGGCTTTCAAACCTCTCCACGACCGTGTTCTGGTCCGCCGCATCGAAGGCGACGAGAAGACCAAGGGGGGCCTGATCATCCCCGACAGCGCCAAGGAAAAGCCCGCCGAGGGCGAAGTCATGGCCGTTGGCGCCGGTGCCAAGGACGATGACGGCGATCGGATCTCGATGGACGTCAAGGCCGGTGACCGCATCCTCTTCGGGAAATGGTCCGGCACCGAGATCACGCTCGACGGACAAGAGCTGCTGATCATGAAGGAAAGCGACATCCTCGGCGTGATCGAGTGATCGTCTGATCCTTTCCCAATCAACGAAATTCAGGACAACCAGGAGCAAGCACAATGGCTGCCAAGGACGTCAAATTCAATACGGATGCCCGTAACCGCATGCTGAAAGGCGTGAACATCCTCGCCGATGCGGTGAAGGTCACGCTCGGCCCCAAGGGCCGCAACGTCGTGATCGACAAATCCTTCGGCGCGCCGCGCATCACCAAGGACGGTGTGACGGTCGCCAAGGAAATCGAGCTTGAGGACAAGTTCGAGAACATGGGCGCACAGATGGTGAAGGAAGTCGCTTCCCGCACCAACGACGAGGCCGGTGACGGCACCACCACCGCGACCGTTCTGGCCCAGGCCATCGTTCGCGAAGGCATGAAGTCGGTCGCCGCCGGCATGAATCCGATGGATCTCAAGCGTGGCATCGACCTGGCCACCGCGAAGGTCGTCGAGCACATCAAGGCCGCCGCCCGTCCGGTGAACGACAGCGCCGAAGTCGCGCAGGTCGGCACCATCTCGGCCAACGGCGAGTCCGAAATCGGCCGCCAGATCGCCGACGCGATGCAGAAGGTCGGCAACGACGGCGTCATCACCGTCGAAGAGAACAAGGGCCTCGAGACCGAGACCGAAGTCGTCGAAGGGATGCAGTTCGACCGCGGGTACCTGTCGCCCTACTTCGTCACCAACCCCGACAAGATGACGGTCGAGCTGGAAGACGCGATCATCCTGCTGCACGAGAAGAAGCTCTCGTCGCTGCAGCCGATGGTTCCGCTTCTCGAAGCCGTGATCCAGTCGGGCAAGCCGCTTCTGATCATCTCCGAAGATGTCGAGGGCGAAGCCCTTGCGACCCTGGTGGTGAACAAGCTGCGCGGTGGCCTCAAGATCGCCGCTGTCAAGGCACCGGGCTTCGGTGACCGCCGCAAGGCCATGCTGCAGGACATCGCGATCCTGACCGGTGGCCAGGTGATCTCGGAAGATCTCGGCATGAAGCTCGAGAACGTCACGCTCGACATGCTCGGTTCGGCCAAGCGCGTTTCGATCACGAAGGACGAGACCACGATCGTCGACGGTCACGGCGACAAGGCCGAGATCGAAGCCCGCGTGGCCCAGATCCGTCAGCAGGTCGAAGAGACGACCTCGGACTACGACCGTGAGAAGCTGCAGGAACGTGTGGCCAAGCTCGCCGGTGGCGTTGCCGTCATCCGCGTCGGCGGCATGACCGAAGTCGAAGTGAAAGAGCGCAAGGACCGCGTGGACGATGCGCTGAACGCGACCCGTGCTGCCGTTCAGGAAGGCGTGGTCGTCGGCGGTGGCGTTGCCCTGATCCAGGGCGCCAAGTCGCTCGACGGTCTGAAGGGTGCCAATTCCGATCAGGACGCCGGCATCTCCATCGTGCGCCGCGCGCTCGAGGCCCCGCTGCGCCAGATCGCCGAGAACTCGGGCGTGGATGGGTCGGTCGTGGCCGGCAAGATCCGCGAATCGAACGACCTGTCGTTCGGCTTCAACGCCCAGACCGAGGAATATGGCGACATGTTCAAGTTCGGCGTCATCGACCCTGCAAAAGTCGTGCGCACCGCGCTCGAGGATGCAGCGTCGGTCGCCGGTCTTCTGATCACGACCGAAGCCATGGTCGCCGACAAGCCCGAGCCGAAGGGCCAGGGCGGCGGCATGCCCGACATGGGCGGCATGGGCGGCATGGGCGGCATGATGTAAGCTGTCCCGCACAGGACTTCGGAAAGGGCGCCTTCGGGCGCCCTTTCTTTTTTCGGGCGATTGTCGCGAACGGGACAATCGGCCATCGTCCCTGCGCAAAGCAGGGGTGCGATGATGGACCGGACAGCCCAGATTGCCGAAGGGACGCCGCCGGTCCGTGCCCGGCGCGGCATTATCGCTGTCCGGAACGGCCGCCCGTGACCTCCGCCGCCCGCCTTCTTGCGCTTGTGGCCCTTGTGATGGTCGCGTTCGCGGCCAATTCCGTGCTGAACCGTCTGGCCCTCACCGGGAGCGATCCCTCGGGACCGGCGGCGTTCGCCGCGGTGCGCCTTCTCACCGGCGCGCTGGCCCTTGCGGTCCTCGTGCGCCTTGGCGGGCGCGGGTTGCCGCTGTCCCTGCGCGGGCGCTGGGCGGGAACCGGGGCGCTTGCGCTTTATGTCCTGGGCTTTTCCTTCGCCTATGTCACGCTCGATGCGGGTGTGGGCGCGCTGATCCTGTTCGGCGGGGTGCAGATCACGATGTTTGCGGGTGCTTTGCGCGCGGGCGAGCGCCCCACGCCACTGCGTTGGCTCGGGGCGGCGGTCGCGGTGGCGGGTTTGGCGTGGTTGCTCTGGCCGTCCGGCGCGGGCGCTCCGGACGCCGCGGGGGCGGCCTTGATGGCGGCCGCGGCGCTGGGCTGGGGCGTCTATTCCCTGATCGGCCGCGGCGCCACCGACCCCCTCGCCGAGACGGCGGGGAACTTCCTTCGAGCTGCCCCGCTGGGACTTCTCGTGTGGGTGGTCGTGGGCGATGCCCTGACGCCCGCGGGCTTTGCCTTGGCGACCCTGTCCGGGGCGGTCACCTCGGGGCTTGGCTATGCGCTCTGGTATACCGTGCTGCCGCGGATCGAATCGTCGGCGGCGGCGCTGGCGCAGCTCACGGTGCCGGTTATCGCGATTGCGGGCGGCGTCCTGATCCTGGGCGAGGGTGTGACGCTGCGCATCGTGCTTGCCTCGGGGCTCGTGATCGGTGGCGTGGCGCTTGGGGCGCTCGCCCGGCGTCGCGATTGATCTTCAGCAAGGCGCGGCCTGTCCTGTGCGGCTAATCTGCCGCCATTGATATCAAGGGAGACCGCCATGAGATTGTTCAGCTTTGCATTGATTCTCGCGCTTGCCGCAGGGCCGGCGATGGCACAGGACGATGCCGGTTTCACCATCGGGGGCGACAGCTTCCTGGCGGGCCAGAGCATTGTTTTCGATGCCCCCGGTGCCGACGATCTCTTTGTCGCGGGGCAAAGCGTGCGCGCGGCGACGGATCTGACCGGGTCGGTTTATGCGATCGGTCAGGATGTCGCCCTGGACGGTGCGGTCGGAGGCGACGTTCACGTCATGGGCCAGACCGTGACGCTGACCGGCGACATTTCCGGGGACGTCTCGGTCGCCGGGCAGGATCTGCGGATGTCCGGCGCGGTGGGCGGTGACCTGCGGGCAGCTGGTTCGTTTGTCGAGGTCGCGGGGCCGGTCGCGGGCTATGCCATCCTTGGCGGCCAGACCGTCCGGATCGACGCCGAGATTGCGGGTGACGTGATGCTCGGGGCAGAAAACGCGATGTTCGGACCGGGTGCGCGCATCGGCGGCAGCCTGACCCTGTTCGAGGAGGATATCGGCGACCTCGCTGTCCCGGATTCGGTGATATCGGAGGACCGGATCACCCGGCGCGAGATCGAGGACTGGGAAGCCCGGCAGATGCCGCAGGTCGTTCCGAGCATTGGCGACATTGTGGGACGCTTCTTCGGAGGCGTCGTCATGGTGGCGCTTCTGGCGGCGCTGATCGCCGCGCTGATCCCCGAGCGGCTTGCCGAGATGCGGCGGACCGTTCTGGCGGCCCCGTTCCGGACCCTTGGCGTGGGCTTCGTGACGCAATCGGCGATCGTGGGGTCGGTCTTCGTCGTGGCGATGACCCTGATCGGGCTGGTCCTTGTGCCGGGCATCCTGCTTCTGGCCGGCGCAAGCGCGCTGGCGGGCTATGTGGTCGGGGCCTATGCCTTCGGTGTCGGGCTCTTGCTGCTGATCGGGCGCGAGGAACCCGACACGCTGGCCGAACGCGCGATTGCCGCGGGGGCGGGGGCGCTGGTGGCGGGGGTGCTGGGCCTTGTGCCCTTCCTCGGCTGGCTCTTCGTGATCGCGCTGTCGCTGACCGGGATCGGGGCGATCATCGCGGCGATCACCGGCTGGCGCTGGGGGGCAAACGCCTGACGGGTCAGCGTTTCCCGTAGTAGAGGCCGACGACATGCTCGGCCTCGGCATAAAAGAGCCAGCGCGCGCAGGCCACGCCGGCCACGTGGCTGATCACCGCGATGGCCGCCAGCGCGTGCGAAAAGGGCATGAAGGAACAGCACCGCCCAGGGCAGCGCGAAGGCCAGCAGGAAAGCGATGATGCGCAGCTTTCCGGCATGCCGGCGCGCGACGATATGGACCATCTCGGTCAGAAGGTAGTTCGTCCCGGTATGCGGCGGTTCGAACGAGCGGACGTCGCCACGATCCCCAAGCCCGGTGGCCGTGCCGATGGTCGTGCCTGACTGCGCGAGGCGGCGGTCGCCCGACTGCCAGACCCAGAGCTGGAACATGCCGGTCAGAAGCAACAGGATCGGCGCGATGCCGGTTTGCCCCGCCAGAAGCGCGCCGCCGGCGATGGCATAGGCCAGAAAGAGCGCGGGCGTCGTCCAGTGGTGCCAGCGCGGAACGGTCTTGAGCTGGGTATAGATCATCGCGGTGGCCAGAACCGTGGCCGCCGCAAGGGCCGCGCCCAGAAGGCCAAGCGGTGCGATGCGCGTGCCGAAGAACACAAGACCGGCGCCGTAAAGCCCATTCACGGCCAGCGCCGCAAGAGAGAGCCACGCCTCGCGCGACAGCCAGCTTGACCGCCATTGGGTGAAGGCCTTCATCGCGCGTTCCGGGTGGCCCAGATGCAGGGTCGAGGCCAGAAGCCCACCACCCGCCAGCACATAGGCGATGGCGAAAAAGACGAAAGCCACCCAGCCCGTCACGGGCGGCAGGCCGAGGCCAAGGAAGATCAGCAGGCCGAAGCCAAGTCCGGAGAGCGTGGTGAACGCGATAAGCGACGGCGCGGGGTGCATCAGCCGATCCGCTCCAGCGTCCGGTCGAGCCAGCCAAGAAAGCCCTGCGGGGTTTCCGCCACGGGATCGAGGAAGGGCGACAGCACGTCGAACTCGGGTGGCTGATCCTTGGGACGCGGGGGCAGGTACTTGTTGACAGGCTTGGTGCCCTGTTCGGGCATCAGGTCCATCCCTCCACGCTCCGCGACAAGACGTGAGACGTCGCTTTCGGGGTCGGACAGATCGCCGAAGTGCCTGGCGCCCACGGGGCAGGTGCGCACGCAGGCAGGTTCACGATCTTCCTCGGGCAGGTTCTCGTTGTAGATGCGGTCGACGCAGAGGGTGCATTTCTTCATCACCTTCTCGGTCGGGTCCATCTCGCGCGCGCCGTAGGGGCAGGCCCAGGCGCAGAGGCCGCAGCCGATGCAGTCGGATTCGTTCACCAGCACGATCCCGTCCTCGACCCGCTTGTAGCTGGCGCCGGTGGGACAGACGGTGACGCAGGGCGCATCGTCGCAATGCAGGCAGGACTTGGGAAAGTGGATCAGCTGCGCGGGGCCCGCCTCGGGCTGAACCTCGTAGCTGTGGATGCGGTTGAGAAAGCTGCCCACGGGCTCGGCGCCATAGGCGTCGACATCGGCCAGCGGGGCGCCGTAGTTCTCGGTGTTCCAGCCCTTGCAGGCGGTCACGCAGGCGTGGCAGCCGACGCAGGTGTCGAGGTCGATGACCAGGCCGAGCTTCTTCTCGGTGTGGGTCGGCAGCGATGTCATGCGCGCACCTTCCGGGCGACGGTCCCGGGGGCAGGCGGCACCGGGCTTTTCTGCGGCGGCAGGTCGGGGGAGAGGTCTGCCGGGGCCGGGATACGCTCGACCCGCACGCGCAGGTCGAACCACGCGGCCTGCCCGGTGACCGGATCAGAGTTCGCCCAGCGATGGCCGTCGCCACGTTCGGGCAGAAGCTCGTGGATCAGGTGGTTCAGCAGGAAGCCCTTCGTGGCCTCGGGCGCGTCGGGCGACAGCGCCCAGGCGCCCTTGCGCTTGCCGATGGCGTTCCAGGTCCAGATCGTCTGCGGGTTCAGCGCGGCATGGTGGGCGACCGGCGCCGTGATCTCGCCGTGGGGAGAAGTGACGCGCGCCCAGTCGCCCTCGTGAAAGCCGTGGCCCTCCCAGACGTCGGTCGGCAGATAGAGCGGATTGTGGCCGTGGATCTGGCGCAACCAGGCGTTCTGCGAGCCCCAGGAATGATACATCGCCATCGGGCGCTGGGTCAGCGCGTGAAGTGGGAAGGCCTCGTGGTCGGTCGCGGCATCTTCGAGAGCCGGGTACCAGGTGGGCAGCGGGTCCATTGCCTTGCGGACACGGTCGCGCAGGTGGTCGGGCGGCTGGCGGCGGCCCTTGCCCTCGGCCGCCATCTGGAAGCGGCGCATGGGTTCCGACAGGATCGAGAAAAGATAGGGCTGTGGCGCATCGTAGAGCCCCAGGTTCACCGCCCAGTCCTGATAGGCCGTGTTCCATGGTTTGAAGAACTGTGCCTCTTCGGGGATGTGGGCGATGTGGAAGCCGCCGTTCTCGATGTAGCGCTGGATCTGGTCGGGGTTCGGCGCGCCGCGTCCCGATTGCGTGCCGTCCTCGCCACGCCAGCCCATCAGCGGGCCGATGCCCGGCCGGCGTTCGTGGGTCACCATGTAGTCTGCGTAGTCGCGGTATTTCGCGCTGCCGTCCTCGTTCACGAAGCCCGGCAGGCCCAGCCGCGCGCCAAGGTCGACCAGCACCGACTGGAAGCCGCGCACGTCGCGGTCGGGTTCGACGACTGGCCAGCGGATCGCGTCGGCGGCGGCCTCGGCCTCGCAGATCGGCCGGTCGAGCAGGCTGATGCAGTCGTGGCGTTCCAGATAGGTCGTGTCCGGCAGGATCAGGTCGGCATAGGCCACCATCTCGGACGAATAGGCATCCGAGTAGATGATGCGCGGGATCACGTAGTCGCCGGCCTCGTCGGTGTCCGTCAGCATCTCGATGACGCGGCGCGTGCCCATCGACGAGTTCCACGCCATGTTCGCCATGTAGAGAAAGAGCGTGTCGATCCGGTAGGGATCGCCGGCGTGCGCATTCGGGATGACCATGTGCATGAGGCCATGGGCGCTCATCGGGTTTTCCCAGGTGAAGGCCTTGTCGATCCGCGCGGGCGTGCCGTCGTCGCGGTAGAGAAGGTCGTCGGGACCATGCACGAACCCGAGGTGCGGGCCGTCGAGCGGCTTGCCGGGAACGGCCTTTGCGTGGGGCCTGGGATGCGCGGTGGCGGGCTTGGGGTAGGGCGGTTTGAAGCGGAATCCGCCCGGCGCCTCGACCGTGCCCAGAAGGATCTGCAGAAGGTGCAGCGCGCGTGCGGTCTGAAAGCCGTTCGAATGGGCCGAGATGCCGCGCATCGCGTGCATCGCCACCGGGCGGCCGATCATCTTGTCGTGCCGCTCGCCGCGGAAGTCGGTCCAGGGCTGGTCGATCTCGATCGCCTCGTCGAAGGCGGTGCGGGCGATCTCGGCGGCCAGGGCGCGAATGCGGTCCGGCGCGATGCCACAGCGGTCGGCCACGGCCTCGGGGGCATACTCGTCCGACAGATAACGGTCGGCCATATGGTGCAGGACCGGGCGATGGGTGATCCCGGCGTGGCGCCATGTGGCCGAAAGGTCGGGTTGCACGCCCGGCGTGTCGAAGGCCGTGGGCTTGCCGGTGCGGCGGTCGATCACCAGTTCCTTTGCCGGCCTCGTCGCGCAGCAGAAGTCCGTGCGTGTCCGACGCGGGGTCCTCGTCGACAAGACAAGGCGCGTTGGTCCAACGCGCGAGGTAGTCGAGGTCGATCCGACCCGCCTTCATCAGGCAATGGATCAGCGACAGGATCAGAAGCCCGTCCGTGCCCGGCGTGATCCCGTACCAGTCGTCGGCCACGGCGTTGTAGCCGGTGCGGATGGGATTGATCCCGACCACCTTGGCCCCGCGCGCCTTGAGCTTGCCGATGCCCATCTTGATCGGGTTCGAATCGTGATCCTCGGCCACGCCGAAGAGCAGGAAGAGCTTGGTGCGGTCCCAGTCGGGCTGGCCGAACTCCCAGAACGCGCCGCCGATGGTATAGATACCGGCCGCCGCCATGTTGACCGAGCAGAAGCCGCCGTGCGCCGCGTAGTTCGGCGTGCCGAAGCTTTGCGCCCAGTAGCTCGTGAAGCTCTGGCTCTGGTCGCGGCCGGTGAAGAACGCCAGCTTCGACGGGTCGGTCTCGCGCAGCGGCTTCATCCACGAGACCGCGAGGTCGAGCGCCTCGTCCCAGCTGATTTCCTCGAACTCGCCCGATCCGCGCGGGCCGACACGGCGCAGCGGCGCGCGCAGGCGGGCAGGCGAGGTGTGCTGCATGATCCCGGCGCTGCCCTTGGCGCAAAGGACGCCACGATTGACCGGGTGGTCGCGGTTGCCGTCGATATAGGCGACTTCGCCGTCCTTCAGGTGCACGTTGATGCCACAGCGGCAGGCGCACATGTAGCAGGTCGTTTGCCGGACCTCGTCCGAAACCGCAGGCGATGTGTCGATGATCGGTTCGCGCGTCATTGCGAGGGGTTTAACATTTTGCAATCGATTGTGAAGGTGCCTTCTGCGGCGTCCTGCGGGTTGGGTGATCGTCCCGTGACCTGCGTGTTCCGCGACCGCCCGTCCGCGCGGGAGGCTGGTTCCCGGGAGACGGGCGCGCTAGAGAATTGTGAACACCCCAGGGAGAGAGCCCATGACCTGTGTCTTCGTGCAACTGCGCTGCCATCCGGGCAAGACCTATGAGGTCGCACGCGAAATCTACCTTCGCGAAATCGTCTCGGAACTTTATTCGACCAGTGGCGAATTCGACCTTCTGGCGAAGATCTACATCCCCGAGGGCGAGGATGTGGGCGTGTTCATCAACGACCGGCTTCTCGACATTCCGGGGATCGCGCGGTCGCTGACCACGATGACGTTCAAGGCGATGCACGCGGGCGGCGCTGTCTGATCAGCGCCCCCGACGAGGTGGCGCCGCGCTTGCGTCACTCCGCCGGCGGCAGGACGACCCGCACCTCGGGCACGTCGCGGTCAAGGACACGCGCGGTCAGCCGGGCGAGGGTGCGAAACTCCTCGGCATGGGCCGACCCCCGCCTCCATGCCATTCCCACGGTCCGCGCCGGTTGCAGCCCGTCGATCGGGCGGGCGGTGACCAGCGTCTCGCGGGCGACCTCGGACCGGACATAAAGCGCGGGCAGAAGCGACAAGCCCATGCCCATCGCCACCATCTGCCGCAAGGTGTCGAGGCTGGTGCCCTCGTAGTCATGGCTCACCTCGGCCTCGAACTCTTCGGCCAGGGCGCGCATCTGTTCGTATAGCCGGTGGCCGGGTTCGAGCGTCAGAAGCGTCTCGCCCTTCAACTGGTGGCGGGCGATGCTTTGCTGGAGGGCAAGCGGATGGTCGCGGGGGATCACCGCCAGAAGAGGTTCTTCGAAGATCGCCACGGTCTCGATGTCGCCCCGGTCGATCGGCAGGGGGTAGAACAGGACCTCGAGCGCGCCGGTTTCAAGCTGACGCAAGAGTGCTTCGGGCAGCCCCTCGCGGATATAGAGCCGAAGATCGGGGTGGGCCGTATGGATCTCGGGCGCGATCAGGGGAAAAAGATAGGAGCCAAGCGACTGGACAACACCCGTCCTGAGCGTGCCGGCCATCGGTCGTTGCCCGCGCTGCGCCGCCACGCGGATCTCTTCGACATCGCGCAGGACCCGGCGCGCGCGTTCGGCGATGTCCGCACCGACCGGTGTCAGCAGGACCCGCGAACGGCTACGCTCGACCAGCGTCACGCCAAGACGCAGTTCAAGCTCTTTCAGCTGGGCCGACAGGGTGGGCTGGGTCACATGGCTCAGTTCCGCCGCGCGGCGAAAGTGCAACGTGTCGGCGACGGCGACAAGGTAGCGAAGCTGCTGAAGCGAGGGCATCGGGGCGCCTTATAGATTTTCTCTATCAATACCGCCCGGTCTTTCGATTTCAACTTTCAACTTTCAAGCACGATATGTCAAAGCAACCGGGGAACACCCGGGGATCACGAAAGACAGGGCAGAGCGGGCGGGGCAACACCCTTGCCCCAGCGCGCCATGCCAGCCTTGCGCGTCGCGACCCGTCCGCTATGTGATCAACTCAGAATACGTGCATCCACCGCAGGCGCGGTCGGGGCAATCGGGGACAGGGACACGCCAAGGCAGGCCCAATGGCAAAGAGCGCAGGACCTCACACGCCGCTGATGTCGGTGGCGGGATGGATCCCGGTCATTCTGGCCGCGGCCATATTTGCCGTGCTGGTGCAGGCGATACCGTCGGTGTCGGAGGGCACGCCGCTGCGCGTGGTCTGGCCCTGGGTGCCAAGCCTCGGCGTCAACCTGAGCTTCTGGATCGACGGGCTGAGCCTGACCTTCGGGCTGCTGATCTCGGGGATCGGCGCATTGGTTTTCCTCTATTCGGGGACTTACCTGCGCGGGCATCCGCAATTCGTCCGCTTCATGCTGTTCCTGACGCTCTTCATGCTGTCGATGCTGGGCCTGGTGCTGGCCGACAACCTCCTGACGCTGTTCGTGTTCTGGGAACTGACGACGGTCACGTCCTACCTTCTGATCGGCTTCAACCATGAGGATCCGAAAGCGCGACGCAATGCCTTGCAGGCGTTGCTGGTCACCGGAACCGGCGGGTTGGCGCTGCTGGCCGGCATCGTGCTGATCGGAACGGTGGCGGGCACCTTCGAGTTGTCGGAGATACGGGCGCAGGGCAACGCGGTGCTGAACAGCGCGCTGTATCTTCCAATCCTGCTGCTGTTCCTGGCCGCGGCCTTCACCAAGTCCGCCCAGGTCCCGTTCCACTTCTGGCTGCCCAACGCGATGGCCGCGCCGACGCCGGTCAGCGCCTATCTGCACTCGGCCACGATGGTGAAGGCCGGGGTGTATCTTCTGGCGCGGATGCATCCGACGCTCTCGGGCAGCGACATCTGGTTCTGGACGCTGACCGTCTTCGGGGCCGTCACCGCAGTCTTCGCAAGCATCATGGCGATCCGCCAGACCGACATGAAGCAGACGCTGGCCTACACGACGCTGATGGCGCTGGGCACGCTGACGCTCTACCTCGGGCAGGACAGCGGCTATGCGATCACCGCCGCGATGACCTTTCTTGTCGTTCATTCGCTCTACAAGGCGGCGCTGTTCCTGATCGCCGGAAACGTCGATCATGGCACCGGGACGCGCGATCTGGGCGTTCTTGGCGGGCTGGCCCGGGCGATGCCGGTGACGGCCATCGCGGGCAGCGTCGCAGCGCTGTCGATGGCGGGCTTTCCGCCGTTCATCGGCTTCATCGGCAAGGAGCTCAAATACGCCGGGGCCATCGCCGTTCAGGAGGCGCCCTACCTCGTGTCGGCGGCCGTGCTGACGGCGAATTCGCTGATGTTCGTGGCGGCGGGGATCGTGGCGTTCAAGCCGTTCTGGCGCCCGGCGGGCGGACCGCTTCCTGAAACCCCGCACGAGGCACCCTGGCAGATGCTGGCCGGCCCGGTCGTTCTGGCGGCAGCCGGGGTCGCCTTTGGTCTCGCACCTGCGCTGATCGCCGTGACGCTGATCGAGCCGGGCGTAGCGTCGATCCTGGGCTCTCCGGACGAAGCGAAGGCACTTGTGCTCTGGGCCGGCGTCAACATCCCGCTTGCGCTTTCGGTGGCGACATTCGTGCTCGGCTTCATTCTCTACGCCTACCATCTGCGGCTGCGCGCCCTGATCGCCGGAATCGAGGCGCGGGCCTTCAGCTTCGATGCCGGGTGGGACGACCTCATCAACGGTCTGAAAGCACTGGCGGGATGGCAGACACGGATCCTGCAGTCGGGCGTGATGCGTCGCTATCTCTACATCATATTCGCCACGACCCTTGCGGGCGTGGGGGGCACACTGATCCTTTACGGCAGTTTCACGACGCCGCTTGCGATGCCCGACCTTCAGATCAAACACCTTGCCGTCGTGCTTCTGATCGTTGCGGGAGCCGGGCTGACCACGGTCACCAATTCGCGCGTTGCGGCGATTGGCGGGCTTGGCGCCGTGGGCATCGGGGTGGCGCTGATCTTCATCATCTTCGGCGCGCCGGATGTCGCCATCACGCAGCTTCTGGTCGAGACCCTTGTCGTAGTCCTCTTTGCCGTCGCCGCGCTGCGTCTGCCGCGGTTGTCGGTGACCGCGGGCAAGGGCAGGTTCCGCCCGCTCGACGCGATTTTTGCCACGGCAATCGGCACCGTTGTGACCCTTGTGATGCTGATGGATACGGCGGGGCCACTTGATCGCAAGATCACCCGCTACTTCGAAGGCGCAAGCTGGCCGGATGCCTATGGCCGCAACATCGTCAACGTGATCCTCGTCGATTTCCGGGCGCTTGATACCTTCGGCGAGGTCGCAGTGGTCGTGATCGCGGCGCTGGGCGCCTATGCCCTCCTAAAGGGCGGCAGGCGGGGGAACGCGCCATGAATTCGATCATCCTGATGGCGGGGACGCGCATCCTCGTGGCACTTCTTCTGGTGTTTTCGATCTTCATGCTGCTGCGCGGCCATAACGAGCCCGGTGGGGGTTTCATCGGCGGGCTGATCGGGGCGACGGGCTTCGTCGTCCATGCCATCGCCTGCGGTACCGACAGCGCGCGGCGTGCCCTGCGCGCCCGTCCCGAATCGATCGCCGTGCTGGGTCTGGGCATCGCCTTGTTCGCCGGGGTCATGGCCGCCTTCTTCGGCGACGCCTTTTTCACCGGTCAGTGGCTGTTTCTTGGCGCGACGGAGACCGACAAGGGCCTGCCCTTGTCGAGCGTTCTGGTGTTCGACGTGGGCGTTTACCTCGTCGTGATGGGGTCCGTCCTGACGCTTGTCTTCGCCCTGGAAGAGGCGATCTGACCATGGAAGTCGTCCTCTCCATCCTTGTCGGCGTGCTGTTTGCGACTGCGATCTACCTGATGCTTGCACGGAACCTGTTGCGGTTTCTCTTCGGTCTGATCCTGATCTCGAACGGGGCGAACCTTGCGATCTTCGCGGCGGGCCGTCTGACCGCGGTGCACCGCCGCTGATCGCCGACGGCGCCGAGGCGCCCGCGGACTGGTGGCCAACGCCCTGCCGCAGGCGCTGGTTCTTACTGCCATCGTCATCGGCTTCGGGCTTTTCGCCTTCGCGCTTGTCCTGACACTGCGGGCCTATTGGTCGCTGGGCACGCTCGACACCGACGAGATGCGCGTCGCCGAGCCGCGGGAGGACGCGAAGTGAGCTGGACGCTCTCCCTGCCGCTGATCATTCCTTTCGCGACGGCGGTCTTCGCCTATTTCGCCCGCGAAAGCAGTTCCGGGCGCTGGATCTCGGTTCTGGGGTCGCTGCTGTCGCTTCTGGCGGCGGGCGCGCTGATGGTCGTGGTCCTGCGCGACGGTGTGGTCGCGGCGCAGATGGGCGCGTGGGCCGCACCGTTCGGGATCACGCTGGTGGCCGATCTGCTGAGCGCGGTGATGGTGGTCATCACCGCCATCACCGGGCTTGCCGTCGCCGTCTATGCCCTGTCCGACATCACCCCCGAGCAGGAGCGGCTTGGCTATCACGCGCTTTTCCAGGTGCTGATCGCGGGGGTCACGGGGGCCTTCCTGACGGGCGACCTCTTCAACCTCTACGTCTGGTTCGAGGTCATGCTGATCTCGTCCTTCGGTCTTCTGGTGCTGGGCAACGGCCGCGAGCAGATCGACGGCGGCGTGAAGTACGTGGCGCTCAACCTTGTCTCGACGATCCTGTTCCTGACCGGTGTCGGAATGCTCTACGGCCTGACCGGCACGCTCAACCTCGCGGACCTGGCCGTTGTGGTGCCTGAGGTCGAGAACCAGGGCCTCGTGACGGTCGTCGCGATCCTCTTCATGGTCGCCTTCGGGGTGAAGGCGGCGGTCTTCCCGCTGTTCTTCTGGCTGCCGGCAAGCTACCACACCCCGGCTTTTTCGGTCTCGGCCGTCTTCGCGGGGCTCCTGACCAAGGTGGGCGTCTACGCTCTTGTCCGAATGTTCACGCTTGTCTTCACCGGCGAGGTCGGGTTCACGCACGAGATCCTTCTCTGGGTGGCCTGCCTGACCATGGTGACGGGCGTTCTGGGCGCCGCCGCGCAGAACGACTTCCGCAAGATCCTGTCGTTCCACATCGTCAGCCAGATCGGCTATATGGTCTTGGGGCTGGCGCTTTTCACGCCGCTTGCGATCGTGGGGGCGGTCTTCTACCTCGTCCACCACATCATCGTGAAGGCGAACCTTTTCCTTGTCTCGGGCGTGGCTTACCGGCTGACGGGATCGACCGACCTGTCGAAGATCGGCGGTCTTTACAAGTCCGCGCCCTTGCTGGCCGTCCTTTTCCTTGTTCCGGCATTCTCGCTGGCCGGGTTCCCGCCCTTGTCAGGGTTCTGGGCGAAATACCTGATCGTCAAGGCGTCGCTCGACGTCGAAGCCTGGTTCGTCGCCTTCATCGCGCTGGCGGTCGGCCTTCTGACGATCTTCTCGATGACGAAGATCTGGGCCGAGGTGTTCTGGAAGCCGCATCCCGATGGCATCGAGCCTGAGATGGCGCGCATCGGCTGGACGATCGGCCTGCCGCTGATGCTGCCGATTGCAGGGCTGGCGGTTCTGACCGTGATCATCGGATTGTTCCCCGAGCCGTTCGTCCTTTTCGCCGAACGGGCCGCGGCGCAACTTCTGGATCCCACGGACTACATCGAGACGGTGCTGGGGGGGATGCGATGAACCTTTTCGCGTTCAACATCGTTCTTGCGGTCGTCTGGGCCGCCCTTGTCGCGTCCTTCACGCTGCCCTCGCTGATCGTGGGATTCGCGCTGGGATTCGTGGCCCTCTGGCTGGCCCAGCCGTTGTTCGATCAACGCCAGGGCTACTTCCTGCGGGTGTGGCGCATCCTTCGCCTGACGGGCTATTTCCTATACGAGCTCATCGTGTCGAGCGTGCGGGTCGCCTGGGATGTGGTCACGCCGAAGCATCTGTCGAACCCCGCGATCGTCGAAATGCCGCTCGACGCGAAAAGCGATCTCGAGATCCTGCTGGTCACCAACCTGATCTCGCTTACGCCCGGGACTCTCAGCCTGGATGTGACGCCGGATCGCAAGACACTGATTGTCCACGCGATGTTCGCCGATGACCCCGAGGCGCTGGTGCGCGACCTCAAGGACGGGATGGAGCGCAAGGTGCGGGAGGTGTTCGAATGACCGGTCCGGAGATCTTCCTGAGCTGGGCGATCGACATCTCCTTCGCCCTTGTGATGATCGCGATCGCGCTGGGGTTCTATCGGATCGCCCGGGGTCCCAGCCTGGCCGACCGTGTCGTGTCGCTCGACATGATGACGATCTCGATCATGGGCTTCTGCGGGCTTTACGCGATCTTCGTGGACAGCACGGCCTTCATCGACGTGGCGATCGTGGTCGCGCTGATCGGGTTTCTCGCCACCGTGGCGCTGGCCCGCTATGCCGAGCGGCAGAAGGCGATCCGCCGGGAAGAGGACGCGATACCGAACGAGGAGATGGACGGATGACCGAGATCGTTGCCGGTGTGCTGATCCTGATCGGGGCTGCGTTCACCCTGATCGCGTCGGTGGGGGTGATCCGCCTGCCAGATGTGCTGACGCGGATGCACGCGTCGACCAAGGCCGGGACGCTTGGCGCCTCGCTGATCCTGGCCGCGACAGCGGTTGTCTTTGCGGACGTCTCGACTGTTGCGAAATGCGTGGTTGCGGTGCTGTTCCTGCTGCTGACGGCACCCCTTGCCGCCCACATGATCGGTCGCGCCAGTCTGGACCGGGAAGATCATCCGCGCCTTTGAGGGCGGGGTGGCGCGTCTGGCGGTTTCCTAATTCTGTTCGGGCGGATCCTCGTATATCGCCCAACCGTAGTCACCTTCGGACTCGGGCAGTTCGGATGCGGGAACACGGCAGGCCAGATAGCTCTTCGCAATGAAGTTCGCCGTGACAGG
The DNA here is from genome assembly GCA_963709395.1 of uncultured Alphaproteobacteria bacterium. Classification (GTDB taxonomy): domain Bacteria; phylum Pseudomonadota; class Alphaproteobacteria; order Rhodobacterales; family Rhodobacteraceae; genus CAVPWP01. Next base: position 117,534 of record CAVPWP010000014.1, read on the forward strand.
TGCGGTGATGAACAGGAAAAGCGTGATCAGCAGTTCGTGAAACGACAGCTTGTCCTCGAAGAAGGCGAAATGGAGCATCGAGGCGATCAGGACGCCGCCGACCCCCAGTGTGGTCGCCTTCGTCGGCGCGTGCAGCCGCTGCATCGTCGTGCGCAGCTTGATCAGCCCGTAGGAGCCGACAAAGCCGAAGATGCCGCTGATGACAAGGAAGGCGGCGATGACGATCTCGATGACCAGGTCCATGGCTTACCTCACTCGATGATGTCGCCGCGCAGTACGAAGCGGCAATAGGCCACGGTCGAGACAAAGCCGACCATCGCGATCAGCATCGCCGCCTCGAAGTAGATCGCCGTGCCGCGCCAGAGGCCGTAAAGGACCAGCAGCGCGATCACGTTGATCACCATCGTGTCGAGCGCGAGGATCCGGTCGGCACTGTCCGGACCGCGCGCGATGCGCCAGAGGTCCAGGATCAGCGCCAGGCTGTAGCATCCGAACGCGAAGATCAGGGCAGCCTCGATCATGGAAAAATCTCCTTCAGTCGCCGTTCGTATCGGGTCTTGATGTCGTCCCGCATCGCGGCGGCATCGTCGGTGTGCAGGGCGTGAACCAGAAGCGACCTGCCGTCGGCCGACAGCATGGCGGACACCGTCCCGGGGGTCATCGTGATCGTACCCGCAAGGACGGTGATCGCCTCGGGCGAGGTCAGTTCGAGGGGGATGACGATCCATGCCGACCGGATATCCCGTTCGGGCTTGAACAGGATGATCATCGCCACCTGCACGTTGGCGACAACGATGTCCCACATCACCAGCAGGAAGTATTCCACGGCCTTGAGCGGCTTTGCCACCCTGGGCCGGTTTGGCCAGTAGGGGGCGGTGAGCATCGGGATGACGAGGCCGAGAAAGCCCCCGAGCAGCAGGTTCCCAAGGCTCACCGTGTTGACGAGGGCCAGCCAGACCAGTGTGAGGGTCAGGCTGAGCAGCGGATGGGGGATCAGGCGCTCGAGCATGGGTCAGAAATCCTCTGCCGGTCCAAGCACGGCGTCAACATATCCCCCCCGATCGAAGATCTGGTTCGCGGTGTCTTCAAGATAGCCCGCAAGCGGGCCCGCGAAAACCGCGATCGCCGCCAGCATCGCAAGGGCGATCATCGTCGGTGCGACTTCGACCGGGCGGGCGCCGGCGGCGGGTGGCGGTGCCTGTTCGGTTGCCTGTGGAACGGGGGCCACCATCGAGGTGGACTTCCAGAACAGTACGCTGCCCGCCCGCGCGAAGCCGACGATGGTCAGAAGCGACCCAACCAGGATCGCGCTCCAGCCCCAGGCCATCGCGTCGGGGGTGCGCAACGCGTCGAGCACAAGAAGCTTGCCCAGGAATCCGCTGAGCGGGGGCATTCCGGCCATGCCGATCGCGCCCGCGAAGAACAGCGCCGCGAAGAGACCGTTCTGTACCGTCTGTGGCTGGGCGGTCAGCAGATCGCCATCACGCCGAGACACCACCAGATCGGCGATCAGGAACAGCGCGGCAGCCGCGAAGGTCGAGTGGACAAGATAGTACAGCGCCGCGGTCGTCGCCTGCGGCGAGAAGACCGCGACCGAGGCCAGAAGGGTCCCCATCGACCCCATCACCGAGAACGCGATGAGCGGCATCAGCCGACGGGCCCCCAGCACGCCGAAAGCGCCGAAGGCGATGGTGACGATGGCGGCCGGGAACAGCCATGAGGCGATCATTCCATCGGTCGCCGCGATCCCGGGGCCGAACACCACCGCATGGATCCTCAAGATGGCATAGGCACCGACCTTCGTCATGATCGCGAACAGCGCCGCGACCGGCGCGGGCGCGTTGGCATATGTGGCGGGTAGCCAGAACTGGACCGGAAAGAGCGCGGCCTTCACCGCGAACACGATCATCAGAAGCATTGCCGCCACCCGCACAAGGGCAGCCTCGTCCGGCGGGATCTCCTGCAGACGGACGGCGAGGTCCGCGATGTTCAGCGTGCCCGTCGTGGCATAGAGCGTTCCAAGCGCGAAGAGAAACAGGGTCGATCCGGCAAGGTTCATGACAACGTATTGCAGGCCCGCGCGCATCCGGTCGCGCCCGCCGCCGTGGATCATCAGGCCGTAGGACGCAATCAGCAGAACCTCGAAGAAGACGAAGAGGTTGAAGATGTCGCCGGTCAGGAACGCACCGCAGATCCCCATGAGCTGGAACTGGAAGAGGGCATGAAAATGGCGGCCGCGCGCATCCCAGCCGGTTGCGACGGCGTGCAGAAGGACGATCAGGGCAAGGACCGACGTAAGCAGCACCATCAGCGCCGACAGCCGGTCGAGCACAAGGACGATGCCGAAGGGGGCGGGCCAGTCACCCAGACGGTAGACATGCGTCTCGCCCGCCGCCGCCAGCACGGTCAGACCGAGGGCGATGGCGACCAGGGCGACGGTTCCCGCGATCGATGCCGTCCGCGCCAGCGATATGTCGTGACGCATCACGAAGGCGATCAGCGGCGCAAGCAGGGCCGGAAGGACGACCGGGGCGATGATCCAGTGGTTCACCGTCCGGCGCCCTCTGCATCATCGGAGTCGTCGGCGCGGTTTATGTCGATGCGGTCCGTTCCGGCCTCGAGGTAGGCCCCCAGTCCGACCATCACCAGGACCGCCGTCATGCCGAAGGAAATGACGATGGCGGTGAGGACCAGAGCCTGCGGCAGCGGGTCTGTGTAGGTCGCGTCGCCGTATTTCGACAGGATGGGCGATGCGTCGACGGTAAGGCGACCGCTTGCGAAGAGAAAGACGTTCACGGCATAGGACAGAAGGGCCATACCCAGGATCACGGGGAAGGTCCTGAGGCGAAGGATGAGATACACCCCCCCGGCGGTGAGGATGCCGACGGAACTGGCGACAAGCATCTCCATCTCAGCCCTCCTTTCCGCGCTCTTCCGCCGGAACCGACGGGTCGTAGTCCATCGGTCCGACGTTGACGCTTTCGCCCGCATAGCGCGCGATCCGCGAGAGGCTGTAGAGCATCAGCATCACCGCCCCCAGCACCGTCAGGAACACGCCGAGATCGAACAGCATCGCCGTCGCAAGCTCGAACTCCTCGATCGGGGGCAGGTGCACATAGGTGTAGGCGCTGGTCAGGAACGGTTGCCCGGCCAGCCACGCCCCCGCGCCCGTCAGTCCGGCGATCACCACGCCCCAGCCGATCATCGTGTGGTATTCGATCCGCTTGCGGGCCTGCGTCCAGGCAAAGCCCGAGGCCATGTACTGCATCAGAAGCGCGATCGAGATCACGAGGCCCGCGACGAAGCCGCCACCGGGCTGGTTGTGGCCGCGCAGGAAGATGTAGATCCCGACCATCACGGCGATCGGCATGAGAACGCGGGTGGCCACGACCATCATCAGGGGGTGCCGGTCGCGCGACCGGTCCGAGGAATAGTCCGCTTCGCGCAGACGGCGCGCGGCAGGTCCGCTCAGCAGCGCCTCCATCAGCGCGAAGATCGTCAGCCCGGCGATCCCCAGCACGATGATCTCGCCGTAGGTATCATAGCCCCGGAAATCCACGAGGATGACGTTGACCACGTTCGTGCCACCGCCGCCTTCGTAGGAATTGGCGATGTGGAAATCGGAGATCGTGCTGACATCGCGCAGCAAGAACGCATAGGCCAGGGCCGCGACCCCGCCGCCCGCCGAGAGCGCGATCACCGCATCGCGGATGCGCCGGCCGACCGGGCTTTCCTTCGGGGTCTCCTTGGGCAGGAAATGCAGCGCGAGAAGCAGCAACATGATCGTCACGGTTTCGACGGAGATCTGCGTCAGCGCGAGGTCGGGCGCCGAGAGATAGACGAACCCGGCGGAAATCATCAGCCCGATGATCCCGATCAGGACCAGCGCCTCGAACCGGTGCCGGTGGAGCGACACGACCGACAGGGTCGCGACCACCAGCAGGACCCATCCCGTCGCCATCGTCACCGGCACCGGGAGTGGGGCGCGCGTGGCCGCCGGCATTCCGCCTCCAAGCCAGGCAAGCGCGCCGAGCACGACCGACGTGACCACGAAGATCGCCAGATACCGGCTGATCGCGCCATTGTGCGTCGTTTCGCTGATCCACCGCGACAGCGCCACGGCACGGTCGACGAAGGCATCGAAAATGACCTTCGCCTCGGGGCGCGGCAGGGCGATCCAGATCCGGTCGAGGGGGCGGTGCACCGAGAGCACGATCAGACCACCGACCACCGCGATGATCGACATGTAGAGCGCAGGCGTGAAGCCGTGCCAGATCTTCAGGGTGTAGTAGGGCAAGGCGGCGTCGCCGATCACAGCGCCGCTCGCGACCGCGACCAGGGGGCCGACGATGAGGGCCGGCAGCAATCCGATTGCGACAACCATCACCGCGAGAAGCGCGGGCGCTGCCCACATGCCGAAAGGCGGATCGTGGGGCTTTGACGGGTAGTCGTCGCGCACCGGTCCAAGGAAGACATGGCTGATGAACCGGAACGAATAGGCGGCCGACAGCAACGAGCCGAGCGTCGCGAGCACCGGCACGGCCCAGTGGCTGCCCGCCCAGACGGTGTGCGCGGCTTCCTCGAGCATCATCTCCTTCGACAGGAAGCCGTTGAAGAAGACCACCCCCGCCATCGACAAGGCCGCGATGGTTCCGATCACGAAGGTCACGGGCATGAGATGCCGCAATCCGCCAAGCCGCTTGATGTCGCGGGTGTTCGTCTCGTGGTCGACGATGCCGGCGGTCATGAAGAGCGCGGCCTTGAACGTCAGGTGATTGATGATGTGGAAGACCGCGACCACCGCCGCGATTTCGGTGCCGAAGCCCAGAAGCATCGTCAGCAGACCGAGGTGACTGACCGTCGAAAACGCAAGCAGCGCCTTGAGGTCGTCCTTGAAGAGGGCGATGGCGGCGCCGAGAACCATGGTCACGAGCCCTGTGGTCGCGACGATGTAGAACCACGCGTCGGTTCCCGACAGCACCGGCCACATCCGCGCCATGAGGAAGATCCCGGCCTTCACCATCGTTGCCGAATGGAGATAGGCGGACACCGGGGTCGGCGCCGCCATCGCATGCGGCAGCCAGAAGTGGAACGGGAACTGCGCCGATTTGGTGAAGGCGCCAAGCAGGATCAGGATCAGCGCGGGAAGATACCAGTCGGATGCGCGGATCGCGTCGCCCTGGGTCAGGATATCGGTCAGGTTGTAGCTGCCCGCGATGTTGCCGAGGATCAGCATGCCCCCGATCAGCGCAAGTCCCCCGGCGCCGGTCACGGCAAGCGCCATGCGCGCGCCCTGCCGCCCCTCGGGCAGATGCTTCCAGTAGCCGATCAGAAGGAAGGACGACAGGCTCGTCAGCTCCCAGAAAACCAGCAGAAGCAGGATGTTGTCGGACAGGACGATGCCCAGCATCGCCCCCTGGAACAGCAGCAGATAGGTATAGAACTGGCCCATCGGGTCGTCGCCCGACAGGTAGAACCGCGCATAAAGCGTGATAAGCAGTCCTGTCCCCAGGATCATGCCCGCAAAGAGAAGCCCCAGGCCGTCGAGAAAGAATGACACCGACAGCCCAAGCTGCGGCAGCCAGTCGAATTCGACCTGGATGACCTCTCCGCGCATCACCGACGGGGCGAGGACAAGAAGCATGACCAGGGCCAGCGCGGTCGGGGCGGCGGTGAAGCTTGCGCAGGCTGTCCTGCCGGCCCGGATCATGACGCCGGGCACGAGCGCGCCGAGAAATGGCAGGAGCGCGATCACAACGAGAAGGGTGCCCCCATCGGCCATCTGTCCGTCCCATGACGCTTGTCGATAGCTGCATTCGATAACGAGGCGAGGACGGAATGTAAAATGCCGGTTTGAGGCTGTGCCGTTTGGCAGCCCCCCGTTTCCCCAGGCAGCCTGACGCTGCGCGAAAGCGGCCCCCGATGTCGCGGCAAGCCGTCAGGTTCGGACGGCCGCGAGCCGCTCTCATTCAGGTTTTCGGGGGTACGCGTGGCGGCTGTGCGACCGAACCGGCGCCGGCACAGGGCGTCAGAGGCAGCGATGGGTTGAGCTCGACCTCTGCATGACTGACGCAGCCGCCTCGGTTTGTCGTCGCAACTATCCCAATGTGCAGCGAGTGGCGCGCGTATCGCCTTGAATGCCGCTCCTTCTGCGATCGCAGGGCACCCGCATCGCCATTATTCCACCGTAATCATGTATTGCTGCCCGATCCGCGTGGGCCGCGCGCGACCACCCCAGTCGCGCAGGGCGTCCAGCACCGCCTCGCGGACATGCATGCGGCCTTTGCGCTTCCAGAAGAAATCGTCTCCGGCGATAGTGCCGCCCTTTCGCACCTTCTGGCGCGCGAGTTCGAGGTCCTGCCGCACGAAGTCGTAAAGATGATTGCCGTCGATGTAGACCCAGTCGAAGTAGCCATCGGGATACCCGGCCAGCACCTCGTTCGAGAATCCCTGCCGGATCCTGACGTTGGACAGCCCTCCGTAGCGCGCTTCGACATTGGAGCGCATCCCGGCCATGAACTCGGCTTCCTTGTGTCTGGCATGGGTCCACTCGCCACTGTCCCGCGCGGCCAGGAGATCCCAGGGGTCGATCAGGACCAGTTCAGCTGGGCGCGTGACCTCCAGGATCGAGGCCGAAAAGCCCCCGTCCCAGACACCGATCTCGGCGCAGCGACCGCCGACCGGCATCCGGGCCAGCATGCGAAGACGGTTCTGGTGCCGCTTGGGCGCTTGCAGGACGACGTCGTCTGCGGAGGTGTCCGAACCCGATGAAACGCTGGCGGTCAATTCGGGCGCAAGGGATTCATCCGCTTGGCCGACCAAAGCGTCACGCAGGGCCGCATATTCAGGTTGCGCCTGCAGAGTTGCAACTTTGCGGCGGTGCCATTCGATCATGCCCTGCTCAAGGTGGGCGACGATCGGATCCTCGCGCAGCCGGGAAACTTCCGCCTCGAGCTCGGACAGGTGGCGCAGGATGGTCCGATCTTCCACCCCGCCTTGATTCCAGCGTTGCCAGTAGTCGAGTCCCATGTCTCGGTTGACATGGTTCACCCGCCCCCGGTCACGCTTGACGAGGAAGGCATCGACGGACCGCACGGCATAGTGGTTCACCTGGGCCGGACCGTATCCTGTTTCCGGCGCGGGACGTCTCGGGTCGCCATCCGGGTCGGCTTCGAGGGCCGCGCTGGCCCAGATCGGCGCGGCGTCGTCGTGGTAGACCGGCGCATGCGTGCCAAGGCGCAAGATGCGATCGCCGCCCCGGAACAGCGTCTTGACGAACCGTCCGACTTTGATCTCGGGGTCTCGCTCCGGTTCCGCGTCGGTGAAGGTCGCAACGGTCAGGCCGCGTGGCAGGTCGGTTTCTCCTCCACTCGAGAACATCCGCCAGGCCACCGGGATGGCATCGGCCTCCGGAAAACGGCCGATCAGGTCCGACAGACGCCCGCCGCCCTCGTGGATGTTCAGGAACTCATCGATATCACAGACGAAGACCCAGTGCGCCTCACGGTAGAGTGGGTGCGACATCACAGATTTCAGTGCCGCTTTCTGCGGCCCGCGCTTCGGTGTATTGTTTCTTACATGCACGAGCTCGCCAAGTGCATGAAGACGGTCGAGCATCAACTCGGTGCCGTCTTCGCAATCATTCGAATAGACGAGGATATCCGAAAAACCCACGACACGCTGCCACGCCACCCATTCGAGGATGTAGGGGCCCTCGTTCTTCATCATCGAAATCACGAGAAAGCGTTCCCGAGGTTCTGTCATCTTCTCTGGCCCCTTCTCCAATCACCATCGTTCGTGCCGGCCTGTCGCACCGCCACAGGCCCGCGCGTCTGGTCTCAAGGCGTGCCAGAAATCGGTCGAGCTCGGCAAGCATCTTGAAAGACAGCCGAGTTCCAAGCCGACTTTCACAATCGTTCGGTCTTGAGCAGCAGTTCGCTCGCGACGACGGAGGTCTTCGTCCAGTCCGGGGGGTCAACGCACCGAGCATGATCTGGTGATCTGGGAACTACCTTCTGCCCCGAAGCTTTTGACCGTCAGTACGCTGCGCCACGTCCTTGGCGCCCTTGATCTGGTGCGCTCATAGCCGGGCGGGGCAGCGATGGCCCGTGACTCGACAGGGCGCATGATCCTCCGCTCGGAGGAAGCGATCTCGAACCAATGGTCGTGACGCGCCCCCCAGGGCCGCGCCGGCTCCCGGGAGGCTTAGCGTCCACTTCGTCGATGGCAGCGCAACCTTTCTCAATCTGCGAAGAACCGGCGACATCCCGCGCGGTCAGTCCTTGGCCAAGGACAGGCTCTCAGGTCACGGCAAGCAAATTGCCTCAGCAGGCACGACGACCACGATCGAACTGTGGTCGCAGCTCTGAGAGGATTCACTAAATCAATCTCCCAGACGCAACATACAACCTATGAGGGAAATTGGGTTCGTTTCGGTAAGTGGCAATTCGGCGTCACGCTGTGCAGGCGCGTTGCCACTCTATCCAGTCCTTGAACGCGCGCCTTCGCGCGGCCCGTGCTTCGGCGAGATAGCGAGGGGCGTGTTTCTGCAGCCGGACGAAATGCCGCTGCCAGGCGACCTGCACGTCCACCACGCTCCAGGCCTCGACGGCGCTTATTGATCCCTCGCGAGCCGCCACTATCGTTGCGCGTATTTCGTTCCGCGTGGCCTGAATGGCCGTCTCTATCGGATCGCCGTTTTCGAGCGATCCCGTCTCACTGGGTAAGCGTTCTCGAAGCGCGGCAAGACGCGCCTCGGCTTCCGCCAGCCGGTGAGCGCGCCGTAACCCCTCATGCCGAAGAATGGTCTCCGTGGGGGGAAGTATGGCCCGGTTCAGGATGATACGCAGCCACGCCTCCACCTCGCTTTCCGGCGGGGCAGCGGTCAGGCCATGACTTCGTGCATTCTTTGCCGCTATGGCCTTGCCGCACTCCGACTTCGGGCCGGTGCTTCGTGCGGCATTGCGTCGGTTCGCGGCCTGCTGCCGGACACTGGTCATGCGACAGCCCCCGTGATCTCGATCGGGCGCAGCGACTGAAGCGCATCCAGATCGCGTCTCAGGTCCCGGCATCGTTTCTCCAGCTCCACGATTTTGCGATTGTGGTAGTTGGCGTTGGAGGCCCAGCTCGCGTGGATCTCTGCCAGGGCGGAGAGCGTGTCCATTCCGAGCGTGGTGAGCGTCTCTTCGGCCTCACGGGCAGCCTCCCGATCGGGGTCGAGAGCTTGCGCGGCCAGCACTGCACCATCCCGCTGAGCCGAGAATTGGGCGAAAACGCGCTCCTCGAAGGTCTCGGCGGGGTTCCCGGCGTCGACCCAGGCGTCGTACTCCGCATCGAGGTCGTCCTCGTGCCTGGCGCGGCGAAACGCAACATAGGCCTCGATTATCTTGTCGCGCAGGTCGTTCGCCAGGCTTCGATCGCGCATTCGGCGGTGCTGGAGAAGCTCCCATTCCAGTGCGATCAGATTGTCCGCCGTCAAACACTCGTAGGCAGTGGTCGGTGCCAGACACCGGATGAGCTGGTGCCGGAACTCCTCGAAGTTCGCGGAGTCCTGTCCTGGCAGTGCCTCGCGGCGCGGAAGCAGATCGAGAAAGCTCCTCATCCCGTAGCGCTCGGGGGAGGGCAGCTTGGCGATATTCGCTTCTGTCTTTTCCATCAATTGTCTCCTTCTTTGTCGGGGTGGAAGTTGTGGGGTCGGATCAGACCCCGTTGGACGCTGGGACAGCGGCAGTTGCGTCCCGCTCCAATCAACTTGCGGCGGGAAAGGGTCAGGAGGGCGAGGGCATTGAACGGCGGGAGCATCTCAGGTCCCTCCGCTGTCCAGCAGCGAGGTATCGAGACTAATCCCAGGCGCTCGTGTCGCGAGTTCTTCGGCAAAGGCCTCGATCCGCCTGGGGTTACGCAGACTTGCCTCTGCCACCATCGGTGTGCAGGGGTGAATGCTGAAGAGGAGGTCATATCCCTCGAGATGCGCACCGCCTCCTACATGCCGGGCCTCGGGAAAGAGGTCGATCAGGAGCCAGTAGGCTTCCGAGGCTGGCTTGTGCCAGGCGTGCCAATGCAAGACGGGCGGATCGAATGATCGGTCCGGGTGATCGATGCGGTCGAGATCACTGCCACTGAACCAGCCGGCATCGATCATCCGCCAGTGGTCTGGCTGGTCGAGACTGTCGTAGACATCTGCGCCAAAGGCCTCGTCGATCACCTCTCGCCGAACGATCGGAAGCGGGCTGTTTGGCGCATCCGTCAGGACATCGTACGTGTCAAGAATGGCGTCGATCTTGCGATGCTCAAGATGAAGCTGCCTCGGGCGCGGATCTGCCCTTAGTGGCTTTGCCGCGAAGCCGGCAAGGACAGCCGGTGCGGTCAGGGCCAAAGCGCCACCTGCGCCTGAAATCATGAAAGTCCGTCGCGTCGTCATGTCGATCCCTCCTCTGTGAGGCCGACAGGACGAACGTTTGAGGGAAACCTGCCCCTTCGTTGCCAACCGGCCGCATCCCCTTTCGGGTGGCCACCTTGCCGGGCTGGGCAGGTTGGCGGAGGCGTAAGCCTCACTCTCGATGCTTCGAAAAACATACGTCGGAACTGCGCAAAGTGCAAGATCAGCTCACGAGGGAACGAAGCGACCGGATGCACCCCTAAGGAGATAGGGGGCTAAAACGTAACAAATTCAAAAGTCTAGGCACGACTCACCCATTGACCTCAATTGAAGGGAATGAGCCTGTTCCAACGGTCGCGGTTGCCCTGCGTCGTAACGGTCCATCACGCGAATCCCTATTCCGATTGAGCAGGGGAGCCTTCCTGCCGTCACAGAGGCTGCCTGCGAGAGGCAAATTCTCCAGCCTGCGGCGCTGCCTCGTTTCGACGTGACACGGGGCATCGGCGGTCTTCCATCGCTTGAAGGAAATGTCTGGCGAAAAGGCGGACCGCGCAGCCGACAGCCCTACTGAATCCGGCAATCGAAGCTTTCAGGTGGATGTTGATGCTGGCTCTGGGAGACAGCGGCGCGAACAAATCTACCTTGCGGTCACAGCGCTTCCTGGTGCTCACCGGCGGAGAACACCGAACGAACGGCGGACGCGCGAAGCGATCGATCTGCGTTGTCACGCGGGCGGTAGGAAGCACCCTTGCGTGGTCCGAGAACGGAACCGAGAGCATGGAGCTGAATCTAGGCAGGTAGAGGGCCATCATGGGCGAGTTTCACGCGGTCCGCATACCAATCGGCATGCCCGCACGCCGAACGGCGGCCAGCCATGGATGCCAGATCATATCCCGACACGTCGTGCCTCGAGGCGGGTCAGCAGGCGGTCCAGTTCGGCAAGTGTCTTGTCCGTCAGCTTCGGCCCCGGTCGACGCACCGTCGCATGGGCGATGGCACCCCGGCGGGCCAGCACTTCCTTGCGGATCGCCAGGCCCAGACCGGGCTGCGTCTCGAACCGGATCAAGGGCAGGTAGACGTCGAAGATGTCATGCGCGCGCTCCATCTCACCGGCACTGGCCGCGGCGACCACGTCGCGCATCATCTCGGGGTAGGCGAAGCCGGTCATCGCGCCATCCGCGCCGCGCGCGACCTCTTCCGGCAGAAAGAGCCCGCCATTGCCGCAGAGGATCGAGATGCGCCGCGCGCCTGCGTCCGAGGCCGCGCGCAGGGTGGTGATCTTGTCGAGGCCGGGCCAGTCCTCGTGCTTGAGCATCACGCAGGTCGGGCAGTCCTCGACGATCTTCAGGATCACCGACGGGTCGAGCGTGACGCCGGTGACAAGCGGAAAGTCCTGCAGCACGAAGGGAATGTCGCCCAGCACCTCGGCCACGCTTCGGAAGTGGCCGATGATCTGCGCATCGGTCCGCAGGCTGCTTGGTGGGGCCACCATCACTCCCGCGGCACCTGTGTCCATCGCCGCCTTGGCCAGCACCTCCATCGCCGCGAAACCCGGGGCCGAGACGCCGACCACGACGGGGACCGGGGCGCGGGCAGTCACGCGGGCGACGACCTGCATGCGCCTCGTCAGGCGTGAGCTTGCCCGCCTCGCCCATGATCCCGAGGATCGTCAGGCCCGTGGCTCCTGCTGCAAGGTAGAAGTCGGTGGCGCTGTCGATGCTGTCGATGTCGAGCGATCCGTCGGGGAGAAACGGCGTGGCGGCGATGGTGAAGACGCCCGAGGCGGATTCGGTGAGCATGGCGGACCTTTCGGCAGTGGCTGTTGCTGCAGCGCGGACACTGGGCGCGCAGGGGTGTCTTCGTCAACCGGCGGGCGCAAATACAAAAGGTGTGTCGCGATCCGTGTTGACCCCCCAGAGGAAAGCGCCGAAGACATGGAGGCGATCGAAAGGCCCTTGTTGCCGTCGAGAATGGACAGAAATCAAGCTACAGCAAAGCGCTGGGCGGCGATCTAGAGGACGAAGCGTTGGATCAACCTACAGACGGCGATGATTTCCTGAATGGTATGGACGGCGACGACACCATCGATGGCGGTACCGGCAACGACACCTTGATCGGCGGTCTGGGGAACGACTTGCTGATCGGTGGTGACGGAAATGATGAGCTCAGCGGAGGTCTTGATAGCGACACGCTCTTCGGCGGCGAAGGCAGGGATACGCTGTTTGGCGGCGAAGGAGACGATTTTCTTCTGCCCGGGGCTGGCGTGGATACAATCGACGGCGACTCGGGCTTCGATACCTTGTCGTATGACGAAAGTTCCGCGACCGGCGGTGTTAGCGTTTCATTCGTTGCAGGGTTTCTGGGTGTCGCAATCGACTGGGCCGGAGATCAGGACAATTTCGTCGAAATCGAACGCATAGTCGGAACCAGCTTTGATGATACCCTCGACGCAACGTCCTATGGGCAGAGCCTTCAGCTTTTTGGCGGGGCGGGCAACGATACGATCACCGGTGGCAATCAGAACGACACCATAAGCGGCGGGGACGGGGAGGATCGGCTATACGGCGGTGGCGGAGCGAACATTTTCATTGCCGGCAGTGGAGATGACTTCATCTGGATCGAGAGTGCCGATGACCGGATCGCGGACGGCGGTGCAGGGTATGACCGGGCCTACGTGATCGCGGCGGGGGAGACGCTTCGAGTCGACGAGACCTGGACGGGGGTTGAGCGGTTCGACCTTGTCTCTGGCGCGGGGATCGACGCGACAGGCTACGGCACGGCGCTCCTGATGGCGGGATGGTCGGGGGCGAACCCGGATGCGCTAACCGGGGGGCTTGGCAATGATACGCTGTTCGGGCTCGACGGGGCGGACACGCTGCGCGGTGGCGCGGGAGACGACAGCCTGAATGGAGGCAACGGCAACGACCACCTGTGGGGCGGGACGGGGACGAACAGCTACAACGGCGGCGAGGGTGACGACCAGTTCTACATCCAGAGCACCACGGACACGATCGAGGACGGGGGCCCCGGCTACGACAGAGTGCGGTTCCTCGGCTCGAACGAAGTGCTGGTGGTGGACCCGTCCTGGGGTCGGATTGAGCGCTACGACAGCCAGGGGCAGAACGCCGGGATCGACGCTAGCGCGATGGATGTGGCGCTGCTTTTGGCGTCTTCGACGGGGTCGGACGCGCTGACGGGCGGGTCGGGGCGCGACAGCCTCTACGGGGGCCAAGGAGATGACACGCTAAAGGGCGGGGCGAACACCGACTTCCTGTTCGGCGACGAGGGGTCTAACCTCTTTGACGGGGGCGAGGGGACGGACTTTTTCTGGATCGAGAGCACGGAGGATCGGATCGTGGACACCGGGACGACCGGCAGCGACCGGGCTTTTGTGCTGACGGCGAACGCGACCCTATTCGTGAACGATTCGTGGGCGGGGATAGAACGGCTGGACCTGCGCGCTGCGAACGCCGGCATCGACGCGACGGGCTATGCAGCCAACCTTCTACTGGCCGGGGACGTGACGGCTGACAGCCTGACCGGGGGTGAGGGCAACGACCGGCTTTACGGAAACGGCGGGAACGATACGGTGGACGGGGGCGCTGGGGATGACCGGCTCTACGGCCAGGGCGGCGCGGACGTGTATTTTGGGGGCGCGGGGGACGACCTTTATTGGTTGGAAGACCTGACGGACCGAATCGAGGATGGGGGTGAGGGTTACGACCGGGCGTTCCTGCTGGCGTCAGGGGGCACGCTAGTGGTCGACGGGAGCTGGGCGGGGCTCGAGAGGATCGACGTTTACGGGACGGGCGTAACGGTGGACGCGACGGGGTACCTCGAGGACATCCTCATGCAGGGTCGCAATGGCTCGATCGCCAACGTGCTGATCGGGGGCGAGGGCAACGATCGGCTCTACGGTGGACCCGGCAACGACACGCTGAAGGGCGGCGCGGGCGAGGACCGGCTGTTTGGTGACGCAGACGCTGACACGTTCCGCTTTTCGGCCGGGGTGCCGGACTACGTAATCGGCTGGCAGGACGATATCGACGTGATTGACGCGACCGAGGTGGGGGGCTTCGGGGCGCTGACAATCACGCTCGAGGGAGCTCACACGCGGATCGAGGCCGCCACGGGCGAAGTGCTTTTGCTGGCGAACTGGCTCGAGGGGACGGACGGTACGCTCGACGCCACCGACTTCGTCTGAGGCGGGGCGGGCCCGCGCCATCCCGCCCGGGCTCGTGCCGCCCTTCGACGGCGTCAGCGTCCGGACACCCGCCCCTCCTACGGGAAATAAAAAGTTCGCAGCGACGGAGTCACATTTCGTCAATCTTTGACACTGACACAGCCCCCACCAGCAGGGCCCTGCTCAGCTGGGCCGACCCCGACCCCGCGCGCCGCGGTAGCCAACCACCGGCGGGTCAGCCGAATGGGCTCGGCGTGGAGCGTCGCGGCCCCGGTGACCAGGTTCCGACCATGGTGGTCGCGATCACAGCGGCCCAGATCGCGGAGGCCCGGTGCCGCGCTTTCGGGCGCCTTGCGAGTCCGCGGGGTCGGTGGGGGCCAGACCGTTTGCCAAGGGCAGAACGAGCGGCTACCACAAAACTGCGAACCGGCCGTGCTGGCTCGGGCCTGCAGTCATGCACCGAGGCGCGCCCGAGCCTGGCGTGCAGGTGCGACGGGACGGAGCAGGGCGCGACCTTAACTGCCGGAGCGGATGCCGGCGCCAACTTGGGGTAGGTCTGACATGTTCCGGGCCAATATGCGCAAGATCAGGGCCTACTTGCGGTCGGGGCGCACCGCTACGATCGACGTCATCGCGAACGGCGCGCTGCACGGCTGGGCATGGGATCGCGCAGGCGCCGAGCCGGTTCGCACGGTTCTGCGGCTGGACGGCCGCCAGGTGCACGCCGGCACCGTGGCCAACCGGCACCGTCCTGACCTGAAGGCAGCCGGCCACCCCACGGGCGATGCCGGTTTCGTCTTCGATTTGGAGGGGGCGGTTCCGGCGGACAACGCTCTACTCGAGGTGGTCGACGCCAGGGACGGGCGCGTGCTAGCACGAGGGCGGGCTGGTGACATCCCGTCGGGGACGTTCGGCGCGGCTGGAGAATTCCTTGCCGACGAGAAGACGCTGGCGCGCCGCCGCGCCGCCGGTGCTGCGACCGACACGACCAAGCCCAGCTACATCGGACGGATCGAGAGGTTCGACGCCGGGCTGCTGCACGGCTGGGCGCTGGACGAAACGCGGCCAGGATCGGTTGTCGAGGTGGACATCCTGGTCGATGGCGTGCCGTACCGGTCGGAAACGAACGCGCATTTACGCCGCGATGTCGAACGCAAGCACGGCAGTGGTGGCGTGGGTGGACTTCGGGTGCCGTTCCGCCTGCCCATCGTCAAGGATGCCGAAGAGGTCGAGGTGACGGTCCGATTTCCCGACGGGACCCTGTCGGCGCCACTGGTTCTGAAAAACCGCGCACCGGAGGGAACACCGCCCCCCCCGGCGCCCGCGGCCTATGGGGCGCCGCGCCAGGTGAGCGTAATCGTCCCGGTCTACAACGCCCTGGACGATCTGCGGGTCTGCATTGCGCAGGCGTTGCGGCACATGGAGCCTTGGGCCGACCTAGTCGTGGTCGATGACGCCAGTCCCGACCGCAAGGTGAGCGCCTTCTTGAAGGAACTCGAGGACCATCCCAAGGTCCGGGTCCTGTTCAACGAGCGAAACCGGGGGTTCACCGCATCCTGCAACCGCGGGATTGCGGCCGCTGAGGGCCGGGACATCGTCCTGCTGAACTCGGACGCGCGCGTGCAGCGGGGCTGGCTGCGCGGCCTGCAGGCCTGCGCGTATTCCTCGGACGATATCGGTACGGCCACGCCGCTGTCGGACCAGGCGGGGGCGTTCTCCGTTCCCGAACCGGGCAACGGCAACGACCTGCCCGCTGGAGTGAGCGAGGCGGAATACGCCCGCGCCTTCCGCAGGCGCAGCCTCGGGCTCTACCCGATCGTGCCGACGGGAAACGGGTTCGCATGTACATCAAGCGCGCGTGTCTCGATGCCACGGGATTCTTGGACGAGGCGGCCTTTCCTCGTGGCTACGGCGAGGAGAACGACTTGTGCTGCCGGGCTTCGCGGCTGGGCTGGATGAACGCGATCGACGACCGTACGCTGGTCTTCCACTCAAATGCCAAGAGCTTCGGGTCGGACAAGAACAGGTTGGTCGCCGAGGGGCGGGCGGTGATCGATGCGCGCTACCCGGAGTACAAGAAGTCGCTGGGCGTGTTTCAGTCGTCGGCCTTGCTGTCTACGATCCGCCTGCAGGCGCGTTTGGCGCTGGCGGATGCGGCAGGGCGGGACGGCGACCGAGTATCAATTCTATTCGTGACCTCGACACAGACCGGTGGCACGCCGCAGACGAACTTGGACCTCATGCGTGCGCTGAAGCCAACAACGGACTGCTGGTTGTTGTCCTGCGATACGCGGACGCTGATCCTGTCGAGGTTGCGCGAGGGAGACCTGCACGAGGTGCGGCGCGCGCGGCTGGACGTAGAGGTTGATCCCCTGAGCCACCGGTCGCGGGACTACGAGCGGATCGTCTTGGCATGGTTGAACGAGTTCGGGTTCGACATCCTGCATATTCGACACCTTGGCTGGCACAGTCTGCGGTTGCCCGGGCTGGCGAAGCAGGCCGGCATGACGGTCGTTTTGTCGGTGCACGACTATTACTGCCTGTGCCCGACGACCAAGCTGGTCGACGGCGGCGGCACGTTCTGCGGCGGCGACTGTAGCGGGATGCAGGACGGTTGCCGGGCCGAGCTCTGGCCCGAGGGGGCATTCCCCGAGTTGCGCGACGCCTGGGTGCATGTCTGGCGCGAGAAGATGGCCGGCATGCTGGAACATGTCGACCAGCTGGTGACGACCTCGGCGTCGGTGGTCGACCGGTTCGCGCGGGTGTTCGGCGCCGACATGGCCAGACGGTTCGAGGTGGTGCCGCACGGGCGCGATTTCGAGACCATGGGCGTGCTGGCCACGCCGCCGCTGGGGCCCCTCCGAGTTCTGGTGCCGGGCAACATCGGCCTGCCCAAGGGCGCGGCGATCATTGAGGCGATCGCGCAGGCCGATCGGGGCGAGACGATCGAATTCCACGTGCTGGGCAAGACGATTTTGGGTGAGCAACCTGGCATCGTGATGCACGGGCCCTACAAGCGGGATGCCTTCTTCGACCATGTGGCGAAGATACGGCCGCATGTCGGGGCGATCCTGTCGATCTGGGACGAGACGTGGTGCCACACGCTGACTGAGCTGTGGTCGGCGGGCGTGCCGGTGGCGGTGTTGCGGTTCCCGACCGTGGCGGCGCGGATTGGGGAGACCGGTGGCGGCTGGCTGATCGACGGCAGCGATCCTGGCACGGTGGCCGAGTTCTTGCGACGGGAATGCGCAGACCGGGCGGCCTGGTTGGCCAGGGTCGAGGGGATCATCGGCTGGCAGGCGGACCAGCAAGACCGGTCGGTAGCCGCGATGGCCGTGCGGTACCGGCGCATCTACGAAAACGCCCTCCGCCGTGCCCGGGATGGTGGTGCGGGCGACTGGACATCGGCCCCGCAGGACGACCCCATCGGCGCACAGGCGCCCGGGGCACCGTTCTGAACGGACGGCCCGGCCTAGCGATCACGCCAGACGGTAGTCGTTCTTGCGCAGGTCGAGGACAGTTGCAGTCGTGTAGCCCTTCCAGAGGCTTTCCGGTATCGCCGCTTGCCGCAGCGGCTCGGACCCGAACCGGGTTTCGAAGTCGATCTCGTCGGGAAGGCACAGCACCTTGCCGAGATGCCGGTCCACGTCGTTCGCGCCGAAACGGCGGATATGGTCGAACTGCCCGAAGCGGCGGGTGCGCTCCTCGCTCGTGATATCCTGGTAGCATTCATCGAAGCCGCCGGACAGGAAAGGGATAATGCAGATGTGCCGACCGGAGGGCGTCAACATCCTGTGCAGGTGGAACAGCGTATAGGCATAGGCGCAGGGTATGTGTTCGAGCACGTGGATGTGGAAGATGTAGTCGAAGCGGCCTGAGGGCTCGTCCTCGAGTTGAGTGAGGTCGATGAATCGGATCTGGGGAGCCCAGTCGTAACGCTGCGTGTCGATGTCCGTGCAGTCGTAATTCTCTGCGGGCAAGCGTTCGGAGAGTTTGGAATAGATGCATCTTTCCGGCGCGATGTGGAGGATCCGGTGCGACGGGCGAATGTCGAGCCCGTCGAGTACCATCCAGAACAGCCGCGTCCTTTCGAGCGATCCGCAGGACTTACAAGCCGCCGCAGGACGGTTGTTGAAGGTAACGAACTCGTCGGACCCGCAGATGTTGCAGCGCATTCGGACTCTCTCAGCCGGTGTCTGGCGTCCGCAGGCGCGCGGGCGCTGGCCCTTATACATGCCGCGATTTTCGCTCGGAGTGCAAGGCGGACACGTGACCGACCCCGATCGCGCGAGGCGCCGTGCCGGCCGGATAGGGGCGCCGTTGGGGTTGTGTCGAGGGGCGCTCACAGATCGTGGAACAAGGCCTTGGAGGCAAATATCGAAACGGTAGGCGCTCGGACCTGTCCGGCGGACGATCAGCGTCTTGGCGCGGGTGGCTCAGTTGGAAGGACTTTCCTGTACGATGGCATGAAAACGGTCCCACTTCGCGCAGTCGATGAACGCGTCCGTTTCGCCAGGCATCCCAGGGAGGGCCATATCAGAACCTATGCCGGATCAAGCTGGCTCTTTTTCAGGGGTAAGGTCAGGAAAACACTAAGGTCGATGCCAGGACGCAAATATCACGCTTTATAGAATTGCGCCCTGACTTCAACTCGCTTTCTTACTCAGACAAAGTCTGAGGCGTCTATATTGCCGTCAATACCATTGAGCCAGTCGGCTATCAGAAGCGCCTCGCCAGACGCTGCGGCAATCTGAGTATGAGCTCCGACAACGTTTACTGTTAGGGCTGCAAAGCCCCCGACAGAGCTGGCATCGATAAGATCGATGCCGTCTTCCCAGCCGATTACGTAATCCGCCGCCGTGCTGTCAGAGAAGTGGAACACGTCAGCACCAGCGTCGCCGAATAGACGGTCCTGTCCCGCTCCGCCTCTCAGAGTGTCGCTTCCAACTCCACCATAGAGCCGATCATCACCCTCGCCGCCAATCAGGTTGTCGTCATTTTCTCTCCCCGCGAGAAGAATCGACTCTCCATAGCCCGTCGCGTCGACCGTGGCATCGGCCCCCATTACGTCCACTCTCTCAAGTCCGGCCCAAGTTGCGTCTATGGAAAGGGTCGTGCCTGTTGCGAGGAAATAGGCTCGGTCAAAGCCGTCACCACCGTCGGCGATGCGGTCGCTTCCACTCTCAAGCCAGTACAGATCGTCGCCGGAGCCTCCAAGGAACAGGTTTTCGCCGGCGCCACCCTTTAGCCGATCGTTGCCTGCTCCGCCGCTCAGCGTATCATTTCCATCCAAGCCAAAGAGCTGATCATCTCCTTCACCACCAGTCAAAATGTCATTAGTCAGATCGCCAGCCAACAGGAGATCAGCCGCGTAGCCGGTCGCGTCGATTCCTGCGTTCAGTGCCCGAAGGTCCAAGCGTTCGATCCCAGACCAGTTTGCATCGACAATCAGCGAATCACCCGCTGTCAGCACATAACCACGATCCGTGCTGCTTCCACTGTCCGTAACCCGATCTGTCGTACTCGCTATCCAGAAGAAATCGTCTCCTTCCCCACCGTCAAAGACATTGGATCCTTCGTTGCCATAAAGGAAGTCAACGCCGCTTCCCCCCTTGAGCGTATCGTCCCCCAAGCCTCCGTAAACGCTGTCGTTGCCGTCTCCGCCAACAAGGTTGTCGTCATTTTCTCTCCCCGCGAGAAGAATAGACTCTCCATAGCCCGTCGCGTCCACCGTGGCGTCGGCCCCCATTACGTCCACTCTCTCAAGTCCGGCCCAAGTTGCGTCTATGGAAAGGGTCGTGCCTGATGCGAGGAAATAGCTGCGGTCAAAGCCGTCACCACCGTCGGCGATGCGGTCACTGCCATTCTCCAGCCAGTACAGATCGTTGCCGGAGCCACCAAAGAACAGGTTTTCGCCGGTGCGGCCATATAGACGATCATCCCCTTCGCCGCCCACCAATGTGTCGTTGTCGGCACCACCATCCAGGGTGTCATTGCCGGACAGACCGTAAAGAATATCGTTGCCCGCAAGACCGGACAGAATGTCTTCACCAATTGTCCCTACGAGCGTGTCGTCGCCCGGCGTGCCCACAACTTGGTTGATCGGCGGTGGAGGTGCGCTGGCTGGCGTCGGGTTCGACACGAAGAAACTATCGAGCAGGCTGAGGCCATCGCCCGGGTCGATGGCGCCGTTGCCGTCGGTGTCGAGGTCGTCCGCCAGACCTTGAAGCGTTGCCACAAGCTCTCCGTCGACCGAAACCGTCACGTCATCGCCGGACACCGCCTGGGTGATCAGCGCGGCCGAGTTCGGATCCTCCGCGTCGAAGCCGGCAAGGGCGTCGAAGCCGATCAGGCCGATCTTGTCCGATCCGACCTCGAAGTCGGTGATCACGCTTGAGGTCACCACGTCGGTAACGGAGGTGCCATAGGACAGAACGAACAGGTCTGATCCGCCAAAGCCGGTGAAGGTGTTGCTGCCGATACCGACCAGGTAGTCCGACTCCGCAGTTCCGTCGATCGTCGCGCCCGCCGCGTGAAGCGTGATTTCCTCGTAGTCGAGCAGAAGCTCGGCACTGTAGACGGTGGCCGGCTTGACGTCGCCTTTGATGTAGACAGAGACGTCGAAGTTCTCGGTCAGGTTCAGGCCGTTGACCGACACCTCGCCCGCGTTGTTCTGCCATCCAGCGCTGATCGACAGCGGCGAGATATCGGTTGCCCAGTCAAGGAGGTTGAGAACGGTCTGCGTCTCGGCGCCGACATCGTACTTCACCTCGCTCTGGGTGGTCGGGGGCGGGTCGCTGGGATCGGTTGGGATGACCACGCTTGGCAGATCCTGACCGTACTTGTCGGGCTGCAGACGCCAGCGCGGGCCGGTGATGTATTCGGTTCCATCATCGTTGAGGACGGGTTCGAACGGCTCGCGATCCTGCGTGGTGAACCATGCGTTGGTAAAGCCTTCGAGGGTCGATTCGTCGATCAGTCCAAGCTGCGCGGCAGGCGAGGCGGCTGCGAGATCGGCGAGATAGGCGTCCTTCAGGATCGTTCCAGCCTCGTAAAGCGTTCCGTCTCCCGCGTAATAGTCCGATGTCGTCACCCAGACTTCGCGGGGGCCGTTGCCGTCATCGTTGTAGTCCGGGTCGATGGTGTAGGTCGGCAAGGTCCCAATCGCCGAATTCGTTCTCGAAATCCTCCGGGCGGACCTGATCGTTCGGGTTGTTGGTGATCGTGTGATGCAGGACGAGTTCAGCCTGCGTAATCTGGTAGAGTTTGGTAAGCGAAAGCGTGGAGGTGTCCTCCTGCGACGTCCACTCGTCGGGAAGATCCATCTCGGCTTCCAGGCGAATATCGTTCGGCCGCTTGATCGTGTTGCCCCAGCGATAGAGCAGCTTGCCGTCGTCCTTCATCGTGACCGAGTAGTCGGTGCTGTAGGCGATGTCGTATTCGATGGTGCTTTCGTTCGGGTTCAGCAGATCGCGGATGTCGAGGATGCCATCGCCATTCTTGTCGACCACCCCGTAGGTCTCGGGATCCGCCAGAAGGTCCGCGACGTACATCTCGTTCCAGTCGGGGTTCTGGCTGAGCAGGATGAGATTGTCGTCCAGCGCGTAATCAGCATCCGGATCGCCGGGATACTGCGCGTCCGACAGGACGTTCTGCATGACCGAGTAATGCTCGGTCGAGGCCTTGACGGTGTTTCCGCCGATGCCCGCCAGCCAGGTGCCAAGGACGGCCGGTGTCTTGAACGTGTCGGTGGGGGCGTCGGAGACGATGATGCCAAGCTGTTCTCCCCCGGCGCCAACAAGATCGCCCGCCCAGCCTTCTGCGTAGTCACCGTCGAGAACCTTGTCGGTCGCGCCGCTGAAATCATCGACGTAAAAGCCGAATTCGCTGTCGATCGGGTAAAGAATGGTTCCGTCAGCGTTCTTGGTGTCTTCCGGCGCCGCGCTCGTGTTGAAGACAGTCAAGGGATCGGCAATCGTGCCAACCGTCTCGCCTCCGAAGGTTACAGTGATGTCCGCGGTGCTGAAGATATGGGTCGACGTGAAATCCGGAGTGGTGTTCAGCGGTTCGTCCCAATCCTGCGTGTTGGTCGGGTCTACGGGCGTTGCCATCGTTAAGTTCCTTCTCTTCCCTGGGCCTCGTTACGTGATGTGAGCGCATTGGGCGGGATGCGGAGCGCGGACGCCGGTTCGGTTTCCGTCCAGGCCTTGTGGACTGCCCCGGCAATGTCGTCGCTCTTTCGCACTGTGTCCCTGTCCGTCCCCGATGCTCACCTAGCCGGCGCGTCGTCATGACGACGAGAGATGCCGACACGTGCACCAATGCATATATCCGCGTACTGGAAATTGATTTGTGTCAACGAGACGTCGCGTCATCGATTGAAGCGCCGCCAGAGGGGATGCTGTGGCGCAAGTCGGCCCGGATGCGGGGTGAACGCCCTGTCCTGACCTTGCCAAGGCATTCGCCGGGTCGGACGGCGATTGCTGTCAAGAACCGTGGAATTGCAATGCATTGATCCAGGGAGGACGAGATGCGCGGACGGAGGACGCGAACGGCCTTTGGCAAGCTTGGCGGGGCAGGCGGCAAGTCGAACAGGGGAGAAGCGCGGATCGGTTGCCGGTCCCCAGCGAAGGTCCGCTAGCAGGTTTCTGAAGTGACGCGCCGCGCCGGGCTTGGCCCCGCGCGGCGCACGTCCTGCAACTGGGTCTTGTCCGAAGGGACGGTGCGGCCCTCAGTTTCCGGACTGATTCCGGTTCTGGTTGTTTGTCTCAGACTGGCCCGTAGTTCTGAGTGTTGCTTTGGTTCTGAGTGTTGCTCTGGTTTTGATTGCGGTTCTGACCCCCGTCATCATCGGGATCGTCATCATCACCGCCGCCGCCACCAGTGTCGTCTGACGGAACTGTGCTCAGGCCGCTGCCGCCGCCACCGCTATCATCGACGGCCACGACGCCCCCGCCACCCGGGGCAGGAACGTAGACCGCGTTGCCGTACTTGTCGTAGATCACCTCGACCTCAACCGGAACGATGACTTCTTCCTGCTGCGCGCAGGCTGCGACGAGCGCCGCGGATGCAGCGGCAGCCAGAAGGCTCTTTCTTGGTTTCATGGGTCCCTCCAATTCCCGCGTCTTGGTGTACCGAGCGTAGCAAGGATACCACTGTATGCAAGTATGGAGATAAGCGGATATCGCAGGCGACACCGCTGCGCCGTCTGCCAACCGATGCCCTGATGCATCTATTGCTCTTCTTGCAGGGCGAGGGCGACGCGATGGTTTCCTGATACGGCCCAACCTGTTAGTCTTTTCGCAACAATTATGAGCCGCATCGCGCGCTACGCCGAGAATTGCGGACGAAAAGGGCAGAGTTTCGGAGCGCAGGTCAGTGGCACGCGGACGTCTTGTCAGAGCATCCTTGATGTGCGCTTGCGTGCTGCCAACGGCTAGCCTGGCCCAGTCCCCCGATCTCGCCTTCTCGACCTCCCTTTACGGAACGCCCGGCCTGATCGACATGCCCTCGGCCGCGCAGTTCGAAGATGGCGAACTTGGCATCACCTTCTCCGGGTTCAGCGGCACCAACCGCAACACACTCACTTTCCAGGCGGCGCCGTGGCTGACGACGGCGTTTCGCTATTCGCGCCTTGGCGATTTCTTCCAGCCCGGGGGGGAGCCGCTTTACGACCGCAGCTTCGACGTCAGCCTCCAGATCCTGTCCGAGACAGCGAACCGACCGGCGCTGGCGGTCGGCCTTCAGGATATCCTCGGCACCGGGATCTATGCTGCCGAATACATCGCGGCGACCAAGACATTTGGCGATGTGCAGGTCACCGGCGGTCTGGGCTGGGGGCGCCTCGGCACCCGCAACAGCCTGGGGTCTCCCTTCGGCGACCGTCCTCCCATCGACGTGGGTCTCGGCGGCGAGGTCAACTACGATCAATGGTTCCGAGGTCCGGCCGCACCCTTCGGCGGCATTGCCTGGCGCGCGACCGATCGGCTGACGCTGAAAGCCGAGTATTCCTCGGATACCTACGTGACCGAGACGAGTATCGGAACAATCGACCAGTCCTCTCCGATCAACCTTGGCTTCGATTATCGGCTCGGTCGTTCGGCCTCCGTCTCGGCATACTACCTCTACGGGTCCGAGGTAGGTCTTCAGTTCACCTATGCGCTGAACCCCCGGCGTCCGGCCTACCCCAGCGGCCGCGAGCCTGGCCCCTTGCCGGTGCGCCCCCGTCCCACACCCGCCGAAGACCCGGAAAGCTGGGGTTCGGCCTGGGTGACAGATGGCGAGACGGTGCCCGCGCTCCAAAGGGTCGTGGCCGAGCAGCTTGCAAGGGAGGGGATCGGCCTCGAGGTCATGACGCTGACCGCCCGCGAGGCGCGGATCGTCATTCGCAACACACGGTTCGGGGCAGAGCCCGAGGCCTATGGCCGGACAGCTCGGCTTCTCACGCGGGCATTGCCGGCCTCGGTCGAGACCTTCACGATCATCTCGATGGTCGAAAGCGGCCTGCCGACCGCTGCAGTCACCATCCGGCGCAGCGACCTGGAGCGGCTCGAACAGGCCGCGCCCATGGCGATCCTTCCCCGCGTCGCCTTCGACGACGCGCTTCGCATTGCCCCGGCGGACGAATTGTCGAGCGGCAACATGCTGTTCCGCTGGTCCCTGGCCCCCTACCTCGCGGTCAGTCTCTTTGATCCCGACGAACCCGTGCGCGCCGACTTCGGATTGCTCCTTTCCGGGCAGGCAGAACTGGCGCGCGGCATCGTTGTGTCCGGTGCCATCAGCAAACGGCTGGTCGGCAACCTTGACGAGGTTCCAGAAGCCTCGGACTCGCTGCTTCCGCCGGTACGCTCCAACGTGGCGCTTTACGCCGCCAACGGCGATCCGGGTCTCGAGGAACTGACGGCCGCCTGGTTCGCCCGCCCGGCGCCGGACCTCTATTCCCGGGTATCCGTCGGCTATCTCGAGCCGATGTTCGGCGGGATCAGCGGCGAAGTGCTTTGGAAGCCGATCGATTCACGGCTCGCGTTCGGGGTCGAGCTGGCCTACGTCAAGCAGCGCGATTTCGACATGCGGTTCGGGTTTCAGGACTACGACGTGACGACCGGGTTCGTGTCGGGCTACTACGAATTCGGGAACGGCTACTTCGGTCGCCTCGACCTGGGGCGCTATCTTGCCGGTGATGTCGGGGCAACCTTGGCACTCAGCCGGCAGTTCAACAACGGGTGGGAAGTCGGGGCCTATGTGACCCGCACGGATGCGACCTTCGAAGAATTCGGGGAAGGGTCGTTCGACAAGGGCATCACCCTCACCATCCCGTTCGAGTGGTTCACGGGCTTGCCTTCGCAAACCAGGTCGGAAGCGGTGCTGAGATCGCTCAGTCGGGATGGTGGTGCACGGCTTCAGGTCGGCGGGCGGCTTTACCCGCTGGTGCGGGATACCGATCAGCCGCATCTTGAAGACAGATGGGGGCGTTTCTGGCGATGATACGATGGAAGTCCCTGACCTTCGCTCTGGCAGGCATGGCGCTGCTCCATGGCTGTGGCAACTCCACGACCAGCCAGGAGTACCGCCTTGCGCTCCAGTCCTTTGGCGACATCGTCCGCCCAGCCGACTCGCTGCCGCCGGACGCGGTCGGCCGGGCGTCATTCCAGATGGTGCCCGGGCCGCTGATCTTCGTGACGCTGCCGGAATTCGCCGTTGCCGCGCCGATGGTGCCCTTCGGAGAGAATGCCGGCGTCCGGACATGGTCCACGGCCGAGAAGCAGACCCTGACGATTCGGAGGGGCATCATGACCTCGACGCGGGGGCTGGGGGACGATCTCATGCAGTCAGCAACCGACCCCGTTGCGAATGCCCTGGCAGCCGGATCAGGCCGCGACGTCGCGCGCACGACCTGGCATCTCGACGGGAACGACCGACTGATCGAACGGCTGTTTGCCTGCGGACTTCGCACCGAGGGGCGCGAGACGATCACGCTTGTCTCCGGACAGAGCCTCGCTGCGACACGGGTATCCGAAGACTGCGCCACCGAGGGCGTGAGCTTCCAGAACACCTACTGGAAAGACGAAAGCGGGACCGTAAGACGGTCCCGCCAATGGGTGTCCCCGATCGTCGGCTATGCCGAAATCGAGGTATTGCGACCGTGACTCAGCGACGGATCAGGTATCGTCGCTCGAGCTGACGGCGGCGGCGATCAGGGCCAGACCGACGAGGCCGCCGATCACAAGCCCCGGGCTGACCGATCCGGCAGGGGCTTCCTGGACGACGATAAGCTCGTCCTCGATCGCGGGCGTTCCGAGACCGCCGGCAAAGGCGGGGGCTGCTGCGGATGCCATCATCGCGGTGACGACAGCTGCGCCAATGAAAGTCTTCTTCATAACGTCAGTCTCCTTGCGACCCGGTTTCTTGCCGGCAGGGTGGAAATACAATGACCAACCTTTACGATACATGGACTCGTGAAAAAATCAAATGCGACCGCGACGAGTCGGTGGTAACTGTGCTCTGAACCCCACGTTGAACGCTGCCCATGACCGCCAAACGAATTGCCGACCTCATTCTGGCTGCCGCGCTCGCCATTCCGGCGATGGGGATTCTTGCGGTTCTTTATCTTCTGGCAAGCGTGGCACATGGCCGTCCGGTGCTTTACTTCGGCGAGCGGGTGCGCGCGCCGGGACGCACGTTTCGTCTTGTAAAGCTGCGCACCATGACGGCTTGCCCGACTGGCGAGCAACGGGCCTTGGGCGGCGATCTTCGCCATCGGGTCACACCCTTCGGCGCATGGCTACGGCGCACGCGACTTGATGAGTTGCCCCAGCTTTGGAACGTCGTTCGCGGCGACATGAGCTTTGTCGGCCCCCGGCCCCCGCTGCAGCGATTTGTCGAGGCTGCGCCTGCGGCCTATGCCGAGGTTCTGCGCAACCGGCCGGGCATCACCGGCCTCGCCACGGTCATGGTCTGCACGCGGGAAGAGCGGTTGCTTGCCCATTGCCGCACTCCGGCCGAATCGGAATCTGTCTACCTGCGGCGATGCCTTCCCGTGAAACTCCGCATCGACCGGATTTACCACCGTCGCCGCAGTCTCGCCCTTGATGCCTATGTCATCTACCTGACCGTCGCCCGGGTCATTCCTTTGCCGGGACGGCGTGCGGGTCGGCTCTGGCATGACGCGCGCCGCCCCGTGCAGAGTGACGGGCGGGAGGCCGCGCAGTCATCCGGGATCCTGACCCGTCCTCTCGCAACACCGAGCCTTGCCTCCGCCGCGCGGCCTCAGCTTTCGCGGAACGCGCGGTTGAAGTAGTCGGTCAGCGGTTTCGTGAGATACGAGATCGGCGTGCGGTCGTCGGTGCGGATGAAGGCTTCGACCGGCATGCCCGGAAGAAGGACCTGTCCTTCGAGCTTCGGCAGGTCTGCTTCGGTCGGAAGCAACTGGATCTCGTAGAAATTCACGCCAGTCCGGTCATCGACCAGCACATCGGCCGATATGGCGGACACATGCCCGGTCATGTCGGGCGTGCGGCGCTGATCGAAGGCGGTAAAGCGCAACACCGCCTCCTGGCCAAGGCGGATCTGGTCGATGTGCACCGAATCGATCCGGGCCTGCACAAGAAGCGGCTGGTCCTGCGGCACGATATACATGATCGGCGCGCCCGCCTGCACCACCGACTGAACGGCGAAGACCTGCTGGCCGTAGATCACGCCCGATACAGGGGCCCGCACGTCGAGCCGCGACAACCGCTCGACCAGGCTCAGTCGCCGTTCAGTCAGCTCGATCTCGCGGAACTGGATGTCGCGAAGCGTGACGATGGCCTCTTCCCGCCGCGCTGCCGCAAGGCGCAGCTTCTCGATCTCGATCCCGGCGATCTGTCCGCGCAGCTGTGCGACGTCCGATGTCAGCTTGCCGATCTCGCCAGCCAGCCGCGCCGCCTCGCGCCGCAGCTCGATCACCCGGCCGACGGGCACGAGGCCGCGTTCGAACAGAGATTCCTGGTCGGCCAGTTCGCCTTCGATCAGCTCTTCCTGCGTGCCAAGTGCCGCCAGTTGCGCCTGCGTTCCCTCGATCTGGTTTTCGATCTGAAGGATCTGTTCGCCCAGTTGCTGGCGCTGCTGATCAAGCGTCGCCGAACGCGCCTTGAACAGCTCTTCCTGGCCCCTGATCTGCGCGACGGCCTCGGGGTTGGTTTCCGCCGTTGTCAGAAGCGCCTCGGGAAAGACGATCTCATCGGCTGCGCGGGCCTCGGCATCCAGCCGCGCCTTGCGCGCCTGGATTTCGATCAACTGCGTGTCGAGGATCGCAAGCTCGGAGCGCTGAACGCTGTCGTCGAACCGGATCAGGGTCTGGCCGACCTCGACGATATCGCCATTGCGCACCTCGATCGCCCCCACGACCCCGCCGTCGGGATGCTGGACGACCTGGCGGTTGTTCTCGACCACGATCGTACCGCTGGCGATGACCGCGCCGCTCAGCGTGGTCCGGACGCTCCAGACGCCGATGACGCCCACCAGCACGATCAGGGCAAGCACACCCACGGCAATCGGCGCGCGGGCCGACCATTTGTTGTCCGGCGCGCTCATGATGCGCCCTTCCGTGTGATGGCCTGCTGCACGTCGGCGGCGTTCTTGACCATTGATCGCAGCACTTCGTCGCGCGGCCCTTGTGCGGTGATGCGCCCGCCATCAAGCACCAGCAGGCTGTCGCATTCCGAAATCGCCGTGGGGCGATGGGTCATCACGATCACGGCCTTGCCCTCGGCCTTCATGTGCCGGATCGCGCCGTTCAGCGCCTCGCTTCCCTCCATGTCGAGGGCCGAGTTCGGTTCGTCCAGAACCAGAAGCACGGGATCCTCGTAGAGCGCCCGCGCCAGCGCCACGCGCTGTTTCTGCCCGCCGCTGAGCTCGACCTGATTGCCCCGGACCGGCGTGTCGTAGCCCTGCCGAAGTCCAAGGATCAGTTCATGCACCTTGGCGGCTTTCGCCGCGGCGACAACCCGCGCGCTGTCGGGCGTCAGCGACATGCGCGCGATATTCTCGGCGATCGTGCCATCGACCATCATCGGGTCCTGCGGCAGGTACCCGATGTGGCGGCCCAGCGTCTCGGGCGCATACTGGTCGAGAAGCGCGCCACCCAGGCGGATCTCGCCTGTGACCACCGGTTGCAGACCGACAATGGCGCGCGCCAGCGTGGTCTTGCCCGACCCGCTGCGCCCGATCACGCCAAGCGCCTGACCGGGTTCAAGCTCGAAGCTGAGGGAACGCAGGATCGGGTGGCGATCCTCGCCGGCGACGACCGACAGGTTGCGCACCGCAAGCCGGGCCTCTGGCCGGGGCAGGGCGGTGCGCGCCTCGGGTTCGGGGGCTGCGGCAAGGAATGCGCGCAGGGATTTCAACCCTGTGCGCGCCCGTTCGATCTGCGGCCAGCGGGCCAGCAACTGTTCGATCGGCGCAAGCGCCCGGCCAAGCAGGATCGAAGCCGCGATCATCGCCCCCGCCGTGACCTGCCCCTGCAGGACCAGCCATGCGCCCACGGCGAGGATCAGCGACTGAAGAAACAGGCGCAGGCTTTTCGACAGCGACCCGAAGGTGCCGGTGCGGTCGGCGGCACTCATGGCGTCGTTCAGCGCCACCGTGCGCTTGTCGGTCCAGCGCGCGGCGACAGCGGGCAGCATGCCCTGGCTGCGGATGACCTCGCGCGCCTGTCGGGCATTGTCGGAAAAGCGCTTTGCCTCTTCATAGGCGACCTGTGCGGCCTCGAGCTTTCTCCGGGTCAGCATGCGGTTCAGCAGCGTGGCCACGATCAGGACCGCACCGCCGCCCACCGCCACCCATCCCAGAAGCGGGTGGAAAATGAAGATCGCGACGATGAAGAGCGGGGTGAACGGCGCGTCCATGATCGCGGTGAACGCGGGCGAGGCGTAAAGCGACTGCACCGCCTCGACATCGCTTGTCGCGGTCAGCTGATGCTTGCGCTCGGCCTTTCCCGGCACCAGCGTCGCCCGGAACACGCGCCCGTCAAGCGCCGACTGGAACCGTGCGCCATACCGGGCCAGCACCCGGCCCCGCGCGTAGTCGAGCGCCCCCATGAGCGCATAGAGCGCCGCGACCAGAATCGTCAGCGCCAGAAGCGTCTCTTCCGATCGGGAGGACAGCACCCGGTCATAGACCTGCAGCATGAAAAGCGGTCCGGTCAGCATCAGCAGGTTCACGAAGACGCTGAAAACGAAGGCAATGACGATCAGACCAAGGCCGCGTCTGCGGATCTCGGTGATTTCGTTGGCAGGAGCGGCCGACCTGTCTGTCCGTGCGTTCGTCACGTCGCCTCATTTTTCTCGTCAGGCGCGGAGCTTAGCGCCCGTTTCCAGTCCTGTCGCCTGGGCAGGGCGTTTCGCCCGCACTGCGGCTGTAGCGCAACAACCCCTTGCAGGATGTCGCGCCGGTTTTGATGCAGGCCAGCCGTCATGGCAAGTCGGGCGCACGCGGAACCGTTCACTTGTGGCCTGAGGCAAGTGCCCTAGACGACGCGGTGACCGGTTAGGAGCGGACGGAACGGGCATCGGACCGGACGGACATTGGGAGCGAGGCGGGCCAGCTTGGACCTTTACCTGCACATCGGCATGAACAAGACCGCGTCGACCGCGATCCAGGACTTTTTCGCCGACAATCACGACAAGCTCCTGAGCGAGCATTCGGTGCTTTGGCCCCGAACCGGGCTGGGGCAGCGTGGGAGGGGCGGGAACAGTCACTATGACCTGAGCGAGGGGCTCGGCTTCACCAACGACCCGCAGTTCCTCACTCCCGACGACGCGCGGATCGGGGCGTTGTCCGCGGATCTCTGGGCCGAAATCGGAGCGGCCGATCCGCGGGCGGCGGTGATGAGTTCGGAGTTCTTCGTGCTTCGTCGTGATTTGGCACGGGTGAAATCGTTCTTCGGGGCGCAAAAGCCCCGCATCGTGATCTACTTGAGGCGACACGATGCGTGGCTCAGCTCACTTTATGCGCAAGCGATCAAGTCGGCCCATGATCCCAAATGGGACAGTAATTTCGAGAACTTCCTCGCGTTCCAAAAGAAGGTGAGAAACCAGCATCTGTCCTACCTCGAACTTGTAAACGCCTGGGTCAACGTCTTTGGCGAGGATCGCATCATCCTTCGCCCATACCGTGAAAACGAGCCGCCGACGGTGGTTATCGCGGATTTCCTGTCGCTCGTCGGTGTGACGGAAACGCATGGCCTACGGCTTCCATCCATGTCGTGCAATCCGTCGCCGACGGCCAACACGCTTTCCATCATCGACCGCCTGCAGCGGTCGGGTCTGCCGGAGCGAAGCAAACGGCGGCTGGTGGCCCGGGCGCTCGAATTGGACGATCCTCGTTTCCCTCGATTTGAAATGGATCCCCGAACCCGCGCGGCGATACTTGCTGACAACCTGGCCGACTACGAGGCCCTGTCTGAGAGGTTTCTGGGCGGGCGTGCGCTTTTCGACATCGGGCAGCTGGAGTCTGACCCGCAGCCAGGCCACTCCGCCGCTGCCATCCCCGGTATTGACGCCCGAGATGTCCCGCGAGCTTACTGCGGCGCTGGGCAAGGATGAGACCGCGCGGTTGTTCGGATAACCGGTCCTTTCTGTTCTCGCGGTCCTACCACCCCATGATTCCCGAGATTTCTGCCGCCAAACCGCGGGCGTCGGCGGGACCGGCGTCAGGATATGGCCGTTCTCGGCCCTGCCAATTGCCTCGGCTTGGGCGCCAGCGGAAAACAGAAGACCGGCAGGCCCGTCTCCAGCATTTCATGCGTTGTGAAGGAAAACGTCTCCGGCCAGACCGACGGCATCAGCCAGCAGGAAATGCGATAGCGGGCGACGAGTGCAGGCAGGTCGGCCAGCCTGTATGCACCGTGCCGCACATGGCCGCGCGCGATCCGATAGGCCGGGTCAAGCTGTCCCAGATGCGCCAGCTTCGGCCCCGCGGCGCCAGCGGCTAGGACTTCGGAAAGGGATGCGACCACTTGAGCCCCCTTCGCCCGGTTGAGATTGCCGAGAACGCCGATGACCTTCGAAGATCCGGCGGGGGGTGTCAGCCTTGGCGGGCGCTGCCGCAGATGGTGCGGTGCGATCTCGAGGCGCTCGGTCAGGCTTGGATAGGCGCAGGCGACGTGTTGGGCGCTGTCGGTCGAGAAGACGCGCAGACGGTCGGCCCTTTCAAGGAGCGGTCTCCACATTGCCCGCCAGTCGGCCAGCGAAAGCGGCTCGCTCAGTCCTGCGAGACCAGGCCAATGATGCTCTGCGCCAGTGGAATTCGGGTCCGGGACTCCTTCGAAGACGCCCTCGGTCCGAGAAGTGTGTAGTTCGGACTGAGTGGGAAGAAATCGTGAAAGAGAACTTCGGCAGAATGCCCGTCTCCCTTCGCCAAGCTGTCCATCATCGACACCATGCCCTTCGGATCCGGCGTTCCGACCCCGCAGGAATAGACGACGCGCGAGCGCGGCAGCATCGACAGGTAGGCCGCGACATCGTCCTCCGAGTCGGCACCCGCGGCCTGCGTCCCATCGGGTCTGTGCAGTTCGATGCGCCAGCGCAATGGGCCACCGACCCGAAGGACAACGGTGCTTTCGCCTGCCGCACGCCGCTCTTCCAGATGGTATCGCAACCAGGTTTCAGCCCCGCCACCAAGGCTGTGTGCCACGATAACGTGGACTGCCTTGTCGGTCTCTGCGCCGGCAAGCGCCAGCGCCAATGCAAATCGCTGGTCGAAGGCGGGGTCGGTTTCGATGAAGCGCTGGACCTCGGCATCGTGGCGCGGATATCGCCGGGAAATGCGTGCGTTGTTTTCCGTCACTCGGCGCGTCTTTTCGGCGCTGCCGAAACTTGCCCCGCCGATGTGATGGACAAAAAGGGAGGCGAGACCAACATGCCGGCCACCAAGCGCACTGACCTTTCGGCACCAGTCCACCTCTTCCCCGTAGCCCGGCCGAAGATGGTGTCGAAGCTGGGCACCGCTTCGAGAAACCGGATGTTCATGGCCATGCAGAAGCCGATGCCGACGGGCAATTCGACGGTCGATCGGTCCGGTGCCAGGATCTGCGCCTTGCGGTCGATGGCCTCGCCGACAGCCAGACCGATCACGGAGCGGCGGCCGATGTCGGGAACGGACAAGATCTCGGCGTCGTTCGAAAAGGGGGTGACACTCGCAATCGACGCGTCGGCAAGGATCGGAGCGATCAGCCGGCCAAGCCAGCCTTCGGGTGGCAGCGCGTCGGAATTGAGCAGGACCGCGTGCGCGCCTCTCTCGACCGCGCGCGAGAGCCCCGTATTCGCTGCGGCGACGAAGCCAAGATTGCGCTCGTGCGTGACAATGTCGAAACGGGCCGGGTGAGTGTCGCGCCAGCGCCGGAGCATCGGTCCCATCTCGGGTTCGGGCGAGGCATCGTCAATGACGACCACGCTGAAGTCAGGCGGGACTGTTTCCCTCGCCAGCCGCGCAAGCAGGGTGTCGACCATCGCGACCTGACCGTAGACGGGCAGGACCACGACGATCTCCGCATTGATCGGCGATGCGTTTCGGACGCCGCGTCGGTTCGGAATATCTCGGTCGACAGCAAACGCAGATGATTGTCCCCGAAAAGCCCGGTCTGCGCGCGCAAGAGGTTTCCGGCGGCCTGATCCTCGCGCAGCAGGTAGTCGCGCATCTGCGGCAGGTGCCGAAGCAGAACCGCGGCGAAGAGCATCGCCACCCGGATTTCGGCGATCAGCCGCCCGGCAAGGCCCGGCAGAGGGACGCGCGTGGTGTAATCGCTCCCGTTGGCCGAGATCTGCGCCTCGACAGGGTGCCCGCCTTGTGCAAGGCGCGCCGAAAAGCCGCGTGCTGCATCTGCGACCCCGCCCGGGACATCGGCACGGGACATGGCTGGGCGAAGGGAAGACACAGCCGCACCGGTTCGCAGGGTTATCCGTTCGGTCCGCGTCCAGCCGACAATCTCGACGTCGCCTGGCGCGAAAACCACCCTGTCAAGAAAACCGATGTCTGCACCTTCCGGCCCCTCTAGTCGGATAGGGCCGCGCGCGATCTCAAGACGGTTTCGCCGGAAGCGGTCATAGACCGCCCCAGCGCGGCGCAGGAATTCAAGCACGTTGGTCCGTCACGTTCCGCCCGTCCGGCCATCGACATCCGGCGCGAGCCTGCCGTGTGCCTGATCCCGAGGCAACCGGGAAGCACTGCTTGCGTGCAATCATCCGCTTTCAGACACGCCCGGTCAGCGCCGCGAGCCAGAAGGCAAGGTTGTCACGACGGCTCTGCCGGTGCAGCCCGATCCTTGAGAGAAGGCGAAGGCGTCGAAAAACCGCCGCTTCGCGTGCCTCGGCGAAGGTTTCGAGCACTGCGCGGTTCTCACGCGTCAGAATGTCGGCGTTCGCCGTCAGGGCTGCCAGGTTCTGGTCGTTCCAGTCGCGGAACCGCCCCTCCATCACCCTGGCCAGACGCTGCAGCGCGGTACGAGCGGTTCCGTTCGCGCCCACGGCGTTTCCGGCGTGCTGACGGTAGAGAAGGCCGGGTTCGCGTTCGTAGATCACGCTGCCGCCCGCGCCGGTCACCATCTGGTACATCCACCAGTCATGCGAAACGATGCCTTCGACCCGCAGACTGGCAGGTGCCAGCATCCGCAAGGCGGCGTTGTTCAGAACGACCGTGTTTCCGCCGCCGATGTTCTGAACAAGCGCGTTGCGGAAGGACGGGTGGCCGCTTGAAGAGGGGTGATGGGCGCAGGGGCGCGAGGTCCTCGTCGCAATGCAGCGTGCGTCCGCAATACATCCCCGGGACTTCGGGCGGGACAGCGCGAAGCGCTTTGACCGCGCGCCCGGTCTTTTCCGGCAGCCAGACATCGTCCTGATCACAGAAGGACACGAACGGCGCGTCGGGGTCGGCCGCACGCAGAAGGTGCACGAAGTTCTGCGCGAACCCCATGCGCGGGCCATCGATCATCGTGATGGCCCGACAGGTGTGATCACGGGCGAATTGCCGCAACACCTCGGGCCCGCCGTCGGTCGATCCGTCGTCGCTGACGATCAGCGACCAGTCGGCGTGGGTCTGAGCGACAAGGCTGTCGAGTTGTTCGCGCAACTGCGCCGCGCCCTGGAAAAGGGCCAGAAGGATAACGACATGACCGGGGCCCCGCGCCTCGCGCAAGGCAGTAAGGTGCGGGGAGGTGGTGTTCATCCCGTCAGGTGACATGCCGCCCCACCTTGCCGATCATTCCGCACGCCCCGTCTCCAATCCGGCTAGAGCAGCAGCTCGCTGTGGCTGTTGCGCAAGGCAATCAGGCCGAAGACCATCGTCACCGCCGCGACCGCATAGACATATACCGGGCTGACATAAGTGGCGTCATAGGTGGCATAGAACGCCTCCCGCATCGCTCCGGTGACATGATAGAGTGGATTGTACCAGAGGATCGTCTGGAATTCCGGCGGCACGTCCTCGAACAGGAAGAACACGCCCGACAGGATGAAGAGCGGCCGCGTGAGGATCATCCAGAGCCGCTCCCAGGCAGGGAAGGCCAGCATGAGATAGCAGTTCAGCGTTCCGATCCCCAGCCCCAGCGCTGCCGCCATCGAAAGCGCGTTGAGCACCGCCGGAAGATCCACCACAGCCTGCGTGTCAAGCGTCAGGACCAGCGTCGTCATGACGATCGCGAAGATCATGATATGGGTCAGCGTGTTCAGGATGAACCGGGCCAACAACGCATCCACATAGGTGACGGCCGGATAGGCCATCAGAGGCTTCGAGAAGCTCAGCGAGGCGGCGACCTTGTTGCCCACGTCGTGGAACAGCATGTAAGGCAGGTAGGCGGTTGCGTAGAACAGCGGAAAGCTGCTGCCGAGCGACGGTTGCGCGAAGGCCAGCGAGAAGGCGATCGACAGCAGCGCGATCGCGGCCACGGGTTCGAGGATCGCCCAGAGATAGCCGCCGGGCGACCGTCCATAGGTCGTGACCATCTCGCGCAGCATCATCGCAACGATCGTCCTGAGCGACGCGAATCGTCGCGCCGGCCGCAGGAAAGTCCCGGTTGCGGGAGGCGATGACGAGAACCCTGTTTTCACGCGCACCTCATGCGGCTAGGATCAGGCGCACCGGACGACCGATGGCGCGAAAGGCGCAAGACCTTGACGCAGGCGAGTAAATCCCAAACGCGGCCGGGGACACAACCCTCTGCCGATGCAGCGGTCCTCAGCGTCGTCCCGGCGCCAAGCGGATCTGCGCGCATTCGCACGCGGCACCGCTGGATCGCGGGGAGCTTTCTTTTGGTCGTGGTTCTGCCGGTTCTTCTTGCCGCCGGATATCTTTATGGTATCGCGCGGGACCAGTATGCGTCGACCGTCGCCTTCGCCGTGCGCACCGAGGAGGTCTCCTCGGGGATCGAGCTTCTGGGCGGTGTGGCGCAGCTTTCGGGCGGGGGCAGCACCGACACCGACATCCTTTACAAATACATCCAGAGCCAGGAACTGGTCGAGGCGCTGGACCGCCGTCTCGACCTGCGCGGGCTTTACGCACGCGCCGAGGGCGACCCGGTCTTCGCCTTCGATCCGGATGGATCGATCGAGGATCTTGTGACGCATTGGTCGCGCATGACCCGCATCGCCTATGACAGCTCGACCGGTCTGATCGAATTGCGGATGCTTGCGTTCGATCCAGAGGATGCCAGGACCATCGCGACCGCCGTGCTCGAGGAAAGCTCGATCCTGGTGAACGAGCTTTCTGCCATCGCGCGGGACGATGCCACGCGATTTGCTCGGGAAGAACTCGACCGCGCCATCGAACGGCTCAAGGTCGCGCGCGAGCGGCTGACCGAGTTCCGGTCGCGCACCCAGATTGTCGATCCCACCGCCGACATCGCCGGGCAGATGGGGCTGGTGAACACGCTGCAGGCCCAGCTGGCCGAGAGCTATATCCAGATTGACCTCCTGCGCGGCAGTACCGTGGAAAGCGATCCCCGCATCGCCCAGGCCGAGGCCCGCATCAGTGTGATCGAGGACCGCATCGCGGAGGAACGTCGCAAGCTGGGTGTCGGCGGCGCCGTCACCGGCGACGGCGAGGATTACGCCACGCTGATCTCCGAGTTCGAGCGGCTTCTGGTCGACCGCGAGTTTGCCGAGCAGGCCTATGTGGCGGCGCTTGCGGCCTATGATGCCGCCCTGGCCGAGGCGCGGCGGCAAAGCCGGTATCTAGCCCCCTACATTCGCCCAACGCTCGCCGAGACCTCGCAGTTTCCACAACGGCTGACGCTTGTCGGGCTGGCGGGGCTTTTCCTGGTCACGGGCTGGGCGATCGCGGTCCTGATCTTCTACAGCCTGCGCGACCGTCGCTAGAGGGCTGGCGGCGGTGATCCGGCTGCAGAACCTTTCCAAGACCTACATGGTCAACGGTGTGCCGACGGAAATCGCCAGGGACATCACTGTGACGTTCCCGACCGGAAGCTCAGTCGCCTTGATGGGTCGGAACGGGGCCGGAAAATCAAGCCTTCTCAAGATTATTTCCGGTGTGATGCGGCCCACCTCGGGCGAGGTGATCTCGGATGGCACGATCTCGTGGAACGTCGGCTTCGCGGGCAGCTTCCATCCAGACCTGACCGGGGCGCAGAACGTCCGGTTCGTTGCGCGGATATACGGTGTCGACACCGATGCGCTTCAGGCTTTCGTCGCCGGGTTCGCCGAACTCGGACACCATTTTTATCAACCGTTCCGAACCTATTCGGCGGGCATGCGGGCGCGGCTCGCGTTCGGGGTCTCGATGGGGATCCGCTTCGACACCTACCTGATCGACGAGGTCACCAGCGTGGGCGACGCGGCCTTCCGGGTGCGCAGCGAACAGATCCTGCGCTCCCGGCTGGAGGAAAGCTCGGCCATCGTGGTGTCGCATTCGGTGGGGCTTCTTCGGCAGATATGCACGTCGGGTGCGGTACTCGATGCGGGCAGGCTCGTGTACTTCGAGGATGTCGAGGAAGCGATCGAGGCGCACAACCGCAACATGGCCGCGCGCGTCCCGGCATGAGCGTGGCCATGGCGGACATTGCCCATCGCCGCGGCATCGTCTAGGGGCGAGCCATGACCTTCGCCGCGCTCTTCGATGTGCTTGACCGGGGCGGTGCCGCGCTTTGGGCGATCGCGGCGCTGTCCGTGCTCGCGTTGGCCGTCACGCTCTGGAAACTCTGGCGGTTCGGGGCCGGGGGCATCTGGTCGGCTGCCGCGGATGGCGCGGTGGCCCATTGGGTTGCCGGGCGGACGACCGAGGCTGACGCCGCCGCGCGCGGGCTTTCCGATCCGCTGGGGCAGGTCGTGGCCACCGCGATCCGCGCCCGCAGCGACCCCGCGATGACCGAGGCGCAGGCGCGCGAAGAGACCGAGCGCGTAGCCCGCGGACACCTTGCCGATGCGCGATCCGGCCTGCGCATCCTTGATCTGACGGTCACGGTGGCGCCTCTTCTGGGGCTGCTCGGGACGGTCCTGGGCATGATCGACGCCTTTCAGGCCCTGCAAACCGCCGGCTCCGCTGCCGACGCTGCGGCCCTTGCCGGCGGGATCTGGGAGGCGCTGCTGACCACCGCGGCCGGCATGGCCGTCGCCATTCCGGCTTCCGTCGCGCTGACCTGGTTCGACAGCGTGATCGAACGGCTTCAGGCCCGGATGGAGGACGCGGCCACGCGTGTTTTTACCTCCCGAGGGCGCCTCTGATGTTCGCCTTCGCCGCCCCGCGTCCCCGCCGCCGGCCAAGTCTCACACCGATGATCGACGTGGTGTTCCTTCTGCTGGTGTTCTTCATGCTGGCCGCCCGGTTCGGCATCACGGGGTCTGTGCCGCTGTCGCAGCCGGGGGCAGGGGCCTACGACGGCCCGCCCCGTCTGGTGGTCGTGGCCGCGGAGGGGATCAGCCTGAACGGTGTGCCGATGGACGCGGCCGCGCTGGCGGCGGAACTGGGCGCCTTGACCGAAACACCTGACGACGCGGTGGTCCTGCGCGCGGCCGAGGGCGTCGATCTTCAACGCCTTGTCGACGTGATCGAGGGGCTGCGCACGGCGGGCTTCACCCGGCTGGTGGTGGCGGAGTAGGGCCGATGCGCTTTCCGGCCCCCCGAACACGCGCGCGGCAGGAAAGCGTCGTGCCGATGATCAATGTGGTCTTCCTGCTGCTGATCTTCTTCATGATCTCCTCCGAGCTCGCTCCCGCGCCGCCCTTCGAGGTGCGCCCGCCCGAAACCGGACAGGCGTCCGGCAGGGCCGAGGCTGACGATACCCTTTACGTATCCGCCACGGGTGAGATCGCGTGGCGCGATCTGCGCGGCGAGGCGGCGATGACAGCCCTTTCCGCGCGCGGCGACAGGCCGCTTGAGTTGCGCGCCGATGGGGCCGTGCCCGCGCGTGAGGTCGCGGTGCTGCTGCGCAGGCTTGCCGAAGCGGGCGTGACCGATATCCGCCTCGCCACCCGCGCCGCCACGCCATGACGCAGGGCGCGGCCACGCTTGCGGGGTTCGGAGCGGTGCTGCTCTGGGCGCTGCTGGCGCTTCTGACAAATCTCAGCGGCAGCGTGCCGCCGTTCCAGCTTGCCGCGATGAGCTTTGCGGTGGGTGGGGGTGTCGGTCTGCTGACGCTGATGCACCGGCCGGGTGCGATTCGCAGCTTTCGCCAACCCTGGCCGGTCTGGGCGCTGGGGGTCGGGGGGCTTTTCGGCTATCACTTCCTCTATTTCTCGGCGCTCCGCGCCGCCCCCCCGGTCGAGGCCAGCCTGATCGCCTATCTCTGGCCTCTGCTGATCGTGGTGTTCTCGACGCTCCTGCCCGGCGAGCGTCTGCGCTGGTTCCATGTCGCCGGGGCGCTGCTTGGCTTTTCGGGGGCGGCACTGATCGTCACCGGGGGCAGGGGGCTTGCGCTCGATCCCACACACGCGGCGGGGTATGGCCTTGCTCTGGCCGCGGCCCTTGTCTGGTCAAGCTATTCGGTGCTGTCGCGCCGCTTTGCCGGGGTGCCCACGGACGTGGTCACGGGGTTCTGCCTGGCCGCCGCCGTTCTGTCGGCACTGTGTCACCTCTGGCTCGAAGAGTGGGTGACGCCCGCCTCGGCGACCGAATGGCTGGCGATCGTCGGGCTGGGACTTGGCCCGCTGGGCCTTGCCTTCTTTCTGTGGGACCGCGGGGTCAAGCTTGGCGACATCCAGGTGCTCGGGGCCGCCAGCTATGCTGCGCCCCTGTTGTCGACGCTCATCCTGATCGCCGCCGGGGTCAGCGCCGCCACCTGGACCATCGCCGCCGCCTGCATGCTGATCACCGCCGGCGCGCTTCTTGCGTCGAAGGACATGCTGAGACGCCCGGTCAGCCGATCCGCTCGAGGATGACCGGCGCCGGGGCCGGCGCGATATCCGACACCGCGAAGGCCGCGCCCAGCAGGGCCGCCGCGCGCGCCGCACTCTCTTCGTCTGCGGCGTGGATCATGGCAAGCGGCTGATCCGGTCCGGCCTCGGCGCCAAGGGGCAAAAGCCCGGTGACGCCCACGCGCGGATCGACCGTGTCCGACGCCTTGCGACGCCCGCCACCCAGTTCGACAACGGCAAGGCCGATATCCCGCGTGGCGATCCCGGCGACGTAGCCCGACCGCTCGGCCACGAGCGGGCGGACGATCGGTGCCACCGGCAAGTGATCGCGGTAGCGCGTCACGAAGTCCGAAGGCCCGCCCAGTTCCGTCACCATCCGGCCGAACACCTCGGCGGCCTTGCCGGACTCCAAAGCGTCGCGGGCACGCGCCATCCCCTCCTCGTCGGTCGCGGCAATCCCCGCCAGCTGAAGCATTTCACTCGCAAGCGCCAGCGTGACCGCCTCAAGCCGCGCGTCCCGCGCCGCGCCCGTCAGGAAGGCCACCGCGTTCGCCACCTCGACGGCATTGCCAGCCGCAGTTGCCAGCGGCTGGTTCATATCGGTGATGAGCGCGTGGCACGGAAGGCCCGCCGCCTGCGCCACGCCGGTCAGGCTTTCGGCCAGCTCCCGCGCCGTTTCGGGCGCATCCATGAAGGCGCCATTGCCGCATTTCACGTCGAGGACGAGCGATTGCAGCCCCGCGGCCAGCTTCTTCGACAGGATTGACGCCGTGATCAGCGGCACCGATTCCACCGTCGCCGTCACGTCGCGGATGCCGTAAAGCCGCTTGTCGGCCGGGGCGAGGGCTGCCGTCTGACCGATGATCGCACAGCCCGTCCGTTCCACCGTGCGCCGGAACTGCGCGGTATCGGGCTGCGAGGCATAGCCCGGGATCGCGTCCATCTTGTCGAGTGTGCCACCCGTATGGCCCAGCCCGCGGCCCGAGATCATCGGCACATAGGCCCCACAGGCCGCGACGATGGGGGCAAGCATGAGCGAGACATTGTCGCCCACCCCGCCGGTCGAGTGCTTGTCGGTCACCGGCCCGGGAAGATCCGACCAGTCCAGCACATCGCCCGAATCGCGGAGCGCGCGGGTGAAGGCGGCAGCTTCGTCGCGCGCCATGCCCTGAAAGAACACGGCCATCGCGAAGGCGGCGATCTGGCCTTCGCTGGCGGTATCCCGGGTGATGCCGTCGGCGACGAAGCCAAGCTCGGCCTCGCTCAGCGTTCCGCCGTCGCGCTTCTTTCGGATGATTTCGGCCATGAGCATTATGCGGCCCTCCCTATCGACGACTTTATCGCGAGGCGCGCGGGCTGTCGCGCCTCAGCTGCCCTTGCGCCAGGTCTCGGTGTCGAGCGAAATCGTGACCGGCCCGTCATTGACCAGGCTCACCGCCATTTCCGCCCCGAAGCGCCCGGTCTCGACCGTCAGGCCCTGCGCCCGGAGGGAATTGCAGAAATTGTCGTAGAGCCGCGTCCCGATGTCGGGATCGGCTGCCGTGGAGAAGCCTGGGCGGTTCCCGCGCGAGGTGTCGGCGGCCAGCGTGAACTGGCTGATCGCAAGGACCGCCCCGCCCACGTCGCCGATGGCCGGATTCACGCGCCCGTCGGCGTCGCGAAAGACGCGCAGCTTGGCGATCTTCGCCGCCATCAGATCCGCCTCGGCTTCCGTATCTCCGCGCATCGCGCAGACAAGGACCATGAAGCCGCGTCCGATCCTGCCGACCGTCTCGCCGCCGATTTCAACTTCGGCGCGGGTCACGCGCTGGACGACGGCGCGCACGGGCTAAAGCTCGTGCGCCCAGGGCGGGTTCGCGCCCGCCCGGCTTACCGTGACCGCCGCCGCGCGCGCGCCAAGGGACAGCGCGGCGCGCAGCGTGTCGTCGGAGAGGGATGCCACACCGTCCTTGGTCAACGCACCCGCCTGATCGAGCGCGGCCAGAAGGCCTGCGTTGAAGGTATCGCCGGCGCCGACCGTATCGACGACCTGCGCCCGGGCCGCGGCCACGTCGACGCGCCGGTTGGCGGTGTATCCGCTGACGCCGTCGGCCCCGCGCGTGATGCAGACCAGCTTCGGACCGCGCCGCAGCAGCGCCGCGACATGGGCATCAGTCCCGCCCGGCCCTTCAAGCCAACCCAGATCCTCGTCACTCAGCTTGACGATGTCCGCAGCGGCGAGCATCCGGTCGATACGCGCGCGATAGGCGGCTTCGTCCCGGATGAAGCCGGGGCGGATGTTGGGGTCGATCATGGTCACCCGGCGGGGGAATTCGCGCAGCATCAGTGTCTCGTAGGCCGTGCCCGCAGGGTTCCACGACCAGGCTGATCCCACCGAAGAAAAGCGCGCCCACCCGATCGGGAAGCTCGGGCAGATCGTCCGGCGATCATCCGCCGGCGGTGTTTTCGTCGTAGAAGGCATAGCTTGCCTGGCCGTTCACCAGCCGGACGAAGGCCAGCGTGGTGGCCGGTCGCTGCGTACCGACAGGTCTGCGGACACATGGCTTGCGGCAAGAGCGTCGGCCAGCATCACACCGAAGAGATCTGTCGAAAGGCCGCTGAAGAACCCCGCATCGCGTCCCAGCCGGCCAAGCGCGATGGCGGTGTTGAACACCGCGCCGCCCGGATAGGGGGCAAAGGCGTCCTCGTCCGCGCCGGTCTTGCGCGGCAGCATGTCGATCAGCGCCTCGCCGCAGCACAGGATCATATGCGGTCCCTTTCTTGTCCGGTGCCGAGTAGCATGGGGTGGCCGAGACATGTCAAGGCGATGAAGCTCGGTCGGCCCGGATGATGTGCTCGGCCGTCAGAAGCCCGACGAACCGATCATGCCTTCTTCCAGCGCAATGAAATAGCCGATCGCCCCCGCCAGAATTGCCCCAGCGATGACTGCCAGCGCGATCTTGATCGCGGAATAGGGCCGTTCGCCCGCGACCTGTCCGCTGCGGCCGTTCACCGCGATCCGGTAGGTCTTGCCCCGGTACTTGTAGGCGGCCAGCCAGATCGGCAGGAGGATGTGCTTGAAGGTCACGCCGCTGACCTCGGTCTCGATGGCCTGCACCTGCTGGACGTCGCCGCCGATGTCGAATTTCACGTCACGCTCGATCACCCGGTCCATGACCGCGCGGGCCTCGACGAAGGCGTCATCAAGCGGAACGGCGTAGCCTTCGGCGCGGAACCCTGCCAGGAACTCGGGGCGGTAGGGTTCGAGCGACGAGAGGTCCCAGGCCCCGAGCGCGTTGCGGAACCCGGCGGGAAGCGAGTGCGAGGCAACGACAAGCACATCGTCGAAGAATTGCGCGACCCGGCCCGAGGCCGGGGACCAGCGCACCTTGCGGACCGACTGCGTCGTGCGCTTGCCATTCACCACGACCTGCCGGCTTTCGTGATAGACGATCCCGCGCTGGCCACGGTAGCGGCTTTTCGTGTCGGCGT
Organism: uncultured Alphaproteobacteria bacterium; assembly: GCA_963709395.1. Classification (GTDB taxonomy): domain Bacteria; phylum Pseudomonadota; class Alphaproteobacteria; order Rhodobacterales; family Rhodobacteraceae; genus CAVPWP01. The sequence continues at coordinate 161,902 of CAVPWP010000014.1, forward strand.
CGAAGGTCCAGTAGGGCAGGTAAAGCCCGTTCATCCGCCGCCCCTTGCGGGCGTATTGCTGCAAGCCGCCCGGCGCGAACCAGAGATTGCCCAGCCACTTGCCCACAGCGTCGCGCGCCTCGCTTTCGGTCATTGCGAAGGGCAGAATGCCACGCGGTCTGATGTGGCGGTGAACGCCCGTGTCGGTGACCACCGGTGTGGCGCAAAAGGGGCATTCGGCCGCGTGCAGCGCCCCGTCGAATTCCACCTGCGCACCGCAGTTGGGGCAGGAAAGGACGCGGGTTTCCTCCATCTCGGCCTGGGGCAGCAGATCGGCCAGAGCGGCGCGGAAGTCGAGTTCCTTCAGGGCGTGTGTCGTGCGCGCACCACCCACGATCGCTTCGGTATTGCCGCAGTGGTCGCACACAAGCTGCCCCGCCGCAGGGTCGAATTCAGGTCCGACCCGCAGGTCTCGCAGGGGAACCGGTGCTCTTCGGTTCCGCCGGCCGACGGCTGGGCCGAGGCAGTGTCCGTTAAGGTCATGCGGCCGGGTCTCCTTGAGGAAGGACTCAGGCCTCGGGGCGGAACATCCGCCGCATCGTTCCGTCCCGTGCCAGCGCCTCGTGCAGGATTGCGGCCAGGACATGGCCCGCGACGATCAGCATCAAGAGATTGCCGAGTACCTCATGCACCTCGCCCGCGTCGCGGACGCCGCCATACCACGTGACTGCGCCACCAAGTGGCACCACGACCATGAGCACGTATAGAAGCCGGTGCCCCCACTTCGACGCCATGGCGAGAAGCGGCGGTGCCTCGGGCGCGGACGCGGGCGCGCCACGCAGCAGGCGAACCGCGATGCGCACCACCACAAGAGCGAGCACTGCCCCGCCGAGCCAGACATGCAGCGTGTTGCCTGTCGTCCCGCTGGCGCCGGTTTCGATCCGCGTGCGCAGGGCATCCCCCATATCGTCGCTTGCGAAATACGCGGCGAAGATCAGGAAGGCGACCAGCCAGTGAAGGCCGATCTGAAGGACCGAGTAACCTGTGCGGTCGGACATGTGCGATCTCCTGGTTGTCGGGGGCGGGCTCAGGCGCCCGGCGGCGGCGGCGGCAGGACCGTGAACAGCTGCGCGAGCTCGATTACATCCTCGGCGCGCTTCCAGCCGTCCTGTCCCGGCGTCCAGACGAAGCTTTCGCGCGTCAGCTTGCCGTCGGAAACCATGCGCCCCATCGTTGCCTTCGAGAAGGGGCCCTTCGTTTCACCGTTCTCGGCCACGTGCCAGACGTGCTCGACAGGCGGCGGCGGGGGTACGGGCGCCGCGCTGGCGGGCGACGGGCCCCATGGGCCCTGCCGGGCCATCTGGGCCCCCATCGCCATTCCCATTCCGGCACCGACGCCGGTCGCCATGGAACCGCCTGCCGCGCCGCCGGGCTGGGTCAGCGCCTCGGCCGCTGCATATTGGGTAAACTTGCCAAGATCGCCCACCACGCCCATCGAGGTGCGCTTGTCCAGCGCCGACTCGACGGCCGGAGGCAGCGAGATGTTCTCGATGTAAAGCTCGGGCACCGTCAGACCGTAGGCCGCGATCGGACCGGAGATCTCGGCGGCGACCAGCTTGCCCAGATCCGCGGTGTTCGCCGCCATGTCGAGCACGGGGATGCCCGACGAGGCGATCACCCGGCTGAATTCCTGCACGATGATGTTGCGGATCTGGAAGCTGATCTCGTCCATCGTGAACTCGCCGTCGGTGCCGACGATCTCGGTGAGGAAGAGACCCGGGTCGGTCACGCGCACCGAATAGGTGCCGAAGGCGCGAATGCGCGTGGGTCCGAATTCGGGGTCGCGCAGGATGATCGGGTTCTTGGTGCCCCACTTGAGGTCGGTGAAGCGCCTTGTGGCGACGAAGTAGATCTCGGACTTGAAGGGCGACCGGAAGCCATGATCCCAGTGATTGAGGGTGGTCAGGATCGGCATGTTGTTGGTCTCGAGCATGTAGAGACCCGGCGTGAAGACATCGGCAAGCTGCCCTTCGTGAACGAAGACCGCCGCCTGACCTTCGCGCACCGTCAGCTTGGCACCGTACTTGATCGCGTGGCCTTCACGCTCGAACCGCCAGACCATCGTGTCGCGTGTGTCATCCACCCAGTGGATGACGTCGATGAATTCGCCGCTCAGAAAATCGAAAATGCCCATCGGTCCTTGCACCCTTCGTCAACGGGTTTGCCACACGCCCGCGATCTTACCGAAGTCGCCGGGGAAGGCCATGCCGGAATCAGCCCTGTCCGGCGAAGACCCGCACGAGGAGGCCGCCCAGAACGAGGGCCAGAAGGGCGGGCAGGGCCGTCTTGCGCAGGATGTCGCCCTCGCGGCCGGCAAGGCCGACCGTGGCACAGCCCGCGATAATGTTGTGTGGCGCGACCACGTTCCCCACCGCCGATCCGAATTCCTGGGCCGCGGTCATCACGACCGCCGAAAGCGACAGATCCGATGCCGCGGAGAGCTGAAGGTTGGTGAACAGGATGTTCGACGCGGTCGCCGACCCGGTGATGAAGGTTCCCAGCACACCGATCATGGGTGCGATGAGCGGCCAGGCCGTTCCGGTCAGGGCCGCCGTCGCCGCAAGTTCGCCGATCAGTCCGGCATGGACCATCACGCGCGACAGGGTCAGCATGACCGCCAGCGCCAGCGCGACCGGGACAAGCCTGCGCAGGGCATCCCGTGTGGCCGCCGGAAGGGCGCCCGCGCGCCGAGTCCAGAACGCGGCGAGCACAAGGCCCGCGAAAAGCACAGTGCCGGGGTGGTAGAGCGGCTGGAAACTGCCGCGAAAGACATCGCCCATTTCCCAGGCGAGGGTCGGGGTCTGCAGGGCGGTTGCAACCGGTCCGACAAGGCGCGTCAGAAGGACCAGCGCGACGATGGCCAGATAGGGCGCAAGGTCGGGCAGAAGCCTTGCCGCGGAGGGCCGGGTGCCGCCGCGCTTGCGGGTCAGGACCGAAACGAACACGACCGCCCCAATGAGGGCCCCGCCAAGGCTTGGGATTTCGGGTCCGACAAGCGCGGCCAACGCCACCGAGGGCACGAAGAACGCAAACGCGGCAAAGCCAGTCCAGCCGTAGTCGGCCCGGCTCATCGGGCCATCGCCTGCCAGCCGGACCGTCGCCAGAAGAAGGATCGTCCCCGGCAGGACGTTGAGGAGTGCAATCGTCCCCGCCAACGCGCGCGGATCGAGGCCGGACAGACCCACCTGGGTCAGGGTGGGTGTGCCAACCGCTCCGAACGACACCCCCGCCGCGTGGCCCAGAAGCGCCAGCACCACCGCCCGCACCGGCGGATAGCCCAGGCCCGCCAGCAGCGGCGCCGACAGCGCCACCGGCGTTCCGAAGCCTGCCGCGCCCTCGATGAAGAGGCCAAAGAACCACGCGATGAGAAGGGCCTGTATTCGGCGATCCTCCGTGAGGCTGCTCAGGGCGGCGCGAATGCGCAGGATCGCGCCGGTCCTGTTCTGGAACTCGAAGAGGATAAGGGCTGGCAGGATGATCCACAGGATCGTCAGGGTCGAGAACAGCGCCTCTGCGACGGTTCCTGCCGCCCCATCGACGCTGCCGCCGGGCAAGGGTGTCGGCGTCAGCCCCGCGACCAGAAGTCCTGACGCCAGCGCAAGGCCGATCGCCCCCGCCCAGGCCGCCGACAGGCGCAGCGCCGTCATCCCGACGACGACCGCCAGAAGCGGTGTGGCGGCGACTAGGGCCGACACCGGGCTAGCTCGATCCGCCCATGATCTCGTCGGCCATTTCCGCGATCAAGGGGCGCGCCTCATCGGACGACATGCCCGGCACAAGCCGATCGTCATAGAGCATCCGAAGCAGCATCTCGTCATGGCTTGTCAGCAATCCGAATTCCTCGTCGTCGTTGAAGATCGACGGCCGCGCGAGGGGGCTGTCGTTGGACAGGCCCAGCCCCTGCGCGATCTCCTCATGGATGCAGGACAGCCGGAAGAGGTCGGGGTGTTCGGCGCGGATGACAGCCACGGCCTTGGTGTAGGCGCCATCGTTTTGCGGATCCCATGCGAAGACCAGGCAATAGGACGACCGGGGCAGGTCCTCGACCGTCTCGACCGCGTTGTCCCCGATCCGGGGAATGATGCGGCGCAGCTCGGGACCCATCTCGCGGCGTTCGTCCTCGTGCACGATGAAGACTTCGAAGTTGCCGCCGCTCGACACCACCCGGATCGGGTGGCCGGTCACCCGGGCAAGGCGGTCGGCGTAGTCGGAAATCGCGCGGCCATCCTTCGCGCGCGTCTCAAGATCGACCGTCCGACCGAATGTCACCTCGATCTTCACCGGGCTTTCCCAGCGATGAAGAAGCCCTTCGCTCTCGCGCTGGACAAGCTGCCCGCCGACGTTGGTGTACT
>CAVPWP010000015.1:0-98297 GCA_963709395.1 uncultured Alphaproteobacteria bacterium
GCTGCGGCAGCTAGACCAACGGTGCCCTCTGAATTCCTTTGCCGGCGCCCTGTTTCACCTGGTCGAGCACCCAGATGCCAACCGCAATGAGAGCCGATCGAACCGCACGCAAGTAGCTGCGCAAGAGCCCGGCACGGACAGAAGGGCCGATCCCCAAATCGCTGTCGGGCACTGCAGCCTCTTCGAGCGCTGCCAACGCTTCTTTTGCCCTATCCGAAAAAAGGTCAGGTGCAAGTGCCATGAGCTGCTCCATCGCAGCACGGGCGTCTCTGACTGCCTGCAATTCGGCATCAGCAGCACCAAGCGGCACAGCTGTTGACGATGCGTACCGGCTCCACTCCTCGAACTGGGAAAGAAAGCGTGAGAGTTGTTCCGCAATCGCCGTGAGCTGCGCGGCATCTTCTGGTAGTAAAAACTCGTCCGCACGAGCCGCATAGCCCGACAGCACACTGGCGTGCACACCGAGCCCAATCAAATCTAAAGACTGCGGATCAACTCCCAGCGCTCCTTGGCAGCGCCTGAGGGATGCGGTCAACTTCGGAAACTGTGCGCCCGCGTTGCCGGAAGCGAAGCCATCCATAACTGCGAAAAGCGCAGCTTGTGCCGACGCAATTATGCTCGCTCTGCTCGGGTCGGGAGCCACGGTCGGCGGGAAAGCATCGATCTGCTCTCCGGCTTGGACGAATACTGTCGGCGTTGAGCGTTTCTCTGGGATCAGGGCAGGGTACCCCTGATGACTCCTCGATCATTCTTGCCATGGCTCCGTTGACCACGGCAACGGTCTGCGGACGATTCTCAAAGGCGTAGATCGCACGCGCGCGCTCAAGTGCTTGATCATAAGGAGCGCCAGCAAGACGCGCCTCATACCAATTGGTCCAGACTTCCCACTGCTCGTTTAGCGAGAATAGGTCGTCACGAAACGAGACCCATCTCTGCATGATCCACTCAGCACATCCGTTTGGCCAAAGAGGTGATGCCGCGAGGCGGAGCGTGCTGATGCCAGCGTGAAGGGAAGCCGCATCCGCTGCCGCCGCTTCGACTGTTCCAATCTTGTGGAACTGAAATGTAGTGATCGCCTTTGCCGCACTTTCGGCTCGGCGACCGCTGTCGAGTGGAAAGCCCGACGAGATTGCCTCAATGGCCCGTGAGGCGACTTTGGTGGATCCATAAAGAAGAGCATCCAGCTGGGTCAGGCTTCGAACCGCATCCGCTGCGCTTGCGATCTGCTTGTCCGGTGGCGTAGCGGAGTAGGCGAAAGCAATCGCATTTGCTCGAAACAAGGTTAGACGCCGATCCGGTCGATCTTCGGGCTGATAGTGCGGATCACTGTGGATGAAGGGCAAGACCCGCATGGCAGCACGCGCAGCCAAAACGCGTGCGGCTTCAGGTGGTTGCCGCCGCATCCAGGAATGAAGCTTCTTTCTGTCCCCAAAATCTGCCGGCGGCGTTCTTACTGTCCATGCCATGTCTTCTATCCTAAGCGCAAGCCGTGGAGCATCGGCCTATGGAAGTAAAAGGGGCCGAAGTCCCTCATATCGCTTCGAAAACCGTGCTGCCGTGATGGTCGGGTGCTTCCTGCGCGCTTTCGCTCGCCAAGCAGTCCATGACGAGCTGCCGAAGGGCATCCCTGTGGTCTCGCTGTTGGCCGGCGAGGTCTTGAGTCGCCACGATCAGCGTTTCGTCCGCGCCGCTTGTCGCTATGGAGTACCGCCGGCGGATCGGATCTGGCGGCAGGTCGCCATGATGGGGGTAGAGCAGGACGACGTTCGGGCAGTCGTAGAGCCTGCCATATGCCATGAGCTGGTAGACGTCCGCCTGGCTGACCCCCTGCTTTGGATCGTCGATCCGTGGCGTCATGCGCTTCCACTTTGTGTCGATGATCAGCGCGATCCTCTCGCTCTGCCGGATGATGAGGTCCGGCCTTGTGCGAAAACGCCCGGTCTCGCCTTCGTAGAGACAGTCCCGATGGCCGCCTTGCGACGACACACGGAAGCCCGTGCCAGCCAGAGCACGCGACAGGATCCGTTCGATGTATGCTTCGAACAAGACGTTCATCTCGAAGAGTAGCGCGTGACCGTCGATGGTCCCCGCGCTCGTCTGCTGGTGCCGGTCCGATAGAAAGAGGCGGGCGAGCGACAAGAGATCCCTCCAACGACGATTGGTGCGGTCCAGCACGATGCGGTCCCAGCGGAGGGCGTTCGGAGGAACTTCAGTTACGTCGGCGTAAACGAAGCTCAGTTCGCGCAGCGCGCGCTGGTTATCCGGTGCACCGGACAGGCGCGACAGCTTGCTGACCGCCGCCCGCATCACCTGATTCAGCGCTATGTCCGGCGATAGAGCATCGAAACGGCATGCCAGCTTTTGTGGCGAGACCGCGAGCGTCGAGAACTGCCGTGTCACGTCCAGGCGTCCCCGAAGCGCAGGCAAGTCATCTTCGTGTTCGAGGTAGTGGCGCGGCATCCCCTGCCGAACCGCGTCGGTCAGCTTCGCACAGAACAGACGGATCAGAAGTTCGAGCACGGTCTCGCGCTGCCAGCCGAGCTGCGTCATCGCACCGGCTTCGATTGGCAGATCGTAAGTCACCGCAAGCATGTGGATGAGGCGCCGCCGGAGCATCGCATCGGACACCTCGCTCTCGCCGCCCCCCTCGATCTTTGGGAGTATCTCGAGTTGGCAGCCGGAGGTGGCAATGACGCCGACGACTCCACGTGCACGGAGCCCCTTCCGCCCGTGTTCCAACACGCCCTCACCCCCGCGCCCGGAGAAGGTCGAGGCCCGCGCAACCGCGGCAAGCCGGTCTGCTTGTGCCTCTGGGATCTCCGTGTCGCCGGACCCGTAAGCGATGCGCTCCCATTCGCGGATCGTGCGGCGGATCATGTCCCGACCAACTTGCTGTAGTCGAAGCCCTCATCGACCGATCGGACCTGCCAGCGAAACCGGGCGACAGCATCGCCGTCCTCGAGGCCCGGAGGCGGTTTCAGGATCGTACGTTTGAGAAAGCCACCGGTGAACGAACTTTCGCCCGGTTCCAGGTCGCCAAGCACCGCAGCGATCTTGGCCCAGTCTTCGAAGAAGTATTCCGCGAGGAGCGGGATTACCTTGTGGCGCATGACCTCGTCGACATCTGCTCGCGAACTGCACGCAGTGAAGTAGGCGTGCCCAATCTGGTGTTCGCGGTCGTAGAGATACTCGATCCGCTCGTTGATCGTGGCGAGAAGTCGCGGCAGGTCGATCCCGCATTTTTTCGCAGCGTCTTCGAGGATGGATGCATCAGGCATCATTTCACGGAAGGTGAACCGCCGCCGGAGTGCAGTGTCGAGAAGCGCGATCGACCGGTCGGCGGTGTTCATAGTGCCGAGGATGTGCAGGTTGGACGGCACGCCGAATTCGTCCCCGGAATAGGGCAAGCGGACCCGTACCGCATTCGGCTGGTTGAGCCGCTTGTCGGCCTCAAGAAGGGTGATCAGTTCGCCGAAGACCTTGGAAATGTTCGCCCGGTTGATCTCGTCGATAATCAGAACGAACTGATCGGGTTCGTCACCCCCGTCGTTCCTCTGACTGTTCATGTAGCGCTCGAGCGCCGGAATATTGAGCTCACTGTCGTAGAGCAGATAAATCGACTGCTGCATGAAGCCGCGGCTGTAGATCTCGCTGACCGCTACCCCGTCACGATCCACCCAGAGCCATCGCACCGCGCGACGGTGGGCATAGCCTCCTTCCGGCCGTGGCTTGAACTCGTAATCGCCGACGAACTCCCCGATGGCACGGAACTGCTGGTTTCCCTTCGATACGATTACGATGTCGCCTTGCCGGACCCAGTTCCGGAATCGGAAGGGCATCTGGACCCATCCGGATCTTGAATTTATGTCGCCGCCGCTGTCTCGGTGGTCCTTGCAGGCTTCGAAAATCGCCTCCCGGCTGGCGTACTTCTCATCGCTCCAGTCGATGTCGTCGAAGCCGAGGAGTGTGTAACCGCCCTCTATCGCTTCCTCGAACAAGTGCGCGTCCTCGGGGTTGTTCGCTTCGCCGATCGACATCTTGAAGACTTGGCGGCCCTCCAGCCTGATCATGTCATCGCCCGATGAGCGCCCACGGCTGGTCTCCGCGCGCTTCGCGATCCGCCTGAATATCCCGTGGACCGTTTCGAGCCGGAAGCCGGCCAACTCCGCCTCACCTTCGCCGTCCGCCCCGGTCATGGGCTGCCGACCTTCGACAAAATCCTCGTAGGCCATCGACTGGTGGAATGTGACGAACTCGACGCGCCCGGCCGCCACGAGCCTCTGGTAGACTGCCATGAGCTCGGCCCGTTCCTGCGGCACCGGCTCGCCGCACAGCCGCACTGCCTCGGCCGAGGTGGAAAAGGTTTTCCCGGTGCCGGGCGGCCCGTAGAGAATGAGGTTCATGGGGGTCAATCCCTTCTGGATCTTGGCGTCAGTCGCGTGACCGTTGTCAGTGCTGCTCGTTCCATTCACGCCGCCACGTGGTGGAACTCCGATTGCCTGCGCAATCTCCGGGGCCAGCTCATAGCGAACGAGCTTGTCGCCGCCGTAGGTCAGGTAGTTGACGGGCCCACCGGAGATCGCCTTGACCCGCGATGGCAGGCCGTCGACGAGCATCGCACGCGCGACATCGACGATGTCCTGGGTCTCGATCGCCTCATCCGCATTGTTGCCGGCGCCCCGCGGCTTGATCCGAAAGGCCGAGACGCCGGTGGTGCGGTTGAAGTTCCTGACCGGCTGGAAAGGAGCACCCATAGCATCGAATAGGACAAAGGGGCGGACATCACCGGACTGAACGGCTCCATCAAGCTTGAAGCGAAACACCGTGGCTGAACTTTGGTCGGCCCCGATCCGTTCAGGCTCTGGGATCTGCGCCATGTCCTGAAACATTCGGCCGGCCAGAGCTTGGCAGATATTCGGCCAGGCCTCTTTGAGCCCAAGTGCTTCGTTCACGTCGCGGACGAGCACGTCGACGTGGTCGCGACCTTCCTCACGCGCGGGCTCGATGTAGTGCTCCAGGACGTATTGCCGTATCCGATCAGCGTCCTTGGCCGCTCCCGGAGGGTCACCCGCCAGGAACCGCCCGTACTGCCCCAACCAGCTACCCCAGTTAGAGAGCCTGTTGTGGGGATTGTCGGAGTCCGGCATTAGGATCCGGTAGTCCTGACCGCCGGTTCGGGCATCCTCCCAAATCTTGCGTAGACGCTCGCGCAGCGCCTCGAACCTGTCAGCTTCCCATGCCTCGTCGAGATCTCGATGTGGCATGCCAAGCGCCGCAAGATTCCGCTCGATGGTTCGGATCGCGTAAGCCCGCGAATTGCGGCCCGCTTCTGTCTGAGCTCCGCCTTGCTCAAGCCATGTTTTGAATTCGTGTTCTTTCGTCATTCACAGATCGCGATTTCCGAGGTTCTAAAGGTGAAGACGGTGACCACGTCACCGCAATGGTTCAGTGCCTCGACTGAGGATGCTCAAGTAGTCGCTGTACACATACATCCGGCCGCGCTGTTTCCCCGTCACCTCCCGCACGATGCCAAGGTCCTCCAGGTGCTGGATCGACTTCGCAATTGTCGGGGGCGAGATGCTAAGCCGCTGCGCCGCTGCGGGAATGCCGATGATCGGCTTCTGCTGAAGCAGCTGGTGGACCCGGAGGGCCGATGCAGCCGGGCGCCCGAGATCCTCGATCCGGCGCCGATCGGCTTCGAACAGCGCGAGAATTTCTCGCGCCGCCTCTGATGCCTGCAGAGACGTCTCGGCGATGCCGTCGAGAAAGAACTCCAGCCATGTCTCCCAGTCGCCGTTCTCACGGACCTGCTGCAGCAAGTCGTAGTACTGGCGGCGATGCGTCTTGAAGTAGAGGCTGAGATACAGGATCGGCTCCTTCAGGATGCCCTGCGTGCAGAGCAGGAAGGTGATCAGCAGGCGACCGAGGCGGCCGTTTCCGTCGAGGAACGGATGGATGGTCTCGAACTGCACATGGACGAGCCCAGCCTTGATGAGGGTCGGCATCTCCGGCGTGTCGGTATGGATGAACGCCTCCAGGTCCGACATGAGGTCGAGGACGTTCTCGGGGGGCGGCGGCACGAAGAGCGCATTGCCCGGCCGCGTTCCGCCGATCCAGTTCTGCGAACGTCGGAACTCTCCCGGCTGCTTCGTGCTCCCGCGTCCCTTTTCAAGAAGGATGGCGTGGATCTCCCGGATCAGGCGCAGGGAAAGCGGAAAGCCTTCGCGGATCCTGTCGAGGCCATGGTTCATGGCAGCGACGTAGTTGGAAACTTCCTGCACGTCGTCGAGCGGGACGCCCGGCGCTTCCTCGCTCTCGAAGAGCAGCAGGTCGGAGAGCGACGACTGCGTGCCCTCGATCTGCGAGGACAGCAGCGCCTCCTTGCGAACGTACATGTAGAGGAAGAGCGGGGTGTCGGGCAGGATGGAGGTCACACCATCCAGCCGGCCGATCGCGCGGTTCGCGCGCTCGAGCTGACGGTAGAGCCGGTCCATCCTCACTGGCGGGGCTGGTGGCAAAGGGGGAGGCACGAATGCCTCCGCGCGTTCGCCCGCGGTCGAGATGGCGACGCGCTGACCCAACCGTGATGGCTCCGGTGCTAACGCCATGGTTGAAAAAGGATCCTTTCCTTGGCAGGTTGCCTGAGAAAGGATATCGCATATTCCTTTCTTTGTCGTGGTTCTAACGGAAGGTTGCTTTTCTTGTCGAGTGCTCATTCCCCCTGTCCGCGCCAGATCCGGTCCGGGCTCATCCTCTGATCCGGTGGCGCGATGGGACATCAGCGCCTCGGCAAACTCCCGACCCACCGATACCTGCCGGACATCGTCAGGTATCTGGTGAAGGGCGGCACGCCCACCGCGCACTTGGTGGAACAGATCACCGAAGTGGGGCGGGATGCACTGAAGCGTGCCCTGAAGGATCCTGTGTTCGTGGAAGCGTTGTGGCTGCTCATCAGGTTGCCGCAGGCGGCCGCGTCGAGGGACTTCGGGGCGGCTCTCGCCGAGATCGGCATGGGCGCACAGCGGCCGACGTCAGTCGCGGAACTGATGGTTGCCTTCGACAATGCGCTGGAGCGCGTGCAGCGGCGCGAACATCGGGATGCCACGGACCTTGGCGAGATCGCCCGTCAGGCAGCACTCACCGCGCTCGGCGATGCTGTGCGAGCCGGGATGCCAATGTGGTCCCCCACGGCGGACGATGTGCAGGCTTCGGTGGCTGCACTGAGGTCCCCGGAGAAGTTCGGTGCTCTGGCCCACCACTTCCACGCAAATACCGTGGAGCGCGTCATCCACTACTACGTCGATCGAAACCTGCATGAACTCGTCGGCGCCGATCGCGTTGTGTCCTCGGTCCACGATCTCGCCACATACGATTCAGCGATACGCCGCCATTGCATGGAAGCCGCGCTGATCATGCGCGCCTTCGCCAGGGACTGGCTCGGCAAGAACCAGTATCGGGACGGCAAGGACATATCGAAGAACGACGCTCGTAAATTCTCGGCGTATGCCGTCGAAAAGATCAGTATCGAGCTCAAGAACAGGAAGGGGCCAAAGTGAAACGGTGCCTGATTGAATGCGGCGTGCGGCAGGCATCCGAAGAGGGCGCTCTCGCGATGAACGTGAGCGACCCCGGCAAGAACGTCAATCTGAGGATCAACTCCATCAGCCGCTCGATGGTCGGCAACATCCCCGACCTTCTGATCGATCTTCTGGAGATCGCCGCATATGTCTACTGCGTCGATCAGCGCATCAAGCGCGGGACTGAGATGCTCATGGACTACGGGAAGGATTGGCGCCGCAGCCTGACCTTCTCGATCCCTGTGCGCCATCCCGAGGTCTGGAAGGCGTTGTTGCATTACCCTCGCCTGAGGCGTGACTGCCCCTTACCCCGCTGACGTCATTCCACGCGGATGATCTCGGCGGTGCCGAGGGCGTTGAAGCGGTTCATGAGGGCGATGCGGATGTGGATTTCGGCGGTCTGTCGGTCGGGGTCTCGTGCCATGATACGCTCGCCGAAGGATTTCAGGCAGCGCATCTTCGCCTCGATCCGGCTGCGGGCGTGGTATCCGGTCCAGCGTTTCCAGAACGCCCGCCCGTAGTATCGCGTCGCGCGCAGGGTGTCGTTGCGGGCGCGTGCAGCCGGGCAGTCTTCTTTCCAAAGACGTCCGTTCTTGCGGATCGGGATGATCGGAACGGCGTCGCGTTCGATGATGGCCTTGTGGCAGCGGCGCGTGTCGTAGGCGCCGTCGGCGGTGACCGTGCCGATCTGCTCGTCCTCGGGGATCTGGCCGAGCAGGTCGGGCAGCACGGGACTGTCGCCGTCGCGGCTGGGGGTGAATTCCACGGCGCGGATGTCGGATGTGGCCGGGTCCATGGCCAGATGGACCTTGCGCCACTGGCGTCGGCCCTGCACCCCGTGCTTGCGCGCCTGCCATTCGCCATCGCCGAGGAACTTGATCCCGGTGCTGTCGACCAGCAGGTTCAGCGGGCCATCTGCGCGGCGATAGGGGACCTGGACGGCCAGGGTCTTCTGCCTGCGGCACAGCGTGGAAAAGTCCGGCACGGGCCAGTCCAGCCCGGCCAGTCGCAGCAGGCTGGCCACCATCCCGGCGGTCTGGCGCAACGGCAGCTTGAACAGGACTTTGATCGATAGGCAGAACTGTATGGCCGCATCGGAAAACACCGCCGGACGTCCGGGTCGACCGTCACGCGGCGCGCGCCAGGTCATGTCCTTGTCGACCCAGATCAGCAGAGACCCCCGCTTCCGGAGCGACGCGTTGTAGCTGGACCAGTTCGTCGTGCGATAGCGGGCGGGAGATGGCTTGCTCATGTACCGCGTCTAACGCCATGGATTCGCGAAGTGAATCCTCGGTCGTCAGACTTGTGCAACAACGCCTGGTGCACCGCAAGCGATTCCCTGATCGTACAAGGCTCGGCAATCGCCGCGCCTTTCCGCGCGGCTCTTATCCCGCCATGAACGCCTTGTAGCCTGTCAGGGCATACTGGAATCCCATCGCAATCACGATGAGTCCCATGTAGCGGCCCAGCATGTTCTGTGCCAGGCTAGGCGCCTTCGTGCCGGCGTTCTTTGTCTTGCGCGAAACAAGCAGCAACAGGATCAGGGTAAACGTGAGAACGATCCCCACACCGACGATTGCTGTCAGGGGGATGCCGGTCTTCGAATGCACTGCGGCAATCGTGATGACACCGGTGATCGTCCCTGGACTCGCCGCGAACAGGATCATTGGCGCAAGTGCTGCAACTCCGGACGTGGGCTCACTCGCCTGCGCTGCCGGATCCGGCTTGTCGGAGGACCGTGACCCGACCAGCATGTTGAAGCCGATGAACGCAAGGACAAACCCGCCGGCAACCGAGAAGACGTCCAGCGATACCCCGAAGAGACCCAGTATCCGGGCGCCGGCCAGTGCCGCGATCAGGAGGACCACGGCGATGATGGCGATCGCCCGTGTCGCATCGAACGTCCGTTGCGCGACGGATTGCCCTGAGGTCAGATTGGCGAACATCATCGCGCACACCATCGGGTTCACCAGCGAGAAGAGGGTCGCCACGGCCTGAAGGTGTTGTTCTATCTGCATAATCTGGCGCCTTTCTTTGTATTGGCCGAAACAGGGAATCCACGGAACGGTAGATCACAACAGCACCGACTGCAGCAGTTGTCTTGCATCTTTGCCTGCGACTGCAGTGACGCAGAGCATGGAGCGCCGAGGCGGCAATTTCTATTCGTAAACGGCTTCGGATTTGGGGCTATGCACGATTTGTCGCCCCAGGGTGTCCCCCGTTCATCAGGGTCTTCAGTGATCTCCAATCTGCACGACCACCTTGCCCGTGGCCGCGCGGGACCGCAGCAGGTCAAGCCCGGCCGCGGCTCTGGCCAGCGGAAGGCGATGGCTGATGTGGGGGTGGATGTTCCCTTCGGTCTGCCAGCGGAAGACCTCTGACAGACTATCGGTCAGCACCTTCGGTCTGAAGGACAGGAAGCCTCCCCAATAGAAGCCGTGAACCGAGACGTTCTTGACCAGCAGATGGTTCGGCCGGATCTCGGGCAGCGCGCCGCTGGCAAAGCCGATCAGAAGGATACGCCCTTCGGGGTTGGTGGCGCGCAGCGCGTCCTGAAACGCGGGCCCGCCCACCGCGTCAAAGACCACATCCGCGCCCCCCAGGGCGCGCACTTTCCCGGTCATGTCGTCTTCCTCGCTGTCGAGCACATGATGCGCCCCCGCGCGTGCGGCGACGGCGCCCCGTTCGGGCCCGCGCGCGCTGGCGATCACCCGCGCGCCCTGCAGCACACCGATCTCCACCGCGCTCAGCCCCACGCCGCCGGCGGCCCCCAGAACGAGGAGCGTCTCGCCCTTCCGCAATCGCGCGGTGCGCATCAGGGCCAGGTGCGAGGTTCCATAGGCCACCTGCATCGCCGCGGCGACGGAGGTCGCCATGCCGTCGGGCAACGCCACCAGACGGTCGGCCGGTGCAAGCGCCACCTCGGCCAGACCGCCGTGCCCGATGAAGGAGGCCACCCGCCGCCCGATCAGCGCGGGGTCGACCCCGGCACCGGTCGCCGTCACTGTGCCCGCGATCTCCATCCCCGGAACAAGGGGAAAGGCCGGCTGCTCCTGGTAGGTGCCGGCGGACATCAGGAGATCGGCGAAATTCAGCCCACAGGCGGCCACCCGCAGTGCGACCTGTCCCGGCCCCGGCAGGGGGGCGGCCAGTTCGGTGACCATGGGAGCCGCATTCTTCTCAGCAATCACAAGGGCTTTCATGCGTTTTCCTTGGTTCCCAGAAGGTGGGTCCTGACTACTTCCCGGTGGCGTGCGAGGCCACTCCGAAGCGGTCCCGGGAGGACAGCCTCCGCACCGGCCGCACAAGATCTGGGCGAACACGCTTTACGGGAATCGGCAACACGTATAGATTGAAAGGGCGCCACCTTTCGCAATCAAATTTCTATCAGATTTACGTTATATTTCAATAATTTGATTTCTGTCCTGACCAGTTGACCTGACCAAAAAGACAGGTTGTGCGACGACACTGTTCCAACACAGAGTATTGCACCGGTTGTAAGTCTCACCAGGAGTATTCCATCATGAAACATCCCGTCGACGTGCATGTGGGCAAGCGAGTGCGTCACCGCCGCTGGATGGTCGGGATGACCCAGCAGCAACTGGCCGAGCGTGTCGGCATCAAGTTTCAGCAGATCCAGAAATACGAAACCGGCATGAACCGGATCAGCGCCTCACGGCTCTGGGATATCGCCGATGCGCTGGATGCACCGGTCAGCTTCTTCTTCGAAGGTCTCACGGAAGATGCCGAAAGCGGCGTGCCGATGCCGGGCGACATCCTTGCCGACAAGGAAGCGCTGGAGCTTGTGCGCACCTACTACGCCATCCCCGAGACGCAGCGCCGCCGCCTCTTCGAACTGGCGCGGGTTCTCAGCGACGCGGCCTGACCGCTTGACCCGGCATCCGCTTGCCCGCTACCGAACTCCGGTGGCGGCAAGAGGATGCAAGGGTGAGAGACAATCTTGACACGGACGGTCTGTGGGACGTCGCCGGGGCACTGGCCGATGTCGCGCGAACCGAAACGCTTGCACACTTTCGCACCGCCGGCCTGGCGTCCGAAAGCAAGGGCGGACATTACGATCCGGTCACGGTCGCAGATCGTGGCGCCGAGGCCGCGATGCGTGCCCTTATCCGTCGCCATCGTCCCCAGGACGCCATCCTGGGCGAGGAAATGGGGCACCATGTCGGAACCTCGGGGCTGACCTGGATCCTCGACCCGATCGACGGAACCCGCGGGTTCGTCAGCGGCACACCGACCTGGGGCGTCCTGATCGCGCTGTCCGACAGCCGGGGGCCGTTCCTCGGCATCATCGACCAGCCGTATATCGGCGAACGGTTCAGTGGTGGCCCGGGGCGGGCCTGGGTCGATGGTCCGCAGGGCCGGCAGGCCCTCAAGACCCGCCCCGTCCGCCCCCTGTCCGAGGCCACCGTCTTCACCACCTTCCCCGAGGTCGGGACGCAAGCCGAAGGGCGCGCCTTTCACGCGGTTGCCAGCCGGGCCCGGCTGACCCGCTATGGCATGGATTGCTATGCCTATGCGCTTGTCGCCGCGGGCCATGTCGATCTCGTGATCGAGGCCGGCCTTTATCCCTATGACGTCGCCGCGCCCATTGCGGTGATCGAGGCTGCCGGCGGTGTCGTGACCGACTGGACAGGGGGGCCGGCCCACGGTGGCGGGCGCATCCTCGCGGCCGCGAACGCCGGCATTCATGCCGAGGCGCTGGCGATCCTGCGCTCGGCTGCGGACTGACTCGGGCGCGGCCACCGCTCTGATCAGGTCATCCCTCGGGCCGTCACACGCGCCCCCGCGACATAGGTCGCCACGACCGCACGGTCGTCGCCCATCATGATCGTCGGGAACACCGCTTCCCAGATATCGCTGGCGTGCGCCGCGCGTTGGGCGATCGCAGGGGTTGATCCAAGATCCAGAACGACCAGATCGGCCTCGGTTCCCGGCGGCCAGCGTGCCGATCCGCCCGGAAAGACCAAGCGCCCCGGCCGATCCGGCGGTGGCGAGCCACAGAAGCTCGGCCGGATGCAGCGCCCGGTGACGCAGCTGCGCCACCTCGTAGGCGGCCGCCATGGTGCGCAGCATGGAAAACGACGACCCGCCGCCGGTATCCGTGGCAAGGCCCACCCGCAGCCCCCGTGTCTTCAGCCCGTCCATGTCGAAGAGCCCCGAGCCGATGAAGGTGTTCGATGTCGGGCAATGGACCACGGCCGCACCGACCTCGGACAGCCGGTCGACCTCGCGCGGGGTGAGGTGGATCGCATGACCGTAAAGCCCGTTCTCGCCCAGTAGGCCGAAGCGTTCGTAGGTGTCGAGGTAATCCGCCGCCTCGGGGAAAAGCTCGGCCACCCAGAGGCATTCGTCGGTCTGCTCGCTCAGATGCGTCTGCATCAGGCAGTCGGGATGCTCGGCCCAGAGCGTCCCCAGCGCGTCGAGCTGGGCGGGCGTCGATGTGGGCGAGAATCGCGGCGTGATGACATAGGAAAGCCGCCCCTGCCCGTGCCAGCGGGCGATCAGCGCCTTGCTTTCATCATAGGCGCGCATCGCGGTGTCGGTCAGGCCTTGGGGCGCGTTGCGGTCCATGCAGGTCTTGCCCGCCAGCGCCCGCACGCCCCGCTGCGCGGCCTCCTCGAAGAAGGCGTCCACGCTTTCGGGGTGGCTGGTGCAGAAGCTCGCGACGGTCGTCGTGCCGTGCGCCAGCGTCAGATCGAAGTAGCGCGCGGCGATCTCGCGGGCATAGGCCGGGTCCGAAAACCGCATCTCTTCGGGGAAGGTGTAGCTGTTCAGCCAGTCGATCAGCCGCTTGCCCCAGCTCGCGATGATCGCGGTCTGGGGATAGTGGACATGGGCATCGACGAAGCCCGGCAGGATCAGCGCCGCCCCGTGATCGATGACGGTCGCCTGCGGGTGCTCCGCCTTCAGCCGGTCCGCGGGTCCGACGGCCGAGATCCGCCCGTTCTCGACCAGTACGGCACCGTGGGTTGTGTGGCGCGCCGAGAGGGCGGGCTCGCCGGCGAAGGGGTCGCGCAGATACTCGAGCGTCTGCCCGAGAAGAAGTGTCGGCTGCGCCATGTGGCCCGTCCTCGCGTGGTTGCGGCGTCCAGACTAGGGCGCGGACCGGGCGGGGTAAATCGGGGGTGGCCCCTGTTTCTTGCAGGCGGGCTATCTTATGGTCGCAGGGTAGATCCGGGGTGCAAGAAATGGCGGACGACACCGTTACGGCCGAAGAACGCGAAGACGACGCCTATGCGCTGGACGACCGGCTGGTGCCGGACGTCCGGCTGGCCCTTGCCGCCGGGGACCAGGCGCGGCTCGAGACGCTGCTCGACCCGCTGCACCCGGCCGATATCGCCGACCTTCTGGAACAGATCGGCGCAGGCGAACGGCGCGAGATGCTGCTTCTCATGCCCGGGATGATCACCGGCGAAGTGCTGTCGGACATCACCGAGGGCCTGCGCGAAGAGGTGATCGCGTTCCTTCCGCCGGCGCAGCTTGCAGAAGCCGTCCGCGATCTCGAATCCGACGATGTTGTCGATCTTCTGGAAGACCTCGACGAGCCGCAGCAGGAAGCCGTGCTCGAGGCGCTCGAGGCCGGGGACCGGGTCGCGGCGGAACGGGCGCTGTCCTATCCCGAATTCTCGGCCGGCCGCCTGATGCAGCACGAGGTCGTGACCGCGCCCGAGCACTGGAACGTCGGCCAGACCATCGACCATCTGCGCGCAACCCACAGCCTGCCCGACCAGTTCTATCACGTCATTCTTGTCGACCCGCGCCACAGGCCGACGGGCTATGTCACGCTGGGCAAGCTGATGGCCTCGCCCCGGGCGACAAAGCTGGCCGACATCGCCGAAGACAGTTTCCGCACCATTCCGGTGCTGCAGGAACAGGACGATGTGGCCTATGCCTTCAACCAGTATCACCTGATCTCGGCGCCTGTCGTCGACGAGAACGATCGGCTGATCGGTGTCATCACCATCGACGACGCGATGATCGTGCTGGACGAGGAACACGAGGAAGACATTCTGCGACTGGCCGGCGTGGGCGAGGAAAGCCTTTCGGACTCCACCTGGATGATCGCCCGCCAGCGGTTTCCCTGGCTGCTGGTCAACCTGATGACGGCCATCCTGGCCTCGCTTGTGATCGCGCAGTTCGACGACACGATATCGGCGGTGGTGGCGCTTGCGGTGCTGATGCCCATTGTCGCGTCGATGGGGGGCAATGCCGGAACGCAGTCGCTGACGGTGGCGGTGCGGGCGCTGGCGACGCGCGACCTGACATCCTCGAACACGCTGCGCGTGGTGCGGCGCGAGGCTGTCGCCGGCCTGATCAACGGAATGGCCTTCGCCACGATCATGGGGCTCGTCGGCTTTGCCTGGTTCGGGTTGCCGATCCTGGGGCTGGTGCTTGCCGTGGCGATGGTCGTCAACCTCGTGGTCGCGGCGCTGGCCGGGGTGCTTGTCCCGCTGGTGCTGGAACGCTTCGGCTTCGATCCGGCGCTGGCCTCGGGAACCTTCGTGACGACCGTGACCGACGTGGTGGGCTTTTTCGCCTTTCTCGGCCTCGCGTCGATCTACCTGCTGTGACCGCTGCCGCAAAATCCGCCGCGCGAAAGTCCGCCGCCGCCCGGCGCGATGCCGCCGCCACACCCGACCGGCAGGCCGCACTCGCCGCCCATCTGACCATCGCGCTCGCCCCGCACAAGGGCCGCCCGCTGTCGGGATACCTCCCGATCCGGAGCGAGGCCGACCCGCTGCCGGCCATGACGGCCCTGTCCCGACACGGGCCGGTCGGCGTGCCCGAGGTGGTCGGGCGCGGGCTGCCCCTGCGCTTTCGCATTTGGACTCCGGATACCGCGCTGGAGGAAGGCCCGTTCGGCGTGATGCTTCCGAAGGCAAGCGCCGGGATGGTGCCCGAGGTCCTGATCGTTCCGATGCTGGCCTTCGATGCGTCCGGGTTCCGGCTGGGCTATGGCGGTGGGTTCTATGACCGCACGCTCGCCGCCTTGCGCGCGGCCGGCCCTGTGACGGCGATCGGCCTTGCCTTCGCCGCGCAGGAGGTGGATGCCCTGCCGGTCGAGGCCACCGATCAGCCCCTGGATGCCATCGTGACCGAGGACGGTCTGCGGCTGTTCTGACTTCACGCTTGCCGCCGCGTCGCGGTTTGCCTAGGGGTTTTCCCCATGAGACTTCTCTATCTGGGCGACGTGATGGGCCGGGCCGGCCGGCAGGCCGTGTCCGAGACGCTGCCGCGTCTTCGCGCGGACTGGGCTGTCGATTTCGTCGTGGTCAACGGCGAGAACGCGACCTCGGGCGCGGGCCTTTCGCAAGCCCATGCCGAGGCGCTGCTGGCCGCGGGGGCCGATGTCGTGACCTTGGGCGACCACGCCTTCGATCAGCGCGACATGATGCAATTCATCGAGGCCGAGCCACGCATCCTGCGCCCGCTCAACTTTGCCAAGGCCGCTCCGGGCAAGGGCGCGCGGGTCTTCGCGGCGCCCGGCGGGCGCAAGGTACTCGTGGCGCAGGTCCTGGGGCAGGTCTTCATGAAGCGGCCCTTCGACGATCCGTTCTCGGCCGTGGACGCCGTGCTGCGCGCCCAGCCCCTTGGGGCAAGCGTGGCGGCCTCGCTCGTCGACATGCATTGCGAAGCGACCAGCGAGAAGATGGCGATGGGCCACTGGTGCGACGGCCGCGCCAGTGTCGTTGTCGGCAGCCACACCCATGTACCGACCGCCGACGCGATGATCCTGCCCGGCGGCACCGCCTACCTGACCGACGCCGGGATGTGCGGCGACTACGATTCGGTCATCGGCATGCAGAAGGAAGAGCCGCTGCGCCGCTTCATCACGGGCATGCCGAAGGGCCGGTTCACCCCCGCCCTGGGCGAAGCGACCATCTCGGGGCTTTTCGTCGAAACCGACGACCGGTCGGGAAAAGCCACGCGCGTCGAAATGATCCGGACCGGCGGGCGCCTGAAATCCTCCGGCCTATGATCAGAGTCCACCGGGTGCAGATGGTGGGCAGAAGGTCGTATCAATCTCCTGCACCGGGTCTCCGGCGGCGCATTCCTCACCGCTGACGGGGTATTGCGTCTGCTCGGCACAGGCGGCGAGAGCAGTGAGAATGGTGCAGAGCGCCAGAATTCTGGTCGTCATGGGTAACCTCGTTCCAGTTTCTGTACGAAGTCGTGACGGCCCGGAACGGTTCCTGCATTGACGGAACGCAAGGCTTGCGCAACCTCACGCTGCGTGATTGGGCAAAAGCAAGGATCCCCTATGGGCAAGGACGCCGGATGAACCGGACTCGGTTTCACCTGATTGCCATCCTCGTCGTGCTCGGGGCGGGGTGGGGGGCGTCGCAGCCGCTTGCCAAGATCGCGGTCAGCGAGGGCTATCGCCACTTCGGCCTGGTGTTCTGGCAACTGGCAATCGGGGCGCTTCTGCTCGGGCTTGTCACCGCGATCCGTGGGACCGGCCTGCCGATGGGGCGGCCGCATCTGCGTCTCTATACGATCCTCGCGCTGATAGGCACGGTGCTCCCGAACTCGGCCTCCTACCAGGCGGCGGTTTACCTGCCCGCCGGTGTGATCTCGATCCTGTTGTCGCTGGTGCCGATGTTCGCCTTTCCCATCGCTCTGGCGCTGTCGGTGGACCGGTTCAGCTGGGCGCGGCTTGGCGGGCTTCTGTGCGGCCTTTTCGGCGTTCTGCTGATCGTCGGTCCGGAAGCAAGCCTGCCCGACGCCGCCATGGCAGCGTTCATACCGCTGGCCCTGATCGCGCCGGCCTTCTACGCGCTCGAGGGGAACGTCGTCGCGAAATGGGGGACGCTTGGCCTCGACCCCGTGCAGGTCCTGTTCGGAGCCTGCCTTGTCGGGGCGACAATCGCACTGCCGCTGGCGCTGGCGACCGGGCAGTGGATCGACCCGCGCCCGCCCTGGGGGGCGCCGGACCTGGCGCTTGTGACCTCGTCGCTGATCCACGCGGTGGTCTATTGCGGCTATGTCTGGCTTGTCGGGCGCGCGGGGGCGGTCTTTGCCGCGCAGGTCAGCTATCTCGTCACGGCCTTCGGGCTGATCTGGGCGATGCTGCTGCTGGGCGAACGGTACTCGGGCTTCATCTGGTTCGCCCTGGCGCTCATGTTCGTCGGGCTGTTCCTTGTCCAGCCGCGGCCCAGGCTCGATCCCCTTGCGGAATCCCTTGCGACGGGTCCGATTGGCGGCAAGGATGGCGCCTGATGCGGGGAAATGCCTGACATGGACTTGTCTGCACTTGGGCCGAATGCCGAAGCCTTCCTGACGCTTCTTGTCGTCGCGGGCATGTTCGTTCTGTTCGTCAGCGAACGCTACCCCGCCGAGGTGGTGGCGATTTCCGGTGCGGCGATCGTTCTGGCGCTGGGACTTGTGCCCTACGAGATCGCGCGCGACGTTCTGGCCAACCCGGCGCCCTGGACGATCCTGTGCCTGTTTCTCATCATGGGCGGGCTGGTGCGGACCGGTGCGCTCGACTGGCTGACCCGCCGGGCGGAAGCGCGGGTCGACCGCCAGCCCTTCCTGACGCTGGGCGGGCTTCTGGTGGTCGTCGCGGGGGCGTCGGCCTTTCTCAACAACACGCCCGTGGTCGTGCTGATGATCCCGGTTTTCGTGCAGATCGCCCGCCGGCTCGGCATCGCGCCGTCGAAAGTGCTGATCCCGCTCAGCTATGCGGCGATCCTCGGCGGCACGATGACGCTGATCGGCACCTCGACGAACCTTCTCGTCGACGGGGTCGCGCGGTCGAAGGGCCTTGAACCCTTCGGGATCTTCGAGATCCTGCCGCTGGGCATCGTGCAGGTCACCATCGGGCTTGCCTATATCGCGCTGATCGGGCGCAAGCTTCTGCCATCGCGCCGGTCGATGAGCATGATGCTGGGCAGCGACCGGCGCAAACCGAAGTATTTCACCGAAGTGGCCGTTCCCGAAGGCTCGTCGCTGGTCGGTCAGGCCGCCCTCGAGGTCGATATCTTCCGCCGCGAGGGGGTGCGTCTTGTGGATGTGCTGCGCGGGGATGCATCGCTGCGCCGCAATCTCGAGGGGGTGACGCTTCAGGAGGGCGACCGGGTCGTCCTGCGCAGCGAGATGGCGGAACTCCTGGGCCTTCAGCAGTCGCGCGACGTGCGCATGGTCGACAAGCTGTCGTCGGTCGCCACCGAGACCGTCGAGGTGCTGATCGCACCGGGGTCGCGCATGGTCGGGCGAAAGCTCGGGACGCTGCGCCTGCGCCGTCGATACGGCGTCTATCCCCTTGCCGTGCATCGCCGGAACGAGAACATCGGCCGGCAACTCGACGATCTGGTCGTGCAGGTCGGCGACACGCTTCTTCTGGAAGGGGCGGCGGACGATATCGGGCGGCTGGCCACGGACATGGATCTTGGCGACGTCTCACGCCCGACCGAGCGGGCCTATCGCCGCGCCAAGGCCCCGATCGCCGTGGGCGCGCTGATCGGCGTGGTGGCCCTTTCGGCGATCGGTGTGGCGCCGATCCTGGTTCTTGCGGTCATCGCGGTGGCGATTGTCCTTCTGACGCGCTGTATCGACGCGGACGAGGCGTTCTCCTTCATCGACGGCCGGTTGCTGGCGCTGATCTTTTCGATGCTGGTCGTCGGCGTGGCGCTGGACCAGTCCGGGGCCGCGCGCCTCATCGTGGCGCAGGTCGAACCCTATCTGATGGGGCTGCCCCCGGTGCTGGTGATCTTCTGCGTCTATGCGCTTGCGTCAACATTGACCGAGCTTGTCTCGAACAACGCCGTGGGGGTGATCTTCACGCCCATCGCCATCGAACTGGGCGTGGCGCTGGGCCTTGATCCGCGCGCGCTGGTCGTGGCGGTGATGTTCGCGGCCTCGGCGGCCTTTTCGACCCCCATCGGCTATCAGACCAACATGCTGGTCTACGGTCCGGGAGGATACCGCTTCACCGACTACATGCGGGTGGGCATCCCGCTGAACATCACGCTGGGCATCGTCGCGTCGCTTCTGATCCCGTTGCTCTGGCCGGTGTGACCGGGGGTCAAAGCGGCCAGAACACGAGGATGGCCGGGATCGACACGGCGATCACCAATGCCTCGAGCGGGAGGCCCATCCGCCAGTAGTCGCTGAAACGGTAGCCTCCGGGACCAAGGATCAGCGTATTGTTCTGGTGCCCGATCGGGGTGAGGAACGCGCAGGACGCGGCAACGGCGACGGCCATCAGGAAAGGGTCGGGCGACACGCCCAGGGCGCGCGCCATCTCGATGCCCACGGGGGCCGCGACGATGGCGGTGGCCGCGTTGTTGACCACGTCCGACAGCGTCATCGTGACCACCATCAGGACCACCAGCACCGCCCAGGCGGGCCAACCCTGGGTCAGGCCCACCAGGGCGTCGGCGATCAAGGCCGTCCCCCCGGTCGTGCCAAGCGCCGCGCCAAGCGGGATCATCGACCCCAGCAACACGACCACCGGCCACTCGATCTGGTCATAGACCTCGCGGATCGGTACGACGCCCGACAGGACATAGGCCAGAACCACGAACCCAAGCGCGACCGGCAGCGAGATCAGGCCGAAGGACGCCGCGATGACCGCCGCCCCGAAAAGCGCGATGGCAAGCCAGGCCTTCGCGCCTTCGGTGACGGCCAGCCCCCGCGCCGCCAGCGGCAGGCAGCCGAGCCAGTCGATCACGTCGTTCTCCTGGCCGTGCGGGACAAGCAGAAGAAGGATATCGCCGGGGCGGACCACGGTCTTGCGCACCGACTTCGTCACCTGCCTGCCTTGCCGGGAAATCCCCAGAAGAACGGTGCGCCGCCGCCAGCCAAGGCCGATGGCCTGCGCCGACTTGCCCGAGATGCGCGCACCTGAGGTGACCACCGCCTCGACCACGGTGAGGCCGTCGCCGTCGGCCCTGAGCAGCCCCGACCGCTTTTCGTCCGCGAAGTCGAGCGACAGGCCGCTGCGGAAGTCGTCCAGTGCCTCGGGCGTTGCCTCGATCACCAGGGAATCCCCGGCGCGCAGCGGGGTGTTGCGCTGCATCCCATAGCGTCGCTTGCCGTCCCGAACGAGGCCAAGGATCGCGACATCCGCCTTTTCGGCATCCTCGTCGAGCTCGGCCAGCCGTTGTCCGATGAGCTTGGACTCCTTGGGAACGGTCAGTTCGGCCACATAATCCGCGATTGCGTCCAGTGGCGCGCCCGTGCGGGCGCCTTCGTCCGGTTCGGGAATCAGCCGCCACCCGACCAGGGCGACGAATGCCAGCCCGGCCAGCGCCGTGATCAGCCCCACCGGCGCGAAGTCGAACATCGTGAAGGGTTCGCCCAGCTGGTCCGCGCGGATCCCGGCGATGATGATGTTGGGCGGCGTGCCGATCAGCGTGACCATGCCGCCAAGAATGGTGGCGAAAGACAGCGGCATGAGGCTGAGGCCCGGTGGCCGTCCGGCCTTTCGGGACGTCGCGACGTCGACCGGCATCAGGAGCGCCAGCGCGGCCACGTTGTTCATGAAGGCCGACAGCAACGCCCCGACACTGCCGATGGTGGCGATATGCAGGCCCAGAGGCCGGGCGGAATCGATGACCGTCCGGGTGATCAGAGTGATCACCCCGGACCGCACCAGCCCGGCCGAGACCACCAGCACCAGCGCCACGATCACCGTCGCCGGGTGGCCGAAGCCCGAGAACGCCTGATCCACCGGCACCACCCCGATGACCACCCCGGTCAGAAGGGCCGCGAATGCGACGATGTCATAGCGAAAGCGCCCCCAGAGCAGGAACACGAAGACCGCTCCGAAAAGCGTGAAGATGAGTGTCTGCTCGGTGGTCACGTCCGCGCCCCTTGCCGTTGGCCGCAGCCAACCCCAGCGCGGCCCGCTTTGCAACCGGCCTGCCGCAAGGCAGGCGGGCTTGCAGGCGGGTATCGGGCTGCGCTATGGAGCGCCGATAGCACGACATCTTGAGGGATACCCACCCATGGCAGGCCATTCAAAATGGGCCAACATCCAGCATCGCAAGGGGCGCCAGGACTCCTTGCGGGCCAAGCTCTTCTCGAAGCTGTCCAAGGAAATCACCGTCGCTGCCAAGATGGGCGACCCCGATCCGGAAAAGAACCCGCGCCTGCGGCTGGCCGTCAAGGAAGCCAAGGCCAGCTCGGTTCCGAAAGACGTGATCGAGCGGGCGATCAAGAAAAGCATCGGCGGCGATGCCGAGACCTACGAGGAAATCCGCTACGAAGGCTACGGGCCCGGCGGCGTGGCGATCATCGTCGAGGCGATGACCGACAACCGCAACCGCACGGCGTCCAACGTGCGCTCGACCTTCGCCAAGCATGGCGGCAACCTGGGCGAGACGGGATCGGTCAGCTTCATGTTCGAACGCAAGGGCGAGATCCTCTATCCCGCTTCGGCGGGCGATGAGGATACCGTCATGCTGGCCGCGATCGACGCTGGCGCCGAAGATGTCGAAAGCTCGGACGAAGGGCACGCGATCTATACCGCCGACACCGACCTGAACGATGTCTCGACCGCGCTCGAGGACACTCTGGGCGAGGCGGAATCGACCAAGCTGATCTGGAAGCCCGGCACCACGACCGAACTGGGATTCGACGAGGCCCAGACGCTGATGCGCCTGATCGAGACGCTCGAGGATGACGACGACGTCCAGCGCGTGACGGCGAACTTCGAGATCTCCGACGAGTTGATGGAGCGGCTGTCGGCCTGACGCCGCGCCCGATGTCCGACAGGACCCGCGGAGCCCGGGATTTATCTGCAAGGGTGGGGAGGATCCAGGTGTGACTTCGGCCTTTCTGCCCGGATTCGCCCTGGGGCTGTCCCTGATCCTTGCGATCGGAGCACAGAACGCCTTCGTCCTGCGGCAGGGGTTGCGGCGGCAGCATGTGTTCGCGGTCTGCCTGACCTGCGCCCTGTCGGATGCCGTGCTCATCGTCGCGGGCGTCGCGGGGTTCGGCTGGCTGGTCGAGGCCGCGCCCTGGGTGCAGCCGGTCTTTCGATGGGCCGGAGCGGCGTTCCTCTTCGTCTACGGGGCGCTGTCGTTCTTCAACGCCCTGCGCGGCGGAGAGGCGCTTCGCGCGGAAGGCGGCGCAAGTCCCACACTCCGCGCTGCGGTGTTCACCGGCCTCGCGCTGACCTGGCTCAATCCGCATGTCTATCTCGACACCCTGATCCTGATCGGATCGGTGTCGACAGAGTATCCAGGCCAGGAGGTCGCCTTCGGCGCCGGCGCGGTTCTGGCGAGTTTCGTGTTCTTCTTCACGCTGGGTTACGGCGCGCGGCTGCTCGCGCCGCTTTTCGCCCGCCCGGTGGCCTGGCGTGTGCTTGATGCCGTGGTCGGCGCGGTGATGTGGACCATCGCGGCCGGTCTGATCTTCGCTTGATGCGCCTTCACTGCTGGGGTCTTGTCGGATGATGAGCCCCGCGTCCCCCAGACCCCTTGCCGGCATTCTCTGGATGTTCCTGACCGGCCTGAATTTCGTTGCGGTGACGGCCATCGTGAAACATGTGGGCGACGCCCTGCCGGCAGCGCAATCGGCCTTCCTGCGCTATGCCCTGGGCCTGGTGTTCCTGCTGCCGATGATCCGCCCGATCCTCGCGGCCCACCTGACACGACGGCAACTGCGCCTTTTCGGGGCGCGGGGGGTGGTCCACACGATCGGGGTCGTGCTTTGGTTCTATTCCATGACGCAGATCACCATCGCCGAGGTCACGGCGATGAATTACCTCAACCCGGTCTACGTCACCCTCGGCGCTGCCCTGTTCCTGGGCGAGACGCTGGCGCTGCGCCGCATCCTGGCCGTGCTGGCCGCACTTCTGGGGGCGCTGATCATCCTGCGTCCGGGGTTCCGGGAACTCTCGCCCGGGCATATCGCCATGCTGGTCACGGCGGTGATGTTCGCGGTCTCCTACCTTCTGGCCAAGCAACTGTCGGGTGAGGCCAGCGCCGCCGTCGTGGTGGGGATGCTGTCGGTCACGGTGACGATCGGGCTGGCCCCGCTGGCGGCGCTGGTCTGGGTGCCCGTCACTCTGGAGCAGCTGGGCTGGCTTTTCCTGGTGGCGACCTTCGCCACGGCGGGGCACTACACGATGACACTGGCCTTCGCGGCAGCACCCGTCGCGGTCACCCAGCCGGTGACCTTCCTGCAGCTTCTCTGGGCCACGCTTCTGGGCTGGCTGGTCTTCGGCGAAGGGATCGACATCTGGGTGGTCCTTGGCGGCTCGGTGATCCTGGCCTCGGTCAGCTTCATCAGCTGGCGCGAGGCGGTGTTGCGGCGGCGGGCGATCACGCCCACGGTGAACCAGACGAAGGTCTAGCCGCCGCGCGGGTCCAGAAGTCGCGTGAGCACGGTTTCGCGGGTGATCTGCCCAAGCACCGCGCCATCCTCGACCACCGCGACGGGCCGGCCGGTTTCGTTCACCTGCTCGATGACCGACTGGATCGGCGAATCAGGCGGCACCGTCACGGCATGGGTCCCGCTGGCGGGCTCCATCACGTCGCGGGCGCACAGAACGCCCAGCGGGTTCATGTTGGCCACGAAATCGGCGACGTATTCGTTCACCGGGTCCGAGAAGATCTCGCCGCGGGCGTTCCGCACTGCACGATGCGGCCCGCCCTCCATGATCGCGATGCGCCCGCCCAGCTTGAACGCCTCGTCAAGGTCGTGGCTGACGAAGATGATCGTGCGTTTCAGCCGGTTCTGGAGTTCGAGAAGCTCGTCCTGAAGCCGGGTGCGGATCAGCGGATCGAGCGCCGAGAAGGGTTCGTCCATCAGCAGGATCGGCGCGTCGGTGGCGAAGGCGCGGGCAAGGCCCACGCGCTGCTGCATGCCGCCCGAGAGCTCGCTCACCTTGCGGTCGGCCCAGTCCGACAGGCTGACAAGGGCCAGTTGCTCGTGCACCTTCGCCTCGCGTTCGGCGCGGGGCACGCCGCCCAGTTCGAGGCCAAGCCCGACATTCTCGGCCACCGTGCGCCAGGGCAGGAGGCCGAACTGCTGAAACACCATCGCGATCCGCGTCAGGCGCAGCTTGCGCAGCGTGGTCGCGTCGGCATGGGTGACGGATGTCATCGCATTGCCCGTATTCACACGGACCTCGCCGCGCGTCACCGGGTTGAGGGCGTTGACGGCGCGCAGAAGCGTCGACTTCCCCGAACCGGACAACCCCATCAGCACGACGATCTCGCCTTCGGCAACGTCGAGACTGCAATCGTGGACACCCAGGATCTGCCCTGTGGCTTCCTGGATCTCTTCGCGCGACTGGCCGGCATCCATCAGCGGCAGCGCGGCCCTGGCGTTGCCGCCGAATACGATCGAGACCTTGTCGAATTCGACCGCGTTCATCGCCGCGCCATCCGAAGCATTCGGTCCAGCATGATGGCCACCACGACGATGACGAAGCCCGCTTCGAACCCAAGGGCGGTGTTGACCTGGTTCAGGGCGCGCACGACCGGGACGCCAAGTCCCGAGGCGCCCACCAGGGCGGCGATCACCACCATGCTGAGCGACAGCATGATCGTCTGGTTCAGCCCCGCCATGATCTGCGGATAGGCCGACGGCAGTTCGACCTTCCAGAGCACCTGCTTTGGCGTCGCTCCAAAGGCGCGCGCGGCCTCGAGAAGCGGGGTCGGGGTCGACGATATTCCCAGATGGGTCAGCCGGATCGGGGCCGGCAGCACGAAGATCACCGTCGCGATCAGGCCCGGCACCATGCCGATCCCGAAGAACACGATCGCCGGGATCAGGTAGACGAAGGTCGGCAGCGTCTGCATCAGGTCAAGCACCGGCCGCATCCACGCATAAAGCTTGGGGCGATGGGCCACGGCGATGCCGATCGGCACGCCAATCCCCATGCAGACCACGCAGGACGACAGGACAAGCGTCAGGCTTTCCGTCGTTTCCTTCCAGTAGCCCTGATTCAGGATGAAGAGAAATCCAAGCCCGACCAGCAGGCAGGTCTTCCACGACCGTTGCAGCGCCCATGTGAGCCCCACGAAGACCCCGACGACGATCAGGGGATGCGGGGTCTGCAGGACCCACAGGATGGAGTCGATCAGCCATTCGAGCCCTTCGGCGAGGGCATCGAAGAACCAGGCGGCATTGATCTGCAACCAGTCGAAGATCCGGGCGGCGACCTGCCCGACGGGGATCTTGTTATCGGTCAGCCAGTCCATCGGCGATGGCATCCCTTCCGGCTTGGCGGCATCCTGCCCTGTCCCGCGACCCGCGGCCCGACATGCCGGAGGGGCAATCGCCCCTCCGGCGTCCAGTGGTTCGTGTCTCCACAGCGTAGAGGACTGTCACACCTGCAAGTCCCGGCGAAGTGGTCAGAGCCCCAGCGCCGTGCGCGCGGCGGCAAGCGCATCGCCCCCGTCGATCGTGGTCACACCGTCGAGCCAGACCTCGAGCGTCTCGGGATTGGCCTGAAGCCACTCGGTTGCGGCAACGGCCGGATCCTGTCCGTCGTCGAGGATTGCGCCCATGATCTCGTTTTCCATGGCCAGCGTGAACTCGAGGTTCTGAAGGAATTGCCCGACATTCGGGCATTCCTCGACATAGCCCGCCGATGTGTTGGTGTAGACCGTCGCGCCGCCAAGGTCCGGCCCGAACCAGTCATCGCCCCCTTCGAGATAGGTCAGGTCGAAATTCGCATTCATCGGGTGCGGTTCCCAGCCCAGGAAGACCACCGGGTCGCCGATACGGTCGGCGCGCGCGACCTGGGCGAGCATCCCCTGTTCCGAGCTTTCGACCAGCTCGAACCCGGCCAGGCCGTAGGCGTTGGTTTCGATCATCTCGATGATCAGGCGGTTGCCGTCATTGCCAGGCTCGATCCCGAAGATCTGGCCCTCAAGCGCGTTGATATGCTCGGCAATGTCCGCAAAGTTGTTGATGCCGAGCCCGGCGGCGGCGGCGTTCACGGCCAGCGTGTATTTCGCCCCTTCCAGGTTCGCGCGGACGATGTCGACGGTGCCCGCCTCGCGATAGGGGGCGATATCGGCTTCCATGGTGGGCATCCAGTTGCCCAGGAAGATGTCGATATCTCCGTTCGCCATCGCGTTGTAGGTCACCGGCACGGAGAGCAGCTTGATATCGGTATCGTATCCAAGCGCTTCCAGAACGACGGTCGTCGCGGCCGTGGTCGCCGTGATATCGGTCCAGCCCACGTCCGCGAAGGTGATGGAGTCGCACTCGGCCGATGCGGTCCCGGCGACGGCGAAAAGCGCAAGTGCGCTGAGAGCGCTGCGAGCTATCATTGGTAGTCTCCCCATTGGCTTGTTTTCTGGGCGCGATTGAACATCGCCCACGCCCCGATGGCAACCTTTCACTCAAACGGCTTTCGAAAGGATCCGAAGGGTGCTAGCGGACGGGGATGAATGGCCCCTCTATCCGCGGCGTGGTCTTTGACAAGGACGGCACGCTTTTCGACCTTCAGGCGACCTGGAGCGTCTTCGCGGGCGACTTCCTGACCGAGCTTGCGGAGGGCGACGACGTCCTGTTCGAGGCGCTGGCGCATGTCGCGGGATACGACCCGGCGGCGGGCCGTCTGGTGCCGGGCAGTATCGTGATCGCCGAAACGCCCGCGGCGATTGCGCAGATGCTCTTGCCCATCCTGCCCGATCCCCCGACCCAACCGGCCCTTGTCGATCGTATCAACCTCGCCGCGGCGCGGGCGCTGATGCAGCCTGCCGTGGCGCTTGGCCCGCTTCTCGATACGCTGCTCGGACGCGGACTGGTCCTTGGCGTGGCCACGAACGATGCCGAGGCGCCGGCCATCGCGCATCTGACCGCGACCGACATCCTGGACCGATTCGTCTTCGTGTCCGGCTATGACAGCGGACATGGCGCAAAACCCGGGCCGGGTCAGCTTCTGGCCTTCTCCGAGGCCGCCGGTCTCGACCCGTCCCAGGTGGTCATGGTGGGCGACAGCACGCACGACCTTCTGGCGGGCCGGGCCGCCGGCATGGCGACCGTGGGGGTGTTGACCGGGCTTGCCTCGATGCAGGATCTTGCACCCCTGGCCGATACGGTTCTGGCCGATATCGGCGGTTTGCCCGACTGGATCGACCGTCGGGGCGCTTGAGTCCCCGCGATCACCGCCAGACCGTTCGTTCTGCCTTGCCGGCATTCGGCTTTCCTTAAGCCTCTGGCCCTAGGCTTCCCCGGTCCGAGAGGGGTTTTGGGCATGTACGGACTGGTGAACCGGGCGCTTCAGCGCTTTATCTGCAATTCCTATGGCGACTCCGCCTGGACCGAGATCGCGCAGGTCTCGGGGCTTCGGCTTGATGAGTTCGAGCCGCTGCTTCTCTATCCCGACGAACTGACCGAAAGCATTGTCGCTGCGGCGGCCCTGCGGCTTCGGCAGGGGCCTGACGAGCTTCTGGAAGATCTTGGAACCTTCCTGGTTTCGCATCCGTCCTACGAGGCCGCGCGGCGGCTCCTGCGGTTTGGCGGTTCGGATTTCGTGGAACTGCTGCAGTCGCTCGACGAATTGCCCGACCGTGCCCGACTGGCGCTTCCGGGCCTCGATTTCCCACGGATCTCAGTGGACATGCCGATTCCAGGACGCATCGTCCTGGTTTGCGGGCGCGGGCTTCCGGGGTTTTCCCGCGTGCTGACGGGGTTGCTGCGCGGACTTGCGGACGACTACGGCACCCTTGCGATGATCGACCATGACGGGTCCGCGGGCGAAGAAGCGCGGATCAATGTCGATATCCATAACACGTCCTTCGCCCGGGCCCGGCGGTTCGACCTTGCGACCCCGGTGGTGACATGATCCGCGCCGTCCCACTGGGCGAGGACGGGGGGCGGGCGACCCGGGCCGTGTCGCTTGACGCCGCCATCCTCGATCGGCTGATGCCGATGCACCTCATTCTGGGCGAAGGCGGGCGTATCCTTCATGCGGGCCCGACGCTGCGCCGTCTGGTCGCCGGCGCCCCCTTGTCCGAGGCCGGGTTTTTCGACCGGTTCGAACTTCTTCTGCCGGCGGGCATCACCACGGTCGCCGTCCTTGGATCCCACGCGGGCAGCCGTCTCAAGCTGCGCATGCAGCACGATCCCGACATTGCGCTGCGCGGAATCGTCGTTCCGGTTGCCGCGGGGGCAGAGGTGCTCCTGAACCTGTCCTTCGGCATTTCCGTGATCGAGGCCGTACGGCGCTACAACCTGACCAACGACGACTTCGCGGCGACCGACCTTGCAACCGAGATGCATTACCTGATCGAGGCCAAGTCGGCGGTTCTGGGCGAATCGCGCCGGTTGAACGACCGGTTGCGCACCGCCCGCGCCGCTGCCGAGGAACAGGCCTTCACCGACGCGCTGACGGGCCTTGCCAATCGGCGCGCGCTTGATGGCGTCCTCGACGAACTGATTTCCAGCGGGCATCGCTTCGCGCTGATGCGGATCGACCTCGACTACTTCAAGGCGGTCAACGACCGCATGGGCCATGCCGCCGGTGATCACGTGCTCAAGGCGGCAGCCGGCATCCTGCGGGACAGCCTCCGCGAGGGCGATACCGTGGCCCGCGTCGGCGGGGACGAGTTCGTGATCCTGCTTCGCGACTGGACAGATGCGTCAGGGATCGATGCGATCGCCGGGCGGATCATCGACCGGCTGTCGCAGCCGATCGGGTTCGAAGGCGCCGAATGCGGCATCTCGGGCAGCATCGGCACGACCCTGTCGACGCATTATCCCGCTCCCGAGGCCGACCGGATGCTGCGCGACGCGGACGCGGCCCTTTACCTGTCGAAGCAGAACGGCCGGTCGCGGGCGACGCTGGTCTCGCCCGAAATGCTTGCCGAAGGGGCGTTGGATCAGGTTCTGGACGGCGGACCAAGATAGGGGGCGAGCATAGTCATCGTGCGGTCTGCGGCTCCGGTGTCGCGGGCGTGACACGCCTCGGCGCGGGCGGGCAAGCCTCCCGCACCGATGGCGAAGGCCCGCAAGGTCCGAAGATCGGCCAGGGCGGGGTCGCTACTGCGCCAGCTCACGTTGGAATGAACGAAGGGTCGGGTCGTCGGGAAGCACCTCGAGCGCCTCGGCCACGACTTCGGATGCGGCGTCAAGACCATCGACCGCCGCCGCGATGCGGACAATCATCACCCAGGCATCGGCGCGTTGCGGGTCAAGGCGCACAACCTCGCGAAAGGCGGCCGTGGCGGCGGTCGTGTCGCGCATGGTCAGCGCCATACCCGCAAGCTGGAGATGCGTCTCGGGAAAATCGAGCTTGTTGGACATCGAGGTCTGCCACTCGGTCATGGCCGCATCGAGGTTCTGCTGGGCCGCGCCCGGCAGGCGAACGACGGGCGCGCCAAGCATCGCCTTGGCCGCGGCCATCCGGACGCTGCGGACCGGATCGTCCAGAACACCGATAAGGCGCACGATGCTCTGCTGCGGATCGGCGATGCGCTGCACGCCGGCCGCAGCGGCGCGCACCATCGGGTCGGGGTCCTCGAGAAGGGGGGCGACCCGTTCGGCCGCCTGCGGGTCGCCCGAGGCCTCCAGCAGCCAGAGCGCCGTGGCGCGGGCGATTGCCGGTTGCCCGGTGTCCAGCGCAAGCGCGCCAAGGTCTGCCGCGGCCGAAACGGGATCGGCCCGCCCATGTGCAAGGACCTGTCCGAAATGCGGCCCCCGGTTCTTGGGGTCGGGAAACCGCGCGGCGATCTCCTGCGCTGCCCAATCCGGGGTCTGGTCGGTGTGGCAGGTGGTGCAGGCATCGGGGGCGCCGGTCTCGGCGGCAAGGTCCGGGCGGGGAATGCGGAAGGAATGATCCGTGCGCCAGTCATTGCCCATGTAGACCCGTTCGACCATGTGGCAGTTCTTGCACTGGGCTCCGTCGGTTCCGACCTCGTGGAAATGGTGTTCGGGGCTGTCGTAGTCGGCAGGCGTCAACGTGGGGAAGTCCGGGTTGCCCGCGGGGCTGTGGCACTGGGTGCAGACGGCGTTGCCCTCGGCCACGCGCTGGGCGCTGTGGGGGTTGTGGCAGTCGGTGCAGCCCACGCCCTGCGCATACATCTTCGACTGCAGGAACGAGCCGTAGACATAGACCTCGTCGAGGATCTGGCCGTCCGCCTCGTAGAGCCCCGGGCGCAAGAGCGCCAGGTTGTAGGCGTCGTGGTAGGGCGTGCCGGGCAGGGGGTTGCCGTCAAGATAGGCTTCGCGCCGCGAATGGCAGGTGGCGCATTGCTGGATCGTCGCCTCGGTGTCGTCGAAAGCGGCGGAGAAACCGGAGTTGGCCGGGGCGGGCGCCTCGCGCGTCGTGCCCAGCGTCTCGACCCAGGCGACATGGGCGGAGCCGGGGCCGTGGCAGGCCTCGCATCCCACGCCGATCTCGGCCTGGGTCGAGGCATAGCTTTGGGTGACGGGGCTGTAGTTCTTCTCGAACCCGGTGGCATGGCATTCCGCGCAGCGGGCGTTCCAGTTCTTGTAGGGGCCGGTCCAGTGCAGCCCGTCGTCCGGCGGCAGGTCCTGATCGGGATAGAGGTGGAACCAGCGGCCTTCCTCGGTGTCCCAGACCACATCGAAGCTTTGCAGGCGGCCGGGTGCGGTTTCGATGAGGTATTGCTGAAGCGGCTCGACCCCCACAACCGAATGCACCGGGTAGTCCGTGGTCACGCCGTCGGTTTCGGTGACGCTGACGTGGTAGCCCCCGTCGCCGTCGACCCGGAACCGCGCCGTCATGGTGTCGAGCGTGAACTCCGTGCCGTCGAAATCGGCGCGAACGGTGTCGGGCGAGGGGACCGTCCAGGCCAGCGCGTGGTGCGATCCCTCCCAGTCGGCCGCCTCATCGGCGTGGCAGACGGCACAGGCCGCCGTTCCGATATAGGTTGCGTCGCCGTCCTCCGCCGCGTCCTGCGCGGAAACCGCAAGGGCGGGGAACATCAGGGCAAGCGCAAGAAGGGTCTTCCGGATCGTCAGCGGCACGGGTGTCCTTTCAGCCGGCAGCGTCACGAAACGGCCCCGGCCGCGCCAGAGTGACAATACCCGCAGCCGAGTGCAAGCCGTGCGCTCAGCGCGGGACGGTCATTCGGACGGCCAGACCTGCGACCAGTCGGTGGCCATGTCGACGATCAGCCAGCCCTTCCCGGGGCCTTCGTCAAGCCCCCGGACCAGTTTGCCGACCGGGCCTTCGCGGTCATAGGCGAACTCGCGCGCGGCGTCCGTATGGTGCACGATCAGGCCGAAGAACGGGCCATCCTGCGCCGTGCCGTAATCGAGCATGGCGAAATCGCCGTCGGAATTGCCGCCGATGAAGATCGGCACCGCGCCGATCTGCTGGTCGATTCCAACTGGCTTGCCGGCCTTGTCGTCGATGAAGCCGATCTCCGGCTCTTTCATCAGGACGCGGTTTTCCTCGTCGTAGCTTACCGTCGCGCGTGTGCCGATCACCTGCCAGGGCGGGATGTTGTAGGCTTCGGAGGCGAAGGCACGGATGAAATGCACGCCGCCGCCCGAGGTGATCCAGGTCGAAAAGCCCTCGTCACGCAGATAGGCGAGCAGCTCGAGCATCGGCTGATAGAGCATCTCGTCATAGCGAAGTCCGGTTTCGGGGTGGCGAGCCGTTTCGAGCCAGTCGCGCACGTCGGCCTGGAAATCCTCGACGGTCATCCCGGAATGGCTGACGGAAACGACTTCAAGCAGGCCTTCCTCACCGGCCTCGAGCACCGGCCCCAGGTCGCCTTGGGCGGCGGCGCGAAGCACGTCGCTCGTCAGGATCGAGGGGTCGGCTTCGCCCCTCTCCTGCAGCCGGTCCAGCGCGTAGAGGAACTGGAAGTAGAACGGCTGTTCCGCCCAAAGCGTGCCGTCATTGTCGAAGGTCGCGATGCGCTCGGACGGGGTGACGTAGTCGGGCGAGTCCGGATCGGTCACGCTCTCCACGAAACCGATGATGCGGGCCTTGGCCTCGGTGTCGTTCCACGAGGGCAGCGGGTCGGCGAAGGCGGGCGCTGCGATGGCGAAGGCCGCAAGGATCGGGACAATGCGCATGGGTCGGTTTCTCCGCGTCAGACTGAAAAATGGCCGCCCCGAACGTGCTGTCCGGGGCGGCCCCTTGGACGTTGTCAGCGCGCGCCGGCCGCGCCCTGGGCGATCATGTCGGCGGCGTTGCCGATCGTGAAGCTGCCAGGTTCCTGCCGCGGCGGAAATTCCTGGAAGGTCTCCAGGAAGGTGCCGATGTATTCTGCTGCCGGCAGCAGAACGAAGGCACGGTCGAGATACCAGTCGTAATAGGTGTTCGACGTGATTTGCGCGCGTTCGTAGGGGTCACGACGCAGGTTGAACAGCAGCGGAATGCGAAGCTCTGTCCAGGGTTCCGCCCAGGCCCGCAGGGTCTGCGGATAGCGGTGCTCGAGGAAGATCGCCTTCCAGTCGTTCCAGCGCAGGGCCGTCAGGTCGCCGTCGTCGGAGAAGTAGAAGATCTCCTGGCGCGGAGTGTCGTCTTCCTCGCCCAGCAGGTAGGGCAGCGTGTTGTAGCCGTCGAGGTGAACGCGGTAGTCCCGCCCCATCGCCTCGGAGCTGACGCCCTCGATAAGCTGTTCCTTGATATCGGGATTGCCCGCGACGGCAACGAACGTGGGCAGCCAGTCCATGTGGTGCATGATCGCGTTCGAGATCGAGCCGGCCTCGATGCGGCCCGGCCAGCGGACCATGGCGGGCACGCGCCAGCCGCCTTCCCAGTTGGTGTTCTTCTCGCCGCGGAACGGGGTCATCGCCGCGTCCGGCCATGTGTTCATGTGCGGGCCGTTGTCCGTGGAGTAGAAGACGATGGTGTTGTCGGCGATGCCCAGCTCGTCCAGCTTGTCGAGGAACTGGCCGATATGCAGGTCATGCTCGATCATGCCGGCCTGGTATTCGTCGACATGCTTGCCGGCGATCTCGTCGGCGCGTTCGCGCATCTCGTCGCTGACATGGGTGCGGAAGTGCATCCGCGTGCCCGACCACCAGACGAACCAGGGCGTGCCCTCGGCGGTCTTTTCCTCGATATAGGCAAGGGCGGCAGCCGTCGTTTCGTCGTCGATGACCTCCATTCGCTCTCTTGTGAG
Source organism: uncultured Alphaproteobacteria bacterium (assembly GCA_963709395.1). Taxonomy (GTDB): domain Bacteria; phylum Pseudomonadota; class Alphaproteobacteria; order Rhodobacterales; family Rhodobacteraceae; genus CAVPWP01. The sequence continues at coordinate 33,626 of CAVPWP010000015.1, forward strand.
CGGACCCGTGTCCTCGATTTCCTGGGTGATGCCGTCAGGCCCGTAGACGGCGGTCGAACGCAGGACGCCGCGCGGACCAAAGCGCTCGCGGAACTCGGCGCTTTGCGGATAATCCTCGTTCTCGGGCTCTTCCTCGGCGTTGAGGTGGTAGAGATTGCCGAAGAACTCGTCGAAGCCGTTGTTCGTCGGCAGCATCTCGTCGCGATCGCCCAGGTGGTTCTTGCCGAACTGCCCGGTCGCATAGCCCTGATCCTTCAGGAGGCCGGCGATGGTCGGGTCCTCGATCTGCATGCCTTCAGCGGCGCCTGGCATGCCAACCTTCGACAGACCAGTCCGGAACACCGATTGTCCGGTGATGAACGACGACCGGCCGGCGGTGCAGGACTGTTCGCCGTAATAATCGGTGAACATCATGCCTTCTGCGGCGATCCGGTCGATGTTCGGCGTCTGGTAGCCCATCAGGCCGAACGTGTAGGCCGAGATGTTGGATTGCCCGACATCATCCCCCCAGATGACAAGAATGTTCGGCTTTTCGTCCTGTGCAAGTGCGACGCCGGCCGAGAACATCAGCATCGCCGCTGCTGTCAGGGCCGACGGAATGGCGTTTCGAAAGGTCATGCATATCTCCCTTCACGGCGCAGGCGCGCTGTGTCAAACTATGTCGGTGGGACCGGCGTTTTCGACCGATCGCGTTTCGACGATGCCACAGACCCGGGGCGTGCTTTGGCTCAATTGGACCATTTCATCGGTGCTACGGAGGATCGCCTCGGGATATTGGCTCGGGCGGGCTGGCTGTCGCGGCAGCCGTGCGACCTGCAACAGATCGTCGCCCGGATCGGACGCTGGCGCCGCTTCGACGCGGGAGAGGTGATCTATCTTGCCGGCGACGAACCCGACGGTCTTTACGGCCTGGCAGAGGGGGTGCTTGAAATCTCCTTTCCGCTGGTGGGCGATGAGCCTGTGGCGATCCATCGCGCCGAGACCGGCTTCTGGATCGGAGAGGCAGCGATTCTGGCGGGTCAGATGCGGATGGTCAGCCTGACCGCCGTGACCGAGTGTCTTGTCTTCTTCGTCCGCGCGGCGAAAGTCCGCCGGGTGATCAATGACGCCCCGCAGCACCTCAGATCATTCTGCGAACTGACGTTCGTGAATCAGGAGGCAACGATCGGCCTGCTGGCAGAGGCGTTGTCGCTGTCGCCCCGTGCCCGGGTTGCGCGCCTTCTTCTGCGGCTTGCCGATGACGCCGGTTCGGTGCAGGGCAGCCAGGAAGATCTTGGCCGTGTCCTTGGCATGACCCGGTCGAGCATGCGTCGCGCGGTGTCGAACCTGACCGAGATCGGCGCGATCCGCAGCGGCTACGGAAAGATCGCGATCACCGATCAAGGACTTCTTCAGAGTCTCACGAGAGAGGCCTGACATCCCCGTCTGTGCCGGGGATGGAGCGGGGGCGGGTCACTCGACCTGCGATGGTGCGCTGTCCGCGGGCCAACCGCAGTGAAGCGCGGTGCTTCCGGGAACGAAACGGGCCAAACATCCGAGGGATATGAACGCGACGGAGGACGGGACTTGCCGTTCAGTCGCCTGGTTTTGATAGCCGCCCGGAGGGGTGTGCCACTACCTTGAGAAAAGCTCGAAAAACAAGGACGATGTGGACCCCGGTGGCGGAGAAGACGTCTCAAAGATATCAATGGATTCGAATGAAGATGGACCACGGCGCGGAGACGGGGCAGGGGCCATGTCTTCCGGATACCCCGGGGCGCGACTTCTCGCGCCCCAAGACCGTCTTCATGAAAGGCTAACGTCGGCGGCGCATAGGTCCGCGGCGAGATCCGAGAGACGCGCCCCGTACCACGTCAGAGTGGCGTAAGGATCGCCGACGGTGGACGTGGTCGTCGCCACCTCATCGAGCTCGGCGACGCGGACATCGGCGAGCGCGTCCCGGAGTGCGGAGACGGCATATGCCGCCCATTCCGCGTTCGGTGCGGCACCCGTGACTGCGGCGATCGCCTCGTCGATGGCCTTGACGAGATCCTCTTGGCCGATCGCCTCGACGAGGCGCGAGAGTCCGATCGCGTGGTGGTCGAAGAACGCGATCGCCCGGGTGAGCGGCGCGCTGATGGTCCCGACCGGCACGCGCACCGGTCGAAGCTGAACATGTCCCATTTTGAGACCTCCGGACGATCAGCTCATGACCCCATGGTCGCGATTGTTGCGGCTGTCGTCCTCAAGAAGGGGCAGCACCCGTTCTGCCCGGCACCTGTTCCGGGGGCATCTTGTCGTATCCTTGGCGGCGGTACTCGTCAGCCCTGAGCGATAACGCAGCAAGATGGCCAAGGGGAGTGCGACAATCGTCAGCACGACGAGGTAGGAGAACGGAAAAACGGGCGCCGAGACTCCGGCATAGAGGTCGGCTGTTTCGGTCCCTTCCAGCATCCGCTCCCCCCTTCCCGGATATACTTCGCCGCCTCGCACCATATTCCCGGGCCGTGGCAGTGGCGACTGATGTCGATCAAGTTCGACCTGTCCGACAGTACCGAACGAAACCGGTCAGGATCCTCTCGTCCGGAAGGCATGCGGCGTAAGCCCGGTCCATCCGCGAAACGCCCGAATGAAGCTCTTGGGCTCGTCGTAGCCGAGGGACGCCGCGATCACAGCGGTATCGAGATCGGACTCGGCGAGGAGTGTCCGGGCACGGGCTTCGATGAAGCGTGCCTTGACCTCCCGGAACGAGGTTCCCTCCTCTTTCAGCCATCGTTGCAGGGTGCGCCGACCGACAGAGAGCCTCATCGCGACGCTTTCTTCGGACATGTCCCCGAGCACGAACTGCGTCCGCAGCACGTAGTCGACTTCCTCGATCGTCGAGCGCGGCGCTTCCACGCCCATCAGCGCCGGGAGGTCTGTGAACGCAACCACCTGATGGACCGACGGTGGACCCGGGTTGGGCGCATGGAGGTCGCTCAAGGGAATGGCGAGGGCCGGCATGTCGCCTCCCGACCGCAGGGGTGCGCCGAGCGCGTCCTCCAGGTAGCCGGCTCCGGCGGCCTGCACGGCCGTGATCTCGGCCCAGGCCGGCTTCCAGTCCTTGCCAAGGAAGTGCCGGATAACCTGGCCGATCATGAACAGCGTGGCGTCGTCCAGATGGCGGTGGCCAATGACAGAATGCAGCCCGGACCTGCGGCCGACGATCAGGTGGCCCTCGTGTTTGCGCAGGACGATCCGCGAGCCGGAATGGATGAAAGAGAGCGCCCGCTTGCCCCGGGCAAGCGCCGAGCCGAGGTCCTTTGCTCCGAGGACGTAGCGCGCATAGGCGTCATAGATGCCGTAGTCGAGATGCTGCGCGAGCTGCGCGCCGATGTTGGCGTCGCCGATCGCCCGCGCGACATGCTCCACGACGCGCGCCTCGAGCCGGTAGGGCAGGAAGCCCGTGGTCTCCAGCACGGCTGTCCGGGTCAGTCCGGCCTCGCGGAGCGCGCGATCGACGATGGCAGGCGACGCCGCGCGGTCGAGGAGTTCGATCGCATGGGCAAACTCGACGTTGTTCACCATCGGGACAGGCATATCGCACTTTGTCGCAAAATGATCCCGCGCGCCATGCTAATCGACATTCATGCAGGTTGAGACATGCACTTCGATGGTTTTGCGGGCGAAAGTTGCTGCTGTGATCGTCCCGAATCCTCTCGAGAGTTGCATCTCACGGCAACGGGGGGCCTCGTGTCACGGACGATTATTGTGGGAATCCTTTCCGGATTTCTGGCGGCAGTTTCGGGTTGCACTGACAATCAGGGAATCAACGCCGCGACGGGCGGACTCGCCGGTGCGGCCGTCGGCAGTCAGATCGGACAGGGTTCGGGCAGAACGGCTGCGACGCTTGCAGGAGCCGCGATCGGGACGGCGGTCGGTGCCAATGCGCCGACGAACTGAGTCAGTTCGTATCCCTGTGAGTGACCTGACTTGCCCGCATCGGCGTTTGGACGTGAACGATGCCAGGACGCTGAAGTCGTCAGCAGGTCAAGTTCTATGGCTCAAAGCGACGCTGTTTCGATGCATAAGGGCACGCTCATGAGACGCCATACCGCAGTCAGTCTTCCCGCTGGGTTGAGCGCGAGCGCTGATGCCGCTCAGGGCTACGTCGGCGACGTGGCGATCGAGGAGGACGACGTGGAGCTTCGCGAACGGCACTACTCGCCCTTCCTTGGCCGGTCCCACTCGAACCGGACAGATGATGTCGATGCCGGGAAGGTCCGCTCCGTTGCGGACAGTGCCGCCGATCGGCGTCAAGTGATCACCAGAAGATGGTAACATCAATGAAGCACCATTTCCGAGAGGGGGATTCGATGAGAACAGCTCAATTCTTGGCTGGCATTGCAGCCTGCACGCTCACCTATTCAGGGTCATCCAACGCGCAGGAGCTTGTCGGCATGGCGCCCGACCCGGACGTCGAGTACTCGCCCTACCTGCAGCACGACTATCCCGATCAGGTGCTCTTCGGCGACACGCACCTGCACACCGCCTATTCCGCCGATGCAGGGTTCATGGGAGCGACCACGACGCCGGACGACGCCTACCGCTTCGCCAAGGGCGAAACGGTGATCTCCTCGAACGGAATCCCTGCGCGGCTGGCCCGGCCACTCGACTTTCTCGTCGTCGCCGACCACGCCGAGAACCTCGGGCTCGCCATCGCGCTCGACGAACGAAGCGCCTTGCTGGAGGGGAACGAGTGGGCCGCCGGCCTCGCCGAGATCTTTGCGCCGCGCACCCCCGCCGCGATGGGCGAAGCCTATATCTACTGGACCGGCGGCTTCAGTGAGGAGGGCCCGGACGGCGACCCGTTGGCCGGCACCGGACTCGAAGCGTCGATGTGGCAGCGCATCACGGAGGCGGCCGAGCGTCACTACGCACCGGGCGCCTTTACCGCTTTCATCGGCTACGAATGGACATCGGGCCCAGGCGGAAACAACCTGCACCGCAACGTGATCTTCCGGGACGGCAAGGATCTGGCCGATCAGGTCGTGCCATTCTCCGCCTACGACAGCGAGGACCCGGAGGATCTCTGGGACTGGATGGAGCGCTACGAAACCGAGACCGGCGGTCAGGTGCTGGCGATCCCGCACAACGGCAATCTCTCGAATGGCCTGATGTTCGATGACGTGACCATGGCCGGCGAGCCCCTCTCGGCAGACTACGCCATGCGCCGCATGCGCTGGGAGCCGGTCTACGAGGTCACCCAGATGAAGGGCGACGGCGAGGCGCACCCGATGCTCTCGCCCGACGACGCATTCGCTGACTACGGGACCTGGGACGTGGGCAGCTTCGGGGCCGAGCTCAAGACACCCGAGATGCTGCCCAGGGAATACGCGCGCGAGGCCCTGAAGCGCGGCCTGGCCTATGACGCGGAGCTGGGCGTCAACCCGTTCAAGTTCGGCATGGTCGGCTCGACGGATTCGCATACGGGCCTCTCCACCACGACCGAGGACAACTTTTTCGGAAAGATCACGCTCACGGAGCCGACGGCCGATCCGATCCGCTTCGAGGAACTGGTCACCGGCCGGGCGACGCCGGCCGATCCGACCGACGACATCGACCACGCGCAGGTGCTCGCCTCCGGCCTCGCCGCCGTTTGGGCGAAGGAGAACACCCGCGAGGCGATCTGGGATGCGCTGTCCCGCAAGGAGGTCTATGCCACGACAGGGACACGCCTGCGCGTGCGCGTCTTCGCAGGGACGTCTTTCTCGGAGGATGACCTCGCTACGGTCGGATTTCGCCGCCCATGGCTACGCAAACGGTGTCCCGATGGGCGGGGATCTGACGGGCTTCGGCAGCGACGACGCGCCCGGCCTCCTCATCCGCGCCCTGCGCGATCCCGACGGCGCCAATCTCGACCGCGTGCAGGTGATCAAGGGCTGGGTCGACGCCGAAGGGGAGACGCAGGAGCGGGTCTACGACGTGGCCTGCGCGGATGATCGGCAGATCATTGAGGGCACCTGTGACGGTGCAGTGGGCAATACGGTGGACGTCGCCAGCGCAACCTTCACCAATGCGATCGGAGACCCTTTCCTCGAGACCTATTGGCGGGATCCGGATTTCGATCCGTCGCAGCGCGCCTTCTACTACGTGCGCGTCCTCGAGATCCCGACGCCGCGCTGGACGACCTACGATGCCGCCTTCTTCGGGGTTGACCTGCCGGACTCCGTGTCGCCAACCCATCAGGAGCGCGCCTACACCTCGCCCATCTGGTACACGCCGGAGGGCTGATCCCCGTCAATGACGGGCCGCTCGAAGGATCATGAAATCGGCGGCCTGCCACTGGATCATTTCTAACGGAGGAATAGCCATGATACGATCAGCCCTCGTGGCCCTCGCGGCCTCGACCGCCCTCGCGTCTCCGGCCATGGCGCAATTCATCCCTTCGGAGGAGAGCCTCGAGGGGTTCTTCACCGGCACGACCTATTCGCCCTACGCGCAGCGCGCGTTCCCCAGCCGGGTGTTCTGGGGCGACACGCATGTGCATACCGAGATTTCGCTTGATGGGGGCATGGCCGGCAACACGCTCGGCCCCGACGAGGCCTACCGCTTCGCCAAGGGCGAGGAGGTCACCTCGTCCACCGGCCTGCCTGCGAAACTCGGTCGCCCGCTGGACTGGCTGGCCGTGACCGACCATTCCGACATGATGGGCTTCGCGCCTGATTTCGTGACCGGGGCCCCCGTCATCACGCAGACGGATCAGGGCGGGCGGTGGTTCGAACTTTTCTCGCAGGGCGGAGAGGGCGCGGCCACGGCGACGCTCGAAGCGATCGGCAACTTCGCGCAAGGCACACTCGATCCCGTACTGGTGGAAGCCTATTCTCCCGGCGGCGTGGCCTTCGACGATACCTGGCAGCAGATCATCGATGCCGCCGAGGACAACTACGAGCCTGGCCGCTTCACCACCTTCATCGCCTACGAATGGACGTCGCTCGTATCGGGTAACAACCTGCACAGGAACGTCATCCTGCGCGACGGCGCGTCCCGCGCCGAGCAGGTCGTGCCCATGGTGACCCAGCCGCCGATCGGCTCGCCAGATCCGCTCGATCTCTACGCGTGGATGGAGATGTACGAGGAAGAGACCGGCGGGCGCGCCCTTGCGATCGCGCACAACGGAAACATGTCGAACGGGGACATGTTCCCGGTCGATGCGCAGTACACGGGCCGGCCGCTCGACGAATTCTATGTCGAACAGCGCGCGAAGTGGGAACCGCTCTACGAGGTGACCCAGATGAAGGGCGACGGCGAGACGCATCCCTTTCTCTCCCCTGACGACGAGTTCGCCGATTACGAGACCTGGGATGTCGGCAACCTCGACATCTCCGCGCTCAAGACCCCGGACATGCTGTCGGGAGAGTATGCCCGCGAGGCGCTGAAACAGGGCCTCGGCCTCGAGGCGAAATTCGGGACGAACCCCTACCAGTTCGGCATGGTCGGCTCCACCGATACCCATACCTCGCTGTCCACCGCCGAGGAGGAGAACTATTTCGGAAAGGCGCCGATCGAGGAACCATCGCTCACGCGCGCCCTGCATCCCTTCGCCGCAAACGACATCGGCGAGTATCCCGGCTGGTCGCTCGCCGCCTCGGGCTACACGGGCGTCTGGGCGACCGAGAACACGCGCGAGGCGATCTGGGACGCCATGGAGCGCAAGGAGGTCTATGCCACGACCGGCCCGCGCATGATGGTGCGCTTCTTCGGTGGCTGGGAGTTCGACGACAACGACCTGCGCTCGCGCGCGCCCGCCTTCGCCGGCTACGAGAAAGGCGTGCCGATGGGCGGCGACCTGGACAGCCCGCCCGAGGGGGCCGAGGCGCCGACCTTCATGGTCTACGCCCTGCGCGACCCGGTCGGCGCGAACCTCGACCGCATCCAGATCGTGAAGGGATGGCGGACGCCGGAGGGCGAGCTGAATGAGCGGGTCTACGACGTTGCCTGGTCCGACGGGCGCGAACCCGGGGCGGACGGCAAGCTGCCCCCTGTCGGCAACACCGTCGACATCGAAGCGGCGAACTGGACGAACACGATCGGCGCCTCCGAACTCGCCGCCGTCTGGACCGACCCGGACTTCGATCCCGCCGCACAGGCCTTCTACTACGCCCGCGTCATCGAGATCCCGACGCCGCGCTGGGTGCTCTACGACAAGGTCCGCCTCGGCGCCGAGATCCCCGAGGAGGCGACGCTCACCGGACAGGAGCGTGCCTATACCTCGCCGATCTGGTACACGCCGGAGGGGTGACGGTAACCTTGAACGCATTTACGGAAATTCCGGACCGAAAGTCGGAGGATTAGACATGACAAGACCTCTTATGGTCCTGGCGACGCTTCTTGCCGCGGGCGCCGCCCATGCACACACTGGCGAAGGTGTGGCGGGAGGCCTCACCAGCGGGTTCCTGCACCCCCTTTTCGGGTGGGATCACGTGGTCGCCATGGTCGCGGTGGGCCTATGGGGTGCGGTGCTGGGCGCACCGGCCCTCTGGCTTCTGCCGGTCGTGTTCCCGGTGGTGATGGCGTTGGGGGGCGCTCTCGGTGTCGCCGGCGTGCCGCTGCCGGCGGTCGAAGCGGGGATCGCGCTGTCAGGCGTCGTGCTTGGGCTTCTGGTCGCCTTTGCGGTGCCCGCGCCGCTCTGGGTCGCCGCCGTGATCGTCGGCGCATTTGCCATCTTCCATGGCCATGCGCACGGAACCGAGCTGCCGGCGGCAGCCGACCCCATCGCCTATGCTGTGGGGTTCGTGATCGCCACGGGGCTCCTGCACCTCGCCGGGATTGCCATCGGGTTGCTCTGGGGCCGGCCAAGGGGTGCCCTCCTCGTCCGCGGCGCGGGAGCGGCAGTCGCCGCTGTCGGCGCCGCGTTCCTTGTGGGTATTGCGTGATGCGCCTGCGCGGAGCGGCGTTGACATGAAACGGTTCCTTCGCGACCCCCTCGTGCATTTCTTCGTCCTCGGCGCGGCGGTCTTCGGGCTCTTCGCCCTGTTCGATGACAGCCCGCCGCCGGTGGCGGCGAACGTGCTCGAGGTGACGCAGGACGACGCCCGGCGACTGGTTGCCGAGTTCGAGGCGACGTGGCGCCGGCCGCCGTCGGTCGAGGAGCTGGACCACATGATCGGGCAGCTGGTGCGCGAAGAGGTCTATGTGCGCGAGGCGCTGGCGCTCGGGCTCGACAGGGACGACGCGGTGATCCGGCGGCGGCTCCAGACCAAGATGGAGTTCCTCACCGAAAGCGGCGCGGAGGCGGTGCAGCCGGACGATCCGACGCTCCAGGCGCATCTCGAGGCCAACGCCGATCGCTTCGCCGACCCCCCGCTTGTGGCTTTCGAGCAAATCCTGCTCGACGAGCGGGTCGGGGCCGAGGATGTGGAACTTGTCGAGGCCCGCCTCAACCGCGGCATCGACCCCGGAGAAGCCGCGCGGCCGACGCTCCTGCCGTCGGTGTTTCGCCTGAGCCCGTTGCAGGTGGTCGACGGAACCTTCGGGACCGGGTTCTTCGATGAGCTCCGGGCGCTTCCCGTCGGAACCTGGGCCGGGCCGGTCGAGACGTCTCTCGGCCGCCATCTCGTGCGCGTGACCGAGCGGTCTGAGGCACGTCTACCTCCCTTGTCCGAGATCCGAGCGCGGGTGGAGCAGGACTGGCGCGCGGAATTCACCGTGCGGCTGCGCGAGGAACGCTTCGAGGCGCTTCTCGGCCGCTACGAGGTGGTCCGCCCCGATCCGACGGCGGTGCTTTCGCCATGATCGTGCGGCTCGCCCTCGTCCTCGCGTTCCTGCTGTGCGCCCTCGCGCCCGGTCGCGTGGCGGCCCATGCGCTCGAGCCCGGCTTCCTCGAGCTTCAGCCGCTCGGCGGCGCGGACTGGCGCGTGACCTGGCGCAAGCCGCAGGTGAACGGCGCGCCCATGGCGATCGACGCAATGCTCCCGGACACCTGCACGCCGCGTCGGGGACCGCCCCCCACCTTCGACGGCCGCGCCTTCCTGTCGGGCTGGATTGCCACCTGCGAGGGCGGGCTCTCGGGCGGCGAGATCCGGATCGAGGGGCTCGAGAGGACCCGGACCGACGTGCTCGTCCGCTACGCGCTCGACGGCAGCAGCGCCCCCGAGGCCATGCGCCTGACCGCCGCCACGCCCGCCTTCACCGTGCCCGAGGACCCGGGCGCCTTCGGCGTCTTCACGAGCTACTTCTCGCTCGGCGTCGACCATATCCTCAAGGGGATCGACCACCTCCTCTTCGTGCTGATGCTCCTTCTTCTGATCCGCGACTGGCGCACGCTTCTCGGCGCCGTCACCGCCTTCACCGTCGCGCATAGCCTGTCGCTCGGCGCCGCGAGCCTTGGCTGGATCGTCGTGCCCGCGCCGCCCGTTGAGGCGATCGTCGCGCTCTCCATCGCCTTCCTCGCGTCCGAGCTCCTGCATCCGCCCGGCGAGGAGAAGCGCCTGACCGAACGCTACCCCTGGGCGGTGGCCTTCGCCTTCGGGCTCCTCCACGGGCTCGGCTTCGCGCGCGCGCTTCTCGAGGTGGGTCTGCCGCAAGGCGACGTGCCGCTCGCGCTCCTCGCCTTCAACCTCGGCGTCGAGGCGGGACAGCTGCTCTTCATCGCCGTGGTCATCGCCCTCGGGGTCGCGCTCGCACGGCTCTATCCGGCGGCCCGGGCGCAACTCGTGCCGGGCGCGCGCGGGCTTCGGGCCTTGGCCTACGGGGTCGGGTCGCTCGCCGCCTTCTGGGTGGTCGAGCGGGTCGCGGGGTTCGTCGCATGAGACTGCTGCCCCTCACCCTCCTCCTCGCCGCCGTGCCCGGCCCCGTCCTCGCCCACGACGCCTTCGGCGATCTCGGGCCGTTCTACGCGAGCCTCCTGCACCCGCTGGCCGACCCGATCCAGGCCGCGCTCGTCCTCGGCACCGCGGCCTTCCTCGCGGGGAGGTCGCTCGACACGGTGCGCGTCGCGCTGCCCGTCTTCATGGCCGCCGCCGCCCTGTCGCATCTGCTTATCTCGTGGCGGTTCGGCATCGTTGCGCCCCCGATCGTGGCTGCGGCCGGCGCGGTCGCGGTCGGCGGCGCCGCGACGCTCCCCGACCGGCGGACAAGGCCCTACGCGGGTGTCCTGCTCGTCGCGGCGACAGGCGCTCTGGTCGGCCTCGCGCCAGACCGCCCGCCTGCCACCGGCGCCCTCCAGACCATCCTTGGAACCGTGCTCGGGATCGCGGCTATCACGACGCTCGCCTGGGCCGCGCTCGATGCGCTCGCCCGGCGCGTCTCGGGGCTCGCCCCCGCCGTTGCCGGGTCCTGGGTGGCCGCCGTGGGCCTTCTGGCCGGCGCCTTCGCTCTCCAGCCCGCGGATGTCGACGCCGCGAGGCTGGACGCGACCCTCCGCGCGACACCACAAGACGGGAGCGACCGATGAACCTTCTCGCCAGATTCCGCGCCGCCACGCTCGCGGGCCTCCTCATCCTGCCCGCGCCCGACCGGCTCGCCGCCTGCGCTTTCCACACCGCGCTCCCCCGAGGCGACTGTGTCCCATAAGACTGCCGGCCCACCCTGGTGATTGCCGCGCGGCCTGCGGAGGACAATCCGTTTCACTTCGAGCCCGTGGCGATCCTGAAAGGCGAGCGCTCCGCGAGCCGCCCGCCCCATCTCGTCGACAGCACGACGCGGGCGCGGCTCGCGCGGAATCCCAACCCCGCGCTGGGCGGTCGACGACGCCTTCCGCTTCGGCGTGCCGATCCCGGATGGCGCCGAGACGACCGGCGAGGCGCGCTTATGCCTCGCCGAACTGGGACACGCCGGCGGAGTGTTGCAGGCCTTGCGGTCCATGAGCAGACAAGGATTGGGGCCGGCGGTATCTGAACCGCAGGCGTGCCCTCTTCCGCTTCGGCATTCAGGGCGGCGGCGGCAGCCTGCCTCGCTCCTGAAGGAGGCGGAGGAGATCGATGATCGCCTGCGGGCTCACGTCGATGGAGCCGGCGAGCACGACGCCGACACCGCCTTCTCCGAGCTCGGTCGGCCCGCCGGCGCTGAATTCGGGATCGAGGACCGCAACCTCGGGCGGCAGGGCGGGACAGACGGCGGTCTCCTCGAGGTAGAGCCGGACGGCGTCGAGAAGGAGGGTGCGCGCGGCTTCGATGCGGCCGCTGCCGGTTTCGAGCTGGGCGAACGCGCCCGGCGGGTCGCGCCTGAGATCGAGAAGACGGAAGACGACGCAGCCCTCGACCAGTTCGGCTGACAGATCAGCCCGCACCCCCAGCTCTTCCGTCTTGAGAAGTTCGCCTCTTTCCCACGACCCCGGTCCCGTCCGCTCGCAGTCGAAGCTATCGACGGTGAGAGCGCCCGTGGCGACGATGGTCGATCCTGTGACTTCGGTCTTGAGGCTGCGCAGCGTGACCCGGCCGCCGCAGATGTCGAGCGGCACCTTCCCTTCGGTAAGGTCTGGGAGCCGTCGCTGCAATTCCCGAAGATCGAGCGTCGCATCGACCGCGATGCGGGTCGGGGTCACGGCCGACAACCGGACATCCGCGGCGTAGGGGATGTCCGCCCCGTTCGCTGCGAGCGAACCGTCGAGGCGGAAGGCCGGGCTGTCGGTCTCATCCGTCGCCCCCGCGGCCCCCCGCAATTCGGCGCCGACGAGCGACAGGAGGGCCACCAGGTTCCCGGCCGCGATGTCGACCGAGCCGGCGAGCGCCGCCCCTACGCCCCCAGCCGCGATCTCGCTCAGGTCGGCGGTGACGAAATCCGGATCGAGAAGGTCCAGCGCCTCGGGGAGGTCCGGGCAGACCGGGTTCTCGGCGAGGGTGGCGCGCGCCTGTTCAAGAATCGCCGAGCGCGCCCGTTCGGTCACGCCGAAGAGCGTGGCGAGCCCGCCCAGCAGACCACGGGGAGCGAGATCGAGATCCGTCAGGTGAAAGGCGATGCAGTCGCCGATCCTGCTCATGCCGACGGTTGCCTCGAGGTCGATGGTCGGTGTGACAAGCTGAGCGCCGCGGCGCTCATCCGCCGTCCCGCGATCACGGCACCGGTAGAGGCGCGCGTCGGCGCTGGCCGTCGCCCGGATCTCGTCGGTCACCGCCTCGGCGCCCAGAAAGCGCAGATCGACGCCGAGGCCGCAGGACGGCTCGATCGAACCGGAAAGCAGCTCCGGCAGCGCCTGCTGCAGCTCGCGCAGGTCGAGGAGGGCTTTGGCCGAAAGCCGGGTCTCAGTCTCCGGCTGAAGCCCGAGGTACACCGTCACCGGAACGTCCTGCCCTCTGGCGGGAATGGTCTCGTGGATGCGGAAGGCCACATCTCCGGCATGGCTCGCAGGCTCCACCGGGATCGACGGGTCCACGGCATATCCCTCGCCGTCCTTCTTCCCGGGGCCGTCACACCCCGCGAGCGCGACGACCGCGGCGACAAGAGCCGCGGCAAACGCAAATGCATGCCCGTTTCTGTTCACTGGCCCCAACCTCGCTCCGGCAGGCAGTCACCGTCCTGAGCATCTTGCCACATGGCGGAGGGGATTGAAGGGAAACCAGCCTGTGCGCGGGATGTTTTCTGTCGTCGCGCGATTGGTTCGGTCGGCGACGGATGTCCGCACTCTTCCATGCATGATGCCGCGGTGGCAGCCCCGACCGGTCAGCGGATTGCCGTCGCATCGAGCGAGCCGCCGCTCCTCCGAGAAGCTCCCGCCTACCCCGGCTCGCCCTGCGCCGACGGGGAGATCCGCCGGAGTACGGCGGGATAGTCCGGCGGAAATCTCCACACCGCCGCGCCGGGGGATCGCACCAGACCACGCGCGCCGGGGTCCCGGTCCGTGAGGAGCGACAGGAACAGGTCGCTGCTGGCCCAGGGCGAGGATTGAAAGTACCAGTGCCCGTTGCCTGCATTCGCCGCTTCCGCGTCGGTCACATCGATGATGTGGAGGTCGTCCAGTTCGGCCAATCTCGATTGAACGGCAGGATCGACCCTGCCGTCGGCCGTAGCCTCGCCAAGGCGTTCCCGCCCGAAAACCAATCTTGACATGGCAAGCGCAGCGTCGGTCTGCGACTGATAGAGCGTCACGTCGTCGACCGCGTCGAGGAGACCATCCTCGATCGCCTGCAGAAAGAACGCGCGATCCAGATCGCTGCTGATAAGGATCAGCTTTCCCATGCGCGGCTTGGGATCAGCCTGCAAGGCGATCTGGTATGCGGTCTCGAAGGCAAGCCTCGATCCCGCGCTGTAGCCGATAAGGTGGATTCGCCGCGCCCGCGTGTTGTCCGAGAGGTATTCGATCAGGGATCTCAGATTGCGCCGGGTCGCCATGGCGGACTCCTGGTCCCGGAAGTAGGCAAGGCGGCTGGGGGTCGCCGTCCAGTTGTAGCTGATGAAGGCGCCCTGATAGCCGAGGAAGTGCTGCAGTTCCTTCGATACGAGCGTCGAATAGTCGAAATCGACGTTGTAGCCATGGGTGTAGATGAAGATGTCCTTGTTCCGGCTGCCCGCGAGCTGCGCATCGACCTGCGCGGCAAATCTGCGGCCAGCGGACTGCATCTCCTGATCCGAAGGCGGATCCTCCATGTAGTCCGTCACGCTGAACGGCATGACGCCGGTCTCCTCGACGCGTGACAGACGCAGCGAATAGGTGTCGTTTCGGTCAGCGGTGAGGGTGATCCGCTGAAGATCGCTCCAGCCGCTCAACGGGAGGATCGACATCCACTCTCGCAGTCCCGGTGCGCAAGAGGTGGCCGCGTTCGTTGTTGTAGAATGCTTGGGGATCGTCGGGTTCGGCGGGCATCCGATCCGTCGCATAGAAGAGCAGCGCCCGCTCCGCCACGTTGGCGTCAGTCACGTCGACGAATGGGTCGAGGCCGCCATCGGTATAGATCGTCGGCGCGGGCATGAGGTCGATTTCATCGTAGAGGTTGGGGCCGCAGGCGGAGGCGAGACAGAGCGTGATTGCGCTTAACAGCCGGGACGTGTTCATTCTCAGTGTTTGCATGCCGTCTCCCTATGATCCGGTTGTTAGCTTACATCTCGCTCGGTGCATTCATCGCACGGGGTCTGGCGCGAGGTAACCCCGTTGGCCCGGAAGACCGGTCCGGGACGCCCTTCACCCTTCATCGAAAGACAGGTCTGAATGACAGCATCGCTAAAGGTCCGTTGAGGGCGATCTGCAGGAACTACATTGCAAACTTCTGAGGCGGTTTTGGCCTGATGGAGTCATTCAACACAATCTGCGGTTTGCCGACCTTCACCCCGAGATGGGCAAGGCCCGAAATGCGCACGAAGGGGAAACACCGACGCGGCTGAAGTGAGAAATGCCCTATCGTGGCATAGTGGTCTGCTCACCAAGCGATCAGTCGGAGCCGTTCTGTCGCATAACCCAGATGTTAGACCCCGTCCGTACGAGATTGGGCCGTTCATCCGCGTGAAGGCCTTCGTTCAGCAGCCGGTCGAGGTCTCGGCCCACGTCCGCGCTGTAGATGTGATAGAGATGGCCGGTGGGGCTATCGTTGGGAAGTTCGCTGAGGTCGATCACTTCGACACCTGACAGGGTCGACACATCGTTACCGGCCTCTCCCAGCCTGGGGTAGCCATGCACCTGTGCGGAGAGCGCAAGGGGACGATCGCCAGACGTGACGTAGACCGTGATGTTCTCCGCAATCGGCGCAATGCGCGGGAGGATTCGCTGGAAGATGCCGAAATCCATGTCCGGGGCCAGAAGAACGATTTCGTCCAGGCGGATATCTGGATTCCGGTTCGCCACTTCGTAGAGGGCGAGAACCACACCCCGTGCGCCCAGACTGTGTCCGGCAACATCGACCACACCGCTTCCAAATCTTCGTTCCATTTCGATGATCGCGTCGGCGATATCAGGCACACTCCAGTACAGATCAGCCTCGTCATGGGTGTAGGACGCCAGCGACCCGTCCGACGGCCAGCTGAACCAGAGAAAGCGACCCTCGAGGCGGGCGTTTTCCCGGAGCAAGGAAGCGCGGCGGCAGCCCTTCTCGAAACTGATGTAATAACCATGCAGATAGATAACCGGCCCGCTGGCCCCCGCTGTGGCCGTGATCGTATCCATGACGTCCGGAGGGTTCATGATCGTGACGCGATCCACCCGGAAGAACTCTTCCTGGATGAACGCGGGTACCGAGTCCGCCAACGGCGACAGGCCGCCCAGGTCCAGCTCGCGGACTTCGCACAGGCCTGCGCTGAGACTGCCACGTTCCTCGCCGAAAACCTCCGACGGGTCCGGCGATCCAGTCCGGTTGCGCAAAGTGAGGAACGGCACTTCGCGGTCTACCAGGTCTGGCTGCGCGGCGACCGGCAATGGCTTGGTCAACGTTGCCAAGGCGATGATGACAACCACTCCGATGAGATTCAGGAGCCTGAAGATACAAGATCGCGCCATGTGTCTCTCGTTCTGCTCGAAACGACAGACGTCCCTTCTATCTGCGTACCGCGCAAACTCAAAACGGTTGTCTGCTTTCAAAGGTCTGACCGGAGAAGACCGGAATCCTCAAACTGGCGAACGGCTGCGCGCATCGACTGTTTCGGATGTCGGCTATGCCGATGCGGCTGAGATCAGAGAGCTCGACTACCGGCAGTGGGAATGATTCGGCCAAGTATCGTCGCGCGACACTTCGGCTATTCCCTGAATGCCCTTTATGGCTTCCGGACCTTCGCCATGGCGTCATTGGCGACCTGTAGACGCCGCAGAGCCGCCCTTTACCGGCGTCACGAACCCGGTCCGGACCCTGCCATGAGCGGACTATCAGCCCGCTCGCGAATCCTGTCATGTGATCTGGTCAGCCGGAACGTTGTCCGGGCAACGCCTTGGCGAGGGTCTTTCTGATCTTGCGACGCCAGAGGCTCGGAGGATTCTCTTGACGTGCTGCCTGCCTATTCCTTTGCGAGCTCCGTCGCTGATGCCGCAGGATACTGCTTGGCAGCGCATCTTCGCAGATGCCTGCGTGCGCGCCGGCGGGACCAATGGCATGGCGCGACGTGTCCCGGGTCCAGGCTGTTGACTCTTCCCTGACCGGCCTGTGCAATGGTTCGCCAGAGGAAGGGCAAGGATCTTGAAGGAAACCGCTGGCACTGGCCCGGACGAGGGACAGATCGAGGCGTTGGAGGCCGCTTTCTTGGCGGCGTATCTCGATACGCAATACCACTACGTCCAGTTTCTGACCGAGCATCTGGCCGACTGTGCGGCAGCCTTCGGTGGCGACCTCGACGCAGTTCTGATCATCGCCGTTCTCGGGCAGCGACGTCTCGAAGCGGCCCGCCAGGACCCGGGGCAGGCCTCGCCCGACCCGGCGCGCATCGCGATGAACGCCGCGCGCATTTCGGACGTTGCGACGATCCCGCGCGAGACGGTCCGTCGCAAGCTGGAATTGATGCGTCGAAAGGGTTGGGTGGAAAAGCATCCTCGAGCAGGTTGGTACATTGCCGGTCGCACGTCGGAGACACCGGCGCGGGATGCGCTGTCGGATCTCGAGGCGCGATCTTTCCGCCGATTGGCGCGGCTGCATAAGCGCCTGTCGGAGATCCTCGACCGGGAGGCCCCGCGCGACGCTCCCTGACCGGACAACATGGATGCCCAATTTGGGCACCCCAGCCTTTGTCATGTGAGCTTACCTTGGGTTAGGCAACAGGCATTCTGACCAATCGCCGGAAACGCCACCTATGCCCTGCCTCGACATGATTCCGTCGTTCAAAAGGATTGCCCGCCAAACGCTCGTGTCGGGATTCGTCGCTGCTGCCGGGCTCTTCGGTGTTCCCAATGAGGGATCGGCGCAGGTAGGTCTCGCCAACTCGGGGCCGTTCGATCAGCGCGAAATCGCGTCGATCACCATCCGCATCACGAACCCAAGCCCCGACGCTGCCTTCAACCAGAGGATCGAGGATGCCGTTCGGCGCGGAATCCTGCTTTTCCCGGGCCAGCGCTACTCAAATGACGTGATCTCGCTTGCGCTCGGGCAGGTGCAGCGCCGCAATCCGCAGATCGCGAACATCGACTTCGAGCCGCTGCCCTCGACCATGGGCGGGGTCGACGTGCAGGTCACCGTGACGCTTGGCGATGGCGTCCAGCCAGCCGGTGGCCGGGGCATGCTTGCAACGGGCGACCCCGGCGACTTCCCCCTGATCCTCGACAGGAACGGGACGATTCTGAAATTCCGCCTCGATCTTTTCGGGCTGTACTACGGCAACAACAACGCGTGGTACGGCCAGCCCGGAGACATGCTCGCCGGGAACCCTTTGGTGCAGGGGACGCCCGCGGGAGAAGGGTGGAGCGACTGGGTCGAAGGCTATGTCCACTACGGGATCTACGGCATCACCCCGATCACCGAGAACATCTATGCCTACGGTTCGCTGTCAGCCATCACTTCCGGGTCGACCGGACAGGAGCTCTTTACCAATGAGACACGGACCTACACCTACTGGGAAGACGCCTACATCGGAATTGTCGGCGGCAATGTCGATGCGCAGGGCAATCGCCTGACCTTCAACCTGTCGGCCGGTCGGCAGCGGTTCACACTTTCGAACGCGTTTCTTATCGCCAACACGGCATCGAACGGATGGGACCGTGCCGCCCTTCAGGCGAACGCACGCTGGGCCTCGGACATGCTGGTCCTGGGAGAGGTCGCCTACAACCAGACGAAGTTCCAGGCCTTCTACGTTGACCCCGACGAATTGCCGATCCTCGATACCGGGACCAAGATCGCAGGGGTGAACCTCGAGACGACGCCGAGGAACGGGCTGATGTTCGGCGCCTCGTACCTGACGGTGCCCGAATCGACCCAGACCTACTTCGATCCATCGGGAGGCGTCGCTGGCACACGTGACGGTCTTGAACTCGTGGATGCCCGATTCAGCTGGACGGTGAACCCGCAAGGCATGCCGGGGCCTTTCTTCGGCGCGGAATATGCCCGCCAGACGAACCGGAACTTCGATATGGACGCCCGCGCGGCCTGGGCCGAGGCCGGGTACAGTTTCGCGGACTCCACATGGAGCCCGACGATCAGCTACCGCGTGTCGTATTTCTCGGGCGACGATCCTTCGACCCCGACCTACGAGCGATGGGATCCTCTGCTGTCGGGCGGTACGGGCGAGCAGTGGGTCCAGGGCGCCAACCATTTCAAGGTCGTGCAGGATTCCAACGTCATCGCCCACCGTATTCAGGGCCGTTTACGGGTCGCCCCGAAAGTCGAGGTCGTTCCCCAGCTCTGGGCCTTCTACGCTGACTCACTCAACAACATCGGCGGGAACCCGGCGCTGACGTTCCTGACCGACGACGAATATGGCTATGAGGCCAACGTGACCGTCAAATGGTTCAAGTCCCGCAACACCTATGTGCACGGGCAGTTGGCCTACACTGTTCCCGGCGAGGCAACGAAGGCGGCGCTGGGCAATGACGCGGACAACTGGCTGAGTGCTATGCTCTTTGTCCGCTATTCATTCTGAGCAGGGTCGCCATGTACGGGCGCAGCATTTCCAAACGCATGCCGCATCCCGCCATTCCTGCCGGGATGAACTCGACCAAGTGCCTTCTGTTGTTGCCTGAATCTGCCGGGTCCGCTGGCGCGATTGTCTCGACCGATGGCGGATGCATCGCCATCTGACCACCCGTGCGCGGCCCTCCGCGCCAACTTTAGGAGAACCGAATGGACCGTAGAGATATGTTGAAATCGCTCGGCGTCGCAGCCGCCGCCACAGCCGCCGCCACCACCGCCGCCGAGGCGCAAGGGGAGTCGCCGTCGCTTGGCTTCGGACCCTACGCGGCACCCTGGGATCCGGCCGACCCCGCGATTCCGGGCCGCCAGAACGTCCTGCCGATCCCGGACGACTACTTCCTTCCCGGCCGGTTCGCCGACCGGACCGTGATCGTCACGGGCTCCGCCCGCGGCATGGGCGAGCTTGCCGCGCGCCGTCTTGCGAAGGAGGGCGCGAATGTGGTCGGGGTCGACATCCTCGAGGAACTTGGCGCCTCGGTGATCGACGGGATCAACGCCGAAGGCGGGAATGCCGTCTTCGTGGGCGGCGACATTGCCGAGGACGCGGTCTGCGCCGAGATGGTCCGTGTGGCCGTGGACACCTACGGCGGGCTCGACGGCGCGATCAACAACGCGGGCGTCATGGATGCGCTTTTTCCCGACGAGCCGATCGACTACGTCAACCAGAAGGACCGCGTGATGGCGCGGATCGACGAGGCGGGCGACGAGTACTGGGACCGCGTCATCAAGGTCAACGTCTACGGCACGTTCTACTCGATGCGCCACGAGATCCGGCAACTGCTCGCGCAGGGGCGCGGCGGGGCCATCGTCAACGTGGCCTCCGTGGCCGGCATCCGCGGCTTTGGCGGGACCGTTCCCTATGTCTCCTCCAAGCACGCCGTGCAGGGCATGACCAAGACCGCCGCGATCGACTGCGCGCCCTTCGGGATCCGCGTAAACTCTGTCGGCATGGGCACGACAGAGACCCCGATGTTCGAACGCGCCTTCGAGATCATCGGCCAGCGCCGCGAGACGGGCTATGCCGACACCGGCATCGGGCTCTACAAGAGCATGAGCCTCCTGCAGTTCAGCGACCAGGCCAAGCGCGGCTCGACTGCGGCCGAGCAGGTCGCGATCATGCTGTTCCTCCTGTCGCAGGAGGCCTCGAACATCACCGGGTCCACCTACAACACCGACGGTGGCTTCACGATCTTCTGACGGGGATCGCGCCTCTCCCGAAGGACAAGCGTCAACTGCTCGCTGCTGCCCCGCGTCTGGCCGGGCGCGGCGAGCAGAATGCCCGCCAAAAAGTGCGCCAGGGTTGGATGAACTGACAGACAAACCGGAAAACGGCTGGGAGCGCCTCGATCGTGCCGCATTGGGCATCGTCTATGGCGCCATCACCGTTCTCAGCGTGCTCATGGCCGTCGGGAATCATGCCGAAGTGCCCCTCGAGACCGCGGTCGTCCTTTTCGGCTCGACGCTCGCGGTGACGCTCGCGAAGGCCTTCGCCGAGCTTCTCTCCCGTGCGCTCGATACGGGCGAGCGGATGACCCGGGTGGCGTGGAAAAGAGCATGGGGGCACAGCCGTCCCACTCTTGTCACGGCCAACATCTCGACCCTCATGTTCGTCCTGGCCGCACTGGGGCTGGTGTCGACACAGACCGCGGTCGCAGGCTCCCAGATCATCTGCGTCGCCTTCCTGCTGCTTCTCGGGGCGCGCGTGGGCTGGGTTCTCGAGCGAACGGTCATCTCCTCGACCCTCGGTGCAGTCTTTGCAGGCGGAGTAGGGCTGATGCTTGCTGCGCTGAAGTATGTGATCCACTGAAGGCTCCGCATAGGTTAAGCAACCGAAAGAACCGCTGCGCCACAGGATGGTGCAGGAGAAGGTGGAGGTCGCCACGATGTCTCTTGTTCCACGTTTCTCGGCCATGGGGCTGCTCGTCGGGGTCCTTTTCCTCGCGGCCTCCCTGACGCCCTCCCTGATCCCGAGGAGCCCCGTCCTGCAGGGTGTCCTCGGCGGCGTGGTGCTCGCGCTCGGCTATCTCTCGGGGCGGATCATCGAGGGCCTCTGGTGGCTTGCCGACATGCCGGTGCCCAGGGGCCGGGTGCGGCAGGGGGTGCTGAGCGTCCTCTTCCTCGCCGTCCTTGCGATGCTCGGCCTGACGCTTCGCTACAGCCATATCTGGCAGAACGACCTGCGCGAGCGCATGGGAGCGGAGCCCACGACCGGCGGGCATCTTGTCCAGGTGCTGCTCGTCGCAGCCGCGGTCTTCGCGGTCCTCTATGTTCTCGGACGGCTCGTCGCGGCGTTCTCAGGCATTGTGCGCGGGCGGCTTTCTCGCGTCATGCCGCGACGTCGTGCCGACGTGATCGGCTTTCTGGTCGTGGCCGGGGTGCTATTCGTGCTTACGCGCGACGGGCTGCTCGATGCGGTCATCAACGCGCTCGACACCTCATTCGAGACGGCGCAGGATCTCTTCGACACGGCCCCGCCCGCGCCCACCGAGGCGCGCCTCCCAGGCAGTCCCGCCTCGCTTGTTGACTGGAAGGCGATGGGCCAGCCAGGGCGGGACTTCGTCACGCTGGGTCCGGACGCGGCCGCCATCTCGGCATTCACCGGCCGGCCGGCGCTCGATCCCGTGCGGGTCTACGTCGGGCGTGCGAACGGGGACACCCCGCAGGAGCGGGCCGACCTCGCGCTGGCCGAACTCAAGCGCCTCGGCGCGTTCGAGCGCAAGATCCTTGTCATCGTGAGCCCCACGGGAACCGGCTGGATGGACCCGGGTTCCCACGATCCGCTCGAGTACATGCACAACGGCGACATCGCGACTGTGGCCGTCCAGTACTCGTATCTCAACTCGCCCTTCGCGCTGGTCTTCGAGACGCGGACAGGGCTCGATCAGGCCGCCGCCACGGTTTCGACCATCCATGACTACTGGCGGACGCTCCCACCCGAGTCCCGACCGCAGCTCTACATCCACGGACTGAGCCTCGGGGCGTGGTCGTCGATGTATGCGACCACGCTCTTCCAGTTTGTGAACGACCCCATCGCGGGCGCCTTCTGGGCCGGGCCGCCCTTCCCGTCGGACTTCTGGAACCGGGTCCAGCGGGCGAGGGCGGACGGCAGCCCGTGGGTGCAGCCCGTGATCGGAGACGGCTCTCTCATCCGCTACGCCGCGCGTGGCAATGACGGGTCGGCCGGGGCCGCCGACTGGGGGCCCATGCGGATCGTGTTTCTGCAGTATCCGAGCGACCCGATCGTCTTCTTCGACCCACTGTCCACCTTCCGGGCGCCGATCTGGATGCGCGAGCCGCCGGGCGACGGGGTGTCGCCCTACCTGAGCTTCATGCCCATCGTGACGCAGTTCCAGCTTGCGCTCGACATGGCGCTCTCCACCTCGGCGCCGGCGGGTTATGGGCATTCCTACTACGCGCAGGACTACATCGACCCATGGGTCGATGTCACCGCGCCCGAAGGCTGGACCGAGGCCGACACCGCACGGCTGAAGGCCCATTGCGACAATGGCTTCCAGGTAGGCTGCTCGAACGAGTGAGGAGCATGGTCCAGCGCTCACAAGTGGGGTCCGGCGCGTCCGCTTGTCGTAAACATCATCAAGGGAAACAGGGGGATTATCTCTTGAGATCCGCACCGAGATCGGCTGACGCAATCGTCGACTGAGCGGCCGAGGGTCTGCCCAAAATGGGCGCCCGGCTCCTTGACCAAGGGAGAGATCCCGCATGTCGTCAAAGCAAAGAAGGGAGCGTTAGGCCATGCGCGTGGTGATGATCGGCGGCACCGGATTTCTTGGTTTTTTCACCTGCCGCGACCTCGCTGCACGGGGCCATGATGTTCTTGCGCTCGGCCTCGGTGCCCCGTCCCCGGGAACCATGCCCGATGGCGTAGGTTGCGAAAGCTGCAATGTCGAGACCTGCCCGGACGGGGAGATCGCGTCGGTCCTCGCCGGCGCAGACGCCGTCATTTATGCCGCAGGAGCGGACGGCCGCTTCTCGGATCGGGCACCGGCGATCAACGGCTTTCGCCGCCACAACGTCACCCCGTTGCGAAGGCTGATTCCCGCGATGAAGACGGCCGGTTCCACGAAGCTCGTGATCTTCGGATCGTATTACACCTCGATCGCCCGCGAGCGCCCGGACCTCGTCGACCTCTCTCGCAACCCCTATCCCCTGTCGCGGCAGGAACAGATGGACCTCGCCTTCGAGCTATGCGGCGACGAGATCGGGGTCGACGTGCTCGAACTGCCCTACATCTTCGGAGGCGCTCCGGGACGCGGCACACTCTGGGGCTTCACGATGGACAAGGTCTCGGCCCCGGGCCCGGTCCCAGTCCCGGCGGGCGGAACGGCCTGCGTCACGGCAGACCAGGTTGGTGCGGCGGCGGCAGGCGCGGTCGAACGCTCCGGGCCGCACGCCGCCTGGCCGATCGGGGGTGAGAACCTCACATACCGCGAGATCTACGGCATGTTCGCGGAAGCGCTCGGGGTATCGCCCGATTTTGTCCCTGCAGACCACGCGGCCGAGCGCGCCGCGGCCGAAGAACAGCGGCGCCGCCTCGCCGAGGCGCGGACCGAGACCGGCTACGATCCTGTCGACGTCGCCCGCTGGCAGGAAGAGAACCTGTTCCTCGACCCCGCCCCCGCGATGACCGCGCTTGGATATGGGACCGACGACATCGCCAAAGCCATCCGGGACACCGTCGCCGCCACGCAAAAGCATGGCGGTCAGGGCCCCGCCTCACTCAGGAAGCCGAAATGACCCAGTTCCACATCCCGACCGACCCCGCGACTTTCGTGCCCGACCGCTTCGCCGGTCAGGTGATGCTGGTGACCGGCGCCGCCGGCGGCATGGGCCTTGCCTGCGCCACTCGCGCCGCACGCGAGGGCGCTGCCGTGGTCCTCGCCGACATCAACGCAGACGCGGCCAAGGCCGCCGCCAAGGACATCGTCAGCGCGGGCGGCCAGGCGATCGGGATCGGTGCGGACATCACCGACCGGGACGACTGCACGCGGATGGTCGAGGCGGTCGTCGAGGCGTATGGCGGGCTCGACATCGCCATCAACAACGCAGGCGTCATGGACGGCGGCCGCGACGGGCAGCCGGCACCCATACACCTTGCGAACGAGACCTATCTTCGCCGCACCATCGAGATCAACGTGATGGGAACCATGTACGCCTGCGCGGCAGAACTCTCCCAGATGGTCGACCAGGGCCGCGGCGGCGCCGTCGTCAACGTGGGCTCCCACACCGCCCTGACGGGGAGCGTGGGAACGCCTGCCTACGTGGCCAGCAAGCACGCGATCAGCGGGCTCACCCGCGCCATCGCGATGGACTATGCGCCGCACGGGATCCGCTGCAACTCGGTGAACATGTGCGCGACGGAGACGCCGATGCTGGAGCGCGCGATGGACTTCGTGAAATCGCGCCACACGGCTGACAAACCGGACACGCCGCGCGCAACGATGAAGTCCTCGGCTCTCATCGGCCGGGTCTCCACCCCGTGGGAACAGGCGGCTGTCATACTGTTCGTCGCCTCGCGGGATGCCAGCTACATGACCGGCGCGCTCGTCGCCTCCGACGGGGGCTGGACGGCGTATTGACGGGAAAACGGCGGATCGAACGGCACCTCGCGAGCTATAGCAGTTTCCCCATGATCAAGGTGTCGCTGCCGTAACTCGCTGGCCATCAAGACTCCCACATCAGCCATTCACACCGCGTTGGTGAACGACCGAAGGGGTGCTGCTCCATACAGCCTCCGGACAAAGCCGGCTATGACCTTCCACTTGGAGCGCCGGGAGAACTCGCGGCCGCGCCTGTCGTCAGGTCGGATCGCGGCGGATGCAGCGAAAGCCGATATGGCTCATCCCGCTCTCGACCATCTGCGCATGTCGCGCGGCGGGGCGGTAGCGGCGGCAGTAGCTCGGCGCGCAGAGGAACGAGCCGCCCTTGACCACGCGGCGCGGGATGCGGACCTGCGGTTGCAGCGGATCGAGGCTGGCCTCGCGCGCGGGGCCGCGCGGATCGGTCACGGCGCAGCACGACGGCTTGTCGGGATCGGCAGGAGTATGCTGTGCCACGAACCAGTCCGTCGTCCATTCCCAGACGTTGCCGCAAACCTCGTAGAGCCCGTAGCCATTGGCGGGGTAGCTGCGCACCGGGCAGGTGCCGGTATAGCCGTCGGTTTCGAAGTTGCGCCAGGGGAACGGGCCTTGCCAGGTGTTGGCGACATGTGTGCCGTCCGGGGTCAGTTCGTCGCCCCAGGCGAACTCCGCACCATCGAGGCCGCCGCGGGCTGCGAATTCCCATTCCGCTTCTGTGGGCAGATCCTTCCCGGCCCAGGCGGCATAGGCTGCGGCATCTTCGAAGGCGATCTGGACCACGGGGTGATCCTCGCGTCCCGCGAGGTCGCTTCCCGGACCTTCCGGGTGTCGCCAGCAGGCGCCGGGCGTCCATGCCCACCAGTTGCGATAGTCGGACAGATCGACCGGACCGTCCGTCATGCGAAACACCAGCGATCCAGGCGCCAGCATCTTCGGATCCGCCCCCGGATAGTCGGCAGGGTCCAGCGGCCGCTCGGCAACCGTCACATAGCCGGTCGCTGCGACGAAGGCCGCGTATTCCGCGTTCGTGACAGTGGTCTCATCGATCCAGAAGCCGCTGACCGTCACCTTGTGGGCCGGACGCTCGTCGCGATAATGATGGTCCGAGCCCATCAGGAAGGTGCCGCCGGGGACGTGGCGCATACCCATATGCGCCTTGAGGGTCCGCATGTCATTCATCGAATGGCTCCTTCATGTCATGGCGGCGAACGGGGCGAACGGACGGGGTCACTGCGACGCGTCCTCTGGCGGGGTCCATCCGGCCTCACGCAGCCCGTCGACCAGCGCCTCGACGATTTCGTCGTTTGCCTGGTGTATTCGGTAGGCCGCAGCGGGGTCGCGCCCCAGCAACGGCCACGCTGCTGCCATCGCGGCCAGCGCATCTTGCGCCGCCTCCATGTCGCCGAGCTTGGCGTGGCTCATCGCGGCGACCGACAGGCCCACGGCCGAGCCGACGGCTGCGGATTTCTCGGCCGCCGCGAGGGCGCCCGCGTACTCGCCATCGAGATAGGCATAGACGGCGATCAGCTGGGAGTACCAGCCTGGCGGATTGGCGCTGCGCGCGATGGCCTGCTCGAGATAGTCGAGGCCCTCGCGGTTGCCGCGCACCGCCAGCCGCCAGCCAAGCTGGGCGAGGGTGTCGGGATCGTAGGGATTGAGTGCGAGGACCTCGCGTTGCAGGTCTTCCGCCGTGGCGTAGTCGCCCTGGTAGAACGTGATGGCGGAGAGTGCCGCGAGCGTACGTGGGCTTGCGGGGTCGAGTGACACAGCATGCGACGCCGCCTCGAATGCCGCGGCCATCTCGGCCGGGCGCTCGGCCTCGGGCGCAATGTCCATCCGCACTGCGTCAAGATGCAGCCAGCCGAGCATTGCCCAGGCATCGGCGTATTCGGGGTCGCGCAAGACTGCCTCTTTCAGGCAGGCCATCGCAGGTGCGTGAAGCGCATCCTCGAAGGTTCGCCGGTACTCGTAAGCGCGCAGGATGCAGGCGTAGCTTGGCATGCTGGGGACGTCGTCGCTGGCCATGCGCCGCCCGATGGCCTCGTTCACGGCGCCGAAGGGCTCACCCAGTGCGGTCGAGATCGCCACCGCCAGGTCGTGTTGCACCCCGAGCAGATCACCCGGCGCAAGCGGTTCGTCGAAGCTGCCGCTCCAGCGGACCTCGCCTGTCTGAGGATCGATGAGTTTGGCAAGAATGCGCGCCTGGCCGCCCTGCGCCTGCATGACACCCGACACGACAAAGGAAACACCGAGGTCGCGCCCGAGGCTCGTCGGGTCGGCGTCAGCGTCAAGCCGAAAGCTCGACGCGGCCGAGTAGACCCGGAAATTCCTGAAGAGCATGAGGTTCCCGATCAGCTCCTCGGTGACGCTGGATGCGATCAGCCCTATGTCCTCGACGTCGCCGAACGCTTCGAACGGCAGCACGACGATTGCGGGCGTCCGCGGCATCGCAATGTCTGGATCCGCACCCCGCATCCCCACGATGGCGGCGCCGACCGCTGCGAGGCCGCCAAGGACGATGAGAACTGCGCCCAGCATCAAGCGTTTGCGCGAAGGCTCACGCGGAGTCGCCGCATCGGTCGAGGCTGGCGCAAGTGCGTCCGTGGACTGGAGCGGGGCATCCTGTGGATGAGGTTCGGGCGACGGGGCCGGAGAACGCGCCTCCCGGTTGTGCCAGGCGAAGTGCGGGACGTAGCCACCCTTGGGGATGGTAATGCGAACCGGATCCTTGCTACCCGCGTCCACATAGTAGCTGTCGAGGTCGGTGCGCAATCGTCGCGCCTCGATACGCACGACCGGGTCAGACTGCTGATCGAAGGTCTCGTCCCGCCCGAAAACGTCGAACGCCAGGGTCACGCCCTTCAGCCGGTCCTCTCGACCTGCCAGGGTCTCCTCGACGATGAAGCGCAGCATCTCCCGCCGGCTCTTGCTGGCGCGAAACGAGACGTCCTGCAGCATCCGCTCCAACTGCGCCCGGATGTCGTCCGCA
This sequence comes from uncultured Alphaproteobacteria bacterium, assembly GCA_963709395.1. GTDB lineage: Bacteria > Pseudomonadota > Alphaproteobacteria > Rhodobacterales > Rhodobacteraceae > CAVPWP01. The sequence goes on from CAVPWP010000015.1 coordinate 61,696, forward strand.
GAAGGTTGTGACCGCGACGGGTCCACAACGGACCGGAGCGGTCCACTGGTTGCGCTGCTCGACTCCACTGCCTGCCGTTCCCCCGAGAGCAATTCCAACTCAACCATATATTGCATTGGCTTGAAAGAAAGTAGTCATTTAGTCGCTTTCGGGCTGGCGGCAGGTGACCGGGGCAACCTGTTGGCGGGGCTGAACGTCCCGGGGCGCCGAATAAATCAAAGAAGAACGGCTTGCGCCGCCCGACCTTCAAACAAGGACGCCAAGCGCCCCTTTCCCGCCGGAAAAGGGATGTTCGAACATGTTCACACCTCCTTTCTCCCGCCGTCCTGGGGTCCTGTGGGATCTGTCGCTGCCACCTGGGATCTATCCATGCCGAGTCTCCCCGCCCTGATCGCACGGTTTCCGACGCGCGAGCTGGAAATCCGCAGGCTCTGTGCCCAAGACGAGGAATTCCGCTGCGCCTCCGACGACTACGAAGTGGCGGTGAAGGCCCTCGAACACTGGGAACATGTCGAACCCAACGCGGCGCGAGCGTCCGAGTACCGCCAGCTCACCGAGGAACTGGCGGTCGAGATCGCGGAGCTTCTGGACGCCGCATCGGTGTCCACAACGACCCGATAGAAATCAAGCAACCCCACATGACCAAGCATCAACAGGAGAAAAGTCACATGAGACATAAACGACAAGGCGGGTCTTTTGCCCGATGCACGGGGGCGCTTGTCGCCAGCGCGATCGCGCTGGGGGCAGCAGCCTTCGGGGCACCTGTGAGCGCGCAGGACGCGGAGAAGAAGCCGAACATCCTGTTCATCATGGGCGACGACATCGGCTGGATGCAGCCGTCGATCTACCACCGTGGACTGATGGTCGGCGAGACGCCCAACATCGACCGCATCGGCCGGGAAGGCGCGATGTTCACCGATTACTACGCCGAGCAAAGCTGCACGGCGGGGCGCAACGCCTTCATCACCGGCATGCAGCCGCTGCGGACCGGCATGATCATGCCGCAGCTTGCCGGGCAGCCCGAGCTATCTGCAGCCCGGCACGCCGATGCTGTCCAAGTTCCTGCTCGATCTCGGCTACAACACCGGCGAGTTCGGCAAGAACCACCTGGGCGACCACACCGACTCCCTGCCGACCGCCCACGGGTTCCAGGAATTCTGGGGCTATCTCTACCACCTCGACGCGATGCAGGGGGTCAGCTTCCCCGACATCAACGCGTCACCGACCGACCAGGTCATCGCGCCGCCGTGCCGGAACACGCCCGTTCCCGGACTGGCCGAAGTGCCGGGCGCCGTCGACCCGGCGACGACCATCTGCCTGACACCGCCGCGTCCGGTGATCCACTGCACGTCGAGCGATGGCACCGCGGCGAACATGACCTGCAAGGACGAAGGTCCGCTGACGCTGGAACGCTCCAAGACCATCGACGAGGAGATCTCGGCCCAGGTCATCGACTTCCTCGACCGCAACGACCCCGAGGAGACCGGCAAGCCGTTCTTCGTCTGGTACAACCCGGCCCGCATGCACATCACCACCATGCTGTCGGACGAGTATCTTGACCAGGTCGGCACGAAGGGCGGCAAGGACTGGGGTGTCAACGAAGCCGGCATGAAGCAGATGGACGACAACATCGGCTATGTGCTCGCCAAGCTCGAGGAGATGGGCGAGCTCGACAACACCATCATCGCCTTCACCACCGACAACGGCGCCGAAGTGATCACCTACCCCGATGGCGGCGTGACCCCGTTCGCGGGCGGCAAGCTGACCACCTGGGAAGGCGGCATGCGCGCGCCGATGGTCGTTCGCTGGCCCGGCAAGATCGAGCCCGGCACCATTCTGAACGGCACCTTCGCGTCGCTCGACTGGCTGCCGACGCTGGTCGAAGCGGCCGGTGGTCCCAAGGGCAACGATCTGAAGGCCACGATCGAGAAAGGCGAGTATCCCGGCATCGTCAAGACGACGCTCGATGGCGTCAACCAGATGGCGTATCTGACCGGCGAGGCCGACGAGCCGGCGCGGGACTACTTCATGTACTACTCGGGCAAGGATCCGTCGGCGGTTCGCTACAAGAACTGGAAGATGTACTTCGCCATGGTGTCGCAGTCGCCGGAAGGCTTCACGGCGGGCGTTCAGCCTTACCACTGGACCCAGGTCGTGAACATCAAGCGCGATCCGTTCGAGGCGTCGATCGGGGCGCATTCGAAGACGCTGTTCGGGATGGGCGGTGCCATTGCCGCGCCCATGACGGCCTATGTCTACGACTGGAACATTCTGCCGATCGGCCAGCAGCTGTGGCTGCGGGAACTCGAGACCTACCGCGACTTCCCGCCGATGCAGGATCCGTCCAGCTACAACCTCGAAGACGTCATCAACCAGGTGAAGAACATGAGGTCGAGCAGCCGCGGCGAGTGAGCCCGGTTGACATGAACAGGAACCAGGCGCCCGGGATCCGGGCGCCTGATCAAGACGACAGGGGCGGCGTATCGCGTTGGTGCGCTGCCTCTGCGACCCCGGGGGGCGGAGTCAGGGCGATCACGCCAAGCCGCACCGCCGGGTGAAACAGCGTCAAACCCGCATTTGCGGACCAGACGGTTACACGAAGAACAGAAGGGATGAATTCACATGGCTGACAAGATTTACGTTGTGCACGCGGCAACCTACGGGTCGCTTGCTGATGCAAAGATGGACCTCGAGGCACTCAAGCTCATCAAGTCCGACGGAGAGATCCGCCACCTTACCGCCGCGATCGTCTCGAGATCGGACAAGGGCCGGCTGAAGGTTCACGAGGTCACTCACTCGGGCAAAGTCGCCGCCGAAATCGGACTTATCGGTGGCGCGATGCTCGGAGCCCTGTTTCCGCCTGCAGGCGTTGCAGTGCTTGGCGCCGCCGCGACAAACGCCGCCATCGGCGGTGCGGTTCTTGGCGCGGCGGGCCATTTCACCGGTGGCATCTCGCGCAAGGCAATGAAGGAGCTTGGCGAGTACCTTGACGATGGCGAGGCAGCCATCATCGCGGTGGCGGTCGATGCGATCGACACCGATGTCGTGAAGGCGCTTTCCCATGCCGAAAAGAAAGCGTCCAAGCACATCGACAAGGGTGACTACGACGCGGCCCTGAAGGACCTCGAGAAGGGCATCGGCAAGGCTGAAAACATCGCGGGCGTCTAAGGGCCTGCACTTCCCCCCAAGGGATGTCCCGTCGACGTGTCGTCGTCGGGACATCCTGCCCACGCCGGGGCGCGACACCCGATCCGCAGCCCCTTTCCATCAAGGTCGGCCCCCGAGGCGATCGAATGTTTGAATTTGAAGGCTCAAGAGGAAAGGTATTCGACATGCACCCCATGAAACGCACAACCTCCATGGCGGCAGCGGTCCTCACGGCCACACTCCTGGCCGGTGGCGTCGCTGCGGCTCAGACCGCGGCGCCCGAGCGCAACATTCCTCTGGAAAAGGCGATCGGGCAGGTGACCCAGACCGGCCCCGTGGCGTCGCTCTTTGTCCTGAACGCGCGCGGCGCGACGCTGGCGGATGGCAAGCTGACGCTGACTGGCGTGCCGCTCAGTTCCATCGTCTTCGCCGACCGGCCAGTGCGTGCCGCCGGTCATGTCGAGACCGCGCAATTCGTCGAGCAATGGAACTTGGGCGAGGACCAGTTCAACATCGACCCGCCGAACGCCACTGTCTCGGTCCTGATGGGCGCAGAGGTCGCTGACGCCGTCGTCACCATTTCGGCACCGGTGCTCGATGGCGACACCCTGACCTTCGATGCCGTCGTGCTCGAGGGCGACCTCACCGGTGCCGACGGCCCGGCGGCGCTGTTCATCGATCGCGGGGGCTTTGGCGGTTTCCACGGCGGCGGCGGCCTCAGGGGAGGTGGCCTTGCAGGTGGTGGCATTGCAGGCGGAGATTTCGGAGGCGGAGTCTCAGCGGACCATTTCTCGAACTTTGCCCATGTCCAGTCTCCGCATTCCGCCTGGTACCGCTCGGACTCGGGCAACCGGACAGTGAACTACGCCCCGCACAACACTTACTATCACAACGGTGGCTACTATGGCGGCGGCTACGTCGGCCATCCGTGGGCGGCCGGCGCTGCTGGCCTCGCTGCGGGTGCCGCGATCGGAGCGGGAATCGCCAACACGAACGACTTCTACGGAAACCCCTATCCTTACCCCTACTGCGGCTACGCCCCCTATCCCCCTTGCAATTGAGGCCGCAGCACGGCGAAGTCCGATGGAGCATCGGCTCAAGAAAAGTCAGAACTGGAGAAGACTACATGAAAAAATCCTTACGAAGCGCCGTCGCAGCCCTGGCGGTCTGCCTTGTGCCGCTCGCTTCCCCCGTCCTGTCGCAGGACGCTGACGCCAGACCCAATATCCTGGTGCTCTGGGGAGACGACATCGGCCAGTTCAACATCAGCGCCAACAACTTCGGCATGATGGGCTACCGCACGCCGAACATCGACAGGATCTACAAGGAAGGTGCGATGTTCACGGACTGGTACGGCCAGCAAAGCTGTACCGCCGGGCGCGCCGCCTTCATCACCGGGCAATCGCCCATCCGGACCGGCCTGACCAAGGTGGGCCTGCCGGGTGCGCCCGAGGGCATGAACATCCTCGACCCGACCATCGCGGGTCTGCTCAAGCCGCTCGGCTACATGACGGGCCAGTACGGCAAGAACCACCTCGGCGACCTTGACGAGATGTTTCCGACCAACAACGGCTTCGACGAGTTCTTCGGCAACCTCTATCACCTGAACGCCGAGGAAGAGCCGCAGAGCCCCGATTACCCCCAGAACCCGGAGTTCAAGGCGCAATTCGGCCCGCGTGGCGTCATCAGATCGTCCGCGATCTATGACGACAGCGGTGCGCTCATCGGACAGGATATCGTGGACACGGGTCCCCTGACGCGCGAGCGGATGGAGACGGTGGACGAAGAAGTCACGGAAGGCGCGCTCGCTTTCATGGAAAGGGCGCATGCCGAGGGCAAGCCCTTCTTCCTGTGGTGGAACTCGACCCGGATGCACATCTTCACGCATCTGAAGCCGGAATCGCGGGGCGTCACTGGCCTCGGCATCTATGCCGACGGAATGGTCGAGCATGATGCCATGGTCGGCCAGCTTCTCGACAAGCTCGAAGAACTCGATATCGTCGACAATACCATCGTCATGTACTCGACCGACAACGGCGCCGAGACCTTCACTTGGCCCGATGGCGGGACGACCATGTTCAAGGGCGAGAAGAACACCCAGTGGGAAGGCGGGTTCCGCGTGCCCACGGCGATCCGCTGGCCGGGTGTCATCGAGCCGGGCACTGTCATCAACGAGATCGCGTCGCACGAGGACATGTTGCCGACCCTGATGTCCGCGGTCGGCGAGCCGGATATCACGGAACGACTTCTGGAAGGCGGCGTCGAAGCCATCGGCCGGACCTACAACGTTCATCTCGACGGCTATGACCTGTTGCCCGCCCTCAAGGGCGAGGCGGACTGGCCCCGTGAGGAGTTCCTCTACTGGACGGACGACGGAGCGGTTGCCGCGCTGCGCTATGGTCCCTGGAAGATGACGTTCCTGCGGCAGAACGCCGAAGGCTACAAGGTCTGGACCACGCCCTTCGAAGTCCTGCGGGCGCCGTCCATCACCAACCTGCTCATGGATCCGTTCGAGCGCGCCGAAGCCGAGGACGCCATGGGCTATCAGCGGTGGTGGATCGAACGCATGTTCGTCATCGCGCCGGCCGCCACCTACGTCGGGAACTGGCTCCAGAGCTTCAGGGAGTTTCCGCCGAGGCAGCAACCGGGAAGCTTCAACCTCGACCGTGTCATGGAAGCGGTCCTGGCAGGCTCGTCGGGCAACCAGTAACCAGTAGCGAAAGCAGTAGGGCAACCAGCAGGAAAGGGCCCCCGATATGTTGAAACACCATTTCTCCATCGACCGGCGCGGCCTTTTCCGCTGCGCCGTCACCGCCTTGGCCATGCTTGCAGCGCCGATGGCGCTGCATGCGCAGGACGACCCGCTGCCGTCCTGGAACGACGGCGCGGCAAAGCAGGAGATCCTGAATTTCGTCGTCGAAACGACCACCGAGGGCGGCGCGAACTTCGTCGCCCCGGAGGACCGCATCGCCACCTTCGATCAGGACGGCACGACCTGGGTCGAGCATCCGCTTTACGGACAGGGCCTCTTCGCCCTGGACCGGCTGGCCGAGATGGCGCCCGATCACCCTGAGTGGAAGGACACAGAGCCGTTCAAGGCGGTCCTGTCCGGCGACCACGAAGCGATGGAGAAGTTCACCGAAAGGGACTGGATGGAGATCGTCGCCGTCACCCATGCGGGCATGAGCACGGCGGATTTCGAGTCCATCGTCGCCGACTGGCTGCCGAAGTCGAAGAACCCGGTGTTCGGCGTCCCGGTGACCGATCTCGTCTACCAGCCGATGATCGAGGTGATGGAGCTGCTGCGCGCCAATGGCTACCGCACCTATATCGTGACCGGGGGCGGGCAGGAGTTCGTGCGCGTCTATTCGCGGGACGTCTACGGCATCCCGCCCGAGCAGGTCATCGGCTCCAGCATCGTCACCAAGTACGAGATGCAGGACGGCGAGCCGGTGCTGATGCGCGAGCCCAAACTGTTCTTCAACGACAATGACGATGGCAAGGCGATCGGCATCAACCTTTTCATCGGCAAGCGCCCGCAGATCGCCTTCGGCAACACCGAGGGTGACAAGGAGATGCTGCAATGGGCCACCGCCGGAGAAGGCCTGCGGCTCGGCTTCCTGGTGCTGCACGACGACCCTGTGCGCGAGTTCGCCTATGGCCCCGCCAATGGGCTGCCCGACACATCGGTGGGCACGTTCAGCCAGGCCCTGATGGACACCGCCAACCAAAGCGGCTGGACGGTGATCAGCATGAAGAACGACTGGAACACGATCTTCGCGGGGGATATCAAGAAGCCGGAATGACGGTCTGGTCCGCGGAACTTCGGGCCAGGACAGAGATCACTCGCCCGAGCGGAGGATGCGCCGGTCCGGACGCGCATCAAGGAGCATGCGGACCGAACGCTCTGTTCGGAACACAACGTCAACCAACTGAGGAGAAGACCAATGAAGCGTATCCCAACTCTCGCCTGCGCGGCCATTCTCGCGGCGACCCCACTTCACTTTGCCCTCGCGCAGGACGGCCAGGAAGCCGCGGTTATGGCGGTGATCGAGAACGTCTTTCCCGGATATACCGATCCCGGGCTACGCGGACTGCATTCTGCAAAATGCAAACGCTTCGCAAGCCGAACTGATCGCCAACGCGGGGAATTCCGGAAGTTTCCGCGCCGGGGCGACGCCTCTGAGGGAAGTCGCCGAGAAGAACACGACGCAGGAGTGCATCATCTCCGCGGGCCTGCCGAGGTTCCCGCTCTAGGCGTTTCCCGGCGGCGGCACCGTCGCCCGGCCGATCGGACTTCCGGGCGGGTCGGGCAAGTGCCGCATGCGCGCCCAACGCGGTCCGTAAACGACGACGATTTGCTCGATCCGGGCGGGCAGGAGCCACAACCGGCCCATGCCTTGAACAAGTCCGAAATATGGGCGCCACTGCTTGAGAGGGGATGAAGATGGAAGCGGTTGAAAGCAAATGGGCAGCGTTTCAGAATTCCTACTATTTCTGGGACATCATCGCGCTTGTCTGTGGCGTGATCTGCATCTTCGGGTTCCTGGTGTTCCTCATCTTCATGCTCGGCCTGCCGGGGCGCATTGCCGTCGCGCGCAACCATCCCGACGCCGAGGCGGTCTATACAATGGGCTGGACCGGCTTTCTTGCGGTCGTGCCGTGGATTCAGGCCTTCATCTGGGCATTCAAACCGACCGATATCGTGGATATTCGCAGATTTCCCGACGAGGAACGCGAGGCGATCAAGGAAGATATCGCGCATCTCAAGGCCTACGCCTACGGCAAGAAGAGGGTCCCGAAGGATCACGCCCCGCAGGATGAGGAGGCGCCGGCCAAATCCGCGCCTGCACCAGACACCGACAAGGAGGCATGATCGTTGTTTGCCGTCTTTGCGATCACACTCCTCTACCTGACGTTCATCTGGCTCGTCTTCTTCAAGTTCAAGTGGCTTCGTCTCACACCCACATGGGGTGTGATCTCGGGCTTCTTCCTGCTCCACCTGATCCTTGTGCCCTTGGTGGGAACCAGGATGCTGTCGCCCTATTCCACGGATGTGCGCGTGGTCCGGCACACAGTGCAGCTTCTGCCCAGACTGCCCGAGCAGACACTGGTGAAGGAGGTGCGTGTCGAAGAGAACGCGCCCGTCAAGAAGGGCGACACACTCTTCGTCTTCGACAAGAGCCTCTACGAAGCCCAGGTAAAATCGGCCCAGGCCTCCCTGGTTGCGGCAAAGCAGAACGCTGAGATGCTGAAAGCGGATATCGCGATTGCATCGGATGCTGTGGACCGGGTTCAGACCGAACTGGACTTCGCGAGGATCCAGCAGAAGCGCTTTACCGACCTGGCTCAGCAACGCGCAGGCTCGCAGGAATCGGCGGATGAATGGACGTCGCGCGTGTTGTCGGCCGAGGCGTCGCTGGCTGCGGCACAGGAACAACAGAAACGCGCCGAACTTGAGTTCGCTTCCCAGATCGATGGCGTCAACACGGCGGTCGTCAAGGCGGAGGCCGAGTTGGCGCAGGCGCAATACTATCTGGACAATACGGAACTCAAGGCGCCCGAAGATGGCGTGATCGTCAACCTTCAGGTGAAGGAAGGCGTGGTGGCGGGTGTCCTTCGTGTGGGTGCGATTGCGTCGCTGATTGTCGAAGATGACCCCTATATTCTGGCGGCTTACCGTCAGGAAAACCTGATGTTCGTCGAGGAGGGCCAGCGCGTCGTCGTCGCCCTGAACAACCATCCGGGCAAGCACTTCACCGGCAAGGTCGAGGAAATGTGGTGGGCCAGCCGGAAAGGACAGTTCCTTCCATCAGGCGACCTGCCGTTGTTCCCGGATATCCCGATCGACAACGAGGTGCGGATGCCCGTCAAGATCACGTTGGATGACCCGACCGTTCACATGCCGATCGGGGCAGGCGGTGCCACCCTCATTCTGACAAGCGACAGCCCGTTTACCTGGCTCGGCCAGATCTCACTTCGCACATACACGTGGGCGCGGTGGCTCTATCCGCTGCCGTTCTAGCTTGATCATGGGGACAGGAACGATGACGGGTGCACGATCGCCACTGGGAAGCCTTGCGGCTGTTTCCGGCTTCCTGCTGTTTGCCGCCTGCGACACACCCATCCCCCCTTCGAACGGTGCCATTCTGCAAGAGGCCCTGCCCGCGGAGACCGTGGTCCCTGCCGCATGGTCCACGTCCGGCGCGCCGAGTTCGGCGGTCAACGGCGATTGGGTGTCCACGTTCCGGGATGCGACCCTCACCAACCTGGTGAACGAAGCGTTGCGCAACAACCGGGACCTGGTCGCGGCTGTGGCCCGGGTCGAAGCCGCTGTGCAGATGGTCGTGATTTCGGGGGCCGCACTTCAGCCCCAGATCGGACTGCAGGCCGGCGCTCAGAGTTCCCGTCTGACCGACGACGGCCTGTTCGCCGGCGATCGCACGAACCAGGTGAGCGGTGCGACGATTGCGGCGTCCTGGGAACTCGATTTGTGGGGACGGTTGCGATCCGAGCAGGCGGCCACTGCGGCGTTGGCCAACAGCATTGCCGACGATGCCGGCTACCTTCAGCAATCCATCGCGGCCACGGTCGCCCGCAGCTGGATCGCGAATATCGAGGTCGCTCAGCTGGCAGCCGTCAGCCGGGATGCGACCGCAGTCTATGAAGAACTGCTGACCCTCACCAACGACAAGGCAGCGGCGGGACAGGTGTCGGACTTCGACGTGGTCCAGGCCCGATCGCGTGTGGCTGCGGCGCGGGCATCGACGAACCAGGTCCAAAGCGCCCAGAACGAAGCGATCGGTACGCTCGAGGTGCTTCTGGGCCGCTATCCCGGCCTGACACTGCGGCCCGCCTCCAGTTTTCCGCGGATGCCGTCATCGCTTCCGGCGTCGGGTCTGCCGCTGTCGCTGCTCGATCGCCGTCTCGACGTCGTGGCGGCCCGGAACAGGGTGAAGGCGGCGTTCTTCGATGTGCAGGTGGCCGAGTTGACCCGGCTGCCCGGCATCTCGCTCAACGCGGCGGGCGGATCCTTGCTCGACCCGAACCTCGCGCTTATCGGCACCTCGCCGGACTATCTGCGGATCGGCGTCAATCTTCTCCAGCCGATCTTTGCGGGCGGTGCGATCGACGCCAATATCGCAAGAATGACCGCCAGGCAGGCGGCCGCGGTGGCCGAGTATGGTCAGACGGTTCTCGAGGCCTTCCGGGAAGTGGAAACCGCCCTGGCCAATGAAAAGGCCTTGCGGGCCGAACTGGCCAATTGGCAGGAGTCGCTGCAAGACGCCAATGAGGCGCTGGTGCTCGCCAATGACCGCTATGTCGAAGGAACGATCGACATGACGGGGCTGCTGTTCATACAGCAGTTCCAGCTGGAGAGTCAGGTCAACGTCGTCCAGGCCCAAGCCGCCCTGCTGAACAACCGGGTCCTGCTTTACATGGCGCTGGGGGAAAGTCTCTGACCTACCACCTCCCGGGCTTAATCACGCACCAGAACACTCCAGACGAAAACGACAGACGCAACCTTTAACATCTCTTGCGCGAAAATCCGTTGCCGAGACCCGCACGATGGCCGCCCTGGCGGTGACTGTCGATCCTGGTCGGCATGGCCGCCGGCCTCACCAAGAAGGTCATCACGCCGAGCGGAGAGGAGGAAGACAAGGCCGCGCGCTCCCAGCATGGCATCCGCAAGCGTACTGCCCACGAACTCGCGAAGGCCGGTGCTTCGGTTTATGAAATCGCGGCTCGATTGTCACATTCAGACTTCAAGTCCTCTGCGCCCTATACCCTCAACGTGGATCGCGCACGCCTCACCGAGAGCGGTTTCGACCGGGTTGAGGGCGCCCGGCAGAACCAAGGTGTCCCTCGGCCCAGAAATCGTGGGACACCGAGCGCGAAAGGCCCTGAAGAGAGCAATGGCTTATGAATGTGATTGGCAGCCCGTAGGGGTATGCCACGACCTCGACAAAGGCTATGAAAATATAGCCAATGTGGACCACGAGGGCGAAGAAAGCGTCTCAGAGATATCAATGGATTAGAATAAAGATGGACCACGGCGCGGAGACAGGGCAGGGGCCACATTTCCCGGATACCCGGGGCGCGACTTCTCGCGCCCCAAGACAGTCTTTATGAAAGGCTAACGTCGGCGGCGCTAAGGCCCGCGGCGAGATCCGAGAGGCGCGCCCCGTACCACGTCAGAGTGGCGTAAGGATTGCCGACGGCAGACGACTTCGTCGCTACCTCATCGAGTTCGGCGACGCGGACCGCGGCGAGCGCGTCCCGGAGTGCGGAGACGGCATGTGCCGCCCGTTCCGCGTTTGGTGTAGAGCCGGTGACTGCGGCGATCGCCTCGTCGAGGGCCTGACCGAGATCCTCCCGACCGATCGCCTCGACGAGGTGCGACAGTCCGATCGCGTGGACGTCGAAGAACGCGATCACCCGGGTGAGCGGCGCGCTGGTGGTTCCGACCGGCACGGACACCGGTCGAAGCTGAACATGTCCCATTTTCGAGACCTCCGGACGATCAGCTCACGACCCCCTGGCCGCGATTCTTTTGACTGTCGTCCTCAAGAAGGGGCAGCCCCACTTTCTGCCCTGAAGCGCCTTCACCTCCCGGCGTCACCGACAGCGCCGGGAGAGGAAGGCGTGCCAGGCGCGGCCGATCTGGAGGCTTCGATGATTAGCGCCTCTGCCCTTGGAGGCCCAGTTCCTCCCACATCCACCGAAAATCGTACTCCGCCATCGGCGAGTCGGCATTGCTTGCGCTTCGGTTCTCGATGAGCTTGAGCCACTCGACCACCTTCTTGCGCCCTGCGGGCGTCCGCGCCGCCTCGCGCGGCGTCTTTCCGTCGAGGGCCGGAACCGACTGATCGAGGACGCCCCGATAGTGCCGGTCAAGGACCTCGTGGACGGCCTGTCTGGCGATCTCGGGCGGGATCTCATCTTCCCTGTCATCTCTCCCCGTGCCGTCAGCTCGCACCTGGTCGATCGTCCGGATCGCGGTCAGAGGCGGTTTCACGAGATCGCCGAGGGCCTCCATGACGAGCGCCGTCCCGCGCTCTGCCCGCCGCGCAGAGTTGACCGACAGGGTCAGGGCCTTGCCTTTCAATTCCAGCGTGCCCAGGACCCTGCCGGCGGAGATCGTGGACTCAAGCGCCAGAACGCGTTGGGCCTTCGAGGCTGGGGCAGGGGCCTCTTCCAGCCAGGTCCACACCTTCGGTCCCGTCGGCTCGAGGGGCGCCATCTGGTCGAGGCGGGTCGCCACCTGTGCCTGCGTCACGCCTTTGGCCAGCGGGAACCTGATATCGTGGAACAGCAGGTCGTCCCCCTCGCTGTTCGAGAGATGGATTGGCGCCGGATCGAGGATGTCGGGCAGGCAGGAGAAGAGCCAGGCGCTCGCGAAGATCGGGGCACACCTGCGGAGCTGATCGACCGTGAGGCGCAACTCCTTGCGCTTCCCGATCCTCAGGGCGTGCCTGAGCCCGTCCGTCAGGAACTCGACGGCTTCAGGAGAGAAGGGCAGGAGCGCGCCCGAGATCACGTTCCGGTCGCGCTGCGGGACGACGCGGACCGCAACGCGGTCCCAGGGCTTCAGGGATCGGGTGGCGCTCCTCTCCTGAACCGTCACAGGTCCTGCGTCCGTCAGGAGATCCCGGAGCTGCATCGACTGGCCGGGCCGGATCTCGCTCACCTCGTAGAGGCTGACCGGCGCATCCCGGAGCCCCTCGATGTAGACCCGCGTCAGCGCCGGCTCTTTCCATCCCCGCCGCTTGAGGTAAAGGTCTGCGACGTTGTCGCCTCCGGCACCGTACCGCCGTCCGAGAAAGTCCTCGAAGGCGCAGCCCCAAAGGATCATAGGCCACGACTGTCCGAGGAGGTCGCCGAGGTCCTCGAAGTCCACGTCGAACTCCTCGAGGGCAGGCCCGAGGTGTTTGTCGAGGACCTCGGCCAGGCGTTCGCCCCAGACCTCGTCGCGAAGGATGAAGCGGATCAAACCGTCGAGATCATGCGCGGCGCTCATTCCGGAACCCTGTTGGACCAAGACGACCCAGAGTTAACCGGACACACCCCGAACGACCAAGCCAGACTTCCTTGAGTAAGGAGTCTGCGACGCCCGTTCCTGCAATCTTGGGTGCGATGCCCAATGACCGGAGTCTGCGAAAGCGGGCCAACAGGTGTTCTGGCCAGGGTCTAAAGTGCGCACCTTCCGGGCATTCAACCAAGCGCACCAGCTCCGCTCTCGCATGCGCAGCATCCGGTAGAATGGGCGGAAACCGGACCTTCGCCGCGACCAGCGCCGAGGTCCGCACTGCCCGACACAGCGGTCATCTGAGAAAAACGCTCAGATGTCTCGAAGGAGCTCGAGCGACCACGGAACCGGCGATCCATAGATCAAACTTTCGCCGAAAAGTCTGGTCAGTAGACACAGGTTCTCAGTACTGTCGGTCGATGAGTGCATTCCCAATAACTTGGCTGGTCAGCGTACTGATGACCATCGCGGCCTACGTGCTTGCCTGGAATACGCGCATTCCTGGCCGCTCCAGAGTTTTCCTCTGTGCCTTTCTTCTCAGTCTGGCATCCGTTTCTGTTCTGCTCGGGATGCGGGTCTCATTGGACTGGCCGTGGCCCGGCCGCGTGCAGCCCTTTGTCGCTATTTTGGCGGCTCCTTCGGCCTATCTCGGTTTTGCCGCCCTGACGCAGGACAACAACGAGCGCTGGACCAGTATGCTACTCCGCAATGGGGGGCTTGTCGCTGTCGCGATGCTGGGGCTGGCCGCACCGGTGCAGGTTTCTGCAGATGTGTTCATCCTGGCTATCAACTGCATCTACATTGTCCGCCTGGCGACCTTGTTGAGCTATGGCCCTGAAGATTTCCTTTCCGTCCCGCCGCATGCAACGGGGCTGTGGCGTGCGGCGATATACGCAACGATTGCCTTGATCGGTCTGATGGTCGCGGCTGATGGGGTGGTCTTCGCAATCAGTCTTGTGGCGAGCGAACCACATCTCGTGACTCTTCTTACCGGGGTCTCGGGTCTGTTCGCCGGATTCATCTTTGTGGTCGCATTGATCGGCGTACCGCTTGTCTTGCGTGCGTCGCAGCGAGACACCCCCGACCGAGTGACGCCGTCTGACGCGGACTACGCATTGATGCAGACCCTCAATGGGATCATGAAGGACAAAGAGCTGTTTCGAGATAGCAACCTGACCTTGGCACGGGTTGCGAAACGCCTTTCGGTCTCATCCCGCGATCTCTCCGGCGCGATCAACCGCGTCACCGCAGAGAATTTTTCGCGGTTCATAAATGGGTATCGTGTCGCTTATGCGAAAGCTGCGCTGCTGGAAACCGATCTACCAGTGACGGAAGTCATGTTCGAGGCGGGTTTCCTGTCAAAATCCAGTTTTAACTCGGAGTTTCGACGCGTGACGGGGCTGACGCCCTCGCAATTCAGGACCAAGGGCGCAGACGGATAGTATTCGTCTGCGCCCCATTTTTCCCCAGCTAAACATCCTGGCAGGAAACGGGCGTTGCCCTTACCCCAAAGATATCTCCAAGGATGTTGCGACCGGGATTGATGACAAAACCAAAGCTCTCGTCCAGTCCCGATCGGAGAACAATGTCCGCATCCGCATCCATCTGATCACTGACGATGTACATGTCGCTGACGACATCCCGGCCATTCGCCAATGCTCTGGCGACCTGCCTGCTTCTGATAACAAAGTGAATCGGGTCAGCCATGTGTCCGGCAATGGCGTCCCCCCCGAGATCCCCTGCGACAAACCGGATGGGGATGGTCAGGCACAATCCCGGTTCATCGGTGCGCAGGATAGCTTTCCCACTTCCAGCGATGCCGCGCAGTGCAAGAAGGGTGACTTCGCGGGGCCGATCGAGCACCAGAACTCCGAAGGCTCCTGCCGGAATACTCTGCCCGGCGCTGGTTTGCACTTCGTCGCGGGTGGCGACGGCATCTGTATCGCGCGGGGGGTCGGCCTGCGCTGCGCCGACGGTGAGTACGCTGAAAAGAACAACTGCCAGGCGCAGCTGAAGAGAGAATGGCTTCGACATCGTCGTGTCCTTCGATGAGTTTCGTATGAGCCGCAATAGCGACCATGACGCTCATCAACGCCGGTATTGCCCGGGGACGCGCCCGAAAACATGATCCAGAACGTTCCAGATCGCGATTCAATACCATGAAGCTGAAATGCGAATGACCGCTTCGGCGGCACGTCGGACGCCGCGCGCAAGGCGTTGCGGGCGACCCTCGGGAAGGCAATGTCGAAGAACTACGCGGGGAACGGTACCCTCGCGCTCACGCTGGCCGACACTATCGCCCGGAAGACCGTCGCGTCGCGGTCGGGACCCGAAAAGAGGCCGAACCTCCCGCCCTAAACCACCCCGACTCGCTCTGATGAACTGATGTGCTGATTGGTTGCATGCAACTCACCTCCGAGGCGGAGATGGTTCCAATCAGGATGCAACCAAAATTCGAATTTTGGCGCCTTCAAGTCGCTGCGTGATCATCAGTCACAGGCAGGCCGCACCGTCAGGTCGCGCGATACAACCATTGAAGACCCCCCAAGACCTTGGCTGGCGACTATGGGCATGTACCACGCACGAAACCTGCCGAAATTGTTGTCGAAGGCCCGTTCCTTCAGTTCGTAGTAAATTCCGGAGCAATGGGCGATCGCTCCTGATTGAAGCCGGCCCGTCTGGGCTGCGTGCTCGCAGCGCAAATGGGAAAGCTTCAAGCCGCGACTTCGTGCCATGCTGGCCTGGCAGTGGGATTTTTCAGCGCGGCGGACAGACCTGTTCTGCCGCTTTTGTTGAATTTGGACCCGGATCGCAGTCACGCGCATATGGCACCCCTCCGGCCCAGCGGTGATCCGCCCGGTGGAACAGCTCAGCGGGCGGCTTCAGCCAATTCTGCAGTGAGACCGCTCAAGAAATCCCAAAAGGTCCAAGAAGACGTTCGGCCAGCTTGCGCATGAACTGGGCTTCGCCTTGCCGTCGTTCGCTTCTCGAATGGGTAGCATAATGCTAAAATGGCCCGTCAGGTATAGCTGCGGGTGCGGCGTCAGATAAATCGGCAATCGGCAGTTCTGGGCCGCGCGCGTTGAACCGCCCCGAAGAACCGGGTCACCACCGGGGGGTCTCACAGAAATGCTTCGGTCTGGGCCGCCTGATTGGCCGCGATTGGTGTTCCGGGAACGGCACCGCGGACGCTTGTCGAATCGCAATGCCGTTATATTCTTCGGATCAACGGGGGGGGGGGAGAAGTTGGGACAGCAGCACGCGACCATTGACGCCCAGGTCTTTGTGCGGACGGCATCTCTGTTTGCCGCCAAGCGTGGCGCGCTTGAGCCGCAAGCCGTCGAGAATCTCGCGGGGGATATCGTTCGCCGGCTTGCCTCTGCCGCAGCGAAAGCTCCGCGTTTTGAAGAAGAGCCTGTCATCAGCGCGGAGAGCGTGGCCGACTTCTGTGACGCCCTGGTTCAGCCCGAGCCCTCAGCCGCCCTTCAATTCATAGAAGCGCGCCGGGCGGAGGGTCTGACGCGCCACGGTGTGTATCTCGGCTACATCGGCGCATCGGCGCGACGCCTTGGCGAAGGGTGGGACGAGAACCGTCTGTCCTTCGCAGAAGTCACGATCGGTACCGGCCACCTCTACGCGCTGATGCGCGCCCTGAGAGCCGAGGCAGACTCCGCCCGCCTCCCGTTCGACATGCGCCGGTGTGCGCTCTTCGCCACTGTTCCCGGCGAGGATCACGGGATCGGCATCACCATCGCCGCGGATCTGTTCCGGGATGCGGGCTGGGAGATCGACTTGCAGACCGGGATGGATCACGAAGGCCTCATTGCCCATGTCGAGGACACAGAACCGCAGATAATCGGGCTGTCGCTCAGTACCGAAGGCCGACTTAACGAGTTGATGCGGCTCGTGGTGGCGATGCGCATCGTCGTGCCACATGCGATCATCGGGGTCGCCCCGGCTGCGACGCTCGACGCGGACAAGGTCGCCAGCCTTGTCGACATCGATCTCCTCTTCGAGGATGCCCGAGCTGCCTGCTCGGACCTGGAGCGACTGGTCCGGCTGCGCGGCTGAGCGCAGGTTCACTACGCGCTCAAAAAGGCTCAGTACCGGGTTGTCGCCCATGCCCTTTTTCGCAGGGCACGGTCAAGAAGATCACTGCCGCAGTTCGGGCTTCGCTGCGGATGCATTCGGCCCATTCGTCCGCATCACGGGCCTTGCATGTCATGGGCAAAAGTCTGTTAGCCGCAGCAAGCCGCCGAAGTGTTGGGCGGCCTCGAAGTGCCCTTACCAATTGGATGGTCGTCTGGGTGCCCGTTTTCGCTTAGCCTCTGAAGCGGGGAGGAAACCAGCATGGCGCGTGACGACGAGGTAAGGTTCTTCGAAAGCCACGACGGCACGCGGTTGGCCTACGCTGTTGCAGGGAACGGTCCGCCCGTGATCTTGCTCCCGAGTTGGCTGACGCATCTGGAGTTCCAGAGAAGAAGCATGGCGTGGCAGCCCTTCCTTGCGGCGCTCGGCAGTCGCTACCGCTTGATCCGCTACGATCCGCGCGGTTGCGGGCTTTCGGATCGCAACGTGGCGGACCTGCGGTTCGACACGTGGGTGCGCGATCTGGACGCCCTGGTCAGCCATCTGCGGCTTCGCAGCTTTGCCCTGGTCGGGGTCTGCCAGGGCGGGGCCGTCGCACTGGAGTATGCCGCGCGGGCCCCCGGTCGCGTCAGCCATCTTGTGCTGTACGGGACCTATGCCCGAGGGCGCGACAAGCGTTCAGACATCCCTCTCGAGCCGGAGAAGGCCCGTTTGATGCTGGACATGATCCGCATTGGCTGGGGCAGCGAAGATCACGCTTTCGCAACCGCATTTGCACAGCAGTTCCAGCCCGAGGGCGCCGAGGATCACCTCAGAAGCTGGTGCGAACTTCAGCGTCGCGCTGCCACACCGGAGGCCGCCGGCGCCTTGACGCGCATCATGTTCAACATCGACATCCGCACGGCTCTTGGGGTGATCGGCTGCCCGACGCTCGTGGCGCATGCAAATCGCGATGCCGTCGTTCCGCTGGAGGAAGGCCGGCTACTCGCGCAGTCCATCCCCGGCGCACGGTTCCTCGAACTTGACAGTCCCAACCACTTCATGCGCTCCGATGAGGCGGCGTGGTCGCAGTTCGTCGACGCGCTCCACGCATTCCTGCCCAAGCCTGTCGGGGAAGCCGGCGCCTGGGGCGAGCTGACAGTGCGGGAACGGGAGGTGCTCGACCTGGTCGCGAAAGGGCTCGACAACCGCCAGATCTCCGCGAGGTTCGGGATCAGTGAAAAGACCGTGCGCAACCACGTCTCGCATGTGCTCGCGGCACTTGGCATGAGGAATCGGTCCCAGTTGATCGTCGCGGCGCGTGAAGCCGGTTTCGGGCGCGGGGCAGCCAGACCCTGAATGTGACATCGGCCCCAGGAGACCCGCCCCTTCAGCAATCAAATCGGCGTTCTCCGGGACAAGTGCCCCATGCGGTATTCCGACCGCCCTCCTACGCTTGGTCGATGCCGTAGGAGGGCAATTCAATGTTCGAACGCATCCCACACAAAAGCCTATCCGCCATCGCACTCGGCGCAACCGCTTGCGTATTTGCGGCTGCTGCGTCTGCAGAATTGGCAACCCAACGCCAGGAAACCTGCCGGACGATCCAGGAGCTGAAGCTTTCCTATTTGCGCTGCGAACACGCAGCCCAAACGGGCCAGCTTCAATCAGGAGCGATCGCCCATTGCTCCGGAATTTACTACGAACTGAAGGAACTGGCCTTCGACAACAATTTCGGCAGGTTTCGTGCGTGGTACATGCCCATAGTCGCCAGCCAAGGTCTTGGGGGATCTTCAATGGTTGTATTGCGCGACCTGACGGTGCGGCCTGCCTGTGACTGATGTGGCCGCGAATTTGGCCGGAATAATCCATTCTGCGAAGAGAGACAAAGTTCGGGAAAGTCGGGCAAAGTGGACCTGATCGAAACCACGTCTCATGTCTGGATTGCGGACAAATTCGCCATTCGAACTCAGCGCCCGAATGGCTGGTGTCTGCCGTTCTTGCTCAGATGCCGCGGCTGCGAGATCAGGAAAGAAGGGCGGAAACCGGACCTTCGCTGCACTTTGCATGAACGTCTCAGTCGCGGACAATCCGGCCTGATGCGCCTGCGGCACGATCGGCCACACTGACGAAGGCTCCACAGAGGCCGGCGCGCTGCGGTGCAGCTCAAGTTCCCAAGAGCGGACACTCGCACTGGCTTGTTGGTCCAGATCTCAACCGGTCGTTCGCTGCGCTCGCACCAAGGGTCTCACATGCGGAGGAGGCGCGCGGATGTCGCGCAACATCTAAATGTAGTCGTTCAGATGGGTTGCCCTGACGGGTGCAAACCTGCCTTCCAAAACACGTCCCCCCGTGGATACACACTTTTTGGCGCGCAATGGACCGAAAGCGTGACCGGGACCTGTCAGCGTATCTTTGCAGTATCGTCCGAGCGAGGGTAGCAGGCATGACCCATCGAACGAAGGGCCCTGAGCCCGGCCTCACCCGCGTCAGATCGGTGATCTCCGGGCTTGCGCTGGCTGGCACGATCTCGCTCGAGGCAGCGGCGACGCGTCTGGGAACCAGCCGACGCACGCTTCAGCGAAGGCTGAACCGACATGGCGTAAGCTTCTGGACGCTGGTCGAAGAAAGCCGGTTCGAGATCGCGGCGGCACTGCTGCGGGAAACGGACCTGAAGGTGCAGGAAATCGCCGCCCGAATAGGCTACAGTACGCCGAGTGGATTCGCGCGTGCCTTCACCAAGTGGGCAGGTCTCTCTCCCACCCAGTTTCGACGTGTTCCCACGAAGCCGGAACCGAGGAACGTCAGATTGGCGCGAAATGGGCAGAAGGGCCGGACCTGAACCGGTAGCCTGCTGAAGCAATTCCGATCTGCCAGAGGAAACCTGAAACATGACACGCCTGGCCTTCACAAGCGTTTTCGCCGTTGTCGCCGTCATGGGGCAGGCGTTCGCCGACGTCACATCGGCCGAGCTCGACGCGATCTCCATACCCGACAAGGTCGAGACAGCGATCGGCACGCTCGAGTTCTTCGACGGCGTGCCGACCGACGCCACTGTCGACCAGCCGTCTACGACAACCTCGACCGGATGCGCGCGCTGCAGGTGTTTCTCGACAATCAGGGTGCTGCATCCCTGCACGCCATGCGGACGGGAAATGCCGGTATCGGCGCCGATGCATCGAACAAGATCACGATCACCGAGCAACTGCTGAAGCCCGAGTCCCTTTACCTGACGGGAAACACCTCGACGCTCTATGCTCTTGGCTATCTGGACCTGAAGAAAGACGGCCCGCTCGTCATCGAACTGCCGCCCGGCATGCTGGGCTTTGTCGACGACGCATGGTTCCGATTCGTCGAGAATCTTGGCGCGATCGGTCCGGACAAGGGCGCGGGCGGCAAATATCTCATGCTGCCGCCTGACCACCAGGGATCCGTGCCCGACGGGTATTTCGTCATCAAGTCGGACACCTACAGCAACCTGTTGTTCCTGCGCGGATCCATCGCGAAGGGCCTTGCTCCGGCGGTCGAGAACATCAAGTCCAATCTCAAGGTCTATCCTCTGGCACAGGCCAGCAACCCACCCGCGACCGAGTTCATCGACTTCTCGGGGGTAAGCTACAGCACGATCCCGCCCAATGATCTTTCGTTCTTCGAGGGGTTGAACGAGGTCGTTCAGGAAGAGCCGATCAATGCGATCGGACCAGAGGCAAGGGGACTGCTGGCATCCATCGGCATCGTGAAGGGCCAGCCCTTCGCGCCTGACGATCGCATGAAGAAATTGCTGACAGAGGCCGCAACGCTTGGCAATGCGACGGCACGTGCCATCACCTACCAGCCCCGCATCGGTGGCGTTTACATCTATCCGGACACCGACAGCGTCTGGACGACCGCCTATGCGAACAAGAACACCTCGTTCGAGGCCAATGGTGCGACGAATCTGGATGCGCGTGTGTTGTTCTACTTCAACGCGACCGGTGTGACCCAGGCCATGGCCGCCACCACGGTTGGCGAGGGGTCCGACTATGCCCTTGCCTACCTCGATGCCGACAAGAAGCCGCTTGATGGCTCCAAGACCTACAGGCTGCATCTGCCGAAGGATGTGCCGGTCAACAATTTCTGGGCGGTGACGCTTTACGATACCCAGACGCGCTCGTTGCTGCAGACCGGTCAGGAGTTCCCGACCATCGGGAGCCAGACCGAAGGGATGATCCGAAGAACGCCGACGGGTCCTTTGACGTCTACTTCGCGCCGGAGGCCCCCGAAGGCAAGGAAGGCAACTGGCTGCAGACCGTTCCCGGCAAGAGCTGGTTCACCATCCTGCGGATGTACGGACCGCTGGAGCCCTGGATCAACAAGACCTGGCGTCCGGGCGAGATCGAAGTGGTGCAGTAAGCGGTCGGGAGAGCTGGGTCTCTCGACTGCATCGAAGAATGGACATGCCGCAGAAAGGCACGAGCAGAATGAAACATCTCTTTACTATTCTCTCTGGCGGTCGCGATGGCCGCCGCGTCGGTGCCTGTGACCGCGGCTGCCGAGGCCATCATCGTCAACGTCGACAACTTCGACCGGGCGCAGACCGATATGGAGTTCGACGGCATCATCAAGATGGCGGGCAGCATCAACACGCTGCACCACAACCGGACACCGACGCCCATCGACAAGCAGAACGTGATCCGGATGAACCGCGACACGCTCTACAGCCTCGGCGTGGTCGACATCTCCAAGGGCGCGACCGTCACCCTGCCGGATGCCGGCAAGCGCTACATGTCGTTGATGGTCATCAACAACGATGGCTACGTGAACGAGGTGTTCTATGGTGCCGGCGCCCATGAACTGACCGTGGAAAAGTTCGACACCCCCGTTGTCGGGCTTGTCATACGCACCCTCGCGAACCCCGAGGATCAGGCCGACCTCGCCGAAGCACATGCGCTGCAGGACAGGATCGAGATCTCAGCAGGGTCGGATACGGCATTCGCGATGCCGGACTATGACGAGGCGAGCTACAAGGCGACCCTCGATCCGGTGCTCGACCTGGCGAAGGGCCTGGGCCGCTTCGTCGACACCTTCGGCTCGAAGGACGAGGTCAATCCGGTTCACTTCCTGATCGGCACGGCATCTGCCTGGGGCGGATTGCCGGACAAGGATGCGGTCTATGTGAACGTGGAGCCGAACCTCCCGGTCGGCGAATACGAGCTCACCGTCAAGGACGTGCCGGTCAAGGGCTTCTGGTCGATCAGCCTGTACAACGCCGAGGGCTACTTTCAGGAAAACGATCTCAAGGCCTACAGCCTGAACAACCTGACCGCGAAACCGAACAGCGATGGGTCCTACACCATCCGCTTCGGCGGCTGCGGCGATGGGGTGGAGAATTGTCTGCCGATCATGGACGGCTGGAACTACGCGGTGCGCATGTATGAACCCGAGCAATCGATCCAGGACGGCACCTGGACTTTCCCCGGGCCGCCTACACCACGGGCGAAATAGGCAGGAAACAGATACACATCAGGCTGTTGGATGACCGCGTAGGTGGCGACTCCTTTGTCCGCAACTCGGTCATAGGCCCTTCCAAGCTCGCTGCGCCAACGCCGAACGGCCGCTTCCATGGCTGCGTTGCATCGTAAGTCTTGGATCGGCAACGACGGCCGACTTTCCGCTCCCGCGAAAGGCTCGAATTTAATCCGTCCGCTATGGGCTCACCCCGGTCATTCGCCGCGGGTTTCACGAATGGCCGCTATGGGCCGGTTCTTGCTCAGATGCCGCGGCTGCGAGGTCGATCACGAAGGGCGGAGAGCGGCCGTTCACTGCCTTCAACATGCAGGTCCGCTACGCCGAGAGGCTGACATTCATACGGCTGTTCATGACAGCACTTCTTTGTCTGAACGCTACCGTTTCACGGAAGAGACCGGCTGGATGTCGTGCTCGCCCAGTGCCGATATTTAGCAAACAACCATTGCGGTGAAACCCGGCGCGCTGTGCGCGTTCCCGTCCGGACGGGCGCGTGCAGGTCGAGCGTCATCTCGCCGCCGCGCGCCACCGGGAAGAGGCCCGCCGCGCGGCCGACCGGCTGCTGCGCTGAGAGGAGCGCCTCAAATGAGGGTTTCCAGCCACTTCACAAACGACTCCATCAGCGGGTGATGCGGTCCTCGTGGATAGGCGGCGCAATAGACCACTTCTGCATTGCGCGGCAGGGGCAGTTCGATCACGTCACCTGCCTCGATGTCGAATCGCGCGATGCGTGCGTTGAACAGTCCCACGCCGATGCCCTGCTTCAGAGCCTCGACCTGAAGGTTGGGACTGCCGATGCGCGCCCGACGCAGTCGGTCCACTGGAAGCCCGCTCTCGGCCATGACAAAGAGCTTCAGGTCCATGTCCTCGTCATGCCAGAGCCACGGCAGGCGCGTCAGATCGCTGCCTTCACGCGCGACCAGCGAGGGCGCCGCGATGGCGACCATTGGCACGCGCGCAATGACGCGAGAGTCGGTGCCAGGGAGATTCAGCGTCATGCTGCTGGCCATTGTAGGGACAGCGAGGTCGAAACTGCCCGGCGGCAGTCCGGTGAAATCGCGACGCGGCAGGATCGAGATCTCGACGCCAGGATGCATTTTCCAGAACTGCGCCAGGTTCGGCATGATCACCCTGTCGATAAGAAACGGCCGTGCCACGATACGTAACGGGCGGCTGGACCCGTGATGGCGCATCTCTTCCACCGCTCCGGCAATCGACCCGAACCCTTCGGACAGCGCTGCTGCCAAATGCGTGCCCGCCTCCGTCAGGCTGACCCTTCGGCCGCTCCGGATGGCGAGGCTGACCCCCAGTTCCGTCTCCAGAGTACGCACCTGCTGGGCCACTGCCGCCTGGGTGACGTTCAGCGCCCTGGCCGCGTTCGCAAAGCTGCCATGGCGAGCGGTCGCCTCGAACGCACGGAGCGACGTGAGCGAGGGAAAGGTTTTCCAGTCGGGAAACACGATAGCTGATCTATCTTTCAAGAATAATCTCTGATTCGTTCGAGGATGACGATCCTGTTATACAGCATGCGGAAACAGGCCTGCTGAATGGAGATCCGCGCGATGCACGCACAGAAGAATGAGAGTGGAGCGATTGGGCAGGCCGCACCAGTGAAGCAGGGGCCGGCCGGGTCGTCGACACGCCCCGAAGATGGCGAAAGCGCACGCTTCGTGAGAACAGATGCTTCAAATTACGGAGCTTCTCCGGGCTATTTCATCGAACGCTACGTGAACCGGACGGATATCCCGCGCGCCGATGCGGAAGCGTTGCTGGTGGAGTACGCGCAGATGATGCATGCGCGGGTGACGAGCGGCGGCGGCCCGGACTTCGACTGGCGCCGCCATGTCGAGGGCTTCTGGACGGGGCTTGATAGCGTCATGCCACCAAACGGCAGCTATCTTCTGGTGCGGGACCGATCTGGTGCGATTGTAGGCACTGCAGCGCTGCGGCGCGTCTCTGACTCCACTGGCGAGATGAAGCACCTTTACATCCGGCCCGTGGCACGGCGAACCGGGTTGGGTGAGGCATTGGTGCGTGCACGGATCGAGGATGCGCGTGCGCTGGGGATGCGATGGCTGATTGCCGACACCTTCAAGGTGAACCCCGAATTGCCGGCGCTCTACGCAAAGCTGGGTTTTGTCGAGGTGCCTCCCTCTGGTGACAGCAAGAGTACGGCGATCACGCCCGAGATCGAACAGTGGATGTGGTTCTACCGCTACGACCTGACCGCGTGACGGGCTGGGCTTTCCGCCCCCCTCATCGGTTGGGGAGACCCTGATCGTCCGGCAGAAATGCCCACCGCCAAATGCACCACGCTCGGATCGAGGCCGACCTTCGCCACCCGCGCCAGTGCCGGGGCGGCCCTGCCAGGCGGAGGTTCGAAGAGCGGACAAGATAGCCCTTCGCCGTCTCACGCCTTGGTCAGAAAGTCGTTGACTTCCAATGCGGCTTGCCAGCCGTCCCGGCGCGTGAAACCCTCTTTCCTTTATCGGGGAGTATCTTCCGTGCGTATGGCCTTTACATTGGACGACCTGCCGGTCTTCCCCCATATGCCGCTGCCAGACGGCCATACTCCTCATTCAATCGCTGCCCGGCTCATCGACTCCCTCGATCGGAACCGGGTGTCCGGCGTATTTGCCTTGGCCAATTCCTGGCCGCTCGATGTTGATCCTGAATATGCGCGTATTCTGGAAGACTGGGTCGCGGCCGGGCACCACATCGGCAACCATACGCATTCCCATCCCTTGCTGAACGAGACATCCGCGGAGGACTTTATTCACGACATAGCCGTTGCCGATGACTTGCTCGCACCATGGATCAGCAAGGCCCCGCTTCGCGCCTTTCGACATCCGCTCGAACTATGGGGCAATACGGAAGAAAAGCGGGGCGCCGTGAACGCTCATCTTGACCGGCTGGCCTATCGAAGTGCGGGCGTCACGAGCTGGTTCTACGAATGGGAATGGGACCGTGCCTGGCGGCATTTGCTCCAAACCGGACGCACGGAGGAGGCCGAGCGCCTGAAGGCTGCGTTTGTTGACTATGCGGCGGCGCAGGTCGCACATGATGCCGAGACCTGCAGAACAGTTTTCGGGCATGAGGTGATCGGCATCGGCCTTATCCACCCGGTTGCCTTTATTGCCGAGGTTGCCGATGCGTTCTTCGCCCGGCTTTTCGCCGAAGGCGTCACGTTCGTGCCGCTGTCCGAGGCCCTGGATGATCCGGCCTACCTCCGGTCGGGAACGATCGTCACCGACGCGTTCCAGGTTCACCAGATCAAGATCGCCGCTGCGGATGGCCGTGCGCTGGACGCGGTTCCGCCAACGCACAAGGCCCTCATGGAACGGGTGTTCGAACTGGGGACACCGCTACGACCTTCCCATCGCGGGATGTTGGTTCAGAACATGCGGGCCAGAACAGACTGATCAGCAACGGCCGTCAGGCTGTTTGTCAGACGACGAGCATGGCTCCGTGAAGTCCCGGGAGGCCGCTCTTTGGATCGAATGCCGCGCGATTCCAAAGGCCGTCTCTGGGGATCTACCAGGTCATCCGCTTTTCCTTCACGGACGAACGCGTCGTGCAGCGCAGCCGCCGCTCGCAGGTCGCAGCTTTTCTGCCAAACGCGCCGACCAGCATCTCGTCCATGCAGCATACGGAAGACTGGGCGCGAGGCAGTGTGCGCGGCTAAAGGTCCGTGACTTGTTAGTTGCGGCAAACCTCTGTCCGCATTGGGCGCATGTTTCTTCAGGCTCATCGCCCTCGACAGTGATCTGTGGTGATCCGCATGCGTCCGTTCATCGGCGGGCATTCGTCGTGTTTGACAGTGCCATAGAGTTCGAGGGCGCAGAAATAAGCCAAGCGCTTCAGCCTACTAACCACCAACATTGACGACGATAGGGCAAATGCTACGGATTTTCATCAAATGAGCGGAAGGGCGATTGGATCGTCCATCCCGGATGATCAGTACGTCCACAGATAATCTGCGCTGCCACCCAGTCGTTCGGTCGCAGCCCGGTCGATGACATCAGCAACGAACTGCCGCCCTCCCTGGGCTGTGGCGTAGAGATACGAGCGCACCCCAAAGGCGTCGGGGTCAATCCAAACGGCGCTGTTGGAGCAAGCGTTGTCTGAACGTCTCAGTCGCGGACAAAGTGACTTTTTTCGGCACTTACGGCAATGTCCGCATTCCAAAAGGCAGTGTGTCAGCAAGCCGTTTTTTGCCAGTCTATGTCGATGCTATACCAATTCAGCATGGTCCAGAGCGGGTTATCCGGCAAGGTGCTGCCTATTTTGTCCATGACTGTGTTTCCGCAGCCATCGCCTTCAGCCACAGAATGTCAAAGCCAGCGATGATGCGGTAACCCTTTGCGAAAAGCGCATCAGCCTGAGGCTTTGCAAGGCCAACGTTGCCCAGTGGGATGCCTGCCGCGTTCGCGGCTTCTTCGACCTTTGCAATGGCCGCAAGAAAATCTGGGTGATCGAACTGGCCTGAAATGCCCAAATCTGTCGATAGGTCAAACTGCGCTGGAATAATCGCATCGATCCCCGGCACCGCACATATTGCCTCAATGTTTTCAATCGCATCCCGTGTCTCAACCAGCAAACAGCAAACCAGACTACCATCGACGGTTTCGCGGTAGTCCATTAGTGACGTACCCCAACGGGAATGTGCGAGGAATGGCCCGAAACCACGCGTGCCATTTGGCGGGTAACGAAGCGAGGCAACAGCCCGTACAGCATCTTCGGCACTACGGATCAACGGAAACGCAATACCTTCAGCACCAAGATCCAGCACACGTTTTACTTGTGCCGCATCGTTTTCTGTGACCCGGACAAGCGGAGCACATGACGTACCAGCAGTTGCTGCGATCATTGCATGGGCTGACGCGTAATCAATCGCACCATGTTCCAAATCAATTATGACCGCGTCACTGCCAGCCGCTGCCATGGCTTGGGTCACCGTTGCAGAGGGAATGGTGCAGACATGCGCTGTCAGTCGTTTGGTGGGATCAGATAGCTTTTCTTTGAACGCCATTGGACGGGATTTCATGAGAGCCTCAAGTGAATGATTGTGTTATGAAAATAGTTGTCGGTGAAGTTCGCGGATCAAACAAGGCTTATCCAGAGCCTTCTTACTCCAGCGTTCAAAGCAGACATTCATGCATCTTGCAGCATTTGTGACTTTGGGCTCATCTCCGGTCATTCGCCGCGGGTTTCGCGAATGGCCGCTTTGGGCCGGTCGTGTCGATCGCCTCCGGGCCGCGACGACGAAGTCTGCCATCATCCATGCAGTCGGTCTGCGCCAAACCCGGTCATCCGAGGCTTTCGGTCAGATGACCAGGACGTCGGCAAAGCGGACCGTCGTGCTTGGCCCGAGAGTACGCCCGGACACGTCCAGTCTGGTAACCCAAATTGGGCGGAGTACGTCGCCGAGCGCAGCCAACCCTTTCACGGGCGGAATTCATCGAGGAGCGCCTCGATCATGTCCTGACCCCGTTCCCGGGCTCGGGTTGAGGCAGCGGAGGTCCGGTACTCTTCTTTGCTCCGCGGATCCCTGTGCGCGGTAAGCGCAATGGCCGCCTCGACGGCCTCCGGACCGAGGCGCGCAAATTCCGAATGTACCCGAGTCCGCACGATGTGGGCGCCGGTGCCAAAGTGCTGCCGCCAGACGCTCGAGGGATAGCCCGCTGAGAGAATCCGACCGTTGGTGGTCCGGAACACTGGAAGCTGTACCTCGCAGGCACGGGCCCTCATGACCTCCAGATGGACGGGGTCCACGCCCTGGAGGACGAGGGCGTCCAGGAAAGGTGTCAGGAGAGGATGAAGGCGTCCCCTCAGCGGCTCGCCCTCTTTGTGCGTCTCGATGTCGACAGCATAGCGATCCCCAACCACGTAGATGTCCCGTCCCCATACGAGCTGACCGTCCTTCAGCCGAAGGGGCAGGAACGTCCAGATGGCGATGGCCGCTGCCTCGTTCATCAGCCGCTGGCCGGTCTGGCGACGCCTTGCGGTCCGGCTGCGGGTGAGGAGATCTTCGGCAAGGCGCCACGTGTCCGACAGAGAGGGCAGGCGTTCAAGTCGGCCGTCCTTGAGCTTATTCACCGAGTTCAGGCCACGCCTCAGCGCGTTCTCGTGTTGTCGTAGCGCCGCAAGAACCAACGGGTCCACGCCGAGCCATTCGCCGAAGAGACGGAGACGCATCACGGCGGTGTGACGGGTCGCAGGCCGGTTTCCGTCGTGGGCGTACCGCGGCGTCTCCGTCTGCTCGGCATGGGCCTTCCGCGTCTCCTCGAGAGCGCGCACGCCTTCGATGGTGATGTCCAGGGGAAGCCCGCGGTCGAGAACGACCTTCGCGTATTCGCGCAGCACCTCCACGAGATTGTCGACGACGCTTGCCGCCGGCGCTGCGCGCAGGTCGGATCCCATTCCAGACCGCATCTCGTTCAGGACCCGGAGCCAAGCCGCCGGCAGGTCCCCCAAGGGAACGCGCTTCTCCGCCGGGGGGCGCGGTCTGGATCCCGCGCGGGACGGCTTTGGTGGGCTCTTCTGGCGGATCGCCTCGTTGAGGGTCAGAAGCACTGCCGGGTTTCCAGGCAAGAGGATGTCCAACGCCGTCTTGAGGCTCCGGAGACGGCGGCTCGATTCCCTGCCATCGGCGAAACCAAGAAAATCGCCGACCGTCGGAACGGTGATGTCGCGCGCCTCGGCGTAGGCAAAGAATCGGTCGAGGACCCGCAGGTCTTCGAGATCGACTTTCGCCATTCCGGGAAGCCGCGCGTATGGCACCATGTACGATCGGGCGAGGATCTCCTCCCGGGACCGGCGATCGCAGACCCTGCTCCGCGGCCGTTTTGCCCGGATCGCCGCGCGAAGGGTCTCGTGGACGGGCGCGGTGGCCGGTTCGAGCTGCTTGAGGGCGGTCCGCAAGTTCTCGAGCTTCCGAGGGCTCGCGTCGTCCTTCACGAAAGCAAGGAAGTCCTCGACCGTCGGTGCGGCGACGCGTTTTGCCTGGGCGACGGCGAAGAACGCATCGAGTGTCCGGAGTTCGCGCAGGCCGACCGCGTCGCATCCGGGCGTATTCCGGTACCTTGCGAAGTGCGGCGCGGCGAGGATTTCCTCGCGGGAACGGGTGTCGTAGGTGGTGCCGGTCATTTCATGAGTTCCTGCAATGAGGTCCTGACCGCGCTCGACGAGCCGCATGCTGTCGAGCCAGCCGTAGAACGTCCGGAGGGTGTCCGGCGTATCGTCGATGCGCTGCGCGATGACCTCGATCTCGGTCGGATGTTCGTTCAGAAGGAGCGAGGTCTGGCCGTGCCGCATCTGATGCGGTGTCATTGGCAGGTCGACGTAGATCCTCATGAAGTTCGAGAACTCCTCGCCGAACCAGCCGGCGTCGAGGTGCGCGTCCGCCGAAGTGACAGCCGGGAACAGGAATGGGCTCTCTTCGGCATGCGGGAAGAGCGGTCGGATGGTGTCGTGATACCAGTGAATGACGTCACGGAATCCGTGCGCCGTGCAGCGGATCGGGAACTCGATCTTTTCCTTGTTCTTCGTGAACTCCGCAGGGATCGTCACCTTCATGGGCTTCTTCTTGCTCTTCCTGCGGATGTCGATCCAGGCGTCCTCGCCGACACAGGTGAGGGCCATGGCGTTCGATACGCGGATCGGCGCACCGCCGATCTCGATGGCGGCGAAGCATGCGGCCGCACCGAGAAGCCTGACCTTGGACAGCTCCCGCGGGGTGAGGTCACGCTCCTCCGCGGCGGCGACCGCGAGGATCGCCTCCGTGGCGTCTCGCAAGGTCCTGAACGAGTAGAGGAACCGACGTCGGAGATCCTCTCGCGCGATCAAGGACTCGCAGAATTGCCGGTTCTTCTTCGTCATCTGCTTTTCGTCGCGGGCGCCTTTGCGGGAATCCTTGTTGTTGGCGATGATCCTGGACAGCGTGGTGGTGTCATGACCGGCGGCCGCCAGCACCTGGCGGATCCCCTTCAGGTATTTCCGCGTGGTGCGTTCCGAGAGAAGACCCCGGTTCTTGGACCGTGCTTTGCGCGCGAACATTTCGCCGGCGACGGCGCAGATGACCTCGTCATCCGAGAGGACGCGGAGGATGTCGGACGCCTCCGGGGAAGCCAGGCCAACCTGGAGCCCGACTCGAAGCGCCGTCCGGAAGCCTGAGGTGAGGACATGTGCGTGGCGCTCGTGCTTGTCGGTATGGCTCTGGGAGACGGGGTCCCATCCGGAGAGTGTCACGGACGCGACGGCGGCGGCAATCTGGCGCTCCCAGGGCTCGGGTAGCGGCAGGAGATCTATCGGACCCGTCTGCGGGCTGAAGTTGAGCGGGGCAGGGGGCAGGAGGTGAGCGAGCTCCGGGAATGCCCTCAGCTCGTCGAGGTAACCGATCGCCGTGCGGTTCGCGGTGCGCTTGTTCCCGCCGTAGGCGAGGTCGATCTCGAAGGCGGCCTCCAGCGTGAAGCGGGACGGCTCCACTCCATGGGCCCGCGCGACCAGGACGAAGGTCCGCAGCGCCTTGAGCTTCATGGGATGCCACGCGGATGTGCCGACCTTCCCCTCGGTCAGTGGTGTGATGCGGGCCAGAAGCTCGGTCCATTCGTCCTCGATGGCCCGGAGAGTGGCCTTCCGCTGGTGGATGCCGTGGAAATGGCGCGCGGCGGCAAGGAGCCGTCGCCGGAAGAGGCCGTAAGCCGCGTCGGTCGGCCACTTGGCCGGATCAAATCCATCCGGAGGGTATCGCTCCTCGAGCTCTTCGAGATCGGCGCTCAGGCTCTTGAGCAGTTGGTTTCTCTTGTCGGCCACCTCCTCAATGGCGCCACGGTACGACTTCTGCGTCGCCGCTGAGAGATCGGTTCGGGCGGCCGTGTGGTCGAGCAGGTCCTGGAGGGTGACGCCGACCGGTTTGACAGATTGATAGAGCGGGGCAGGGGGCAGGGTGAACTGGATCATCGAGGGAGTCTCCGTGCAGCAAGATCGCGGTTTCGGCCGTCAAATCGCGATCTGGATACGGAGAGTTCCCGAATTACCACCGGTGAAATCCTCCGAGTGTTTGTATCCAGGCGGACTGCTTGGGGGCACTGCCGTCTAAGTGCGTTTTGGGTATCTGGATCGCGTATCTGCATTGGAAAAGCCTTTCAGGACGTAGGGAGTAAGGAGCCGAAAACCGGCGCCGGTTTGCGGTATTGCGGGATGGGAGATTGCAGGTCCCACGCAATGATTTCCGCCCGCCGCCACCGCAGACCGCGGGTATTCTCGGCGCCGCAGCCGAGGTCGATAGCGCGCGGCATTGGCGGGTATCCCGGCCGTGCGGGCTTCTCGTCGTGCCACTTGTAGACGGTGCTCGAATCGACGCCGAGGAGCCTGGCGACTTCGGCGGCCTTCAGCAGCGGGGCCGACAGATCATCCCAATCCGCTGGGTCCTGATTCGGCGAGAGACCAAGGGTTTTCCAAACCAGGCCGCGGCTGAAGCGGCGGCTTCGTGGCGGCAGCCCAAGACGCCGGAGCACGCGTGAGAGGCCGCGGTCGCGGACATTCAGGAAGGCGGCGAGCTGGAGCCGATCAAGGGATGAATTTTCCATGGTCCGGGGGAAATAGTCCCGGGCCGGTCATTCAAAAAAAGCCAGAAAACAGCCGAGCAGATTGGATCCCCGATATTGCGATTGGGGCGCGTTCACTCGCGCACCAGTTCTCCCGTCCGTTTTGCTTGTTAGTGTGGGCGATTGTGCGCCGACCAATTCAAAGGACGAGCTACTGCGGGGCAGAAATGCCGCCCGGCCTCGACCACCAAGGCGTAGAATCGGCCCAGAGCGGACGTTCCGACCAATTCCTGCGGATGTCCACATCGGCGAGCGGCCCGACCGTCCTCCTACCCCCTCAGAAGCTCGCCGTCAGCGTCACGAAGAACCCCTGATCCGCCGGGTCGATCTGGCGCAGGTTGTCCGGCGTATCGCCCCAGAGGTAGCCCACGCCAATGTCCACCTCGTCCGTGATGTCGCGGGCGATGGCGAACAGCGCGCCCGGTTCCGAACCGAGGCCCTTGTAGTGCATGATCCGGCCCTCGGCGAGGATGTCCCAGCTGTCGTTCAGGTGGTAGTCGAACCGCAGGACGCCCAGATGCGCGATGCCGCTGCCGAGGTCGGCGCCGCCGCGGTCAAGGAGCGTGCGGTGGCGCAGGCCGTACTTGGCGTTGACGCTCCAGTAGTCGGAGAGGCGCTTGTTCACCGACAGGTTCAGGATGTGGCTGCGCTGGCCGAGGCCGTCGTCGTCACCGTCGATGTTGACCTGGTCCGGGCCGGGCTCGTCGAGGAGGTAGGTGTAGCTGATCAGCCCGATCAAGTCGTCGCTCATCGCCGGGCGGTAGGCATAGCCGATGTCGCCCTCGACGAAGCGGCCCTGGATCGCGCTGTCGACCTCGCTGTCGGCGAAGGCCACGTCCAGCCGGGTGAGGAAGCGCCAGTCGTCGCTGGCGATCGTCTCGCTGATCCAGCGGAAGGCGTAGGTGTCGGTGTTGGTGTCGGGGTTGCCGTCCTCGTTCGAGCGGTTCTGCGCCCATTCGAAGCGGGCCGAAAGCGTCGTGCCATACTCGACCGTGCGCAGCGCGCCGAACGACAGGCCGGTGCGGGTGATCTGCTCGCCATCGGGCTCGATGCTGGTGCCCGAGACGGCGCCGAACTGGTAGCGCCAGGTCGTCGACGGGGTCCAGGTGACGCCGTAGGTGTTCAGGATCGTGGGTTCGACGTCGAAGATGTCGTAGGTGACTTCCGCCGTCTGGCTCCAGTTCTCGCTGACCGGGCGTTCGCCCGAGACGACGAGGGTGCCGTTCGCGGGCCCCGATAGCCCGGTGTCGAGCCGGCGTTCTGGGTCGAGGCGGTAGGCGAAGCGGCGGGTTTGACCGTCGGCCACGGATTCCACGATGCCGATGTCGATGCCCCAGCCGAGCGTGCCGTAGGAGATGTCGGTGGCCAGGGCCATCGTCTCGTACATCGCGATCTCGGCGCCGACGCCCACGCGGTCATCGCGCGAGATGTCGCCTTCGCGGTCGAGCGTCGCCTGCCCGTAGATCCACCACGTCAGGCGGTCCGAGGCCTCGATCGTCTGGCGCAGGGCGAAGTCGGTGCGCGCGCCGGTCTCGACCGTGGCGGCGGGGCCGGACTGGTCGACGCGGCGCAGCTCGACTGCGGTCTGCGAGCGGTCGGTCCAGTTGTGGGCCAGCCCGATCCAGCCGTCGGCTTCGTTCAGGCCGCCGTCCTCGTCGATGAAGCGGGCGCCGAAGTTGAGGGCGGTGTCGGACCCGACCATCAGTTCGCCGGCCATGCGGCCGCGCCAGCGGTCGAACTCGACAAGGCCGTCGGGGTCGGCGAAGCCCTCGTCCTCGTGCGCAAGGAAGAAGGACAGGAAGCCCTCGCCGAGGCCGATGTCGCCGAAGGACAACTCGCCCGTGACGCGCTGGGCATAGGCGGTGCCGCCGGTGCCGGTCGGCCCGAAGCGGTCGATCGTCAGGCCGCCGTTCTGCGAGGCGGCCAGGCCAAGGCCCGGCCCCTCGCTCTGGCCAAGCTCGACGAGGACCGAGCTTGCGTCGGTCGGCTGGTAGAGGAGGTCGAGCGCGAGGACGGTGGTGTCGGGCGCGGTCGTGCGGTCCTGCTGGCCTTCGAAGCCAAGCCGGACGTTGTCGCTGACCCAGCCCTCGACCCGTCCGCCGGCCACCAGACCCTCGAACCCGTCGATCGGCAGGAAGTCGTAGGTGACGACAAGCACGGTGATCGTAGCGCCGCCTGGGACCGAGACGATGCCGTCGCCGCTTGCGCCCGAGACAATGGGCTCGTCGAGCAGGATCGTGCCCTGGATCGTATTGAGCCGGTAGTCGACGTCGCGCGTCAGCGTGCGGGTCGCCAGCACCTGCCGCGAGATGCGGTCGCGGATCTCGACCTGCACGGTCTCGCTGTCCTTCACGATGTCGCGCTGGCTGAGGAAGTAGATGCTGCCGCCGTTCGCCTCGATCGCGTCGCGCTGCACGGCGGTGCGGGCGTTCGCGGCGAAGCCGGTGACGCGGACCCGCGGGTCGCCGTTGCCGGTGAGCGCGTCGCTTGTCCATTCGCCCGCGGCGCCATACTGCGTGCGGTTCGACCGGGCGAGGCCGCGCAGGAGGTCGTCGCTCTCGAAGTCGCCCCAGGACAGGTACCAGGTGTCGTCCTCGATCAGGCCGTAGAGGCGGCCCGAGGTGGGGGCGAGGTCTTCCTGGATGCTGTCGTCGCCCGTGGTGAAGAACGGCACGTCGTCGTCGAGGTCGCGCAGGATCCGCTCGGGGCTCGGGTCGAACATGCCGTCGAAAAGCTCGTCGAGCGGCCGGGCGTCCGTGTCGATCATCGCACGGATGCGCGGCCCGCTGGCGAGCTGGCCTTCGGCATAGGCGGCGATCTGGCCCTCGTTGAAGTCGCGGCCGATGGTGACGGTGCCGATGGCGGTCACGAACCATTCGGCGCGCGGGATCTCGATGGTCTGCGACACCGTCTGCCCGGCGCTTTCGATGCTGAGGCCGTGGCTGCCCGGCGGCAGGATGCGGTCGACCGCGAAGGCGCGCCACGGGCCGACGGGGATGGTCTCGCCCA
Source organism: uncultured Alphaproteobacteria bacterium (assembly GCA_963709395.1). Classification (GTDB taxonomy): domain Bacteria; phylum Pseudomonadota; class Alphaproteobacteria; order Rhodobacterales; family Rhodobacteraceae; genus CAVPWP01. The sequence continues at coordinate 97,063 of CAVPWP010000015.1, forward strand.
GGACGCTGACGGTGGTGCCGGGTGGCAGGTCGGCGCCCGAGACGATGACCTGCCCGCCCGAGACGGGGATGCCGCGTTCGAGCGCGCGATCCTCGGACAGGAAGCCCTCGATCGGGCCGGTGGCCGCGGGTCCGGTCGGGTTCGACCGGATCGCGAGCGGGCGGGGCCGGGTGATGTCGCGGCGGCCCTGCGCATCGAAGACCTCGAGCGCGTAGGCGAGGTTCGCGGCCCGGTCGGGCGCGGTCCAGGTCAGGGCGCCGTTCGGCGCCATCGGCAGACGGGCGACGGTCGCCCGCGTCCGCGTGTCGAAGATCACAAGCTCGCTGCGCGCGATCCAGCCCGGATAGTTGGTCGAGGCCTGGAAGGTCACGCCCGATCCCGGTGCTGCCTCGTCCGCGAGGTCGACGGTCGCCACGTTCAGGCGCGGCTGGGCGTCGAGCCCGCTGTACTGGACGCGAAGGCCAAGCGCGTCGAGCGCGCGCGAGGCTTCGACCGTGGCGCGCTGGGCGGGCGTTAGGTCGTCGGCGCTGGCGGCCCCGATGGCGACGGTGGTGCCAGCGGTGCCGGTGGCGGCCTCCGACAGCTGTTCCGGCAGGGTCGCGCCGAAGGACATCTGCACCACGGTGCCGGCGGTCAGGCGCACGACGAGCGGGTTCTCGGTCGTCATCTCGAAGCCAGCGGGAAGCGTGCGTTCGTCGAGCTTGAGCTGGAATGGCTGGCCCCAGGCCCGCGGCAGCGCCTCGCAGGGCAGGGTGAAGCGGCCGAATTCGTCGGTGATGACACCTGTCCCGTTGGGCGAGACGAGGCGCACGCCAGGCAGGCCCACCTCGGAGGTGCCGCCGTCGGCGTTGAAGATGCCGTCGCGGTTGCGGTCGTCGAAGACGCGGCCAAGGACCGTGCCGCAGGAGAAGACCGGTTCGGCCACGAGCCGCACGTCGGCCGAGGCGATGTTCGTCACGCGGGCGCCGGCGGAGTTGATCGCCCAGGCGTCGTTGGTGCGCGTGCCCGCGCCGCCCGCGGCCAGGATCGCCGCGTCGAAGGTCGCGGTGACGGTGCCGCCGGTGGCGAGCGTGGTCGCCGGGAAGACGAGCGTGCTGCCCTGCGTCTCGGGCGTGACGGCGACCCCGTCAAGCCGCGCGGAGCCTTCGCGGTAGGCCACGCCTTCGGGCAGCAGGTCGACGATCTGGATGTCGATGGGCAGCTGTTCGCCGGTGCCGTGGCTGATCGCGATGGTG
>CAVPWP010000016.1:0-10000 GCA_963709395.1 uncultured Alphaproteobacteria bacterium
ACAAGGTCGCGGTCAGCGGCTTCTGGATCGACGAAACGACCGTCACAAACGCGGAGTATGCCGCCTTCGTCGCGGCGACCGGCTATGTCACCGTCGCCGAGCGGCCGCTGGATGCAGCCGATTATCCGGGCGCGGGATCCGAAGATGCTGGCACCCGGATCGCTGGTGTTTCGCATGACCGACGGGCCGGTCGACCTGACCGATTACCGCAACTGGTGGGCCTGGATCCCCGGCGCCTGCTGGCGCCACCCGGAGGGTCCGGAAAGCGACATCGCGGGACGCGAGGATCACCCGGTGGTCCAGGTCGCCTTCGAGGACGCCGCCGCCTATGCCGCCTGGGCCGGCAAGGCCCTGCCCACCGAGGCGGAATCGGAGTTCACAGCCCGCGGCGGCCTCGATGGTGCGGAGTTCGCCTGGGGCGACGAACTGACCCCGGACGGCACGCATGTCGCCAACACATGGCAGGGTCCGTTCCCCTGGCGCAACTTCGAGACCGACGGGTTCACAGGCACCTGCCCGGTGCGCAGTTACCCCGCCAATGGCTACGGGCTCTACGAGGTTTGCGGCAACGTCTGGGAATGGACGACGGACTGGTTCGTGGCACAGCATACCCCTGCCGATCCCGGCAAGCCGTCCTGCTGCGCCGTGACCGATCCGCGAGGCCCCGAGCGCGAGGCCAGCCTTGACCCCCTGCAACCGGAGATCCGGATTCCGCGCCGGGTGGTCAAGGGCGGTTCCTTCCTCTGCGCGCCCAGCTACTGCCGCCGCTACCGCCCAGCCGCGCGACATGCGCAGATGGTCGAGAGCGGCATGAGCCACATCGGCTTTCGCTGCATCCGCCGCGACCCGACCTGACCGCAAGCGTGACCGCGAGTTCACGGGCGCTCCAAGTGGAGGGTCAGGGCCCGCTTTGTCCACATCAGGGACCTCTGGTTCTCGCGCAACAAATGGGTAGCTCTGCAGTTCGCTGAGTTGGCCGGCTTGAATGTCCTCTTCAGCGAGGGTGCGCCGGCGCCGGTTTCGACGTGTTCGGCTTTGGGTACAGCACCTCGATGGTCTTGCATCGAAACTGTCTCTGCGCGCCATTGCACGCGAATTGTCCCGATCAGCAGGCTGTGCATTATTAAGTCTCCCGGAGAGAGAAGGTTCCTTAATAACAGTGGCTCTGGTTCGGTTTCTGGTTCAGCTTAGGCTGCTGTAGACTGGTGCTGCAGATATCAGACCGCTTCGCCCTCCGGCTTCCATAAGCAGCTCCTTGGCTTTATCGAAGGACTTCGCGAATACCTATGATCGTCTTGTACCCCTCCAAAAAGAACAGCGGCCCCAAGGATTGACATGGCAAGGGTCAATGCAGCATCCGTTGAGCAAGTGCTGCATCTGAAGACCGTCGATAAATTTTGAACGAGTAACACTTCGCTGACAACCTACTCTGTCAGATCGCCTAGGCACGCTAGATCCGGTAAGTATTTGCCATGTCTGATCGTTCGCCAATCGTCGTCCCACCTCGTGAGGACCTGGAACAGGTCGCCGCCGCACTTGGTGTGGCGCAAAATCGTGTCGGGAGATTTGCCTCCTCTGTCGTCGAGCTTGCGAACGTACTCGCCTATTCCAGAAAAGAGGGCATTACCTACCGAGAGGCTCGGCAACGCGTTGGCCGAGCATTCAAAAAAGTCAGGAAATCACTCCAAACTGCCCTAGAGGCAGCCAACTCGGAGCAGTCACTTCTGACGCATACTACATCGGGGGCGTTGGCCCGCGATCTCGGTTCTGCCCTGAGCCTGTCTGGCATCCGTCGCCTAATCGACGAGCACGTCTCTATCTCAATTGACGAAAGAGACCTTGAACTCGCCGCCCTGCAGTCGCGAGATGGGGGCGCTGAATGGGTTATCAGCGAGATACAGCGGCAAATCCCGGCCGTAGTGGGAGAACAATCGGCCAAAACGTTGTGTGAACTTCTGAAGCTGATCCTTCAGGCAGTCGATACGGAAATTTCTGCGAACGGCAGAAAGCTGAGCGGAAGGCCGAGGAACACCGAACGCGAGTACGTTCTGGATGCCCTAGAGAAACTTCATGACAGATTCGACAGCAGAGCGACGACCGCATCGGGCGGCACCTTCAACAGTATGTGCGAGGCCATATTCGCGAGTCTCGACCTCGATGAATACGGACTTCAGACCGCCATCGAAAGATTTTTGCGCCGCTAAGGACAAAGTCCGGCGCTGGTAGCGGACCGTCAAAACCCATGGTGGAATTCGTGCCGGTTTTGACGACCGCGTATTCGCGGGATCGGAGTATTCCGGGTGCATGCGATGCAGTCCCAGAACATAAGAGAACGGCAAGTTTCAGCGCAGTGCAGTCGGCGCTGACCGATCTTGTTCGCGCGCTAGCCAGAACGACGGCGCGCGAGCATCTCGGCAAAGCCCGAGAATTGAACGCTCACGACCCGGTGAGCCGACAAAAATACCGGAGAGATCGATGGGACTGAGTGAGAGGGGCAGGATGCTGAAGGTGGGCGACGTCGCCCGTCGCCTTTGTGTCTCCGAACGGAGCGTCTTCCGTTGGATCAAGACTGGTGGGTTGCGGGCGCATCGTTTTGGGAGGGCACTTCGGATATCCGAGGAGGACTTGGACGTGTTCTTGGACACATCATCGAGTTGAGATTGTTCTTGTAGAGATGCATTCTTTCAATAGCTTATGAATTATAGTGATAACTATTACTGTATTGTCTGGGTCTTTCTTAATGTAAAGTACGCACTAATTTCAGCATAGGGTAACAGGAGGCACCATGAGACATGATCCTTCACTTTCTGTCAGTTCGCCGGCAACGCTGGCGGATGTCATTGATCGCCTCAACGCCGATGATGGTCTAACAAAGCAGACCCGGCGCGAAATGGTGTCGGCTGTGAACCAGGTCGCGAAATTTGCTCAGTTGCCGCCGTCGAGCGTGTTGCTGGACATCCCGGAACTTCGGACAACCCTGGAAGATGTGCAGCCGCGTCGCTACCGGATGTCGTCGCGCCGGCTCACCAACATCCGTTCCCTGTTCGTGAAGGCCCTGATCCGGGCCGGAGCGGAGGTGGAACCACTGCGGCTGAACGCGGAACTCCTGCCGCAATGGGCTACCCTCTTGGAGAAACTGTCGTCCCCCAACGACATTAATGCGTTCGCGCGTTTTTCGCAGTGGTGCTCGATGCGTGATGTCGAGCCAATCGCCGTCGATGACGATGTGGTAGCCACGTACCGGGAGGTTCTCACGAGAAAGACTTTCGTCAAGAATGCCGCGAAATCGGTTCAGAACCTCATCCGTAGTTGGAACCGCTGCCGCAAATCGGTCGACGGATGGCCGCGCGTCGAACTGACCGTGATCATCCGCAGGGAAATCTATCTTCTTCCAGTGGAGACGTTTCCAAGTCCTTCGCGGCGGATCTCAATGCCTGGTGCGATCGCCTGGGCGGCACCGACCTGCTCGATGAGCAAGACTTCCCACCTCTTCGCGATGTCAGCGTCGTTTGGAACCGCAACCATGCTCTGCGCTGTGCATCTGCCCTAACGCGTCAGGGTGTCGATCCGTCCGACATCGTAGATCTCTCACTGCTGGTCAAATTGAGAATGCCAAGAACATCCTACGCTGGTTCCTGGCGCGGAATGAAAACAGCAAACCGTCGCAGCAAACGCATCAGATGAGCGGCGTTCTGATGTCCATCGCCCGCCATTGGGTCCAAACTCGATCGAAGGGTCGCTCCAGACACTGAACGCCGTCTGCAGCAGATGCAGGGTGAAATTCGGTGGAATGACGAAGAAGAACCGCGACATGCTGCGGCTCTTCGACGACGAGAGTTTGGTACGCGATCTGCTGGCGCTGCCAGATCGTTTGATGCGGCGGGCGACAAGCAAGCCAAATGTTAGCAAGCGCGATGCCTATCTTGCGGCGCAGGCTCTCGCCATCGCCATCTTGACGGACGCTCCCGTTCGCATCGAGAACCTCGCCAACATCGATCTCGACAAGAATATCGTCCGCCATGGGTCTGGGCGGAACGCAAGTGTCTCTCTCTATTTTCCTGCTCATGCCGTCAAAAACGATCTGGAGGTTGAGTTGCCACTGGCACCCGAGACGGTCAGGTTGCTCGATACCTACCTCAAGCAAGCGTGGCACGTGCTCGCCGGTGCAGGATGCAGGGATCTCTTTCCAGGGCGGACCGGCATGAAGCGATCGAAAGTTGGTCTCGGGATGGCAATTGCCAAGACGACGGAACGTGAACTGGGCGTCCGGATCTCTCCCACCAGTTCGGCATATCACCGGCTATTTGTACCTGAAGTCCTGCCCGGCTGACTACGAGACGGTTCGTGTCCTGCTCGGTCACAAGGCCTTGCAGACAACGATCCAGTTCTACGCCGGGATGGAGATTTCGGCTGCGGCAAGGCGCTACGACGAGGTCGTGCTGTCGTCCAGACGACAAAGGCGGGGGGCGGGAAAATGAGCACCGAAAGACGACTGCCCCGATGTCTGCGGGTCAAAGAATGGCCTCAGGATGACCAGGCGGCCTGGTCCAGGGCCCAGCAGAGCGGTGACATCTTCGATGGGACCGGGGCGGCCAGCGTTTGGCGCGAACCTACCCGTCGCCTGGTGGAACAGGCGGTCGGGCGGTTTCTCGGATGGTTGGTCGATGTGCATGGGGGCCACCTTACTCCCGTGCACGATGCCGCGACGCCAAAATCACTCCGCGCCTACGCCAACTGGCTCGATGGCCGCGTCGCCCCGGTGACGGTGCACGCGCACGTCAGGGACCTGGCTGAATACTGCCGCGTGGCCTGGCCCGAGCGGGATCGTCGCCACCTTAACAGGGTCGAAAGATCGCTGAGTTGGCGGGCTGTTCCCACCAAGGACAAGAGAGCCCGCGTGGTTCCAATCGGCGACCTAGTGCAACTCGGCGAGAGATTGATGGCAAATGCCCTGCCGGTTCCGGGTAGCGATCCTCGGATGCCATTGACCCAGTATCGTGACGGCCTTGCCATCGCGCTTCTGGCGCATCGACCCTTGAGGATCCGGGCCTTCGCATCGTTGCAACTCGGAACCAACCTGATCTGCGTCGATGAGGGCTGGAAGATAGTTGTTCCACCTGAACTGTCAAAGACAAAACGGCATTGGGAAGCCGATGCTCCAACGGAGCTGGTGCCTGCTCTCTCGCACTATCTCGACCATGTCCGGCCCGAGCTGATGAAGCTCCGCGGGCGCTGGTACTCGGATCCAGGTCGGGCGCTCTGGATCTCAAATGACGGATCAGCGTTAAGACCCAAGGCGCTCGGCGAGGCCATTACGCGCCGCACCACTGAAGCTTTCGGGTGGCCAGTATCCCCGCATCTGTTTCGTGATTCCGCGGCGACGACGCTGGCCCATGTCAGCCCGGAAGATGTGAGGTTGGCGACGCCGCTGCTTGGACACGCCCATCCGAAGATCACGGAGCAACACTAACCAGGCCCGCCAGATCGATGCGGGTCGCAAACACATTAACGCGCTGGCCCGGTTGCGGCGCAATGTACGAGGCTGAAAACGACTGCCAGTCGACCGCGATCATCGTATTATTCAGCCGCGCTCTACGGAGGAGAAGTCAATAGAATGGACCGAGATGCCAACCCGCGTTGCCCTCTATGCACGATATAGCTCGGACAATCAGCGTGATGCGTCGATTGAAGATCAGCTGCGGATCTGCCGCGAGCGCGCCGCACGGGAAGGCTGGAAGATCGCCGATAGCTATAGCGATCGCTCGATCTCGGGTGCGAGTCTGATCCCGGCCTGGGATTCAGGCGCTTGATGAGAGATACGCCCAATCCGGCCGCTCCGTTGTTTTGGCGGAATCGCTCGACCGGATCTCCCGCGATCAGGAAGATATCGCAGGTGTTTACAAGCGGCTGACCTTTGCTGGCGTTCGGATTGTCACCTTGTCGGAAGGCGAGATCAACGAGCTGCACATCGGCCTCAAGGGCACGATGAACGCGCTGTTCCTGAAGGATCTGGCAGACAAGACCCGGCGGGGATTGCGCGGACGGGTGGAGGCCGGCAAATCCGGCGGCGGCAACAGCTACGGCTATGACGTGGTCCGGCTTCTGGAGGCAGATGGATCTCAGCGACCGGCGAACGGACGATCAACGCGGCGGAGGCCGCTGTGGTCCGGCGCATCTTCGAGGAATATGCAGACGGCACGTCTCCGCGTTCGATCGCCCACGCGCTCAATTCCGAAGAAATTCCCGGCCCCGTGGGAGAGCCTGGGGTGCAACCACCATCAACGGCAACGCATCGCGTGGCACCGGCATCCTGAACAACGAACTTTATATCGGCCGGCTTGTTTGGAACCGCCTGAAGTACATCAAGGACCCCGACACCGGGCGTCGCGTGTCTCGCCCAAACCCAGAGAGCGCGTGGATCATTGTTGGGACGCCGGATCTCCGGATTGTCAGCCAGGACCTATGGCAGGCCGTCAAGGACCGGCAGAGAAGATCGGCGGTTCCAAAACGCGGAAACCGCGGCGGGGCCCTCGGCAAGGCTCGACGTCCAAAGTATCTGCTGTCCGGCCTGCTGACCTGCGGTGCGTGCGGCGGTGGCATGTCGATGATCTCGCAAACCCACGTCGGCTGCTCCGCAGCACGAAACAAGGGCACCTGTAACAATCGCAAGTCGATTGCACGGCAGGAGGTCGAGAAGCGTGTGCTCGATGCGCTTTCGCACCGACTGATGGCCCCCGAGTTGTTCGCCGTGTTTTGTGAGGAGTTCGTGGCCGAGACGAACCGGATACAGGCTTCCGCCGGGGCAGTTCTCCACGCAAAAGGGGCCGAGATGGCTCAGATCGAACGTGGCCTTGAGCGTCTCGTTCAGGCCTTGATGGATGGCGCACCCGCATCGACGGTTAAGGACAAGATGGGGGAACTGGAAACCCGGCGTGACCAGTTGCGATTTGAACTGGAACACCAGTCAGCGCCGCCTCCGGCTCTGCACCCGAATTTGTCAGACCTCTATCGCTCGAAAGTGTCGAACCTCGCCGGGTCGCTGAACGCCCCCAAAGCGCGCCAAGAGGCCGCAGACAGTTTGCGCGGCCTGATCGACAAGATCGTTTTGACGCTGACCTGCCACGGGATTTTTCCTCCACCGTTGATCTAGAGTCCGGCCCAACCTGAGGACGGACAATGAAGCGAACGAGATTCACAGACGAGCAGATCATCGGCATCCTGACCGAGCATGAGGCTGGCGCGAAGTGCGCAGACCTGTGCCGCAAGCACGGCATGTCGGAAGGCACCTTCTACAACTGGAAGGCCAAGTTCGGAGACATGACGGTATCTGAGGCCAAGCGGCTGAGGACGCTTGAGGATGAGAACGCGAAGCTGAAGAAGCTGCTGGCCGAGCAGATGCTTGACCTTGCCGCGATGAAGGAGCTGGTTTCAAAAAAGTGGTGACGCCCGCTGTGAAGCGCGAGGCTGTCGCGCACCTGAGGGCCCTGCTCGGGCTTTCGGAACGGCGGGCGTGTCGGATTGTGGGGGCGGATCGCAAGATGGTCCGCTATCAGGCGCAGCGCGCGCCCGATACGGAGCTGCGCGGTCGGCTGCGGGATCTGGCCAACGAGCGCCGACGGTTCGGTTATCGGCGGATCTTCGTGCTGCTGCGGCGTGAGGGCGAGCCTTCCGGCATCAACCGGATCTATCGGCTTTACCGCGAGGAAGGGCTTACGGTGCGCAAGCGGAAGGCCCGGCGCAAGGCGGTCGGAACACGGGCTCCAATCCTGGTCGAGGCGCGGCCCAATGCACGCTGGTCGCTCGATTTCGTCCATGACCAGTTCGCCAATGGCCAGCGCTTCCGTGTGCTCAACGTGGTCGACGACGTCACCCGTGAATGTCTCGCCGCGATTCCGGACACCTCGATCTCGGGGCGCCGTGTCGCGCGTGAGCTGACAGCCCTGATCGAGCGCCGTGGAAAGCCTGGCATGATAGTCAGCGATAACGGGACGGAACTGACCAGTAACGCCATCCTGCGGTGGTGTTCCGAGCAACGGATCGAATGGCACTACATCGCGCCAGGCAAGCCCATGCAGAACGGTTTCGTCGAGAGCTTCAACGGGCGGATGCGGGACGAACTGCTCAACGAGACCATGTTCCGCAACCTGGCTCACGCACGCGCCGTGATCGCCGCCTGGGCAGCAGACTATAACACCGAGCGCCCACACTCGGCCTTGGATTACCAAACCCCGGCCGCCTACGCGCGGACCCTGACCACCGCAATCGCCCGCCCCGCTGCGCGAGATGAAAGCTCCGCGCGCCGGGCGATTGCTCAACCTGCGCCAACTGGCGTAAACACCAACTGGGCTCCGGTCGCGGCTGGATGAAAGTTCAGTGGCAGGTCAACGCCGGACGATGCAGGTTATGCCATCGGCCTCCATGGCGATCTGGCGGGAATCCTGTCGCTTGCGTCAGGCGAGAAAAACAAAACCGCCAAGGCCAAAGTAGCCGAGGCGGTCTCGCAAGTATCGATGGTTGCGGGGGTAGGATTTGAACCTACGACCTTCAGGTTATGAGCCTGACGAGCTACCGGGCTGCTCCACCCCGCGCCAAAGCGCGCCTCAGGTCTTCCAAAAAAGGTCTGAGGCACATCGTGTCTGAGAGATACGGTTCGTGTTCCTTACTAGGTTTGGCGGTGACCTACTCTCCCACGTCTTAAGACGCAGTACCATCGGCGCAGCGGCACTTAACGACCGAGTTCGGGATGGGATCGGGTGTTTTGCTCGCGCTATGACCACCAAACCAAGAAAAGAACACGTCCAAGTCAAGCACACTTGTGTATGCTTTCGATCCGCAGAAGCCTGGCTTCCACTGGATCAAATCAAGCCTATCGGGCAATTAGTACCAGTCAGCTGAACGCGTTACCGCGCTTATACCTCTGGCCTATCGACGTGGTGGTCTTCCACGGCCCTCAGGGATACCTTGTTTTGAGGGGGGCTTCCCGCTTAGATGCCTTCAGCGGTTATCCTGTCCGATCATAGCTACCCAGCACTGCCATTGGCATGACAACTGGTCCACCAGTGGATCGTTCACCCCGGTCCTCTCGTACTAGGGGCAACTCCTCTCAAGTATCCTACACCCACGGCAGATAGGGACCGAACTGTCTCACGACGTTCTAAACCCAGCTCACGTACCTCTTTAAATGGCGAACAGCCATACCCTTGGGACCTGCTCCAGCCCCAGGATGAGATGAGCCGACATCGAGGTGCCAAACGGTGCCGTCGATATGGACTCTTGGGCACCATCAGCCTGTTATCCCCGGCGTACCTTTTATCCGTTGAGCGATGGCCCTTCCACGCGGGACCACCGGATCACTATGGCCGTCTTTCGACTCTGCTCGACTTGTCAGTCTTGCAGTCAGGCTGGCTTCTGCCATTGCACTCAACGAGCGATTTCCGACCGCTCTGAGCCAACCTTCGCGCGCCTCCGTTACTCTTTGGGAGGCGACCGCCCCAGTCAAACTACCCACCACAGAGGGTCCCGGAACCGGATAACGGTCCGCGGTTAGACATCAAGCAAAGCAAGGGTGGTATCTCAAGGGAGGCTCCACAGAGACTGGCGTCCCTGCTTCAAAGCCTACCACCTATCCTGCACATGCTTGGCCTGATGCCAGTCTGAAGTTGTAGTAAAGGTGCACGGGGTCTTTCCGTCTAACCGCGGGAAGCCTGCATCTTGACAGGCAATTCAATTTCGCTGAGTCGATGTTGGAGACAGCGGGGAAGTCGTTACGCCATTCGTGCAGGTCGGAACTTACCCGACAAGGAATTTCGCTACCTTAGGACCGTTATAGTTACGGCCGCCGTTTACCGGGGCTTCAATTCGGTGCTTGCACACCTCCTTTTAACCTTCCGGCACCGGGCAGGCGTCAGACCCTATACGTCGTCTTGCGACTTCGCAGAGCCCTGTGTTTTTAATAAACAGTCGCCACCCCCTAGTTTGTGCCCCCCGCCCATAGTTGCCT
>CAVPWP010000016.1:15000-89297 GCA_963709395.1 uncultured Alphaproteobacteria bacterium
GGGTCAGTAGAACTTCGCGAGATCCATTCCCGCGTAAAGCCCGGCAACCTCATCGGCATAGCCATTGAACATCAGCGTGGGCTGCCGGTTCGCGAGCAGCCCCCCGCCGATCCGCCGCTCGGTCGCCTGGCTCCAGCGCGGATGATCCACCTCGGGGTTCACATTACTATAGAAGCCATATTCGTTCGGCTGGGACATGTTCCAGCTTGCGGGGGGCTCGTCCTCGGTCAGGGTGATCCGCACGATCGACTTGATCGACTTGAACCCGTACTTCCACGGCACCACCAGCCGGATCGGCGCGCCGTTCTGGTTCGGCATCTCCTCGCCATAGATCCCGGTCGCAAGGATCGTCAGCGGATGCATCGCCTCGTCGAGACGCAGCCCTTCGCGATAGGGCCAGTCGAGCACGCGGTAGCGCAGGCCCGGCATCTCTTCGGGACGTTCCAGGGTTTCGAAGGCCACATACCTGGCGGAGGGCTGCACGCCGACCCGGTCAAGAAGGTCCGCCAACTCGAACCCGACCCAGGGCACCACCATCGACCAGGCCTCGACGCAGCGCAGACGGTAGATGCGTTCCTCCATCTGGACGCCCGCGACGATGTCGCCGAAGTCATAGGTGCCGGGGCGGTCGACCAGACCGTCGATCCGCACGCTCCACGGGTCGGTCGTAAGCTGGCCGGCATGACGCTTGGGGTCGCCCTTGTCAGTGCCGAACTCGAAATAGTTGTTGTAGGTCGTGATCTGGTCCCAGGTGTTCGGGGCCTCGTCGGTCGAGAACCGGCTTTTCACAGTGGGGATCGACGCCGCGGCCGGCCCCGCTGACATGCCCAAAGCCGCTGCGCCAGCGGCGGCCCCCGCCGTCGCCATAAGCTGCCGCCTGCTGAGATACGTCGCCTTCGGAGTGACGTCCGACCATTTAAGGTCACTTCTGAATCTTCCGGCCATCGCCCGTCCTCGTTTTCAGACTGTCCATCCTGATCTATCTCAGAGGGCACGAACGGCAAAACAAACTCATCTCACGATCGCGTTTCCGGGAACCTTGGGGCACGGTTTCAATCACGCGGGGGTGTCGGCAGATAACCATATCGTGACTCGACGCCGGACAATCGCGCCGCTTAGGCCAAAAGACATCACCGTCAAGGCCCGCACACGGACTTTCTCTTTGATCCACTGCGGCTTTTCGCGCGTTTCCGGTACGATGCTGCACAGGCGGCATTAACGGAACCAATGAAAGGGAACCTCATGATCCGCAGAACGTTTATTGCCCTGAGCGCCGCCACGGCGATCGGTACTTTCGCCTCGGCCGCGTCGGCTCAGGACATCGTCGACACCGCTGTTGCCGCCGGCTCGTTCAACACGCTCGTAGCCGCCGTCACTGCCGCCGGCCTGGTCGACACGCTGAAGGGTGAAGGCCCGTTCACCGTCTTCGCTCCGACCGACGAAGCCTTCGCCGCGCTGCCCGAGGGCACCGTCGAATCGCTCCTGCTGCCCGAGAACCTCGAGACGCTGCAGGCCGTCCTGACCTACCATGTCGTCCCGGGCAAAGTGATGTCGGGCGACCTGTCGAACAACATGATGGCGGCGACCGTTCAGGGCGCTGACGTGACCATCATGACCGAAGGCGGCGTGACCGTGAACGGCGCCAATGTCGTCACCGCCGACATCGAAGCATCGAACGGCGTGATCCACGTCATCGACGCCGTGATCCTGCCGCCGGAATCCTGAGACCAGGCACTACCTGGCGCGAGGCGGCCTTTGCGCCGCCTCGCGCCTACCAAGGAATTGAAAGGGATAGTATGATGAAACGACGCTCACTTATGGCTGCGACCGCAGCGCTTGGCTTCACGGCCGTTCTGACAGCCTGCGCACCCGCTGGTGGCGGGGATGACATTGTCGCCGTCGCCTCGGGCAACGAGAATTTCTCGACGCTGGTCGCCGCCGTTGCGGCCGCTGATCTCGTCGAAACGCTGCAGGGCACCGGACCCTTCACCGTCTTTGCACCGACGAACGACGCCTTCGCGGCGCTGCCCGCCGGAACCGTCGACAGCCTGTTGCTGCCGGAAAACCGCGACCAGTTGACCAGCATCCTGACCTATCATGTCGTGCCGGGTCGGATCACGGCCGAACAGCTTGTGGGCCAGCGCGGGACGCTGACCACCGTTCAGGGCGAGACCATTCTGATCGACGGCACCGGCGGCGGTGTCACCGTGAACGGAGCGACCGTCGTGGCGGCAGATGTCCCTGCCTCGAACGGCGTGATCCATGGGATCGACGCGGTTCTTCTGCCGAACTGATCTTCTGCACAGCGCGCCGGTGGCCATTTTGGGGTCACCGGCGCATCTTTCGCTGCCCCTGCCCACTTTCCCCCGGCCCATACGCAACATATAGTGTCCCAAACCGGCATCAGTCGGGCAATGCGGGGGCAGTCAGTGGCGCATATCATCGTCGTCGGCAACGAAAAGGGCGGCAGCGGGAAATCCACGACCGCCATGCACGTCGCGACAGCGCTCGTGCGGATGGGACACAAGGTCGGCGCGCTCGACCTCGACCTGCGCCAGAAGAGCTTCGGACGATACATCGAGAACCGGCAAAGGTTCATCGCCAAACATGGCATCCTGCTCCCCTGCCCCGCCTTCCGCGAACTTCCCGAGGTCTCTCCCGATGTCCTTGGTCCGGGCGAAAACATATATGACCACAGGCTGAGCCAGGCCGTGATCGGGATGGAGGACGAGGCCGATTTCATCCTGATCGACTGCCCTGGCTCGCACACCCGGCTGAGCCAGGTCGCGCATACGCTGGCGGACACGCTGATCACGCCGCTGAATGACAGTTTCATAGACTTCGACCTTCTCGCCCGCGTCGACGCGGATTCGAACCGCGTCCTCGGCCCGTCGATCTATTCCGAAATGGTATGGAACGCGCGCCAGCTGCGCGCCAAGGCGGGGCTCAAGCCGATCGACTGGGTGGTGGTGCGCAACCGCATGGGCCCCCAGCAGATGCACAACAAGAAGAAGATCGCCGACGCGGTGACCGCGCTGTCAAAGCGCATCGGATTCCGCGTGGCACCCGGCTTTTCCGAACGGGTGATCTTCCGCGAACTCTTCCCGCGCGGACTGACCCTTCTGGATCTGCGCGACATCGGAGTGGTCAAGCTGAACCTGTCGAACGTCGCCGCCCGGCAGGAGCTGCGCGAACTGATGCGCGAACTGCGTCTGCCCGACGTCAGCGTCGAGTTCTGATCTTCTCGATCGGACCCGCTGCCTTGCGGCCGGTCCCGGGACTCCTCGCCCCGCGACTGCTGGACCTGGTTCGCGGCGTAGATTTCGTCCTGCGTCGGAATGGTCTGGAACCGGCTGCGTGCCTTCGGGGTATTGCCGGTGCTGACGCGGCGGTCCTGCTGCCCCGGACGCTTGGGCGTGTCGGCGCGGGGGGTGAAGACCTCGACCGTGCGCACGGACAACAGCAGCGCCCCAAGGCCAAGCGTCATGCCGCCCCACAAGAGCGCGCGCTGGAGCCCTGACGACGGCGGCGGCGAAAGAGCAGCGACACGCCCGTTGGCGAAAGGCGCCACGGCAAGGAAGTCCGGGGCGATGGTCAGGTTCTTGGCCGCCATGGCCCCCTGGACCACCAGCGCCATGTCACCGGGTGCGACGCGCTCGCCGTTCACCTCGATCACGCTTCCATAGCTGCCGGGGCCAAAGCTGCGGGCGACAAGGGCGACGGGATCGATGTTGCTCGCATCCGCATCGTCGGCCCAGTGCAGGATCACGCCAAGCGCCGTCGGCGGCTCGGCGTAAATGGCCTCGGCGTCGGGCCGCGGAATCGGGCGGATCGCGGCCAGTCTCGAATCGCTACCGCCACCGGCCGCCTGGACGGTGGCCTGCCGCGCGACGATCTCTTGTCCAGGCTCACTCACCGGAAAGAGCGGATAGATGACGGCGGCCCGCTGGTCGTCGCCGGGACCAAGCTTCACAATGATGGGAGTCGCAAGATCGGCCTCGGCCAGGATCAAAACCTCGCGCGCCGGTCCGGTGTGTCGCGCCGGGTCGAACTCCTGCAGCATGGCCAGGGGCGGCGGTCCTTGCCGAAGCGCAAGCGCCCGGTCCGCAGTGCGCTGCGCATCCACATAATCCACGACAAAGCTCGCCGCGATCGAGATCGCCGCGGCGCCGAGCCACAGATGCGGGCTGAACATAACCCTGAGAAACACCGATTTGACCATTACCGACCGCTGACCTGCCCTACGTCTGGATGACTGTTCGCAAGACGATTCATGACGGCTCAAAAGGGCAGCATCATGGCAAAGTCACGCCCATTTTTCACAGCTACGCACAGGCCGCACCCGGTCGGGGCGGCACCCGACGGGACCTCCACCCCCGCTGTCTGCCAGGCGACCACCAGACGGCCTGATCATCCCTTGCGATGACAAGGCCGCCCAAACATGACAGGACGGTGCTGAGGAGACCCGAAATGACACAAATCCCCTGCCACGGGCATATCGACGGCCCGATCGTGATGATCGGCTTCGGCTCGATCGGCCGCGGCACCCTGCCCCTGATCGAGCGCCACTTCGAATACGATGCCAAGAAAGTCTATGTGATCGAACCGGACCTGTCCGATCACACCTTTCTTGCCCAGCGCGGCATCCACCACATCGACACCGCCATCACGCGCGAGAATTACCGCGAGGTGCTGGGCGCGGTGTTCGAAAGGGGCAAGGGGTTCTGTGTCAACCTCAGCGTCGATACCTCGTCTCTCGACCTCATGAAATTCTGCCGCGAAATGGGTGTGCTTTACATCGATACCGTGGTCGAACCCTGGGCCGGCTACTACTTCGAAACCGAGGATAACGCCGCACGCACCAACTATGCGCTGCGACAGGCGGTGCGGGACGAAAAGGCGCGCAATCCGGGCGGCACGACCGCCGTCAGCTGCTGCGGCGCCAACCCCGGAATGGTCAGCTGGTTCGTCAAGGACGCGCTGATGACGCTGGTCCGCGACACGGGACGGACCGACCCGATGCCGGGCACCCGTCGAGGGCTGGGCCGCGCTGATGCAATCGCTGGGCGTCAAGGGCATCCACATCGCCGAGCGCGATACCCAGAAATCGACCCGGCACAAGAGGATCGGCACCTTCGTGAACACCTGGTCGGTCGAGGGGTTCATTTCCGAAGGGTTTCAACCCGCCGAACTGGGCTGGGGCACCCATGAGACCTGGTTTCCCGAGGATGGCCACCGCCACGATACCGGCTGCCGCTCGGCGATCTGGATCGCGCGGCCGGGTGCGATCACGCGGGTCCACACCTGGTGCCCGACGCCCGGCCCGCAATACGGCTTTCTCGTCACGCACAACGAGGCGATCTCGATCTCGGACTACTACACGGTCGGTGACGCCGCGCACCCCGACTACCGCCCGACCTGCCACTATGCCTATCATCCCTGCGACGACGCGGTCCTGTCGCTGCACGAGACCTTCGGCTCCGGCAAGATCCAGGAAAGGCACCACATCCTCGACGAGAACGAGATCACCGAGGGCATCGACGAGCTGGGCGTCCTGCTCTACGGGCACGAGATGAACGCCCTCTGGTACGGCTCGCGCCTGTCGATCGAGGAAACCCGCGACCTTGCGCCCTTCCAGAACGCAACCGGCCTTCAGGTCTCGTCAGCCGTTCTGGCCGGCATGGTCTGGGCGCTCGAGAACCCGCAGGCCGGCATCGTCGAGACCGACGAGATGGATCATGTCCGCTGCCTTCAGGTACAGCGCCCCTATCTGGGGCCGGTCGAGGCGCATTACACCGACTGGACTCCGCTGACGAACCGCTGGACCCAGTTCGCCGAGGATATCGACGAGACCGACCCCTGGCAGTTCCGCAACGTGCTGGCGAGCTGAGGCTGGCAGTCGCCTCGGGCGTCGGGCCGGGTCAGTCGCCGTCGTAGGTCCACCGATACTGCGGCGGTGTCGGCCCCTTGTTGCGACCACCCTGCTGCATTTGTTCCCAGGCATGGGCAAGAAGGCCGACCGAGCGGGACAGGCCGAAAAACCCGCGCGCAAGCGGCGGCGGGCAGCCAAGCTCGGCATAGATGACGGCGGTCGCGCCATCGATGTTCATCGGCACGGGCTTGCCGCGTTCGCGGGCCAGGTGCCGCTCGATGGCGCGGCCGATTTCGGCATAGGCGCCGGGAACGGCGCCCGAAGCCGCCGCCTCGTCCACCAGTTCCAGCAGACGCGGCGCGCGCGGATCGACCGGTTTGTGGAAGCGATGGCCGAAGCCCGGGAGATAGCGCCCGTGCTCGGCCCGCCAGGCATCCAGCGCCGCTGCCAGCCCGTCGGGGCCAGCAGTCTCGACGGCGCGGTAGAGGGCCACGGCCTGCTCCCCCGCCCCGCCATGGACGTCGCCCAGCATGTTGAGCCCGGTCGCCATCGCCGATTGCAGTCCGACGCCACAGGTCGCGGCCATGCGTGCGGCGGCAATCGACGGCGCCTGCGGCCCGTGGTCCACGGCCGCCACCAGCGCCGCCTCGAACAGGGCCTCGCGCGGGCCGGAAATCTCCTCCCCGGTCACCATCAGCCAGATCATGCGCGCAAAGCCGGTGGTCCCGATCAGGTCCTGCACGGGTCGCCCGCGCAGGTGGATGCGGCCGGGTTCCATGTCGATGATCGACGTGCGCCACCAGTCGCGGACATCCTCTGCGTCGCTCATATCTCGCCTGCCTTTCGCATCGCCGCGATTTCGTCCGAAGGGTAGCCCAGACTGCCGAGAACCTCATCCGTATCCAGCCCCAGAACCGGCGGCGGGTCGGAAACGGCAGGGCGGCACCCGTCGATCATCGCGCCGATGCGCATCACCTCGATCGCGCGGTCCACGCCGGGCACGTTCTCGAACCGGGCCAGCAGGTCACGATCAGCGACCTGGGGGTGAGCCAGGATCTCTGGCACGCTCATCACAGCGCCCGAAGGCACGCCGATGGCATTGAGATCGCGCGCCCAGTCGCGGGCGGCGCGGGTCGTCAGCACGGTCTCAAGCTCGGCCTTGAGACGCAGCCGGTTCGCCTTGCGCGCCTCGCGGGTGGCGAAGGCTGGCTCTGTCAGAAGGTCGTCGCGGCCAAGGTGGCGGGCCAGCGCCTCCCACTGTTCGTCCTTGTTGGCGGCGATGTTGATCAGCCCATCGGCGCATTGGAACGCGCCTGACGGGGCCGAGGTCGGGTTCTCGTTGCCCTGCGGGGCGGGCGTCACGCCGCCGATCAGGTGGTTCGAAACGACCCAGCCCATCGTCGCCAGCACGCTGTCGAGCATCGAGACATCGATGACGCAGCCGCGCGGTTTGGCGTTCAGCGCACCGAGAATCGTCATCGCCGCCGTCAGCCCGCCCACAGTGTCGGCCAGCGGGTAGCCCACGCGGAGCGGCGCGCTCTCGGCATCCCCCGTGACGGACATGACGCCGGACGCACCCTGTATGATCTGGTCATAGGCCGGCCGGTCCGCCCAGGGGCCCGTCTGCCCGAAGCCCGAGATCGCGCAATAGATCAGCGCCGGGTTCTCGGCGCGGAGTGTCTCGGGGCCCAGACCCAGCCGCTCCATCACCCCGGGGCGGAAGTTCTCGACCAGGACATCCGCACGGCGCACGAGGCGGCGCAGCACCTCCTTGCCGCCAGGGCTCTTGAGGTTCAGCGTCAGGGATTTCTTGCCCGCGTTCTGGGCAAGAAAACTGATGCCCATGCCCCGCGCTGACAGAGCCGGATCGGCGCCCAGATTGCGGGCCAGGTCGCCCCGGCCGACAGCCTCGACCTTGATCACCTCGGCGCCAAGATGGGCAAGCTGGTGACAGGCGAAGGGGCCGGCAAGAACGTTCGTCAGGTCGAGCACGCGAACCCCGGCGAGGGGTTGTTGCGCCGATCCTTCCTCAGTCGCCATCGGCAACGCCCTCGGCGCGTTTGCGGGCGCGGTAGGCCCGGAAACTTGGCAGGACGACCAGGAGCGCGGCCAGAACCAGCAGACCCAGCGTCATCGGCCGCTCAAGGATGAAGCCGAAGCCGCGATAAAGCTGCATCGCCCGGGCGAAGTTGTCCTCGAGCATTGTGCCCAGGATGAACCCGATCAGAAGCGGCGCCAGCGGGTAATCGGCGAAGCGCAGGATCGTTGCGATGACCCCGAAGCCCACGAGGATCAGCAATTCGGTCGAATTGTTCTGCCCCAGGTAGCTGCCCATCAGCGTGAAGAACAGGATGAATGGGATCAGGAAGGTGCGCGGGATCGTCAGGATCTTGGCGATATAGGGGATCAGCGGCAGGTTCAGGATCAGCAGAACCAGATTGCCGATATACATCGAGATGATGACCGCCCAGAACACGTCCGGCTCGTCCGTCATGAGGCGCGGGCCCGGCGTCACGTTCAGCGCCAGAAGCGCGCCCAGCAGGATCGCGGTGGTTCCCGACCCCGGGATACCAAGCGTCAGAAGCGGCACGAACGACCCTGTGCAGGCCGCATTGTTGGCGGTTTCGGGCGCGGCAAGCCCCTTGATCGAGCCCTTGCCGAACTCGGCCTGTTCCTCGCCCTTGGCGATGTTGCGTTCGACAGCGTAGCCAAGGAAGGACGCGATGGTCGCCCCGGCGCCGGGCAGGACACCGATGAAGAAGCCCTGAAGCGACTGCCGCCCGATGACGGGGGCGATGCTGCGCGCTTCGGCCCGGGTGATGCGCATGCCGGTGATCTTGCCGCCGTCGCCGGACGCGGCGCGGGCGGGGTTCATCACCAGGAACAGCGCCTCGGGAAGAGCGAACATCGCCATGGCGAGCGTGATGAAGGAAAAGCCCGACTGCAACTCCATCATCCCGAAGGTGAATCGCGGCATGTTGGACAGCGCGCCCTCGCCCACCGTGCCCATCATCAGGCCGAGGATCGTCATCATCAGCGCCTTGGCCACCTGCCCGGTGCCCGCGAAGGCCGCGATGGCCGACAGGCCCACCACCATCAGCGCGAAGTATTCAGCCGAATGGAACAGGAGCGCGACGGTCGAGAGCGCCGGCGCGAAGATCATCAGCAGGATCGCCCCGATCGTGCCACCCGCGAAACTGGCGACGGCGGCGATGGTCAGCGCCTTGCCCGCCTGGCCCTTGCGCGCCATGGGGTAGCCGTCGAAGGCGGTGGCGACCGTGCCCGCGACCCCCGGCGCGTTCAGCAGGATGGACGAGGTAGAGCCCGCCGAAGATCGCGCCGTAATAGACGCCCGACAGCAGGATCAGGGCCGACGTCGGATCGCCGATACCGATGGCCACGGGGATCATGATGGCGATGATCGACATCGGCCCGAGGCCGGGCAGCATGCCGATGAGCGTACCTATGACGCAGCCCATCACAACCATGATCAGGTTGAACGGGGTGACGGCCGCAGTAAGGCCGATCAGGATACCTTCAAGCATCTCTCATCCCCCTACATCAGGAACCCGGGCCAGGGGCGCAGGAAGATCCCCAGCACCTCCTGGACCAGATACCAGATCGACCCCGCGGCGATGGCCGCGACGGGGATCAGAATGTGAAACCGGCGCTCGCCCAGGATGACCGCGCCGAAGACGAGAAATCCGATGGTGGAGCCGACAAACCCAAGCGGGCGCAGCGTCAGTGCATAGATCACCATCAGGACAAGCAGGGCGATGGCCTGGCCCACGTGGTAGTCGCCCAGCCGACCCAGATCGATGGTGCCGTCCTTGACCTCGGCGACGGTGGCCTCGGGTTTTCGGGTGAACAGGACGATCAGCCCAACGATGATGCCCAGCACCGTCAGGATCTTGGGAAACGTCGAGGGCCAGACCGGATTGCGCCGCAGGATCGGGGGCAACGTGTCGTCCATGGTGAAAAAGGCGGCATATCCATACACGCAGCACAGCGCGATGAAGGCCAGCGCGATCCAGCGATCCAGCGCCATTGGTCATCCCTCCCCGGTTTCCGGTGTGGTCTGTCGGGTGTGACAGTCCCGGCCCCCCGCACGGGGCCGGGCCGTTTGGTCACATGTTGTCCGGGCCGCCCATTTCGGGCCGCCCGGCCACCGTCAAAGGAAGCCCAACTCGCGCATCAGGTTGCCGATCTGCTCTTCCTGCGCTTCGAGGAAGACCCTGAACTCGTCGCCGGGGCGGAAGATATTGACCAGACCCATGCGCGCGCGAACCTCTTCCCACTCGGGGGTTTCCATCATCGCGGCCAGCATCTCCTGGTAGGCGATCAGCTGCTCTTCGGGCAGGTTCGGCGCGGCGAAGAACCCGCGCCAGTTCACGAATTGCGCATCGATTCCCTGCTCGGCGAAGCTTGGGGCCTCGTCATAGGCGGGGACACGCTCGGGCGAGGTCACGCCAAGAATGCGGATTTCACCTTGTTCGGCCAGGGCCACGGCTTCGGAAAAGCCCGTCGACAGCGCGTCGATCTCGCCCGACAGAAGACCAGCCATCGCCTCGCCGCCCGCGTCATAGCCGATGTAGTTGAAAGCCGTCGGGTCTTCGCCCGCGCCCTGCATGATGATCGCGGCCACAAGATGGTCCATGCCGCCCGGAACCGACCCGCCGCCGATGGCGAAATCCTCGGGGGACTCGCGGTACATCGCCAGCGCGTCGTCCATCGACGTGATCGGGCTGTCGGCCGTCACGACCAGCGCCGCGTAGTCGCCCACGGTTCCGGCGACCAGCGTGAGGTCACGGAAGCTTTGCGCGATCTCGCCCGTGAGGGCCCGGATCACGATGGGCGTGGAGTTCACCATCAGCGTCCCATGGCTGCTGCTGGCGTTCTCGATCAGGTTGGCGATCGCGACACCGCCGCCGCCGCCGGACATGTTCTCATAGGTCGCGTTGCCGATAAGGCCGGCATTTACAAGGGCCTCGCCCGTGCCGCGCGCGGTGCCGTCCCATCCACCACCGGCGCCGCCGGGAACGAGGAAGTGCACCGAGTCCATCATCTGTTGCTCTTGGGCCTTGGCAACGCCGGTCATGGCGAAGGTCGCGGTTGCCGCGGCGATGATCGCGCGACGTGTCCACCCAGGGGTGTTCATTTGGTCATCCTCCCATTTGACAGGCGGTCCTCCGCCGCCCATGCTTCCCAGACACCACAGAAAGCTGACAGAAGCCTGACACGGGCCGGGCCAGACCGCGGTGGTGCATGTGGGGGGCGTCTCGGTGCGGTATCTTTTGGTCGAGGACAATGCCGAGCTTTCCGAAGCCGTGATGAAGCGCCTGGCTCTTGACGGTCATGCGGTCGACCACGCCGCGACCCTTGCCGAAGCCGAGGATTGCCTTGCCGCGGCCAGCTACGACCTGATCCTTCTCGACGTGATGTTACCCGATGGCGACGGGCGCGATTTCCTTGCCCGCAGCCGCGCGCATCTGGAGACGCCGGTCATCGTGCTGACCGCCCGCAGCCAGGTCTCGGACCGGGTCGGCGCGCTTGACCAGGGGGCGGATGACTACATCACCAAGCCCTTCGACTTCTCGGAACTCGAGGCCCGGTGCAGGGCCGTGCTCCGACGGCGCGGAGGATCGGCGCGCAATGAAATCACGCTTGGGTCGGCTATCTTCGACCCGCTCGCCGGGATATTGCGGAACGGCGCAGAGACGGTGGAGCTGCGCCACCGCGAGATCCGCCTGATGGAGGTCTTCGCCCGCCATCCCGGCCAGATCCTGTCGAAGTCGCAGCTGATGGACCGGCTGTTCTCCTACGACGCCGCCGTGACCGAGAACGCGATCGAAGTCTATGTCGGACGCCTGCGCCGCCGGATCGACGGCATGGGTGTGCGCATCGAAACGGTCCGCGGCCTCGGCTATCGGATCGAGACCGGCGCGCCTTGACCGAACTGACTTCCATCGGGCAGCGGCTGACACTGCTGCTGGCAGGTGTGGCGGCGCTTCTGTCGCTGCTCAGCTGGGGAATGGTGACAGGCCTTGCCCGACAGGCCGCGGATCGGAACCAGGACAACGTGCTGGCGGCCTCGGTCACCACGATTGCCGAGACCCTGCGCAGCGAACAGGGCGAAGTGCGGCTGGAACTGCCCTATGCCGCATTCGCCATGCTGGGGGCGATCAGCGAGGACCGGGTCTTCTACCGCGTCACCGCGGCAGACCGGATGCTGACCGGCTATGACGATCTGCCCACGCCCAGCGAGGGCGCGCCGGGGCAGGTGGTTTTCGACACTGGCGACTACAGCGGCGCCGCGATCCGAATGGCGTCGGTCACGCGGCTGGTGCTGGCGGGAACCGAACCGGTGCCCGTGACGGTGACGGTTGCGCAGACCCGCAACGGCGTCGGCGCGATCGCCTCGGAACTGTCGCGTCTTGCCGCGATCCTGTCGGTCGCCTTTTTCGTCGTCGCGGTCACGCTTTCGGCCTTTGCGGCGCGGACCTCGCTCCGACCGCTGAACGAGTTCGCGGCCGCCGTTTCGCGGCGCGGACCCTCGGATCTGCGCCCGCTGCTGCGTCCCGCGCCCAGCGAGCTTGCACCGCTCATGTCCGCGCTCAACCGGCTGATGGACCGCCTCGGACAATCGATCCGCCGGTCCGAGGACTTCATCGCCGAGGCGGCACATCGCATCCGGACGCCGCTTGCCACCGTTCGCACGCAGGCGGAAATCGCCCTGCGCACCGTCGGGGACGAGGCCGAGAAACAGCGGCTGCGGCGGATCATTCGCGCGGTCGACGAAAGCTCCCGTTCGGCGGGGCAGCTTCTTGACCACGCGACGGTCGCCTACCGCACCGAAGACCTCGCGCGGGACCCCATCGATCTTGCCGAACTCGCCGCGCAGACCGCCGCCGCGATGGAACCCACCGCGGCGATGCGGGATATCCGCCTGCACCTCGAGGCGGCTCCGGCGCAGGTCAGTGGCGATGCTGTCCTGCTCGACAACGCGCTGCGCAACGTGCTCGACAACGCGATCAAGTATTCCCCAGAGGACACCACCGTCACCCTTCGGATCGGCCAGACGAACGCCGAGGCGCGGATCTCGGTGATCGACGAGGGTCCCGGGCTTGGCGAGGGGCCGGTCGAGGCCCTGGCCGAACGTTTCCGGCGCGGCAGCAACACCGGCGGCATCGTCGGATCGGGCCTCGGGCTCACCATCGCGGCGGATGTCCTGCGCGCCCATGGCGGGCGACTGGAACTGGCGGCCGCAGAGAACGGGAGGGGCGCATGCGTATCCTTGGTCTTGCCCTTGGGCTGATCCTCTGGGCAATCGGCGCCGCCTCGGCGCTCGAGGTCGAGGTCGAGGATCACCGGATCTTTCCGGGAACGGGCGACCGCGTCCTGCGGATCGCGTCGACCACGGACCTTGCCGTCTTCGAACCCTACATCCAGTCTTTCCTCGCGGCGCTGCCGGATGTCTCGGTCGACTACAGCGTCCTGTCCTCGCAAGAACTGCACCGCGCGATCCGGGAGGGCGCGCAGTTCGACCTGGTTCTCTCTTCGGCGATGGACCTGCAATTCCAGCTTGCCAATGACGGCTTCGCACAGCCCTACCGGTCGGCCGCGACCGAGGCGCTGCCCGATTGGGCGCGCTGGCGCGACCTGATCTTCGCCTTCACGACCGAACCGGCGGTGGTCGTGATCAACAGGGCGCGTTTCGACGGGCTTCCGCTTCCCACCACCCGCCAGGAGCTGATCACGCTCCTTCGCGACAACCCGGACCGGTTTCGCGGAGCCGTGGGTACCTATGACGTGCGGGAAAGCGGCCTGGGATACCTCTTTGCCACGCAGGAGGACCGGTCGACCGATGCCTACTGGCGCCTGAACGAGGTGATGGGTCGGCTCAGGCCGCGCCTCTACTGCTGCTCGGCGCTGATGATCGACGACATCGCCGAGGGACGGCTGGCACTGGCCTACAACGTGCTTGGCAGCTACGCGGCCGAGCAACTGGCGCAGGACTCGGGCGGACGGGTGCAGATCCTCAGGATGCAGGATTTCGCCAACGTCATGCTGCGTACCGCGATCATCCCGGCCACCGCGCGCGAGACCGAGGCCGCGGGCGCCATGATCGACATTCTGGCCACGCTGGGCCTGCGTGATGCGCCCGGCGACTGGCCCCTGCCCTCGCTGAGCCAGACCGGAGAAGGAGAAACGATGGGCTTTGGACCGATCCGCCTCGGGCCCGCGCTGATGGTCTATCTCGACCCGCTCAACCGGCGCGCCTTTCTGGCCGAATGGGAAAACGCGATGGAGCAGCGCTAGACGCGCCCCAGCCCTTTAGCTGCATGCCCCGGTTGCTATCGCGTTGCACCTTGCGCGATCGGGTCACTTCCGGATTACCGCCGAAGTTCGAGGTCGCTCCGCATGGTCCATAGGAACGCGGAAGATGGCCTCGAACCCGTCTTCCTTTTGTGGAAGCGGTGAATTGAGCGTGAGGGTGCCCCCCGACTGCCGCGCGATCCGGTCGCTGATGTAAGGGCCCAAGAGGGCCTCGGCGTCGTCGAACTCTGCCAGAGCGGCGTGCATCGCGAGGGTCTGCGCGATCGAGGCCGCGCCATCGGCAGCGTTCGAGGGTTCGAGGCGTATCCCATCTCCGGTGATCGGTCCCGGCCACATGCCTTCGACGCCAAGACTGGGTGCGAGTGGCGGAAGTCCAGCCTGCCGCATCAGGTCAAGAATATCCCACAAGAGGTTCGCCTGCAGAATGCATCCCGATGCATCGACTTCGTAAACCTCGCCGTAGCGCAGGTAGACCGTGCGTCCGGTTGCGGGGATGCCAAGCCAGTCCTGGCGAAACGTTCCGCAATAATGTCCCACGGCGGCAAGGTAGGTCCGGCCGTCATACACCCCGCCAACGAAGATCGTGTCCCGTCGCTCGAGGTCCGGGATCGCATTCTTCAATGGCCGGAAGGCGCGAGCCGCTGCCGCTTCGGTCCCGGTCAGAACATTGATGGGGTGTGCCACCCTCCAGTCCGCTGCAGGCGACGCCAGATTCTCCAGAACATCGACCAGCCGTTCGTGTGGACACTCGGCAAGGCGTTGAAGGTTTGTGCGAACGTCACGGCGCAGAGCAGCAGAAGGTCCGCGACGCGGTCGAGGGCTCGGCATGCATGTTGAGCGTCGACTGCACGTTGACGCGCCAGAAGTCGGGCAAGCTGCCCGCGCCCATAGGCCCCGATTGTCAAGGGATTGACCGCCGCCCCTGTCGGCCACTCCG
This sequence comes from uncultured Alphaproteobacteria bacterium, assembly GCA_963709395.1. Taxonomy (GTDB): domain Bacteria; phylum Pseudomonadota; class Alphaproteobacteria; order Rhodobacterales; family Rhodobacteraceae; genus CAVPWP01. Next base: position 30,147 of record CAVPWP010000016.1, read on the forward strand.
CCGCGGGGCCGCGGGCAGGCGACCCTGAGAACCCCATGCAGATTCATCTGACCGCACGAAGTCGGGCCAAGATTCTCCAGCATGTTGCCATCTTTAGGACGCTTTTTCGCGCATTGCTTGCCCCAATCGCCGACCGAAGACCTTTCTGGGCTCCACAGCCCGCTGCCTAAGGATGAATTGTTGACGAAACCGGCCCGGATACCTGTGGTCGATCCCCCGAAATCGATCGGGGACGAACTGTCGCCCGGCACGAAGCTGTGCGGCGGTCAGTACACTATTGAGAGATACCTCAATTCCGGCGGCTTCGGGATCACGTATCTGGCACGCGACAGCCTTGGCCGGAAAGTCGTCATCAAGGAGTGTTTTCCCGGCGCGATGTGCTACCGAGTGAACCACACGGTCCGGCTGCGCTCGCAAAGCGGTGAACAGGAATTCGCGAAGATCATCGACCTCTTCGAGAAGGAAGCCCGCGCGCTTTCCGAATTGCAGCACCCCTACATCGTCGGGGTCCATCAGATCTTTCACGACAATGACACTTCCTACATGGCACTCGACTATGTCGAAGGGCGCGATCTGCTGCAGATCATCGAGGAAGAGCCCGACCGCCTCGGGCCGGAAGAGACGCGCAAGCTTCTGGTGAAGCTTCTCGAGGCCGTCACCTACATCCACGATCGCGACATCCTTCACCGCGACATCTCGCCCGACAATATCATTCTCGAGGACGACAACACTCCGGTGCTCATCGACTTCGGGGCCGCACGCGAAAGCGCGACGCGCGTCAGCCGGGTCTTGTCGAAAGTGCTGACCGTCAAGGATGGCTACTCGCCGCAGGAATTCTATCTGGCCGGCAGCAAGCAGGGATATTCCAGCGATCTATACGCGCTTGCGGCGACGTTCTTTCACGCGGTCTCGGGATCGCCGCCACCAAGCAGCCAGCTGCGCTTGGCCGCTGCGGCGAAGAACCTGAAGGATCCGCTCGAGCCATTGAGCACGACCACCACAGGATACGAGCGTTTTTTCCTCGATGCGATGAACCGTTGCCTGAGCATCTTTCCGGCAGAGCGTCTGTCGAGCGCGCAGGAATGGCTTGACATCATCGATGTCGAGCGGCGCCGGCGCGTCCTGCTCGAGAAGGCGGCGAAAGACCGGGACCTGGAGAAGCGGATCGCCCGGATCGTAAAGCAGTCGCGGATCGACCTGGGAGAGGTGACGAAATCCGGTCGCGCCGAGGCGCCATGCCCGAAGGCGCCGGCACCGGCATCGGTCAAGGCACCGGACGCCACCTCATCGCGTCCTCTGGCAAAGCCCAGCGCAGACCACGGCGTTTCAGCGCAGGAGTGGAGTTTCCTGGACTTCGGGGATGACCTCCACGATGACGAATGGGAGGCGCCCCCAATTCTGGGTGAGGAACCTCACATTGAAATCTCTCCAGAGATTGACCGGGGGCTCGCGCAGGCAGCGTCGGTGAAGCCGTTGGCAAGGCTGCTGAGCGGCACCGTTCATCTTTTCCAAAGCCTGCAATCCCTGGGACCCAGCTCCGTGAAAGAGGTACGCAAGTGAAGCATTTGAAGGATGTCATTGTCCGAAAGAGGCCGCGCATGTCGGCGGTCGGTTCTCCCGATTTCGACGAGGACATGGTTCCCGACTTCAGGGAAATCGCCAAGACTTGCGAAAGACCTGCCATTCCGGATCCGATCGTCGAAGCCGAACACTTCGAGTGAAGTCGAGCCCACGGACGCCGATGCTGCGATCCAACCCGAGCCGGAGCCCGACCCCAAACCTCCCGTTCGAGCACGCAACAAGATATGGGACATCGAAAGCGACGATGAGCCTGGCGAGGATCCCGGTCTCCGTCAGCGAGCGCAACGGGCGCAGGCGGCGGCGGAAACGCTCAGGCAGATCGAGGCGCAGGAAAAGCAAAGATCCAGCAAATCTGCTGTGGGGACCGCGCCGGCTGCATCGTCGGGCGGGCGGGCAAAAACGCGCATTCTCGGCTTTCACGCAGCAGAATCGGAGGGCGACGTGTTTGCGGCGCCCAAGGCCGCCGCGTCGGCAGCGGGGCATTTCCCGGCAGGATGGATCGCCGTCGTGGACGGACCGGGGCGGGGTGCGTCCTTCACGGTCTGCCCCGGGGTCTCGACCATCGGACGAGACCCGGGTCAGTCGATCTGCCTCGATTTCGGCGATATGAACGTGTCGCGCGAGAACCATGCGTCGATCGCCTACGACGACGAGCAGAACAGGTTCTTCATTGGGCACGGCGGCAAGTCGAACATCGTGCGCCGAAACGGCAACCCGGTTCTGGCAACAGAGGACCTTGCCGATGGCGATGAGATTCGCATCGGCAAGACCACGCTTCGGTTCGTGGCTCTGTGTGGGCCAGACTTCACTTGGGGTACGGAAGAGGACAGGCAGAATGCTGACGTCCCCGACGATTGACCTGAGAATCGACGCGGCCTCGGCGATCTCGCAAGGTGCGCGCTCCCGGCAGGAAGACGCGCTGGCGACCTCGTTTCTGCAGGGTGCCGACATCGGGTTTGCGGTCTTGTCCGATGGCATGGGCGGCCATGCCGCAGGGGACGTGGCAAGCCGGGTAATCGTGACCGAAATCTTCGCCGAACTGACGATGCGCCTTGGGAATGGCGCCGCCGATACCACCACGATCCCGGCGATCCTTCGACGCGCGATGAAGATCGCCAACCATTGTCTGAAGGCCCATATCGACGATCATCCCGACCTGCGTGGAATGGGGGGCACCGTCGTCGTGGCCGTGGCGACAGGACAGGGGCTTTACTGGCTGTCGGTTGGAGATTCGCCGCTTTATCTATTTCGGGATCGCCAGCTCGTCCGGTTGAACGACGATCATTCGATGGCGCCGCAGATAGACCTGATGGTGCGCGAGGGGCTCATGGACGCCGAGATCGGGCGCAACCATCCCCAGAGAAGCTGCCTGACATCGGCCCTGCTGGGCGAGGATATCGGCGAAGTCGATTGCCCGGACACTGCCTTCGAACTGCGCGACGGCGATCTCGTCCTGCTGGCGAGCGATGGGCTTCAGTTCCTGCCGGACGAGCGTATCGAGGCAGTCCTGAGGCGTTCGGGGCGTGGGCAAAGCGCGCGCATCGCAGACGATCTGATGTCCGGCGTCGCGGCCCTTGACGACCCCGACCAGGACAACATCTCGCTTGTCGTTATAAAGGCCGGCGGCGGGACGGCGCCCTCGGGATCCTCCCCGGGCCTTTCGCTTGGCGCACTCCAGCGCGCTGTTTCCAGCGCGGTTGCACCCGTCCGTCACCTAATCACGCGGAGCGGTTGACGTGACTGCGGCACTCGAAAGCCAGAGGGCGCTTAAGGATCTTGAAGCAGCGCTTGCCATGCCGGAGCTCCCGGATCGTGTCGCGCGCAGTTTCGAGTCGCTTATCGACAGACTGAAACGTCCGGTGCGCGTGGCCCTTTTGGGTGCAAGAAGCAGGGACCGCCGCAGGCTACTTTGCGCGATTCTGGGTCAGGCTCCCCTTTCCGCCGAGGCAGACTGGCCGACGCTTGAAATGGGCTATGCCGATCGGCCACGCAGCTGCGCGACATTGGCCGATGGCAGCACGCTGACCGCCGAAGGGCTGCCCGGTGCGGACCTACTGGCGCGGGAACCCGTGTTTCTGCGTATCGATGCGCCTGTCGAGGTGCTGCGCCGCATGACGCTTCTCTATCTGGCGGTGGATGCGGACGCGGTCGAGCAGGCCGCCGCCCTGAAATGGGCGGCGCGCCGGACTGACGTCGCCGTCTGGTGCACACGCCGGTTCTCGCCCCGCGAGGCCGCAATCTGGGATGCGGCGCCCGATCGCATAAAGAACCACGCCCATCTCGTCGTCCTGGGCAATGACGATGACCTGGCCAGGGTTACGAAGCGCAGCCCCGGCGATTTCGAGAACATGCTCGCCTTGCCGAAACCGGAAGCATCGGCTCTTGTGCGATGCATAGATGCGAGTATCGACGCGGCCCTTGGCGAAGACATGGATGTTGCGCGGATGCTTCTGCATCGCTTTGGCACGACGGCGACCGCGTCGGAACCTGCAGATGCGGTCAGGAAGGATGTGGCGGGGATAGCCGAGCGGGAGTCTTGCCAGTCCGCGGACCGCGTCGCGCTGCTTTCCGAACCGCTCCTCTTCCTTCGGCGGCGGGCACGGGCGATCTTCGAGACGCTCGACTGGCAAGACGAGCGTGGAGATGCCTGGGCGCCCGAGGTGCTCGAGCAGTGCCGTGAAACCGCCGATGGCCTGCGTGACCGCGCTGCGGGGTGGCCCGATGACGACGACGACATCGCTGGTCTGCGGCAACTCGTCCATGACGCCTCGGACATGGCGGTCCTTTTGCAGATCGAGGGTGGCGAGGATCAGGCCAGTGACGCCGCCACGCTTCTCTATCAACTCCGTTGCGCTTTCGAGCGCGCGCTGGCGATGCCCCGGCCGCTGGCCAATTGAGGAGACACAGGATGAACGCTGACGCCAAGATCTTCGAACCCGCCGATTCCGTCCCCGCCGACGCTCAGGAGGAGGTAGAAATCGTCCCCGGCCTGCTAAGTTCGGCCTTTGACGGGCTTGAACCCTTTGCCAGGAGGATGGCGCTGGTCGAGACCGCGATCGACACGCTTGGTGAGGCCGGCGGCGATACCGCGCAGGCGACCACGCGCAAGCTCAAGCGGCAGATCCGGGAATTCGAACCGACCGTCACGATGATCGGGCAGGTCAAGGCGGGCAAGACAACTCTTGTGAATGCGCTTGTCGGCTGGCCTGGCCTGCTGCCTGCCGACATCAACCCCTGGACCAGCGTCGTGACGTCGCTGCACCTTGATCCCTCTCCACGCGGACCGGCCACCAAGGCCAGATTCCGGTTTTTCGACGAAGAGGAATGGGGCCGCCTTCTCAACCGTGGCGGGCGCGTTGGCGAACTTGCCGCGCGCGCCGGAGCGCACAAGGAACTCGAGAAAGTACGCCAGCAGCTTGAAACCATGCGCGAGAAATCGCGCAAGCGGCTTGGGCGGAAATTCGAACTCCTCATGGGACAAGAGCACGAGTACGGCTTTTTCGACGAGGAACTGATCCAGCGCTACGTCTGCCTCGGCGATGATCTTGACAGCGACGAGGGCGCTTCGACCGTCCAGCAGGGCCGGTTTGCCGACATCACCAAGTCGGCGGACCTCTACCTGCGGCAGCCAGAATTGCCCCACAAGCTGTGCATCCGCGACACCCCGGGCGTGAATGACACATTCATGATACGGGAACAGATCACGGTGAACGCGATCCGCGAAAGCCGGCTCTGCGTTGTCGTCCTTTCTGCGCACCAGACGCTTTCGACGGTGGACATGGCGCTTATTCGGATGATCTCGAACATCAATGCGCGCGACGTCATCATCTTCGTCAACCGGATCGACGAACTGGGCGATCCGGTCCGCGAAACCGGCGAGATCAGGAAAAGCATCACCGCCACGCTGAAGGCCCTCGACGGTCCGACCGACGCCGAGATCATCTTCGGAAGCGCCCATTGGGCATCTCACGCATTGTCCGGGGCGATTGAGGGCATGGGCGAAGCCAGCGGCGAAGCGCTCGTCCAGTGGGCCGAGGAGAATCTAACCGAAGAGCTGGCCGAGCTTTCTCTCGAAAAGACGATCTGGGAGATGTCGGGCGTTCCTGCGCTGTGCAAGGCGATTTCGGCCCGCATCGACCAGGGCGAGGGCGCCGAGTTCACCGACCGCATCGCGCGCTCGGCGCGCAATCTTGCCAATGGTCTCGCCGCGACCCGCAACGTCGTCTCGCGCCGCGTAAAGGGCGGGCAGGTCAAGCCGGTCCAGCGGAAGGACATCGGGCGCGAGCTTGACAGGATCGCCGCGCGCAATCGTGAGGAACTGGAAGAGCAGCTCGACGATCTGATCATCCAGCTCGACGACCGGCTTGCAGGGTCGCGCAAGTCGTTTCTCGGCCGGGCGACTGCTTCGCTGATCAAGCATCTCGAAGCCTATGGGGACAACGAGGTCTGGAGCTATGATCCTAGCGGTTTGCGGCTTCTTCTGCGGTCCGGGTACCGCGTCTATTCGAGCAAGGCCGCCAAGACGAGCGAGGAGATCTATCTGAAGACCACGGGCGAGATCCGCGATCTCTACGTCGCGGCTTTCCAGATCCCCGATGCGTCGATCGTGCTTGAGAGGCCGACGGTTCCCAAGGCGCCGCCGCCCGTCATTCTGGGCAGTGCGATCGCCCTTGATATCAAGGGGAACTGGTGGACGAACTGGTGGCGCAGGCGGCGCAGCTACAAGGGCTTTGCCGAAGAATTCTCCGAACTGATCGACGCCGAGATCGAGCCATTCCTCAGCTCGCTTCGGAGCGACTACGCCGAACCCTACGCGGAGACGACGAAGGAAGCTCTGAGCGAATTCATCGAAGTTCAGCGGGCGCACCTTCTTGATCTTGCAGACAAGACCGATGTCGGGATCGACCAGCTACGGGAAACGGTCGGCCAGGCCGGTCAGGTCCGCTGGGACACTTTGAAGTCGACCTTGGCGAAACTCGCCGAAATCGACGGGATCACCGAAAGGAAGGGCGCGAAATGACACTTGACCTCAGCACGAAGCACCCGAAGAAGGCGCGCAAGCCACGCATCGCCCTGATGGGCGAGTTCAGCGCGGGCAAGAGCACGCTCGTCAACATCCTGATGCGTGAGGCGCTGTCGCCGGTGCAGATCACGGCCACGCAATTGCCGCCGCTATGGTATTCCTGGGGCGACGGCGCCCCGGTCAGGATCACCGCTGACGGAAGCGAAATCCCGCTGCAGGACAATGACCTTCAAAGTGCTTCGATCGCTGAAACCCGAGCGATCCGGGTTTTCGTTCAGGCCGACATTCTTGAGGCCTGCGACCTGATCGACATGCCTGGAAGCTCGGACCCCAACATGACGGTCGACGTCTGGGAGGAGATGTTGCCTTTGGCCGATGGCGTGATCTGGTGCACGCCGGCGACCCAGGCGTGGAGGCAATCCGAAGCCGCCATGTGGGAAGAAGTATGCGAGCGGCTTGCCCCGTATAGCCTTCTTTTGCTGACCCGCTTCGACAAGATCCTTTCGGCGGAGGACCGCAGCCGGGTGCTAAGGCGCGTCCGGCGGGAGACGACGTCGATGTTCCGAAACATTCACCCGGTGTCGCTGCTGGACGCTCAGCTTGCAGGGCACGATGCGGACCGCTGGAAGGCCAGCGGCATGGAGTCGGTGATCGACGATCTGCTGAGGCTCGTCACGGATCTCGAGGCGGTCGTCGCCAACACGCCAGCGGTGCGGCGTCAGGCGCCGCAGCAAGCCATATCGCCGGAACCCGCCCCCGCACCCAAGGACTTGACCACCCCAGTCGTGACCGGGGCAGGCCCCGCTCGGACACCTGCAGAACTCGCTCCGTTGCAACTGGCGCGACCGGTGGCGGAGGTCCGAAGCGGCGGTTCGGAGGCGCCCGCAATGCCACGCAGGGTTGTGCCGAGAACGGGGATCAAGGCCGAGCGGCCCAGCTCCCGCCGCTCCGGTGCGTCGGGCTCGCTCATCTAGGCCGTGATAGACATCGCCATTCGGTCCCGAAGGCTGCGCGGGGCAGAGGCGAAATGACAAGACCACGTTGGACCGAAGGACGACATGACACCACATCAGCTCAGAGAATTCCGGACCGGCGTGCCCGCCTGCGAACTGGCGCTTTATGCCGATATCGGATCGCGCACCGTGCTCGGCGCGGACAGCGCGCTGCGCTATCCGCAGGAATACCTTGACGCCCTGTGTGGATGCGCGGCCGACCTGTTCGATGCAGAACCCCGGGATGGCACGGTGCCGGTCGATCATGTGATTTTTCTCAGTCCCACCGGGGGTCGTGCCTTCGTCCGAAACGCGGCGGAACCGGATGAAGTGCTGTGCTGCATCTGTGCGCCGGATATGGCGGCGGACCGGTTGATCGACGCGGCGCGCGCGGCCCTCGGATCGCGAGGCGGCCGGTCATGAACCAGATGACCGACGTGAAGTCCATTCTGCGCCGCACAGCCACAGACGGCACCGAGGTGCCGACAGGCTTCGCCTACGAGTCCGCCCGTCAGGGTGTCGGGCATGTCCTGTCGCAGATCGAAAATCAGGTTCTGGCCCAACGAATGGTGTTCGACTTCGACGACGGCACGCGCCTTGCCTGCATCTCGTCGGGTCGCCGTCTTGTGCGGCTTCTGGAACCCGCGCCCCGCAATCTGCATCCCAACAAGGTCGTGCTTTTTGTTCAGGAAGAGGTCACGGCAGACGACCTCGATACGGTGGTCGACCTGCTGATCGAACTCTGTGAGCGCGGACGCCACTTCACGATTGTCACCGAGCCCTCCGACGCTGGCCTCGACCCTTCGCAAGGCGGCGTCTCCACCTCCGCCATCGCCGAAAGGCTTGACCTTGCAAAGGCCAACGACAGGAAGCTTGCCTCGTCTGACGACCTTCCGGTCTTTATCGAAAGAATAGACGAAAGCATGCTTGCGGGCGTTCTTGTTCAGGATGAAAGCATCGCGGTTCTGAAGGGCGACGGCGAAGAGGCGACCCGCATGATCGCCTGGGCCAACCGCCTTCTCGTGGGGCTTCTCTCGCCCTCGTTCCCGGGTCTGGCGACACTCGAATCCTCCGGATTGATCGTCTTCGGTCTGTCGGGACCGGCAGAGCGGCATTTGCTGGTGGCCGGTAGGCTTGGCAGCTTTTTCGTTGCCGCCGTCGAGGGCCGCGATGTGGCCGCAAGCCTCGCGATTTGGCGAGAAGTCACGGAAGGCTAGGATGTGGTGTCAAGTTGAGGCCCTTGAGCAGGGCAGGGCCGCGGCCTAGCCTCGGGCGTTGTCATAATCGCACATGTTCCGCAGGCGCGGTCATTTGTGGACGGCTCCTGTTTTGCAAGGGATTTGTTGAGCGTTTTTGAACGAAGCAGGTTGCGCTCATTTGTCCGGCCTTTGTGCGCGGTGCATTTGACCGCTGGCGCTGATGAAGTCCGCGTGCCGGGGCCCGATCAGAAGATCGGACTCTGAGGTCCAGACAATGCCTCGGGGTGTCCCGGAAGCGGCTGCTTTCGATCATCATCACTCTCTATTGCCCTTGCATCTCGTTGCGACGCTGCATTCGCCGCCGTGTTTCTCCTTCGATCAGTTGGCCGATGCGGCTCGGTATGTGCCGCCCTTCGCGAGCAGCGCCCAGGCGGTGCGTGCCGTCTTGTTCGCAATGGCCACGGTGACGAGTCGTGTCCGCTTGCGCATCAGCCGCGATCTGACCCAGGCTCCGGTCCTCGTGTCGATCGTTTCCGCGCGCCGCGTCACCGACGTCGCGCCAACTACTGGAGTGCCCCCGCTGAAGTGGTCCACCAACTGGGGTAGTTTTGCCCCGCAAACTGGAGGACCAGGAGATGGCTGGGAAGCGAGAGAAGCCTGAAGACATCGTGATGAAGCTGCGGCAGTTCGGTATGTTGGTGTCGCAAGACCTGCTGTTGTCTGAGGCGGTGCCTTGATCGGCGCAACACAGTTCACCAATTACCGGTGGGGCAAAGAGTGCGGCGGCATGAGTACAAATCAGGTGAAGCAGATGCAGTGCTCTCGGCCGACATAGATCAACGCAAAGTGAGATGCCGTTGGGATGTCCTAACGATGTGGCAATTTAGGCAGACAGTCGGAATGCGGGTCCCAAACGCTCTTTGGCTTCGGTGATCTAGCCGCGTCAACGTTCAGAGGCTGGTATCTCGACCACGCACCAGACCACCACCAAAAGGTGGACAAGAAGGTGGTTCAATCTAAAAAATTTCGCGCAAAGTATTGGAATAATCTATATTTCTGGGAGAATTTGGTAGCGGAGGAGGGACTTGAACCCCCGACACGCGGATTATGATTTCGCTGCTCTAACCAACTGAGCTACTCCGCCACAAGCGCGCCAGCAAATAGGCGGCAGGCATATTGGCGTCAAGGGGGAATGTCCCGCGCCGCCACAGCCCCCTACTCGCGCGCACGCAGCACGCCCGCCGGACGACGCGAGAGGGGGCGCCAGGCGAAGGCCAGGCCCGCAAGCATCGTCGCCGCGATACCGGCCAGGACGATCGTCACCGCCGAGACCGGCTCGAACCGGAAATCGGTCTCCATCACGAAGGTCGTGACCGCCCAGCCGGCAAACCCGCCCGCAAGGATCGCGACCACCCCCGCCGCTGCCCCCAGAATGGCCGAGCGCAGGGCGAAATTGGCCAGAATCGACCCGCGCGTGGCCCCGATGGTCTTGAGCACCGCCGCCTCGTAGGTGCGCGCCCGTTCGCCCGCGGCCGCCGCCCCGATCAGCACGATGCCGCCGGTGATCAGCGTGGCCAGCGCGCCGTAGGTCACCGCGGCCGCGATTCCCGCCAGCACCTCGGCCACGCGGTCGATGGCGTCGCGCACCCGGATCACGGTGACGTTGACATAGGTGTTCGACAGATCGCGCAGAATCGCCGGTTCCGCGGCTTCGTCGGCATAGATCGTGGCGATATGGGTATGCGGCGCACCTGCCAGCGCGTTCGGCGTCATCGACAGGACAAAGCCGATCCCGGCGGTCGAGAAATCCACCTCGCGGAAGCTGGTGATCTCGCCCCCGATATCGCGGCCAAGGACGTTGATCGTCAGGGTGTCGCCAAGGCTCAGCCCCATCTCCGCGGCTTCCTCGGCGGCAAAGCTGATCTCGGCCGGGCCGGAATGATCGGGCGCCCACCATGCGCCCGCCGTGATCTGGGTGCCCTCGGGCGGGGTGTCGGAATAGGTGATCCCCCGGTCGCCTTCCAGTACCCAGTGGTCGCCCGCGACCTCGGCCGCCGGGCGCCCGTTGATTTCGGTGATCACCCCGCGCAGCATGGGCGCGCTTTCGACCCTTGTCACCGCCGGGTTGGCATCCAGCCCCGCGCGGAAATCGTCGATCTGCGCGTTCTGGATGTCGACGACGAAGAACGACGGGGCCACGTCGGGCAGGTCGCGCTCGATCGCGGCGCGCAGGTTCCAGTCGATCTGGCCCACCGCCGCCAGCACCGTCAGGCCAAGCCCAAGCGACAGGACGACCGACACCGCCTCGCCCCCCGGCCCGCCGACCGACCCCAGCGCAAGGCGCGGGATGGTGCGCCCGCGCAGCATCTTCGAGCGCGCCAGCCGGGCGGCCAGCCAGCGCACACCCCAGGCCGCCAGAACCAGCAGAAGGAACGCACCCACAAGGCCCACGGCCGACCATAGCGTGAGCCGCACGAAGCCCCGAGAACAGCGCCGCCAGCCCCACGAGTGCGGCAAAGATCACCGCCATCGTCACCAGCCAGACAGGGCGCGGCAATGTGCGGGCCGGGGCTGCGATATCGCGGAAGAGGGCTGCCGCCCGCACCTCTTCGGTGCGCGCCAGCGGCCAGAGCGTGAAAAGGAGCGCCGCAAGCAGGCCGTAGATCGCCGCCTCGGCCAACGCACCGGGATGAACCCCAAAGACTGCGGGCACCGGCAGGCGCGCCTCGATCAGGGGGGCCAGTGCCAGCGGCAACACCGCCCCCAGCGCCAGCCCCACCGCGACACCCACAAGCGTCAGCACCCCGATCTGGGCAAAATAGGTCAGGAAGATCGTCCGGGACTCGGCCCCCAGCGTCTTGAGCGTGGCGATCACGGCCGTCTTCTCGTCGAGGTAAGACCGCACCGCCGCCGACACACCCACCCCGCCCACGGCCAGCCCCGCCAGTCCCACGAGGACAAGGAACGCCCCGAGGCGGTCCACGAACTCGGCCACGCCGGGCGCGCCGTTGCGCCGGTCGCGCCAGCGGATGCCGGGCCCGAACGCCGCCTCGGCCTCGGCGCGGAAGGCGTCGAGGTCGGTGTCGGGCGCAAGGCGCATCCGGTACTGCGTGTCGAAGAGCGTGCCGGGCTGCAAGAGGCCCGACTGGCCCAGATCCGCCGTCAGAACCAGCGTGCGCGGACCAAGGCCGAACCCGCCCTCGGCGGCATCCGGTTCACGGACGATCGCAGCGGCCAGAATGAAGTCCTGTGTGCCAAGGCGAAAGACCTCTCCCACCTCCAGCCCCAGCCGCGCGATGAGCACCGGGTCCATCACCGCGCCGGGCAGACCGCCCTGCCCAGCCAGCGCCTCGTCCAGCGGCAGCGGCGGGTCGAGCACCATCGCGCCGTAAAGCGGATAGGCCGCATCGACGCCCTTGACCTGCGTGAGCCCGCGCTCGGCCTCGTCGCCGCGCGGCACCACCGCCATCGAGCGGAAATCCACGATCTCGGACACCTCGGCGGCATTGGCGTCGAGCCAGGCGCGCTCGGCGTCTTCGGCGAAGCGATAGGTCAGCGTGACCGAGGCGTCGCCACCAAGGATCGACGCGCCTTCGCGCTCAAGCCCGGTTGCGATGCTCTCGCGCACGCTGCCGACGGCGGCGATGGCCGCCACGCCCAGTGCCAGGCAGGCCAGAAAGACGCGAAAGCCCTTGAGGCCGCCGCGCAACTCGCGCCGCGCGATCCGAAGCGGGACGGGAAGGGTCATTCGGCGGCGGCCCGCGCTGTTTCGGCCTCGTCGATCCGGCCGTCGCGCAGACGCACGATCCGGTCGCAGCGCGCGGCAAGCTCGGGCGCGTGCGTCACCAGCACCAGCGTCGCCCCATGCCGGTCGCGCAGCCCGAAGAGCAGGTCCATGATCGCCTCGCCCGTGGTGCCGTCGAGGTTCCCCGTGGGCTCATCCGCCAGAAGAATGTGCGGCCGTGGCGCCGCGGCGCGGGCCAGCGCCACGCGCTGCTGTTCTCCGCCCGACATCTGCGCGGGGTAATGGGTCAGCCGGCTTCCCAGCCCCACCGCGCGCAACTCGGCCTCGGCGCGTTCGAAGGCGTCGGGCGCGCCCGCCAGTTCGAGGGGTGTCGCGACATTCTCGACCGCGGTCATCGTCGGAATGAGGTGGAAGGATTGGAAAACGACGCCCATATGTTCCCGGCGAAAGCGGGCCAGCGCGTCCTCGTTCAGCCGCGTCAGGTCCCGGCCAAGGGCGGTGACCGATCCGCCGGTCGCGCGTTCGAGCCCGCCCATGAGCATGAGGAGAGACGACTTGCCCGATCCCGACGGCCCCACCAGACCCAGAGTCTCGCCCTGTGCCACGTCCATCGTGATGCCGCGCAGGATATCGACCTGGCCCGCGTTGCCGGTCAGCGACAGGCGCGCGTCGCGCATCGAAAGGATGGGGTCTGCCATGGGGTCGGTCCTGCTTTCTGCCGTGTCCTTCGGATATGGGGCAATCGCCGCCGCGCGCAACCTTGCTGCGGCCCTTCTGGTCACCGCGGCGGCGGCGCAGGCCGACCCGGTGACGGTGGCCGCGCTTGGCGACAGCCTGACCCAGGGCTATGGCCTGCCGCCCGAACAGGGCTTCGTTCCGCAACTCCAGCGCTGGCTCGATGCGCGCGGCGCGGATGCGACCATCCTGAATGCGGGCGTGTCCGGCGATACGACCGCCGGTGGACTGGCCCGGGTCGACTGGACCCTGACGCCTGACGTCGGCGCGCTGATCGTGGCGCTTGGCGGAAACGACATGCTGCGCGGCCTCGATCCGGGCGCGGCACGGGCGAACCTGGCCGGCATCCTCGACGCGGCCGCCGCCAGCGATGTGCCCGTCCTTCTGATCGGGATGGAGGCGCCGGGAAACTACGGACCGGACTACAAGACCGCCTTCGACGCGGCCTATGCCGAGCTTGCGGCCGAGTATGACGCGGTGCTGCATCCCAACTTCCTGCGGGCCCTGACGACGGACACCGATCTCGGCACCGCACTGCGCCGCTACATGCAGCCCGACGGCATTCACCCAAATGCCGAGGGTGTGGCGCTGATCGTGGAGGATGTCGGGCCTTCGGTGCTCGCCCTCATCGAGCAGGCGGCGGACTAGCCTTTCGGCTTATCGTCGTACTGGTCGCTGAGGATGCGGTGGCTGTCGCCTTCGGGGTCGTCGTATTGCTTGGTCTTCATCGTCCAGAAGAACGCGATCAGCCCGACACCGCCCAGGAAGAGCGAAATCGGGATGAGGAAGACCAAAACCTCCATCACCGCACCCGCAGCGCGTTGAGCGACACCGTGATCGACGAGGCCGACATGGCGATCGCCGCGATGAACGGGGTGACGAAGCCCAGAAGGGCGATCGGTACGGCCACGACGTTGTAGATCGTCGAGATCGTGAAGTTCTCCTTGATCCGCTTGCGCGCCTTCACGGCGGTCTCGACGGCATCCGAGATCGGGGCAAGGTCATTGCCCAGAAGCACGATGTCGGACGCCACCCGCGCGGCATCGAGCGCCGAGGCGGGCGAGATCGACACATGTGCAGCCGCAAGCGCCGCGGTGTCGTTGAGACCGTCGCCCACCATCAGCACCTTGTGGCCCTCCCGCGCGAGATCAGCGACCCGCGCCGCCTTTTCGGCGGGAAGCGCCTCGGCCAGAACCTCGTCGATGCCGATCCTCTCGGCAAAGGCGCGCACGGCGGCCTCGGCATCGCCCGACACCAAAAGGATCCGCTTGCCCTGCGCCCTGAGCGCCCCCACGACCTCTGCCGCGCCCGGACGCAGCCGGTCGGTGAAGGCAAACTCGACAGGCGGCGCCGCGCCGATCTGAAGCCAGGTCGCGGTGCGACCCGACCCCTCGACCCCGATCCACGAGGCCCGACCCAGACGGGCGCGTTCGCCGCGCACCGTCGCCTCGACGCCGTGACCGGGCAGTTCGCGCAGCCCCTCGGCTTGCGCGGCCCGAATGCCGGCCGCCCGTGCCGCTTGCGCCAGCGACAGCGCCAGCGGATGCGACGAAGCCTCGGCCAGCGCCAGCGCGACCTCGAGGTCGCGGCGCGGCACATCGCCCAGCCCCGCGGGCTCGGGTGCGCCCATGGTCAGGGTGCCGGTCTTGTCGAAGACGACCGTGTCGACCTCGGCCAGACGTTCAAGCGCGGTTCCGTCCTTGATCAGCAGCCCCTTGCGGAACAGCCGGCCCGACGCCGCCGTGGTCACCGCGGGCACGGCCAGCCCCATGGCGCAGGGGCAGGTGATGATCAGCGTCGCCACCGCGATGTTCAGCGACAGCCGCAGATCGCCGCCCGAAATCCACATCCACGCAAGGAACGCGCCCAGCGCCAGCAGATGAACCACCGGCGCATAGGCCCGCGCCGCCCGGTCGGCCAGCGACGAGTAATTCGCCCGCCCGCTTTCGGCCACCGCCACCAGATCGGCGATGCGATGCAGCGACGTGTCGCGGCCCGAGGCCGTGACCCGGACCAGAAGCGGCCCGGTCAGGTTGACCTCGCCCGCGCTGACCGCGGTGTCCCGACCGGCGAAGGCCGGCAGGCTTTCGCCCGTCATCAGCGACCGGTCGAGTTCGCTCTCGCCGTCGATGACCACTCCGTCGACGGGGATGCGCCCGCCCGGCCGCACCCGCACGACGTCGCCGGGGCGCAGGTCGGCGGCATAGACCTCGGCCTCAACCCCGTCGGTGACACGCAGGGCCTTCGGCACTTCGAGCGCGGCCAGTTCCTCGGCCGCCGACCGGGCCGAGGCCCGCGTCCGATGGTCGAGGTAGCGGCCCAGCAGCAGGAAGAACACCAGCGACAGCGCCGCGTCGAAATAGGCATGGTGGCCGTGCAGCTGCGTTTCCCAGAGCGACAGCGCCAGCGCCAGGATCAGCGCCAGCGAGATCGGCACATCCATGTTCAGCCGCCAGCCCTTCAGGGCCGACAGCGCGCTGCGATAGAACGGAACCCCCGCGAAGATCACGGCGGGGATGGCGATCGCACCGGACAGCCAATGGAACATATCCCGCGTCACGCCCTCGGCCCCGGCCCAGATCGCCACCGACAGGAGCATGACGTTCATGTTGGCGAAGAAGGCCACCGCAAGCCGCATCGCGAGATCCCGCCCGGCCTTGTCGGTGGTCGTGGCGGCAAGGGCGGTGGCGTCAAGCTCGTGGGCCTCGTAGCCCACGGTTTGCAGTCGTGCGATGAGGTCGTCCGCCGTCACCCCGGGTGCCGCCTCGATGCTGGCGCGCCGCAAGGTGAGGTTCACCCGCGCCGATGACACGCCCGGCACCGCGTTCAGCGCCCGTTCGACCCCCGAAATGCAGCCTGCGCAATGGATCGACGGCAGCGACAACTGGATCTGCGCCGGCCCCTCGGGCGCCGACCGGTCGCGAAGATCGGCCGCGTCCGGAAGGGCCACGCAGGCCGGGCAGGCCGCCGGGTGCGGGGTTTCGGCAAGGGCCATCGCTACCTCTTGAACAGCACGATGCGTTGCCGGAAGGGCGTCCCGTCGGGCGCCACCGCCGTCATGCGCAGGTTCCAGTTGCCCGGGTTCAGCTCTTCGGTCGCGACATAGTCGCCATCGCGAAAGACGAACGCGGGCGTGCGATCTTCGCCCGTATGGGTCGCCCGCCCCAGCGTCGCGTCAAGCGACGACACCATGACGGGGTTCCCGTCGCTGTCACGGATCGACAGCCGCACGATGTCGCCCTCGATATCGGCCTTCACGTCCCAGCCCAATGCCAGCTGAGCCGCGCGATCCGCGTCGAAATTCTGGCTTGCGACATAGGAGTTCTTGGTCTCGAGGCCGGGGAAGGTCGAAAGCGCGTTGTAGGCCATGAAAAGGTTCACCGCGATGATCAGCCCGAAGGCGGACACCATGCCGATGAGGACGTGCTTTCCTGTAATCTCTCGAATGGCCATCACTGGACCCTCCCGTTGAAGATTGTGTCCTTGAACACCCTGTCGCCGCCGACCGTATCCTCGATCCAGAAGCGGAACTCGGTCCGCTCGCTCGTCGCGGGGTCCGACCCGGGCGGCGCCACCACATAGACCCGCTGCAGGAGAAGCTCGTTGGCGGGAACCGTGACGGTCGTATCCGGCACCCCTTCTAGCTGGATCGCGAGCAACGGGTGGCCCGTCAGGCTCAGCCGGAAGGGGCGGTCATCGCCCTGCGAGTTCCGCAGGCGCACATCATAGGTGTTGCGGATCGTCCCGTCGGACAGGGTGACGAAGGTGGGGTTGCGGATTGGCGCGACCGTGACCGACAGATCCTGGCGGATGAACAGCGCAAACACCAGCCCCGCCCCCACCAGCGTCCAGAGGACGGTATAGAGGATCGTGCGCGGCCGGAAGATATGCTGCCAGATCGGCTTTGGCGGCTCACCGGCACGTTCGCGCACTTCGTCGGTCAGGGCGATATAGTCGATCAGCCCGCGCGGCTTGCCGATCTTCTCCATCACGTCGTCGCAGGCGTCGATGCACAGCGCGCAGGTGATGCACTCAAGCTGCTGGCCGTTGCGGATGTCGATACCCATCGGGCAGACGTTCACACAGGCCATGCAGTCGATGCAGTCGCCGGGGCCGGCCTCCGCACCGGGGGGGATCTCCCCGCCGACGCGCTGTTCGCGGTTGGGGAACGGGGTCGAAGGATACTTGGCCTTGCCCGGACCCGCCGCCTGCGCCGCCACTTCGGCCGCTGCCGCCTCGGCAATGCTCTTGCGGCGCACGTTGCCCTTGCCGCGCGGTTCGCCCCGCCATTCGCGATAGGCAACGGTGATCGTGTCCTCGTCCATCATCGCAGCCTGGATGCGCGGCCAGGGGCACATGTAGATGCAGACCTGTTCGCGCGCGATGCCGCCAAAGAGAATCGTGGTGGCCGTCAGGATTGCCATCGTCGTGTAGGCGGCGGGATGAGCATTCAGCGTGACGAGGTCGCGCAGAAGCGTCGGCGCGTCCGCGAAATAGAAGACCCAGGCGCCGCCTGTGGCCAGACCGATGACCGCCCAGCTGAGATATTTCATGACCCGAAGGCGGAACTTGCGGAAATCCATCTTGGCGTTCCAGAGCCTGACCCGGGCGTTGCGATCTCCTTCGATCCAACGTTCGACGAGGATGAAAAGATCGGTCCAGACCGTCTGCGGGCAGGTATAGCCGCACCAGACCCTCCCCAGCGCCGAGGTGAACAGGAAAAGCCCAAGCCCCGCCATGATCAGAAGGCCCGCGACGAAATAGAACTCGTGCGGCCAGATCTCGATCCAGAAGAAATAGAACCGGCGCCCCGCGAGGTCGATCAGCACCGCCTGGTCCGGCAGCGCAGGACCGCGATCCCAGCGGATCCACGGCGTGAGGTAGTAGATGCCAAGGGTGATTCCCATGATCCACCACTTCAGCGTGCGGAACTTGCCCTTCACGCGTCGTGGGAAAACAGGCTCGCGCGCTGCGTAAAGCGACTGGGGTTCTGAAGAACTCATGGGGACTCCGAAGGATCTGTTCGCGCATCCTGTCTTTCACGCTGGCGGCCCGGCATCATTGACCTAGGTCAAACCGAAGCGGCGGTGCCCGAAAGCACCGCCGCCCTTGGCACCGACCCTGGGGAAACGCGCGAACAGGATCCGGGGTCGGCGCCGGCTTCCAGGCGGATTGACCGCCTGAAACCGCTATTTACTCACCGCCGCCCAACTGGTGGACATAGGCCGCGGCAGCCCGCACCTCGGCTTCGGACAAGCGCATGCCCCAGGCCGGCATGATTCCGAAACGACTGTAGATCACGGTTTCACGCAGGGTCTCCGGATCGCCACCGTAGAGCCAGATCGCATCGGTTAGGTTCGGCGCCCCCTGAAACCGGTCCCCGGTTCCGTCTTCCATGTGACAGGCAGAGCATTGTTCGAGGAAGATCACCGACCCCGCCTCCGCCAGTGCCGCGTCGTGCTCCTGACCCGAGATCGCAAGGACATGGTTCACGACCTGGTCGATCTCCTCGGCTTCCAGCAGTTCGCCGAAGGCCGGCATCTGCGACCAATGCGCATCAGGATCCTGGTCGTTGCGGATACCATGACGGATGGTGTAGGCGATCTCCTCCATCGTCGCACCCCAGAGCCAGTCGTCGTCCAGCAGGCTGGGATAGCCCGCCGCCTGCACGCCGGCCGCGCCGGACCCATGGCATTGCGAGCAATTGGCACGGAACACCGCCGACCCCTTGTCCACGGCATAGCTCGCAAGCTCGGGCATCTCGGGCAGTTCTGCCAGGTCGATCTCTTCAAGTTGAAGATTCAGCGGCGCATTGGCGGCATTCATCTGGTCGATTTCCTCCTGCACCTGCGCGCGGGTGGAATACCCCAGGATACCCGGCGTCGCATGCGTGACCATCGGCCATGCCGGGTAGAGGATCGTATAGATGATCGCCCAGATGATGGTGACGTAGAAGGTCCAGACCCACCAGCGCGGCAGCGGGTTGTTCCATTCCTCGATTCCATCCCAGGAATGGCCGGTCGTGCCATAGCCTTCTTCGTTGACCTTGTCCTTGTCTTTATCCGTGCTCATGTCCGCGCCTCCTTCTGGGTCGCGTCGGCTTCGTTGCCCCTGTCGATATCGGGGGCGGCCGGTTTGTCGTCATGCCGGAAGGGAATGTTCGCGCTGTCGCGGTGCACCGCCTTGCTTCCCGGCCGGAAGGCCCAGACCACGGCGGCGATGAAGAACACGAACAACGCAAGAAGCATCCAGCTGTCGGCGATCTGTCGCAGAAGCGAATAGGTGTCCATTCTCGCCCTCCCTATCGGCTGGCGTCGGGGGTGAAGGTCGAGAAATCGACCAGCGTCCCGAGCATCTGCAAATAGGCGATCAGAGCATCCATCTCGGAGATGCCCGGCGCGCCGTCGAAGTTCGCCACAACGGCATTGGGGTAGCGTTCCAGCAACCCGTCCCAATCGCCATCGGGGTCGGCCTGCACGGTGAAGTCCGCCACCGCGTTCTCGAGCATCTCGTCGGTATAGGGCACGCCGACAAAGCGGTTCGTGCGCATCACGTCCTCGACATACTCGGGGTCGATCAACCGGTCGGCCATGTAACCGTATTTCGGCATGATCGATTCAGGCACCACGGACTGCGGATCCATCAGGTGGTCGACGTGCCATTCGTTCGAATAGCGTCCCCCCACCCGTGCAAGGTCCGGCCCGGTCCGCTTCGATCCCCACTGGAACGGGTGATCGTACTGCGATTCCGCCGCCAGCGAGTAGTGACCGTAGCGTTCGACCTCGTCCCGCATCGGGCGGATCATCTGGCTGTGGCACACATAGCATCCTTCGCGGATGTAGATGTCGCGCCCGGTCAGTTCGAGCGGGCTGTAGGGCCGCATTCCCTCGACATCCTCGATCGTGTTCTCGAGCCAGAAGAGCGGCGCGATTTGCACGATCCCCCCGATGGTCACGACCAGGAAGCTGAAGATCAGCAGAAGGGTCGCGTTGGTCTCGAGGATCTTGTGCTTGTCGAGGAGCGATCGCTTGACCGGGCGGTCGCCGAGCCCCGTGGCCGACGCAGGCATCGGTGGTTTGTCTAGAGCCATCGTCCGGCCCCCCTTATTCGGCCGGAGCCATGGCCGAACCCTGGGCCACTTTGGCCGGGGAACGACGCACGGTCATCCAGAGGTTGTAGACCATGATCAGCGCGCCGGTGAGGTAAAGCACCCCGCCCAGAGCCCGGACCACATACATCGGAAACTTCGCGGCCACGGTGTCGGCGAACGAGTTCACGAGGAAGCCGTTGGCGTCGACTTCGCGCCACATCAGGCCTTCCATGATCCCCGTCACCCACATCGAGGCGGCGTAGAGCACGATCCCGATCGTCGCGAGCCAGAAGTGCCAGTTCACAAGGCTCAGGCTATAAAGCCGCTGGCGCTGCCACAGACGCGGCACCAGGAAGTAGAGCGCGCCGAAGGTGATCATGCCGTTCCAGCCGAGCGCGCCGGAATGGACGTGGCCGATGGTCCAGTCGGTATAGTGCGACAGGCTGTTGACCGCGCGGATCGACATCATCGGGCCTTCGAAGGTCGACATGCCGTAGAAGCCGATCGAGATCACCATCATCCGGATCACCGGGTCGGTGCGCAGCTTGTCCCAGGCCCCCGAGAGCGTCATCAGGCCGTTGATCATGCCGCCCCAGGAGGGCATCCACAGCACGATCGAGAACACCATCCCCAGCGTCGAGGCCCAGTCGGGCAGCGCGGTGTAGTGCAAATGGTGCGGACCGGCCCAGATGTAGAGGAAGATCAGCGCCCAGAAGTGGATGATCGACAGCTTGTAGCTGTAGACCGGGCGTTCGGCCTGCTTGGGCACGAAGTAGTACATCATTCCGAGGAAGCCCGCGGTCAGGAAGAAGCCCACCGCGTTGTGGCCGTACCACCACTGCACCATCGCATCCTGCACGCCCGAGAACACCTGCACCGACTTCGATCCGAAGATCGAGACCGGGATCGACAGGTTGTTGACGATGTGCAGCATCGCGATGGTCACGATGAAGGACAGGTAGAACCAGTTCGCCACGTAGATGTGGGGTTCCTTGCGCTTGATGATCGTGCCCAGGAACACCGCCAGGTAGGCCACCCAGACGATCGTCAGCCAGAGGTCGACGTACCACTCGGGCTCGGCGTATTCCTTCGACTGCGTGGCGCCCAGAAGATATCCGGTCGCGGCCAGCACGATGAAAAGCTGATAGCCCCAGAACACGAACCACGCGAGGTTGCCTCCCCAGAGGCGCGCCGCGCTGGTGCGCTGCACGACGTACATCGATGTGCACAAGAGCGCGTTGCCGCCGAAGGCGAAGATCACCGCCGATGTGTGCAGCGGCCGCAGCCGTCCGAAGTTCGCATATCCCTCCGCCCACTCGAAGTTGAGCGCCGGAAACGCCAGCTGGAACGCGATGAAGGTTCCCACGAGGAAACCGACCACGCCCCAGAAGGCCGTCGCGATGACGCCCGCCCGGATGACACCGTCCATGTAGGACATGCTGTTATCCGTCGGCACGTCGTATTCGTCCGTCCGCCGCAGCGCCCAAAGAAAGAAACCGCCAGCGACAAGCATGACGATGATAGCATGCACCATATAGGCAGGATCACGCGCGTAGTTCGCCGCAATCGCGGCAAAGAGCGTGACGATGCCCAGAAGCGCGAGCTTGAGGTAATTCCACATCTTGCGTCCCTTCGTACCTGGTCCCGGCAGTCGGAACGCACGCGCCCCCTGCCCGGATTGACCCAAGCCTTGTCTGGCGCGCGCGGGTGGTGATCGCCTTGATCCATGTCAATGGCAGCGAGGCGATATCTTGATGCGTGTCAAAGACAGCGGCGCACCGGCGCGAAAAGCTGACAGTCGCACCAGTACCGGCAGGATGGGGGTCGGCAAGACCGGCGCCGAAACCGGAACCGGACCAGAACGGGAGACATCCGATGTCCTACAAATCCATCGTCACCTTCCTTCATGACCTGCCAAGGGACAGCGGAGCGCTTGCGACCGCCGCGGCCGTCGCCAGTGCCGAAGGCGGGCATCTCAGCGCGGTCTGCATCGGGATCGACCCGATCCAGCCGGGCATCTACTATGCCGGCGCAAACGCCATCGCCCTTCAGCAAAGCCTCGAAGAAGCACAGGCCGAGGCGGACGCTACAGCGGATGCAGCCCGCAAGTTCCTGTCGGGACAGGAGGCCGCGTGGGACGCCACAGCCATCGCGGTGCAAAGCGGCACGCTGGGCCACCTCGTTGCAAGCCGGGCCGAGCTCGCCGACCTCGTGGTGCTGCCCAAGCCCTATGGCGACGGGCGGGGTCAGTCGGATGTGGCCATCCTCGAGGCCGCACTGTTCGGTACGCGTGCGCCGGTTCTCGTAATCCCGCCAGGCAGCGATCCGCGGCTGAAGGCCGACCGCATCATGATCGGCTGGAACCAGAGCCCCGAGGCACTTGCCGCCGTGCGCGCCGCGATGCCGCTTCTGGCGCGGGCCAAGTCGGTCGACATCGCCATCATCGACCCGCCGCCGCACGGCCCCGAGCGCAGCGATCCGGGCGGCCTTCTGGCCGAGATGCTGGCGCGGCACGGGGTGCGGGCCGACATCTCGGTCCTTGCCCGCACACTTCCGCGGGTCTCGGACGTGATGTGCCGCCACTGCCGGGATATCGACGCCGATCTCATGGTGATGGGAGCCTACGGCCATTCCCGACTGCGCGAGGCCATTCTCGGTGGCGCCACGCGCAACATGCTCGAGGCCTGCGAGCGTCCGGTGCTGATGGCGCATTAAGAGCGCCGCCGGTCCCTCCAGGAAGATCAGCGCCGACAGAAGGGCCGCCGCCGGAACCGTGATGATCGAGGTCGCCACGATGGTCACGAAATGCGAGCGCCGCACCAGCTTGCGGCGGCGCCGCTCTTCCGGCGCGAGGCGCAGCTCGTCGGGCAGCGACACGCGGGCACGGCGCAGACGACGCTCGCCATGCCATTCCCGGAAGAAGCCCACCCCGAACACCGCGCCGACGGCGATGTGGGTGGAACTCACCGGCAGGCCCATCGCACTCGCAATGATCACCGTGATCGCAGCCGACAGCGCAACGCAGTAGGCCCGCATCGGGTTGAACTTGGTGATCTGGCTGCCGACCATCCGGATCAGCTTTGGCCCGAACAGGAACAGCGCGAACGAGATTCCGAAGGCGCCGATGATCATCACCCAGAACGGGATGCTGACCGCCCCGCCGAAACTGTTCGACTGCGAAGCCTGCACGATCTCGGCCAGCGGCCCCACGGCATTCGCCACGTCGATCAGCCGGTTCAGACCCTTCAGCGCAAGATAGGCGGCAACGGCCCCCGCCATGACGCCCACCAGGACCGGAACCCAGACCCGGGCCGCCGCGATCTTGTCGTCGCGGTAGATGATCTGTGCCTTGATGAACCACAGGAAGACTGCCGCGATCAGACCGCCGAGCACCGGCGAAATCACCCAGCTCTCGGCAATCGCCCCTATCGTCGGCCAGTTCACCGCGACGAACCCGGCCGAGGCGATGCCCGTCGCCGTCGATGTCGCTCATCGGTCTTTCTCCTTCGGTCGAAACGGGCTGCCAGGCGCGATCGACGGAGAAATCAAGGAAGCGCGGTGCTTTCCTGGGGCGGCAGGGGCAAGCGGCGCTAAAGCGCCCGAAGGATCGATTTCAGCCCCGGCTCCTGCACCATGGTCGCGGCCTCGGACGGCTTTACCCACCGGCGCTCGCGCTCGTGGCATTCGGGGAACTCGTCGCTCAGTTCCTCGACCTCGACCAGGAATACCAGGGTTTCGATCGGGAAAGACCAGCCCGAGTCGAGGTGCTTGTCATAGGTGTAGGACCCGATCGGCTTGTCGGCGCCTTGCCCCCGGCGCACGCCGGCCTCTTCCCATGCCTCGCGCAGCGCAGCACCGCGTGCATCGAGCCCCCGCATCATCCAGCCCTTGGGAATGATCCAGCGACCGGTGTCGCGGCTGGTCACCAGCAACACCTCGGTTTCGACTCCCTCGCCGCGATAGCAAAGCGCCGCGACCTGCAGGCGCTTTGGTCGCTGCACCATCGGAACGACAAAGTCGTCCCAGGTTGTCCTGAGAACACTATTCATTTGAACCCGCCAAAATTTTGTTTTGTTCTTGGGAGGTTATAGTAGCGATTTTTGAACAAATGGCAAACGGACGCCGGTGTGAGTCTGCCCGGAACGCCCCGGAGTCGGCCATCGCGCCGGAAGGACGACCCGGGGGGCGCGACCGTCCCGGACCCGATTTCAGGCCAGTGGCCCGCCGTCGGTATCGTCGCCGGTCTCTTCCATCAGGCGGTCGAAATCGGGAATGACCACCTTGCGCTTGCCCTCGAGCCGGATGATCCCCTCGCGCTTGAGCGCCGAGATCTGGCGGCTGACCGTTTCCAGCGTGAGACCAAGATAGTCCGCCATCGATTCACGCGTCAGAGGAAGGTCGACCGACAACTGGCCGTTGCGCGTCAGCGCCGAGCGCAATTCGGCATCACGGCGGGCGATGATCGCGATCAGGCTGGCGATCTTCTCGCGCGCGGTCTTGCGCCCCAGAAGCAGCATCCATTCCCGCGCCGCATCCAGTTCGTCCAGCGCCATCTCGAGCAGACGCTGGCTCACATGCGGCGTCGTCACCATCAGCTCCTCGAAGGGCCGGCGCCGGAAGCAGCACAGGGTGACATCCGACACCGCCGTGACGTCATAGGGTGCCGAATCCCGCCCGGGCCGGCCGATGAAATCCGACGGCAGCAGAAGCCCCACCATCTGGGTGCGCCCATCCTCCATGGTCTGGCTGAGCGTCGCGATGCCGGTCACCACTGAGGCGACGAATTCCATCTTGTCGCCTGACCACAGGATGGTCTGACCCGCCTCGAAGCTGCGGTAGTATTTCACCTGTTCGAGACGGTCCAGTTCGTCCGGCTCACAGCGTGCACAGACCGCGCGATGCCGGATCGGGCAATCAACGCAGTCCTTCAGGTCGATCACTGGCTGGGTCATTCTTCACACCGCCCGTTTGACACGGATCAAAGCGGGCTCCCTGTTCGCTATCCTATCGTCTCACTATGGACAGGATTTCGCAACTCCGCAGGCTAGGTCTTTTCGATGCCCGCGTGCCCCGATACACAAGCTATCCGACGGCCAATCACTTCTCGCCGTCGGTGGGTCCGCGCGACATGGGACAGTGGCTCATGTCAATCGCGCCTGACAGTGAGATATCCCTTTATTTGCATATTCCTTTTTGTCGGCGGCTCTGCTGGTTCTGCGCCTGTCGCACCCAGGGAACGTCCTCGGCAAAGCCCGTCGCGGGGTATCTCGAAACGCTCAAGCGTGAGATCGCGCTGGTCGCAGACAAGTTGCCGCAGGGCGTCCGGATCGCGCGGCTGCACTGGGGCGGGGGCACACCGACGCTTCTGACGCCCGAAATGATTCGCGACCTGGCAGGCGCGGTGAAGGCCGCGATCCCGATGACCGACGACGCCGAATTCTCGGTCGAGATCGACCCGAGCGAGATCGACGAGGCCCGGCTTGACGCGCTGGCCGAGATGGGAATGAACCGCGCCAGCATCGGCGTGCAGGACTTCGACGAGGTCATTCAGAAGACCATCGGCCGCCCGCAAAGCTTCGAAGTCACGAAGAAGACGGTCGACGCCCTGCGCGCCCACGGTATCTCGAGTCTGAATATCGACCTTCTCTATGGCCTTCCGCACCAGACCGAAGCACGCATCGCCGACAGCGTCCAGAAGGTGATGTCGCTCGCGCCCGACCGGGTGGCGCTTTACGGCTATGCCCATGTGCCATGGATGGCCAAGCGCCAGCAGATGATCCCGACCGAGGCCCTCCCCGCCGCCGAGGCGCGGCTGGGTCTTTATGACACCGCGCGCAAGCTCTTTCTCTGGGACGGCTACGCCGAGATCGGGATCGACCATTTCGCCCGTCCCGGCGACGGGCTTGAGGTGGCCGCGCGGGAAGGACGGCTGCGCCGCAACTTCCAGGGCTATACCGACGACGCCGTGCCGGTCCTTGTCGGCCTTGGCGCTTCGGCGATTTCGCGGTTTCCCGGCGGCTACGCCCAGAATGCGCCCGCGACCTCGAAATATCAGGAAGCCATTCTTGCGGGCCGTCTTGCCACCGTGCGCGGCCACGTCTTTTCCGACGAGGACATCCTGCGCAGCGCGATCATCGAGGCGCTGATGTGCGAGTTTGCCGTCGACTTCGCCGAGGTCGCCCGACGTACGGGCCGCGGCCCGTCGGAGGTCGCCGACCGGCTGAAGGGCATCGACACCGCGTTCCCGAACATGCTGGGGCATACGGCAGGGGCAATCACGATCCGCCCCGAGGCGCGCGAGCTTGCGCGCATGATCGCCCGCTACGTCGACGCCTACGCGGCAAGCGAGGGACACAGTTCGGCGATCTGAGCGCGCCTCAGCGCCAGTCGAAGAACCCGTCGCCCGCGCGGCCCAGAAGGCCCGCGGCCATCGCGCGCGCCATCTCGGGACCATCCTCGACCGCGCCTGTCTGGTCGTCGGCCAGGGCCTCGGACCCATCGGTGCGCAGGATCTCGCCGCGCAGCCGCAGGGCGCCGCCGTCAAGCTCGGCCAGCCCGGCGATCGGCGTCTCGCAGGACCCGTCGAGGGCGGCCAGAAACGCCCGTTCGGCCGCAAGCCGCAGCCCGGTCGGGCCGTCGTGGATCGCCTCGAGCAATCCGGCAGCGCGCGAATCGTCGGCCCGCCGCTCGATCCCGATCGCGCCCTGCGCCACCGCTGGCAGCATCTCTTCGGGGGCGATGGTCGCCCGGGCGACATGGGTCATGCCCAGCCGGTTCAGCCCGGCCATGGCCAGAAAGGTGCAGGCCGCCACACCTTCGTCCAGCTTCTTCAGCCGGGTCTGGACGTTGCCGCGAAACTCCACCACCTCGAGATCGGGACGCCGGTTGAGAAGCTGCGCCTTGCGCCGCAGGCTTGACGTGCCGACCCGCGTGCCCGCCGCAAGGTCGGCCAGCCCTGCCCGCATTTGGCGACACGAAGGCGTCGCGCACATCTTCGCGCGGCAGGTAGCAGTCCAGCATCAGCCCCTCGGGCTGCGCCACCGGCATGTCCTTCATCGAGTGAACCGCGATGTCGATGCGGCCAGCCAGCATGTCGTCCTCGATCTCGCGGGTGAACAGACCCTTGCCGCCGATCTCCTTCAGCGGGCGGTCCAGCACACGGTCGCCCGTGGTCTTGATGACCACGATCTCGAACGCCTCTTCGGGCAGGTCGAAGGCCGCCATCAGGCGGCGACGGGTTTCATGGGCCTGGGCCAGCGCCAGCGGCGATCCCCGGGTTCCGATCCGAAGCGGGGCCTCGGGCGATGGCAAAATCAGCGTCATGACGCTTCGTTTAGACCTGTCAGCCGCGCCTGACAACCATGCCGTATTGACTTTGGGCGTCGCAGTTGGGACCACGGTCCGAACAAGAGCTAAGGTGAGACGGTGACAGAAAAATTGCTTCTTCGGGCCCTTGCGGGCGAGACGCTTCCCATCCCGCCGATCTGGATGATGCGGCAGGCCGGGCGCTACCTGCCTGAATACCGCGCGACGCGGGCGCAGGCGGGCGATTTCCTGTCGCTGTGCTACAACCCGGAGCTTGCGGCCGAAGTCACGCTCCAGCCGATCCGCCGCTACGGTTTCGACGCCGCGATCCTCTTCGCCGACATCCTTCTGATCCCCGACGCGCTTGGGGCCGACCTGTGGTTCGTCACCGGCGAAGGCCCGCGCCTCTCGACGATCACGGCCGAGGCCGACTTCGCAAAGCTGAAAGGCCCGGGCGACATTCACGACCACCTCGCCCCGGTCTACGAGACCGTGCGCATCCTGTCGCGCGATCTGCCCGACGAGACGACGCTGATCGGGTTTGCCGGCGCGCCCTGGACGGTGGCGACATACATGATCGCCGGGCGCGGCACACCCGACCAGGGCCCGGCCCATGCACTCAAGGCCGAAAACCGCGCGCTCTTCGAGGCGCTGATGGAGCGGTTGACCGAGGCCACGATCGAATACCTCTCGATGCAGGTCCAGGCCGGCGCCGAGGTGGTCAAGCTCTTCGACAGCTGGGCCGGCTCGCTCAAGGGCGAGGATTTCACGCGCTATTCGCTCGAGCCCGCCAAACGCATCATCGCCGAGCTCAAGTCCCGCCACCCCGGCCTGCCGATCATCGCCTTCCCGCGCGAGGCGGGCGACGGCTACATCGGCTTCGCCAGGGCCACCGGGGCGGACTGCGTCGCCATCGACAACTCGGTCAGCGCAGACTGGGCGGCGGAACATGTGCAGGTCGACGGCTGCGTGCAGGGCAACCTCGCCCCCGGCCACATGGTCACCGGCGGCGACGCGCTGGTGTCCGAGACCCGGCGCATCGTGAAGGCCTTCTCGAAAGGCCCGCACATCTTCAACCTCGGCCACGGCATCACGCCGGACGCCGACCCCGCGAACGTGCAGCTGATGATCGACACGGTGCGCGAAGGCACGTAGCGGGCTGGCCAGAGCGGCGGATTTGCCGGAACACCGGGTCTTTCGCGGGAGGCCGACCCGAAAGGCTGCCGGGATCGTTGTCCTACCGTATGGAAAGGTGATTACCTGCGCGGGCAACCGCCCGGAGGACCCGAAAGATGCCGTCACTCGTCACTACGGATTGGCTTGCCGATCATCTTTCCGATCCGTCCCTTCGTGTCATCGAGGTCGATTGGGTCGGCCTCGACTCCTACCACGAGGGTCATATTCCCGGGGCCGTGGGATGGAACTGGAAAGACGCGCTGTGGGACCCGTTCGAGCGCGAGTTTCCGTCCGGTGACATCTTCTCGGAAAGGCTGGGGGCGGCCGGCGTCACGCGGGACACCACCGTGGTCCTCTACGGAGCACCCGTGCAATTCGGCACCTATGCGTGGTGGGTCTTCAGGATGCTGGGCCATCCCGATGTCCGGCTTCTGGATGGCGGCAAGACGAAATGGGAACGCGAAGGGCGGCCGATCGACCGGGACACACCCCGGGTGACCCCTGCCGACTATGTTCCCAGCCCCCGGAACGAACGAAGCCGCGCGCGGAGGGATGACGTTCTCAAGGCGATCGGAGACCCGAACTGCGTCATTCTGGACCATCGGTCCCACGAGGAATACTCGGGTCTGCGGGTCGGCGTCCCGGGAAAGCCCGATGTCGGAGCCGAACGCGCCGGTCGGGTCCCCGGCGCCCGCCACCTGCCGTTCGAGGCGCTTCTGAACGAGGATACCTCGTTCAAGTCGGCGCAGGAGTTGCGCGAAATCTTCGGCACCCATGTGCCGGACCCCGAGACCCCCGTGATCTCCTATTGCCGTCTCGCGCATCGCGCGACCCTGGCGCGTTTCGCGATGACCGAGATCCTCGGATACCGGGATGTCCGCGTCTACGACGGCTCCTGGACGGAATGGGGCAGCATGGTCGGCATGCCGATCGAACGCTGAGGTCGCGCGGCCTAATCCCGCCGCCTTCTCCCTGCCCCGGAAACAGCCCCGTCAGCGCCCGCTGGACGACCCCGGTGACCGTGGGCCGCTTCAGCGCGCGGAAGGGCAGCGGGCGGCAGACCTCGACGGCGGCGATTCCCACCCGCGCGGTCAGCGCTCCGTTGATGACACCTTCGCCGAAGCGGCGTGACACCTTCGACAGCAGCCCGCCCCCTGCGACCGACCCGATCAGGTCGTCACCCACTGCCACCGCGCCGGTGGCAACAAGGTGCTGCAGGACCGACTTCGTCAGCCGCCAGCCGCCCAGAACGCCGCTGCGCCCGCCATAGATCTCGGCGATGCGGCGGATCATGCGGATGTTCGCCGTCAGCGCGGCGAAGACATCGGCGAAGGCGATGGGCACCAGCGCCGTGACCGCCGCCACCTGACGCGCGGCGGCCTCGATCTCGCGCCGGGCAGCGGCATCGAGGCCGGGCAGCAGTTCGGCCTCGGCGGTTTCGAGCAAGGCGTCGGCATCCACAGCCTCGCCCCGCCGCGCTTCGAGCTTCTCGCGCCCCCAGCGCAGGTCTGGCCGGCCTGCATAAAGCGCCAGCATCCGGTCCACGACACCCTGCGCCTTGCCCACGTCGTTCGAAGCCAGCGCCTCGGAAGCCGCTGCATGCAGCTTGTCGAGCCGCGCCAGCCGCGAAATGGCCGCCCATTCGCGGATGATGATGGCCAGGCAGACCAGCACGAATGCCGCCAGAAGCCCGAGCGCGACATAGCCCAGCACCGGCGACCGTGCGACCAGCCCGGTCACGACGTTCCACGCGGCCACCGACAGGAAGAACGTCAGGATCGCCACGAGCAGCCGCCAGAACCACCGGCCAAGGGCAGAGGGTCGGCGCGCGGCCAGCGCGGCCATCGTCTGCATCGCCTGGCCCGTCGGCAGCGGTTCGCCGCTGTCCACGACTGGCGGCGCCTCGGCCGGGCTTTGTGCGGCGTCGCGGTCGTCGATCTCGATCAGGACGGGGCCCTTGCGGTCGCTCATGGCATTCTCACAGCCGGTCACCGATCAGAAACTGCGCCGCCCGATCGAGCCGGATATGCGGCGGTCCCTCGCCGGGTTTCAGGTCCAGCGGATGCGGCGCGAAACTCATCACCGAATAATCCGCGTCAAGCCAGGCGTCGGCCCCCTTGCGGGCCGGGGCCAGCAACTTGGCGGGGTCCTCGGGCAACTCACCGGGATAGAAGGCCGCGCGCTTGTCCGACCCCATCAGCCGGCCCCGCACCACGTCGAGCGTCCGCCCTTCATGCGTGGTCGTATCCTCGGTCGTCGCCCGAAGTGCGGCGATCGACATCGCCTGCGTCTGCGCGCCCGAGAAGTCGGCCCGCGCCTTGGCATCGGCCAGAAGCGCCTCGGCAATCGCCGTCAGCCGTCCGTGCTGGCTGTGGTGCAGATGGTCGGCCTTGGTCGCGGCGAAGAGGATCTTCTCGACCCGCTTGCCCAGCAGAAGCTGGCTCAGGAACGCGTTCCGCCCGGGCCGAAAGGCGCCAAGGATATCGGCCATCGCCACCCGCAGGTCCTCGACCGCCGGTGGCCCGGCATGGAT
This sequence comes from uncultured Alphaproteobacteria bacterium, assembly GCA_963709395.1. Classification (GTDB taxonomy): domain Bacteria; phylum Pseudomonadota; class Alphaproteobacteria; order Rhodobacterales; family Rhodobacteraceae; genus CAVPWP01. Next base: position 61,526 of record CAVPWP010000016.1, read on the forward strand.
CGCGCCCAGCACGTCGACCAGCACGACCTGCCGGTCGATCCGGGCGAAATGGTCGCGGAAGAAGGGTTTGACGACCGACCGCTTGTAGGCCTCGAACCGCCGCTCGAACTCGCGCCAGAGGCTGCCGCGCGGGGTCCTTTCGGGCTGCGCCAGCGGCGCGAAGGTCAGAACCGGCGACCCCGCCAGATCGCCGGGCAGAAGGAACCGCCCCGGCGTGCAGTCGGAAAACCCCGCCTCGCGCGCGTCGGTCAGATAGCCGGTGAAGGCCGCCGCCAACGCCTTGGCCGTGGGTTCGTCCAGCGGGGCGTCACCCGCCGTCTGCTCGACCGCTGCCCGGAACGCCGCCGCCTGCGCACGCGGCGCGGCGCGGGCAAGGGTTTCGGCCGACCAGTCGGCATAGGACTTGTCGAGCAATCCCAGATCGAGGAGCCACTCGCCCGGATAATCCACGATGTCGAGGTGGACCGTCTTCGGCCCCGTCAGCCCCGACAGGAACCCCGACGGCTGCACCCGAAGCGACAGCCGCAATTCGCTGATCGACCGTGTGCTGTCGGGCCAGTGCGGGGCCGGACCGGTCAGGGCAGCCAGATGCGTTTCATAGTCGAAGCGCGGCACCGTGTCGTCGGGCTGGGGCTGAAGATAGGCGGTGCGGATCGACCCGTTCGCCGCCGCCACAAGCTGCGGCATCCGCCCCCGGGCGATGAGGTTCGCGACCAGCGAGGTTATGAACACCGTCTTGCCCGCGCGGGACAGCCCCGTGACCCCCAGCCGGATCACCGGCTCGAAAAACGCCTCGGACACCGTCGAGATCGTGGTCTCGACGCCCCGGGTCACCCCATCGGCAATGTCCTGAAGGATCAACGGAAAGGCCTTTCTCGGTCGCTTGCCCCTAGATAGACACGCCACGTCGCATGCGCCACCCCGGCCATACGTCAGGCCGCGTCCCGGCTGCGGACGTTGCCAAATCCGGGGCGGGCGGCTAAGGGCGCGGCCATGCCACGCTATGCGCTTCTCATCGAATATCACGGCGGGCCTTTCGCGGGCTGGCAGCGGCAGGAGAACGCGCCCTCGGTGCAGGGCGCGGTCGAGGCCGCTTTGCGGGTGCTCGACCCGGGGGTGGAGCGTATCGCGGCTGCGGGTCGAACCGACGCGGGCGTTCATGCCCTGGGGCAGGTCGCGCATTGCGACCTCGACGGTGACTGGGACCCGTTCCGCCTGTGCGAGGCCTTGAACCATCACCTCAAGCCCGCTCCGATCGCCATCCGCGCCGCCGCCACTCGTCGATCCCGACTGGCACGCGCGCTTCTCGGCGCTCGAGCGCAGTTATCTCTATCGCATCGTGCCGCGCCGTGCCCCGCTGACCCATGACGCGGGCCTGGCCTGGCGCGTTGGGCGGCCCCTCGACCCGGACGCCATGGCCGAGGGCGCGGCCCTGCTGGTCGGACATCACGACTTCACCACGTTCCGGTCTTCCATGTGCCAGGCCGACAGCCCGGTGAAGACGCTCGACGAGGCGACGGTGACGGTCGAAGACACGTTCCACGGCCCCGAGATCCGCCTGCGTTTCCGCGCCCGGAGCTTCCTGCACAATCAGGTCCGCAGCTTCGTGGGGTCGCTGGAATGCGTCGGCGCCGGCAAATGGCGTCCGGCGGACATCGCCACCGCCCTTCAGGCGCGCGACCGCACCCGCTGCGGCCCCGTCGCGCCGCCCGACGGGCTTTACCTGACAGGGGTGCGCTATCCCCGGGATCCTTTCGCGGAATTTCCCTGAAATGCCCTGCAAGGGTGCCCAAATTACCTTTTGCGCGCCTTTTTCCTGCCCGGATTGACCGGCTTATTGGCTGCAATCACAGAGGTCAGGAGGCCGTCATGAGTGCCCTGTTTTCCGTTTCTTTCGACACGATCGTCATGAGTGCAATCACCTGTCTGGTTCTGCGCGAGATCTTTCTCGCCACGCTTCCGGACGCAATGGTCGGCCCCGGCGGCTGGGTGATCGACACCGACCGCGACTGATCGCGCATCAGTCGGGACCCGAGCCAGGAACCGAGACCGTCAGGTGGCCCAGAGTCTTTCCCATACCGCGTCCGCTTCGACGGCCAGATCGGCCGAAGGCGCACGCATGGCCACGGCGTCCAACATCTATCCGTGGCCCGGTCGCACCGCCACGGTCGCACGCCCGGTCTCTCGGGTTCGCACGAAGCTTTCGATCACCCTGACACCGGGCGCGCGCTCGACAACCTCGATCATCGCATCGCTGCGCGGCGCCTGCCGATAGACGACGGCCACCCGGACCTCGTCCGACAACTCATCGCCATGAATGGCGGCCCCAACCGCCTCGAGTTCGGCCTCGGGTCTCCGCTTGCGAACCCACCCACATCTTCCCCAAAGCCTCGCCTGCCACTGCGACGACCGGCGTCCGGTTGGCGGTCGAACGGATCCTGAGTCAGGTCACCACGTCCGGGGCCGTACGGCCTGTCAGCTCGGCGATGCCCGCGATCTGCTGGCTGGCCGCAATCACCGGCCCCAGCGCGTCGGCGGGGTCAAGCGCATGGCGCGCCGGGTCTTCCTCGACCATCTCATAGTAGACCCGCAAGGTCGCGCCCACCGTTCCGGTGCCCGACAGCCGCAGCACGAAGCGCGCGCCGCCATCGAAGGCGACCCGCAGGCCCTGCCCCGAACTGACGGACCCGTCCACGGGATCGGTATAGGTGAATTCGTCGGCCTCGCTCACGGTCAGGCCCGCCACGGTCTGCCCCGGCAGGCGCCCCAGCGCATCGCGCACACGGGTCATCACCGCCTCGGCCTTCGCTGTTTCCACCGCCTCATAATCGTGGCGGGAGTAGTAGTTGCGCCCATACTCGGCCCAATGCGCGCGCAGGAGATCGGCCACCGGCATCTTCCGCTCGGCCAGGATCGCAAGCCACATCAGCACCGCCCAGACCCCGTCCTTCTCGCGCACATGGTCCGAGCCGGTGCCCGCGCTTTCCTCGCCGCAAAGCGTGATCCGGCCCGCGTCGAGAAGGTTGCCGAAGAACTTCCAGCCGGTCGGCGTCTCGAAACAGTCGATCCCCAGTTTCGCCGCGACGCGATCCACCGCGCGCGATGTGGGCATCGACCGCGCCACACCCGCCAGCCCGCCGCGATAGGCCTTCACCAGATGCGCATTGGCCGCAAGCACCGCGAGGCTGTCCGACGGCGTGACATAGACGCCCTTGCCGAGGATCATGTTCCGGTCGCCGTCCCCGTCCGAGGCCGCCGCGAAATCGGGCGCGTCCGGCCCCATCACCTCGTCCACGAGGTGCCGGGCCCAGGTCGGGTTCGGGTCCGGGTGCCCCCCGCCGAAATCGGGCAGGGGTGTCGCGTTGCGCACGCTGCCAGGTGCTGCCCCCAAACGCCGTTCGAAGATCTCGACGGCATAGGGCCCGGTCACCGCGTGCATCGCGTCGAAGGCGATGCGGAACCCGCCCGCCAGCAGCGCCCGTATCGCGTCGAAATCGAACAGGGTCTCCATCAGGTCGGCATAATCCGTCACCGGGTCGACCACCTCGACCTCCAGCGCGCCGAAGCGCCGGGTGCCGGGCGTCGATAGATCGATGTCCTGCGCTTCGAGGATGTCGTACTGCGTGACCTTGCGGGTTTCCGCGAAGATGCGGTTGGTCAGCTCCTCGGCGGCCGGCCCGCCGTTGGGGCCGTTGAACTTGACGCCGAAATCCTCGTCGATGCCGCCGGGATTGTGACTGGCCGACATGATGATCCCGCCGTCCGTCTTGCGCAGCCGGATCAGATGCGATGCCGCCGGCGTCGACAGGACGGCATCCTGCCCCACGATCACCTTCGCGGCGCCCGACGCCTCGGCCATGCGCAGGATCACCTGCGCCGCACGGTCGTTGAAGAACCGCCCGTCGCCACCCAGGACCAGCGTCTTGCCCGTAACGCCTCCCAGCGCGTTCCAGATCGACTGGACGAAATTCTCGAGGTAGTGCGGCCCCATGAAGACCCGCGTCTGCTTGCGCAGTCCGGAGGTTCCGGGTTTCTGGCCGTCGATCGGCCGGGTCTGGACGCTGAGACGTTCCATGTGATCCTCCCTGATCCGTGGTTCCGGGTTCAGTCCGCCGGCAGCAGAACGCAGACCGCCACCGATTGACCTGCCATGTCGATCTGTCCGTCCGTCGCGCGCGCGGCGCGCATCGCGGGGCGGGCAGTGTCGATCTGGTGGCTCCAGACGCGGCCGTCGGGCGGATCGGGCAGCTTCACCTGCCGGGCCTCTCCCGCGTTGAAGGCCACGAAGATCGCGTATTCGGCGGTGGCGTAGAACGGCGTGCCGGACGCCGTGCGCATCTCGACCGCGACAAAGTCGGCGTCGGGGTCGTCCCAGTCGGCGGTCTGCATCTCGGCGCCGTCGGCGCGCCACCAGAACAGGTCCTCGATCCGGTCGATGGCGCGTTCGCGGGCATGCAGGAACATGGTCTGGCGCAGGATCGGATGCGCCTTGCGGAACGCGAGCAACCGCCGCGTGAAGTCGAGGAACGCGTGATCCACCGTGCCCCAGTCGATCCAGGTCGTCTCGTTGTCCTGGTTGTAGGCGTTGTTGTTGCCGTTCTGGCTGTGGCCGAACTCGTCGCCCGCAAGGATCATCGGCGTGCCCTGCGACAGCAGAAGCGTGGCCATCATCGCGCGCTTGCGCCGGTCGCGTGCGGCGCGGATCGCCTCGTCGGCAGCCGGCCCCTCGACCCCCATGTTGTCCGAGAAATCCTCGGCATGGCCGTCACGCCCGTCCTCGCCATTGGCGTCGTTGTGCTTGTGCGAATAGGACACCACGTCCTCAAGCGTCATGCCGTCATGGGCGGTCAGGAAATTGACCGAACTTGTCGCCGCGCGCCCCGAATGGTCGAACTCGGCCGCCGATCCGGTGATCCGTGCGGCAAGGTCCGGCACACGTCCCGCGTCGCCCCGCCAGAACCGCCGCACCCCGTCGCGATAGCGGTCGTTCCATTCGAGGAAGGGCGGCGGAAAGGCCCCCAGCTGATAGCCCCCAGGCCCGATGTCCCAGGGCTCGGCGATCAGCTTGACCCGGTTCAGGACAGGGTCCTGCCGGATCGCCGCGAAGAAGGCGCTTTCCCGGTCGAACCCGTGCGCCGTCCGCCCCAGCGTGCTGCACAGGTCGAAACGGAAGCCGTCGACCCCCATCACCTCGACCCAGTAGCGCAGGGAATCCATCACCATCCGCAGCACCATCGGGTGGCTGATGTTCACCGTGTTGCCGGTCCCGGTGTCGTTGACGTAGTGGCGCCGCTCATGTTCGAGCCGGTAGTAGCTTGCGTTGTCGATCCCCCGGAACGACAGGGTCGGGCCAAGCTCGTTGCCCTCGCCGGTGTGGTTGTAGACCACGTCGAGGATCACCTCGATCCCGGCGCCGTGGAACCTGTCGACCATCTGCCGGAACTCGGCGATCCGCCCGCGCGAAAGATAGCGCGGTTCGGGCGCGAAGAAGCCGATGCTCTGGTAGCCCCAGTAATTCGTCAGCCCCCGCTCGACCAGGAAACGGTCGGTCAGGAAGGCGTGGACCGGCAAAAGCTCGATCGCGGTGATCCCAAGCTTGGTCAGGTGGTCGAGCACGGGTTCGGACGCAAGGCCCAGGAAGGTCCCCCGGTCGCGCACCTCGGGATGCAGCCGGGTCATCCCCTTCACATGCGCCTCGTAGACGACGGTGTCGCGCAGCGGCGTCGCCGGACGCACGACCTGCGGCATCCTTGTGTCCTCGACCACGCATTTGGGCATGTGCTGCGCGCTGTCGCGGGTGTCGAAGCTGAGGTCCGCATCCTTGTGGCCGACGCGATAGCCCATCAGCGTCTCGTGCCAGCGCGGGTAGCCGGTGATGTGGCGCGCATAGGGGTCGAGAAGCAACTTGTTGGCGTTGAAGCGGTGCCCTTCGGCGGGGCGATAGGGTCCGTCGACGCGGTAGCCGTAAAGCTGGCCCGGCCCGATGCCCAGGACATGACCATGCCAGACATGGCCGTCCCGTTCGGGCAGGTCGACCCTGGTCTCGCGCCCGCGATCGTCGAAGAGGCACAGCGTCACCCGTGTCGCGTGTTCCGAGAACAGCGCGAAGTTCACGCCCCCTTCCATCGGGGTCGCGCCCAGCGGGGCCGGGCGACCAGCGGTCAGAGTGCTCATGGGTTTCACCGGCGGCTCACCTCGGCATAAAGCCCGGCATAATCGGCGGCGGCAAGGTCCCAGCCCACGTCCTGCCGCATCGCGTTCTTCTGCATCCGCGCCCAGACCTTGGGCTGGCGGTAAAGGTCGCACATCCGCCCCAGCGCCCCGGCCAGCGCATGGGCCGTCACCGGGTGGAACTGGAGGCCCGTCGCCACGCCGCTGCGCAGAGCCACGGGGCTTGCGTCGATCACCGTATCGGCCAGACCGCCGGTGCGCGCCACCACCGGGATCGTGCCATAGCGCAGCCCGTACATCTGCGTCAGCCCGCAGGGCTCGAACCGCGACGGCACGAGGATCGCGTCGCCCCCGGCGATGACGCGGTGCGACAGCCCCTCGTCATAACCGATATGGACCGCGACGCCCGGATGCTGCGCCGCGCGCTGCCATTCGAATTCAAGCCGCCGGTCTCCCGAGCCCAGCAGCACGATCTGTCCGCCCCGGTCGGTCAGTGCCGGCAAGGCATCGAGAAGCAGGTCCAGACCCTTCTGCTCGCTCAGCCGCGACACCACCACGGCCAGCGGCCCCTCGGCCTCGGGCGAGCCCGAATTCGTGCCGCAGCCGCGCGCGGGCCCTGCGCTTGCCCGACGGGGCGGTAAACTGATCGATCTCGGGGTCGGTGGCCGGGTTCCAGATGTCGAGGTCGATGCCGTTCAGGATACCGCCGAAATCCGCGCCGCGCATCCGCAGCACCCCGTCGAGACCCCAGCCGAACTCGGGCGTTTTCAGTTCCTCGGCATAGGTCGGACTGACCGTCGTGATCCGGTCGGCCCAGACGATCCCCGCCTTGAGCGCATTGATCTGCCCCCAGAACTCGAACCCGTCCTGCGAAAACCCCGACGCCGGAAGGCGCAGGCGGTCGCGCTGCGACGCGGGCGCGAGGCCGTGAAAGGCGATGTTGTGGATGGTCAGCACGCTGCCAACGCGGTCGCGCGCGCCCATTTCGGTCAGGTAGACCGGTGCGAAACCGCCCTGCCAGTCGTGGACATGCAGAACCTCGGGCGCGAACCCCGCGATGCCCTCGGCCGCCACCCGCGCCGCCATCCAGCCCAGCGCGGCAAAGCGTTCGGCGTTATCAGGCCAATCCGTCCCATTGGGGTCGAGATAGGGCCCCCCCGGCCGGTCGAAGAGATGCGGCGCGTCGAGCACGAGAATCTGCTGCCCCGCCGCCTTCGCCGACAGGACCCGCGCCTTTCCCCCGAAGAGGTCGTCCTCGGTCAGGACCGCCTTCGGCCGCTTCAGCGCGGCCATCACCTGCCGGTAGCCCGGCAGGATCGTACGCGTCTCCCAGCCATGTCCGGCCAGCGCGGCGGGCAAGGCCCCCGCGACATCGGCCAGCCCGCCCGTCTTGACGAAGGGCACGCATTCGGACGCGACCGAAAGCGCCTGCCTCATGTCGCCTCGGCCCTCCGGTCGAGCATCGTCTGGGTGATCAGCGTGACGCCTCCCTCGGTCACGCGGAACCACTTGGCGTCTTCCTCGGGATCCTCGCCCACGACAAGGCCGTCGGGAATGTAGACACCCCGGTCCACGATCACCTTGGTCAGGCGCGCGTGGCGCGAGACGAAGGAATGCGGAAGCATCACCGCATGATCCAGCATCGCGTAGGAATTGGTGTGCACCATGGTGTAGAGGATGGAGTTGCGGACTTCGGTTCCCGACACGATGCAGCCGCCCGACACCATCGACGACACCGCGGATCCGCGCCGGTCGGCCTCGTCATGGATGAATTTCGCGGGCGGCACCGATTCCGAATAGGTCCAGATCGGCCATTGCGTATCCCAGAGGTCAAGCTCGGGCAGGAAATCCGTGAGATCGATATTGGCCTTCCAGAACGCATCGAGCGTGCCGACATCGCGCCAGTAGGCCGGCGCCTCGGGCGCATGGCGGACGCAGCTTTCGTCGAACCGGTGCGCCACGGCCTTGCCGTTCTTCACGATCGCAGGGATCAGGTCACTGCCGAAGTCGTGGCTTGAATTCGGGTCGTTCTGGTCCTTCAGCAGAAGCTCGCGCAGGAAACTCCAGGTGAAGACGTAGATCCCCATCGACGCCAGCGCCACGGTCGGATCCTCGGGCGTGCCCGGCGGATCGGCGGGTTTCTCCAGAAACTCGGTGATGCGGCCCTTGGCGTCCACGGCCATCACGCCGAAGGCCGTGGCCTCTTCGCGCGGCACGGTCAGGCAGCCCACGGTCACGTCCGCGCCCGTGTCCACGTGCTGCTGGATCATCACCTCGTAATCCATCTTGTAGATGTGGTCGCCGGCAAGGATCAGAACGTAGTCGACGTTGTAGCTGTCGACGATGTCGATGTTCTGGGTCACGGCATCCGCGGTGCCCTGATACCAGTGCACCTCGTCCACCCGCTGCGAGGCGGGCAGGATATCGAGGTATTCGTTGCGTTCGGCGCGAAAGAAGTTCCAGCCGCGCTGGCAATGCCGGATAAGGCTGTGCGCCTTGTATTGCGTGGCGATGGCCATCTTGCGGATGCCGGAGTTCAGCGCGTTCGACAGTGCGAAGTCGATGATCCGCGCCTTGCCGCCGAAATAGACCGCCGGCTTGGCGCGCCGGTCGGTCAGTTCCTTCAGGCGGCTGCCACGCCCGCCCGCCAGAACGAAGGCCATGCTGCGCTGCGAAAGTCGTTGCGTCCTTGGTGCCATGTTCCCTCCCTTTGGCCGACCCTCCCGGTCAGCCTTTGTATTTGAGCATCACCGTGCCAAGCGGAGGCAGCGTGACCGGGGCCGACGCCGGCTGTCCCTGCGCCCCCGCATCCGTGGCTTCGATCCGGCCAAGATTGCCCCGGTTGCCGCCACCATAGATTTCGGCATCGGTGTTGAGGACCTCCTCCCAGGCGCCCGCCAGCGGCAGCCCGACGATCATGTCGGGCCGCTCCACCGGGGTCAGATTGCAAATGACGGCGATGGGCGGATCGTCCGGCCCGCCCCGACGCACCCAGGAAAAGACCGACCGGTCGGCGTCGCCTGCGTCGATCCACTGGAATCCCTCCGGCTCGCAGTCCCTGACGTGCAGCGCCGGTTCGGCCCGGTAGAGCGTGTTGAGATCGCGCACCAGCCGCTGCACACCCTTGTGCAGGTCGCGCCCCGCCGCATCCCAGTCGAGTTGCGCGTTGTGGTTCCACTCAGGCCCCTGCGCGAACTCCTGCCCCATGAACAGAAGCTTCTTGCCCGGATGGCCCCACATGAAGCCGTAATAGGCGCGCAGGTTGGCGAACTTCTCCCACTCGCCGCCCGGCATCTTGCCCAGCATCGAGCCCTTGCCGTGCACGACCTCGTCGTGGCTGATCGGCAGGATGAAGTTCTCCGAGAAAGCATAGACCAGCCCGAAGGTCATCTGCTGGTGATGGAACCGGCGGTAGACCGGATCGCGCTGCATGTAGTCCAGCGTGTCGTTCATCCAGCCCATGTTCCACTTGTAGCCGAAGCCAAGCCCGCCCGCATCCACCGGCTGCGACACGCCGGGAAACGATGTCGATTCCTCGGCCGCCGTCAGGATGCCCGGCACCTTGCCGTAGACCTGCACGTTCATGCGCTGGAGCATGGCGATGGCTTCGTAATTCTCGCGCCCGCCATGGATGTTGGGCACCCATTCGCCCTCGCGCCGGGAATAGTCGCGGTAAAGCATCGACGCCACCGCATCCACCCTCAGACCGTCGACATGGTACTCCTCCAGCCAGTAAAGCGCGTTCGAGATCAGGTAGTTGCAGACCTCGCGCCGGCCGTAGTTGTAGATCAGGGTGTTCCAATCCTGATGAAACCCCTCCTTCGGGTCGGCGTGCTCGTAAAGCGCCGTCCCGTCGAACCGGCCCAGCCCATGCGCGTCGGTCGGAAAATGCCCGGGCACCCAGTCGAGGATCACGCCCAGACCTGCCTGGTGCGCGGCGTCGACCAGATCACGGAACTCGTGCGGCGGCCCGTGCCGGATGGTCGGGGCGTAAAGCCCCACCGGCTGGTAGCCCCAGGAGCCGTCGAAGGGGAATTCGCTGAGCGGCAGGAATTCGAGATGGGTGAACCCCATGTCGCGGACATAGTCGACCAGTTCGACCGCCGCCTCCTTGTAGGACAGAGGGCGGTTGCCGTCATCCACGCGCCGCCGCCACGACCCCAGGTGCACCTCGTAGATGGAAATCGGTGCGGTGCGGTCGTTGTGCCCCGCACGCGCCGTCATCCAGGCATCGTCGTGCCAGCCGTAGCCCGTGATGTCGGCCACGACCGAGGCGTTGCTGGGCGCATGCTCCGACCGGAACCCCACGGGATCGGCCTTCAGCGGCTGCACGGACCCATCGGGCCCGACGATGCGATACTTGTAGCGCGCGCCCTCGGCCACGCCGGGCAGGAAGATTTCCCACACGCCCGTCGCGCCGCGCTTGCGCATCGGGTGCCGGCGCTCGTCCCAGCCGTTGAATTCGCCCACGACCGCGACGCAGCGCGCATTGGGCGCCCAGACCGCGAAATGGGTGCCGCGCGATCCCTCGTGGTCGATCACATGCGCGCCCAGAACGTGCCAGAGCCGTTCATGCGTGCCCTCGCCGATCAGGTATTCGTCGATCTGGCCAAGCACCGGTCCGAACCGGTAGGGATCGTCATAGTCCCAGCGCTGCCCGCCGCCTTCGCCGCGCAGGAAATAAGGCGCCCGCGCGGCCACCGGCCCGCTGAACACCCCCGGCACAGCGGCCGCGTGCAGGGGATGCGCCACATCATCCTGAACCGCCCACATCGCCTCGGCGCCCGGATCGAAGGCGGTCACACGCACCGCGCCCCCATCCTCATGCGGGCCCAGGATCGCGAAGGGATCGTCTAATGCGCCCCCCGCGATGCGCTCGGCAATCGCGGGATCAAGCGGCGGAAGGGTCGTCCTCGTCGGTCTGGCCATGCCCTCACCTTGCACCGGGCCGCGCCTGACGGCTAGCCCATCATTCCGCGGCAAGCGTATCCGGCATGTCCAGCGGCGCGGTGTCCCAGATATCGGCCATGTAGCCCCGGATCGTCCGGTCGGACGAAAACCAGCCCGACCCAGCGGTGTTCAGCAGCGCCATGCGCCCCCATCGGGCCGGGTCGCGATAGACGGCGTCGGCCTCGCGGCTTGCGCGCCAGTAGTCGCCGAAATCGGATGCGACAAGGAAATAGTCATGGTGTTCCACGTTGTCGGCGATCCCGCCGAAAAGACCCGGGTTGCCGGGGCTGAATGTTCCGTCCCGCAGCGCGGACAGGGCCCGCGCCAGGCGCGGATCGGCATCTATGGCCTGCCGCGCATGGTTCGGCACCTCGCGCCGCGCCACGACCTCGTCCGCTGTCATCCCGAAGAGAAAGAAGTTCTCGGCCCCCACATGATCGCGGATCTCGACGTTCGCGCCGTCGAGCGTGCCGATCGTCAGCGCCCCGTTCATCGCGAACTTCATGTTGCCGGTGCCCGACGCTTCCTTGCCGGCGGTCGAGATCTGTTCGCTGAGATCCGCCGCCGGGATCAGACGCTCGGCCATCGACACGTTGTAGTTCGGCGCGAAAACCACCCGCAGGTAGGGCGAAGTCACGGGATCGGCGTTGATCCGCGCCGCGACCGCATTGACCAGATGGATGATCTCCTTGGCGAACCAGTAGCCGGGCGCGGCCTTGCCGCCGAAGATCTTGACCCGCGGGGTCCAGTCGCCGGTCGGATTGTCCGAGATCTCCTGCCAGAGCGCGATCGCCTCGAGGATGTTCAGATGCTGGCGCTTGTATTCGTGGATACGCTTGATCTGGATGTCGAACATCGCGTCGGGATCCGCGCTCATGCCGTGCTCGCGTTTGAGCCAGGCAGCAAGATCCGCCTTGTTCGCGCGCTTGATCGCGGTAAAGCGGTCGACGAAACCCGAATCCTCGGCAAGCGGGATCAGACGGTCCAGTTCCTCGGCGTTTCCGACCCACTCGTCACCCAGCGCCTCGGTGATCAGGGCGCCAAGCCGCGGGTTGCAGCCCAGAATCCACCGCCGCGGCGTGACGCCATTCGTCTCGTTCACGATCCGCTCGGGGTGCAGGGCGTTCAGGTCACTGAAGACCGTCGATTTCATCAATTCGGTGTGCAGCGCCGACACGCCGTTCACCCGCTTGGCCATGATGAACGACAGCGTGCCCATCTGCACCTGCCCGTGTTCGCGCACATGCACTTCGCGGGCGGGATAGGCCTTGTGATGGGCGGCGTCGATCGCCTCGATGATCTGAAGGTGACGGGGCAGAAGATGGCCCATCAGCCCCTCGGACCAGCTTTCGAGCGCCTCGGGCAGAAGCGTGTGGTTGGTGTAGTTCAGGCACTGGCGCGCGGTCTCCATCGCCTCGTCGAAGGGCAGGCCGCGCTCGTCGTGCAGCAGCCGCACAAGCTCGGGCCCGGCGATGGCGGGATGCGTGTCGTTCAGCTGGATCGCCACCTTTCTGGGCAACTGCCGCAGGTCGTCGTGCTGCGTTTCGAACCGCCGCAGGATGTCGCGCAGAGACGCGGCCGTGAAGAAATACTCCTGCTTCAGACGCAGCGCCTTGCCGCCTTCCGTGGTGTCGTCGGGATAGAGCACCCGGCTGATCGTGCGCGCCAGCGTCTCGGGCTGCGAGGCGGCGGTATAGTCGCCGGCATTGAACCGCTCGAGGTCCAGAAGCCGGGTGGGCTTGGCAGCCCAAAGCCGCAGCGTATTGGCCCAGCGCCCCTGCCAGCCCACCACCGGCGTGTCATGCGCCTCGGCGAACACCGCCTCGGCCGGGCGCCAGATGCCCCGGCTCGTGCCGGTGCGGTGAACATGCCCGCCAAAGCCGATCTCGAACGCCGCCTCGGGCCGTTCGAATTCCCAGACATGGGCCTGAGTGAGCCAGTCCTCGGGCTCCTCGATCTGCCGGCCACCTTCGAACCGCTGGCGGAAGAGGCCATGCTCGTAGCGGATGCCATAGCCGTAGGCCGGAACCCCAAGCGTCGCGAGGCTTTCCATGAAGCAGGCCGCAAGCCGTCCAAGGCCGCCGTTGCCCAGCGCCGCGTCGGGCTCGTCCTCGACGATGCGGTCGAAAGGCAGGCCGAGCCCGTCGAACACCGCCTTGGCCTCGTCCATGACGCCGAGGTTGATCATCGCGTCTTCCAGAAGCCGCCCGATCAGGAATTCCATCGACAGGTAGTAGACGCGCTTGGCCTTGCCGGCATAGGTCGCCCGCGTCGCCGCGAACCAGCGGTCGACGATCCGGTCCCGCACCGCCAGCGACAGGGCCACGCGCCAGTCGTAGATCTGCGCGTGATCCTCGTCCTTGCCCAGCGAATACTTCAGATGCCACAGCACGTCGCTCCGCATATCGGAGCTGTGCAATTCGGGATGGGTCATGGTCGTTACCTCAGGCGTTGGCGCCAACGGGGCGAACCTAACTCATATCCCGGCGGTGAAAAGCCGATATCGCCTAGAATGCCTGACAGGCCGCGACAGCGCGCTTCCAGCGGGCATAAAGCGCATCGCGCGCCGCCAAATCAAGCGTCGGCTCGAAACGGCGCTCAAGCGCCCAGCTTTTGGCGAACTCGTCGGCGGCGGGATAGACGCCCGCGTCCATCCCGGCCAGCCACGCCGCGCCCAGCGCCGTGGTCTCGGCCACGGTCGGCCGGTCGACCGGCGCGCCCAGGATGTCGGCCAGGAACTGCATCGTCCAGTCGCTGGCCACCATCCCGCCATCCACGCGCAGCACTCCGGCCTCGTCGCCCTCCGGCCAGTCGGCCGTCATGGCTTCCAGAAGGTCGCGCGTCTGGAACCCCACGCTTTGCAGGGCCGCGCGGGCAAGCTCGGCCGGTCCGGTGTTGCGGGTCATGCCGAAGACGGCGCCGCGCGCCTCGGCGTTCCAGTAGGGCGCGCCTAACCCTGTGAAGGCGGGCACAAGCACCACCTGCTGCGCGGGGTCGGCGGCTTCGGCCAGCGGCTGCGATTCGGATGCCGCGCGGATGATCTTCAGCCCGTCGCGCAGCCATTGCACCACGGCACCGGCGACGAAAATCGACCCTTCCAGCGCATAGGTCCGCTTGCCGTCGAGCTGATAGGCGATGGTCGTCAGAAGCCGGTTCTTCGAGGCAACCGGCGCATCCCCGGTGTTCAGAAGCGCGAAACACCCCGTGCCATAGGTGGATTTCATCATGCCAGGCGCGAAACAGGCCTGCCCCACGGTCGCTGCCTGCTGGTCGCCGGCCACGCCGCGAATCGGGATTTCGCGCCCGAAAAGATCGGCCCGCGTCACCCCGAAATCACCGGCGCAATCGCGCACCTCGGGCAGCATCGCCATGGGGATATCGAGCAGGGCGCAGATCTCCTCGTCCCAGCGCCCTTCGTGGATGTTGAAGAGAAGCGTGCGGGCGGCGTTCGTGGCGTCGGTCGCATGGACCGTGCCTGCGGTCAGCTTCCAGATCAGGAAGCTGTCGACCGTGCCGAACAGAAGCTCGCCCCGCGCCGCCCGCGTGCGTGCACCCTCGACATGGTCGAGGATGTACTTGAGCTTTGTCCCCGAGAAATAGGGATCAAGCAGCAGCCCGGTCTTCGCGGTCACCATCGCCTCGTGCCCGGCTTCGCGCAGCTCCGCACAAAGCGGTGCGGTGCGCCGGTCCTGCCAGACGATGGCGTTGTGCACGGGCTTGCCGGTGTCGCGCTCCCACACCACCACCGTCTCGCGCTGATTGGTGATGCCGATCGCCGCGATGCCGTCCGCGCCGATGCCCGCGCGCTCGATCACCTGCCGGCAGGTGCCCGCCACGGTCGACCACAGATCGGTCGGATCGTGCTCGACCCAGCCCGAATCGGGGAAATGCTGGGGGAACTCCTCCTGCGCGACGGCCTTCACGCGCATCTGCGCGTCGAAGAGGATCGCCCGGCTCGACGTTGTCCCCTGATCGATGGCCAGCACATGAGTCATCGCCCCCTCCTCCCCTGTCTTTCAGCGGCTCAGGCCGCGTCTTTCCTAAGCTCGGCGCGCATCCAGTCGTCAAGAGCGGCCACCTGGTCCGGCGTCATGCGCAGCCCCAGCTTGGAGCGCCGCCAGACCACATCCTCGGCCCGCCGCGCGAATTCATGATCCATCAGCCAGCGGACCTCGACCTCGGTCAGCGTCGCGCCGAAGTCGCGGCCAAGCTCTTGGGCAGCCCCCGCCCCCTGGAGCATCCGCTCAGCATCCGTGCCGTAGGCCCGAACAAGTCGCAGCGCCCATCGGTCGGTCAGGAAGGGATGCGCGGCCTGTAAACCCGCCACCAGCGCCTCGACGCCATCGACCGCGAAATCGCCGCCGGGCAGCGCCGCGCCCGCGGTCCATGCCCCGGACTTCGGCGTCAGGTGCGCCTCGATCTTCGCCATCGCGCTTTCGGCGAGGCGCCGGTAGGTCGTGATCTTGCCGCCGAAGACGTTGAGCACCGGCGCCCCTGCAGCGTCGAGCGACAGAACGTAGTCCCGCGTCGCCGCCGTCGCCGACTTCGCCCCATCGTCGTAAAGCGGACGTACGCCGGAATAGGTCCAGACAATGTCGTCAGGCGTCACGGGCGTTCTGAAATACTCGGAGGCAAAGCGGCAGAGATACGCGGCCTCTTCGTCGGTGCAGCGCGCGTCCTTCGGGTCGCCGTCGTGGTCCTTGTCGGTGGTGCCGATCAGGGTGAAGTCGGTCTCGTAGGGAATGGCGAAGATGATCCGCCCGTCCGAGCCCTGGAAGAAATAGCACTTGTCGTGGTCGAAAAGCCGCTTCGTCACGATGTGGCTGCCGCGCACCAGCCGCACGCCTTCGGTCGAGTTCAGACGGATCTTGGTGCGGATCACGTCCTGCACCCAGGGTCCGCCCGCGTTCACCAGCACCCTCGCGCGATGCTCGGACCGCGCGCCGGTCTCGACGTCCTCGACCGTGACCACCCAATGATCCGCCGCGCGGTCCGCCGACACGACCTTCGTGCGCACCAGAACCCGCGCCCCCCGCAATGCCGCGTCGCGGGCGTTGAGGGCCACGAGGCGCGCATCCTCGACCCAGCAGTCGGAGTATTCGAAGGCCTTGGTGAACTGGTCCTTGAGCGGCTTGCCCGCCGGATCGGTGCGCAGATCGACTGTCGAGGTCCGCGCCAGGATCTCGCGTCCGCCAAGGTTGTCATACATGAAAAGGCCCAGCCTGATCATCCATGCGGGCCGCCGCCCCTTCATCCAGGGCATGATCCGGCTCAGGAGCCTGGAGGCCGGTGTGTCTGCCTCAAAGCGCATGTCCGTGTGGTAGGGCAGCACGAACCGCATGGGCCAGCTGATATGCGGCATCGCCCGCAGCAGCGTTTCGCGCTCGATCAGCGCCTTGCGGACCAGCTGGACCTCGAAATACTCGAGATACCGCAGCCCGCCGTGGAAGAGCTTCGTGGATGCGGACGAGGTCGCCTGCGCGAGGTCGCCCATCTCGGCCAGGGTCACGCTCAGCCCGCGCCCGGCCGCATCGCGCGCGATCCCGCAGCCGTTGATCCCGCCGCCGATCACGAAGATGTCGCTGATTTTCTCGGCCATGGTGCACCTGACTGGCTGTTCGCGCCCCGCGATGCCGCAAGGCGCGCGGCCGGTCAATTACCCTGCGCGGGTTTCATTCTTTTTCTTCGTTTCATCTTCGCTTTAGCAGAGATTTTTTGTTGATTTTTGATCTTCAGAGGCAAACTCCCCCACTTTCCGCCACCATTTCTCTTCGTTATATTCCTTTTTGGAGCAAAACGCCGGGATCGCTGCCATGGCCGACACCTACCGCCGCCAGGCCATCATGGCACGCGCCCGCAGCGACGGGCGCGTGCGGGTCGATGCGCTGGCCCGTCAGTTGGGCGTGACCGTCCAGACCATCCGCCGCGACGTGACCGAGCTGTGCGACGCAGGCCTTCTGGCGCGCATCCACGGCGGCGCGGTCCTGCCCTCGGGCACCCGCAACATCGGCTACGAGGACCGGCGCGGCCTGAACCTCGACGCGAAAGAGGCGATCGGACGCACCGCCGCCGCCCAGATCACGGACGGAGCGTCGATCTTCCTCGACATCGGCACCACCGCCGAAGCCGTGGCCCGCGCGCTGCTGGCCCGTCACGGCCTCCTTGTCGTCACCAACAACATCAACGTGGCCAACATCCTCGTCGCCAATCCCGAGGCCGAGATCGTGCTGGCCGGCGGCCTTCTGCGCCGCGCGGATGGCGGCCTTGTGGGCGAGGTCACGGTGGATTTCGTGCGCCAGTTCAAGGTCGACACCGCCATCATCGGCGCCTCTGCGCTGGACGAAGGCGGCGACGTTCTCGACTTCGACTTCCGCGAGGTGCGCATCGTGCAGGAGGTGATGGCCACCGCCCGGCGCAAGATCCTGGTGGCCGACACATCGAAGCTGTCGCGGTCGGCGGCGGTGCGGATCGGAACGCTCAAGGCCTTCGACCTCTGGGTGACCGACGCCCGCCCGCCCGAACGTCTGCGGCGTCTTGCGGCGGACTGGGGAACTGACGTGATTGTCGCGGCGCCCGACCGACACCGCCCGTCTATTTCGTGAGAATCAGTTTTCCGGCCTTGGTGATACGCAGCACATAGGCCGTGCCGTCCAACACGATCTGCGCCGATATCCCGTTGGGAACAAGATCGCGCGCGTCGTGCACGACCGGCGCATCGCGGCACATGCCGTCCGGTACGAACCCGCTGCGAGGAACGGACCGGGGGCCGGAAAGGCTCATGCCCGCTCCTCCCGTCGCTCGATCCAGTCAAGCCACCGCTCAAGACTGAAGTCGGCGAAGAGCCCAGCGTTGCAAAGAAGATCGGCAACAACACCGTCGTTTCGGTCACTCACGGCTTGGGAGGGTACGATGCCCCGGCCCTCATGAGACAAGGGGTTTTGAGGGATGGAGTCGGTCATGGCGGAAGTCCTCTGGCAAATGTCGGAAGGCTTCCCCGGAAACGAGATGGGGTGGCGTTTTCGATACCTGACAAAAATACTCGCCAATGTCAATGCCTCTTGCGCAGCCGAAGCCATGTT
This sequence comes from uncultured Alphaproteobacteria bacterium, assembly GCA_963709395.1. Classification (GTDB taxonomy): domain Bacteria; phylum Pseudomonadota; class Alphaproteobacteria; order Rhodobacterales; family Rhodobacteraceae; genus CAVPWP01. The sequence goes on from CAVPWP010000016.1 coordinate 79,726, forward strand.
GACAGAGCGGTCGGCCCGCCGTCATATCGGACCACTTCGGTTCGGGTGTCACAGCCCGATGAAAAGGGAACACGGTGCGGGCCTTCGCCCAACTCCGTGACTGCCCCCGCAACTGTAAGCGGTGAGCAAGGCCGAACGACGCCACTGGGGCCAGATGTCCCGGGAAGGCCGGCCAAGCGATGACCCGCAAGTCAGGAGACCTGCCGAAGTGATCACCCAGTCCGGGCGCGGGGCGCGCCGGGGACTACGGACCCTCCGTAGTGGTGACGTCTTTCACCGTTTGCGGGGGTCGTCATGCCTTCCATGAACATCGAACTCAGAGACCGCCGAAGATGGCGGAAGACCGGAAGGATGACGGGCGTGAACCGACCCCTGTTTCTCTGCGTGGCCCCGCTGGCCGCGCTATCCCTTGCCGACGCCGAGGCGCAAGGCGCCTTCGATCTTGGCGAAATCACCGCCTTCGCGAACCTGACGCCAACCGAGGTCAACCGGACCGGCGCGACGGTCGAGGTCCTGACCGAGGAAGCGATCCGCGCCGAAGGCACTCAGCTTCTGTCGAGCTTCCTTGCCCGCCAGCCCGGCATCTCGGTCACCTCGAGCGGCGGCCCGGGAAGCGCCACGACGATGCGCGTGCGCGGGCTCGATTCGAAATACATCGCGGTGCGGGTCGACGGTATCGACGTCACCGACCCCGCGGGTCCGCAGATCCAGTACGACTTCGGCAAGCTGACCACCGCCGATGTCAGCCGGGTCGAGATCGTTTATGGCACGCAGTCGGCCCTTTATGGCTCCTCCGCCGTGGCCGGTGTGATCAACATAACCACGAACCGCGCGACCGAACCCGGCACGACCGCGAGCGTTTCGGTCGAAGGCGGAAGCTACGGAACCATCGGCGGAAGCCTCAACGTGGCGACCCTGACGGACCGCGCCAGTCTGTCCTTCACCGCGTCGCGGTTTCAGACCGATGGCTTCTCGGCGGCGAGCGAGTTGAACGGAAACACCGAACCCGATGGCTACGAGACGACACAGCTGTCCTTCTTCGGCACCTACGACGTCACGGATGAGCTGACGCTGGGCCTCAACGGTTTCTGGCAGGAGTATTCGGGCGATGCCGACGGCTTCGACTTCGGTACCGGCCTTCCCGCCGACGGGCCGTTCCTCACCGAAGGCGAAGACGGCACCGCCCGGGGCCTGCGCGCCTTCGCCGAATACAGCCCCGGCGCGATCGACCACAGCGTGGCACTGTCCTACTACGACAACGATCGGGCGAACGACATCGGCTTTGGTACCAGCAATTTCCTGGGCGAACGCACCACACTCGAATACCTCGGCACGACCACGATCCTGACCGACTCGACCCTGTCGTTCGGGGCGTCCTTCTCGGAAGAGAACTTCGACACGTCCGACTCGTTCGGCGGTGCGGCAAGCGGCGACCGGCAGATCGGGGCGGTTTTCGCCGAAGGTCAGTTCGCCCTGAACCCCGCCACCGATCTGGCCCTGTCTCTGCGCTATGACGACTATTCGGATTTCGGCGACTTCCTGTCCGGCCGCCTTGCACTGGCTTACCGTCCGGCCGAGGGCACGACATTGCGCGCAAGCCTTTCCAACGGCTTCCGTGCACCGTCGCTCTTCGAGATCAACGACCCGACCTACGGCAATCCGGATCTCTCGCCCGAGGAATCCCGCACGCTCGAGTTTGGCGTTGAACAGATCTTTGCGGGCGGCGCCGCTTTTCAGGCCACGGTCTTCTGGACCGAGATCGACGATCTCATCCAGTTCTTCTTTCCCGCCGGATATCTCCAGACCGACGGCACGACCCAAACCCGCGGCGTCTCGCTTTCGGGCACGCTGCCGCTTGGAGACCGGGCCCAGCTTTTCGGAAACTACACCTACACCGACGCCACCGCGCCGGACGGAAACCAGCTTGTGCGGGTGCCCAGGAACGACCTGAACCTCGGCATTTCAGGCGATATCACGGACCGGCTGAGCGGTGTCGCCACGGCGCAGTTCGTCTCGGGCGTCGAAGATATTGGCGGGCCGCTCGACGACTACTGGCTGGCCAACGCCACCCTCACCTACGAGATCAGCGAGACAACGGAGACCTATCTGCGCGTCGTGAACATCTTCGACGAGGACTACGAGGTGATCGAAGGTTACGGCACCTCGGGAAGGGCATTCTATGTGGGCCTTCGCGCGCGCTTCTGATCCCCTCCGCTGTGCGGCCCTGGCCCTCGGGCTCTGGGCCGCCGCTGCGGCCGCGGCCTATGCCGCCGACGACAGGCCGTCGCGCGTGGTGTCGCTCAATCTCTGCACCGACCAGCTTGCCATGTTGCTGGCGCCCGACGCGCTTGTTTCGGTCTCGTCGCTGGCGACCGACCCGACTTCTTCCGCGATGCACGAAGACGCGGCGGCCTATCCGGCGAACCGGGCCCGCGCCGAAGAGGTCTTTCTGCTGGACCCCGACCTCGTCCTCGCGGGCATCTGGTCCGAGGCCGAAACCGTCGCGATCCTGCGCCGGCTCGGCGTCCACGTCGAAACCTTCCCGCCCGCGACGACGCTGGACGAGATCCGCGCCCAGATCGCGCGCATGGGCGCGCTTCTGGGGCGAGATGAGGCCGCCGAGGCCCTGATCGCCCGGTTCGACGCCGATCTCGCCGCGGTGCGCCGTGACACGCCCGACACCACGGCCGTGGTCTATTTCGCCAACGGGTTCGCCGGCAGCGACACCTCGCTCTCGGGCGAGGCGCTGCGCGCCGCCGGTATCCGCAATCTGGCCGCCGAGGCCGGCTATGGCGGCGGCCGCCTGCCGCTCGAGCTGTTGGTGCTGATGGAGCCCGACCTGATCGTCACCGGCACCCGCTATCCCGGCACGTCGCGATCCGAGGCGATCCTCGACCACCCGGCCCTGCAGGGTGCCATCGCCAACCGACCCTTCGTCACCATCCCCGACCGGGACTGGATCTGCGGCACCCCCGCGATCCTCGATGCGGTCGCCCGCCTGGCCGACGCGGCTGAGGCGTTGCGATGACCCCCCGCGTCCTTTTCCCCGCGCTTGCGCTTTTGACGATGGCGGCCTTCACCGCCTCGCTCACCGTCGGCCCTGCGGGCGTCGGACCGGGGCAAAGCCTTGGAGCGCTGATCCGCGACGACGGCGGCCCGCTCACAATCGTGATGCGCGAGATCCGCCTGCCCCGCGCGATCCTCGGGGCCCTCGTCGGGGCCAGCCTCGGGCTGTCCGGCGCGGCCATGCAGGGCTACCTGCGCAACCCGCTCGCCGAACCGGGGCTGATCGGCGTGTCGGGTTCGGCCGCCCTTGGCGCGGTGATCGCGCTGCACACCGGCGCGGCCGCAGCCTTCGCGCTGGCGCTGCCGCTGGCCGCCCTGGCCGGGGCCGCGATCGCCGTCGTGCTGATCCTCGTGCTGGCCGGGCCCCGCGGGTCGTCGATGACGCTGATCCTTGCCGGCATCGCGATCAGCGCCCTTGCCGGCGCGCTGACCGCGCTGGTGCTCAACCTCTCGCCCAACCCCTTCGCCGCGAGCGAGATCATGTTCTGGCTCATGGGGTCGCTGGCCGACCGGTCCTTCACCCATGTCTGGCTGGCCCTTCCGTTCATCCTGGCGGGGTGGGTCGCGCTGCTGTCGACCACCCGCGGCCTCGACGCGCTCACGCTGGGCGAGGACGCGGCGCAGTCCCTCGGCATCCGCCTAGACCGGCTGCGGCTTCTGCTGATCGGCGGGACGGCGGCGGCGGTGGGTGCCGCGACCGCCGTGGCGGGGGCCATCGGGTTCGTCGGCCTTGTCGTGCCGCACATCCTGCGGCCCTTCGTCGGCGCGCGTCCCGCCCTTCTGCTGCCCGCCTCGGCCCTTGGCGGGGCGACCCTGCTGCTTCTGGCCGACATCGCCGTGCGCGTGGTGCTGCCCGGGCGCGACCTGCAACTGGGCGTCCTGACCGCGCTTGTGGGGGCACCGCTGTTCCTGCACCTCATCTTCAAGACGCGGAGGGAATTCGCATGACCCCCGCGTTGGTCCTCGAGAACCTCACCGTCCGGCGCGGCAGACGCACGGTCGTGGAGGGGGCGAGCCTCGCCATTGCGCCCGGCGAACTGGTGGGCCTCATCGGGCCGAACGGCGCGGGGAAAACCACTCTGATGCGCGCCGCCCTGGGCCTTCTTCCCGCCACCGGCCGCACGCCCCTTGCGGCCCTGTCGCCCCGCGCCCGTGCCGCCCGCGTGGCCTGGCTGCCGCAAACCCGCGAGATCGCCTGGCCGGTCAGCGTCGAGACCGTGGTCGCGCTTGGCCGCATCCCGCATCTGCCCGGTCTTGCCGCCCTTGGCCCCGACGACCGTGCCGCCGTCGATGCGGCGCTCGACCGGATGGGCCTGACCGCCCTGCGCGACCGCGCGGCGACCGAGCTTTCGGGCGGCGAACAGGCCCGCGTCCTCATCGCCCGGACGCTTGCGCAGGGCGCGCCGCTGATCCTGGCCGACGAACCGGTCGCGGGCCTCGACCCCGGCGCGCAGATCGCCACGATGCGCGTTTTCGCCGATATCGCGGCCGAAGGCGGGGCGGTGCTGACCTCGCTCCACGACCTGGGCCTCGCGGCCCGGCACTGCCACCGCCTGATCCTGATGAAGGACGGGCGCATCGTGGCCGATGACGCGCCCGCGGCCGTGCTGACGGCGGACAACCTGGCCCGCGTCTTCGGCATCACCGCGCATTTCGCCCCGGGACCGGACGGCCCGGTCTTCCAGCCGCTCGAGGTGCTGCCATGACAGCCGCAATCGCCACCCCCGCCGCCGGTCTGCGCGAGATCGCCCTTTTCGGCGCGCTGTCACTGGCCGTTCACGCGGGGATCTTCCTGCAGGTTTCAGGCGGAGGGACGGACGGCGCAGGCGAGGACGGGTCCTCGGCCGTCACGATCGCCGCCGCCGACGCGAGCCTTTCCGCGCTTGTGGCGGAGTGGGACCGGCCGCCGGATGCCGCCACCGACGCCCCGACACCGCAACCTGCGCCGAGCGATGTCGGAGCGACGCTCCGGACCCCTGATGCGGACCGGGCCACCGAAACCCTTCCGCCCGCGCCCCTGCCGCTGCCGCTGCCGGACCCCGTGTCGGCTGCGCCTCTTCCCGCCACGAGCGCCCCACCGCCACCCGAAACCCCGAGACCTCAGGCACAGGCGGTCACTGCCGCTCCGCCTCCCGACACGCGCCCGGCGCCCCGTCCCGAGCCCGCGCAAGTGGCCCGGACCGCCCCGGCACAACCCTCTGCCGCCCACCGCGCCAGCGGGGCGGGGGACGGCGCGACCGCCGGGCAGCAGGCCACCGGCGCCCGCACCACCCTCTCACCCCAGCGCCGTGCCGCCCTTCAGGCCGAATGGGCGGGTGCGATCCAGTCGCGCATCGCCCGCAATCAACGCTATCCCGCCGGCAATCACGGGGAAGGACGGGTCAAGGTGGAACTGGTGATCCTGCGCTCGGGCCAGCTTGGGCAGGTCACGCTGGCCGCCTCGTCCGGCCGGCCGGCGCTGGACGATGCCGCCATTACCGCCGTCCGACGCGCCGCCCCCTTCCCGCCCGCGCCCGACGGCCTTGAGGACGACTGGTACCGTGTCGCCCAGTGGATGAGCTTTCGGCGCTGATGCCGGCGGAATTGCCCCCGTGTCGTTGACCGAGTGTCGTTGACCCCGTGTCATTGACCCATTGACGCCACCGCGCAGCACCCGACACTGTCGCCATCGAACGAAACGGGTTGCCGGATGAAGATCGCCGATCTTGGAGATGTCGCACTCCACTACCGCGAGGACGGCGACCCGGCCGGGGCGCCCGTCGTCTTTGCCAATGCCCTTGGCACCGATCTGCGCCTCTGGGACGCGGTGGTGCCGCTCTTGCCGCAGGATCTGCGCATCATCCGCTACGACGCGCGCGGGCATGGTCTGTCGTCCTGCCCGCCCGCGCCCTACAAGATGGGCGCCCTCGTCACCGACGCCGAACGGCTGCTCGACCATCTTCAGATCCGCGACTGCGTCTTCGTGGGCCTTTCGATCGGCGGGATGATCGCACAGGGTCTTGCCGTGAAACGCTTCGACCAGGTCCGCGCGATGGTGATCTCGAACACCGCCGCGCGCATCGGCACCGCCGAGATCTGGCAGACCCGCATCGACGCCGTGCGCGACGGCGGGATCGAGGCGCTTGCCGACGCCACGATGGAGCGGTGGTTCTCGCCCGCCTTCCGCGCGCGTCCCGACCTGCAGCTCTGGCGCAACATGATGATCCGTCAACCGGTCGAGGGCTATGTCGGCTGCGCCTCGGCGATCCAGGGCACCGACTTCTACACCACCACGGCCAGCCTGACCCTGCCCACCCTTGCCATCGCGGGGGATCACGACGGATCGACGCCGCCCGACCTCGTGCGCGAAACGGCCGCGCTGGTGAAGGGGTCGCGCTTCCACCTTATTCGCGGCGCGGGCCACCTTCCTTGCGTCGAGAAACCCGCGGACTACGCCGAGATCCTCACGACCTTCCTGCGCGACATCGGCCATGTCTGAGCCCGCCGCAGCGGAGGCAGGCGCGGGCCGCGGCCGCCTGCCCCTGATCTTCATCCTGCTGACGGTGATGATCGACGCGATGGGCATCGGCCTCATCATTCCGGTCATGCCCGACCTCATCCAGGAGGTCGGCGGCGGGACGCTGTCGGATGCCGCGATCTGGGGCGGCATCCTCACCACCGCCTTCGCGGTCATGCAGTTCCTCTTCGGCCCGACGCTGGGCAACCTGTCGGACAGGGTCGGGCGCCGACCGGTTCTTCTGGTGTCGCTTGGCTTTCTGGCCGTCGACTACCTGATCATGGCGCTGGCCGGCACGATCTGGCTGCTGCTCGCGGGGCGCATCCTTGGCGGCATCACGGCGGCCACCCCGTCGGTCGCCTCGGCCTATATCGCCGACATCTCGCGCCCCGAAGAGAAGGCCGCGCGCTTCGGTCTTGTCGGCGCGGCCTTCGGCCTCGGTTTCGTGATCGGCCCGCTGGCGGGGGGGCTTCTGGCCGAGTTCGGAACCCGCGCGCCGTTCTACGCCGCCGCCGCCCTTGCCGCCGCGAACATGGTCTTCGGCCTCATCGTCCTGCCCGAGACGCTGAAACCCGAAAACCGCCGCCCCTTCCGGTGGCGACGCGCCAACCCGCTTGGCGCCTTCGCCGCCGTCAACGCCCTGCCCGAGGTGCGCCGGCCGCTTCTGATCTTCTTCGTCTATTCGATCGCCTTCTGGGTCTATCCCTCGGTCTGGGCCTTCTACACCCAGGCCCGCTTCGGCTGGGACCCGGCGATGGTCGGCATCTCGCTGGCCGGGTTCGGCATCGCGATGGCCCTGGTGCAGGGCGGGCTGATCCGGGTGATCCTGCGGGTTCTGGGCGACCGGGGCACGGTGGTCTACGGCCTTGTCTTCAACGTCTTCGTCTTTGCCGCCCTCGCCACCGTCACCAGCGGCACAGTCGCGCTGATCATCATCCCGATCAGCGCTCTGGGCGCGGTGGTCACGCCGGCGCTTCAGGGCATCATGTCGCGCGCCGTGGCCGACAACGCGCAGGGCGAACTTCAGGGTGTCATCGCCTCGGTCAACGCGGTGTCGATGATCTTCTCGCCGCTTCTGATGACGCAGGTCTTCGCTGCCTTCACGGCGCCCGGCGGCACGGTCTGGTTCCCCGGGGCACCGTTCCTTCTGTCCATGGGCCTGATGCTGGTGTGCCTTGCGATCCACTTCGCACGGCCGCGCGCGGCGGTGGCATAGGCATGGAGCACATGAATGCTCACCTCGGAGAGTCGAGTTTCACGGACGCTTCCTGAAGTGTCTGACAGATACCGCGCGTGCTTCGATCACCATCTCGATGACCAGACCCCATCAACCGAGGCAAGCAGGGATTTCGTCTCTCGGTAAGAGCGGGAACGGGGCCTGGCGCGCAGGCCCACTGATCCGTTGGTCAGGGGTGCGAGTCCGCGGTCGACCAGCGCGCCATGATGTGCGCAGTTCCTTGTGGCCGACTATTCGCCAGGGTCAATTTCTCAGATGGCCAGCGCGGCGCCGTCGGCGCGGGGCGGCCCCGCGCGCGGGGTACCAGTCGGGCGTGGCAAGACCGGCCGCCCGGCCGCAGCCCGAGATGCCCACCGGCGCTTTGCCCGGCTGGTGAACGATCCAGAAGCCGACCCCGCCGATCCCGTTCAGATGGGGATAGGCCACGGCGATGGCGCCCGTGGCGGGAGCGGCGGCAGGGTGGTGGCGGCGGTGAAAGATCTGCGGCGTTCCATCTTCGGGTCTCTCGTGTTCTGGCCACGCGGGGCATACGACTGGACAGCCTCATACTATCGGCGGAGAGCTATCGGGCCCCTGCCCTCAGGGCCGGGTTCGGCCCGCGCGGAAGAATCGGGACGTCCGCGAATCTCCACATTTTCATCTGCCTTTCATCCTCCTGGGCGCGATCCGGACGCTTTTGGAAGCGCCGGGCGCATGCTGACCGACCTGTCGGCTGTCCGGACCTTCCACCCTCTGCCCAATCGCGCGCGTCATGCGGGCGACTGGCGACACCGCAGGAGCGGACGTGTAAAGGAGGAGTCCGTCGGCAATCCACGAGGGTCGTCCCGATGGGCCGAGTTGAAGAGGAACAGGCGCGATGACGCCAGACCAGCCACCACGCTACGCGCAGGGGATCGCCCGATCCCTTCGGATCTATCACAGGGACAGCGCCCGGATTGAGCGCATGGATGCTCTGAACGCCCGGTTCTGCCGCCCGAACGCGCTTGTCTTCGATATCGGTGCCCATGTCGGCGACCGGATCGCGAGCTTCCGCCGCCTTGGCGCCCATGTGGTGGCCGTCGAGCCGCAAGCGGCGGCGATGCGCGCACTGCGGCTCATGTTCGGCCGCGATGCGGCGGTAACCCTTGTGCCGGCGGCTATCGGCGCCGAGATGGGCCGCATCCGCCTTCACGTCAATGCGAAGAACCCCACGGTCTCGACCGTGTCGCCCGACATGATCGCGGCCGCCAAGGGCGCCCCCGGCTGGGAAACCGAGGAGTGGGACCAGTCCGTAGAGGTTCCGATGCTGACGATCGACAGCCTGATCGCGCGGCACGGCATGCCGGATTTCATCAAGATCGACGTGGAAGGCTACGAGGCCGAGGCGATCGCGGGCCTTGGCCGGGCGGTGCCCGCGCTCTCGTTCGAGTTCACGACCATCCAGCGGGATCGCGCGCTCGAGGCTCTCGATAGGGTGAGACGACTGGGGGACTATGTCTTCAACCTCTCGATCGGTGAGAGCCACGCCCTTGAGTTTCCTCGCTGGGGCACCGCGGCGGACATCGCCCTGTTCATTCGCGAGGCGCCGCACGATCTGAACGCCGGTGATATCTATGCCGTCAGGTCATGAGACAGCCGAATTCATTGCCCGGCAAGCTGACGACCGGACCTGCCGCTTGTTGGCCCGACCTTGGGCAAAGGCAAGCTGAGTGGTGGGACGCGCGACGCCTTGAAGCATCGAGCGACGGTGGATTTGAGCGACCAGGACCTCCCCGCTCGTTACGATGACAGCGG
>CAVPWP010000017.1:0-33492 GCA_963709395.1 uncultured Alphaproteobacteria bacterium
CAGGGTCGATGACATCACCTCCATACCCACTCAATCCGTAGGATTGGATGTACGAACAGACAAATCGTTGCTGGCCGATCCGCAAGAAATCATGGGTGAAGGCAAAATGAAACGGCCTTGGACGCCACCCTAATCCGCTCAAGGCGCATGGGGTCTGCACGGCATGCAGCCCCACGTATCAGCTAGCGTATGACGCGGCCGCCATCGCCGACTTCGGTCAATCGCGTAGAAGCCTGGGCGCGCGACGTCATAGCGTTGATCGAGGTCTCCGGAACACACAAGTCACGCCCACGGACGCCTGATCTCCTTCAGGGCACTCCAGTGTGTCTTTGCCCTCTCCAGTTCATCTGACTTCGCGCCTTCCAACACGAGAAAGGCCGGCCAGACCGCATCGAGGCTCACGGCGTCGACCGTGCCGCGCTCGACAAGAAAATCGAGGCTACGGCGGACCACCGCCACATCGTTCGCCAATCCGTAGGCGTCCTGGAGCTTCTTGAGCCGTTTCAGGAACCTCTTTGCGTCCTTCGCCCTCAGTATGGGCTGCGCAATCTCGACCGCGTAGCGAAGCTTCTTGAGTTCCTTCCGAAAGTCGTGCCTTTCTTCCACCGAGTGATGCGACAGTCCTTTCGCTGCCTTGACTGCCTCCTTCCACCGATGTTCCAGCGATCGCGTCGAGAGCGCTCCAAGTCTCTCGGCCAATCGCTCGGTCTGGTCGATATCGACGCGCACGAGCCATCCTCGCCGCGTGATGAACATGTCCAACGCGCTGAAGAAGCCTGTACCCCTTTCGCCGGCCAGGATGGATCGCAACCTGTCGCGGTCTTCCTTCGCCGATGAAGACAGCGCCGCGATCACGGCGGCGGCCGGTTGTTTCGCCGCCTCAGCATCGCCAAGCGTCGTCGCGACGAGATGGTGCGACACGTCGAGGTCACGCGTTCGCCCGGCCTCGCGGGCAAGGGACTTCGCCGCCTGCGCAAGCTGCCTTGATGCATGAAGTCGATCGCGGAACGGAAGAACGACAATGCGACCCTCAGCCGCCGCAATCCGATCCGGAGCTGGTGCGGACCTTCGGGATCGTCGGTTTCGAGTGTCGTCCTGATACCTTTCGCGATCTGGGCCTCGCACCCCCGAAGCACGATCACCGCCCCCTTCTCCGCCGTGAGTTTCGCCTTCAATCGATCCATGCGCGCCACATCCGCAATAGCCGCAAAACCGGATTCCAATTCGTCCGTCCGCAAGAGACACTGACCAAAGTCAAAGCTGGAATCGGTATAGGCCCAAAAGGGGATGGATTCAGGCATCGTCTTCGGGGCTACGCTCGTGCTCGCTCAGGAACCCACGAATGAACTGCCGGATCTCACGTGACGCCGAGGTGTCAATGTCGTCGCAAAGTTCCACGAAGGCGTCGCGTTCGCGTCTGGGCAGTCGCAGGACCAGTTGACTGTCCTTGCGGTTCTTCTTGTCCTTGCCTTTTCCCATCGCGCTCGCAGAGCATCCATGTTGATATTCGGTGCGAATTCGTATATACAATATATATATTCGAAAGTCACGAGGAGGGCCTCCGATGACCGTTCAGATTGCACGATGCATGCTATTGCGTGAAAGAAACGGCTACGGCCGCCCGTTCCTGCCGTGGCTGCCGGCATTCCTCTACAAGCAACGGGCCGGGTGACGCGGTTCAGGTGATCTTGCCTTCGGACTTGCGCGTCTGCGACCGGGAGTAGGGGCATGTTCTCAATTGCAATTTCGCTACCCGGACCGCCCCGGGGGGCGATGTCACGGCCTCTCAGCCCATGCGATGGAGACCGGCCTCGGATCGTCGTCTCAGCCAGTCGTGAGCAACCTCGGCTCTGGCACCGTAGACTTCTGCCGAAGCAATCTCGCCAAGATGGCTTGCCGGATTCCGGATTGGCTTGGCGATACGGTCGCCGCCGCCTACGCGCCAAAGCCACACGACTTCCCCCGAACCGTTGGTCTCGGCAATGAAACGAACGCCTTTGCTCATGAGCACCCCCGCCAGTCATGAAGCAGTTACATTAGCATTGCAGCAGCGCTCAGACAATTCCCATAGCGGTGGCCCTGAACATGGTGTGGGAAGGCTCATGGGCTCGCCCAATGGCGCCTCCGTATGATCCAGGTGCTGCGAATTTGCCGTTGGCGGAATCTCTCGGAGAACCTTCTGTGATTTCGACGGGGGCGACCCCTGGGCTACGCCGGCAGCGGTGTGACCGGGTCCCTTTAGGCCTGCCGCTGCCCCAGATATGGGGTCACGGCTCCAGCTTTTTTCGACATACGGTACCATCTGACATGAAATCGTTGCACTTCCTGTGCCTTGTGCCGGCAAGCGAGCGGGGAGTGCCCAGATGCCGCAGGAAGGATCGCAGACACCGCTGAGGACACTCTTCCTCTCGGACCTCCACCTCGGGGCGCTTGGCGCGCGGGCGGACCGGCTGCTCGACTTCCTGGAGAAAACGCCCTCCGAGAGCTACGTTCTCGTCGGCGACGTCCTCGACCTGTGGCAGCCCCTCCTGCCGAACTGGGGTCGCGAAGACCAGGCGGTCGTCGATCACCTGCGGCGACGTCAGCAGGATGGCGCGCGAATTGCCTACCTGGTCGGCAACCACGATCCCTTCCCGAACCGCGCGCCGGCGGACCGCCGGCTGCCGGCGGACCCGCAGGCCGAGATCGTCCACGAGGCCGCGGACGGGCGGCGTTTTCTCGTCCTGCATGGCGATGCTGTCAACTCGCGCCTCGTGCGCGCCCATGCCCGCGACGATTGCTGGTCGTCGGCGCGACCTCGGTGACACGGCGCGCGGAGACGACAGAGACGCGGACCGGGGCCTGGGTCAGATCACTTCTCGAACGCAAACCGACACGGCTCGTCACTGTGGCGATTGCCAAGAAAACCGCTCGCACCGCTTGGGCGCTGCTTGTGAAAGGAGAAACCTACAGGGCCGCACCGACCACCTGAGCGAAGGAGAAACAAAACGGCGCCCCACCTGCGCCGCAACGAGATGCAAGGGCAGAAGAGAGTGATGATGATCGAACGGGCCGCTGCCGGGACACCCCGAGGTGCTGTCAGGGCGTCACAGCTCGATAGTCTGATTGGGATCCGGCAAGCGGACTTCATCAGGGCCAGCGGTCAAATGCATCGCGCGCAAAGGCCGGACAAATGACCGCAACCTGCTTCGATCAATGTTGCTCACGAACCCCTTTCAAAACCGGAGCCGTCCACAAATGACAGTGCCGCCACCTACCATTCGCGAACCCGAGACGAGGCCCCAGTGAGGGCCTTTTTTCTTTTTGCTTCAAAGGGGTTTATCAACCACGAAACGATTCGCTATTGGTCGCACAGGTTCGGACCGATATCTGCCTTCGAGATCCAAGAGTGCCGGATCAAGGGGATGAGATCGAGCCGTTGGCGGTGGCACCTCGACGAGATCTTCGTGAAGATCAACGGCGAGCGTCACTACCTCTGGCGATCCACCTTCGAAATGGATCTGAGAGCCGTTGATCCAAACACAGATCGATGTGCAGGTCGGAGCCGACTGCAAGGGCAAGCAGCGGCTCGCTCCAAGTCGCTTGGCGGCAAGCCTGCCACGGCCAATTGTCCCATGCGGAACGGGCGACGGGGAGGGGCGGCGAAACCATTTGACGTTGACGCTTTCATCGCGTGTTGTACAGATATTCAATAGCCCCGTTTGGAGCTCTCCCGCATGTCGCGATGTTCGTTCGGACCAATCATTGGTCAGCCGATTCGGCGATCGAACAGACCGTCGACGCAGCCGATTCGAGAATGCCGGCGCGAACGGGACGCGGAGGGCACGAAGATAAAGCTCGTCAGCCATCTTCTGCGAGGCGACATCCCCGGAACGTCGCGAAAGCTCGAGGCGCATGTCTGGGGCGCCGGGGGTGCCCGGCCCAAGGTGGTGATCCAGGCGGGGCTACATGCCGACGAGATGCCCGGCATGATCGTTGCGCAGCACCTCATGGATCGTCTCGACCTTGCCGAAGGCGAAGGGCGGATCACCGGCGAGATCTGGGTCGTGCCCGTTGCGAACCCGATCGGCCTCGGGCAGTGGATCGCCCACAAGCCGCAAGGCCGGCACGAGATGGAAAGTCAGCAGAACTTCAACCGTGGCTTCCCGGACCTCGCAGAACTTGCCGGCGATCGGATCGACGGACGGTTGACGGACTCGGAGGAAGAGAACCTTGCCGTGATCCGCAAGGCCTTCGCCGACGTGCTGGAGGATCTCCCGCGACCGACCGACATCGACGATCTGCGCCTGACGCTTCTGGGCTGGTCACACGACGCCGACCACGTGCTCGACCTGCACTGCGATCACCAGGCGATCCTGCATTTCTATGCCTCTCCGTTGCGGCCGGCCGACACCGCGACCCTTGCGCGTTCGATCGGTGCGGAACTGGTGCTCGAACAGGAGGTCTCGGGCGGGAACGCCTTCGACGAAGCGCACACGGCCCCCTGGTCGGCGCTGCGCCGCCGCTTCGGCGCAGCCCATCCGATCCCGGACGGCTGCTTTTCCGCGACCGTCGAGTATCGCGGTCAGGGCGATGTCGACGACGACATGGCGGCCGAGGACGCCGCGCGGCTGATGGTCTTCCTGGGTGCAGTGGGCGCGGTCATGGGCGAACCCGCCCCCGCTTTCCCCGAGGCGCCGGTCCTGCCGCTTGGCGGGGCGGGCGAGGTCTTTGCGCCGCAGGGGGGCATCGTGCTGTGGCGTGTATCCCCCGGGGACAGGGTCCAGATGGGCGACCTTCTGGCCGAGGTCCTCGACCCTGTCACGCGGGTGCGGATGCCAGTGGCCGCGACGACCTCCGGCGTCGTCTTTCGCATCGAATTGTGGCGGTCCTGCCTGCGTGGGCAGAGCCTTGCCCATGTCGCGGGACAGGACATCCTGCGCACGGGTCATCTGTTGTCAGACTGAAAAACATACCAGGGAGCTAAGTGATGAAGAGAACACCGATATCCATCCTGGCCGGCGCCTGTCTGGCCATTGCGATGGGCTTCAGCAGTCCGGCGCTTGCGCAGGACACCACACTCGACCGCGGGATCGGGTCGGAATGGTCCTCTCTCGATCCGCATGTGAACTTCGATGCCGCCGCGGGCTGGATCCTCGGCGACGCCTACGAGGGTCTCGTGAACTACAACGGAAACGACATTCTTCCCGGCGCTGCCGAAAGCTGGGAAGTGAGCGAGGACGGCAAGACCTTCACCTTCCGCCTGCGCGACGGTCTGGTCTGGTCGAACGGCGATCCGCTGGTGGCGCAGGACTTCGTCAACGGGCTGATGCGCACGCTCCTGCCCGACACCGGGTCCGAGCGCGGCTACTATTTCACTTCGGTGGTGCAGGTTGTGGGCGCGGGTGACATCGTCAACGGCGACAGCACCGACATCGCTACCCTGGGCATGACGGCGCCTGACGACCGCACGGTGGTGATCGAGCTCGAAAACCCCGCGCCTCACCTGATGAACATCCTTGGGGGCGCTTTCTCGATGCCGCCGCTTCACAGCCCAAGCGTCGAAGCCGGCGGGCCAGGCGTCTTCATCGACCCGGCGCAGGTGGTGACCAACGGCGCCTACCTGATCCGCGAGGTCGTGCCGCAAAGCCACGTCCTGATGGAGCGCAACCCGCTTTATTGGGACGCCGCGAACGTCCAGATCCCAACGGTGAAGTACCACGTGACCGAGGACGCCTCGACCGAACTGCTGCGCTTCCAGGCCGGCGAGATCGACATCACCTATGACATCCCGCTGGCGCAGATGGAGGCGATGCAGGCCTCGAACCCCGATGAGGTCAAGATCACGGCCGGGGTCGATATCGTCTACTACTCGTTCAACCTGACGCGCGAGCCGTTCCAGGACATCAACCTGCGCCGCGCGCTGACGCTGGCCATCGACCGCGAAACGCTCGAAGGGCGGATCGTCCGCGCCGGGGCGACCCCCAACTACTCGTTCTCGGGCGGGTTCGATCCGAACTACGACCTGCCCACCTTCGACGAGGCCTCGATGACGCAGGAAGAGCGCAACGCGCTTGCCCAGGAACTCTACGCGGCCGCGGGCTACGGCCCCGACAATCCGCTGACCATCAACATCGTCGCGACGGTTGCCGAGGAATCCACCCGCCGCGCCCAAGGCGTCGCGCTGATGTGGAAGCAGACGCTTGGCGTGAACGCCGTGGTCGAACCGCAGGAGCGCAAGGCCTGGCTCGACACCTTCTATGCCGGCGACTGGGACGTGTTCGCCGACAACCTCGTCGGCGACTTCCCCGGGCCCGAGACCTTCCTGCCCTACATGCGCCCCAGCGCCGAGGCCGGATACAACTGGGTTTCGCCCGAGTACGAAGCCGCGATGGACGTGGCCGCCGCCGAGACCGACCCGCAGGCCCGGCTCGATGCCCTTGCGGTGGCCGAGAAGATCCTGCTGGACGACTACATCGTCGCGCCGATCGCGATCATCCCGTCGCGCCAACTGGTGAGCAGCCGGGTCGGTGGCTGGGAACCCTCGCCCGTCGGCTACCACAACAGCCAGTACCTGACGCTGGAATAGGGACGGCAGGAGACGGTCCGGGTATGGCCCGGGCCGACCCCTCTTCGGCGGCGAGGCGATGCTGAGATTCCTGACACGACGGCTGGGCGACGGACTTCTGACGCTGGCGGCGCTTGTCACGCTGACCTTCTTCGTCGTGCGACTTACCCCGGGCGGGCCGTTCTCTTCGAACCGCAAGATCTCGCCGGACATCCTTGCCAATATCGAGGCGACCTATCACCTCGACGAACCGCTCATCCAGCAGTTCCTGCGGTATGTCTGGGGCGTGGTGCGGTTCGATTTCGGCCCGTCTATCCGGTTCCGCGACTACACGGTGGCAGACATCCTGGTGACCGGCCTGCCCTATTCGCTGACCATCGGGTTCTGGGCCGTCGTCGTCGCCACGGTCACCGGGGTCACGCTGGGTATCCTCGGCGCCCTCAAGCGGAACTCCATGATCGACTACTCGGCTGGGGTTATTGCCGTCATCGGCATCGCGGTGCCGATCTTCGTGATCGCGCCGTTGATGCAGGTCTATTTCGCGCTGACCCTGCGGTGGTTTCCCGTCGGCGGCTGGACCGGGGGCTGGCGCAGCCTCGTCCTGCCGATCGTGGCGCTTGCGCTGCCCAACATCGCCTACATCTCGCGCCTCACACGCTCGGCCATGATCGAGACACTGCGCGAGAACTATGTCCGCACCGCGCGCGCCAAGGGGATCGGAAACAGCCGGGTGATCTGGCGCCACGCGCTGACCGGGGCGATCCTGCCGGTGGTGGCCTATCTTGGACCGGCGACGGCGGCGATCATCACCGGGTCGATCGTGATCGAGACGATCTTCGCGCTGCCCGGCATCGGGCGTCATTTCGTGGACGCGGCGCTGAACCGCGACTATCCGCTGGTGATGGGCATCACCATCCTCTACGGCGGGTTCCTGATCGTCTTCAACATCCTCGCCGACATCCTGCGCGGCTGGCTTGACCCCCGGGTGCGACATGAGTGACGCCAGCCTCGCATCCCCGCCGCAAAGCGAACTGTCGCTGAAACTCGGCCGCTTCCGGCAGAACCGGCTGGCGATGACCAGCCTCGTGATCCTGACGCTGATCGTCCTGGCCTGCTTCTTCGGGCCGCTGTTCTTTCCCTTCACCGGCGAGGACGCGAATTTCGATGCGATCAACCAGGGCGTCGACTTCACCTCGATCCACCTATTCGGGACCGACGATTTCGGACGCGACCTTCTGGTGCGAACGCTCGAGGGCGGCCGGGTATCGCTGACCATCGGATTTCTCGGCGCGCTTGTCGCCGGGATCATCGGCGTGCTCTACGGCGCGGTCGCCGGGTTCGTCGGCGGCAGGCTCGACCGCGTGATGATGCGGCTGGTCGAGGTGCTCTACGGATTTCCCTACGTGATCCTCGTGATCCTGCTGTCGATGCTGTTCGGCGGCGGCAATACCGCGCTTTTCGCGGCCATCGTCTTTACCCTCTGGCTCACGCCCGCGGTGATCGTGCGCGCACAGGCGCAGTCGCTGGCGAGCCGGGAGTTCGTCGAGGCCGCGCGCGCAAGCGGCATGACCAATCGTCAGATCATTCTCACCCATATCGTGCCCAACACGATCTCGACCGTGATCGTCTACGGCAGCCTTCTGGTGCCCGAGGTGATCCTGTCGGAAAGCTTCCTGTCGTTCCTCGGCATCGGGATCAAGGAACCGCAGGCCAGCTGGGGCAACCTGATCCAGGCCGGAACGGCGACGATGAGCACCGACATCCGCCTGCTTCTGCTGCCGGCGGGGATGCTGGCCACGGTGCTGTTCTGCCTGAATTTCATCGCCGACGGGCTGCGCGACGCGTTCGATCCGAATGACCGATAGCCTGCTCTCCGTCCGCGACCTCAGCGTCGTGTTCCGCCTTCCGGACGGGGCCATGACCGCGGTCGACCGGGTCAGCTTCGACGTGGCCCCGGGCGAGGTGCTGGGCATCGTGGGCGAAAGCGGCTCGGGCAAGAGCCAGATCCTGTTCAGCCTGATGGGCCTTCTGGCCGGCAACGGCACCGTGTCGGGACAGGCATTCTTCGAAGGTCATGACCTTCTGGCGATGGACCCACGCGCGCTTGACCGCGTCCGGGGCGTGTCGATGTCGATGATCTTTCAGGACCCGATGACCTCGCTCAACCCCTACCAGCGGGTCGGAGACCAGCTGGCCGAGGGGCTGGTGGTCCACAAGGGCATGTCGCGCGGCGACGCCGGGCGCGAGGCGGTGCGCATGCTGGACCGCGTGCGCATTCCCGACGCCGCCAGCCGGGCCCGGCGGTATCCGCACGAATTCTCGGGGGGCATGCGGCAGCGCGTCATGATCGCCATGGCGCTGCTGGTGAACCCAAGGCTTCTGCTGGCGGACGAGCCGACGACCGCGCTCGACGTGACGATCCAGGCGCAGATCCTCGACATCCTGGCCGAGCTTGCCCGCGACATGGGCACCACGATCGTCTTCGTCACGCACGACCTCGGGGTCGTGGCGCGCCTGTGCGACCGGGTGATCGTGCTTTACGGCGGGCGCATCATGGAGGAAGGACCGGCCGAGACGCTGTTCGCCGCCCCCGCGCATCCCTATGCCGCGGGACTTCTGCACACGACGCCGCGGATCGCCGCGCCTCTGACGCCCCGGCTCGAGACCATTCCGGGCACGCCCCGTTCGGGCGGGGCGATGCTGCCCGGATGCCCCTTCGCTCCGCGCTGCGAACGGCGCATCGACCGCTGCGACACGATCGAGCCACCGCTTGTTGAAATCGCGCCGGGCCGCCGGGCCGCCTGTCATCTGGTCGAGGGCCTGCGATGACACCGCTGCTGGAGGTGCGTCATCTGAACGCCGGTTACCCGGTCTCACGCGGCTTTCTGTCCCGGTCCGGGACTCTGCCCGTGGTGCATGACGTGTCGTTCACGCTTCAGGCCGGCCGCACGCTGGGCGTGGTGGGCGAGTCGGGTTGCGGCAAGTCCACCCTTGGCCGGGCGATCCTGCACCTGATCCCGCCGATCTCGGGTGAGGTTCTCTGGCAGGGACAGGACCTTGCGGCACTCTCCCCCGATGCCCTGCGCCAGCGGCGTTCGGAGTTCCAGATCATCTTTCAGGACGCCTTCGCAGCACTCGATCCGCGCATGACGCTTGGGCGCATCGTCAGCCAGCCGCTCGTCACCTTCGAGCCGGGACTGACCCGGGCCGAGCTTCACGACCGTGCCGCCGAGGCGCTCCGCCTCGTCGGCCTTTCGCCCGACTTCGCGGCGCGATATCCGCACGAGTTGTCGGGCGGGCAGGCTCAGCGCGTGGGGATCGCGCGGGCGATCATCGGTGGACCGAAGCTCATCGTCTGCGACGAACCGGTCTCCGCGCTCGACGTCTCGATCCAGGCGCAGGTCGTCAATCTGCTGATGGACCTGCAGGACAGGCTGGGTCTTGCGCTGATCTTCATCTCGCACAATCTCGCGGTGGTGCGCCACATCAGCCATGACGTGATGGTCATGTGCCTTGGCCGCGCGGTCGAGACCGCATCGCGCGACGATTTCTACAGCGGTCCGCTGCACCCCTATTCGCGCGCGCTGATGGATGCCGTTCCCGAACCCGACCCGGCGCGAGAAAGGGGGCGGCTCGGCCTGTCGTTGCCCGGCGAACTGCCCTCGCCGCTTGCCCCACCGCCGGGCTGCGTCTTCGTCAGCCGCTGTCCGCGGGCCGCAGGCGCTGTGCCGCGCCGAACGGCCGGCCCTGCGCGAGGTGTCGGCGGGCCGCCATGCCGCATGTCATTTCGTGGAGACGCCATGATGAGCCTGACCGACCTTGCCCGCTCGTGGGCCGCGTTGCCACAGATCGAGACGCTGCGCGCGTCGGGCGACGGGCGATGGGCGTTCTGGTCCTGGTCCGGCCTGGGCGAGGTGGCAGAGATCTGGGCCGCGCCCACCGACGGCTCGGCCGCGGCCACAGCCCCTGACCGCCGGCAGCCGCGATCACCTGACGATCCGCGACGTCGACCACGACGGGCGCCGCCTGATCCTTGCCCATTCGCCCGACAGCTGCGAACACGACCAGCTTCTGCTTCTTGACCGCGACCGGGGCAACGTCCTGATGCCGCTGACGCCGGTGCAGCGCGACCACTACGTCTATGGCGGCCGCTTTTCCCCCGACGGGGCCGCAGTCAGCTACATCAGCGATTTCGACGACGACAGCGGTGCGGTGGTCGCGGGCTGTCTGCTCTACCGCCATGACCTTGCGACCGGCGCGCGGACGATCCTTTACCGCACGCCCGATCCGTTCGGCGCCGGCACCGAGTGGAGTCCGGATGGCCGCCACCTTCTCTGGCACCGCCACAGGCTTGCGCCCGGCGCGACGCAGGTCTGGGTCATCGGCGCGGACGGAAGTGCTGCGCGCGAACTTGTCTGCCTGGGGGACAAGGCGGTGGCGACGGGGTGGTGGCTTGACGACGACCACGTCGCCATCGTGGCCGACGGGCCTGAGGGCGACCGCGTGGGCATTGCCGCGCTTGACGGAAGCGGGATCGACTGGCTTGCCGGGGAACCAGCGCTGAACCCGCAGGCACTGGTCATCGGCGCGAACGGCAGCTTCGCGTGCCTCGCCTACGAGGACAGCACCCTGCGCGCGGTGGTGTTCAACGGGCGGGACCACAGCCCGCTTCCGAACCTCTCGGGCCGCCGGTCGCTTTTGCCCCACGACGGCCTGCCCGATGGCGGCTGGCTGGCCGAGGCTTACGACGCCTCGGCCCCGCACGAGATCGTCCGTGTCGCACCCGACGGCACCTGCACCCGGCTTGCCTCTGCTCCGGCCAAGGGACTTCGCTTCGTGGCCCCCCAATCCATCCACTGGACCGCGCCCGATGGCGAGACGGTGCAGGGCTGGCTCTATCGCCCCGAGGGCCCAGTGCGTGGACATGTGACCTATGTCCACGGCGGGCCGACCTGGCATTCCGAGGATTGGGTGAACCCCAAGATCCAGTTCTGGGTCGGACTTGGATATTCGGTGCTCGACCCCAACTATCGCGGTTCGACCGGGCGCGGGATGCGCTGGCGCGAGAAGGTGAAGGAAGACGGCTGGGGCGGACGCGAGCAGGCCGACATCCGCGCGGGAACCGAAGCGGTCATTGCCATGGGCATCGCTCCCGCCGACCGGATCGCGGTGGCGGGCAACTCCTACGGCGGGTTTTCCAGCTGGTTCGCCATCACGCGCCACGCCGATCTCGTGACCGCGGCCATCCCGATGTGCGGGATGTACAAGCTCGACATCGACTACGACGCGACAGAGATGCCCTGGGGCCGGGCCTATAGCGAGGAAATGATGGGCGGCAGCCCCGAGGAGGTGCCCGAACGCTATGCCAACGCGAGCCCCGGCAACTTCATCGCCGACATCCGCGGCCATGTGATGATCGTGCACGGGCTGGCCGACAGCAACGTCGGCCCCGAGAACACCCATGCCGCCGTGCGGGAGCTGACGGCAGCGGGCATCCCGCATGAGGTAAGCCTGTTCGAGGACGAAGGCCACGGCGTCACCCGGCGCGGCAACCTTGCCGCCTACCTCGCGCAGACGGCCGAGTTCCTCGACCGGGCCTTCGCGGCGGGGCGCCGGTGAAGGGCTTCTTCGTCCCCGGCCCCGGCGACGACGGCGACCCCGTCACCGGCCACTACTACGAGGCGGCCTCGGACGACCCGACCCGTCCGCAGGTCTGGGGCTATACCGACCGGCTGAGCTACGCTCCGGGCGAGACCCTTCGCCTTCACGCCATCTCCAGCAGCCCCGAGATCGCGCTGACGATCCTGCGGGACGGACTGACGCCCGTCGAGATGCTGCGCCCCACGATCCCCGGCGGTTTGGCACCCACGCCCGCCGATTGCTCGGTCCGGGGCTGCGGCTGGCCCGAGCGCGCCGCGATCCCCCTGCCCCACGACTGGCCGTCCGGCGTCTACCGGCTGCGCTTCGAAGTGCCGGGCCATGCGTCCGAGCACATGGTCGTCCTGCGCGCCGGCGCAACGGTGGCCCCACTTGCCATGATCCTCTGCACCGGCACGTGGTGCGCCTATAACGACTGGGGCGGATCGAACCACTACCAGGGCCTGACCGGCCCGTCGGGCCGCGCCTTTGCGGCCGACGTCTCTCTGCACCGGCCCTGGGCCACGGGCTTCGTCGCCTGGCCCGAGGGCGCGCCGCGCATCCCCCATGCCTCGCCGCTGCGCACCCGGCCACGCTATCCGCACATGGAATTCGCGCGGGCGAATGGCATCTCGAAGAAATATGCCTCGTCCGGCTGGGCGGCATTCGAACGCCCCTTCGCGCTCTGGTGCGAGGCCGAAGGGCTCGCCGTCGACGTCCTGACCCAGCACGATCTGCACCGCGACCCGGACGCGCTGTCGCGCTACCGCCGCGCCGTCATCGTCGGTCACGACGAATACTGGACCTGGGAGATGCGCGATCACCTCGACGCCTGGGTCGACGCCGGCGGCGAGCTGGCGCGGTTCGCCGGCAACTTCTTCTGGCAGACCCGGCTGTCGGACGACCTGTCGGTGCAGACCTGCCACAAGTCACGGGCCGAGGCCGAGGACCCGGTCGCGGACCCCAGGCGGCTCACGTCCTACTGGGACCATCCCCAGGTCGCCCGGCCCGCCGTCGCAACCATGGGCCTGACCGGCGCGGCCGGGGTCTATGCCGGGTGGAGCCGATGTGCCGCACATGGTTCGGGCGGCTTCACGATCTACCGGCCCGACCACTGGTCGGTGCGCGACACCGGCCTCGGCTACGGCGACGTCCTTGGCGCTTCGGCACGCATCTTCGGCTACGAGGTCGACGGGATCGACTACACGATGACACATGGCCTGCCGTTCGCCGCTGCGGACACGGGGCTGCAGGGCGACCTCACCATCGTCGCCCTGTCGCCGGCGACGACGCTTGCCCATTCCACCGGCCCCGACGACGCCGACCGCTTCATCGGAACCGAGGATGCCGAGGAGGTCGCAGCCAAGGTCTACGGCAGTACCGATGCGGAGGCTCTTGGCCGGGCCTCGCGCGGAAACGGCTGCATGGCGGAATACCGGCGCGGCAAGGGCGCGGTGTTCAACGCGGCCTCCTGCGAATGGGTCGCGGGCCTCATCGCCCGCGATCCGGCCGTCGAAGAGGTGACCCGGCGCGTGCTCACCGGCCCCTGGGCCTAGGGACCGGCATCAGCGGAACTGGCGCAGCACAGCCTCGAGGTTGTCGCCGAGTTCCGGGCAGAGATAGCCGCCCTCCTGCACGATGACCGTGGGCAGGCCAAGCCCGGCGATCGCCGCGCCGATCCGGGCGAAACCGGAGGTTGTGACGGCAAGGCCCGCGAAGGGATCGCCTTCGAAGGCATCGAGGCCAAGCGCCAGTACCAATGCCGTGGGCGCGAAAGCTGCCACCCGGTCAAGTGCCGCGTCGAGCGCCTCAAGAAAGCCGTCATCGCCTGTACCGCGCGGCAGGGGAAGGTTCAGGTTGGCGCCCTTGCCCGCGCCGTCGCCGGTCTCGTCCGAATAGCCCCAGAAGAACGGATAGTACCGCACCGGGTCGGCGTGGATCGACACGGTCAGCACGTCGCCGCGCGCGTAGAAGATGCCTTGTGTGCCGTTGCCGTGGTGCAGGTCGACGTCGAGGATCGCCACCCGCGCGCCCTGCGCGGTCAGATATTCCGCCGCGATGGCGCTGTTGTTGAGATAGCAGAACCCGCCCGCGCTTTCGGCGAAGGCATGGTGCCCCGGCGGGCGGCACAGCGCATAGGCAGCCCGCGCGCCGCCCCGGACAAGGCCCGCGGCATGAAGGGCCGTCTGCGCGCTGGCATAGGCCGCGTCCCAGGTCGCCGCGCCGATCGGGCAGGAGGTGTCGGTCATGTGGTAGCCCGCCTGGCCCACGGCCGAGGCCGGATAACCCACATCGCGTCGGTCGGGGTGGATGTTCGGAATGACCTCGGCGCTCGCACCCCCGATCCGCTGCCAGCGCGGGAAGATGCCGCGCAGGAAGGTCAGGTAGCGCTCGGGGTGGATGGCGCGGATCGGCTCCTCGCCGTGATCGTCGGGCATCGACGACCTCAAGACCCATCCGCCGCGTCGCGGCCAGCAGGGCGTCGGCCCGGGCCGGTTTCTCGGGGCAGGGCTGGGGTGCGCCAGAGGACAGGAAGAACTGCGGGTCATGGGCAAGCTGGCGGGGGTCGAAGACGGCTTTCATCGGGATCCTTCCGTCAACTGGTCGAGCGCCGGGCCGTCGAGGATCAGAAGATCCCCGCGTTCGCGCAGGACGAAACCCTGCTTTTCGTACCACACGCGCGCCGCGTCGTTGTGGTGGTCGACCATCAGGGTAAGGTAGGCGGGGCCCCAATCCCCGGCTTCGTCCATCGCGGCGGAAAGGAGCGCACGGGCAAGTCCCCTGCCCCGCGCCTCGGGCCGGACGTAGAGGTCCTGCACATAAAGACCGACCGTCCCGCGCCAGCTCGAGTATTCGGGGAAGACCAGCGCGAAGCCCATCGCCTGTCCCTCCGCCTCGGCGAGGACCACGCGAAAGCTCGGAGCCGGGCCGAAGCCATGCGCGCGCAGGGCTGCCTCGTTTCCAACGACGGTGCGCCCCGCCTCGGCGGCCATGTCCTCGAGCATCGCCTGGATCATGGGCACGTCGGCCGCCACGGCAAGCCGGTAGCCGACGCGTCAAAACCCGACCTCCGCCGCCCCCTTGAGGCCGAGCATCGCCCGCGCCTCGGCCGGCGTCGCCACTTCGCGCCCCAGCCCTTCGACGATCCCCCGGATGCGCGTCACCTGTTCGGCGTTCGACTGCGCCAGCACGCCTTTCGAGAGGTAAAGGTTGTCCTCGAGTCCCACGCGTACATGCCCGCCCATGGCCGCCGCCATGGTGGCCATGGGGATCTGCATCCGGCCGGCGGCGAGGACGGAGAACAGGAAGTCGCTGCCGAAAAGCCGCTCGGCCGTGCGCACGAGATGGGTGAGCGTGTCGGGTTCCGCCGCCATGCCGCCCAGAACGCCGAAGACGAACTGGATGAAGAACGGCGGCTCGACCGCGCCGCGGTCGACGAAATGCTTCAGCATCGTCAGGTGCGACAGGTCATAGCATTCGAACTCGAACCGCGCCCCGCGCTCGCGGCCCATCTCGTGCAGAACCCGCGCGATGTCGCGCGGGGTGTTCTTGAACACAAGATCGTCGGAGTCTTCGAGGAACGGTTTCTCCCAGTCGTGCTGGAAGGTCGTCGATGCGCGATGCCATCGGATAGAGCGCGAAGTTCATCGTGCCCATGTTGAGGCTGCACATTTCGGGCGCCATGGCACGGGGGGCAGCAAGGCGCTGGTCAAGCGTCATCACCGCCGAGCCGCCGGTGGTCATGTTCACCACCGCGTCGGTCCCCGCCTTGATCCGCGGCAGGAAGCCCGCCCAATGCGCCGGGTCGGACGACGGCCGGCCATTCGCCGGATCGCGGGCGTGCAGGTGCAGGATGGCCGCCCCGGCCTCGGCCGCGCCGATGGCCTGCGCCGCGATGTCCTCGGCCGTCACCGGAAGGTAGGGCGATTGCGACGGGACGTGGATCGACCCGGTGATCGCGCAGGTGATGAGGATCGCGCTCATCCTGCGTCGGCCAGCAAGGCGTCGGCGGCAAAGGCGGCCAGCGCGTCGGTCAGCCGGTCCATGATGTCGTCGACCTGTGCATCGGTGACGATCATCGGCGGCGCGATCAGCACATGATCGCCGGAATACCCGCCGCGCGACCGGCGGGGATAGATGATCAGGCCGCGTTCATAGGCGGCCTCGGTCAGCCGGTCGTAGGCCTTGAGGCCGGGCGGCAGCGGCTCGCGCGTTGTGCGGTCGGCGACAAGCTCCATCGCCAGCAGAAGGCCCATGCCCCGGACATCGCCAATGAAGGGGAAGCGGTCCATGAGCGCGGTCATCCGCGCCTTCAGCACCGCCCCCATCCGCATGGCGTTGCCCATCATGTCCTGCCGCTCGATCTCCTCGATCACGGCAAGTCCCGCGGCGCAGGCCAGCGGATTGCCGGCATAGGTGAAGCCATGGGCGAAGGGGCCCTCGCGCAGCACCGCCGCGACGATCTCGCCCCGGGCCAGGATCGCGCCAAGCGGAACGTATCCCGCGCCCAGCCCCTTCGACAGCGCCACGATGTCGGGCGCCGCGTCCCAGTTGCGCGCACCAAGAAACTGTCCCAGCCGGCCGCCGCCCGACATCACCTCGTCGTGGATCAGGAGAAGCCCGTAGCGGTCGCAGATATCGCGCACAGCCTCCATGTAGCCCCGCGGCGGCACCAGCGCGCCGGTCGACGCGCCGCCCACCGGCTCGATCAGGACGGCGAGAACGCTGTCGGGGCCCTCCTCGATCACCTTGGCCTCGAGAAGATCGGCATAGTGGGCGCCCGTCGCCGGGTCGTCGGGGTCGAGCCCGTCCAGCCAGGCGCGCGGCGCGGGCACCTTGGGCATGACCTGCATCATCGGCACGAAGGGATCAGTCAGCGCGTCGTAGCCCGTCACCGCAAGCGCCCCAAGCGTGCAGCCGTGATAGGATGGCCAGCGCGAGATCACCTTCCAGCGCCCCGCCTCGCCGGTCGCGAGGGCGTGCTGGCGGGCCAGCTTGATCGCCGATTCCACGGCTTCGGACCCGCCAGAGACGAAGAAGACGCGGTCCATCCCCGGCCAGGCGTGATCGACGAGTTTGCGCGCCAGGTTCTCGGACGGTTCCGTCACGAAATGCAGCCGGTAGCCGAAGGTCGACTTCTCCATCTGCGCCCGCATCGCGGCCAGCACATGGGGGTTCGAGTGCCCGATATTGCAGACCATCGCCCCTGACGAGCCGTCGATGAAACGCCGCCCGTCGGTGTCCCACATGTAGATGCCCTCGGCCCGGTCAAGCACCGGGCGCGGATGGTCGGTCTGGTAGAACAGGCAGGACGGGGTGTTGAGCAGGCACGGGCGATGTCATGTCGAGGCTCGATTCTTCTGGGGCGCAGAGTGGCACGGTCGTTGGATCCCGAACAATGGGCTTTGCGGCAGCGTTCGGGGGCATCAGTTCATCGGCGCGCCACCTTCGGCCTTGCGGCGGTCGACATAGGCGTCCAGCGCCTCGACCACCGCAGGGGTCGATCGGCGGCTGTTCATAGTCGGCCAGCAGGCGCTTCCAGATCGTGTTGGCGCGGTCGCGCGCGGTGATGCCGCCGTGCTCGAGCCATTGGCCGTAGTTTTCCCAGTTCGACACCAGCGGCGTGTAGAATGCCGTTTCGTAGCGGCTCATCGTGTGGCTGGCACCGAAGAAGTGCCCGGCCGGTCCGACCTCGCGGATCGCGTCGAGCGCGAGCGTCTCGGGCGTGACCACGATGGGGTCGAAATAGGCGGCCATCATCTGCAGCATCTCGGCATCGATCACGAGTTTCTCGAAGCTGGCCGTGAGCCCACCGTGCATCCAGCCCGCGGCGTGATTCACGAGATGCGCGCCCCCCATGCAGGCACCCCAGAGCGACATCTGCGATTCGTAGGCCGCCTGCGCGTCGACCTCGTTCGCGGCGGTCACGTTCGAGGACCGGAACGGCACGCCGATGTGGCGCGCAAGCTGGCCGCTGGCCTGCGCGGCCTTGACGTATTCCGGCGTGCCGAAGGCGGGCGCGCCCGACCGCATGTCGACGTTCGAGCTGAACCCGCCGTACATCACCGGCACGCCGGGCCGCACGATCTGGGTCAGCACGATGCCCGCCAGCGCCTCGGCATGTTGCTGGACCAGCGTGCCGGCCAGCGTCACGGGCGACATGGCCCCGGCAAGGGTGAAGGGAGTGATCGCGTTGACCTGCCCGTGCTCGGCCAGACAGATCAGCCCCTCGGCCATGGGAATGTCGAGCTGCAGCGGCGAGTTGGTGTTGATGATCCCCAGAAGCGTCGGCCGGTCGCACAGCCCCTCGACCGTGGTGCCAAGCGCGATCGCCGCCATCTCGAGCCCGTCCATCGTGCGTGCACGGCCCAGCGTCTGGGTCTGCCAGCTCTTGTCCAGAAGCGTGATCTGGGCGCGGTAGATGTCGAGGTGGCGGGTGGCGGCCGGGCAGGTCCATCGGCTCGAACGGGCCGCCGCCCTCCTGGTGGAGGATGTCGAGGCTCTGGACCACACGGATGTAGTCGCACATCTCGGCGAAGGTTCCGTCGCGCTTGCCACGGTCGTTGTCCATGACATAGGCCGGCCCGCCGACCGAAGCGAAAATCAGGTCGCGCCCGCCAAGGCGGAGCGACTTGGCCGGATTGCGCGCCTCGAGCGTGAAGTGTCCCGGCACGGTTCGAAGCCGTTCGGCGATCATTTCCGGATCGAAGCGTACCATGTCGTCCTGCACCGCAGCCCCAGCGCTGGCATAGAGGTCGCGCGCAGGCGGGTGCAGCACCTTCATCCCGACCTCGGCCAGAAGGCGCAGCGCGCTCTCGTGGATCGCCGCCACATGGTCGTCGCTCAGCACCCGGATGGGGTCGTAGGGGTTGCTGATCTGCCGGAAGGGAGGCTGTGCCGGACTGCCCGCGGGGCCGCCCACCGCACGACCGGCACGCGGCCCGCGTCGCGTCACGACAGGACCCCGACGGGAAGCACACGGTCGTTGCCCGTCAGGGCGAAATCGCGGCGCGGCTTGATGTCGCCCGCCGGATGGCCGAGGGCACGGGCGGTTTCGTGGCCGCGATAGACGGCATGGGCGATGGCGCCCGGCGCAAGCGCGTCGCCCGTCAGGTGCACCAAGGCCGGCGCCGCACCTCCGGCAAGAAGGGCCTCGTACAACGCGCTGCCACCCGCGCGCTGGCCGACGATCACAAGGCTTTTCGCGGCGATCCGCGAGGGCGCGCCGCTGAAGACCTGCGCAAGGTGCAGCGTCTCGCCGTCGAAGCCCGTCACGATCTCTAGCGTGCGCAGAGCGATGCCGCGCCGCGCCAGCGCCTGATGCATGCCGGGTTGTTCGTTGGTCATGATGCTCCAGGCCCCGGCGGCGCCGGCGGTCGTGACATAGGTGGTGGCGAGACCCATCTCGGACAGACGCTCGGCCACCGCGGTGCCAAGGTAGTAGTTGTCGAAATCGAAGACCGCGACCGGGCCTTCGGGGATCGTGCCGCGCGGCAAGGTCGTCGGGGGTGAAGACACGCGGCGCGTCGATGCCCGGCACCGGAAGTTCGTTCGCGCCGCAGAGGTTCGTCGTCCAGCGCGCCCCGGTGGCGATCACCACATGGTCCGCGCCGAAGTCCTGCACCTCGTCCGCGGTCATCGGGCTGCCGGGGTAAAGCGCGACGTTCGGCATCTTGCGCAGCTGGCCAAGGCGGTACTCGGCCACGCGCATCCAGGCGCGCAGCCCCGGCAGCGCGCTTTCGAACAGCAGCCGACCGCCGAACGCGTCCCGCGCCTCGGCCACCACGACGTCGAAGCCGCGCCGGCCCAGCGTCAGCGCCGCCTCGAGGCCTGCCGGACCGCCGCCGACGACGAGCACCTGACCCGCGCCGTCGCGGGTGACGACTTCGGGGTGCCAGCCGCGCCGCCACTCCTCGCCCGCGGTCGGGTTCTGCGTGCAGCGCACCCAGACCCCGTCATGCCACGAGGCGATGCACATGTTGCAGCCGATGCATTCGCGGATGTCGTCCTCGCGCCCCTCGTCGATCTTCTGCGGCAGAAAGGGATCGGCGATCGACGGCCGGGCCCCGCCGATCAGGTCGAGCACGCCGCGGCGTACCATTCCAACCATCGTGTCGGGCGAGGTGAAGCGCCCGACCCCGACCACCGGCTTGTCGGTCACGGACTTCATGAAATCGATCACCGGCTCGTGGCTGCCCTCGCCCGAGAACCGCGAGGGCGAGCAGTCGTAGGCCGAGTAGTCCATTTTGACGTCGAAAAGGTCCGGCGCGTCCTTCAGAAGGCCGATCACCTCGTGCGCCTCGCTTTCGGCCACGTCGGAAGGCCGCGCGCGCAGCTCCTGCATCGAAATGCGCAGAGCGACGGCGGTCCGCCCATGCGTCGCCTCGCGCACCGCGTCGATCAGTTCCTCGACCAGGCGCACCCGGTTGCGGACCGACCCGCCATAGGCATCGGTACGGTGATTGTAGTCCGACAGAAGGAACTGGTAGGGCAGATAGCCCATCCCGGCATAGACATAGAGGATATCGAAGCCCGCCTGTTCGGCCCGCCGCGCCGCCTCGGCGTGCCAGCGGATCAGCGCCCGGATGTCGGCCGTGTCCATGACCTTGGGACGCTGTGCCGACATGAACCCCACATGCGTCGGCATCCAGGGCACGCCCGAGGGGCTGAGCGGGGTCGCCCGGCTTGTCCGGTTCACGGCCGCCGCCCCGCCGTGCCAGAGCTCGACCCCGGCAAGCGCGCCATGAGCGTGGACCGCGTCGGTCATCACGGCATGGGCCCCGATGTCATCGTCGTCCCAGAGCGTGGCGCAGGGAAAGGGCGTGTCGTCGGAGGAAGGATCGACCGAGCAGGCCCCGGTGCAAACCACACCCCAGCCGCCCTCTGCCTTCATCCCCCGGAAAGCCGCGCGCACATTCGGGGCGGCGTTGGTCATGCCGCTGGCATGGGGCACCTGGAAGAAACGGTTCTTCGCGGTTTTCGGCCCGATCTTCACCTCTTCGAACAGCACGTCATAGCGGGGATTGCGGGCCACGGGCTGCTCCTTGTTGAACGATTGTATCATAAGGGATCGCGGCACCCAGCGTCAATCGAAAGCGGTGACGGTGCGTGGCTGAATCAACGTTGCGCGGGCGGGTCCAAGTTGTACAGTCGTCCAACAACAGGAGGTTTCGATGGCCGAGGTCAGGGACGATTTCCCGTTTGCCGTCACCGTGGTCGAGAACATCTTCGTCCCGATGCCGGATGGCACGCGCCTTGCCGCCAAGCTGTGGCTGCCCGAGGACGCGGGGCCGGTGCCGGCGATCCTCGAATACATCCCCTACCGCAAGCGCGACGGAACGCGGTACCGCGACCAGGGACTGCATGCCTACCTTGCCGGGCATGGCTATGCCTGCATCCGGCTCGACATCCGCGGGACGGGCGACAGCGAGGGGCTGATCGACGACGAATACACGGTGCAGGAGCAGCTCGACGGCTGCGACGCCATCGCCTGGCTGGCCGCGCAGGACTGGTGCGATGGGCAGGTCGCGATGATCGGCATCTCCTGGGGCGGGTTCAACGGCTTGCAGATCGCCGCACGGCGCCCCCCCGCACTCAAGACCGTCATCACCGTCGGTTCGACCGACGACCGCTATGCCACCGATATCCACTGGATCGGCGGCTGTCTCAGCAAGGACAACTTCGACTGGTCCGCCACGATGATGGCCGGCAACGACCTGCCGCCCGACCCCGAGATCGTGGGCGACCGCTGGCGCGAGATGTGGGAGGCCCGGCTGGAGCATCAGCGCCCCTGGATCGTCGACTGGCTGCGCCACCAGCGCCGCGACGCCTACTGGAAGCAGGGCTCGGTCTGCGAGGATTTCGGCGCCATTGAGGTGCCCGTCTATGCCGTATCGGGCTGGGCCGACAACTATTCCGAAAGCGTGCCGCGCCTTCTGGCGGGGCTGTCGGTGCCGCGGCGCGGCCTCGTCGGACCCTGGGCGCATTCCTACCCCCATGACGTCACGGTCGAACCGGCGATCGGCTGGCTGCAGGAGGTGTTGCGCTGGTGCGACCACTGGATGAAGGGCCAGGACACCGGCATCATGGACGAGCCGATGTACCGCGTCTGGATGCAGGACAGCGTGCCACCCTCCACCTGCTACCGTGAGCGTCCGGGACGCTGGGTCGGCGAGGACACATGGCCGTCACCCCGGATCGAAGCGCGGCGAATGCCGCTGGGCGCGGACGGGCGGTTCGGCGTGGCCGAGGGCGAGCGCAGCATCTGCTCGCCCCTTTGGGTCGGGCTGTCCGCTGGCGAGGTGGGGCGATACGGCGACGACGCCGACTGGCCCGGCGACCAGCGCGAGGATGACGGCGGAAGCCTTGTGTTCCTGTCCGATCCGCTGCCGGAAGACCTCGAAATCCTCGGCGCGCCACTGGTAGAGCTGCGCTTTCACGCCGACCGGCCGCAGGCGCTGGTCGCCGCCCGGCTGAATGACGTGTGGCCCGACGGGCGGTCGACGCGGGTCGGACTGGGGCTCTTGAACCTGACCCATCGGGACAGCCACGAGCACCCGACGCCGCTGGTCCCCGGCCAGGTCTATGACGCGACTGTCGAAATGGACGACATCGCCCATCGCTTTCCCGCCGGGCACCGGATCGCCCTGTCGCTGTCGACGGTCTACTATCCCATCGCCTGGCCGTCGCCCGAACTGGCGACGCTGACCGTGCGATGCGGGGCTTCGTCCCTTGTGCTGCCGGTGCGCCCGCCGCGCCCCGAAGACGCGGCCCTGCGTCCCTTCGATCCGCCGAAGTATGCCCGCCAGACCCCGGTCATCCACCATCCCGTGCCCGATCCCGCGACACGGCGGATCACGCGCGACCTGCTGAGCGGTGAGATCGCGGTGGATTTCCCGCGCTGGAGCTATGCGATGGAGATGACCGACATCGGCCAGACGCAGATCTCGAACGGCACTTGCCGGCACCTGATCACCGACGGCGACCCGCTGTCGGCGGCGACGTTGACCGACAACCGGGTCGAGATCCGGTGGGCTGACACCACCATCGTGCATCACTCGACCGGAAGCCTGACCTGCGACGCAACGCATTTCATCGTCGAGATGAACCTGCGGGTGACCGAGAATGGCAAGGAGGTCTTCGCACGCGACTGGCACGAAAGGATCCCCCGTG
This sequence comes from uncultured Alphaproteobacteria bacterium, assembly GCA_963709395.1. GTDB lineage: Bacteria > Pseudomonadota > Alphaproteobacteria > Rhodobacterales > Rhodobacteraceae > CAVPWP01. Next base: position 23,357 of record CAVPWP010000017.1, read on the forward strand.
ACATGGTCTGACGGATGACCAACGTCCGGCCAAAGTACCGCCGCTACCCGGCCGAGGACCGGCGCGAGATGCTGATCGAGGCGGGGCTCGCCTGTCTTGCCGACGGCGGGATCACCGGCTTCACCATCGACCGGATCTGCGCCGCGGCGGGCGGGGCGTCGCGGGGGCTGGTGACGCATCACTTCGGATCGAAGCAGGGCCTCCTGCGCGCCTGCTACACCACGGCCTACGACCGGCTGCTCGGCGAGGCGGCCCCGGGCAAGGCGGCGGAGGCCGACCTCACCCAGATGATCGAGGCGCTTCTGTCCGATGACTACACCACGCCCGAAACGCTGAAGGCCTGGCTGGCGCTCTGGGGCGAAGTGGCCAACGACCCCGACCTCAGGGCCGAGCATCGGCGATACTACGACCACTACCGCGACAGCGTCGTCGCGGGACTGAAGAAGGAGGCCCGCGGCAGGACCCTGCCGATCCCGGAAACCGCACTCGCGGTCCTCTTCATCTCGGTCATCGACGGACTCTGGCTGGAACGGTGCATGGACCCGGACCGGCTGTCGCGCGAGGACGTGCGGCGCGCCTGCTACGACCTGCTCGAGACCTTCCTGGGGCCGATGCGCCACGACCGCGCCTGATGAGCGGGCCGGAAGGGTTGAAAACCCTTCCCGCCCTTCCAGTCGCTTTGAACGAACGCCACGACAAACGCGGTGTCAGCCCATGTGAAACGGGTCGTCGCGCCGGGCCAGCGCCGCAAGGATCGCGCTCGCCACGGGATGCGGGCCGGCCTGGTCGAAACGAACCTCGCTGGTGATGGACTGGCCGGGCAGGATCAGACGCGCACGGATGCGGTGCGGACCGCCTTCGGGCGAGGAGCGCAGCGTGATGCGCGTCGCCGCGATTCCGGGCCCGCAAAGGGCGGCGGCGGTGGCGGTGTTGAGGTGATCGGGGAAAAGCCGTCCCGCCTCGGCCAACGGACCACGGAAGAACACGCCGGGGAGGTCGGCCAGCCCGGGTGCCGCTTGCGAGACCGAGAGGCGCGCAGGCACCCCGGGTGGGCAGAGCGACGGACCCGCGATCCAGCCCGTGAAAAGGCGCATCCGGTGCCCGTGCTCGCGAGCGATGGCGGTCAGGCACTGGCGCAGATCCTCGTCCAGCAGGGCCGAGGCGCCGACCGTCCAGAGATCGCCGTGCCGCAGGGCGATGGCGCCGTACTCTCGCAGGGCCTGGGGTCCGGCGGCGTCGATGGTCAGCGGCGTTTCGGGGCCCTGCGCGGACTCGCGGCCGATCATCGCCGCGAGCCGAATGCCCGGCAGGTCTCGCAACCCATCGGCCACCGCCCGGGCGATGCGTCCGCGGCCGATGAGCGTGACGTCGAGGGGAGGCGGCGATGCCATGAAGCAGCCGGGGTTGTCCGGCCCCGATAGCGGGGCCGGACGGTACGCGATCAGTTCAGCGAGGACGTGAAGGCAGCCACTTCCTCAAGCGGGATGTAGCGCTGCTCGACCACGCCGTTTTCGTCGAACGTCCAAGAGACGGCCGGGGCCGAGACATCGCCGTTGGCGTCAAATGTCACGGCGCCTGTTCCGCCCTGGAACGAGACCGTGCCGCCCGCCGAGAGCACCTCCATCGCGCGGGCGAAGCCCTCGACCGTGGCGTTGATCGGCTCGCCTGCCGGATCGGTGACGCGCGGCACCTGGGCCGCGATCTCGGCGCCCGTCGCGTCCCTGCCCGCCGCGTGATAGGCCAGAAGCGCAATCGCCGTCGCGTCGAAGCTGTTGGGCAGGCCCGGCCCGCTGGGGGCGCGCCCGAACTGGGCGTTGAAGGCCTCGACGAAGCCGGTCGCGCTGTCCACGCGGGGGCTTGACGTGTCGGTGCCTACCAGTTCGGTCAGGTTCTCGACTCCGACGGCCGTGCGGAAATCGTCGGACTTGAGCGAGTTGGCCGCGATCATTCTGGGCGTGCCGCCCAGACCCAGCCATTCGCGCACGAAGGCGATCCCTTCGGTCGGGTAAAGCGCGAGATACAGCGCCTCGGGCTCGCTGCGCAGGGCCTCGGTGGCCTCGGCGCGGTAGCTGGGCTGCGCATCGGTGATCGCGATCTGGGCGGCGACCTCGACGCCCGTGGCCTCGAATGCCTCGGCTGTCATGCGCGCGATGTCCTGCCCCCAGTCGTCGTTCTTGTAGAGGATGGTGATGCGCGTCAGCCCGGCATCCTGCGCCAGCATCGCCGCCACCGCCGCCTGCACCTGGGTGGTGGCGAAGGTGCGGAACCACAGGCCCTTCGATTCGCCCGAGGCCGCGATGTCGGTCAGGCGGGTCGAGGACGAACAGCACGACATCTGCATGACACCGGCCGGCGCCGTCACCGACGTGAGGATCGGGATCGACACGCCCGAGCCCACCGTACCGATCAAGAGCTGAACGCGGTCGAGATCGACCAGCGCCCGCGCGGCATCCACGCCCACGCGCGAATCGTTCTGGTCGTCACGCAGGATCATGTTGACCTCGCAGCCGTCGACGCCGCCCGCTTCGTTGATCATGTCGCCGACCCAGAGCGCGGTTTCGGCGATGGGTTTGCCCCAGTCGATCGAGGTCGGATAGATCGTGCCGACATTGACGATGCAGTCCTGGGCGGCGGCGCTTCCCGCCTGCAGGGCAAGCACCATGGCCGTTCCGCCGGCCAATGCGTAAAGTCCCTTTTTCATCTTCGTCAGTCTCCCTTGCTGGTGGTTGTTGCGGCCCTTGCGGCCGTCGGTCTGGAAAGCGTGGTCAGTCGTTCGGGAAGCAGCCCCTGCGGACGCCACAGAAGCATACCCACGATCACGATGCCAATCAGGATGAGCTGGATCGACCCCGCGACAAGCTGCAGATCTGCCGGGGCGAGCCGGGCCAGGGCAAAGCCGCTCATCGTCCAGGCACCCCAGATCAGAACGGCGCCCAGAACCGCGCCGCGGTTGTTCCCGGCGCCGCCAACGATCAGCATGGCCCAGACCTGAAACGTCAGGATCGGCGCCAGGTCCTGTGGGCTGACAAAGGCGGTATAGGCGACGTAAAGCCCCCCCGCCGCGCCCATGATGGCCGAGCCGATGACCAGGGAGGTCAGGCGCAGGCGGGCCGGGTTCTTGCCCAGCGCGCGCGCGGCGACCTCGTCCTCGCGGATTGCGCGAAGGGCCCGGCCGAAGGGGGAGCGGACAAGCCGCTCAAGACCCCACCAGACGACGCCAAGCACGGTGAGGACGATCGCCAGGAAGACGAGGCCGTAGAGGAAGGTGTCGCCCACGGCTTCTTCGAACGGGCGCGGAAAGCCGCGCAGGCCGCGTGCCCCGCCGGTCAGCCATTGCGCGTTGCGTGCGACCGCTTCCAGCGCAACCGCGACGCCGAAGGTGGCAATGGCGAGATAGTCGTGTCGCAGCCGCAGCGTGAGCATCCCCACCACCCAGGCCAGCGCCGCCGCAAACAGGATCCCCCCCGCGAAGGCGAGGAGGAACGGCAGCTCGAACCCGCCGAACTGGCCCGGCTCGGGCCGCCCGCCCAGAAGCATCGTCCCGTAGGCACCGGCCCCGAAGAAGGCGACCACTCCGCCGTTGAAAAGACCGGTGTAGCCCCACTGCAGGTTCAGCCCCAGCACGATGATTGCCATGATCCCGGCCATCGTCATGAAGAAGGACAGGTAGGATATGAGGCCGATCATTGGACCTCTTCCCCGAAAAGACCATTCGGGCGGATCAGCAGGACCGCCAGGATGATCAGGAAGGGCATGGCGGGCGCATAGCCAGCCGGCAGCAACATCAGCGCCAGCCCCGAGGCGATGCCGACGATGAACCCGCCCAGCACCGCCCCATAGACGCTTCCGATACCGCCGACGATGGTCGCGGCGAAGACCGGCAGCAGGAAGACATGGCCGATCATCGGGTTGAGCTGATTGGTCAGCGCATAGAACATGCCCGCCGCCGCCGACAGCGCGCCGCCGATAAGCCAGACGGCCACGATCATGCGCGACAGCCGCACTCCCGCCACCTGCGCCAGCGTCGGGTTCTCGGCCACCGCGCGCAGGGCGAACCCGAAGGTCGTGCGCGTGAGGATGAGATGGAACATCCCCATCAGCGCCAGGGCGGCGACCAGCACGAACACCTGATCGGGCTTGATCAGGATCAGCGGGTCGAGGCTGATGACCTTCGCCCGCGCGATGGCCTGCGAATAGAGCTCCGGGTGGTGTCCGAAGATCAGCACAATCAGATTGCGCACGATCAGCGCGACCCCGAAACTGGCGAACACCATCGACAGCGGGTCGGCCTTCGCGCGGATGCGGCGGAACACCAGCCAGTCGATCACCACCGCCGAAGCGCCTGTGACGATCATCGCGAGGACCAGCGCCACCAGCAGCGACCCCGTGAGCGACAGCGGCGCCATCGCCGACGCGATCGGCGGCAGGAGAACCGCCACAATCCTGTCGAAGACCAGCACGGCGTAGGCCCCGATCGCCATGAGCTCGGCATAGGCGAAATTGGCGAAGCGCAACATGTGCATCACCAACGTCAGGCCGATCGCGCCAAGCGAGATGATCGACCCGGTGAGGATGCCGTCGAGGACGGTCTGGATCATGCCGCCCCCATCCGTCGTCCCCCAAGGTAGATCTCGCCCACCACCGGATCGGCGGCGATCTGCGCGGCAGGTCCGTCGATCTGGTTGCGCCCCTCGGCCAGGATATAGCAATGGTCTGCCACCCGCAGCCCCTGCTTCACGTTCTGCTCGACCAGGAGGACGGTGACCCCCTGGTCGGTCAGCCCCCGTGCCAGGTCGAGCACCTCGACCGCGATCTTGGGCGACAGGCCGGCGGACGGCTCGTCCATCAGCACGACACGCGGGCGGTTGGCCAGAGCCATGGCCACGGCCAGCATCTGCCGCTGCCCGCCCGACAGCGCGCCCGCGCGGTCGTCCTGCTTGTCGCGCAGGGCGGGGAACAGGGTGAAGAGTTCCTCGGTGCGCTGCGTCCGGTCCGACGCGCGGCGCAGGACGAGCATGAGGTTCTCGCGAATGGTCAACTGGCGGAAGATGTTGTCGGTCTGCGGCACATAGGCCAGCCCCCGCTCGCCCATCGTGTCGGGCCGCAGCCCGGTGATCTCCTGCCCCTCGAGCAACACGCGCCCGGCCGTCACCGGCACCAGCCCCGCGATGGCCTTGATCAGGGTCGACTTGCCGGCCCCGTTCGGGCCGATGATGACGGTCAGCTTGCCCGCCTCAGCGGTCAGGTCGATCCCGCGCAGGATCGGCAGATCGCGCACATAGCCGGCCTCGAGCCCCTCGATCCGCAGGGCGCTCATGTCGGCGCCCCGAGATAGGCGTCGAGCAATTCGGAATTGCCCCGCGCCTCGTCGGCGGTGCCCTGGAACAACACCCGGCCCTCGGCCAGTGCTACGACGGGGTCGCAGTGGCGCATCACGAAATCCATGTCGTGCTCGATCACGACGAAAGTGACGCCGCGGCGGTTGAGCTCTTCGATCCGGTCGATCAGGACACCGGCGAGTGTCGGGTTCACCCCGGCCGCCGGTTCGTCGAGCAGGATCACCGACGGGTCGCCCATGAGCGCGCGCGCCAGTTCCAGAAGCTTCATCTGCCCGCCTGACACCTTGCCCGCCGGCTGGTCGGCGAGATGCGACAGGGTGACGAATTCGAGAACCTCATGCGCCTTGTCGATCAGCCGCGCCTCTTCGGCGGCCACGCGTCCCCGGCGAAAGAGCGCGCCCATCAGAGTTTCCCCGGTCTGCCCGGGCGGCGGCAGCAGCACGTTCTCGAGCACGCTCATCCGGCGGAACGGGCGGGGGATCTGGAATGTGCGGGCGAGCCCACGGCTGAAGAGCGCCTCGGGCGAGAGGCCGGTGATGTCCTGCCCGTTCAGCGCCACGGTGCCCGAGGAGGGCCGCAGGCTGCCCGCCACCATGTTGAAGAGCGTCGTCTTGCCGGCCCCATTGGGACCGATCAGCCCGGTGATGGACCCGCGGCGTATGTCCAGCGACACACCGTCCACCGCCCGGAACGGGCCGAAGTCGCGGGTGAGGTCGCGCAGGGACAGGACCGCGTCGGTCATGCCCCGTGCACCCTGTCGTCTGGGTTGGTGTTGAGGTTGTATTTCATGATCCGGCCGTGCCGCCCGGTCCGGTCGCCTTCCAGCCCGTAGACCGGGCCGCCGGGCCCTGCGGCCTGAGCCAGAACGGCGGCGATCGCGGCGCGGTCGGCGTCGTCCAGCGCGAAGCGGAACACCTCGAGGGTCTTGGGCAGATGGCGGGCATAGCGGGCGCCGACGATGGCCCCGGCGACCTGCGGCTGGTCCAGCACCCAGCGCGTGGCGACGCTCGACAGCGACACGCCGTGCCGGTCGCCGATGGCGCGAAGCGTGCCAAGAAGCGTCTGGAACAGGTCCCAGGGCCCGAATTCATCGATGATCAGGCGATATTTCACCAGGCTGCGGTTGTCGAAGGCAAACCCTGGGTCGGGCCGGCCCAGCCAGCCTTCGGTCAGGAACCCGCCGGCAAGCGTGCCGTAGCACAGGATCTGCACGTTCCGCCGCCTGCCCCAGTCCGAGAACGCCCCGGCCGGGCGGCGGTCCAGCAGGGAATACTGCACCTGCGCCGATACCACGTCGAAGCCTGCGTCGATGAAGCGGTCCATCACCGGCGCGTCCCAGTTCGTGGTCCCAAGATTGGCGATCTTGCCCTTGCGCTGGCAGTCCTTGAGCACCTCGAGCGCCTCGACCGCATTGCCGAGGTTCATGTCCCACCAGAAGAACTGCACCAGCGGGATCCGCTCGATCCGCAGGCGCTTGAGCGACCGGTCGACGATGGCCTCGACCTCATCGGGGCGAATATCGGCAAGCCGGCCGAGGTCGGGCACAAGCTTGGTATGCACCACCACCCGGTCGGCCACCTCGGCACCGCGACGGGTGCGGACATCGGCGATGAAGGTGCCGATCATCTCCTCGACGCCCTTGTAGATGTCGGCGCAGTCGAAGGTGGTGATGCCGGCGTCGAGGAAGGCTTCCATATCGGCGACGGCGTCGTCCCGGCGCACGTCGCCGTGATCGCCGGCAAGCTGCCAGCCGCCCTTGAGAATGCGCGAGATGCGGTGTCCGGGGCGCAGTTCCGTGGTTTCGACGGTCATTCTTCCTCCCGCCAGTAGGGTGTGCCCCGCGCCTCGGGAAGACCCGTGGTCGCAGCGTGCGAATACCAGCTTCGGCCTTCGCGGACGATGCGCAATCGCCCGCCGCAATGGGGATCGGGGCAGGCGATCTCGGCGTCGGTGCTCATCCAGTCGTCGGCATCCGTCTCGCGCTGCTTTGCGGGCAGAAGCGGAAGCACGGCCGACAGCGCATACATCGACAGTTTCGCAGGCCCGTCGAATACGAGGTTCTCACCGATCACGCGGAAGCTCTCGCCCTCGACATGGCGACAGACCGGCGTGCGCCCGTCAAGCACGGTTTCCACACGCAGATCGTAAAGCCAGAAGCCCGTCTCGCCGTTGCGTTCCATGTGCCTGCCTTTCCGGGCTTGACCGGGTCGACTGTGATCTGTGATATTTTATCAAAGGAATGATGCGAGCCTGTCAATAGCGCCATGAGTGCCCCCGTCATCGCCCGTCTCGATCCGGTCAAGCTGCGCGAGAATGCCTATTTCGCGTTGCGCGATGCCTTCACGCGCGGCGCTTTTGCACCCGGCGATGTGGTCAGCCTTCGCCAGCTGGCCGATCAGTTGGGCGTGTCGATGACCCCCGTGCGCGAGGCGGTGCGCCGCCTGGTCGCGGAAGGCGCGCTGATCGACACGCCATCGCGCACCCTGATGGTGCCGGTGTTCGACACGCGCCGCGCCCGCGATCTTCTGGCCGCGCGCCTTGCGCTCGAGCACATGGTTCTCGACCGCGCGATGGAGCGGATCGACGCGACCGGTATTGACCAGCTGGACGACATCCTGTCCCGGGCGACGGACGGTCCGGGCCGCCAGCCCGATCTCGTCTCGAACCACGACTTCCACTTTTGCCTTTACCGCTTTTCGGAATCAGAGGTGCTCCTGCCCTTGGTCGAGGCGCTGTGGCTGCAGTACGGCGCCTATCTCAACCTGATCATCCACCGCCCCGGCGCCGAGCAGATTGCCGAACACGCCCATCACCGCGAGCTTGTCGCAGCCCTGCGCACCGGGAATCGCACCGCCGCCCATGCAGCACTCGAGGCCGATATCACGCGGTCCTTCAACATCCTCATTCCCAAGGGCTGATCCATGCCAGCACGTCCCGACCGCCTGCGCCTCTCCGACCGGATCGAGATCTCCCGCGCCCTGACCGGTCTCTGGCAGGTGGCGGATATCGAAAAGGACGGCGCAACCATCGACCCCGACACCGGGGCGGGATGGCTGGCCGACTATGCCGCGGCGGGCTTCGACACGTTCGACATGGCCGACCACTACGGCAGCGCCGAGATCATCGCGGGCCGACTTCTGGGGCGCGGCCTCACGCCCCGGCCGCAGGTCTTCACCAAGTGGTGCCCGCCACCAGGTCCGATGACGGCAGAGGTCGTGCGCGCCGGAGTGACCGAACGCCTGGATCGCCTGAAAGTCGAGCGTATCGACCTCTTGCAATTCCACTGGTGGAGCTTCGAACACCCGGCCTGGCTCGATGCGCTGCACGAACTTGCGCGCCTGCGCGACGAGGGCCTGATCGCAGAGCTTGGCGTGACCAACTTCGATGCCGCGCATTTCAACCTGGCGCTCTCGGACGGTATCCCGCTGCTGACCAACCAGGTCAGCTTTTCGCTGATGGATCGCCGGGCGGCGGGCGACCTCGCCGAGGTCTGCGAACGGCATGGTGCCTGGATCCTCGGCTACGGCACGCTGAACGGCGGGTTCCTGTCCGAGAGGTGGCTGGGCAAGCCCGAACCCGCGCAGATCGACGACTGGTCGAAGAAGAAGTACCAGCGTTTCCTGACTGCGGCCGGTGGATGGGACGCGTTCCAGACCGTGCTGTCGGCCGCCGCGAGCGTGGCGCGAAAGCACGGGGTTTCGGTGTCGAACGTGGCCACCCGCTGGGTGCTTGAGCAGCGCCGCGTCGCCGGCGTGATCATCGGCGCGCGGCTGGGCGAGAATGTCCACGCGGAGGACAACCTGCGTCTCTTTTCCTTCGCGCTGGATGCCGAGGACCGCGCGACCCTGGAGGCCGCCTTCGCGGCCACGACGCCCATTCCCGGCGACTGCGGCGACGAGTACCGCAAGCCACCGTTCCTGACCGCCTCGGGGGACCTGTCGCATCACCTGGACGCCATCCCCAAGGGCTTCGCCCCGGAGCCCCTGCCCGGCGGCGGGGCGCGAGTGCTGACGGGATCGACCTGGGAAGATATCGCCGGCTACTGCCGCGCCCAACGGATCGGCGGGCGCATCCTCGTCTCCGGCACCACGGCCACCGCCGGGCAGGCCCGCGCTGTCGCCCCCGGGGATGCCGGGGCGCAGACAACCTATATCCTCGACCGGATCATCGCCGCCGTCGTCTCGCTTGGCGGCAGGGTCGAGGACATCGTCCGGACCCGCGTCTACATCACCGACGAGGCCGACGTCATGGCGATCTCGCGTGCCCACGGCCGGGTCTTCGGTGACATCAAGCCTGCCAACACGCTGGTGCGCGTGGCCGGGCTGATCGGCGATCATCGCGTCGAGATCGATGCCGAGGCGATCCTTCCGGACGGCTGACGCATCGTCGCGGCGCGCGCCCTGCATGGCGTCTGACAGGCGCCCGCGCCGTCTGATCGGCGCGGCTGTGCCCAATGGCGCTAGACAATCACCGTGATTTCGCCCTTTCCCCAGAATGAGGGAAGAAAACATCCACGAGCGATGAGGCAGGCACGTCGGAATGACTTGCATCGATACGGACCCACAGGCGCGATATAGCCAAATGGCGTCGGCAAAGAGACTCGAGGACGACGCGTACGAGGCAACGACGCCAGCAAGACGACCCGTTCTGCCGGAGTCTGACGAGCCCGCTTTGCCCGACAGAGCGGTCGTCTGAGTGAAAGACTCGGTTGTCGCCTTCGAGCCCTTCCCAGACCGTGGTTTGTGGCGCAGCATTTATCGCGATGGACGGAAACCGGACCTTCGCTGCACTTTGCAT
>CAVPWP010000018.1:0-29953 GCA_963709395.1 uncultured Alphaproteobacteria bacterium
GCAAGATCGAATGAACTTCACGGATGCTTGATCGGCACCAATGACGATCATCGGAATGTGACGGTCCCGACCGGACCTTCGATCACCTTGTAGCGAACGCCCGTTCACCGTTCATCGCGACGAATGCTGCGCCCCACAAATTGGTCCGCGAAGGGCTCTGAGCAGTCGCTACGGACCGCCTTTAGCAACGTCCGATCTGGGTTGGCGGACGACTGCTGCCGTCCGTCGAAGCCTCAAATGTCGATCCTCTCCGCGATGCCCAGAGCGTCGTTGAGTTCGACGCCAAGGTAACTGACCGTGCTGTCCACCTTGGTTTAGCCGAGCAGGCGTTGAACCGCCCCGGGATTGCCGGCCTTCCGGTAGATGGGCGCGGCCTTGGCCCGCCGTGGAGACTGCGTTCCATACCCCTTGGTCTCGCATGCGATCAACTCATAGGTCTAGAGGACCTAGCCGTCAGTTCGAACCGCGACCCAGATCGTATGCCGGGCGCCGCGCTTTTTGCGGTCGGCGCGGACTGTTTGCGCGTGTACGTCGAACCCGCACCGGGAAAGCCGCTTGGAAAAGGACTGGTCCGGCGCGGCAGACCACACTGCAAGGACGCCGCCGATGGTGAGCGCTCTGCGCGCCGATAGGAGACCTGCCTCGCTGTAGAGTGCGTTGTTGCCCACGCGGGACAGGCCGTCGGGGCCGTTGTCAACATCAAGCAGGATGGCGTCGAACGCGCGCCGTCGCCTCGTTTATCGATGCGCCAACATCGCCCGTCCTCACCTGCACACGCTGGTCCGAAAGACACTCCCCGAAGACCGTCGTCATGTGCTGCGTCGCCCAGTCGATCAGGTCAGGTACGATTTCCGAGACGATCAGCAGCGCATCGGGCGGTGCGACTGTCTGCGCGGCTCGCAGAGTGAAGCCCATGCCCAGCCCCCCGATCAGGACACGAGGCGCCCGCCGACCACCGAGGTGATCGAAGGCAAGCGTGGCGAGCGCTTCCTCCGACCCGCTGAGGCGGCTGTTCATCAGTTCGTTTCCGCCTTCAAGACGGATCGAGAACTCGTCACCCCGCCGCAGAAGCCTGATCGCGCTTCCTTGCGGAGTAGTCGCTGTCGCCAGCTCTCTCCATGGCAGCATGCTGGTCTCCTATCCTCGATAGCTGGCCCGACCCGTATCGCGGCAAGGCAACCAGATGAAGGAGTCGGTCTTGTTTGGCTCCCAATCAACCAGCAGCTTACCCTCGCTGCAATGCGGCGGTCGACCTTGGCTCGAAGGCCAGCTCTGGTCTCCGATGCGGCAATCCGTCAAGAACCCGACAAAAATGCACGGGAAGTCGCGCCTTCCGCTTGAAACATGGCGCAGGTCTGCCAATATCATCAGACGAGAGTGGTGTGGATCGCGCACCGCCTTACAAGAGTGCTTTTCGGAGGCTTTAATGGCTGAATATCAGACCGTCCGCGCCGGAACCGGCGCCCGCGCGGCCGCTATCGACGAGGGCCTTCGCGCCCATATGACGAAAGTCTACGGGACTATGTCCGTGGGCATGCTCGTTACTGCCGGTGTCGCCTGGGCGGTGGGCTCGAGCCCGGCGCTTCTGGGCATTTTCCGTGACCCGATCACGCTTCAGCCGAACATCCTCGGCTGGATCGCGATGTTCGCGCCGCTGATCATGGTCTTCGCATTCGGCGCGGCCATGAACCGGATGTCGGCGGCCGGGGCGCAGCTCTTCTTCTACGCCTTTGCGGCCGTCATGGGCCTGTCGATCTCGTGGATCTTCGCGGCTTTCACCGGCATCTCGATCGCACAGACGTTCCTGGTGACCTCGATCGCCTTCGCAGGTCTTTCGCTGTGGGGATACACCACGAAGAAGGACATCTCGGGCTGGGGCGCGTTCCTCATCATGGGCCTGATCGGCGTCATCGTGGCGTCGATCGTCAACATCTTCCTCGGCTCGCCGGCGTTGATGTTCGCGATCTCGATCATCGGCCTGCTGATCTTCGCGGGTCTCACCGCCTATGACACGCAGCGGATCAAGACCGACTACATCGCCCATGCCCAGCACATGGAACAGGAATGGTTGGACAAGTCAGGCATCATGGGGGCGCTGAGCCTCTACCTGAACTTCATCAACATCTTCATGTTCCTGCTGCAGTTCATGGGCAATCGCGAGTAGCGCGACGCTCAAGATCCAGACGCAAAGGGCCGGCGATTTCGCCGGCCCTTTTTCGTTGTTCCAGGCGCGATCAGCTGCAGTTCATCAGCACCGCGATGCGCCCGTCCTCCACGATGGTCTGGCCGGGGACAAGACACCCCGTGCGCACCGCGATCGTCGACAGAAGTTCGGGCGTGACCGCCGCATCAGCGTCCTGCGGTTCGGCAACGGTGAAGTTGTAGCGGCCAACCTCGACCTGCCGCATCGCGTAGGTCGTGCCGCCCAAGGTGACCGCGGCCCAGGTGTCGTCCGCCCCGCCCGCCGCGAGGGCAAGTTCGGCGGCATCGTTCACGCTGGCAGGCGTTCCGGCAACGCGCACGATGGGGACGTCATCGTAGCCCTGCATCGTGATGTTCACCGCCTGAACCTGCGCGCCCCCTGCTCCGGCGGTCGTCGCCGTGGAAAAGCCTGTTCCGCTGCGCGCGTCAGTGCGTTCTTCGACGCTGGCACAGGCTGCCAGCGGCAGCACGAACAAGATCACGAGCCTTCGCATGTGTCCCTCCATTCCAAGTCTTCGTTTCCGGGCCGGAGCATACACCAGTCTTGCCGAGAAGCAGGGGGCTTTTCAAACAGGCCCGACGGGCGTTGCGCCAAGGCCGCGCTCCATCGCAACGGCGGGAAACGTGATACCCGGGGCCAGAGGCACCTCGACCGGGCCGAGTTCCCGAAACCCGCAGGCGGTGTAGAACGGGACGGCCGTGCGCGTGCTCTGGCACTGCAGATGCCGTATGCCGGCAGCGCGCGCGGTATCGAGAATGTGCGTCATCAGCGCGCGTCCCGATGCCCTGCCGAATCCGGCGATGGTCGGTGACGACGTGACGAACCTGTCCGATAGAGCGGTGCCGGGCACTGCGCGTCCAGCCACCGGCCGCGACAATCCCGCCGTCCGGATCCTCGGCCACGTAGTAGGTCCCCGAGGCCAGCAACTCCGGTCGTGCACGTGAGATCAGCGGCAGGGCAAGCACGCGGACAGAAGGCGGGTAATCGTCCCTGAGAAGAACCGGATAGCTTTCAGCGAAGAGGGCGTCGACCCGGGCCAGGTCGGCCGGGCGGGACGTGCGGATCGTGATCGTTGCAGTGGCCATGGCGGGTATCCCTTGGCGAAGGAGATGGGGTGCCGCGCCGCCCCTGCCATGCCAAAGAAAAAGGCCGCGCAGGGGTCGCGCGGCCTTGTCGGTCTGTCGGAAAGGCGATCCTACTTGATCTTGCCTTCCTTGTATTCGACATGCTTGCGCGCGACGGGATCGTACTTTCGTACCACCATCTTCTCCGTCATCGTGCGGGCATTCTTCTTGGTCACGTAGAAGTGCCCCGTGTCAGCGGTCGAATTGAGCCGGATCTTGATCGTGGTCGGCTTCGCCATTGTCACTCTCCTCGGCCGGGCTGCAGGGCGGCCCGTGAAATCCATGAAGCCCGCGTTCTAGCCATGGCGGCTACGGTGTCAACCGGATTCTGGCCCGCAGGGATTCTGGCCGGCAGCCCTGCTCAGCCTATCCCCATCGCCTGATGAACGCGCGCCTGCGCGGCATCGCTCAGGCCCAGCCCCCGCGCAAGGGAATTGAGATACTCCCTCTCGACGTCGCTGTCGACGCGCATCGCCATGACCGACATCGCATAGACCTGCGCCTTTGCGCTGTCTTGCGTGTCCGCCACCAGGGCATGAAGGTCCTGCGGCGCGGCCAGTTGCTCGCGCACATAGGCGATCTCGTCGGGCGACGCGCCCTCGAGGTGGTCGAGAATCTTCTGCCGCTCTTCCGCGTCGATCTCGCCATCGGCCTTGGCGGCCTGGATCATGGCCCGAATCATCAGCCGGGCGTTGTCCTCGGTCGTGGTCGTCGCCGCCTTGTTTCCCGTCAGGCTGTCGAGCATTTCGGCCGCGGACGCGGTTCCCGCGGCACTCGCCCCGCCAAGCGCCGCCATCAGCCCGCCCAGGCCCGCCATCGCGGCCTCGCCGCCCTTGTCGACCGTCCCGCCCATCTGGTCGAGCATCGAGCGGATCGACTTGCTGGCATCCGGCATACCCATCTTGGCAAACATCTCGTCCATCTGCCCGCTCATGGCGGCGACGGTTTCGTTCTTGTCGAGCGTATCCTTGAGGCCGGCCATGCCGCCCATCTTCTTGTATTGCTCGACCCCTTTCGCCGCCGCGAATCCGGCAGCAAGCGTGGCAAGTGTCTTGACGAAGCTCATCTGATTCTCCCCCTTCGGAATCGCCCGGAAGGGCGGTTGCGCCGATTATGGCCCCCGGACTGTAACAGAAAACCGGCGCGTTAGAAAAAACCGAAAGTGTGCGGAAGGCCTGTAAGCCGGATTCTGTCCGGGGATCGCTCCCCTGGATGGTCATTCCTCTGAGCCCGCCGTTGCCGACGCGCTTTAGCTGCCTACCCGGACACCCGGGCTGAAGCGGCCCATAGCGGCATCCCTATTCGGCATTGCTCCCGGTGGGGCTTGCCATGCCGTCCCTGTTGCCAGGGACGCGGTGGGCTCTTACCCCACCGTTTCACCCTTGCCTGTCCCGAAGGACCGGCGGTCTCGTTCTCTGTGGCGCTTTCCGTCGGGTTTCCCCGCCCGGGCGTTACCCGGCACCGTTGCTTCATGGAGTCCGGACTTTCCTCGACCCCGAAGGGCCGCGACCATCCGGCCTTCCGCACACAGGCCCGAGTTAGGCGCTGGCTTCCGGCGCGTCAATGGCGGCGAGTCCCGCGATCATGGCGCGGTCGTCATCGCAAAGCGGGCCGCCCGCCCCCGGGCGAAAACGCTGTCGGAACGCGTCAAGCACAAGGTCCTCGCCACAGTCCACGGGATAGCCGGCCACGGCGGCGTGTTGAAGGAAGTCGCCCGGCGCCCCCGGGTCGGGCCACACGGCCCGTCCGCCGCGCGCAAGCCGCCGCCAGTCGAACCGGGGGCCCGGATCGCCCTTGCGATCGGGCGCCATGTCGGAATGCGCGATCACGCCCGCCGGCCGGATGTCCCAGCGGGCCATGAGGCCGTCCAGAAGTGTCTCGAGCGCGGCCATCTGCGCTTCGGGGAAAGGCGAGGCGCCGTCGTTGTCAAGCTCGACCCCGATCGAGCGGGAATTCACATCCCCCGACCCGCCCCAGGCCCCGGCGCCGGCGTGCCATGCGCGCATCTCTTCGGGGACCAGTCGCCAGAGCCTTCCGTCCGATCCGATCAGGTAATGCGCCGAAACCTCGCTTGCCGGGTCGCACAACCGTTCAAGCGCCGATGACGCATCGCGCATCGCGGTGTAGTGCAGCACGATCAGCGACGGCAGAAGCCCGTCGCGCCGGGGGCCGAAATTCGGCGAGGGGTGGTCGATCACCCGCCGATCCGAGCGGCCCGGAACGGCGTCGGATCCCAGTAGCAGGCGTAGCCGTCACCATCGGGGTCGACGCCCAGACGGTCCCGCTCGGGTCCGCCGCGCGCGAGGAAATCCTCTTGCGCAAGGTCGGAAGAGGCGTAGCTGCCGCAGGCGCGAAGAAATCGGTTTTCGGCGTTCAGACCCGTGCGCGGGTAAAGCTGCACCCCCACCGGATGGTTCGTGGCAAGCGCGTAGGCCACGATGTTCGGCCCGCCGCCGTCAGGACGGGTCGGCAGGCTGGTCGGCTGTATCACGACATAGGCCTCGCGGTTGGCGGCGATGCGCTCGGCATCGCTCTGGATCGATTCCCGGGCGCTGACGGCTTCGAAGTTCTGTTCGTCGGAAATGCCGGGGTTGTTCACGTCGACGGCCAGCGGCTGTCGCCGCGGTCGGGGACCCCGTGGCCGCCGGAAAGCTTATCGTGCCAGCCGTTTCGGACGCGATCACCGGGCCAGTCGGCACAGGCGCCGGCCGACCGCGCAGTTCGGCCTGACGACTGGCCTGGTAGCTCTGGTAGCTGTCGAACCCCACGCCCGCCGCGGAATCGGGGATCTCGGGCGCGCAGCCCGCAAGCACGAGGCCCACCGCGACCATGGCTCCGCTCACCCGCATGCTCAACATCTCCGGACCGTTCTCCTCTGAGTTTCGACTACCACCATTTCCGCGGCTTGGAAACAAAGCCGGCCGCACGTTCCAGTGCGAAGGCGGTATTCAGCAGGTCGCCCTCTTCCCACGGACGACCGATGAGCTGGAGGCCCAGCGGAAGGCCCCTGGCATCCAGCCCGGCCGGCACGGCAATCCCGGGAAGGCCCGCGAGGTTCACGGTGACCGTGAAGACATCGTTGAGATACATCTGCACCGGATCGGCACTGGCCATCTCGCCCAGACCGAAGGCCGCCGAGGGCGTGGCCGGTGTCAGGATCGCGTCGATCCCTTCGGCGAAGGCGTCCTCGAAATCCTTGCGGATCAGTGCGCGAACCTTTCGGGCCCGGTTGTAGTAGGCATCGTAGAAGCCCGCCGACAGCACATAGGTGCCGACCATGATCCGCCGCTTCACCTCGGCGCCAAACCCCTCGGCGCGGGTCTTCTCGTACATGTCGGTGATACCGTCGCCCTGCCCGAGTTTCGCCCTGCGCCCGTAGCGCACACCGTCATAGCGGGCGAGGTTCGACGACGCCTCGGCCGGGGCGATGACATAATAGGCGGGCAGCGCGTATTTCGTGTGCGGCAGCGAGATGTCGACGATCCTTGCCCCCGCATCGGCAAGCATCCGGCGACCGTCAGCCCAGAGCGTCTCGATCTCGCCAGGCATCCCGTCCATGCGGTATTCCTTGGGAATGCCGATCACCTTGCCCCGGATGTCGCCGGTCAGCATCGCCTCGAAATCGGGTACCGGGATATCCGCGCTGGTCGAATCCTTCGGATCATGCCCGGCCATCGCGGTCAGCATGATCGCGGCGTCGCGCACGTCCTTGGTCATCGGACCGGCCTGATCGAGCGACGACGCGAAGGCCACGACCCCCCAGCGCGAACAGCGCCCGTAGGTGGGCTTGAGGCCGGTGATCCCGACGAATGCGGCGGGCTGGCGGATCGACCCGCCGGTGTCGGTGCCGGTCGCCGCCAGGCACAGGTCGGCGGCCACCGCCGCTGCCGATCCGCCGGACGACCCGCCGGGCGTCAGGGCCCTGTCATCGACCTTCCAAGGGTTGACCGCCGGTCCGTAGACCGAGGTCTCGTTCGACGACCCCATCGCGAACTCGTCCATGTTGAGCTTGCCCAGCATGACCGCGCCCGCATCGAACAGGTTCTGCGTGACCGTCGATTCGTACTCGGGCCGGAACCCTTCGAGGATGCGCGACCCCGCCTGGCTCGGCACGCCGTGGGTGCAGAACAGGTCCTTGATCCCAAGGGGGATGCCGCACATTGCGGGGGCGTTTCCCTGCTGGATCCGCTGGTCGGCGATACGGGCGTGTTCCTCGGCGACCTCGGGCGTCGTATGGACGAAGGCGTTCAGCGCGTCGGCCTCCCCGATCGCGTCAAGGCAGGCGGCGGTCAGTTCGGCCGAGGTGACGTCGCCCGCGCGCAGGCTGTCGCGCGCCTCGGCGATGGTCAGGCGGGTGAGGTCGCTGCTCATTCGACCACCTTCGGAACCGCGAAGAAGCCTTCCCGCGCGTCCGGCGCGTTCTTGAGTATCTTGTCCTGCATGTCGCCCGCCGTCACCACGTCCTCGCGCCGCTTGAGCCGCATCGGCGTCACGCTGGTCATCGGCTCGACGTCGGTTACATCGACCTCGTTGAGCTGCTCGATGAACCCGAGGATGGTGTTGAACTCGCCGGCGAGGGCCGGAAGGTCGCCCTCTTCCACCCGGATGCGGGCCAGCTTGGCGACCCTGCGCGCAGTTTCGATGTCGATGGACATGGGATGCCTCCGTCGGAGTTGTCGGCAAGCGTTTAGACCGCCGTTTCCCGCCCCGCAACCATGTGCCTGCGATAGACCTCGATCATCCAGCCCAGCATCAGGCCGTTGAGCACATGCCACCACAGATGCGTGCCCATCGGAATGGCGTCACACAGCGGTTCGTCCAGCGACCGCATCACCAGCGACAGCGACAGGATGCCCGCGCCGATGGCAAGGCCGCGCGCGGTCGCGGGTGCACGCCCACGCAGGAGGTACGCGTAGGCCCCTATCAGCAGGGGGACCGGCCAGTAGCCCGCCGAGATCGTGAAGAAGGGCAGCGACTGGAAGATCGGCACCGTCAGCGCGGCATAGGGGAAGAAGGCGAGCGTGCCGAGAATCGCCCCCCAAAGCGGCCAGCGCCAGTAATGCAGATTGGCCGCGAAGACGTAGAGCAGGATGAACACCGCGATCGGGACCACATCTACCGTCGCGGCCCAGGCAGTCGCATGGGTGTGAAAAAGGTAGGACCCCACCCCGATCGCCGCGAGAATCACCACCATCGCCATGCCCAGCGGCAGGTCTTGTCCGCGCAGCCGCGGGAGCATCACCGCCGCCGCGATCAGGAAGGCGGCATTGGTGACGGCGTTCAGCGGCTCGGCCCAGTAGGACGGATCGGTCCGTTCGCAATAGGCGTCGATCGTCTGCGTCCAATCCATGTAACTGCCCCGTCGAACCTGCTAGTCTTCGATCGAACAGATAGGGAGGTTTTCATGAAAATCATCTGGTTGGGACATTCCGGTTTCCGCATCGAGATCGCCGGGCAGGTGCTGCTGGTCGACCCCTGGCTGACCGGCAATCCGATGTTCCCCGAGGGCCGCCGCGAAGAGGCGATTGCCGGTGCCACAGCCGTCCTTGTCACGCATGGGCACGGCGACCACGCGGGAGATGCCGTGCAGATCGCCCGCGACCTCGGCATTCCGGTCGCCGGCATCTACGATCTGATGAGCCACCTGGAGACTGCCGAGGGCATCGCGACCGTCGGCTTCAACAAGGGCGGCACGATCAGTCTTGGCGAGGTCGCCGTCACCATGGTCAACGCGGTCCATTCCTCGTCGGTCGGCACCGATCATGGTCCGATGTATGCCGGCGCCGAGGCCGGGTTCATGATCCGGGCCGAAGGCCACACGATCTATGTCACCGGCGACACCGACATCATGGCGGACATGGCGTGGATGGGCGAATACTACGCGCCCGACATAGGGATCCTTTGCGCCGGCGGGCATTTCACCATGGACATGAAAGCCGCCGCCTGGGCCGCCCGGAAATACTTCGACTTCAAGCTGGTGATCCCCTGCCACTACCGGACCTTTCCGCTGCTGGCACAGGATGCGGCGAGATCTGAAGGCCGGCCTTCCCGGGGTCGATATTCGCGAACCCGAGGTGCTGATCGAGATCGAGGTCTGAGCAGGGAATGCGTCTGTCCGCGAATACCGGATACCTCTTCACCTCGCTTCCCTTCCCCGACCGGATCCGTGCGGCAGCGGCCGCGGGATTCGATGCGGTCGAGTTCCACGACGAGGTACAGACGGCCGATCCCGCGGCAGTCACGGAGGCGCTGGGAGCGACTGGCCTTCCCGTCTTGTCGCTCAACGCGCACATGGGGCCGGACTTCGGCTGCGCGGCGCTTGCCGGGCGAGAGGACGAGGCGATGTCGGATTTCCGCGCCGCTCTTGCCGCCGCGGACATGGTGGACGCCCGGGCGATCCATGTGATGGCAGGGACCGGGGCGGGATCGGAAAAGGTCTTCGCCGCGAACCTCGCCCGCTTTGCCGACATGACGGACCGCACCGTGCTGGTGGAACCCATCTCGCAAGAGCGGGTGCCGGGCTATGTCCTGTCGCGTGTGGACGAGGCCGCGCGCCTTCTCGACCGGGCGGACCGGCCGAACCTGGGCATTCTGATGGATGTCTACCATGTGCTGGCCGAAGGCGATGATCCGGTCGACCTGATCACCCGGCACGGGCGGCAAATCCGCCATGTCCAGATCGCGTCCTTCCCGTCCCGCGGCGCACCCGGAACCGGGGGGCCGGACTATCGCGCCCTCATCCCCGCCTTCAAGTCGGCAGGCATCGACGCGCTGGGGTGCGAGTATCACCCGGGCGAGACGAAGCCGGACGCGAGCGCCCTTCGGACGGCGCTCGGCCTCTAGCGCCGGTCCCGGAAGAAATCGCTCAGCAGAGCCGCTGCCTCGTCCGCGGCGATCCCGTCATAGACTTCGGGGGCGTGATGCGCCTGGGGGTGGCTGAAGACCCGGGCGCCATGGGCGACCCCGCCCGACTTCGGGTCGGAGGCGCCGTAGTAGAGCCGGGCGATGCGCGCGGCCGAGATCGCGGCGGCGCACATCGCGCAGGGCTCGAGCGTGACATAGAGGTCGCAGCCGGTCAGCCGTTCGGATCCAAGCCGGGCGCAGGCGTCGCGGATCGCCAGCATCTCGGCATGGGCGGTCGGGTCGGCCAGTTCGCGCGTGCGGTTTCCGGCGCGGGCGATCACATCGCCGTCCGGGCCGACGACCACGGCCCCGACCGGCACCTCGCCCCTGTCGGCTGCGGCCCGCGCTTCGGCCAGCGCGGTTTCCATGTGGCTGCGAAACACCATGGGCGCGACTTACGCCCGCGCCCTGCCCCGCTCAAGCCACTTTCCAAGGCAGCGGGCGCAGGATAAAGCCCGGGCATGGCCGAGAAGACCCCTCCAGGCGACCGGATCGCCAAGGTTCTGTCGCGCGCGGGCATCGCCTCGCGCCGGGATGCGGAACGTCTGATCTCGGAGGGCCGCGTGTCGGTGAACGGCAAGGTGATCACCAGTCCCGCGCTGAACGTGACCGACGCCGACCGCATCGTCGTCGACGGCAAGGCCGTCACCGAACCGGAGGCGCCGCGCCTCTGGCTTTATCACAAGCCCCCCGGCGTCGTGACCACCGCGAAGGACGAGAAAGGCCGACCCACCGTCTTCGACGGCCTTCCGCCCGAGATGCCGCGCGTTCACACCGTCGGGCGGCTCGACCTCAATTCCGAGGGGCTGCTCCTTCTGACGAACGACGGTGGGATCAAGCGCCGCCTCGAACTGCCGTCGTCGGGCTGGCTGCGCCGATATCGCGTTCGCGTGAAAGGGTCGCCCGAAGACTCGTCTCTCATTCCGCTGCGCGAGGGGATCACCGTCGACGGGGAACGTTTCCAGCCGATGCAGGTGACGCTGGACCGGCAGCAGGGCTCGAATGCCTGGCTGACGGTGGCCCTGCGCGAGGGCAAGAACCGCGAGGTCCGGCGCGCGCTGGCGGCCATCGGGCTTGCGGTGAACCGCCTGATCCGCGTGAGCTATGGACCGTTCAAGCTGGCCGACCTGAAACCGGGCGAGGTCAGCGAAGTGAAATCCCGCGTCGTGCGCGACCAGCTTGGCCTCGACCAGGGCAAGCCCGCGGCCCCGGAACCGACAAAACCCAAGGCGCCACGACCGTCCAAACGCCGCAAGCCTTGAAACCGCCCGCCCCCGCGCATTTCTTCTGAGCGAGACATACGCGGCGTGTTTCGGTGGCATGCCACCCGGTCATCGCCTATGCTGCAGTGCAAAGATGGGAGCTTGGGAACCTATGGCGCGACTTGCCCTGGCTGCGATACTGGTCATCGTCGTGGTCGGCGCTGTTGCGATCTTCATGGCCGGGCTGACCTCCATGCGCCGCGCCAGGGGGGCCGGCAACGCAGTCGCGCAAAGGGAAGACACCGCCATGCAGAAAGTGTCGTTCTTTCTTCTGATCGCCCTGATCCTTTACGTTTCGGCCTCCGGAGGCGCGTGATGGCCCAGCGCTTTGGCGGCAAGTACAGCCCCGACAAGGGCGGGGCGGCGAAGGGAGGCGGGGCGCCGAGTGCCGCCCTATGCCGGCAAGAAGCGCACGCGTGTCGGCGGACGCACGAATATCCTGTTCTTCGCCCCCGCCCCGCTTGTCCTGCGCGCCTTTCAGGAGGAACCGACGGGCCTTGCGCTGAACCTCGCAGCCTTCGGCATCCTCATGCTGGCCGCCTGGCTGACGCGCGAGGGGTTGATCGCCGAAGAGGCCTTCGATGCCCGACGGGTGGCCAAGCGCCCGGCCTTCCCGCGCAAGATGTTCGCCAGCGCGCTGACCGGCGCGGGCCTGTTCGTCGCCGGCTTCGCGGGCAGCGAAAGCCTGTTGAACCCGATCATCTTCGCCGTACTCGGCACCGCGCTCCACAGCTTCGCCTTCGGGATCGACCCGCTGAAGGACAAGGGTGTCGAGGGCATCGACAGCTTCCAGTCGGACCGCGTCGCCAAGGCCGTCGATGAAGCGGAAAAGCACCTGACGGCGATGAGCGCCGCCATCGCCCGCACCAATGACCGCAAGCTGATCGCCCGGGTCGACAGCTTCCAGGGCACCGCCCGGGCCATGTTCCGCACCGTCGAAGAGGACCCGCGCGACCTGACCGGCGCACGCAGGTATCTGGGCGTCTACCTTCTGGGCGCGAAGGACGCGACGGTGAAATTCGCCGATCTTTATGGCAGGACGCGCGACGAAAAGGCCCGCGCGGACTACGAACGCCTGCTCGATGACCTCGAGAGGTCCTTCGCGGACCGGACACAGAAGATGCTTGTTGACGATCGCAGCGATCTCGACGTCGAAATCGAGGTGCTGCGCGAACGGCTCGAGCGCGAGGGCGTTCACGCGAGATAGATTGATACATTTCGAACGAGAGGGAGACAGTCCATGTCCGACACAGTCCGGCAGCAGGCCGAGGCAACGATTGCCATGATAGACGAAGTGACGAAGGTTGACCTTGCGGAGCCCTCGACAGAAATCGTGCCCTACGAGGCAGCCGATGCGCCGCTTCAGGCCGAGATCGCGCGCCGCATGGCCGAGATCAACATGGGCAACACCGGCTCCATCGTCGCCTTCGGATCGTCCGCGCAGGCCGAACTGCAGGAAATCAGCCAGGCGATGCTGGCCGACGTCCGCAACAAGGACCTTGGGCCGGCCGGGGATTCCCTGCGCGAGATCGTCTCGACCATCCGCGGATTCTCGGTGTCGGAACTCGATGTCCGGCGCAAACAGTCGTGGTGGGAGCGGCTCATGGGCCGTGCGGCCCCGATGGCGAAGTTCGCGGCCAGGTTCGAAGATGTGCAGGGCCAGATCGACAAGATCACCGACAACCTTCTGACGCATGAACACAAGCTGCTGAAAGACATCAAGTCGCTCGACATGCTTTATGAGAAGACGCTGAACTTCTACGACGAGCTCGCGCTCTACATCGCGGCGGGTGAGGCCAAGCTGAAGGAGCTCGATGCGACCGACATCCCGGCCAAGGCCGCCGAGGTCGAGGCCGCGCCCGAGAACGAGGGCGTGATGAAGGCGCAGGAACTGCGTGATCTGCGCGCGGCCCGCGACGACCTTGAACGCCGGGTGCACGACCTCAAGCTGACGCGCCAGGTGACGATGCAGTCCCTGCCGTCGATCCGCCTTGTCCAGGAGAACGACAAGAGCCTGGTGACCAAGATCAACTCGACCCTCGTCAACACCGTGCCGCTTTGGGAAACCCAGCTTGCCCAGGCCGTGACGATCCAGCGGTCGTCGGAAGCCGCGGCGGCCGTGCGCGAGGCCAACGACCTGACCAACGAGTTGCTCACCGCCAACGCCAAGAACCTGCGCGAGAGCAACAAGGTGATCCGCGAGGAGATGGAGCGCGGCGTCTTCGACATCGAGGCCGTGAAGACCGCGAATGCCGAACTGATCGCAACGATCGAGGAAAGCCTCGCGATCGCGGATGCAGGCAAGGAAAAGCGGGCGCAGGCCGAGGTCGAACTCAAGAAGATGGAAGCCGAACTGAAGACCACGCTGGCCTCGGCCAAGGCGCGTGGCGACAAGGCCGGCGTTACCACGGGCGAGAGTGTGCCCTGACCCCGATGTCCGCATGCCGATCCAATCTGGCACACCTGCTTGCAGGCATGGCCGTTGTGTTGGCGCTAGCAGGGTGCGAGATGGCGGGCCCGGCATCGAAGCCGGTCGACCGCCAGGTGCCGGCCGCTCCCGCGCCCGAACCCGCGACGCGTTCGGACGAAAGCCTGGCACTCGAGACATACTACGCGCAGGTGCAGGAATCCCTGTTGGCACGTGGCCTGCTCCGCACGGACGCAGGCGGATCCGACACGCCGTTCTCACGTGACGATCTGATCCGCAACTTCCGTCAGATCGCGTTCTTCGAGGAGTACACCAACGTCGGCGGGCAGCTTGTCCAGCGCGAGAGCGAAGGGCTTCTTCATCGCTGGGAAAGCCCGGTGAAGATCGAGGTGACATTCGGGCGGACGGTCGATCTCGAGACGCGCGCGAAGGATGGCCGCGCGATATCCGACTACGCCGACCGCCTTGCCCGGGTGACCGGCCACCCGATCCGGGTGGTGTCGAGCGGCGGCAACTTTGAAGTCTTCATCCTGCACGAGGACGAACGCCGCGAGATGGGTCCCGAGCTGCGCCGCATCATTCCCCGGATCGGGGACAACGCGGTCGAGACGGTCGAGGACCTGCCCCGGTCGTCCTATTGCCTGGTCTTCGCATGGGATCCGCAAAACGATGGCGCCTACACCAAGGCCGTGGCTGTCATCCGCGCCGAACACCCCGACCTCTTCCGGCTGTCCTGCATCCATGAGGAGATCGCGCAGGGGCTGGGCCTGTCCAACGACAGCCCCCTCGCACGACCGTCGATCTTCAACGACGACGAGGAATTCGGATTGCTGACAAGCCATGACGAGATGCTGCTTCGGATGCTCTATGACGACCGGCTTGTGCCGGGCATGTCGTCCGACGAGGCGCGCCCCTTGATCGCGGAAATGGCCGACGAGATCATGGGCGGATCGAGCTAGCCCGGTGTCGGCCCTAGTCGCCGCCACACCGCTTCTGGCGGTCGTCGTCGGGATGACGGCGCTGCGCCTGTCGGCGGCCTGGGCGGGGGCGATCGGCCTTGCGCTGGCGTCAGGACTTCTGGTCGCGGGGCTGACGCCGACACCCTTGCCCGGCGGCAGCGTCGATGGGGCGGCAGGAACCGTCGCAGAGGCGCTGTTCTCGACCCTGACGATCCTGTGGATCATCCTGCCGGCCCTTATCCTCTTCGAGTTCCAGAATAGGACCGGCGCGATCCTGCGCATTCGCGCCGCCCTGAGCAGCCTGACGGAGGATCGCCGGATACAGGCCCTTCTCATCGCGTGGTTCTTCGGCCTCTTCATCGAGGGCGCGGCAGGCTTCGGAACGCCGGTGGCGCTGTCGGCGCCGCTGCTGGCGGGCCTGGGCTATCCGCCGGTGCGGGCGGTGGTGCTGGCGCTTCTGGGCCACGCGGCGGGGGTGTCGTTCGGAGCGGTCGGCACACCCACCCTGACCCAGGTGGGTCTGTCCGGCCTCGATCCGCGCGCGTTGGCGGGGACGATTGCACTCCTCAACGTCCTGCCGGGGACGATCCTTCTTCTGGCGACGGTCCGGCTGGCAGGCGATGGCCCGCTGAGCCGGGCCGACTACGGCTGGACCGGCTTCGCAGCGGTCGCCTTCTTCGTGCCCTCGGTGGCGTTGGCCGCCCTTGTCGGACCCGAAATCCCAAGCCTTGGCGGGGCCCTCATTGGGGCGGTCGTGTTCGTTTCGGTCCTGACCCGCAAGCGCGGCGGCACCCGGCCCTCCGCGGCAAGGCTTCTGCCCGACCTTGCGCCCTATCTGGCCATCGTCGCGCTGGTCCTTCTGACGCGCCTTGTCGAGCCGGTTGCAACCGCCCTGCAGACCCCGACCCTCGCCTGGGAAATGGGCGATGTCTTTCGCGGCAGTTTCCAGCCGCTTTACCACCCTGGCACTGTGCTCTTCGCAGGCCTCGTCCTCGCCGCCCTCTGGACACGGCGAACCGGCGCCCTTCCCGCGGCCACACGGGATGCGCTGCGCAGGCTTGTCCCGGTCGCGCTGGCGCTGGCGGTCATGCTGACCCTGTCGCGCGTGATGGTCCATGCCGGACTGATCGGCGAACTTGCGGCGACGGCGGCCCTGACGGGAACGGCCTGGCCGCTCATCGCACCCATGATCGGCGTGCTGGGAACCTTCATCACCGGGTCGGCGACCGCGTCGAACATCCTGTTCACCAACCTTCAGCTCTCCGCGGCATCGGATCTGTCGCTTTCGGCGGTCGTGATGACCGCGGCCCAGGGATTCGGATCGGCGGTGGGGAACGTGGTCGCGCCACACAACATTATCGCGGGCTGTGCCACGGTCGGCCTTGCCGGCCGCGAGGGCGACATCCTGCGCAAGACGGCCCTGCCCGCCCTTCTGGCCCTCGTTCTGGGCGGCCTCCTCGTGCGGGTCTTCGCCGGACAGGGCTGATTCCGGCATGGCCTTCCCCGGCGACTTCGGTAAGATCGCGGGCGTGTGGCAAACCCGTTGACGAAGGGTGCAAGGACCGATGGGCATTTTCGATTTTCTGAGCGGCGAATTCATCGACGTCATCCACTGGGTGGATGACACACGCGACACGATGGTCTGGCGGTTCGAGCGTGAAGGCCACGCGATCAAGTACGGTGCCAAGCTGACGGTGCGCGAAGGTCAGGCGGCGGTCTTCGTTCACGAAGGGCAGCTTGCCGACGTCTTCACGCCGGGTCTCTACATGCTCGAGACCAACAACATGCCGATCCTGACCACCCTCAATCACTGGGATCATGGCTTCCGGTCGCCCTTCAAGTCCGAGATCTACTTCGTCGCCACAAGGCGCTTCACCGACCTCAAGTGGGGCACGAAGAACCCGATCATCCTGCGCGACCCCGAATTCGGACCCACGCGCATTCGCGCCTTCGGCACCTATTCGGTGCGCGTGACCGACCCGGGTCTCTTCCTCACCGAGATCGTCGGCACCGACGGCGAGTTCACGATGGACGAGATCAGCTTCCAGATCCGCAACATCATCGTGCAGGAATTCAGCCGGGTGATCGCCTCGTCGGGCATCCCCGTGCTCGACATGGCGGCGAACACCGCGGATCTGGGCAAGCTGGTCGCCGCCGAGATCTCCGGTCCGATCGCGGCCTACGGTCTGACGGTGCCCGAGCTTTACATCGAGAACATCTCGCTGCCTCCGGCCGTCGAGTCGGCGCTGGACAAGCGCACGTCGATGGGCGTGGTGGGCGATCTTGGCAAGTTCACCCAATACGCAGCGGCCGAGGCGCTGACCCAGCCCGGCGGCGCGGCAGGCGGTTCCATGGCGGCCGGCGTCGGTGCCGGCATGGGAATGGCGATGGGGGCCCAGATGGCCCGGCAGGGCCCCTGGGGCGCCGTCGCCCGCCAGCGCGGCGCCCCGTACCCCCGCCGCCGCCTGGTCGAACATGTCTGGCACGTGGCCGAGAACGGTGCAGACGAAGGGCCCCTTCTCGAAGGCGACGATGGGGCGCATGGTTTCCGACGGCAAGCTGACGCGCGAAAGCTTCGTCTGGACGCCGGGACAGGACGGCTGGAAGCGCGCCGAGGATGTAATCGAGCTCGCGCAGTTGTTCACGGTCCTGCCGCCGCCGCCGCCGGGCGCCTGAGCCCGCCCCCGACAACCAGGAGATCGCACATGTCCGACCGCACAGGATACTCGGTCCTTCAGATCGGCCTTCACTGGCTGGTCGCCTTCCTGATCTTCGCCGCGTATTTCGCAAGCGACGATATGGGGGATGCCCTGCGCACGCGGATCGAAACCGGCGCCAGCGGGACGACAGGCAACACGCTGCATGTCTGGCTCGGCGGGGCAGTGCTCGCTCTTGTGGTGGTGCGCATCGCGGTTCGCCTGCTGCGTGGCGCGCCCGCATCCGCGCCCGAGACACCGCCGCTTCTCGCCATGGCGTCGAAGTGGGGGCACCGGCTTCTATACGTGCTCATGGTCGTGGTGCCACTTGGTGGCGCAGTCACGTGGTATGGCGGCGTCCGCGACGCGGGCGAGGTGCATGAGGTACTCGGCAATCTCTTGATGCTGATCGTCGCGGGCCATGTCCTGGCCGCAATCCTGCACGAGGCGCTGGCACGGGACGGAACGATGCGACGGATGTTCCGCCCCGAGGCCTGAGTCCTTCCTCAAGGAGACCCGGCCGCATGACCTTAACGGACACTGCCCCGGCCCAGCCGTCGGCCGGCGGAACCGAAGAGCACCGGTTCCCCTGCGAGACCTGCGGGTCGGACCTGAGGTTCGACCCGGCGGCCGGACAGCTTGTGTGCGACCACTGCGGCAATACCGAAGCGATCGTGGGTGGTGCGCGCACGACACACGCCCTGAAGGAACTCGACTTCCGCGCCGCTCTGGCCGACCTGCTGCCCCAGGCCGAGATGGAGGAAACCCGCGTCCTTTCCTGCCCCAACTGCGGTGCGCAGGTGGAATTCGACGGGGCGCTGCACGCGGCCGAATGCCCCTTTTGCGCCACACCGGTGGTCACCGACACGGGCGTTCACCGCCACATCAAACCGCGTGGCATTCTGCCGTTCGCAATGACCGAAACCGAGGCGCGCGACGCTGTGGGCAAGTGGCTGGGCAACCTCTGGTTCGCGCCGGGCGGCTTGCAGCAATACGCCCGCAAGGGGCGGCGGATGAACGGGCTATACCTGCCCTACTGGACCTTCGACGCGGATACCAAAAGCCGCTACCGCGGCCAGCGCGGGATCGTCTACCACGAAAGCCGGCAGGTCGTGGTGAATGGCAAGCGCACGACGCAGTCGGTCCGCAAGGTGCGCTGGTCCCCGGCCTCGGGCCGGGTCGCGCGGTTCTTCGACGATGTGCTTGTCGTTGCCTCGCACTCGCTTCCCGCCGGGTTCCGCAACGCGCTCGGGGCCTGGGACCTCTCGTCGCTCGAACCCTACCGCCCCGAGTTCCTGGCAGGGTTCCGCGCCGAAGGCTACGCCGTTCCGCTTGATGACGCCTTCGTCGAGGCCCGCGCGGTCATGGACCGGGTGATCGAGCGTGACGTGAAATTCGACATCGGCGGCGACGTCCAGCAGGTACAGTCGATCGAGACCGACGTCAGCGGCGTGACCTTCAAGCACATCCTCCTGCCGATCTGGCTGGCCGCCTACAAGTACCGGGGCAAGACCTACCGGATCGCGGTGAACGGCCGCAGCGGGCAGGTCGCGGGCGAACGGCCCTATTCCGCGATCAAGATCGCGCTGGCGGTCATCGCCGGGGCGATCCTGGCGGGCGCGATCGGCTATTTCATTGCACTGGAAGAAGGCGTGATCGGTTCGTCGGGCTTCTGACGGCCGAGCACGTCATCCGGGCCGACCGAGCTTCATCGCCTTGACATGTCTCGGCCACCCCATGCTACTCGGCACCGGACAAGAAAGGGACCGCATATGATCCTGTGCTGCGGCGAGGCGCTGATCGACATGCTGCCGCGCAAGACCGGCGCGGACGAGGACGCCTTTGCCCCCTATCCGGGCGGCGCGGTGTTCAATACCGCCATCGCGCTTGGCCGGCTGGGACGCGATGCGGGGTTCTTCAGCGGCCTTTCGACCGATCTCTTTGGTGTGATGCTGGCCGACGCTCTTGCCGCAAGCCAGGTGTCCGCCGACCTGTCGGTACGCAGCGACCGGCCGACGACGCTGGCCTTCGTCCGGCTGGTGAACGGGCAGGCCAGTTATGCCTTCTACGACGAGAACACCGCCGGGCGGATGCTGTCGCCGGACGACCTGCCCGAGCTTCCCGATCGGGTGGGCGCGCTTTTCTTCGGTGGGATCAGCCTGGTCGTGGAACCCTGCGCGCGGGCCTACGAGGCGCTGATGCTGCGCGAAGCCCCCCGCCGGGTGATGATGATCGACCCCAACATCCGCCCCGGCTTCATCCGGGACGAAGCCGCCTATCGCGCGCGTATCGACCGGATGCTCGCCGCCGCGGACATCGTCAAGCTGAGTGACGAGGATCTGGGTTGGCTTGAAGGGCCGGGCGGGACTGATGCCCATGTCGCGGCGCTGCTGCGGCGCGGTCCGAAGCTGGTCTGCATCACGCGCGGGGCCGACGGCGTCAGCGGATACACCGCCAACCGGCGCGTCGACGTGGCCGCGGCCCGGGCGCAGGTCGTCGATACGGTCGGCGCCGGCGATACCTTCAACGCAGGCCTTCTGGCCGCGCTCGATCAGGCGGGTGCGTTGACCAAGGACGGTGTGGCATCCCTCTCCGACGACACGCTGCGCGCCGCGCTGTCCCTTGGCGCGCGCGCGGCGGCGGTCACGGTAAGCCGGGCGGGCGCGAACCCGCCCTGGGCGCACGAGCTTTAGCCCGTGCGCGCCGTCGTCCAGCGCGTGACCCGCGCCGAAGTTGAAATCGGCGGCGAGACGGTCGGCAGGATCGGGCGCGGCTTCATGGTCCTGGTCTGCGCGATGCGCGGAGACACGGAAGCCGAGGCGGATCTGATGGCGGCGAAGATCGCCAAGCTGCGCGTCTTTCGCGACGCCGACGGGCGCATGAATCTGGCCATCGGCGACGTGGGCGGGGCGGTCCTTGCGATCAGCCAGTTCACGCTGGCCGCCGACACCTCGCGCGGGAACCGCCCAGGCTTCTCCACGGCAGCCGACCCCGATATCGGGACACGGCTTTACGACCATTTCTGCGATGCGCTGCGGGCGCAGGGCCTGACGGTCGAGACCGGGCGCTTCGGGGCCGAAATGGCGGTGAGCCTCGTCAATGACGGGCCGGTCACGATCACGCTCGACACCGAGACCTGGCGCAAGGGCGGCTGAGGCGCGACAAGCCGCACGCCTCGCGATAGAGTCGCCGCTGGGGAGGGCCGCCAAATGCTCATGGCCGAAATCATCCGAAAGAAGCGCGACGGCGGAACGCTGAGCGAGGCCGAGCTTGGCTTCGTCGCCGACGGCATCACCCGGGATACCGCCAGCGAAGGCCAGATCGCCGCCTTCGCGATGGCCGTGTTCTTTCAGGGCATGGCGCGCGACGAAGCCGCCGCCTTCACCCGCGCGCTCCGGGATTCGGGCGATGTGCTGGACTGGTCGGATCTTCCCGGGCCGGTGACCGACAAGCACTCGACCGGCGGGGTGGGCGACAATGTCTCGCTCATGCTTGCCCCCATCGTCGCGGCCTGCGGGGCCTATGTGCCGATGATCTCGGGCCGGGGGCTGGGCCATACGGGTGGCACACTCGACAAGATGGACGCGATCCCGGGCTATGCCTCGCAGCCCGACACGGCCCTGTTCCGGCGTACGGTCGAACGGACGGGCTGCGCGATCATCGGGCAGACGGCGGCACTGGCCCCGGCCGACAAGCGGCTTTACGGCATCCGCGACGTGACGGCGACGGTGGAATCGGTGCCGCTGATCACGGCGTCGATCCTGTCGAAGAAGCTGGCCGCGGGGCTGCAATCGCTCGTCCTCGACGTGAAATGCGGCAATGGCGCCTTCATGGATGCGCCCGAAACGGCGCGGGAGCTGGCCGAAAGCCTGACCGGCGTGGCGCAGGCGGCGGGCCTTCCGTGCCACGCGCTCATCACCGATATGAACCAGCCGCTGGCAACTGCGGCTGGCAATGCCGTCGAGGTGGCGAACGCGGTGGCCTTCCTGACCGGCGAGGCGCGTGACGACCGGCTTGAGGCGGTGACGCTGGCGCTTGCGGGTGAGATGCTCCGGCTGGCAGGGATCGCCGCGACCGACGAGGACGGGCTGGCGCGTGCCCGGGACGCACTGGGGTCGGGCAAGGCCGCCGAGGTGTTCGGCCGGATGGTGACAGAACTGGGCGGGCCTTCGGACTTCGTGACGCGCTACCGCGATCACTTGCCGGTGGCACCGATCGTCCGCCCGCTTGTGGCCGAACGGTCGGGCTACGTCGCCGGGATCGCCACGCGGGATATCGGCCTTGCCGTTGTCGAACTGGGTGGCGGGCGTCGCAAGGCGTCGGACACGGTCGATCCGCGCGTGGGCGTCACCGGGCTTTTGCCCCTTGGCGCCGAGGCCGGACCGGATCAGCCGCTTGCGATGATCCATGCCGCCGACGAAGAGAGTGCGGCGCGCGCGGCGGCCCTGCTGGGCGCGGCCTTCACGGTGTCGGATATCGCGCCGGCCCCGGCGCCGGTCATCCTCGAGCGGATCGGCTGACCGGGCGTCTCAGCATGTCCTTCGACGCAAGAAGCGCGCCGGCGGTGATCAGCATGCAGGCGGCGGCAATGGTCCATGTCGCGGAGCTGACCCCGGCCGCGATGAGGATGAGCGTCGACAAGAGCGGTGCGGCATAGCTGGCGGCCCCGAGCACCTGGATGTCTCCCAGCTTGACCCCGCGGTCCCACAGAAAGAAGGCAAGGCCCAGCGGGCCAAGTCCAAGCCCGAGGATCGCCAGCCATTCGGTCGCCGAGGCGGGCGTCACCCACGCTTCGAGCCAGAGGTGACACAGTGCCGACAGAACGGCGGCGGCCAGGCAGAACCCCGTGACCACGTCCGTGGGCACCCCGGCAAAGCGGCGCGACAGCACCGAATAGCTTGACCAGACAAGGGCCGCGGCCAGAGCAAGGCCATACCCCGCCGCGTGTGCGGGATCGAGCGCAAGCCCCCTGCCCCCGGTGACGATCAGTGCCGCCCCCGAAAAGCCAAGCAGCGCCCCGGCGACATGGAACCAGCGCAGACGCTCGCCGGGCAGGAGCGTCGAGAACACCACGATCAGCAGAGGCCAGAGATAGGCGATCAGGCTGGCCTCGACCGGCGGGGCGGCGCGCAGCGCCGAGAAATAGAGGAAGTGATAGCCGAAAAGCCCCCCGACCCCCAGCGCCCAGACCGGCCAGGGCTGGCGAAAGCTGCGCATCGCACCCGGTCGGCGGACCGCCATGGCAAGACCGACGCCCGCCCCCACCGCAAAGCTCATCGCGGCCAGCTGAAACGGCGGCACGCTGCCGCTGAGACTTGTCAGAAGCGCCAGCAGCGCCCAGAGCAGCACCGCTCCGAACCCCGCAAGCGTGGCCGCGCCCCGCGTCATGGCGTGGCGGCGCGGGTGGCGAGGCGGATATCGGTCACGCCCGCCTCGGCAAGCCTGCGCAGCAGCACAGCGACCTCACGCGCGGGCACGGCCCCATCGGCGCGCAGCTCAAGCGGCCTGTCGCCGCGCGCGGAAAGGGCCGTCATCGCCGCCTCGCCGCGCAGATCGCGCCACGCGATCTCACCCGTGGCGGAGACGTAGAGGGTATCGTCGGCCTCGGCCCTGCCGGACGCCTGTCCGGTTTCGGGCGGGCGCACCTCGAAGGGCGGCGCGGGGGCGAGTTCGGACGAGATCATGAAGAAGATCAGCAGCAGGAAGACCACATTGATCATCGGCACGACGCTTTCCTGCCGCGCGCGTGTTCGGGGGGCCGGAAAGCGCATCGGCCCTACTCCACCACCACCAGCCGGGTGAAGCCGGCCGCTGCGCAGCCCCTCGATCACGTCGACAAGGCGCTGGAGATCGACGCCCTCGGCCGCGCGCAGGACCACGGCGTCGTCAGGTGTTTCGGTCAAGGCGCCCAGTTCCGCCGCCAGCGCGGCCGCGTCCATCGGCACACCGTTCAGGCTGATCCCCTCCGCGGCCACGACCACCAGACGGGGCGGGCCGTCGTAGGCCCCTGCCCCCGGCTGCGACAGCGGCACAGACCCCGTGATGCCGAACCGGGCGGCCAGCATGAAGAACACCAGCAGAAGGAACACCACGTCGATCATCGGTGTGAGACTTGGCCGGCGGCGCGGACGCGGGGCGGCGAAGGCGAACATCAGAGGCGCCCTCGGGAGGTGAAGACACGCGTGGCCGCGTCCTCCATCCGGGCCTGAAGCCGTTCGATCACGCTGTCGAACCACGTCAGCGCGACCGAAGCGGGAATGGCGACGGCCATGCCGGCCGCGGTGGTCAGAAGCGCCTCCCAGATCCCGCCGGCAAGGGCCGCGGCGTCGGCAGCGGAACCGGCGGTTTGCAGGGCCTGAAAGGCGTCGATCATGCCCAGGACCGTCCCGAGCAGCCCCAGAAGCGGCGCCACCGTGACCGTCAGGTCGAGGATGCGCAAGCCCCGACTCGCGCATCGGGCAAGATGGCCGCGGGCCACGCGCTCGGTCTCTTCGCGCGCCTGCGCTTCGGTCATCGCGGGGTCGCTGCGGGTGCGGATCGCGGTGGCCACGACCTGCCCCAGCGGATCGGAAAGCCCGCGCGCGGCGGCGTCAGCCTCGGTCGTCCGCCCGGCAACCCAATGGGCCACCGCGCCATCGGCGGCAGCCGACCAGATGCCCCCGGCCCCGAACCGCCAGAGTTTCCAGAGCGTGACGGCCAACGCGAGCACGGACAGCGCCGCGATCGCCCAAAGCGCGGCACCGCCCCGGTCAAGCACATCGAAGAGCGCGGCGAAGGTCATGGCTCGCCCCTAGACGATGCCGCGGCGATGGGCAATGTCCGCCATGGCCACGCTCATGCCGGGACGCGCGCGGCCATGTTGCGGTTGTGCGCCTCGATCGCTTCCTCGACATCCTCGAAGTACACGAGCCTGCCCGCATCGAGCACCGCACCCGACGTGCAGATCTGCCGAAGAAGCCCCACCGAATGCGACACCACGATGGCCGAGCTTTCCTCCAGCCGGGCGCGCAGGATCTGTTCGCTGCGAACCCGGAAGGCCGCGTCGCCCACGCTGGTGACCTCGTCGATCAGGTAGGTGTCGAAGCGGATCCCCATCGAGACCCCGAACGCGAGCCGCGCCCGCATGCCCGCCGAATAGGTTCGGAACGGTTGATGGAAATGGTGGCCGAGCTCGGCGAACCCGGCGACGAAAGCCTGAAGCGCATCGGTGTCGACGCCGTAGATCCGCGCAACGAACCGGACGTTCTGCGCCCCGGTCAGGTCTGGATGGAAGCTGCCCGCGAAGCCCACGTTCCACGAGATCGTGCCATCCGAGATCACCTCGCCCGAGGTGGGCCGCATCACACCGGAAATGATCTTGAGAAGGCTTGATTTTCCGGCCCCGTTCCGACCCATCAAGGCGACCGAGCTTCCGGTCGGGAACGTCACAGTGATGTCCCTGGCGATTTCCGTCGGCACACCGTTGACCATGTAGGTCTTGGAAAGGTTCTGCAGCCGGATCACCGCCGCCAGCCCCCTAGCGACGGTCGCGCAGGCTGTAGAAGATCAGGACCGCGATCGCCCAGCCCGTGACCAGGAAAAGCGCCACCAGCCCGACAAGCGTCAGCCGTTGCGGAAACTGCGAGGTCTCGGCGAGCGTCGGGCGAATGTAGGGGGCTAGATACCGGCTTTGCCGCCGCGCCTCGGCCAGGGCGGCGTCATAGGCCGCAAGCGCCGCCACATAGGCCTGCTCGGCGAACTCGCGGTCGACCAGAAGCCGCTCGAACTCGGAGATCAGCGTGGCGTAATCCTCGCCGTCGCCGGTGACGGCGCCGCCGACACCCAGCTTGCGACGTTCCTCCGCGATGCGGTTCTCGATCACACTGATGCGGGCCTCGGCCTGGGCGATGCGGGGATCGCTTTCCACGGTACTGCCGCGCAGGAGGTCGATCTGGATATAGCTCTCGGCCAGCTGGGCCTGCAGCGTGTTCACCAGCCCCATCTGCCCGGCGATGTCGGCGGTGGGATCGACGATCTGGGTGCGCGACCGGAACTCGGTCAGCCGCTCGCGCGCGACCTTCAGCCGTTCGATCGCGCGGTCGAGTTCTTCCCGAGCAAATCGCGTGGCATCGTCCGCGCGCGATGGCCGACAGCTCGTTCACCAGGATCGAGCTTTCCTCGAGGATCGGCGGTCGCGATGGTCCTGGGCGTCCTCTGGATCGAACGCAAGCATCCGCAATTCGATCAGACCGGTCGAGCTGTCATAGGCGATGCGGGTCATGCGCGACCAATGCGTCACAAGATCCTCGATCGATCCGTCCGGATCGAAGGCGAAGACCGGGTCGCCCTCGGCGCGTGCGTAGAGCCCGCGCAGGTCGAGCCGGCGGTCCAGCGCCTCGACCAGTTCCTGGCTCTGGATGAACTCGTAGAGGATATCGGTGTCGGTGCTGCTCCCGCCCGAAAGCTGCGCCACGCCGCCCAGAAGCTCGATCCCCGAGGAGACCTCCTCGGTCCGCACGGCGAAGGCGACGGTCGACGCATACTGGTCCCGCGCGACGGCATAGAGATATCCGGCGGCAAGAAGAACCGGCAGAACCACGACCAAGAGGAAGCTCCCCGCGATCCAGCGGTGCCGCGTGCGAATGCGCGCCGATCCGCTTGGCGCCGGCACGACGCTGAGGACCGTTGCATCGGCAGAGGGTTGTGTCCCCGGCCGCGTTTGGGATTTACTCGCCTGCGTCAAGGTCTTGCGCCTTTCGCGCCATCGGTCGTTCGGTGCGCCTGATTCTAGCCGCATGAGGTGCCCGTGAAAACAGGGTTCTCGTCATCGCCTCCCGCAACCGGCGACTTTCCTGCGGCCGGCGCGACGATTCGCCTCGCTCAGGACGATCGTTGCGATGATGCTGCGCGAGATGGTCACGACCTATGGCCGGTCGCCCGGTGGCTATCTCTGGGCGATCCTCGAACCCGTGGCCGCGATCGCGCTGCTGTCGATCGCGTTCTCGCTCGCCTTCGCGCAACCGTCGCTTGGGAGCAGCTTTCCGCTGTTCTACGCCACGGCCTACCTGCCCTACATGCTGTTCCACGACGTGGGCAACAAGGTCGCGACCTCGCTGACATTCTCGAAGCCTCTGATGGCCTATCCGGCGGTGACCTATGTCGATGCGATGCTCGCGCGGTTCCTGCTGAACTTCATGACCCATGTCATGGTCTTCGCGATCGTGATGACGACGCTCATCGCGACCTTGAGGACGCAGGCTGTCGTCGATCTGCCGACGATGCTGAACGCGCTGGCGATGGCGGCAGCACTGGGGCTGGGGATCGGAACGCTGAACTGCTACCTGATGCTGGCCTTTCCTGCGTGGGAGCGGATCTGGCAGATCCTCACCCGGCCGCTCTTCATCCTGTCGGGGGTGTTCTTCCTGTACGAGGACGTGCCGACCGAATTCCAGACTATGCTCTGGTTCAATCCACTCTATCATGTCACCGGAGCGATGCGGGAGGCCTTCTATGCCACCTATGACGCCACCTATGTCAGCCCGGCCTATGTCTACGGCATCGCGGCGGTCACCTTCGCGGTCGGCCTCATGGCGCTGCGCAACAGCCACAGCGAACTTCTGCTCTAGGGTCGGGCGGGCAGCGGGGGAGGCGGAATGTCACCTGACGGACTGAGCACGGCCACCTCGACCCCGGCGTGGCAGGGCGCGGGGCCCGATCATGTCGTGATCCTGCTGGCGCTCTTCAACGGTGCGGCGCAGCTTCGCGAACAGCTCGACAGCCTTGCGACCAGACCCACGGCGCTTGGTCGCTGATCGTCAGCGACGACGGATCGACCGACGACGGCGCCGAGGTCCTGCGCCGTTTCGCGGCCGACCATCCGGATCGGGCGATCACGCTGATCCCCGGCCCTCGCATGGGTTTCGCGCAGAACTTCCTCCACCTCCTTCGCGCCGCGGACGCCGAGGCGGACTTCGTGTCGTTCTGCGATCAGGACGACGTGTGGATGACCGACAAGACCGCCCGCGCGGTCGCGGCGCTCCAGGCCGTCGGCGCAGAGGTCCCCGCGCTCTACTGCGGGCGGACGCTTCACTGCGACGAGGCGCTCCGGCCCCTGCGCCCTTCGCCCCTCTTCACGCGGCCACCGTCGTTCCGGAACGCGCTTGTCCAGAACATCGGCGGCGGCAACACCATCGTCCTGAACCACGCGGCCTTCCGGATGCTCGCGGCGGCGAGCACGCGGGTCGAGGCGGTCGTCTCGCACGACTGGTGGATGTACCAGCTTGTCTCGGGATCGGGCGGTATCGTGATCTACGACCGCGAGCCCGGCCTTCTCTATCGCCAGCACGACGGAAACGCGGTCGGCGCGAATGGGACGGCGAAGACCGCCGCACAGCGGTTCCTGCGGGTGATGCAGGGGCGCTTCCGCGACTGGAACGACCAGAACGTCGCGGCCCTGTCGGCGAACGAGGACCTCCTGACGCGCGAGAGCCGCGCATGCTCGACACCTTTCGGCAGGCACGCCGCGCGGCGCTGCTTCGACGCCTTCGCCTTCTCGCAAGGCTCGGGCTGCATCGCCAGACCGTCGCGACAACCTCGCCTTCTGGTTCGCGGTGGTGACCGGCCGGATCTGAACGGGCGGCAGCAGCGCTTCCTTGTGTCCGGCCCTGCCAGATGGCAGGGTCGACAGCGGAAAAACCGCCGGGCGGAGTGTCGACCCGAAGTGCTGGAACTCGCCCGACGCACCGCGACGGTCTACCGCCGCTTCAGACGGCATCGCCTGCGGATCGTGCTGGGGCCGGTGCCGGTTCAGGGGCCTGCCGGGGCAACGGCAGGTTACCTTGATCGCGTCGCCTTCTCCCCAGGCATCGACGTCGCGGGATGGACCCGGACGCCGGCGATCCGGCTGTCCTGCGGTACGGCGCACGGCTCGTGCCTGCCCTTCCCCGACCGGATGTTCCCGACGCCCCGCCGGGTCCGGGACGGGGCTTCACTACCCACCTTACCGCCGGCGACGGCCCGCTGTCGAATCGAGGTCGAGGTGGACGGAGAGCCTGCCGTCACGACGCTGCGCCCGCCGGGCCGCCGGCCGCGATCCGGGCCGAGGCGCGCGTGGCCTGGCTCTTCCTGTCGCTTCTCGTTCAACAGATACCGAACCTTCGCGCCTATCTCGTCGATGGCAGTCAGGACGCGGGCAATGCACTCCGCGCTCTGACGGGTCTTTTTGGCGACGACGCCTGCGCGTGCTGTCCCCCGACCTGTTCGGCGAGCGGGTCGAAGCGCGTCCGCCGGATCGATCCGTCGTGGTGGTCCTGCCGGTGCATGGCGGAACCGAGATGGTCGGGACACTCCTCGCCCGTCTGGCGACGGAGCCAGTACCGGTTCCGGGTCGTGATCGTCGACGACGCTTCGCCCGAGCCCGGGATGCTGCCGATGCTTCGCGCCGTCCCGACACTCATCCCGACCGTTTCGAACTGATCGAGTGCGCCGAGAACGCGGGTTTCGTCGCGGCGGTCAATCTCGGGCTCGCGCGTGCCACGGCGCTGAGGCGGGCACGCCGTCATCCTGAACTCGGACGCCCTGCCGCCGCCGGGTTGGCTCGACCGGCTTCTCGCCCCGATCCAGCGGGACGCGACGATCGCGAGCGTCACCCCCTTTTCGAACGACGCCGAGATCCTGTCCGTCCCCGACATCGGACGTCGCTCGTGATCGGTCTGGAGGTCGGGGAGGCCGATCGACGAGGCGCGCGACGCTTCCGGCCCGACCGGGCCGAGATCCCCGTGCCGGTGGGCATCGGCTTCTGCATGGCGATGAACCGTGCTCGCGGCGCCCAGGCATTCGACCCCGCCTTCGGCCGCGGCTACGGCGAGGAAGTCGACTGGTGCCGCAAGGCGAGCGCCCTTGGCGGCCGCCATGTCGGCCTCGCCTGCCTTTTCGTCCATCACATCGGCGGCGCGAGTTTCGGCAGCGCCGAGAAGGAGGCGCGAGTGCCGGAACAACGCCCTCGTCGCCCGTCGCCATCCGGCGCACGACTCCGAGGTCCAGCGGTTTCTCGAAGAGGACCCCGCCTTCGACCACCGCTTCGCGCTGGCGCTGGCGCATGCCGGCGCCGAGACCGACAAGGCAGTCCGAGTTATCGGTGGCACACAGCCTTGGTCGGCGGGGCTGAAACATGGTCGCAATACCATCTGGGAGGAGCGGCGTGCGGCGGCGAAAGCACGGTCGTCCTTCGGGTGGCGGCCCTTGCGCTGGCGCATCGAACTGCACAGACCCGACGGGACGATGGGTGCCGACTCGGAGGGAGGATGTCGTGGCGACCTGTCGATGCTGCTGTGCCGCACCGTCGCATCCGCGGGTCGGGACGCGGATCCAAGGGCCTAGGCTTCGTCGATGGACAGTTGC
>CAVPWP010000019.1:0-81562 GCA_963709395.1 uncultured Alphaproteobacteria bacterium
GGTCGGGGACGACGGTCGGCGTGTCGTCGTTGATCGTGGCGCCCGAGACGTCGCTGACGGTGATCGGGTTGCCCGACCCGTCGGTGCCGAAGGTGCCGGTCGCGGTCGCGCTGTTCTCGACGAAGCCGCGGTCGATGTCGACCTGGGTGAGGACGTAGGTCCCGGTCAGGGTCGCGTTCGTCCCGCCGGTGAGACTCGGGATCGTGTCGACGGGCAGGTCGAGCCCGGGCAGAAGATCGACGAGCGTCACGTCGGTCAGGGTCGCGCTGCCGAGGTTCGAGATGGTGAAGCTGTAGGTGACGACGTTCCCCGGGGCAGGCGGCGTCGACAGGGCGCTTTGATCCGCCGTCTTGACGAGGGCGATGTCGCCGAGGTCGACGACGGTGGGCGTGTTGTTCCCGGCCTCGGTGCCCGAAAGATCCTGGACGGTCTGCGGCGCGCCGCCGCTCGTCAGGCGCCAGGTGCCGGTGGCAGTGGCCTGGTTCTCGACCCGGCGGGCTGCGAGATCGCCGGCGGTCAGGTCATAGACCTGCGTCTGCACCACGCTTTCGCCCGGCCGAAGGATCGGGATGACGCCCGCAGTCAGCGGCCCGCCCAGTAGCGGGTCGGTGATGACGACGTCGGTCAGCACCGTGTTGCCGCTGTTCGTCACGGTGAAGCTGTATTCTACCGGGTCGCCGGCGACGACGGGCACCGAGATGCCGGAGGTGTCGGCCGTCTTCACCAGCGTCAGCGCCGGCGTGAAGGTCGGGTTCACGGGCGTGGGCGTGTTGTTGTCGATGCCGCTGCCGTTGCCGTTCGGGTCGGGGTTCGTGCCGTTGTTCGA
Source organism: uncultured Alphaproteobacteria bacterium (assembly GCA_963709395.1). Lineage (GTDB taxonomy): Bacteria > Pseudomonadota > Alphaproteobacteria > Rhodobacterales > Rhodobacteraceae > CAVPWP01. Next base: position 827 of record CAVPWP010000019.1, read on the forward strand.
CAGGTCGTCGAGCTGTGGATTCGTCGCCGGGGTCTGGCCCGACCATTGCCCGTCGCCCGTGACGCGGGCCTGGTTCTGCCAGCGGTTGCCGCTGGCCGGCGTCGGCTGCGGCGCCACCGGCTGGTAGCGCATCTGGACGGTGACGTTGCAGGTCGCGGTCGAGATCGGCAGCGTCACGCCGGACAGTAGCGTCATGTCGCCCGACCCGTCGAACGCCGCGTTCGCGCCGCCGCAGGTGCTCGCGGGCGGGGTGACGATCGTGTACTCGCCGGGGGCCAGCATGCTCGTCAGCGGGGCCGGGACGGTGACGTGGGTGCCGAAAGCCCTGGGCGTTGCCCCGGCGAGGCTGTCGGTCATCGTCACGTTTATCAGCGGCTCGAGGCTGAAGTTGCGGGCGCGCATCTCGAAGGTGACAAGAACGGATCCGTCGGCCCGGACCGTCGTCGCCGTCGTGCGCTTGGCAAGCCCGACGCGGGCGGTGGGGACCTTGGCGAAGAGATAGCCCGTGGCCGCGGTGTTCGCGGGCAGAGTAACGCTCGTGATCGAGGTGGCCGAGGCCGCGGTTCCGCCCGCGGTGCCGGGCGTCACGGTGCCGTCCTCGAGCCACTGCTCGCTGATCGTGCCCTGGGTGACGGAGTAGTCGCCCTGCGGGATGAGGCCGAAGGTGTAGTTGCCCGCGCTATCGGTGGTGGCGGTGCGGGTCACGATCTCGCCGTCGAAGGCGGTGCCCTCCAGCGTCATCGTGATGCCGGCGATCCCGGTGTCGACGGGGTCGGCAGTGCCATTATCGTTGAAGTCGCGGAAGAGGCGGCCCGACAGCGACGACGAGTTGATCGTCATGTCGTTCGAGGCCGAGTTGTTCCCGGGCACGACGTCGAGCGACGAGGTCGTGACCGTCGCGGTGTTGGTGAAGTTCTGCGGGTAACTCGTGACCTCGACGATCTGCACCGGCACGGTGATCTCGAGCAGAGTGTTCGTGGCGACGGATCCGAGCGTGCAGGTGAAGTCGGTGGCCCCCGCGGCGCCGGAGCAGGTGGTCTGGCTCGCGCTGCCGGCCAACACCGCGACGGTGGGCGTACCGGTCAGTTCCATGCCGGCGGGCAGGGTGTCGGTCACTTCGACGTCGTCGGCCTCGGCAAGACCCGGGCCGGGGTTGTTCCGGACGGTGACGGTGTAGGTGAAGTCCTCGCGCAGGTTTGCCGGATCGACCGACGGCACCTTAGAGGCGACCTCCATGTCGGCGCGGGTGCGGACGGTGGTGGTCTGCCCGGCGGTGTTGTTCGCTGGGTTCGTGTCGAAGCCGGCGATGGTCTCGTCGGACGAGGCGGCGGCGATGTTCTGGGCCGGGCCCTTCGTCACGCCGCGCATCGTGACCGTCATCACCTGCGACTGTCCGGCGCCAAGGGTGGGCCAGCTGCAGACGAGCGTGCCGCCGACGGCGCCCACCGCCGGCACGGTGCCGCAGCTGCCGCCGCCGGTGACGCTGACGCCCTGGAAGGACAGCCGGCCCGTGGGCAGCGTGTCGGTGAGGGTGGCGTTCTCGGCGACCGAGGGGCCGTTGTTGCGGATCGTGACGGTGTAGACCGTGTCCTCGCCGATCGCGACAGGGTCGATGCTGTCGGTCTTGTTCGTCAGGAGGTCGAGGCGCGGGTTGCCCACCGGGGTGGTGACCTGCGCGTCGTTGTTGTCGGGATCGATCTCGGGCGTCGTGGTCGAGACGGTCGCGACGTTCGTCAGATCCGTGCCGCGGGTGCCCGAGTTCGGGCGCACGACGACCGTGACGGTGCGCTGGGCGCCGTTCAGGATCGTGCCGAGCGAACACTCGACCGTGTCGCCGGCCACCGTCGTCGCGCCTGGTACGGGCGTGACGGGGCAGCTTCCGACCGAAGGCGTGGCCGACAGGAAGGTCACGTTCTCGGGCAGGAGGTCGACGATCGAGACGTTTTCCGCGTCCGACAGGCCGTTGTCGAAGTTCGTCGCGGTCAGGACGTAGACGAGGTTCTGGCCCGCGACGGCCGGGTTCGGCGCGGCGACCTTCGTGATCGTGACGTCGGTGCGGGGCGTGATCGTGTAGGACGCCGAGGCGGTGTTGTCGGCGGGGTTGGTGTCGGCGACTGTCGACGAGAAGGCGGTTGCCACATTCGTGCGGAGGCCGCTGTTTCCGCCGGGGCGGACCTCGACCGTGACAACCGGGCAGTCGACGCCGGCAGTACAGACCGGCAGGTTCGCGATGTCGCAGCGCAGGCGGCGGCCTGTCGCCGAGATCGAGCTTGTCGCGCAGGTCAGGCCAGTGGCGCTGCCCGGTGCGACCGTGCTGCCGATGAAGCCCGAGCCGGTCGGCCCCACCGCGTCGTTGACAAGGTTCGTCAGGTCGTCCGTCAGGCTGACCGATGTCGCGGGTTGCGGCCCTTGGTTCACGACCTCGATCCGGAACGTCTGGACGTCGCCTGCCACGATCGTGGGCGACAGGGCGGACTTCAGCACCGCGACGTTCGTCGAATCAGGCGACAGCGAGCCCTCGGTCGTCACGCTCGTCGTGTCGTTGCCCGGGTTGAGGTCGGGCAGGTTGCCGTCGGGCGAGGACACGGTGAGCGTGTTGATCTGCGTGCCGGTTGCCGTCGCCGTCGCCTCGAGCACGACGTCGGGTGTGGCCTCGCCCGGGTTGAGCGGGCTGCCCTGGGTATAGAACTCGCGTGCAGAAGAGCGAGGCCGGCCCGGCAAGCGGCGGGGTGGGCGAACAGGTCCAGCCGGTGCCGGCGACCGAGGTGACGGTGAGCCCGGCAGGCAGCGTGTCCTCGAGTTCGACCGTGCCGAAGAACGGCGCGGTGCCGAGGTTCCGGGCGCGAAGGCGGAAGGTGTAACTGTTGCCGACGACGGTGAGGTTCGGGTTCGGGCCGACCTTGATCGCGGCGAGGTCGATGGTCGGGTCGACGATGGTCGCGCCGCCGTCGTTGGCGGTGTTATTGCCCGGGTTCGGGTCGACCGGGCCCTCGGCAGCGATGCTCGCGCTGTTGACCGGGTTTCCGGCGGACACCACGGTCGCCGTGATCGTGACGGGCGGAAGCGCCACGTCCGCGCCGGTGCCGGCGCCGCCGGGGCGAAGGCACTCGACAGTCTGCCCGGCGTTCGAGCAGGTCCAGCCCGTGCCGCTGGCCGAGACGAAGGCGTAGTTCGCGGGCAGCGAGTCGGTGATGCTGACGTTCGTCGGCGCGTCGCCCGAGTAGAAGCCGGCCAGCGTGAAGGTCACCTGGTCGCCGACGAGAAGCTGGCCGCCGGGGGTGCGTGTCTTCGTCAGCCGCAGGTCGGTGCCCGCGGTCACGTCGATGTCGAGCGTCGCCACATCGTTGTCCGAGACCGGGTCGGGCGGCGTTCCGGCGCTGACGCTGGCCAGCGCGGTCACGTCCGAGTTGCTCGCCGCCGTGACGCGGCCGGTCACGTCGAAGCTGAAGGCCTCGCCCACGGCAAGCGTGCCGGGGATGGCGCAGGTATAGGTGCCGGCGTCCAGCGTGCAGAAAGACGGGACCGTGAAGCTGTCGAGGCCGTCCGGCTCGGAGAAGGTGACGAACATTCCGTTGGCCGGATCGGGCCCGAGGTTGGTGACGGTCGCGCCGAAGGTCTGGACCGAACCCGCCGTGACCGAGGTCGGCCCGTTGATTGCGATCGAGAGGTCGGCGCCCGAGATGACGGTCGTCGTCTCGCTTTCGGTGTTGTTGCCGGGCTGGAAGTCGCCGGCCGTCGGCACGCTGGCGACGACCGTGACCGTGCCGCTCCCGCTCGTCAGGACCGAGACGGTCGAGGTGAGCGCGGCGTCGGAGGCAAGAGGCGGCACCGTGCAGGTGACGTCGCCGGGGCCGGGAAAGGGCAGCGCGCCGCATCCGGTCAGCGTCGTGACGCCGGTCAGCGTTGCGCCCGTGGGGATCGTCAGGGTGACCGTGGTGGCCGGCGCGTTGTCGCCGCCCGCGTTGCGGATCACGAGGCCGTAGTCGATCGTGCCGCCGGCCGGCGTCGGGTCGAACCCGGTGTCGTTGATGTTGACGACCCAGTCGATGTCCTGCGCCTCGGCCTGGCCGGTCGTGCCGACGAGGAGAATCGATCCGAACACTGCCGCGCCGATACAGCGCAGGAGGGACGGACGGGCGGGGCGGGCACTCGTGTCGGGAGCGCTGATTTTCCGGAGGGGCATGGTTACCTGAAAGTGAACATCTGTCTTTCATCTGGAAACAGCCCACAAAGAAATCGAAACTATGACTGAATTCCGGCTTTCTCCGATCATGTGGCTGCTGGAGTACGGGAATGTTCCTTCAGACCGAGCGGAATCTGAGGTCAAGTTGCACGCGCGTCAGAGAACCCAGATTTCGCACCGCAGGTACCCTTAACCTACAAAACCAGGAACTGACCCGCCGATAACGAAGCGCTCAAGCGCCGCGGCTCGCTGACGATCTGGTTTGACCTGCCATGAATTGGGAGGCCGCGCGCACTGGCAAGCGCGGGCGAGAAACCGCGGTTCAACCGGCGCGTGCGTTCAAGATCCGTGCCCAGCTGCGAATGCCGCGATGGAAGCTCGACAGATCGTACTTTTCGTTTGGTGCGTGCAGGCATGGAAGCCCAGCGTTCCCACTGCATGGGCGCACTTCTCGGGGCCGCCCGCCACACCGATCACATGGCAGCCTTTCAGCTTGCCGATCTGCCCGATGGTCGCGCCGACCGGCCCGGTCGCGGCCGCGACGCAAAGGGTTTCGCTCGCCTATGGCAGCCTCGGCACTCGCGAGCCGGGCGGAGGATGCCATCGCGAAACAAGAGATCGCCATCCGCATGAACCCCCGCGATGCAGGCATCGTCTTCCGCTTTTCGGGTCTGTCGCTCGCCCACTACATGGCAGGCGACTACGAAAATGCGATCCTCTGGGCCGAGCGCGCCATCCACCGCATGCCGCGATGGTACTTCGCGCATTTCCTGTTGGCGGCCAGCCACATGGCTCTCGGGCGATCCGCGCAAGCCCGGTCGGCTGTCGAGGCCTGCCACGCGGTGCTTCCGGGCATCACGATAGCAGATGCCGAACGCATGCCGCTAAGGGACGCGGCGAAGATGCAGGAATTTCGAGGGCGACTGTGCGCTTCGGGCTTTTCAGCGGGTCCACCGACCTGACATTCAGTCGTCGTGCGGCGAAGGTCCAGATCCCGCCCTTCTTTCCTGATCTCGCAGCCGCGGCATCTGAGCAAGAACGGCCCTTCTCGGACGCTCAAGGCTCACTTTCCAAAGGACCGCTCCGCTATCGATGAAATGGCGACTTGTCCGAGTGGCTGATTCTGAGCGATTGCGGCTTGCGTTCCGTCAACGAGTGGTACAGGGCAGTTGCGCCCGATGCGTCCGGCGAGCCTTGCGAGCGGACCCCGCCGAGAATGATGCATCCAATGTCGTCAGACACTGAAGCGAGGCAGAGTTCGCGGATTCCATCGAAAAGTACGTCGGCGACCGCTGCGGGTCATGCGAGAGTGGCCAGGGCACGGTTGAGATGCGCATCGCGCCGCCCACCATGCGGTGCCATTCGGCCATCATCCCGAGGGACCGCGGACATCATTGCGCGCGCGTCCCAAGCTGCCCGTTGAGGAATTCAGGCGACACATTTGCAACAGATACCCTCTTGACGCGCTTTATCGTACTTTCATACGATGAATGGAAAGGGGGTGGACAGTGCAGAAGCTCGAACACGAAAGCTTGCCGAGGCGGGTTGCGGATCAACTGCAGTACCAGATCATCGAAAAGCGCATGGGTGAAGGCGATCGGCTTCCGACCGAGCCGGAACTCATGGCACTCTTCGGCGTCAGCCGAACAGTTGTTCGAGAGGCCGCGGCTTTGCTGGTCAGTCGCGGGCTCGTGGAGGTCAAGCCGCGGCGTGGCATGACTGTCCGTGCCCCGGACGGCAGCGGCGTCGCGAAGTCCCTGGCGGCCCAGCTCCAGATGAGCCGGGTGTCCCTCGACCAGTTGCTGGAGGTCCGCCTAACGCTTGAGTCCGCTATGGCGCGGATCGCTGCCGGAAACCGCACTGATGACGATCTGGATCGCCTGGACGAGAACCTCGCGCTCATGGCCGACCCGGAAACTGACCGGGAGACCACCGTCAACCTCGACATCTCATTCCACGAGGCCATCGCAGACGCGACCCACAACCCGTTCTTTCAAATCGTCATTCGGCCCATCAACGATCTCCTGCGTGCGCTCTACATCGACAAGATCGGCTATATGTCGCTCAGGGGCACCACTGTAGGCGAACACCGAGCCATCGTCGAAGCGATCCGCAGATCGCGGCCGGACGAGGGCGTTGCTGCGACAAGGGCACATTTGGAGCGTGTCGGCGAAAGCGTGCGTGGAATGATCGCCTCCAGCGGAGGGGGTTCCACATGAAGGCGCTTCGTGTTCTCGGTCCCGGACAGCCGGTGGTTGTGGACCTTCCGGAGCCGGATTGCGCCGCGGACGAGGTCGTCATCCGGGTCGAGGCCGTCGGTGTTTGCGGGACCGACATTGAGATCATCGAAGGCAAGATGGCCTACTACACGTCGGGCCTTGCCAGGTATCCCATCACGCTCGGTCATGAATGGGTCGGGCGCGTCGAGAGAATGGGGGGCGACGTTGCCGGGTTCGAGGTCGGCGATCGCGTGGTGGGCGAGGTCAGCATCGGATGCACCACCTGCGCGGACTGCATGTCGGGCGCCTATCACCGCTGCGCGACGCGAACTGAAACCGGAGTTATGGCGCGTGACGGCGGGCTTGCCGAGTTCGTCGTGCTGCCGGCGCGGGCGGTCCACAGAATTTCACCGACGGTCGATCTGAAGTCGGCAGCGCTCGTCGAACCGGCCGCTATCGCCTACAACGGCGTCCGGCTGGCAGGCGTCACGCCCGCATCGCGGGTTGCGATCATCGGCGATGGCCCGATCGGACTTCTATTGCTCCAGGTCGCGCAAGCCTTCGGTGCCAAACGCTGTGTCATGATCGGCGCAGACGCGGAGCGCCTCGAGGTGGCCGACAAGCTCGGCGCCATCGCGGCCATCGACGTGCGCGCCGGCGACTGGCGCGACCGTTTGGCGAGGGCGTTCCGAGGCGAGGCACCCGATGTCGTGCTCGAGGCGAGCGGCAATCCCGACGGCGTGGACACTGCCATCGAAATCGCGCGAGCCGGCGCGACGATCGTCCTGCAGGGGCTCTGCGGATGCAGGCCGCCCAGGGGCTTCGATCTCGACCGGATCGTCGTCAACGATCTGACTCTGCGCGGTGCGTTGGGCAGCCCCGGCATCTGGCCCGCGGTAATCGACTTGATCGAGACCGGCCAGATCGATCCTTCCGCCATCGTGACCCACGACATGCCGATGTCGGCCTTCCGAGAGGCGCTCTCGGTCATCCATAACCGCAAATCCATCAAGCTGATCCTGAGGCCGAACGCATGAGCGCGGGGCTGGTCTGCACAGGTCTTTCGAAGACCTACGGCCGTGTGACCGTGGTCCACGGCGTCGACCTGTCACTTCACCCCGGAGAGATACGTGCCGTGGTCGGGGAGAACGGCGCCGGAAAATCGACAATGATGAAGATGATCTGCGGGATCGTGGAGCCCACCAAAGGGACCATGACGCTGGACGGCGAGCCCTTGCGCCTGGCGTCGCCGCGCGATGCGTCACATGCGGGCATCGCGATCGTGCATCAGGAACTCCAAGTCGTGCCGGCTCTGAACCTCGCGGACAACGTGATGCTCGTGCGACCGCCGGGCATCTCCGCGGCGCGCGGCTCCCGCACCGAGGGCCGCTTTGTACGGGCACTCTTCGAAAAGGTCGGCCTCCGGCGTGAGCCCAATGAAAAGGCGTCGAGCCTGTCGGCGGCGGAGGCCCAGTTGCTCGAGGTGGTGAAGGCGCTTGCGCTCGAGGCGCGGTTCATCGTCTTCGACGAACCCACCTCCGCCCTGCCGCCCGCGGAGGTCGATCGGCTGCTCACGCTTGTCGAGACGCTCCGCGGGGAAGGGCTCGGCATCCTCTACATTTCTCACCACCTCTCCGAGATCATGCGCATCGCAGACACCATCACGATCCTGCGTGACGGTCGCCTTGTCGGTGACCTGAACAAGGAAGACACGACGCTCGACGAGATCATCCGGCGTATGGTCGACCGGCCGGTATCGCTCTACGCGAATGCGCTGAAGCCGCGCCGCCCGGACGTCGTCGTGCGCGCCCGTGGGCTCGCCACGCGTGAGGTGTCGGGGCTCGAGTTCGACCTGCACGCGGGCGAAATCCTCGGCTTCGCGGGGCTGATCGGTTCGGGCATGCACGACGCTGCCAATGCCCTGGTCGGCGCCGACCGCCAGATCGCGGGAACGCTCGAGATCCATGGCCGCAAGGTGGTCCTGACATCACCCCACGATGCCGCGCGCGCCGGGATTGTCCTTGTACCGGAAGAGCGCAAGGAGCAAGCGATCATCCCCGACATGAGCGTGCACGACAACCTGCATGTCGGGCGCTACGGCCTGAATGCGCGCAATGGTATTCTCAATCTGCGGGCGCTCGCCGAAACGACCCAGCGGCTGGTGCGCGACTTCAACATCCGCCTCGCGTCTTCGCGGCAGCCGATTTCGACGCTGTCGGGCGGCAACCAGCAGAAGGTGGTTGTAGCCCGGTGTGTGCAGTCAAATCCGCGTCTTCTGATTGTCGGTGAGCCAACGCGCGGGGTGGATATCGGCGCAAAGGACGAGATCCACCAGCGCATCATCGATCTCGCGGCGGACGGCACTGCCATCATTGTGGTGTCCTCCGAACTCGACGAGGTCCTGGCTCTGTCGCACCGGGTCGCCGTGTTCTCCGAACGACGCATGGTCGGCCTTCTCGACAAGGCCGAAGCCACACCGACACGGGTCATGGAACTTGCCACGCCTCGAAGCAGGGGGGAGGGCACGGATGTCGCTGCCTGAAAACGCCGAACCGCGCAGCCGAGACGGCGCGCCTTCGCTGCGCCGACTGTCGATCCTGTGGGAGGTTCCGGAACTCCGCCTGCTGATCGCGATCCTGATTGGCGTCGCCATCCTCGCGTTCCTTTCCGATGCGTTCCTGACCGCCCGAAACCTGCGGTCGGTGCTGCTTGGGTTTTCCTTCGTCGGGATCGCCGCGGTCGGCCAACTCCTCGTGATCATTACCGGGCGCATCGACCTGTCATGCGGCTCGGTCATGGGCCTCGCAGGCATGGTCTGCGCGCTGACTATGGTTGCGGGCATGAGCATGTGGCTTGCCATGGCGGCCGGCATACTGACGGGCGCCGCTGTGGGCGTCTTCAATGGTGTCTTCAGCGTTCGTTTCGGGATCACCTCATTCATCGTCACGCTGGGCACATTGCAGATCGCCCGTGGCATCACAGTCGGACTGACCGAGGGCGATACCGTCACGGGTTTCCCGGATCTCTTCTTGTTCCTCGGCTCGGGTCGGGTGGCGGGTGTGCCCGTTCCGGTTATCGTGCTTATCTTCATCGCGCTGAGTGTCGCGGCATTCCTCCGGTACACCGGGGCCGGTCGTGAACTCTACGCCATCGGGGGCAACGAATCCGCAGCGCGACTTGCAGGTGTTCCGGTCAAGAGGCTTCAGTACCTTGTCTTCATCGCGAGTGGCACGCTTGCCGGCCTCGCCGGAGTGCTCCTGACGGCGCGTCTGGGTGCGGCGGTCAGCAACGCTGCGGCGGGGTATGAACTGACCATCATCGCAGCGGTCGTGATCGGCGGAGCAAGCCTTGCCGGCGGCTTCGGGACGGCCTTCGGTGTGGTGCTCGGCGCGTTGCTCATCGCCTTCGTCAATAACGCCCTTGTTCTACTCACGGTGCCAACCTACTGGCAGCAAACCTTCATCGGTGCCGTGATCGTCGCTGCCGCACTCTTGGACCGTCTCAGGCGCTGAGCGGCCACATCATCTCGACAAACATCGAAAGGGAGGAAAACCATGACAAGATCAAAGGGAATGAACCGCCGCGAACTGATCAAGGGCGGCATCACCGTAGCCATCGGTGGCACCACAGCCACCATGTTTCTACCGCGCAAGGCGCGCGCTCAAGGGGCAGTTTCACTCGCGTTTGTGCCCAAGGCGCTCAATAACCCCGTCTTCGAGATCACGCGAGCCGGTGCCGAGGATCGGGTGGCCGAGCTTGAGGGTGTGAGCTTCCGCTGGGTTGGACCAACTACCACTGACGCTGCGGCGCAATCCCAGATCATCGACGACCTCGTCGTGCAGGGCGTCGATGGCATCTGCCTCTCGGCCAATGATCCGGCCGCGCTGATGCCCGCGATCAACCGCGCCATGAACGAAGGCGTTGCCGTGATCACCTGGGATGCTGACTCGCCCGACAGCCAGCGCCTGACAAACGTTGCAATCGACCAAGAGGCAGCCGGCGCCATGGCCGGACAACAAATGGCCCAGCGGATCCAGTCCGGAAAGGTCGCCATCCTCACCGGCACGCCTGGCGCGCTCAACCTTGAACAGCGTCGCGACGGGTTCCTTCGCGGCATCGAAGGGACCGACCTCGAGGTTATTGCTACCGACCCCAACTTTGACGATGTCCAGCGCGCGGTTGAGATCGTTGAACAGCGGATCAATGCCACGCCCGACCTCGCCGGCTACTTCTTCGTCGGCATGTGGCCGTTCTTCGCGGACCTGGCGACCATGCCGCAGTTGCGCGAGTTCGTGTCGAATGGCGGTATCTGCGTCTCGCTCGACGCGCTGAGCGGCGCCATCGCGGCCGTCGAACAGGGCTATTGCAACGTTCTGATCGGCTACTCCTGGTATGGTTTCGGGTCGACGGCCGTCGACGTCCTCGTCGACTACATCCGAAACGGCGTCGAGCCGGCCGATCCGCTCTACACCGATCTCTTCGTCGTCGACGAGAGCAACATCGCGGAATACGCCGCACTCGACCGGGAGACGGAAGGCAGATGGTGAGTGGCATTCCGGCGAAGGACGCCTCGGCGCGCGACGTAGCCTGGTCCTACTGGACGGCGGAGATCGAGCGGGACGTCGAGAAGGTACTGGCGCACTACCACCCGGATGCGGTCTTCGTGCCGAACGGGTTGATGCTAAGGGGTCATGACGAGATCCGCACCTTCTACGAGGACAGCTGTCGCCGGTTCCCTAAACTGGAAGTGGAGATCGTCCGCGAAAGCGGCGGCTCCCCTGTCACCGCGCTGGAGTGGAGCGCGGCGGTGACGGATCACAGCGGGAAACGCGTGCCCTTCGTCGGATTGAATCTCGTATCAGTCGAAGACGGCCGCTTCCGCGAGGTGCGCGCCTATTTCGATACGTCAGCCCTCCCCTGACGTTTGCCGGGGGCGTCTGTCCGATGCCCCCGGCAATGACAAAGGATCGAGACATGGAGTTCGAATGCGTTTCATCGGAGATCGGGGTGCTGCCCGAAGGTCCCATCTGGGACCACCGGATGAGTCGGCTTTATTGGGTCGACATCGAGCGGGGTCAACTCTGGTGCGCTCCGGACGGTGGGACGGCGTCGATCATTTGGTCGGATGACGACTATCTTTCCGGTGTCTGGCTCGCTCGGAACGGAGCGCTTGTCGTCGCAAGCGGGCAGGGTTTGCGCCGTCTTTCCATCGATGGCCGAGAACTGGGCGCCGTTCCGGGTGCGCCGGTTCTCGACACCCGGATGCGGTTCAACGACGGGGCAGTCGATCCGCAAGGTCGCCTTGTTGTGGGTACGATGGGACGCGAGGAGGCGGATTTCGTGCAGCCGCTGGGCGTGCTCTACCGGCTGACGGCCGAGGATGCGCACGAAGTCCTCGTCGAGGGGCTGACGATTTCCAACGGCGTCGGATGGTCGCGGGACGGACGGACGATGTACCTTGCCGATACGATCCGTCGCCGTATACTCGTCATTCCTTATGCGACCGCGCGCTGGCCGCTGACTGCGGACGACTGTGACGCGATCGATCTGGACGCGCTGCCCGACGGTCTGACCGTCCGTGAAGACGGCGCCCTTGTCGTGGCGTGTATCACCTCGGGATGCCTGTCGATCCTGTCACCGGCAGGGGACCTCCTGGAAAAGGTCAGTCTTCCGGCGAGCTGCCCCACCGCTTGCTGCTTCGGCGGCCCGACGATGGACCGAGTGTTCATCACGACCTCCACGCATCTACTCGGCCCGGATCACGGAGAAGCCGAGGCCGGTAAAGTCTTAGCTATGAAGGGATTTGGACGGGGCCTCCGCGCGGTGGAATTCGGGGGCATGGGCTAATGCCGGAGTTTCATGTTGTCGTCACGGACCCGATCGGCGGCGATGCGAGCGCCCTGAGGGCGCCAATCGAGGAAGCCGGCGGGGCGCTGTTGACCCCAGAGGACGGGCCACTGCCCGATCTGGTTCCGCAGGCTGACGCGATCATCGCCAACCTCGTGCCAATAACCGCGGACCTCCTTGGCAATGCCGGGCGGTGCCGGATCGTTGCGCGCCTCGGTGTCGGCGTGGACTCGGTGGACGTCTCTGCCGCCACCAGGCACGGAATCTGGGTCACCAACGTGCCCCATTACTGCGCCGACGAGGTTGCAGAACATGCGCTTGCACTGATCCTCGGGCTCCAGCGTCGACTGCGCCGATCGCAGCAGGACCTTGAGGTCGGCACGTGGAACCAACTTGCCTATCGCGGGATCCACCGTGCTGCAGATACAACGCTTGGCATCGTCGGCCTCGGGCTGCTGGGCCGGGCGACCGCGCGGAAGGCTCTCGGCGTTGGCTATCGTGTCGTGGGGCATGATCCAGCCCTCTCCGAACCCGATGCGGTGCCCGGTGTGCGCCTTCTGGGGTTGGATGGCCTACTGGCCGGGTCCGACATCGTCTCCCTGCATTTGCCGCTGCAGAACGCCACCCGGCACTTGATCGATGCAACACGCATCGCGCGGATGAAGCCGGGCGCCATTCTCGTCAATGTATCGAGGGGCGGGCTGGTCGATGAACGCGCCCTTCTGGCGGCCCTGGAGGACGGGCATCTCGGTGGCGCCGGGCTCGACGCATTCGAGGAGGAACCACTGCCTTCCAATGCAAGCCTGCACGGCCGTCCGGATGTGATGCTCACGCCGCATATCGCGTTCCTGTCCGAAGAATCCTTGGTTTCCCTTCAGAGACAGGCCGCGGACGAGGTCGTTCGGGTGACGTCCGGCCAAAGACCACTGAATCCGGTGAACGAGGTGACAAGGCGTGAAACGATTTGAGAACAAGAGGATTGTCGTGACGGGTGCCGCCGCGGGGATAGGGCTGGAGGCGGTCCGCGGGTTTGCTGCCGAGGGTGGGGCCGTTCTGGCCATCGACAGAGACGAGGATACGCTGGAGCGGGCGCTGGCCAGGGTGACGGGCAGCGTGACGCCGGCTCCCCTGGATGTGACAGACGAAGATGCGGTGACCGCGGTCCTCGCCGCACTGCCGCGCATCGATATCCTCTTTAACTGCGCAGGGATCGTCGCCAATGGAAGCTTGCTGGAAACCTCGCGCGCGGATTGGGACCAGTCGTTCCTCGTTAACGTGACGGGCGGGTTTATTCTGGCGAAGGCGGCTCTTCCGAAGATGCTGTCGGCAGGCGGTGGCGTCATACTGAACATGGCGTCGATCGTCTCGAGCGAGAAGGGGCTGCCCAACCGCTTCGCCTACGGAGCCTCGAAGGCGGCCGTTATAGGCATGACGAAGTCCATCGCGGCCGACTACGTGACCCGCGGAGTCCGCTGCAATGCTATCTGCCCGGGTACCGTCGATACCCCGTCGCTGCGGAAGCGTCTTGCGGATACGGGCGACTACGACGCCGCGATGACGGCCTTCGTCGCGCGGCAGCCGATGGGACGCCTGGCCCGCGCCGAAGAGATCGCCGGCCTGGTGCTCTATCTCGCCTCCGACTCCGCGGCATTCATGACCGGTCAGGCCGTCGCGATCGACGGTGGCATCTCGATCTGAAAGGAACTACTCGATGAAACTCGCCCGAGTTGGGGCCGCCGGCGCCGAGAGACTGGCCGCAGTGGACGCAGACGGCGCCTATCGCGACATCTGGACCGCCTTCGCGGAACTGACGCCTGCGCTTCGCGCCGATCCCGCGCCGCTGGCGTCGCTGGACCTCGCCACCCTCCCGGTTGTGGTGTGGGCGTGAGCAGACCTTCGTGTTCCGCGCGGCGAAGGTCGGTCCACCGCCCGACTTGCTCGTTCATCTGACGCGCAGCGAACGCTTTTGGGCGAGCAGAGTCCAGTCAGGCGCGGCCATGTCTTCGCACTGGGCCATGGCTTCGGCAAGACCTCCGCTGCCGTCCACTCCTAACCAGGCGTCGGTGCCACATTCGAGTATCAATCGGTTAGGAATGGATGGAGGTGGGGTCTCGAGCGAAGCGAGAAGCGCGTCCCAGTTCACATCAAGTTCGTCGGCATCATCCCAATCGAGAAGGAAGTCTCGGCCAAGCTCGCTCGATCGCATCAGGATGCGCGCAATGGCACCTTGAGTTCGTCGGGATCGACAAGATGCTGCAGGAGCTACCGCAAGCTGACCATCAACAACCGACGGCGCAGCCTCGTAGAATTTCAAATTGAAACATTCATCACATCTTTTTCCGCGCTTTGTTGAACGATCCGTTCTTCCGGGGAGACGACACAACCCGGTTCTACAATGCCCGCTCCTCGCCTCACCAAAGCTTCTGTCTCGAACACCATTTCCGCAGCGCAGGCCGCCGGTCTGTCTATCGCGGCCATAAGGGTTGCGCCTGACGGCACCCTGACTCTCGACATCGCGGAATCGGAATTGAATACTCCTCCAACGTCCGAGGTGGGTAAGGTTCCGAAGAAGTGGGGTGAGGGTAGACAATGAGACACCGTTTCCCAGGTCTCCTGCGAGACACGACCGCTGCTGGTACGTTGCGTTGGAGGGTCCGAAAGGAAGGCGAGTCGAACAAGAAGATCCCGATCCCATGCGGCCCCGGTGAGCCTGGGTTTCATGAGCATTACTACGCGGCGCGCGCCGGCGAGAAGCTTGAGATCATCAAGCCGAAGGCGCCAAAGAAGGGCACACTTGACGAACTGTGCGACCGGTTTCTCGCTTGGATGGAGGGCCGGGTCGCTTCAGGGGATCTGTCGCCGCTTACACTGTCAAATCGCCGCACCGGCCTCAAGCAGGCGCGAGAGGTTCTGGACCCTGACGGCGATCGCATGGGCGCACTCGACGCAGACCTTCCGTCCGAGGCCTTCGTGCACATCCTCGACACGTTCGGCGGCCGATCCGGTGCCGCGCACACATGCCTGAAAGCACTCCGCGCGGCATACACGTGGGGAGAGGATCGAGGCTTCCCCAAGAACAGCCCCGTCTTTCGGGTGAAATCCGGATACAAGCAAGGCGATGGGGCAACACCATGGTCCGGCGAGGACGTGGCGCGATACCTCAGCCGACATCCGGCCGGCTCTATGGCAAGGCTCTGGTTCTGCCTTGCCTACGCCACCGGCGGCCGGATCGGTGACTCTCCTCGCCTGGGCGCCAAGAACGAAGTCGTGCGCGACGGCGTCCGGCATGTCGAATGGCAGCCGGGCAAGAAGGGGAGCGCCTTCGTCTCGGTGCCTATGCATGGTATGCTCAAGGAGGAGCTGAAGAACCACAAGCCCCGAGACACCTATCTTGTGACGGAGTACGGAAGGCCCTTCGCATCCTCCGGAAGTCTCGACAACCGAGTCCGGAAATGGATCGTGGCTGCCGGCCTTGTCGACTCTGAAGGCAAAGTGGCTCGGTCTCAGCACGGGATCCGGAAGGGCGTCGCGGAACTCATGGCCGAAGCCGGAGCGACCGAGTATGAACTCATGGCTACGTTCGGCTGGACAGAGACCAAAACCGCGTCAGTCTACACCAAGAAAGCCGATCGTCGGAAGGGCGCCGCGTCCGCTGCCGCCCGTCGCTCTGCCGCTGAAAGTGGACCACGCCTAACCGGCCGTGGTCCAGATGAGGCGAAAAAGTCAATAAAGTCAGATGGGTTTGTGGAACATTGGCAGCCCGTAGGGGAATCGAACCCCTCTTTCCAGGTTGAAAACCTGGCGTCCTAACCGATAGACGAACGGGCCAGACCGTCGGTGTCGCGCTATCTAGGCAAAGCCCGCGCGGAGGGCAAGCGGAATTTCGCGCCGCGGTTCACTGTGCGGACGCGGCGTCCTCGAGCCGAAGCTGGACGCGCTGGCGGCCGCCCCAGGTGTTCAGGTCAAGCCGTCCGGCAAGGTGCATCTGCGCGCCGACGGCCGAGGCAAGCGCCGGGCCCAACGGGCCGTCGAAGGCACCAAACGCGATCGCGTCGATCGTCGCTCCGCCTGGCGCGCCGAACGTGAGTTTCAGGTGGCGGTCGCCCACCGCGCGGGCGTGGCGGATCGTCTGGGCGGCGAAGGCGAACCGGGGCGCCGAGGCGCCCATGCCGAAGGGGCCGGCGCGCTCGAGGTCGGCCAGAAGTTCGACCGTCGCCGCCTCGGGCATCAGCAGGCCGTCAAGGCGCAGGTCGGCCGCGGCGATCTCTCCCGCGCCCTGGCGGGCCAGAAGCTCGGAGAGACGGGCCATGGCTTCGTCGATCCGGTCGCGCGACACCGTCAGACCGGCGGCCATGCGGTGCCCGCCGCCCTTCTCGAACAGACCCTCGCGCGCGACCTTCTGCACGGCGGCGCCAAGGTCGATGCCCGTTACCGACCGCCCTGACCCCTTGCCGACCGCACCGTCCAGCCCGATGACCACGGCCGGCCGGTTCAGCGCTTCCTTGAGCCGAGCCGCGACGATGCCGACGACGCCGGGGTGCCAGCCTTCGCCGGCCGCCCAGACCAGCGGCGCATCGGCCCCACGCGCTTCGGCCTGCGCAAGGGCTTCCTCGCGCACCGCGGCCTCGACCTCGCGCCGCTCGGAGTTCAGGCGGTCCAGCCGTTCGGCCAGGGCCTGCGCCTCGTGCATGTCCATCGTCGCGAGGCAGCGTGCGCCAAGGTCCGCCGCGCCGATCCGCCCGCCCGCGTTGATCCGGGGTCCCAGGACGAACCCGAGATGGTAGGCGTTCGGCGCCGTGTCGAGCCTGCCAATGTCCGAGAGCGCGACAAGACCCGGCCTCTCGCGCCGCGCCATGACCTTCAGCCCCTGCCGGACGAAGGCGCGGTTGACGCCGATCAGCGGCGCCACGTCCGCCACCGTGGCCAAAGCGACCAGATCGAGAAGAGCCATGAGGTCCGGCGCCGTCTTACCCGCCGCGCGCAGGAACCGACCCGCTTCGACCAGGGTCAGGAAGACAACCGCAGCCGCGCAAAGATGGCCCAGATCACCGGATTCGTCCTGCCGGTTGGGGTTCACGACGGCCAGGGCGGGGGGCAACGTCTCGCCGCCGAGGTGATGGTCGAGAATGACGACATCGGCCCCGTCCGCCGCCGCGATCGCGTCATGCGACAGCGTCCCGCAGTCCACGCAGACGATGAGATCGTGATCGCGCGCAAGGGCCGCCATCGCGGGGGCGTTCGGGCCGTAGCCCTCGTCGATGCGGTCGGGGATGTAGAGCGTGGCGGCCTGGCCGAAGCTGCGCAGCCAGTCGATCAGCAGCGCGGCCGAGGCGCCGCCATCGACATCGTAGTCGGCGAAGATCGCGATGCGCTGGCGCCCCGCCACGGCCGCAACCAGCCGTGCGGCGGCGATGTCCATGTCGCGCAGACCGCGCGGATCCGGCAGCAGGTCGCGCAATTGCGGCTCGAGGTAGCGCAGCGCCCCTGACGGCTCGACCCCAAGTCGGGCAAGCGTCCGGCATAGCGCCGGTGGCAGCCCGGTTTCCTGTTCCAGCGCCTCGGCTTGCCGTTCAGCAGCAGCCCCCGGACCGATCCAGCGGCGACCGGTCAGCGAGGCTTCGACACCAAGGAAGGCTCTGGTCGTCGCGTCCTCTGACAAAAGGCCCTCATCGTCCGTGGAGTGCGGCAACCCCTCGTTGCGCGCAGCGGTTTCGGCAAGCGGGGCGCCTAGCGCGTCGGGTTTCGGTAGGTCATGCGCCGGACCGATCCGGTCTTCGACCGCATCAGGATCGTCTCGGCCGTCAGGTAGCCGACCTCGCGCTTGATGCCCGGCAGGATCGACCCGTCGGTGACGCCGGTGGCGGCGAAGATCACGTCCCCCGTGACCATGTCGTCGCGGGTATAGACCCTTTGCAGATTGGTGATGCCGGCCTTCTTCGCGCGGGCCTCTTCGTCGCCGCTCCGGAACATCAGCTTGCCATAGATCTGCCCGCCCATGCATTTCAGCGCGGCGGCGGCAAGCACCCCCTCGGGCGCGCCGCCCGAGCCCATGTACATGTCGATGCCGGTCTTTTCCGTCTCGGCGCAATGGATGACCCCGGCCACGTCGCCGTCGGTGATCAGCCGGATCGCGCATCCCGTGGTGCGCAACGCGGCGATCATATGGTCGTGGCGCGGCCGTTCGAGGACGCAGACCGTGATATCGGCTGTCGAGCAGCCCTTCGCGGCGGCCAGCGCCGAGACCCGTTCCGCCGGCGACATGTCAAGCGTCACGACACCCTCGCGGTAGCCCGGCCCGATCGCCAGCTTTTCCATGTAGACGTCGGGGGCGTGCAGCATCGAGCCGCGCGGCCCCATGGCGATGACAGTCAGCGCGTTGGGCATGTCCTTGGCGGTCAGCGTCGTGCCCTCGAGCGGGTCGAGGGCGATGTCGACCTCGGGGCCGCTGCCGTCGCCGACCTCTTCGCCGATGTAGAGCATGGGGGCCTCGTCGCGCTCGCCCTCGCCGATCACGACCGTGCCGCGGATTTCCAGCTTGTTGAGCTGCTCGCGCATCGCGTTGACGGCGGCCTGGTCGGCAGCCTTCTCGTCGCCGCGCCCGATGAAATCGGCCGATGCCAGCGCCGCCGCCTCGCTTACGCGGGCAAGGCCCAGAGACAGCATCCTGTCGTGAAACTCTGCAGGTGCGGTCATCTTGGTGTCCCCCGTCTTGTCGACTTTGGCGTTGCTTCGGATTTGCGGCAGTCCTAGCCCGCGCACCCCGATGCCACAAGGGCGATGCGGATTTGCGGTTTCATCGCCCCGGACGCCCCGATATACCGACGCGGGTTTCACCTGACGGAGCATGTCATGGCCAATGTCGTCGTTGTCGGCGCCCAATGGGGCGACGAAGGCAAGGGAAAGATCGTCGACTGGCTGAGCGAGCGCGCCGATGTCATCGCGCGCTTCCAGGGCGGGCACAACGCCGGGCACACGCTGGTCATCGACGGGACGGTGTACAAGCTGCACGCCCTTCCCTCGGGCGTGGTGCGGCCCGGCAAGCTGAGCGTGATCGGCAATGGCGTCGTCCTCGACCCCTGGCACCTGGTGTCGGAGATCGCCACCATCCGCGCGCAGGGCGTGGAAATCACGCCCGACACGCTGATGATCGCCGAGAACACGCCGCTGATCCTGCCGCTTCATGGCGAGCTGGACCGCGCGCGCGAAGGCCAGACGGCGGTGGCGAAGATCGGCACGACCGGGCGCGGCATCGGGCCGGCCTACGAGGACAAGGTGGGCCGGCGGGCGATCCGGGTGGCGGATCTGGCCGACCGGGCCACGCTGGAACTGCGCGTCGACCGGGCGCTGGTCCATCATGACGCGCTGCGCCGGGGGCTGGGCCTCGATCCGGTGGACCGGGACGCGCTGGTCGCGCAACTGACGGCGATCGCGCCTGAAATACTCGCCTATGCCGCGCCGGTGTGGAAGGTCCTGAACGAAAAGAGAAAAGCCGGAAAGCGCATCCTCTTCGAAGGGGCGCAGGGGGCGCTTCTCGACATCGATTTCGGAACCTATCCCTTCGTCACCTCCTCGAACGTCATCGCCGGACAGGCGGCGACCGGCGTTGGCCTCGGGCCAGGGTCGATCGATTTCGTGCTTGGCATCGTAAAGGCCTACACCACGCGGGTGGGCGAGGGACCGTTCCCGACCGAACTGCACGACGCCGATGGCGAGCGTCTGGGCGAACGCGGGCACGAGTTCGGCACGACCACCGGCCGAAAGCGCCGGTGCGGCTGGTTCGATGCGGTTCTGGTGCGCCAGACCTGTGCGACAAGCGGCGTGAACGGCATCGCGCTCACCAAGCTCGATGTGCTCGACGGATTCGAAGAGTTGAAGATCTGCGTGGGCTATGAACTCGACGGTCAGCGCATCGATCACCTGCCGACGGCGGCGGATCACCAGGCGCGGGTCGTGCCGGTCTACGAAACCCTGCCGGGATGGTCGGGAAGCACTGAAGGCGCGCGCAGCTGGGCCGATCTGCCGGCGAACGCGATCAAGTATGTCCGCCGGGTCGAAGAGTTGATCGACTGCCCCGTGGCGCTACTTTCCACCTCGCCTGAGAGGGACGACACGATCCTCGTGACCGACCCTTTCGCGGATTGAGGTAAAGATGGCGCTTTCCTACAAGGCCCGGCGGCGCTGGTCGCTGGTCATCCTTCTGGTCTTGCTTCCGGCCTATATCGTGGCCGCGGTCACGATCATGAACTGGCTCGATCGTCCGCCACTCTGGGTCGAGTTCTTCGTCTATGTCGTGCTGGGGCTGCTCTGGGCCTTGCCCTTCCGGGCGGTGTTCCGGGGGATCGGCAAGGCCGATCCGGATGCGCCCCCCGACGAGTGAACACCTTCGACTGACCTCCGTCCTCCGGGCGGCAGGGCAGACCACCGCCGGCGGGGGACCGACAAGGGCGTTCCTCGAGACCTTGCCTTCAGGATCATGGACCTCATCAAAGCAAAGGGCCGGCGCGGGTTTCCCGGCCGGCCCTTCGATGTGCTTGGGGTAGTGCCCGGGCGTCACTCTCCGGCGATGCGCGCCTCGGGGTTGAACCGCGTGGTGTCGGCTACGGTGAATTGGCCGCGCTTGAGCTTGCGGATCTTGCCCTGCCGAAGAAGCTGGCCGAACGAGCGCAGGCCGGCTTCACGGGTGAATTCTCCGCCGTCGTATTTCGCGACCCGCTTCATCAGCTGCGGACGCGAGAAATGCGGCCGGTTCTCGACGAAGGCGGCATAGGCCGCCGCGGCCTCAAGAAGGTCCGGCAACTCTGTCGCGCCCATCTTCTCGGCGAAGTCTGCAAAGTTCGAGGAGTCTTCGTAGCTGCTGCTTTCGGCATCGGCGGCGGCGTCGAACTCGTCCTGTTGCATGATCCGGCGCGGCCGGATTTCGCCATAGCCAGTGGTTTCGGCATCGACGCGCAGTTCCGAGACCAGCATGAGCGGGCTTTTCCCGTCGCCAAGGGGCTTGGGACGCTCGCGCGAGGCTTCCGCCGTTTCGGCTGCGGGGCGGCGGGGCCGAACCACCTGGGCAAGATCGTCGCGAT
The DNA here is from genome assembly GCA_963709395.1 of uncultured Alphaproteobacteria bacterium. Lineage (GTDB taxonomy): Bacteria > Pseudomonadota > Alphaproteobacteria > Rhodobacterales > Rhodobacteraceae > CAVPWP01. The sequence continues at coordinate 22,150 of CAVPWP010000019.1, forward strand.
ACTGGTTCTGCTCTTCGGCATCCGAGCGTTCGCGCGAGGTCACCCGCTTGAGAAGGCGGTCGGCCTTGGTCGCGGCAACGGCGGCCTTCAGATGCGCGATCGCCGAGCGGCGACGGCTGTTTTCAGTCTCCGCCATCTGGCTGTTGGTCTTTTCGAGAAGACGGTCGACATCGGCGGCCTCACCCTCGGGTTCCGAAAGCGTGCCCAGCCGTTCGCGCGCCGCCATGGCGCCTGCGGAGAGGTCATGGTCCTCGTCTTCCTCGTCGGACACGGCGACCTCGGTGTCGTTCTCCCAGGACCAGGCGTCCGCCTCGGGAGTCCCGGCCTCTTCCGCGCGGTCCCAGTCTTCGTCGTCGTCCTCGTCGTCCTGATCCGATACAAGTTGCTGGCCAAGGGCTGCGCGGATGCCAGCGGCAAGCGTGTCTTCTTCCACACCCGTGACTTCGGCGTCTTCTTCATCCTCGACCGCTTCGGCAACAACGTCGTCCTCGACGTCCCCGCCGACTTCGGACCCCGCCGACCAGGCGGCGATGCGGTCTTCGTGGTCGTCTTCCTCGGCGGCGTCGACTTCGGCGACGTCTTCGGCGACTTCGGACTCGTCCTCGTCGAATTCGTCCCAGTCACTACCGTCCGCGTCGTCCTCTTCGACGCTGGCGGCGAGTTCCGATTCGAACTCGGCGTCGCCCTCGGGTGCAGCCACGGCGGCGTCTTCGGCTGCGGCGACCTCTTCGGACGCGTCCCATGTGCCATGGGCAGCGTCGAGATCGGGACGGCTCAGATGGACCACGCGCCCGTAGGGTTCGCCGGCGTCCGCGCCGACCGTTTCCGGTTCGGCTGCAGCGACATCGGCCTCCGCCGGCTCGTCCATCAGGGCGGCGGCTTCGGTTTCTTCACTCGCGTCGTCTTCATCCGCGTCATCGTCGAGGGCGGCGACCATGGGCGTGTCCCATGCCTCCTCCGGCCAGGTGCCTTCGTCGGCTTCCGCGTCGTCGGCCTCGACGTCCATGTCCGCGGCGACGACCGGCTCTTCCTGATCGTCGGCATCGGCGTCGTCTTCGTCGCGCATCTCGATTGCGGCCTCGACCTCGGCGGCGTCGACTTCGGTGTCCTCGTCCGTGTCGAAAGCGGACAACGCCTCGGCGATATCGCGTTCGGTGGCGTCGCCGTCGAAGAATTCGTCCTCCATCTCGACCGCGTCGCGCACCGATTCCATCATGTCTTCGTCCGCAGACGCGTCGGCGCCATCCGTCTCGGTGGCTTCGGCCGCGCGGGCCGAGCTGACGACAGCGCGGATGCGGCTCAGCTTTTCGGCGACGGTTTCTGTCGAGGCGGCCTCGGATTCGGCCGTCACTTCGGCGACGTCCTCCACATCGGGGAACGCGGCATCGTCCATGCCGGTCTCGAGATCCGCGTCATCGTCGGAGTAGGTTTCGGTCTGAGGCGCAAAGGCGGTCGCACCCGCGGCAGTCGCTGCCGCGCGGGGTGCCACTTCGTCGTCGGACAGCTGCTTGAGGACGATACCATTGTCCTGAACGCGCGCTTCGACCCGGCGCTGGATCTCCTTCTCGGCGATCCGGTGGAGCATCTCGGCATCCGGCGTGGGCGGCTCGGCCCCGAAATACCGGTCATCCGCCGCAAGGTCGCGGAAGTATTCCGCGATCGACCGCATGGTCGAGAACGGGTCGTCGAAACCTTCCAGCGTACAGGAAAAGGTCCCATAAGATACGGTCAGGATTTTGCTCGCACCTACCATCAGTCGATCGCTTTCTCCCCCGATCCAGCAACAGTGTGTTTACCACGGCATCCTTCGCAAATAAGAACGCAACTGCGGAATTGCCGGGATTTTTTCTGGTCGAGAATGTGGCAAGTTTCCATGAGGGCCCCAATCCGGCCATGATTTCAAAGATTGTTGAAACGCAACATTTCGTCACGATTCTGGGCTCTTCCGACCCTAAACCGGAAGATATTGACGAAGCGTTGCGTCTGGCACCCGTTCTTGTGGCGGCCGACGGTGCCGCAGCGCATGCGCTGTCCGCGGGGCGCCTTCCCGATGCCGTGATCGGCGATTTCGACTCGATTCCCGAAATCGGTGGCCGGCGATGTGCCCGCCGACCGCCTGCACCGCATCGACGAGCAGGACACGACCGATTTCGAGAAATGCCTGCTGCGCATCAGGGCGCCGCTTTGCCTGGCGGTGGGGTTTACCGGACGCCGGCTTGACCACGAACTTGCGGTCTATTCGGCGATCGTCCGTCATCGCGCGACGCCCTGCATCGTCGTGGGGGTCGAGGATGTCGCCTTCGCTGCCCCCGAGCGGCTGACGCTGGATCTTGAGGCCGGGACGCGGGTGTCGCTCTTTCCCTTCGCGATGATGCGCGGGCGCTCGCGCGGTCTGCGGTGGGCGATCGATGACGTGCCCTTCGATCCCGCCGGCGCGATCGGCACATCGAACGAGGCAGAAGGGCCGGTCGATCTGGTCTTCGATCGCCCCGGAATGCTGGTCATTCTGCCGCGGGCGGCGCTGGGGGCAGCGATGTCGGCGCTGGCGCCCGGGCAAGGCGCCGCTCCCGGCCGATGATGTAGAGACCGGCCCCCATCGTGATCGCGATTCCCAACAGGGCGATGCCATTGGGGAAGTCGCGGAACACGATCCAACCGATCACGGTGGCGAACGGGATCTCGAGGTACTGCATCGGCGCCAGCGTGGCCGAGGGGGCAAAGCGCAGCGACCAGGTCATCAGAAGATGCGCACAGGTGCCGATCAGCCCAAGTGCCAGGATCAGCCCGATGTCGATGGGCTGCACCTCGGGGAGGGCCTCTCCGAAGAGCAGGACGACCGGCAGGAGCACCAGCGTCGCGATCCCGCCGCTGATCGTCTGAAGCGTGATCGGGTCGGCCTCGCGCGCGACCTGCCGGGTGACAAGCATGAACAGGGCGAAGGCCACGGCCACACCCATCGGCAGGAAGGCGGGTGGGCCGACTTCGGCGAAGGACGGCTGCACCACCAGAAGCGTCCCGGCGAATCCGACGACACAGGCCATCAGACGGCGGGTCCCGACCTCTTCGTTCAGCACGAAACGGCCCAGAAGAAGCATGATGAACGGCATGACGAAAGCGATGGCGATGGCATCGGCCAACGGCAGGAACCGCAGCGACTGGAACATCAGGCCGATGCCCAGGATGTGCAGCAGCGTGCGCAGCACGGTCAGCCGCCAGGCCCTTGGCGACAGGCGCAAGGGATGCCGCAGCGACAGCGGGAGGAGCACGACGAACTGGATCGCGAACCGGGCGAAGATCAGCGCGAAGAGCGGCCAGGTCTGGCCAAGGAGCTTCGCGATGGAATCGCCAAGCGGCGCGAGAATACAGAAACCAAGCATCAGAAGGATGCCGAGGACTGGGCGGTCGGTGGACATGCGCGCAGGGTAGGCCGGGCGCCAGCCGCCTGCAATCACCCCATCCGGTCCGAGGGCCCCGTGCGCCCCGCCTTCCGGATCAGCAGTTCGGGATGTTGATCGCCAGCCCGCCCAGGGCGGTTTCCTTGTATTTGTGGCTCATGTCCTCGCCGGTCTGGCGCATCGTCTCGATCGCGGCGTCGAGCGGTACGAAATGGGTGCCGTCGCCGCGGAGCGAAAGGGACGCTGCCGAGACCGCCTTGATCGCGCCCAGGCCGTTGCGCTCGATGCAGGGCACCTGCACCAGACCTCGCACCGGGTCGCAGGTCATTCCCAGATGATGCTCCAGCGCGATTTCGGCGGCATTCTCGACCTGTTCGGGCGTGCCGCCCATCACCGCGCAAAGCCCGGCCGCGGCCATCGCGGCGGCGCTGCCCACCTCGGCCTGGCATCCGCATTCGGCGCCCGAGATCGAGGCATTGTGCTTGATCAGACCGCCGATGGCCGCTGCCGTCAGCAAAAACTCCCCGATGCGCGCCCGGGATGCGCCGGGCACATGATCCAGCCAGTAGCGGATCACCGCTGGCACGACCCCGGCGGCGCCGTTCGTGGGCGCGGTCACGACCTGCCCGCCGGCGGCGTTCTCTTCGTTCACCGCCATGGCATAGACGCTCATCCAGTCGTTGATCGTGTGCGGCGGTGTGAGGTTCATCCCGCGTTCGGCCAGGAGTTTCCCGTGGATCGCCTTGGCGCGCCGCTTCACGTTCAGCCCGCCGGGAAGGATCCCGTCGGTGGCAAGGCCGCGGTCGATGCAGTCCGTCATCACGTCCCACAAGCGTTGGAGGCCAGCGTCGAGGTCCGCGGCGGACAGGCGGCTGAGTTCGTTGGCGCGCTTCAGATTCGGCCACGGACTTTCCGGTCTCGGCGCACATCGACAACATCTCGGCCGCGGATCTGAACGGGTAGGGGACGGGGGCGCCGTCGTCGCGGTTCTTGCCCGCCGCCAGTTCAGCCTCGGTCAGGACGAAACCGCCGCCGATGGAAAAGTAGGTCTCTTTCAGGATGGCGTCACCCTGCGCGTCGGTCGCCGTCAGGATCAGCGCGTTGGCATGTCCGGGCAGGGCCGGCCCGAAATCGAAGACGAGGTCGCGGTCGGGGGCGAAGGCAAGCTCGGGCAGGCCCGGCGGTGCCACGCGGCCGGTGGTGCGGATGGCCTCCAGCGCCGCCTCTGCCTTTCCGGCGTCATAGCTGTCGGGCACGAACCCCGCGAGGCCGAGGATCACCGCGCGGTCGGTGGCGTGTCCGACACCGGTGAAGGCAAGCGAGCCGTGGAGCGATGCGCGCAGCCCCCGCGGCGTGAACGGCGACGCGCGCAGGACGTCGAGAAACCGCGCACAGGCCACCATCGGCCCCATCGTGTGGGACGAGGACGGTCCGATCCCGACCTTGAACATTTCGAAGACCGACAGAAACATGTGCTGGGTGCTCCTTTTCCATCCATAGCGGCTCCGGACCCAGCCGCGCCACGCCGAATGCGACGTGGTCGGGGCGCCAGCGTCATCGCCGGCGCTTTCGGGGCCGGCCTGCGTCCGCAAAGGGGGACTTTCCGCGGTTTCCGGGGCCGAAATCGGGGTGCTTTCCCCCTCGCCCCCGTTCCGGATTGTGCCTATAAGCCGCTGACTCACGACAAAGAGGCCCCGATGACCGACAATCTTTCGCCCATCGATACCGCAAAGTTCGTGGCCGCCAAACGGGCCTGCGGCTATGTCGAGTCCGGCATGCGCGTGGGCCTTGGAACCGGATCGACCGCCGCCTGGCTGGTCAAGTCGCTGGGCGAGATGGTGCGTGACGAGGGGCTGAAGATCACCGGCGTGCCGACCTCGACACGGACGGCAGAGCTTGCGCGTGCCGCCGGGATCGAGGTCGTGAGCCTCGACGACGCGCGCTGGCTTGACCTCACGATCGACGGCGCAGACGAGTTCGACCCCGAGATGAACCTGATCAAGGGCGGCGGCGGCGCGCTCTTGATGGAAAAGATCGTGGCCACCGCGTCGGATCAGATGGTGGTGATCGCGGACACGACCAAGGAAGTGGCCGCGCTGGGCGCCTTCCCCCTTCCGGTCGAGGTCATTCCTTTCGGCTGGCAGACCACCCGCGGCCTGATCCAGGAGACGCTCACCGGGCTTGATGTCATGGGCGAGACCGTCACGCGCCGCATGGCCGGCGACGATCCGTTCCGCACCGATGAGGGCAACTTCATCCTGGACCTGCACCTCGGGCGGATCGGAAACGCCCGCCAGCTGGCGCTGATCCTCAACCAGATCCCCGGGGTCGTCGAGAACGGGCTGTTCATCGACATCTGCGACGTGGTCATCATCGGCCATTCGGACGGCCGGGCCGAGGTGCGCGACATCAACTCGGGCCAGGTCGAGGAAAGCGTGGTGGCCCTGGACGAATCCGCGAACATCTTTCGCGACATGGCGGACTGACGGCATGGCGTTCGACTATGACCTCTTCGTGATTGGCGGTGGTTCGGGCGGCGTTCGTGCGGCCCGCATCGCGGCCTCCGAAGGCGGGGCGAAGGTCGGACTGGCCGAGGAAAGCCGCATGGGCGGCACCTGCGTCATTCGCGGCTGCGTGCCGAAGAAGCTGATGGTCTTCGCCAGCGGCTATCGCCAGGCGATGGTGGACGCGGGCGACTACGGCTGGTCCGTCGATGCCGGCGATTTCGACTGGATCCGCTTTCGGACCCGCCTTCACGGCGAACTCGACCGGCTGGAAGGGGTCTACCGCCGCGACGCTCGACCAGGCCGGGGTCGAGGTCTTCGACACGCGGGCGACCGTCTCTGACCCTCACACCGTCGCGCTTGCCGACGGCCGGACGGTGACGGCCAAGCACATCCTGGTCGCGGTGGGTGGACACCCGGTCTACCCCTCGCAGATCAAGGGAGCGGAGCTTGGCATCACCTCGAACGACGTCTTCGATCTGGATGAGTTGCCCCAGCGCATCCTGATCGTGGGCGGAGGGTATATCGCCTGCGAATTCGCCTGCATCTTCAATGGCCTCGGCAGCAACGTCACGCAATACTACCGCGGTGCACAGATCCTGCGAGGGTTCGACGACGAGGCGCGCGGACTGCTTGCCGAAAGCATGCATGACCGCGGCATCGATCTGCATGTCGGAACCGATGTCCTCGAGATGGAGCGGCGCGACGGCGGTATCTGGGTCAAGGCCACCAACGGACGCGAGGCGGTCTTCGACCAGGTGCTCTTCGCCACCGGGCGCGATCCGAACACCTCCGGACTGGGCCTCGAGGACGCCGGCGTCATCCTGGGCCGGCGCGGGGAAGTGAAGGTCGACGCCTACAGCCAGTCGAACATTCCGTCGATCTTCGCGGTGGGCGATGTGACCGACCGGGTCAACCTGACACCGGTCGCCATCCGCGAGGGGCACGCCGTCGCCGACACCCTGTTCGGAGACCGGAAGTGGACGGTCGATCACGACCTCGTCCCGTCGGCGATCTTTACCCAGCCCGAATACGGCGCCGTGGGCCTGACCGAGGAGCAGGCGCGCGAGGAGTACCGGATCGAAGTCTACTGTGCATCCTTCCGGCCGATGCGCACCGCCTTCATCGAACGGACCGAGCGGGTGCTCTTCAAACTCATCGTCGACCGCGACAGCCGCCGGGTGCTGGGCTGTCATATCGTCGCGGACGGGGCCGGCGAATTGATCCAGCTGGCCGGCGTGGCGGTCCGCATGGGTGCCACAAAGGAAGATTTCGACCGGACGGTTGCGGTACATCCCACAATCGCGGAAGAGCTTGTGACGATGCGCAAGCCGATCCGCACGGGTTGAAATGCGGACGGGAAACCACAGTTACTGCTTCAAGCTAGATGATCAGAAATCAAACTGACCAATAAAGGGAAAGACACCTAGATGGCCAGCAACAATGGCGGACCCTGGGGCGGTGGCTCCGGTGGGGGCGGACCGCGCGGCGGCGGTGATGACAATCGTGGCGGAGACAAGCGCCCCGGAGACGGGCCGCAGATCCCCGAAATAGAAGAGATCATGAAGAAGGGTCAGGAACAATTGCGTGTCCTGATGGGCGGTCGCGGCGCGCGCGGCGGCGGCGGTGGCGGCGGCGAGGGTGGCCCCAAGCTGACCCGCGGGACCGTCGGCCTTGGCATCCTCGGTCTGGTCCTCGTCTGGGGCTGGGCCTCGCTTTATACCGTGCGACCGGAAGAACAGTCGGTCGAGCTGTTCCTGGGCGAGTTCTCGGCCATCGGGAATCCCGGTCTGAACTTCGCGCCCTGGCCCTTCGTCACCTACGAAGTGATCAACGTGACATCGGAACGGACCGAGACGATCGGCGCGGGACGCTCGGACATCTATGACGGGCTGATGCTGACCACCGATGCGAACGTCGTGGACATCGAATTCCAGGTTGTCTGGAATATCAGCGACCCGTCGAAGCTTCTGTTCAACCTCCGGGACCCGCAGCTGACCGTACAGGCGGTGTCCGAAGCCGTGATGCGCGAGATCATCGCCGCGTCGAACCTGGCCCCGATCCTCAACCGAGATCGTGGGATTATCGCCGACACGGCGTTGCAGAACATTCAGGCGACGCTTGACGAGTATGAAAGCGGAATCAACATCGTTCGTGTGAACCTTGACCGGGCCGACCCGCCGCCGGAGGTGATCGACTCGTTCCGCGAGGTTCAGGCCGCGGCGCAGGAACGCGACCGGCTTCAGCGTCAGGCGGATGCCTATGCCAACCGGGTGCTCGCCGAGGCCCGGGGTGAAGCGGCGCAGATCCTCGAACAGGCCGAAGGTTATCGTGCGCAGGTCGTCAACGAAGCCATCGGTGAGGCAAGCCGCTTCATCGCGGTGGCACAGGAATTCAACAACGCACCCGAAGTCACCCAGCGGCGTCTCTATCTCGAGACGATCGAGCGCACGCTTGGCGGCCTCGACAAGGTGATCATCGACGATGGCGGCAATACGAGCGGTCAGGGCGTCGTGCCCTATCTTCCGCTGAACGATTTGCGCCGCCAGCCGACACAGGCGGAGAACTGAGATGCGCAAGGCAGGCTACATCATTCCCGTCATCGTCATTCTCGGCGCGGTCGGTCTGAGTTCGCTCTTCATCGTGGACGAGCGTGAGAAGGCGCTGGTCCTCCAGTTCGGCCAGATCCGCCAGGTCGTGGAAGAGCCGGGCCTCGGCTTCAAGGTGCCGATCATCCAGGAAGTGGTGAAATATGACAGCCGCATCCTGTCGCTGGATACCGAAACGATCGAAGTCACGCCCTCGGATGACCGTCGTCTGATCGTTGACGCGTTCGCGCGTTACCGGATCGCGGATGTCGTGCAATTCCGTCAGGCCGTAGGCGTGGGGGGCACTCGTGTCGCCGAAGACCGGCTGTCGTCCATCCTGAACGCCCAGATCCGCGAGGTTCTGGGTGCTGATCAGGTCACGTCGGACACGATTCTGTCGGGTGAACGGCGCGACCTTGCGCTGCGCATCCTGGCGAATGCCCGCGCGAGTGCCGACAGCCTCGGACTGCAGATCATCGACGTGCGGCTGAAGCAGACGAACCTGCCGCAGCAGAACCTCGAGGCGACCTATGCCCGGATGCGGGCCGAGCGTGAACGCGAGGCCGCGGACGAAATCGCCCGCGGTAACGAAGCGGCACAGCGCGTACGCGCAGCGGCGGACCGGACCGTGGTCGAGACGATCTCGAATTCGAGCCGTGATGCGGAGATCACACGAGGCGAGGCGGATGCGGAACGCAACCGCGTCTATGCCGAAGCCTTCGGCAACAACCCCGAGTTCTTCTCGTTCTATCGCTCGCTGTCGTCCTTCGAGCGGACCATGCAGCAGGAGACCTCGACCATCGTGCTGTCGCCCGACAGCGAGTTCGTCTCCGAGCTTTTCGGCGCGATCCGCGCCGAGGGTCTGGGCGAGGTCCGGCTTGAAGGGCTTGACCTCGAAGGGATCCGGCGCCTCGTTCCCGAAACGCGGATCTCGCCCGATCTGCCCGAAGCCGAGCGTGAGCGGATCGAAGCCGAGCAGGCCGGTGAAGAGGACGTGGGGACCAATTGATCGGAACGCTTTTTCTGGGCTTCGGCCTGGTGCTGATCATCGAGGGGCTGGTGTTCGCACTGGCCCCTTCGCGTCTTGAGGATGTGCTTGAAATGCTGCGCCGGATGCCGATCGAAGCGCGCCGCGTCATCGGGCTTGGGGCCGTGACGCTTGGGCTCTTGCTGCTCTGGATCGCGCAGAACGCCGGGTTCTGACGCTCTCGCGGCCATCACGACACGGTGACAGGACACAAGTGGGGTTTGAGTTGTCGCCCCATCTTGCCTATCTTCAATGCCTGCACTGACGGCACAGAACCGTCACAGGGGCTGGCATGAACCCATTCGAAAAGGAGGTCGGCGTGACTCCGACATCAGTGGCTATGAACGAACGCAATCCTGCATTCACCCGAAGCCTCTGGCTTCTGATCCTCGGCATGGCCTTCGCCATCGCCCAGGTCATCGCGACACCGGTGCGCGCGGCACCCGAGAGCTTCGCCGATCTGGCCGAAAAGGTCAGCCCGTCGGTGGTGAACATCACGACATCGACAACGGTCGCGGCCTCCACCGGGCCCGCGCCGATGGTGCCCGAGGGATCGCCCTTCGAGGATTTCTTCCGCGATTTCATGGAGCGCAACCCGGAAGGGGACAGACCGCGTCGCAGCCAGGCACTTGGCTCGGGCTTCGTCATCTCGGAAGACGGCTACATCGTCACCAACAACCACGTCATCGCCAATTCCGACGAGATCCTGATCGAGTTCTATTCGGGCGAGGAACTTCCGGCCGAGGTGATCGGCACCGATCCGAATACCGACCTCGCGCTGCTCAAGGTCAACAGCGACGATCCGCTGCCCTTCGTGCCATGGGGCGACAGCGAAGTGGCGCGCGTGGGCGATTGGGTGATGGCCATGGGCAACCCGCTTGGCCAGGGCTTCTCGGTCTCGTCGGGCATCATCTCGGCCCGCGGTCGGGCGCTCTCGGGCAGTTATGACGACTACATCCAGACCGACGCGGCCATCAACCGTGGCAACTCGGGCGGTCCGCTCTTCAACATGGACGGCGAGGTGATCGGCGTGAACACCGCGATCCTGTCGCCCAACGGCGGCTCGATCGGGATCGGCTTCGCGATGTCCAGCCGGGTCGCCGACCGGGGTGATCCAGCAGCTTCTCGACTATGGCGAGACCCGCCGCGGCTGGCTTGGCGTGCGCATCCAGGACGTGACCGAAGACCTCGCCGAAGGCCTTGGCCTTGAAGAGGCGCGCGGCGCGCTTGTCACCGACGTGCCCGAGGGGCCGGCGGCCGAGGCGGGGATGCAGTCGGGCGACGTCATCGTGGCCTTCGAGGGCGCCGACATCAGCGATACCCGTGAACTGGTGCGCCGCGTCGGCAACACCGAGGTCGGCAAGGATGTCCGCATCGATGTCGTCCGCAACGGCGAAACCGAGACGCTGACCGTGACGCTTGGCCGTCGCGAGGACGCGGAACGGGCCGTGCCCGCCTCGGCCTCGGCGACCGAACCGCTCGAAGGCGAAGCGCTGGGCCTGTCGCTCTCGGAGATGACCGAGGAACTGCGCGCGCAGCTGGGTCTGCCGGACGAGGCCACGGGCCTTGTCGTGACCGACGTGGCAGGCGATTCCGAGGCGTTCGAGAAGGGCGTCCGCGCGGGTGATGTCATCACCGAAGCGGGACAGCAGCCGGTCGAGACGATCGGTGATCTCGAGGACCGGATCGCCGAGGCGCGCGAAGCCGGCCGCCGGTCGCTTCTCATGCTCGTGCGGCGCGAGGGCGACCCGCGCTTCGTGGCGCTGTCGGTCGAATGACCGGGGCGTGACACAGGTTCGAAGGGGCGCCTCCGGGCGCCCCTTTTCGTTTCAGGGCTGATCGCCCGCCTTGCACGGCGTATGCACCGCCCGCGCCACCGGGTGTTCGCGCAAAAGCTCGTCGAGCATCCAGCTGATGTCCTCGATCTCCTCGGCGATGACATGGGTCACCGCGCCCTCGCGCTGAAGCCGCCCGGTTACCCGCAGGCAGCGCCCGGCGATCACCGCGCGACGGAAGCGTTCGTAGACCTTGCGCCAGACGATGACATTCACCACGCCGGTCTCATCTTCCAGCGTGACGAAGATCACCCCCTTGGCCGTGCCCGGCCGCTGCCGCACCAGGACAAGCCCAGCCACCCGGAGACGCGCCATATTGGGCACCTCGTCCAGCCGGGCATTGGGGATGCACGACGGCGGGCGCGGCCAGGGGTCGGTCGGAGGGGCGGGGGACAGCGACATGAGAACAAAGATAGAACATATCCCCGTTAGGGGAAAGTCAGGAGTCGTCGGAAAAGGTTTTCCGGAACCCCTCGCCGGTGTTCTTGTGCGGATAGGGTTCGGACGGCTCAGAAAGGCCCAGCCCGGCGCAGAGCGGCCCCCAGCCATCGCCCAGCCCATGTTCGATCAGCCGTTCCGGCGGAATTTCGCGGCGCACCGCGTCGACATGCGCCTCGTAGATGGCGATGCAATGCGCGCGGTCGTCGGGCCGGTCGTCGAAGACCTGTCGCAGGATCTGTCGTCCCAGGCTTTCCGGCGCGCCGGTTGCGGCCACCGGAAAGATCGTCGCCGCCGCGCTGTCATACCAGTCGCCCGCATCGCGCAGGGTCAGGATCACTTTCGCGTCAGGATAGGCCGCCGCAAGCTCGCGCCAGTAATGCGCCGTCGGCCAGTCCACCGCCGAGCGGAACCCGGCGTAAAGCACGTCCCAGCCGACATCCTCACCGCTCATCCGCCGTCGCCAGGGGCCATAAAGCGCCTCGTCCCCGATGATTGCGAACATGTGGTGGCAGGGCCCGACCCCCAGAATCTCGAGCGCCTCGCGCATCGAATCTGTTCCTGTCCGGCCGAACCCGGCCCCGATCACATCCAGCGGCATCGCCTGTCTCCTGCAAGTCCGTCGTCCGAAAAACTGGCTGGCCCCCGGACTGCACCCATATTAACAGGACCTCCGCAGAAGGATACGAGGAAGCGATGGCGAAGATCACCTATATCGAGCATGGCGGCACCGAGCATGTCGTCGAGGTCCCCAACGGCATGACCGTGATGGAAGGCGCGCGCGACAACAACATTCCGGGCATCGAGGCCGATTGCGGCGGCGCCTGCGCCTGTTCGACCTGCCATGTCTATGTCCACCCCGACTGGGTCGCGAAGCTGCCCAAGAAGGACCCGATGGAAGAAGACATGCTCGACTTCGCCTATCAGCCCGATCCGGCCCGGTCGCGCCTGACCTGCCAGCTCAAGGTCTCGGACGCGCTCGACGGGTTGGTCGTGCAGATGCCCGAAAAACAGATCTGATGCGCCGCGCGGCCCTTCTCGCCGCATGTCTTGCAGCCGGATGCGCCGCGGCGGACGGGCCCGATCCGCAGATCGTCTCGGCCCGCTACGAGGTTGATCTCGACACCTATCCCCATCGCATCATGGGCGGCATCCGCGAAAAGGCCGTGCTCGTCGCCGTCGATGACACCGGCGTCGAATACCGCGTCGATCTGCGCGCCACCGGTACCAACGTCTTCGAGGATATCGCCCCGCGCGTTGTCGATGCCGATGGCGATGGCGCCGCCGATATCGTCGTGGTCGAAACGGCGCTCGACCAGGGCGCGCAGCTTGCGGTCTACAGCCTGCGCCGGGGCACCCTCGTCAAATCCGTCGCGACCCCGCATATCGGCACACGCTTCCGCTGGCTCGCCCCCGTGGCCGTGGGCGACCTCGACGGAGACGGCGTCACCGACATCGCCTATGTCGACCGTCCGCATCTTGCGAAGACTCTTCGGGTCTGGAGCTACGCCGCCGGAGGCCTCACCGAGATCGCGGCGATGCCCGATCTGACCAACCACCGCATCGGCGACGAGGTGATCTGGGGCGGCCTGCGCAACTGCGGGACCGGGCCCGAGATGGTGCTGGCCGACGGCGGCTTCTCCCGCATCGTCCTCGTGCGCCTCACGCACGACGGGCTGACCCGCACCGACACCGACCTGCCCGCGACGCCGCAAGGTTTCGACCGCGCCCTCGCCTGCGCCGGCTAGCGTTTCTTCTGGCGCGAAATACCTCGGGGGTCAGGGGGCAGAGCCCCCTGAAAGCGCCCGCCAGCCGATGTCACGCCGGCACAGGCCCTCGGGCCAGTCGATCGCGTCGATCATCGCATAGGCCGCGTCCCGCGCTTCGGCCAGGCTCTCGGCCCGGGCGGTGACGTTCAGCACCCGTCCGCCTGTCGCCACGACCTGCCCGCCGCGCCGGGCCGTCCCGGCATGAAAGACCATCCGGCGGCTGTCCTCGGGCAGCGCTTCGAGCCCGCCGATCACCGATCCGGTCTCGTAGGTCCCCGGATAGCCGCGCGCCGCCATCACGACCGTGAGTGCATGGTCGTCCGCCCAGTTCACACGGGCCCCGGCCAGCCGCCCTTCGGCGCAGGCCAGCATCAGGTCAAGCGCCTGCCCGCCCAGCCGCATCATCAGCACCTGGCATTCCGGATCGCCGAAGCGCACGTTGTATTCCACCAGCCTGGGCGCGCCGTCCGCGATCATCAGCCCGACATAGAGCACGCCCTGATAGGGCACACCGCGCCGCGCCATCTCGGCGATGGTCGGGCGCACGATCTCGTCCAGCGCGCGCTGCGTCACGGCCTCGGTCATCACCGGGGCCGGGGAATAGGCGCCCATGCCGCCGGTATTGGGGCCGGTATCGCCCTCGCCCACGCGCTTGTGGTCCTGCGCGGTGCCGATGGGCAAGACGTCCGTGCCGTCGCAGAGAACGAAGAACGAGGCTTCCTCGCCCTCCATGAATTCCTCGACCACGACCTCGGCGCCCGCCGCGCCGAAGGCCCCGCCGAACATCTCGTCGATCGCCGACAGCGCCTCGGCCTCGGACATCGCCACCACGACGCCCTTGCCCGCGGCCAGCCCGTCGGCCTTGACCACGATCGGCGCGCCCTGCGCCCGGACATGCGCCTTCGCGGCGTCCGCGTCCGTGAACCGCGCCCAGGCGGCGGTCGGCGCGCCGCAGGCGTCGCAGATTTCCTTGGTGAAGGCCTTCGAGGCCTCAAGCCGCGCGGCCGCCTGCCGACGGGCCGAAGACCGCGAAGCCCCGCGTCGCGCAGCCGGTCCGCCACGCCCGCGGCCAGCGGCGCCTCGGGCCCGATGATCACGAAGTCCACCGCGTTCTCCTCGGCGAAGGCCGCGACCGCGCCGCCGTCGAGGATGTCGAGATCGGCGCAGTCCGCGATCTCGGCGATGCCCGCATTGCCCGGCGCGACGATCAGCCGGTCGCACTTGGGGTTCTGCAGGACGGCCCAGGCGATGCTGTGCTCGCGGCCGCCGCCGCCGAGGATGAGGATGTTCATGGGCCCGCCTTTCCCTTGGCTTCGGGGCGTTCTAAGGTCGGGGCACCCGCAGCACAAGGCGCGCCATGGACCTGATCGACGACCCGCAACCGGGCGAGAACGCCCATGACTTCACCGTGTCCGAAATCTCGGGCGCGCTGAAACGCGTGATCGAGGGCGAGTTCGGGCGGGTCCGGGTGCGCGGCGAGGTCGGCCGCGTCTTCGTCGCCCGCTCGGGGCATCTCTATTTCGATCTCAAGGACGACCGTTCGGTCCTGGCCGCGGTCAGCTGGAAGGGGCAGGTGTCCGAACTGCGGGTCCGTCCCGAGGAGGGGATGGAGGTCGTCGCCACCGGGCGGCTGACGACCTTCCCCAGCCAGTCGAAGTACCAGCTGAACGTCGACGACATCCGCCCCGCGGGCGTCGGCGCCCTGATGGCGATGCTGGAAAAGCGCAAGGCCCAGCTTCAGGCCGAAGGGCTCTTCGCCCCGGAACGCAAACAGGCGCTTCCCTTCCTGCCCGAGGTCATCGGCGTCGTCACCTCGCCCGGCGGCGCGGTGATCCGCGATATCCTGCACCGCCTGCGCGACCGGTTCCCGCGCCACGTCCTGGTCTGGCCCGTCGCCGTGCAGGGCGACCGCTGCGCCCCCGAGGTCGCCGCCGCCATCGACGGGTTCAACCGCCTGTCCCCCGGCGGCGCCGATCCCGCGCCCCGACCTGATCATCGTCGCGCGCGGCGGCGGGTCGATCGAGGATCTCTGGGGCTTCAACGAGGAAATCGTGGCCCGCGCGGCGGCGGCAAGCGCCATCCCGCTGATCTCCGCCGTGGGGCACGAGACCGATACGACACTGATCGACTACGTCTCCGACCGTCGCGCGCCCACGCCCACGGCGGCGGCCGAGTTGGCCGTGCCCGTCCGGCGCGATCTTCTGGCCTGGCTGGCCGAGCAGGACGCGCGCCTGCTACGCGCCATGGCGCAGGCGGTCACCCGTCGCCGCCAGCGGGTCGCGGACCTTTCACGCGCCCTGCCGCGCCCCGAGGCGCTTCTGGCGTCTGCCCGCCAACGCCTTGACGCCGCCGACCGCGCACTGCCGCTCATGCTGCGCGGGGTCACGCGGGCCAGGGCGCACCGCCTGACCGAACTTTCGGCGGTCCTGCGCCCGACGGCGCTGCGCGCCCAGATCGGGCGCAAGCGGGGAGAGTTCACCCAGTGGGGCGACCGGCACGGGCCCGCGCTCGCGCGGCACGTGGGCCTGAAGCGGCGCGATCTGGGACAGGTCGCCCGCAGGCTCGACCCGGCGCGCCTGCATGGCCGGGTAGGCAAGGAGGCCAGGGCGCTCGACAGTCTGACCGCGCGGCTTGCCTCGACCGGGCGCGCGCGGCTTGCCGCCCTTTCGAGCCGGCTTGACGCGCTGGACCGGACGCGCCGCACGCTGGGCTACGAGGCCACGCTGGCGCGAGGCTATGCGCTTGTTTGGGAGGACGGGCGCCTTGTTCCCGGCAAGGCCGACCTCGGCGGCGCCACCATGCTCGAAGTGCAGTTCCGCGACGGCCGCCTGCCGGTCGTGGTCGGCGGCAGCGAGCCGTCCAAGGGACCAACCGGCTCCGGGTCACCCGGCCCGCAAAAGGCCGGCCGGCAAAAAACCGACCCCGACAAGCCCGAACAGGGATCCCTGTTCTGATCCGGCCTCAGACCCCGACCCGCGGTCCGGGGCACTGCAGCGGTTCGCGGCTTTCGCGGGTCTGGTAAAGCGGGCGCCGTGCGGGATCGTTCTCGAACCGCGCGATCAGGCCGCCGGGGCCGTCGAAGAAGCTCCAGCACTGGTGATCGTCGAACTCGTCATAGACGAAGCAGATCAATTCCCCGGCCTCGTACCAGGTCCCGTCGACGCACTCGCCGTCGAGAAACGTCCAGCGCACCCGCCGATCGGGCAGGTACTCCTCGGCTCCGAAGTCGATCATCCCGTCGCTGTAGTAGAGCGTCTTGCCTTGGGTCCGCGCGTCGAACTCGGACGCGGACAGCGGCGTTTCGGCCAGGGCCGGGGCGGCAATCATGCCGGCAATCATCAGGAAGGCGAGGGCAAGGGTGCGCATGCGACCTGCCACGCGCGCTGTAGTAGAGCGTCTTGCCTTGGGTCCGCGCGTCGAACTCGGACGCGGACAGCGGCGTTTCGGCCAGGGCCGGGGCGGCAATCATGCCGGCAATCATCAGGAAGGCGAGGGCAAGGGTGCGCATGGCGGGACCCTGCCACGGCAGACCTGCGCCCGCCAGCCCCCGGTTCCATCCGGACCCGCGCCATATGACGCAGGAGCGGAACCCCGCCCGGGGGAGATCATCGAGTGCACCGCTTCCCATTCCGACCCCAAGGCCTTAAGTGAAGGACGCTGAAAGGGATCCGCGCGACATGGCATTCTTCAAGAAACTCCGCGACCGGATGTTCAAGTCCTCATCGAAGCTCGACGAGGGCCTCGAGGCGATCGTGGCCGAGGGCGGCAGCGCCGAGCCCGAGGTGCCCGAAGCGCCGGAACCTGCGCCCGTTCCCGAGCCCCAGCCTGTTCCGCCGCCGCCCACACCCGAACCCGAGCCGCTGCCCGAGCCCGAACCCGAACCCGAGCAGGTGCCGCCGCCCGTGCCGGAGGTGCCCGACGAACCGGAGCCGGCGCCCCAACCGGCCCCCGAGATCCCGGTGCCGTCCGAACCGGACCCGGTGCACGAGCCCTTCGGCATCCCCGACGCGCCGTCCGAAGTGCCGCCGGCGGCGCCCCTCGAGCTTCCCGACACGCCCGAACCGATGCCCGAGACCGGGCCGATCGAGATCCCCGGAACCATCGTCGACGAGGCCCCGACCGTCCAGAAGCCGGGCTTCTTCGGCCGCATCCTTGGCCGGACGTCCGAGGGTCCAGTGGTCCGGCGCGAGCTTGACGACGCGATGCTCGAACAGCTCGAAGAGCTGCTGATCACCGCCGACATGGGTGTCGACACGGCCATGCGCGTGACCGCGAACCTTGCCGAGGGACGGCTTGGCCGGCGTCTCTCCGTGGCCGAGATCAAGGAGCTTCTGGCGACCGAGATTGCGCGGATCATGGAGCCCGTGGCGCGGCCGCTTCCGATCTACCCGAAAAAGCCTCAGGTGATCCTGGTCGTCGGCGTCAACGGCTCGGGCAAGACCACCACGATCGGCAAGCTTGCCAGCCAGTTCCGTGCAGCGGGCAAGACGGTGGTGATCGCGGCCGGCGACACCTTCCGCGCCGCGGCCGTCGAACAGCTTCAGGTCTGGGGCGACCGCGCGGGCGTGCCGGTGCTGACCGCCCCCGAAGGCTCCGATCCCGCGAGCCTCGCCTTCGATGCCATGACCCGGGCCGAGGCTGACGGCGCGGACCTGCTGCTGATCGATACCGCCGGGCGGCTCCAGAACCGGCAGGACCTGATGGAGGAGCTGTCGAAGATCGTCCGCGTGATCCGCAAGAAGGATCCCGAAGCGCCGCACAACACGCTTCTGGTGCTCGACGCCACCACCGGACAGAACGCGCTCAGCCAGGTCGAGATCTTCCGCAAGCTCGCCGATGTGTCGGGACTTGTGATGACCAAGCTCGACGGGACGGCGAAGGGCGGTGTCCTCGTCGCGCTGGCCGACCGCTTCGGTCTGCCGATCCACGCCATCGGCGTGGGCGAGCAGATCGACGATCTTTCGCCCTTCGATCCCGAGGATTTCGCCCGCGCCTTGACCGGAGCGGCCGCCTGATGACAACGCCAAGGCAGGGACGTTCCATGGCTGAACCGAAAACCATCAACCCGGTGCTCAAGCAGGTGCTCGAACTCGGGCCGCCGCTTCTGTTCTTCGCGGCCTATCTTTGGGTGCGCGACGAGACCTTCACCATCGGCGGCACCGATTACGACGGCTTCATCGTGGCGGCGGCGGCCTTCGTGCCGGTCCTTCTGGCTTCGATCGCCGTCCTGTGGTGGCTGAGCGGCAAGATCAGCCGGATGCAGGTCTTCACCGCCGTTCTCGTCATCGTCTTCGGCGGGCTGACCGTCTGGTTCAACGACGAGCGGTTCTTCAAGATGAAGACGACCATCGTCTACGGCATCTTCGCGGGGCTTCTCGGGATCGGGCTGCTGCAGGGACGCTCCTATCTTGCCTGGGTGATGAGCGAGTTTCTTCCCATGCAGGAGGAAGGCTGGATGATCCTCACCCGCCGCCTGACGGCCTGTTTCGCGACGCTGGCGATCGGCAACGAGATCGTGTGGCGCACCATGTCGACGGATGCCTGGGTGAAGATCGAGACATTCGGTTTCCCGCTGGCGCTCTTCGCCTTCCTTTGGTGGCAGATCGTCGCCCTGCAGAAATACGTCATCGACGAGACCGAAAGCTGACATCGTCCCGGGACCAGGGGACGATGCTTGACCGCACCCGGCAACGGGAGTACGCCACCGGCGTGGCGATTTGTTCACCGGATTGCGGGCCACGGTAAATATTCCGCTAAAGAGGTCTGGGTCGCGACAGTCCCCGGCGCTCATGCGGTGGGGGCTTTTTGTTGCGAGGGGGGACGCCTTCCATGTCGGACAGCTGGAAACCGCGGACGAGGCTTGTGCACGAAGGAATCCGCCGCAGCCAGTATGGCGAGGTGTCCGAAGCGATCTTCCTGACCCAGGGCTTCGTCTACGACAGCGCCGAGCAGGCCGAGGCGCGGTTCCTCAAGGCCGGTGAGGACGAATTCATCTATGCCCGTTACGGCAACCCCACGGTGCGCATGTTCGAAGACCGTATCGCGTCCCTCGAAGGGACCGAGGACGGGTTTGCCACGGCGTCGGGCATGGCGGCGGTCAACGGGGCGCTGACGGCCATGCTGCGGGCGGGGGATCATGTCGTCTCGTCGCGTGCGCTCTTCGGATCCTGCCTCTACATCCTCGAAGAGGTCCTGCCGCGCTTCGGGGTGGAGGTGACGTTCGTCGACGGCACCGATCTTGACCAGTGGCGCGCGGCCGTGCGCCCCGACACGAAAGCGGTATTCTTCGAGTCCATTTCGAACCCCACGCTCGAGGTGATCGACATCGCCGGTGTCGCCGCCATCGCCCATGCCGCGGGTGCCACGGTGATCGTCGACAACGTCTTCTCGACCCCGATCTATTCCCGCGCGGTCGAACTTGGCGCCGATGTCGTCATCTATTCCACCACCAAGCACGTCGACGGACAGGGTCGGGCCCTTGGCGGGGTCATCCTCGGGACCCGCGAATTCATCCGCAAGACGGTCGAGCCTTACCTCAAGCATACCGGCGCGGCGATGAGCCCGTTCACCGCCTGGATCATGCTCAAGGGGCTGGAAACGCTTGATCTGCGGGTGCGCGCGCAGTCTGAAACCGCCACGCGGATCGCCGAAACCCTGTCGGGCGACGCGCGGCTGAACCGCGTGATCTTCCCGCATCTTCCCGGCCATCCGCAGCACGACCTTGCGCGGGCGCAGATGGAAAAGGGCGGAACGGTGCTGTCGCTCGACCTGGCCGGCGGGCAGGAGGCGGCCTTCCGCTTTCTCAACGCGCTGCGGATCGTGACGATCTCGAACAACCTCGGCGATGCGAAATCCATCGCCACCCACCCCGCGACCACCACCCACCAGCGGCTCAGCCCCGAGACCCGCGCCGCCCTTGGCATCACGCCGGGGCTGGTCCGGCTTTCGGTCGGCCTCGAGGACCCCGATGACCTCATCGCCGACCTGCGGCAGGCGCTCGACGCGGTCGGAGGGGACGGGTGAAGCCGTTTCTCATCCTCCAGCTCCGCCCCGAGGATGCCGCCTCTGACGACGAATTCGCGGCCTTCCTGTCGAAGGGCGGCCTTGCAGGCGACCGGACGCATCGCATCCGCCTTGACCAGACACCGCTTCCGGCCGGGCTCGATCTTGCGGACTATGCCGGTGTGATCGTCGGCGGCGGTCCGGGCTGCATCTCGGACGATCCGGCGCAAAAGGACCCGACCGAGGCGCGGATCGAGGCCGAGATCCTGTCGCTGATGCCCGCGATCACCGCCCGCGACATCCCCTTCATGGGGTGCTGCTACGGGATCGGCATTCTGGCCCATCATCTTGGCGCCGAAGTGTCGAAGCGCCGCTTCGGCGAACCGGTGGGCGCGGTGACCGTGCGCAAGACCGAAGCCGCACAGAACGACCCGCTGCTGGATGCGCTGCCGCAGGAATTCGACGCGCTCGTGGGCCACAAGGAAGCCGTGCAGGACCTGCCGCAGGGGGCCGTTCATCTGCTGTCCTCCGACCCCTGTCCGATGCAGATGATCCGCTATGGCCGGAACGTCTATGCCACCCAGTTCCATCCCGAAAGTGGCCCGGAGAACTTCGCGCTGCGCATCGCGGTCTATCGGAACCGGGGGTATTTTCCACCCGAACAGGCCGAGGCGCTGACCGATGCGGTCGCCGGCGCCGAAATCACCGTGCCGCAGGAAATCCTGCGCCGCTTCGTGGCCCGATACGGCTGAAACACCGGTCGACCGGGCCGGGCGCGCATCCGGACCGCACGGTGAATGCCCTCGCACCGTGATCTTGGCGGTATCGCAAGGTCTGGCGGGTTTTCCGACATCGCAAGGCATCCGAAACGCTGTCCCGAACGTAAAAAGTTCAAAGGCAGGGATGGACGGGCGCGCGATGCGCCCGTTCTGCCCTGTGCGCGACAAATGGCCGGAGATGACGATGAACATCCATTCAACCGAGATCGAACGTGAACCCACGCGGGACGAGGCGCAGGCCGCATTGCGCCTGCTGCGCAACTGGGCCGCGGGGGCTCGGGACGAAGAGATCTCGACCCTCGATCCGGCGATCGCACGCCTTCTGCCCGGACCGCACGTGGCCTATCCCACGATGTCGCGTACCTATCCGGCCGAATTCGAGGTCGACAATGCCTATCGCGCGACGCTGCCAGACCTGCAGAACGGGCCGGAAAGCCTGATCAAGGGCGCACATCGCCAGATCCAGCACGTCGGGATCTCGAACTTCCGCCTTCCCATCCGCTACCGCACACGCGAGGGCGGCGACATTCGTCTCGAGACCTCGGTCACCGGCACCGTCAGCCTCGAGGCCGACAAGAAGGGCATCAACATGAGCCGCATCATGCGGTCGTTCTATGCCCATTCCGAGCAGGTGTTCGGCTTCGACGTGATCGAGGCCGCACTTGACGACTACCTGACGGATCTCGACAGTTTCGACGCGCGCATCCTTATGCGGATGAGCTATCCGCTGATGGTCCCCAGCCTTCGGTCGGGCCTTGCGGGCTGGCAGTACTACGACCTCGCCCTCGAACTGGTGCACCGGAACGGGGTGCGGACGCGGATCGTGCATCTCGACTACGTCTACTCCTCGACCTGCCCATGTTCGCTTGAACTCAGCGAACATGCGCGCCGCGAACGCGGGCAGCTTGCCACGCCGCATTCGCAGCGGTCGGTCGCGCGGATCTCGGTCGCACTCGACGCGCAGGCCGACGTGGTCTGGTTCGAGGACCTGATCGAGATGTGCCGCGCCGCCATCCCCACCGAGACGCAGGTGATGGTCAAGCGCGAGGACGAACAGGCCTTCGCTGAACTCAACGCCGCCAACCCGATCTTCGTCGAGGATGCGGCGCGCCTTTTCGCCGAACGGCTTCAGGCCGACGCGCGCATCGGCGATTTCCGCGTGGCGGCCAGCCACCAGGAAAGCCTGCACAGCCACGACGCGATCAGCGTGCTGACCGAGGGCGAGACCTTCGTGGCCGCGTCGATCGACCCGCGGTTCTTCGCCAGCCTGATCCACCGGGGCTAGGGCGCTCTGTGTCTTGACGCGGCGCGGCGGGGCGGCCAAGCCTTGCGCCCATGATCGACCTGCGCCCCGTCGGATACGTGATCGGCCTCCTGGTGGCGGCGCTTGGGGTCACCATGCTCGTGCCGATGGTGGCCGACATGATCGCCGGCAACGGCCATGCGGGCGTCTTCCTCGAGTCGGCGATCATCACGGTCCTTGCCGGGGGCTTTCTGGCCCTGGCCTGCGCCAATGGGGTGGGAAAGGGACTGAACGTCCAGCAGGCGTTCCTGCTGACCTCTGGCATCTGGGCCGTCACCCCGGCCTTCGGCGCGCTGCCCTTCATGATCGGCACGCCGGGGGCGTCCTTCACGGATGCCTATTTCGAAGCGATGTCGGGCGTGTCGACCACGGGGGCCACCGTTTTTTCCGGGCTCGACGAGATGCCCGTCGGCACCCTTCTGTGGCGCGGCATCCTGCAGTGGCTGGGTGGCCTCGGCATCGTGATCGTCGCGATGGTGTTCCTGCCGGTCATGAAGGTCGGCGGCATGCAGTTTTTCCGGTCCGAGGGGTTCGATACTCTGGGCAAGGTCCTGCCCCGCGCGCTCGACATCTCGTCGGCCCTTCTGAGAATCTACATCGGTATGACGGTGCTTTTCGCGCTCAGCTACTACGCGCTAGGGATGAGCGGCTTCGATGCCCTCGTGCATTCGCTGACGACGATCTCGACAGGCGGTTTCTCGACATCGGACCGGTCCTTCGCCAAGTTCTCGGGGGGCGCGGAATATGCCGCCGCCCTCTTCATGGTGCTGGCCAGCGTGCCCTTCATCCGCTTCATCCAGCTGATGCAGGGCAGCCTGACGCCGCTTCTGACCGACAGCCAGGTGCGGGCCTATGTGCGATGGCTTCTCTACGCGATGGGCATGATCGTCGTCTACGAGGTGGCGCGCGGCGCGCCCCTTGCGGCGACGGTGCGCGAGTCCGTCTTCAACGTGGCGTCGATCTTCTCTGGCACGGGCTACACCAGCGTGGATATCACGGCCTGGGGGCCCTTTCCCTTCATGATCCTGATCGCGGTGGGGGCCATCGGCGGCTGCACGGCCTCGACGGGGTGTTCGATCAAGGTCTTCCGCTACCAGGTGCTTTTCCAGGCGATCAAGTCGCAGATCGGCCAGATGTACAGCCCCAACCGGGTCGTCCCGCTCAACCTCGACGGGCGCAGGGTCGAACCCGATGTGGTGAATTCGGTCATCCTTCTGTTCAGCCTGTTCATCGTGACTTTCGGGGTGCTGAGCGTTCTGCTGGCCACGACCGGGCTTGAAATGCGCACGGCGATCACCGCCGCCTGGACGGCGGTCTTCAACGTGGGGCCCGCCTTCGGCCCCGAGGTGGGCCCGACCGGCGCGATGGACGCCTTTCCAACGACCGCCAAGTGGCTGATGAGTTTCGGGATGCTGCTTGGCCGGCTCGAGATGGTGTCGGTGCTGGTGATCTTCACGGTCCGTTTCTGGCGGGTCTGACGCCCGGGCCGGTCAGTTCCAGCACTCCACCAGCACGGTCATGTCCGCGGCAAGCAGCGCCAGGTCCTCGGGCGCGATCTCGGCGCCGCGGACGGCAGGGCGGGGGGCGACCCCGTTCGCCGACAGGAACAGCGCGATCGCCTCGGCATCGGCGGCATAGCGGACCTCGTCCGGCAGACGCCGCGCGCCGTCCTGGGCCTGCGGCAGAAGCATTCCCAGAACCGACCCCCGCGTGTCGAAGACCGGGCCGCCGTTGTCGCCCTCCTCGGCCAGAAGGGCCAGCCGCGTCAGGTCTTCGCGCCCGTCAAGCGAGCGGGTGTCCTCGAGCGTTCCGAAGGTCATCGTCGGCGCCCCCAGCACCCCGCCGAAGCTGAACCCAGACACGGCGATCTCGCTGCCCGCGCGGGCCAGGCCCGCGTCGAAACCCGCATAGGCGAGCGGGGACAGGGCCGACCGCGGGGTGAGCAGAGCTAGCCCGAGGGCGGCATCGCTGGCGGCAAGGCTGGCCTCGACCTCGTCGCCAAGGGTGACACGGGCGCAGCCCGCCACGCCGTCCGCGGCGGTCAGAACCCGCCCGGCGCCGTCGATGAAAAATCCGGTGCCGCTTTTCACCGGGCGGCGGATTTCGAGGCCGGACAGCAGGGCCCGCCGGCGCGCATCGTCCAGGGGAACGACCTCGTCGCTCAGCACCTGGCCGGGCAGGGGGGTGAAGCTTGCCCGCATGGCCGAGAGCGCCCTTTGCCTGCGCTTTTCGTCGCCCCGGGGCCAGATCAGCGTGAAGCCCTTCACCGCGCCGCTCCGCAGCTCGGCGTAGGTGTCCGAGATCACGGCGTCGGTTTCGCCGGTGATGGTGAAGCTCGACGCCGACAAAGCCCGCGGACCCGTGAGCGGCACGATTTCGAGCGTCTGCATCACATCGTAGAGGGCCGTCAGCGTGGTCGCGTCGCCGGGCAGGCTGATCAGGAGGACCCGCACACCGTCGTCGCCGGCGGGGTCGTAATGGACGAAGGGGGCCTCGGCACGGGCGCGGGTCACCAGTGCGGTCGGCAGCGTGATCTCGATCCCGGCCTGGGGGTCCGACACCGTGGCAAGCCCGAGCGAGGCGACCTCGGCCCGGAAATCTCGCACCAGTTCGTTGCGTTGCACGGTCAGCAGGACGCCGGTGGCCGGATAGGCCTTTGACGCCTGCCAGCCCTCGATCGCGCGGCGGGTTCCCGGGCCGAAGGCGCCGTCGATGCGGGCCGCATAGAACCCGTCCCACTGCAGCGCGCGCTGGATCTCTTCGCGTTCGTCCCGTGTCAGGCTGCGTTCGGCGGCGCGCGCCTCGGCCAGGGTTTCGCCCTGGGGGGCCAGCGCCACGGGGGCGGGGCTGGTGTCCGGTTGCGGGTCGGCCTGGGGCAAGGGCGTGGCCGCAATCACCGGAGACAGCGCCCCGAACACCGGCCCCTCGGGCCAGAACTGCTGACGGAAGTTGCTGCCGTCCGCGACGAAACTGTCGGCGGGAATTGCCAGTCGGGCGCGCAGGCTGGCGCGCACCGCCGCCGCCGTTTCCGGCTCGAACGGGCCAAGTGCGATGGCATACCATCCCGAGGGCAGGCGGAATCCGTTCACGTTCTCCAGCTCGGTTTCCCACGCCCGCACCCGGTCGAGCGCCTGTTCGAGGTTCGGCCGCGCCTCGATCTGGACCCACCGCAGGTCCTGTGCCTGGGACGGCGTGGCCAGGCTGGCCGCCAGCATCGGAAAAGCGACGAAAACCGCCGAAAGAATTGCCTGTTGCATCTTGCTCTACATGCCCTGTCTCGACGGCGAAATGCGCCGCGCTTCGAGAATACCAAAGGCATCCGGGGATGCGAGGCAATAATCGCCCCGCCCGCGATTGACGCCCCAAGGGTGCCTGCCTACTAAGAGCACGCTTTTTGCAAGGATGCCGACTCCATGGGCACGGACCGACCCGCCAGCTTTCAGGACGTGATCCTGCGTCTTCAGACCTATTGGGCTGCCAAGGGCTGCGCCATCCTTCAGCCCTATGACATGGAGGTCGGCGCGGGCACGTTCCACCCGGCCACGACGCTGCGTGCGCTGGGCTCGAAACCCTGGGCCGCGGCCTATGTCCAGCCCTCGCGCCGCCCGACCGACGGGCGCTATGGCGAGAACCCGAACCGGCTTCAGCACTACTACCAGTTCCAGGTTCTCATCAAACCCTCGCCCCCCGACTTTCAGGAGCTTTACCTCGGCAGCCTCGAGGCCATCGGCATCGACCTTTCGGCCCATGACATTCGCTTCGTCGAGGACGACTGGGAAAGCCCCACGCTGGGCGCCTGGGGCCTCGGCTGGGAGGTCTGGTGCGACGGCATGGAGGTGAGCCAGTTCACCTATTTCCAGCAGGTCGGCGGGCATGACTGCAAGCCGGTCTCGGGCGAGCTGACCTATGGCCTCGAGCGGCTGGCGATGTATGTGCTGGGCGTGGATCACGTCATGGAGATGCCGTTCAACGCCCCCGACGCCCCGATCCCCCTCAGCTACGGCGACATCTTCCGCCAGACCGAGCAGGAATACAGCCGCTGGAACTTCGACGTGGCCGACACAGCCCTTCTGCTGCGGCACTTTGAGGAGGCCGAGGCCGAATGCGCCGCGATCCTGGCCCAGCCGGCGGTCGACCCCAAGACCGGCAAGCGCATCGTGATGGCGCATCCGGCCTATGACCAGTGCATCAAGGCCAGCCATCTTTTCAACCTGCTCGACGCGCGCGGGGTCATCTCGGTGACCGAGCGGCAGGCCTATATCGGCCGTGTCCGCGCTCTGGCGAAGGCCTGCGCCGACGCGTTCCTCCTGACCGAGGCGGGGGGATGGGCGGCGTGACCGTTTGCGCGACGCCCGCCCGGTTCTCATTCAGATGAGTGGCAGGGTCATCGGCATCATCCTTCTGTCGTTCGGCCTTCTGGCCGGGGTGGCGATGTATTGGCTGCAGGTCTATGCCTTCTACGACGAGGTGACGCTGGCAGAGGACGGCGGCAGCGTGACGCTGAAGCTCACGACCGACGAGGGCACAGTGCTCGATCTGCCGGCGCGCGCGTTCCGGGGCATCGACGCCGAAAGCTCGCCCATCCGGTTTCGCGCCTGCTTCGACGCGGATATCCCGGCGGGTATAGCGCCCATGGCCTATCCCGATGCGCTGCCGCTCAACGCGCCGGGCTGGTTCGACTGCTTCGATGCAGCCGCGATCGGGGCCGACCTCGCGTCCGGCGCCGCGACCGCCTATCTTGGCGAAGAAAACGTGCTTTACGGCATCGACCGGGTGCTGGCCGTCTATCCCGATGGTCGCGCCTATGCCTGGCACCAGATCAACAGATGCGGGGACGAGGTGTTCGACGGCAAACCTGCGCCCGAAGGCTGCCCGCCCCCGCCCGAAAGGGATGACTGATGCCCGATCTCCTGATCGAACTGCTGTCCGAGGAAATCCCGGCACGGATGCAGACCCGCGCCGCCGCCGACCTGAAGCGCCTTGTCACCGACGGTCTGGTCGCCGCCGGTCTGACCTATGCCCATGCGGCGGCCTTTTCGACGCCGCGCCGCCTGACGCTGGCCATCGAGGGGCTTCTGTCGGAAAGCCCTGCGCTGAAGGAAGAGCGCAAGGGCCCGCGCACCGATGCGCCCGACCAGGCGATCGAGGGTTTCCTGCGGGCCACCGGCCTGACCCGTGATGCGCTCGAGACGCGCGACGACAAGAAAGGCCAGGTCTATTTCGCGGTCATCGACAAGCCGGGCCGCCCGGCAGCCGATATCGTGGCCGAGGTGCTCGACGCAGGCGATCCGCGACTTTCCCTGGCCGAAGTCGATGCGCTGGGGCGCGGGCACCCTGCGCTGGGTGCGCCCGCTCAGGTCGATCCTCTGCATCCTCTCCGACGAGGCCGGCGCGACCGTCGTTCCGCTCGACGTCGACGGGCTGCCGTCCGGCGACCGGACGTCCGGCCATCCCTTCCTGTCGCCGGGCAGCTTCGCCGTCACCTCGTTCGAGGACTACGCCGCCAAGCTCAAGCGCGCCCATGTGATCCTGTCGGCCGAAGAGCGCGCCGAGCATATCCTGCACGACGCAGGGCAGATGGCCTTTGCGCAGGGGCTGGAACTGGTCGAGGACACCGGCCTTCTGGCCGAGGTCGCGGGCCTTGTCGAATGGCCCGTCGTGCTGATGGGCGATATCGACGAGGCCTTCCTTGGCCTGCCGCCCGAGGTGCTGCGGACCTCGATGAAAGAGCATCAGAAGTTCTTTTCGGTCCGCAACCCCGCCAGCGGGCGGATCGAGAAGTTCGTCACCGTCGCCAATATCGCCACCGAGGACGACGGCGCGCTGATCCTTGCGGGCAACCGCAAGGTCCTGGCGGCCCGCCTGTCGGACGCGCGGTTCTTCTGGGAGAACGACCTGCGCACGGTGAAGTCGGTCGGCATGGAGGGCATGGCCGCGCCCCTGGCGCAGGTCACCTTCCAGAGCGCGCTTGGCACCCAGGCCGACCGGATCGCCCGGATCGCCGCCCTTGCCCGCGAGATCGCGCCCTCGGTGGGCGCGTCCCCCGACACCGCCGCCGCCGCGGCCGAAGTCGCCAAGGCCGATCTTGCCTCGGAGATGGTCTACGAGTTCCCCGAGCTTCAGGGCACGATGGGCCGCTACTATGCGCAGGCGGCGGGACTGGCCGACGGCATCCCCGAGGCCTGCGAAGAGCATTACTCCCCCCTCGGGCCCTCGGACGACGTGCCGACCCGTCCGGTCAGCATGGCCGTCGCGCTGGCCGACAAGCTGGACCTGCTCTGCGGTTTCTGGGCGATCGACGAAAAGCCCACCGGGTCGAAGGATCCCTTCGCGCTGCGCCGTGCGGCGCTTGGGGTGATCCGCATCATCCTGTCCTCGGGGCTGCGGCTCGACCTCGACCGCTTCGTCGACAGCCAGCTCTTGCGGATCAAGATCGCGCTCAACGGCCACGAGGCGAGCGAGGCCGAGCTGTCCGCGCTGAACGACACGCTCGACGCTATCGCCCATCACGGGGTTTTCGGCGCCGCGTTCCGAACGGTCATCGGCACGCTCGAAAAGAACGGCACCGCGCCCGCAACCGACTCGGACTCCCTTCTTGGCCGGGTTGCCCATGCGGTGCCCGACCTGTCGGACGATCTGCTGGCCTTCATTCACGATCGCCTGAAGGTCCATCTGCGCGACGACGGGATCCGGCACGACGTGATCGACGCCGTTCTCGCCATGCCGCACAACGACGACCTTGCGCTGGTCGTGCGCCGCGCCGAGGCCTTGTCGTCGATCCTGAAGACCGACGATGGCGAGAACCTGATCCAGGCCTTCCGCCGGGCCCACAACATCCTGACGCAGGCGCAGGAGCAGGACGGGGTGGAATACTCCTATGGTCCCGATCCGAAGTTCGCGGAGACCGACGAGGAGCGCGCGTTGTTCGCGGCCCTCGACACGGCCGAGGAACAGATCGCGGCCGCGATGCCGGACGAGGATTTCACCGCCGCAATGCGGGCGATGGCAGCCCTGCGCGGGCCGGTCGATGCCTTCTTCGAGACCGTGCAGGTCAATGCCGACAACGCCACGCTGCGCCGCAACCGCCTGAATCTGCTCCACCGCATCTGCGAGACCTGCCTTTCCGTTGCCGATCTGCGCAGGCTCGAAGGCGGATAACGTCTGCGCCAGGCTGTCACGCTTGTCTGACGGGACTGCTTGCGTCATTCTGCAGGGGCAGAAAGGTGCCGCAGTGCAGAAACACGTTGAAATCGCAGACTTTACCGAGATCACGCCATCGGCACCGGTCTCTGTGGACCTGCATGGCGGACGCGCGAAGTGTCTCCAGCGGCTGATCCGGCTTGATCTGCCGGTGCCGCGAACCGTCGCGTTGTCCTTTCCGGCGGTCCGCCGGATCGCCGCGGGCGAGACCATCGACGTCGATGCCATCCTCGCGGGCTTCGGGCCGATGCCGCTCGTGTCGGTTCGTCCCTCGTCGCAGGATCCCGACTGGGGCGGGCCCGGCGCGATCCTCAACATCGGAATGACCGACGCGCGCCACGCCGAGCTGGCGGACAGGCTGGGGCGCGAGGCGGCCGATCTGGTCTATGTCAGGTTCATCCAGGCCTATGCGGTGCATGTCGCGCGCCTTGACCCCGAGATGTTCGACATTCCCGACCCGATCCCCGCGACGGCCCTGCATGATATGCTCTTCGCCTACGAGGAAGAGACGGATGAGCCCTTCCCCCAGGACCCGGCACGGCAGCTGTCCGACGTGCTTCGCTCGATGGCGCGGGCCTGGGAGGGCACGTCGGCGCGGCTTCTCCGCCAGGCCAAGGGCGCGCCAGCGGATGCGGGGCTGGGGCTTGTGGTGCAGCAGATGGCCCTGGGCATCGGCCCCGCGGAAAGCGGATCGGGCGTGATCCAGTTCATCGACGCGACCACCGGGCGGGCGCAGATCACCGGGCGTTACCTGTCGCAAAGCCAGGGCCGCGACGCGCTGACGGCGGGCGAGGCGGCGCTGTTCCTGACACGGGACCCGCGCGGCGGGTCGCTCGAAGAGCATTGCCCCGATTGCTTTCAGGAACTCCTGCGGTTCGGGGCGCTGTGCCGCGCGCGCCTGCGCGAGGAGATGCAGATCGAATTCACGCTCGAGGCCGGGCGGCTCAGTGTGCTCGACGCGGTGCGGGTGGCGCGCACGGCGCGGGCCGAGGTCCGCATCTCGGTCGCGCTGGCCGAGGACGGGGTCATCTCACACGACGAGGCGGTGCTGCGGGTGACCCCGCGGGCCCTGCCCGAGCTTCTGCACCACCAGGTCGATCCAAGGGGCCGGCGCGATATTCTGGCGCGCGGCATCGGGGCAAGCCCAGGCGCGGCCACCGGGCGGATCGCGCTGAGCTCGCGTACCGCGCAGCAGATGAAATCGCGCGAGGAACCCTGCATCCTGGTCCGCCGCGAGACCAAGCCCGAGGACATCCGCGGCATGCACGCCTCGGTCGGCGTGCTGACCGAACGTGGCGGCATGACCAGCCACGCGGCGGTGATCGCGCGTGGCCTGGGCCTGCCCTGTGTCGTTGGGGTGTCCGAGATGAAGATCGACCGACGCGACCGGTCGGTCACCTTCGCGGACGGGCGGGTGCTGGTCGAAGGCGATGTCATGACGCTTGACGGGACGGCGGGCCAGGCCCTGGCGGGGGAAGCCAGACTTCTTGAACCGGCGCTCGACGATGCCTTTCAGACCCTGCTCGACTGGGCGGACGACGCCCGCGACATCGGCGTGCGCGCCAACGCCGATACCCCCGAAGAGGCGCGGATGGCCCACCGCTTTGCCGCCGAGGGGATCGGTCTCTGCCGGACCGAGCACATGTTCTTTGCCGAAAGCCGCCTGACCGTCATGCGCGAGATGATCTTCGCCGACGAGGCAGGCGACCGCGCAGCCGTTCTCGAACGCCTCCTGCCGATGCAGCGGGCCGATTTCGAAGACCTGTTCGAGATCATGCGCGGCAAGCCGGTCTGCATCCGGCTTTTCGATCCGCCGCTGCACGAGTTCCTGCCCACAGGGCGCGAAGGCATCCGTGACCTGGCCGATGCGCTTGACCTGCCGGTCTCCACCGTCAGCCGGCGGATCGAGGCGCTGAGCGAGTTCAACCCGATGCTGGGCATGCGCGGCGTGCGTCTCGGGATCACCGTGCCCGAGATCTACGACATGCAGGCCCGTGCGATCTTCGAGGCGACCGTGGCGGTCAGCCGCAAGGGCGATACGGTGGTGCCCGAGGTGATGATCCCGCTCGTCTCGGCCCGGCGCGAGGTCGAGATCGTGAAGGCGCGGGTCGATGCCGTGGCGGCAGCGGTCCGGACCGAAAGCGGCGTGGACTTCGACTACCGGCTGGGGGTCATGGTGGAAACGCCGCGCGCGGCCCTGCGCGCGGGCGAGATCGCGCAGCACGCGGCATTCCTGAGTTTCGGAACCAACGACCTGACGCAGATGACCTATGGGTTGTCGCGCGACGATGCCGGGCGGTTCATGGGGTCCTACGTCAGCCAGGGCGTCTTTGCCGAGGATCCGTTCCACCGGCTCGACCTCGAGGGCGTGGGCGAGCTTCTGACGATCGGCGCCGAACGGGGCCGCGCCGGGCGGCCCGACGTGGTGCTTTCGGTCTGCGGCGAACATGGCGGCGACCCCGACTCGATCGCCTTCTGCCGCAGCGCCGGGTTCGACTATGTCTCGTGCTCACCCTTCCGGGTGCCTGTCGCGCGCCTTGCCGCGGCCCATGCCGCGATTCTCGATCGCAGCGAAGGTGCAAGCGATTGATCCGGTTTTTTGCCGACTTATCCACAAAAGTAGCCCACAGATCGGCGGAAATCCGCCCTGTTGCCCCTCTGACACAGTGTAAACAATCCGTTTCCGCTGCTGCACTGGACCCTCCTTTCCCCAGCGTCTAACCCCACCCCGTTGAACCCGGACCCTCTTGTCCGGTGCTGCCAAAGTGGAGGGGGCTCCATGTTTTTGCGACCCATGAAATGGGCGGCGCTGTGCGTTGCCGCCATGATCAGCGTTGAGACGGCGTCGGCTGAAGTCGTCATGAGCCAGTCCAACAACCCGCTCATCGCGATGGATGCGCAGCTGTCGGGCCTGATGGGCACCGAGCGCGAAGCGCTGACCAAGGTCCGTGCGACGCGGTTTCAGCAACCGGTCGAACCGCGCGCGACGCGCCAGAACCGTGGCGTGCCCAATGTCCGGTATGAACGCGACTTCCTGCGCGCGCTTCCCAAGGCGAGGGGCGGGCCGGAATGGTCCTGCCTGACCGAGGCGCTTTACTTCGAAGCGCGCGGCGAGACCGTCCGGGGCATCTTCGCCGTGGCCGAGGTGATCCTGAACCGCGTGGAAAGCAGCCGCTATCCCGACACGGTCTGCGGCGTGGTCAACCAGGGCACGGGAAAACTGTTCCAGTGCCAGTTCACCTATACCTGCGACGGGCAGAAGGAGACGATTGCCGAACCCGCCGCCTACGACATGGTCGGCAAGGTCGCGCGCCTGATGCTTGACGGAAAGCCCCGGAAGCTGACCGGCGGTGCCACGCATTACCACACAAGGTCGGTGAACCCGCGCTGGTCGAATGCCTATCCGCGCACCACGACGATCGGATACCATCACTTCTACCGGATGCCCGGCGCGTCCTCGGCGGAAGGCTGACGGCCCCGCGGCGCGTTCGGCGCGCCGCGCAACGGCCCTTTCCCGTAACATCCTGAAACCGGTCGCGAGGTCGGACCGGGGTGCGGTTTCGTAACTCTTGTGCTAGAAAGCCCGCCAACGAGCGGCCAACAGGCACGCCGATGGCAGGATTTGGGGCAGGGGCGACCCGGGGCAGTGTGGACATGACGCGCAAGCTGTTTGGGACCGATGGCGTTCGCGGGACCGCGAACGTGCATCCGATGACGGCCGAGATGGCCCTGCGCCTGGGCGCGGCCTCGGGGCGGTATTTCCGCAGCGACGGCTCGGCCGGCCACCGGGTGGTCATCGGCAAGGATACGCGGCTTTCTGGCTACATGCTCGAGAACGCCCTGACGGCGGGGCTGACGTCCACCGGGATGAACGTGCTTCTGCTTGGCCCGGTGCCGACACCGGCGGTCGGGATGCTGACCATCTCGATGCGCGCGGACGTGGGCATCATGATCTCGGCCAGCCACAACCCCGCCCATGACAACGGCATCAAGTTCTTCGGACCCGACGGGTTCAAGCTGTCGGACGAGGCCGAGGCCGAGATCGAGCAGCTGGTCGAGGAAGGGGTCGAGCCCGCGCAGGCCCGCAACATCGGCCGGGCCAAGCGCATCGACGACGGCCGCTTCCGCTATGTCGAGCGGGTCAAGACGACCTTTCCGCAGGGATTGCGGCTGGACGGGCTGAAGGTCGTGGTCGACTGCGCCAATGGTGCCGCCTACCGCGTGGCCCCCGATGTCTTCTGGGAACTCGGGGCCGAAGTGATCCCGGTCGGCGTTTCGCCCAACGGCTTCAACATCAACGACAGTTGCGGCTCGACCCACCCGGCCACGGCGGCCGAGGCTGTGGTCGCGCATGGGGCCGACGTGGGCATCTGCCTCGATGGCGATGCCGATCGCGTCATCATCATCGACGAAACCGGCGCGGTGGCCGATGGCGACCAGATCATGGCGCTCTTCGCCGCAAGGATGGCCGAGCGCGAGTTGCTGGCCGGCGGCACGCTGGTGGCGACGGTCATGTCGAACCTGGGGCTGGAACGCTATCTCGACGCCCGCGGTCTCAAGCTGCATCGCACCGCCGTCGGCGACCGCTATGTGGTCGAGGCGATGCGCGCGAAGGGGTTCAACCTGGGCGGCGAACAATCCGGCCACATCGTGATGACCGACTACGCCACCACCGGTGACGGCCTGATCGCCGGTCTGCATTTCGTGGGCGAGATGGCCCGCACCGGGCAGCGGGCAAGCGCGCTGACCCGGAACTTCGAGCCCGTGCCGCAGCTTCTGCGCAACGTGCGCTACGGCTCCGGCACCGACCCGTTGTCCCTGGTCAGCGTGAAAGCCGTGATCGAGGCCGCCGAGGCCGAGCTTTCAGGGTGCGGCCGCCTACTGATCCGCAAGTCGGGGACCGAACCCCTGATCCGCATCATGGCGGAATGCGAGGACGAGGCACTTCTGACACGCGTCGTCGAGGGGATCGCCGCCGAGGTCGAGACGACGGCGGCCTGACGCCGCGCCGGGGCGCAGTCGCACGAAAAAGGGCGCCCCCGAAGGGACGCCCCTGACCCCAGGGCCTTTCAGCTTCAGTTCTTGGCCTTGTCCACCATCTTGCCGGCCGAGATCCACGGCATCATGGCGCGCAGCTTTTCCCCGACCTGTTCGATCTGATGCTCGTCGTTGAGGCGGCGGGTCGCCTTGAACATCGGCTGGCCGACGGCGTTTTCCTGCATGAAGTCGCGCACGAACCGGCCGGTCTGGATGTCGGTCAGGACATCCTTCATCCGCTTCTTGGTCTCGTCATAGGGCAGGATGCGCGGGCCGCTGACGTACTCGCCGTACTCGGCGGTGTTCGAGATCGAGTAGTTCATGTTGGCGATGCCGCCTTCGTAGATCAGGTCCACGATCAGCTTCACCTCGTGCAGGCACTCGAAATAGGCCATCTCGGGCTCGTAGCCGGCTTCGACCAGCGTCTCGAAGCCCATGCGGATCAGTTCCACAAGGCCGCCGCAGAGAACCGCCTGTTCGCCGAAGAGGTCGGTTTCGCATTCCTGACGGAAGTTGGTTTCGATGATCCCCGAGCGACCGCCGCCGATGGCCGAGCAATAGGAAAGCCCGATCTCGAGCGCCTTGCCCGAGGCGTCGTTGTGCACCGCCACAAGGCAGGGCACGCCGCCGCCCTTGGTGTATTCGCTGCGCACCGTGTGGCCGGGGCCCTTCGGCGCCATCATGATGACGTCGACGCCGGGCTTCGGCTCGATCAGACCGAAGTGCACGTTGAGACCGTGGGCAAAGGCGATGGCCGCGCCTTCGCGCAGGTTGTCATGCACATGCTTGCGGTAGGTTTCGGCCTGAAGCTCGTCGGGCATGGTGAACATGATCAGGTCGCACCATGCGGCGGCCTCGGCGATGCCCATGACGGTCAGGCCCTCGGCCTCGGCCTTCTTTGCGCTGGGCGAGCCCTCGCGCAGGGCGACGACAAGGTTCTTGGCGCCCGAATCGCGCAGGTTGAGGGCGTGGGCGTGGCCCTGGCGAGCCGTAGCCCAGGATCGCCACCTTCTTGTCCTTGATGAGATTGATGTCGCAATCGCGGTCATAATAAACGCGCATGTCGGATCTCCCTTTGTGTCCGAGGATCGAAGTATCGCGTTCTCACCGGCAGAGACGTTCTAAATTTGACATTTCAGCAATCAATAGCGAAAAAGATCGCTACAATAGTATTATTTCCGGAAGAAATATGCAGATCGACGATCTCGACCGCCGCATCCTGCGCCACTACCAGGCGGACCCGGGCCAGTCGAACGCCGATCTGGCCGCGCGGGCGGGTGTCACCCTTGCGACCTGCTGGCGGCGGCTCGAACGGATGCGGGCGGGCGGGGTGATCCGGGGCGTCGAAGCGGCGATCGACTGGCGCAGGCTTGGCTGGGAGGTCGAGGTCAGCCTGCGCTTCACCCTCGACAAGACCGTCCCGCGCGCCTTCGACGAGTTCATCGCCGCCGCCCGCGAGGTGCCCGAGGTGATCGAGATCCAGACCTTCCTCGGCCAGGTCGATGTGCGGCTGAACGTCATTGCGCTCGACATGCCGCATTACCAGGAAATCTATCGCAGCCGGATCCTGATGCTGCCGCATATCTCGGATGTCGAGGCGCTGATGCATGTCGCGGTCATCAAGGACGAGGAGACATTGCCGCTGTGATCGCGCTCGACCCCCTCGACCGGTTCATCCTGCGCGCGCTGGCCGGCGACGGCGCGCGCAGTGCCGCGTCGATCGCGCGCGAGCGGCGCGTCGGGCAGTCGCTGGTGGCGCGGCGGATGCGGCGGCTTGAAGACTCGGGCGCGATCCGGGGCAAGCGGGTCCTGCTGGACCGCGAGGCGCTGGGCTTCGGGGTGACGGTCTTCCTTGGCGTGAAGCTGGCCGCCAAGGGGCGCGTCAGCCTCGAGGATTTCGAGCGCGCGGTCACGGCCATTCCCGAGGTGCAGACCGTGCAGCACGTTCTGGGGCTTTACGACTATCGCCTGCGCGTGGTTGCGCGCGACATCAGTGACTTCGAGCGCGTTCTGCGGCGGCGGATCATGACCCTGCCGGGGGTGGGGCAGGTCGACGCCAACGTGCTTCTGAGCGAAGAGAGGCGGCCGGGACCGATCGGGTAGGATCGAGGCGGCGGGCCTCTTGAATTGCCGGTCTCAGCCCCCAGATCGGGGACACTGATTTGCATTCAAACGAATATAGGGGACGATCCATGCCTGCCCGCCGCGACTTCATCCTTCTTGCGCTGTCCGCGACTCTCGCCACGCCGGCCCTTGCCCAGTTCACCGGACCCAGCGTCGAGGGAACCCCGACCAGTGTCGCCGATGCACAGAACGCCCGCACCGGCAGCTATGTCACGCTCGAGGGCAACATCGTCGCGCACCTGCGCGAGGAGTACTACAGTTTCGCCGATGACACCGGCGAGATCCGTGTCGAGATTCCGGGCGGCACGTTCGGTGGCCAGCAGGTCGGGCCGGACACCCGCGTGCGCCTCATGGGCGAAGTCGATCGCGGTATTACCGGGCGCTATATCTGGGTGAAATCGCTGACCGTTCTCTGATTGCGCAGCGCGTCGTTTCGGGGACCCGTCGCCGCCGTCCGAAGGGCGGCGAGACGAACGGACCTTTGCAAATCCTGTCCGGGCAGGGTAGCGGAAGGCAAACCGAAGGAGATCCCCAATGACCGCGCTTCTGCCCGACATCGACCCTGACGGCCTGCTCGAGTTCTCGGTCGTCTTCACCGACCGTTCGCTCAACCACATGAGCGCCGCCTTCCAGAAGGTGATGCGCGACATCTCGACCGTCCTGCGCGAGGTCTACGTCGCCGACGGCGTGGCGGTCGTCCCCGGCGGCGGCACCTATGCGATGGAGGCCGTGGCCCGCCAGCTGGCCACCGACGCCGACGTGATGGTCATTCGCAACGGCTGGTTCTCCTACCGCTGGAGCCAGATCTTCGAGGCGGGGCGCATGCCCGCCTCCGAGACCGTGATGATGGCGCGGCGGTCGGGCAACGATCCGCAGTCGCCCTTTGCGCCCGCGCCGGTCGATGAGGTCGTGGCCAAGATCCGCGAAACCTCGCCCGCCGTGGTCTTCGCCCCGCATGTCGAAACCTCGGCCGGGGTGATCCTGCCCGACGACTACATCGCGCAGGTGGCCGCCGCCGTGCACGAGGTGGGCGGGCTTTTCGTGCTCGACTGCATCGCGTCGGGTTGCGTCTGGGTCGACATGAAGGCGCTGGGCGTCGATGTCGTGATCTCGGCGCCGCAGAAGGGCTGGTCATCGGCCCCCGCCGCGGGCCTCGTGATGCTGTCGGAGGCCGCGGTCGCGCGGGTGAAGGAAACCAAATCGACCTCCTTCGCGATCGACCTGGGCAAGTGGCTGTCGATCATGGAAGCCTACGAGAACGGCGGCCACGCCTATCACGCCACCATGCCGACCGACGCGCTGCGCCAGTTCCGCGACGCGATGTTCGAGGCCAAGGCGCACGGGTTCTCGCGCCTGAAGGATGCGCAGTGGGAGCAGGGCGAACGTGTGCGCGCGCTGCTGGGCAAGCACGGCATCCGGTCGGTCGCCGCCGAGGGCTATGGCGCGCCGGGGGTGGTGGTCAGCTATACCGACGATCCCGAGATCCAGACCGGCCGCGCCTTCGCCGCCCATGGCATGCAGATCGCGGCCGGCGTTCCGCTGATGGTCGGCGAGGGCGATGATTTCCGCACCTTCCGTCTGGGTCTTTTCGGCATCGACAAGCTGAAGGATGTGTCGGGCAGCGTCGGGCGGCTGGAAGGCGGTGCTCGATCAGGTGCTCTGAGCCCGGCCCAGCCCGGCCTGCATGACGGCGCGGCGCAGCGGCGCCACGTCGTGGACCACGCGCAGACCGCCCAGGCGCAGCGCCTGAAGCGGCGCGCCGCCCGACCGGCAGACGCGGTTGAAGAGGTCGATCACCCGGGCGCGGACATGGATGTCGGTGGCCCGCGCCTTTTCATAGGCCGCCAGCATCGCCGGCGTCCCCAGCGTCTGTGGCGCATCGGCGGCCAGCCGCACAAGTGCCGCCACATCGTGCAGCGATGTGTTCAGGCCCTGTGCCCCGATGGGGGGCAGGACATGAGCGGCCTCGGCCACCAGCGCCGTCCGTTCGGCGGTCAGTCGTTCGGCCACCTGCGTGACGACCGGCCAGATCCGCACGGGGCTGGCCAGGTCAAGCTGGCCCAGGATGCCGCAGCTGCGTTCGGTGGCCAGCCGCGCCAGGCTGCGCGCATCCAACGCCGCCAGTTCGACGGCGCGTGGTCCGCGCTCCATCCATACAACGGCAGAGGCCGGGCCGCCCTTGTGATCGGGCAGCGGGACCAGGACGAAGGCGCCCCCCTCGTTGTAAAGCTCGGTCGAGGTGCTGTCGTGAGGGTGGGGATGGGTCACGGCGAAGGCCAGCGCCTTCTGCCCGTAGCGCGTGACATCGACGCCGATTCCGGCGGCCTCGCGCACCGGTGACGCGCGGCCATCGGCCCCGACGACCAGACGCGCGTCGATCCGGCTGCCGTCCGTCAGCCGGACGATCGCGCCGCTTTCACGCGTCAGCATTGATGAAAACCCGGTGCCGATGCGCAGATCAACGTTCGGGAAATCGGCAAGGCGGTCCACCAGCACCTTGCGCGTCAGCCAGTTGGGCAGGTTCCAGCCGAACGGGCCGTCGGTCACATCCTCGGCCCGGAAGGCGCGTTCGTCGCGGATCTCGGGTGGCCAGCCGGTGGTGTCCACGACCCGCAGCGTGTCGAGCCGCGCCGCATGAGGCGCCAGCGCGTCCCAGAGGCCCGCATTCTGGAAAAGCGCGATGGCAGGGGCGAGGAACGCGGTCGAGCGCAGGTCGGACCCGTCGGCTTCGGCATCGGCGGACGGCGGAGCGGGGTCGGCGAGCATGACCGAAAACCCCTGCTGCGCGAAGGCGGCGGCGGCGGTCAGCCCGGCGATGCCGCCACCCGAGATCAGGATATCGGTGCGCGTTCTGGTCATGGCCTCACTCTAGGACGCGGGAACGCGACGCTCCAGCGCCAAAGCGTCTCAGCCCCAGGTGATCGCCAGAAGGACCATGAAGATCAACGGCACCATGGCGAGCGCGGGAATGAAGAGGCCCGGAAGGCCGAAGGTCAGGATCGCGATGCCCCAGAGGCTGAGGACAAGGGCGATGCCGTAGTAGAGGTTCTCCTCGCCGTTTTCGACCGTGTCCCGGGCGATCCAGCCGAAGACCGGGACCATGTAGAAAAGCCGCACCCAAAGCGGCGGGCGGGCGGGTATAGCGGTGGCAACTGCCATGATGTCATCTCCTGTTCGATGGAGGACATCTATGTTCGAATGCTAGGATTTCAGCGGCGATGGGCCGGATAATCAGCGTCGAAGCTGCGACAGAAAGTCCGCAAGGTCGGCGGTGTGGTGGTGGATATGGGGCGCGTCATGGGGATCTGGGGCGACGAGCACACAGCGCATGCCCATCGCGTGCGGCGCCTCGAGGTTGCGCACGTCGTCCTCGAACATCGCCGCGGTGGCCGGCACGATGCCGTCCTGCGCAAAGACCCTCTCGAAGGCGGCGCGTTCGGGTTTGGGGCGGAAGCCCGCGTGCTCGACCCCGTAGACGGCGTCGAAGAGGTTCGACAGCCCGCGCGCGGCCAGCACCCGTTCGGCATAGGGCGCGCTGCCGTTGGTATAGACGATGCGGCGACCCGGCAGGGCGGATATGGCCCCGGCCAGCGCGGGATCGGTCTGAAGCGCGTCGAGCGAGATCTCGTGCACATGGGTGAGGTAGGGGCCGGGGTCGACGCCGTGTTCGTCCATCAGCCCGGCCAGTGTGGTGCCATAGGTGCGCCAGTAGTGCCGCCGCAGGCGGTCGGCCTCGGCCCGGTCGACGCCAAGCGCGTCCATCACCCAGTCGGTCATGCGGACCTCGATCTGGTCGAAAAGCCGCGCCTCGGGCGGGTAGAGCGTGTTGTCGAGGTCGAAGACCCACGCCGTGACATGTGAGAATCGGTCGGCCACCATGGGGTCAGAGGTAGGTCGCTGGCCGTCCCGCGGCAATGGGCGGTTGCCTCTGCAGCCCGAGCGATTACCCTTCACAAAGGTTTTCTGCCGGAGTGCGTCAATGACCGACCTCAAGTCCACACAGCGCGATGCCTATGCGCTGATCCTGCACGCCATCGACATCGGCACCTACCGTCCCGGCGACCGGCTGGTGGAAAGCGAACTGGCCGAGCGGTTCGGCGTGTCGCGCACCCCGATCCGCGAGGCGCTTCAGCGGCTGGAGACGCAATCGCTTCTGGCGCGCGATGGACGCAGCCTGATCGTGGCCTCGCTCGACCACAACCAGATGGCCGAGCTTTACGTCGTGAGGCGCGAGCTCGAGGGGCTGGCGGCACGGCTGGCGGCCAAGCACGCGACCGACGAAGAGGTGCGGGTGCTCAACAAGATGGTGGAAGAAGACGCGGCGCTTGTCGACAACCCCGCTGCACTCGCCCGGGCCAACCGGCGGTTTCACCGGCAGGTCCATCTGGCCTCGCACAACCGCTACCTCGTGCAGCAGCTCGACCTTGTGTACCGCTCGATGGCGCTGATGGCGACGACCACACTAGCGGCGGCGGGCCGCGGGGCCATAGCGCTGGACGAACACCGCCGGATCGTCGAGGCGATTGCGGCGAGCGATGGCGAAGCCGCCTATCGCGCGCTGAAGGACCACATCTCGAACGCCTTCGAGACCCGTCTGCGCAGCGACGCCGAGGCGGCCGAACGCGCGGACTAGGCCACCGGAGCGGCGTCGCGGGCGGCGTCCCCCGTCTTGCCTGCGTCCGCGTCGAGGCCGTGCGCCGTCTTGTCCCAGAAGAACGGGCGCGCGATCAGTTCGGCCAAGGCCTTGTACGAAGCGACGGCCCCAAGCGGCCAGTAGAAGTGCAGGGTCGGAACCCAGGGGATGAGCCAGCGGTGCTTCGGCCCGGACACGGCGGCGCAGCCGATCGCGATGTTGATGACCTCGGCCAGAAGGAAAAGCCCGCCCAGCGTGAGAAACAGGCCCATGGGGATCACGCCGGCCAGCGGGTGCGGCAGCCCCATCGGCAGCAGCCAGAAAGACCAGAGCACAGGCGCCAGGACGAATTGCGACAGCGTTCCCAGAAGCAACACCTGCACGCCGAAAAAGCGCCAGGGTCCGAGATCCGACATCAGCCGCCGGGGCGACCGCGAATGCACCGCCCATGTCAGCGCATAGCCCTTGAGCCAGCGTGACCGCTGCCGGACCCAGGGCCAGAGCCGGCAATTCGCCTCTTCCCCGGTCACCGTCGGGATCAGCTCGGTTCGGTATCCACGCCGGGCAAGGCGGATGCCGAGATCGGCGTCCTCGGTCACGTTATGTGCGTCCCATCCGCCCAGCGTCTCGAGTGCCGCACGCCGGAAGAACAGCGTCGTCCCCCCCAGCGGGATGACAAGGCCAAGTCGGGCCATCCCCGGCAGGATCACCCGGAACCACGCCGCGTAATCCACCGTGAAGCACCGCGAAAGCCAGTTCTGCCGCGGATTGTAGAAATCGAGAACCCCTTGAAGACAGGCGACATCGGGTCCGGCGCGGCCGAAGGCCTCGACCACGCGCAGGATCTGGTCCGGGGCCGGGGCGTCCTCGGCGTCATAGACCCCCACGATCGACCCGCGCGTGAAATCGAGCGCGTAGTTCAACGCGCGCGGCTTGGTCTGGAGCGTGCCGGGCGGCACGATGATCAGCCGCATCCAGCGCGGAAGACCCGCATTTGCGATGGTCCCTTGGGTGATCGTGTCATTTTCCTCGGCGATCAGGCAGATCTCGAGAAGTTCGCGCGGGTAGGCCAGCCGGTCGAGACGGCGGAGAAGTCGCCCGGCGATCTCGCGCTCGCGGAAAAGCGGGACAAGCAGGCTGACGCGGGGCAGGCGCGCCAGTTCGGGCTTGTTCCGCCGGCTGGCGAAGATGCGCGCGTCCTCGCGGCGGCGCGTCAGTTCGGCCAGCGCCGCGGCCGCGCGCAGGCCCTGCGTCAGAAACAGCGTAAGGCAGGCCCAGATCGCCAGAAGCGTGAAGACCGCTACGGGCTGCCAGACTGCCATCGCCAGCACTGCCAGCGCGCCCACGCCCAGCGTCCAGGCGCTCGGGTGTTCCCGCCAGAGGCCGCGACAGCTTTCGCCGATGGCGACGCGGGTTTCGGCGCGGGCGGCCAGGGCATGGCGGCGCTGGCGCAGAAGGGCGGCCTCGATCTGCGGTGCCGGGGCAAGACCCATCATCACCCGACCGAACAGACGTTCGAGATGGGGTTTCGCGGCTGTGAAGGCGGCGGGATCAGCCACCGCGACGACGGTCGCCGCCCCGATCCGCCGCCATGGGAGGACCCCGTCGCGCAGGGACGGGGCAACACCGTAAAGGTCGATCAGGCGCGCGTCGGGCGGATCGGCGGCAAGGTCGAGCACCGCGCCGCCGTGCGTCCGGGCCAGCGCGAAGGCGATGCCCTCGGGATCGGCAAGACCCGCCGTGACAAGAGCATCGGCAAGCGTGGCCTCGCTCCGGCGGATGCGCGTGCGGACGCGCGCCATGTCGGCGGCCGAGACCTGACCCGCCGCGACGAGGGCCTCGTGGAGCGGCAGCGGTCTGTCGCGCTCGGGGGCGGGCAGGGCACCGTCTGGTCGCGACGGGAGCAGCCGAAGGGGAAGCGAAGACATCTGGCACCGCGCGACAGGAACAGGCAAGCCGCGCCAGAATTCCGCAGTGTGGTTAATGGCGGGTTAAGCGGGCCCCGGCCGCTGATCTCGCCTCAGGCCGGAACCTTGCGCGCATCCATCGCCGCGACGAACCGCTCGAAGAGATAGTAGCTGTCCTGCGGGC
The DNA here is from genome assembly GCA_963709395.1 of uncultured Alphaproteobacteria bacterium. GTDB lineage: Bacteria > Pseudomonadota > Alphaproteobacteria > Rhodobacterales > Rhodobacteraceae > CAVPWP01. Next base: position 65,875 of record CAVPWP010000019.1, read on the forward strand.
CCGGGCTGGCCTCGGGGTGATACTGGACACTGAACACCGGGCGATCGTCGAGACGGATGCCGCAGTTCGACCCGTCAAAGAGCGACACATGGGTTTCGATCACACCGGCGGGCAGCGTCTGGGCGTCGACGGTGAAGCCGTGGTTCATCGACGTGATCTCGACCTTGCCGGTCTGCAGGTCCTTCACCGGGTGGTTCGCGCCGTGGTGACCGTGGTTCATCTTGATCGTCCGCGCCCCGAGCGCCAGCGCCAGCATCTGGTGGCCAAGGCAGATACCGAAGACCGGCATCGCGCTCCGGTCGAGCACGTCCCGGATCATCGGCACGGCGTATTCTCCCGTCGCGGCCGGGTCGCCCGGGCCGTTCGACAGGAAGAGCCCGTCGGGGTTCAGCGCCAGAACATCCTCGGCCGTCGCGGTCGCGGGAAGCACCGTCACCTCGCACCCCGCCGAGGCGAGGCAGCGCAGGATGTTGCGCTTGGCGCCATAGTCGATGGCCACGACCCGGTGGCCCGGTCCCTCGCGGCGGACATAGCCTTCGGGCCAGGCCCAACGCATCTCGTCCCAGCGGTAGGACTGGCGCGTCGACACCTCGCGCGCCAGGTCGAGACCGACAAGGCCCGGAAAGGCGCGGGCGGCCTTGACCAGCGCCTCGATGTCGAAGTTGCCTTCGGGATCATGGGCCAGCGCCACATGAGGCGCCCCCTGCTGGCGGATCGCGCGGGTCAGGCGGCGGGTGTCGATCCCGCCCATTCCGATGCGCCCGCGCCGGGAAAGCCAGTCGGTCAGGTGTTCGGTCGCGCGCCAGTTCGACGGGTCGGTCGGATCCCACTTGACGACCATGCCGGCGGCAACCGGGTCGGCGGTCTCGTCGTCTTCGGGGTTCACGCCCACATTGCCGATATGGGGAAAGGTGAAGGTCACGACCTGCCCGGCATAGGACGGATCGGTCATGATCTCCTGGTATCCGGTCATGGCGGTGTTGAAGCACAGCTCGGCCGTGGTCAGGCCGGTGGCGCCGAACCCACGCCCGAAGAACAGCGTGCCGTCCGCAAGAGCAAGGCAGGCGGTGGGGCGCTGTGGCATGGCGGGCTCCAAGGATCGGAAAATCGTTGTGAGCCTTAAAGAAGGGGCGGGGGGATGGCAAGCATCGCTACGGTCGGCCGGCGAAAGCACGAGCGGCCGGACCCCTTCGCCCACGGTGTCGGCCCTGCCCATCGCACGCCAGAGGCTCGCGGCACGGGCCGCAGAGTGCCCTTAAGTATGGGCTCCCTGACGTATGGTAAGGTTAGGGAATGCCTGGCGATTCCCTGATTTCTGCAGCGCGGTTCCAGATGTCCGTACGAGGCGGGCGCTTGCACCGCGCCTCCACTGACGATAAGTCGGCCCTTTCGGGATCATGGGGATGAGAACCGGATGACAAGCCTGCGCGCGCGCCTCGGCACCGAGCTGAAGGATGCCATGAAACAGAAGGACGCCGGCCGACTGTCGACCCTTCGTCTGATCAGTGCCGCGATCAAGGATCGCGATATCGCGCTGCGGGGCGAGGGTGTCGATGACGGCGCCGGCGACGACGAAATCCTGCAGATCCTCGGAAAGATGGTGAAGCAGCGCAACGAGAGCGTCCGCGCCTACGAGGAGGGCGGCCGGCTTGAAATGGCCGAGCAGGAACGCGCCGAGATCACCGTGATCGAGGGCTTTCTTCCGCGCCAGCTTGACGAGGACGAGGTGTCCGCCGCGATCGACAAGGCCATCAAGTCGACCGGGGCCACCTCGATCCGCGACATGGGCAAGGTCATCGGTGACCTCAAGTCGCGCTATACCGGCCAGATGGATTTCGCCCGCGTCGGTCCGATGGTCAAGGACCGGCTGGGCTGAGGGTTCGGCCCGCCGGTCCTCCGCCGCAGCGCCAGGGTCAGAGGCACGACGCCATGCGCGCTGCCAGATCCCGCAGCAACGCGGGGTAGAACTCCGGCCCCGGCGCGATTTCGGTGCCAAGGGGGTCGATCACCGCCGTCCGTGCGCCCGAGCCTGCGACCACGGCCGCCACCAGACCGGGGTCGAACTGAGGCTCGGAAAAGACGCAGGCCACGCCGAACTCCGCCACGGCATCGCGCACTTCGGCGATCCGTGCGGGGCTGGGGCTTGTCGCATCGCTGAGCGTGATCGCCCCGGCCGCCTGAAGGCCGAAACGATCCTCGAAATACTGGTAGGCATCGTGAAAGACCACGAAGCCCGCATCGCGCAGCGGGGCCACGGCCGCCGCCACCTCGTCCGCCGCCGCGTCGATCTCGGACCGGCCCGCCGCCGCGTTGGCGGCATAGACGCGCGGCATTCGCCGGATCGGCGGCTGACAGTTCGGCCGCGATCACGTCGAGCCAGAGCTTCGCGTTCTCGGGGTCGAGCCAGGCGTGAGGGTCCGTGCCTTCGTGGGTGTGGCCACCACCATCGGCAGCATGGTCGTCATGAGAATGATCGTCGTGCCCGTGATCGTCGTGCCCGTGATCGTCATGCGCGTGGTCGTCATGCGCGTGGTCGTCATCCCCGTGGTCATGCGCCTCGAACGTCGCGCCCTCGCGGAAGGGAAGGCTGATCGTGCCGGGCACGTCGAGCAGCGCGATGGCGGTCGCGTCGCCCGCAAGCGTGTTGAGAGACCCCTCGAGCCAGGGCGTCAGGTCGTCGCCCACCCAGAACACGAGGTCGGCGCGTTCCAGCGCCGCGGCTTCGGACGGGCGCAATGCGTATTCATGCGGCGATGCGCCATGCTGGATCACCTGGTCGGGTGATCCCACCCCGTTCATCACCCGCGCCACAAGGCCGTGGACCGGAGTGATATCGACGGCGACCTTCGGCACCTCGGCCAGCACGGCAGGGGCAAGAAGGACAAAGGGCAGGGCGGTAAGCAGGGTGCGCATGGAGACCTCAATGTGATCTTATAACATCGGGGTGCTTGATACGGTGGATGGTATTACATATCAAGGCACAAAAGACGCGGCCCTCCCTTGGCTCCGACCCGCGTCGGAAGGATGAACATGGACAGCATCGGGTTTCAGAAGCACGATCACGCGGCCTGCATCTCCGACACGGTGGCCCGGGTCGAGGGCCATTGCCGGACCGAAGGGCTGCAGTTCACGCCGGTGCGCCGCCGCGTGCTCGAGATCCTGCTCGAACAGCACCATGCGCTGGGGGCTTACGACATTCTCGACCGGCTTCGGGCTGAGGGGTTCGGCTCGCAGCCGCCCGTGGCCTACCGCGCGCTCGATTTCCTGGTCCGGCATGGCTTTGCCCACCGGATCGAGCGGCTGAACGCCTTTGTCGCCTGCACCCAGCCCACCGAGATCCACGCACCGGCCTTCCTGATCTGCCGGGTCTGCGAATCGGTTGCCGAGGGCGAGGCGCAGCCGGCGCGGGGCAGCCTTGGCCGGCTGGCCGACGACACCGGGTTCGAGATCGAACGCGCCGTCGTCGAAGCCGAGGGCCTCTGCCCCAATTGCCGCGCCGGGGCAGCCCGGACATGAGCCTCGTCGATATCCGCGGGCTGTCGGTGCGCTATGGCGGGAACACCGTGCTGCACGACGTCGATTTCTCGGTCGAACCGGGCGAGATCGTCACCATCGTCGGACCCAACGGCTCGGGCAAGTCGACGCTTCTGCGCGCGATCATCGGGGCGGTGCGCCCGACCGCCGGCACCATCACCGAACAGCCGGGCTTGCGCATCGGCTATGTGCCCCAGCGGCTTCACATCGACCCGACCCTGCCGATCACGGTGCGCCGGTTCCTGAGCCTGCCGCGCCGGGTCGGCGATGCCGAGGCGCGGGCGGCGCTGGACGAGGCCGGGGTGGGCGGCCTTGCCGCGCGGCAGATGGCCGACCTGTCGGGCGGGCAGTTCCAGCGCGTGCTGCTGGCGCGCGCCCTTCTGAACCGGCCGGACCTTCTGATCCTCGACGAGGCGACGCAGGGCCTCGACCAACCCGGATCGGCGGCCTTCTACCGCCAGATCGAAGAGGTGCGGCAGCATCTGGGCTGCGCGGTGATCATGGTCAGCCACGAATTGCATGTGGTGATGGCCGCCTCGGACCGGGTGATCTGTCTCAACGGGCATATCTGCTGCGAGGGCGAGCCCGAGCATGTGGCCTCGGCGCCCGAGTACCGCGCGCTCTTCGGCACCGGAACGCAGGGGGCGCTGGCGCTTTACCGGCATGAGCATGGCCACAGCCATCACCATATGCATGACCACGGGCACGGGCATGACCACGGGCAAGGGCACGACCCCGCCGAGGCCCCGGCAAAGGACCGTGCTCACGAGACCGCCAGATGACACCGCTCGACAGTTTTCTGGTTCGCGCGGCACTTGCGGGTGTCGGCGTGGCGCTGGCCGCGGCGCCGATGGGTTGCTTCATCGTCTGGCGCCGGATGGCCTATTTCGGCGATGCCACCGCCCATGCCGCGATCCTGGGTGTCGCGCTGTCTCTGGCGCTGTCGGTGCCGGTCTTCGCGGGTGCGCTGGTCGTGGCACTCCTGATGGCGGTCACCGTGTCATCGCTCGGCGGTCGCGGCTATTCGATGGACACGCTTCTTGGGGTGCTTGCACATTCCGCGCTGGCCTTCGGACTGGTGGCGGTGTCGTTCCTCGAGGGGGTGCGCATCGATCTGATGGCCTATCTCTTCGGCGATATCCTGGCGGTGAGCCGCGCCGATCTGGCGGTGATCTGGATCGGGGCGGCGCTGGTGCTGGCGCTGATCTGGTGGCGCTGGTCGCCGCTTCTGACGGCCACGCTCAATCCCGAACTGGCCCATGCCGCCGGGATCGACCCCCGGCGCGAGCAGCTTGTGCTGACCGTGTCGCTGGCGGTGGTGGTGGCCGTGGCGATCAAGGTCGTGGGGGTTCTGCTGATCGCGGCGCTTCTGATCATTCCCGCCGCCGCGGCGCGACCCTTCGCCGGAACGCCCGAGCGGATGGCGATCATCGCGGCGGGTCTTGGGGCGGTCTCGGCGCTAGGGGGCTTGTGGCTGGCCTTCGTGCTCGACACGCCGGCGGGGCCGACGATCGTCTGCGTGGCGGCCACCCTCTTTTCGCTCTCGACGCTGGCGCGCCGGCTTGGCGCCGGGTCCGCCTGAACGGCATCACCGGAGCGAACAGCCAGTTGTTCACCAAGGGCACGACCCGCGGCATGCGTTCTGCGAGGATCCGGTCAACGACAACATCGCTGATTGCGCAGATTTGTCTGTGCGGGTCGCCCGCGAGGCAAGTGGGCGCGTAGTGAGTCTTTCGTACAAGACAGGCGAACCACATGAACTGCTCGCCCAGAGTGATCCGCGACCGCACGTAGACCATATGTGGAGAATGTTTCAGGCGATTCTCAGCGACGAACGCCAAGTAAGCCGAGGTATCCAGAAGGTTTCTCTGGAAGGAATGGTGCGGTCGAGAAGACTCGAACTTCCACGGGTGTTACCCCACAGCGACCTCAACGCTGCGCGTCTACCAATTCCGCCACGACCGCACTGTCAGGCTAGGTGGCGGGTATCTAGCGAAGCGCGCGGGGGATGTGAAGAGGGAATTGCACCGCCACTGGCCGCGTGGCAGGAACCGACGGCAGGCGTGTCGCCGCACCGCCGGGAGAGGCCGATCATGGTCACATGGATCACGTCCGAGGGGCTGACCCCCTATGACGCCGCCGCCGCCGCGATGGAGGCGCGGGCCGAGGCGATCCGCGCCGGGACCGCCGACGAGGCGATCTGGCTGGTCGAGCATCCGCCGCTCTACACCGCCGGCACCTCGGCGCGGCCCGAAGATCTGATCGATCCGACCCGCTTTCCCGTTCACCCGTCGAAGCGCGGCGGGCAGTACACCTATCACGGGCCGGGGCAGCGCGTGGCCTATGTCATGCTCGATGTCGGCGCGCGGGGGCGCGATGTGCGCTGTTTCGTCCATCAGGTCGAGGACTGGGTGATCGCCACGCTGGCCGAGTTCAACGTGACGGGCGAACGCCGCGCGGGCCGCGTCGGCGTCTGGGTCGTGCGCCCAGACCTCCCGCCCGCCGCCGACGGCAGCCCGCGCGAGGACAAGATCGCCGCCATCGGCATCCGCCTGCGCCGCTGGGTCAGCTTTCACGGCCTGTCGATCAACGTCGAACCGGACCTGAGCCATTTCGACGGCATCGTGCCCTGCGGCATCCGCGACCACGGGGTCACCAGCCTTGTCGATCTGGGATTGCCGGTGACCATGGCCGATGTCGACGTCGCGCTGAAGCGGACCTTTCCGAAGGTCTTCGGCTGATCCCTGGGGCAGGGCCCGCAAACTGCGATCGGCCAGTTGGAGGCATTGCGGCCTTTGGTGCTGGGCACATCGAACGGCCACTCCGAGCCCGTTCCAGACCTTTGATCAGAGCGCACCAAGCATGGGCGAGACGGGTTATCCCTCCCGCTCGGCGCGTCGCCAGAGAGTCGCCGAAGGCCGCCCGGGACCGCACACGCAAAGCTGTGGGCGCCTTCGGAACCGGCGTAGATTCGGAATCTGCGTCGTGGCATGCTTTGCCCCGTCCGACCGTCGATTCGCGTCCGCGCGCCAAACGGTTCGACTGCACCTGTGTGTAGCATGATTTCAGCGAAGCAAAGACTCCATGTGGAGACGTTGGATGCCCGTTGCGCCTTTCCATCTCAGAGCCGTTCTTGCGTTGTCCGCAGCAATCCCTGGCCTCGCCCTCGCCGAACCTTACTCGGAGGTCGTGCCTGAGGACCTGATCCAGCCACCGGTGACGTCGCCCTATGCCTTCCGTGACTTCCCCGACCGCGTGCTCTTCGGCGACATGCATATCCACAGCAATCTCTCGCCGGACGCGGGCCTCCTCGGTACCTCGCTGACGCCCGCCGACGTCTACCGCGCGGCCCGCGGCGAGACGGTGATGTCGAACACCGGCCAGCCCTTCCGGCTCGTCCGGCCGCTTGATTTCCTCGTGCTCACCGACCATGCCGAGGCCATGGGGCTCGCCCCGATGGTCCGCGAGGCGAACCCGCTCCTCCTGTCGTCAGAGGTCGGGCGCCAGATGTACGAGGGCTTCAACGGCGGCCCCGAGGCCGCGATGCAGGCCTTCGGGCTGCTCCTGAGCTTCGCGGCGGCGGGTACTGATCCCTTCGCGGAGATCGACATGGCGGGATCGATCTGGCCCGAATTCGTTGAACTCGCGGACCACTACAACGAACCCGGCGTGTTCACAGCCATGACCGGATTCGAATGGACCTCGCAGCCCGGCGGCGACAACCTGCACCGCATTGTGGTCTTCGCGGACGGTGCCGAGAAGACGAGCCGCGTCCGCCCCTTCACGCTCTTCGACAGCGAGGACCCCGCGAAGCTCTGGGACTACATGGAGAATTACGAGGCGCTGACCGGCGGCCGCGTCTTCGCCCATCTCCACAACGGGAACCTCTCGAACGGCCTCGCCTTCACGGCCGCGACCTTCGACGGCACGCCGATGGACGCCGAGTACGCCGCGCGGCGGTCGCGCTGGGAGCCGATCATGGAGATCACCCAGATCAAGGGCGACGGCGAGACGCATCCCTTCCTCTCGCCCGACGACGAGTTCGCCGACTTCGAGCGCTGGGACGTGGGCAACCTCACCGGCCAGGCCGCCAAGACGCCCGAGATGCTGCGCTACGAATACGCGCGCTCGGCGCTCCTCACCGGGCTCGAGGTCGAGGCGGCGGTCGGCGTGAACCCCTACGACTTCGGCTTCAACGGGACGACCAATTCCCACACCGGTCTCGCGTCGAGCGGGGAAGAGAACTACTTCGGTAAGATGGCATCGGCCGAACCGCGCCCTGGCCGGTTCGACAAGGAAGTGATCCCCGCCGCCGATCCTTCGCTCCGGATCATTTCGGCGCAGGAATCGGCCTCGGGCCTCACCGGGGTCTGGGCGCGCGAGAACACCCGCGACGAGATCTTCGACGCCATCCTCCGCAAGGAGATCTTCGCCACCACCGGCACGCGGATGCGCGTGCGTCTCTTCGCGGGCTGGGAGTTTGAGCCGGGCGACGAGCTCGTCCCCGACTTCAGCGGGCTCGGCTACACGCAGGGCGTCCCGATGGGCGGGCGGCTTTCGGCCCCGCCCGAGGGCGCGGCGCCCACCTTCCTGGTCCGCGCCTCGCGCGATCCGGACTGGGCGAACCTCGACCGCATCCAGATCATCAAGGGCTGGATCGACGCCGACGGCACCTCGAAGGAAAGGATCTACGACGTCGCCGTCTCGGACGGGCGTGAGATTGGGGCGGACGGACGGGCGCGCGAGCCCGTCGGCAACACGGTCGACATACCAACGGCCACCTTCACCAATACGATCGGCGCGCCGTTCCTCGCAGGCTTCTGGCGCGACCCCGATTTCGACCCGGCCGAGCGCGCCTTCTACTACGTCCGTGCGCTCGAAATCCCGACGCCGCGCTGGACGACATATGACGCCGTCCGCTTCGGCGTCCCGCTGCCGCAGGAGGTGCCCCCTGTTGTTCAGGACCGTGCCTATTCCTCGCCGGTGTGGTACTCGCCGGGATAGGGCTTCGCCATTCGGGAGTCGTCTGCTGAGGCTCAGATTCGTCCTCAGCGGCGACACCATGACTGTTGGGGGGGCGCCGCGAAGAGAGATCGCTCAAGCCGCCCCTTTGTCCGCAAGCGAGCCATCTGCGAGCAGTGCGGCGAATGGCCTGTGTGGAAACCGGCCCTGTTGTCCGTATCATCGACGGCTTCGGGGAAGGCGTGCTGCGGCGCCACGAGGCACGCCGTGACCTGGTCCTGCTGCCCTTGCGGATTTCGCGGCACCACCAAAACGCGGCTTCGTCCGCAGAGCGGGCCTTCGTTGCCAGCGCAGGAAACGACCGGTTCAGCCTGTTGACCCTATCCCAGAAGCCCGAAATCGCCGCACCAGCCAGAACTGCAACGCGGCGATCACCGCCAGAAGCCCGCAGACGACCAGGAACGCCATATTGCTGTTCGATCCGGGGATGCCGCCGACGTTGATCCCCAGAAGTCCGGTGACAAGGCCAAGCGGCAGGAAGATCGCGGCGACGACCGACAGCACCAGCATGTTGCGGTTCATCGCCTCGGCGCGTTCGTCCATGATCTGGTCGTGGACGATCTGCGCCCGGTCGCGGATCGCGTCCAGTTCCTCGCCCAGCCGGGTCACGCGTTCCGCCGCCTCGCGCAGGCGGCTCCGGTCGCGATCGCTTAGCCAGTCGAGGTCTTCGATCTCCATCGTGGTCAGCGCATCGCGCTGGGGCACCATGAACCGGCGCAGGGCGATCGCCTTCTGCCGGATGCGCGGCAGGCCCTTGCGCGTCTCGGCCGAGAGGTTGCCGAACAGCGCCGCCTCTTCCAGCTCGTCAAGCTCCTCGTTGAGATCGGCCACGGCGGGTTCCGCCCGGTCGGCAAGCCGCAGGGCGATGCGGGCGATCAGTTCACCCGGGGTCGATGGGGCCTGGCCGCGGGAAATCGCCTCGATGAGGTCCTCGATCGCGTGAAGCGGGCGACGCCAGGCCCCCACGATCCGGCCGCGCTCGATCCAGAACCGGACCGAGACCATGTCTTCCGGCTCGGCCCCGGGCTGAAGGTTGACGCCGCGAAGGTTCAGGACCACGCCGTCGCCATGAACGGTGCAGCGGGGGCGCGTTTCCTCGGCCGTCAGGGCGTCGAGGATGAACTGGTCCAATCCGATTCGCGACAGAGAGGCCGCGCCGTCTTCCGAATCACGGCGAATATGCAGCCAGAGAAATCCGGACGGTCCACTTTGCCCGGCGCCCGAATCGGCGTCATTGATGGCTCCCGGTCCGACGTGCTGGGGGGCGATGCGCTGTGCGCCGCCGTGTCCGTCGAAGCGATAGGCGATGATGTCGTCCATTGATGTCATGCGTCTCTCTCGTCCTTTGCCGTTCGACACTGCGGGCATCTGCACCCGGGGGCCGCTTTCGATCCGTCAGGTGCCACGCTCGATCCATGCCCCATCCACGTCCGATCGGCGAATATCGCGTGCCCGTCGGGAACCGGTCCCTGAGACATTTTTCCACGCCCTGCGACATCCTTCATGGTTGCTGATATCGCAGAAGCTGAATAGAACCGGGCGAAAGCAGGACGGTCGGGAACCCGTCCCGGATGTCATAACACGCGGGAGACACGCATGGCAGACGCAGCCATTCAGGGCCATGAAGAGCACGACGAGCGCGGCTTCTTCACGCGCTGGTTCATGTCGACGAACCACAAGGACATCGGCATTCTCTATCTGTTCACCTCGGCCTTCGTCGGCTTCATCGCCGTCGCCTTCACGGTGTACATGCGGATGGAGCTGATGAACCCGGGCGTGCAGTACATGTGCGCCGAGGGTGCGCGCATGATCGCGGACGGCGAATGCGAGGCCCCGAACGGCCATCTGTGGAACGTGCTGATCACTGCCCATGGCATCCTGATGATGTTCTTCGTCGTGATCCCCGCACTTTTCGGCGGGTTCGGCAACTACTTCATGCCGCTTCAGATCGGCGCGCCGGACATGGCGTTCCCGCGTCTGAACAACCTCAGCTACTGGCTGTATGTGGCGGGGACATCGCTTGCCATTGCATCGGTTCTCAGCCCGGGAGGCAACGGCCAGCTTGGCTCGGGCGTGGGATGGGTCCTCTATCCACCGCTCTCGACGAACGAGAGCGGGTATTCGATGGATCTGGCGATCTTCGCCGTGCACCTGTCGGGCGCCTCGTCGATCCTGGGCGCGATCAACATGATCACGACCTTCCTGAACATGCGCGCGCCCGGCATGACGCTGTTCAAGGTGCCGCTGTTCGCCTGGTCGATCTTCGTCACCGCCTGGATGATCCTGCTGGCGCTGCCGGTTCTGGCGGGTGCCATCACCATGCTGCTGACCGACCGCAACTTCGGGACGACCTTCTTCGACCCGGCCGGCGGTGGCGACCCGGTGCTATACCAGCACATCCTGTGGTTCTTCGGACACCCGGAAGTCTACATCATCATCATCCCGGGCTTCGGCATCATCAGCCACGTCATCGCGACCTTCTCGCGCAAGCCGATCTTCGGCTACCTGCCGATGGTCTGGGCGATGATCGCGATCGGCGCGCTGGGCTTCGTCGTCTGGGCGCACCACATGTACACCGTGGGCATGAGCGTGACCCAGCAGACCTATTTCATGCTGGCCACGATGGTCATCGCGGTGCCCACGGGCGTGAAGATCTTCAGCTGGATCGCCACGATGTGGGGCGGTTCGGTCGAGTTGAAGACCCCGATGCTCTGGGCGTTCGGGTTCCTCTTCCTCTTCACCGTGGGCGGTGTGACCGGCATCGTGCTGAGCCAGGCCGCGGTCGACCGCGCCTATCATGACACCTACTATGTGGTGGCGCACTTCCACTATGTGATGAGCCTCGGGGCCGTGTTCTGCATCTTCGCGGGGGTCTATTACTGGATCGGCAAGATGTCGGGTCGGCAGTATCCCGAATGGGCCGGCAAGCTGCACTTCTGGATGATGTTCATCGGCTCGAACCTGACGTTCTTCCCCCAGCACTTCCTGGGCCGTCAGGGGATGCCGCGCCGCTACATCGACTACCCGGAAGCCTTCGCCTACTGGAACTGGATCTCGTCGATCGGCGCCTTCCTGGCCTTCGCGTCCTTCCTCTTCTTCATCGGGGTGGTGTTCTACACGCTGCGCTACGGCCAGCGCGTGACCGAGCCCAACTACTGGAACGAACATGCCGACACGCTGGAATGGACGCTGTCCAACCCGCCGCCGGAGCACACGTTCGAAACGCTGCCCCGCCGCGAGGATTGGGACCGCCAGCACGCCCACTGAGGTGCCATGCCGCTGAAATGGGATGACATTCCCGACAGGGCGCCGGTGCAAGCCGGCGCCCTGTCACGTGAAGGCCCGTCCAATCCGGGGGGCGGTGACGCCCCTGCGCGCCCGCCTGTCGCCCGGCTGTCGGTCTGGCCGCATCGGTCCCTGACACGCCGGGGCTTCGTTGTTTTCATCGCCATTACCTTTGCCATGCTTCTGGTGCCGCTTCTTGCATTCGTCGGGACGCCGGTCCTCTGGGGGCTCTTGCCGTTCATGATGGGCGTGCTGGCGCTGACCTGGGTGCTGATCGAACGCAGCTATGCCGATGGCCGCCTGACCGAGGTCCTGACGCTCTGGGACGACCGGGTCGAGCTTGTGCGCTTCAACCCCCGCGGCGCCGAGCAGCGCTGGGAGGCGAACCCCTACTGGGTGCGCGTCGAGATGCACGGCACGAAAGGTCCGGTCGAGAACTACCTGACCCTGTCGGGCAGCGACCGCACGGTCGAAATCGGCGCCTTCCTCAGCCCCGAGGAACGTGCGGCACTCTATGCCGACCTCACACGCGTCATCGACGGGGTCCGGAATTCGCCGAAGCGCTGAGGTCGGCCGCGACCGTAGTCAGGAAAACGTCACGAGAGGCCCGTCTCCGTGCGCGGCCGATGCCACAGGAGGAACACCATGGCAGTATCTGAACGAGCCTTCGGCCGCACCGGATGGACGGTGTCTTCGATCGGCTTCGGGGCCTGGGCGATCGGCGGTTCGTGGGGCGATGTCTCCGAAGCCGATGCGCGCGCCACGCTCGAGGCGGCCCTCGATGCCGGCGTCACCTTCGTCGACACGGCCGATGTCTATGGGGATGGTCGCTCCGAACGCATTGTCCGGGACGTGCTGAAGTCCCGGTCCGGGGACCGCCCGGTGGTCGCCACCAAGGCGGGCCGGCGCATCGACCCCCATGTTGCAGAGGGCTATACCTTCAAGGCGATCGAGGAGTTCGTCGACCGCAGCCTGCGCAACCTTGGCGTCGATCGCATCGACCTGCTGCAGCTACACTGCCCGCCGACCGGGGTCTACTATCGGCCCGAGCTCTTCGCCGACCTCGACCGGCTGGTCGAAAAGGGAAAGCTGAAGTTTCTCGGCGTCTCCGTCGAAAAGGTCGAAGAGGCCCTGAAGGCAATCGAGTATCCGAACGTCGCCTCGGTGCAGATCATCTACAACATGTTCCGGCAGCGGCCCGACGACCTGTTCTTCGCCCGCGCGAAATCGAAGGGCGTGGCCGTGATCGCGCGTGTGCCGCTGGCCAGCGGACTTCTCAGCGGCAAGATGTCGGGGGCGACGACCTTTGCCGATGACGACCATCGGTCGTTCAACCGGCATGGCGAGGCCTTCGATGTCGGCGAGACCTTTGCAGGCGTGCCCTACGAGGTGGCGCTTGAAGCGGTCGAGAAACTGCGCCCGCTTGTGCCGGCCGGTGCGACGATGGCGCAGATGGCGCTGCGGTGGATCCTGATGAACGACGCCGTCAGTGTCGTCATTCCCGGCGCACGCACCCCGGATCAGGCCCGCGCGAACGCGGCGGCCGATGCGCTTGCCCCGCTTTCCCCGGACGTCATGTCAGCCGTGCGCGCGATCTATGACGCCGAGATCAAGCCGCACGTTCATCACCGCTGGTAACCGCCCGCGTGGCGGCTCACCCCTTGCGGCGGGGTGGGGCGTTGCCGCCCTTCTGACCCGGCTTCGGGGCACCGGTGCGACGCTTGGCGCCACCGGGCCGCTCCATCCGCTTCGACGGGTCCGACGCGCCGGGACGCGTCTTGGAAGGGCCGCCGTCGCCCGATGCCGCGGGCCGCTCGCCCGCGCGCGGTTTGGACTTGGGCTTGGTCCAGTCCGGCTTTCCGGCCGGGTGCCGTGGCTTTCGCGGGGCGTCTTTCTCGGCGGTGGCGGCCTTCGCCGGAACCGAGGCCCGGGTCTCTGAACGCCGCTCTGCGTCCGGTTTGGCGCCCGGACCAGACTTGTGGCCCGCTTTGGGGCCATGCTTGGGGCCAGGTTTCGCACCATACTTGACAGCAGCTTTTGGGCCGGTTGCGTGACCCGCTCCGGGGCGCTTGTCGGCAGGCTTCCAGGTGCCGCGGGGCTTGCCCTCGGCGGGCGACGTCCCCGTTGCGCGATCGGCGCGGTCCTCCGCTGGCGCGGAGTGCGGGCGCTCTGGCTTGGTGCGTTCGTGTTGCGGTCGCTCGTATCGCGGGCGCGCGGGCTTCGGACGCTCGTTCCTGGGCGCTTACGGGCCGTGGACGTTGGGACTGCGGACGTTCGGACTGCGGACGTTCGGACTGCGGGCGCTCGGGCGCTGCGCGCTCGGGTCTTGGGCGGGGCTGGTGTGCCTCTTCGGCCGGAGCATCGAGTTTGCGCGCATGGATATCGTCCTCCAGAACGCCCTGCGGACCGATGCTCTGAAGAAACGCGGGCACGGCGGCCTCGGCGATTTCGACCAGCGTGGTGCCGCCCTGCACCCTGATCTTCCCGATCTGCGCCTTGTCGAGGTTCCCGGCCCGGCACAGCAGCGGCAAGAGCCAGCGCGCCTCGGCCCGCCGTTCCTGTCCGACCGACAGCTCGAACCAGACAGAGGGGCCAAAGGGTGCCCGGTCCGGACGCGGGCTATGCGCCGATGGCGCGTTGAGTTCTTCCGGGGCCGAAAGGCGCGACCGGTAAAGCCGCAGGCATGCGGCAGCGATCTGCTCGGGGCCGTGCTCGGCCAGTAGCTTTGCGGCAAAGGCCGTCTCGGTCTCGGTCAGCGGGCTCTCCCAGACTGGGTCAGACAGAAGACGCGTCTCGTCCAATGCCAGGATCTCGTCCGCGGTCGGGGCGAAGGTCCATTCGGCTTCGATCTTGGCCCACTTCAGAAGCCGCGCGGCCTTGTTGGTGACCTTGTCGGGAACGATCAGCGCCGAAATCCCCTTGCGACCCGCCCGGCCCGTGCGGCCCGAGCGGTGCAGCAGGGCCTCGGTATTCGACGGCAGGTCGGCGTGGATCACCAGGTCGAGGTTGGGCAGGTCGAGACCGCGCGCCGCCACGTCGGTGGCGACGCAGACCCGCGCGCGCCCATCCCGCATGGCCTGAAGGGCGTGGCTGCGCTCGTCCTGGCTCAGCTCGCCGGAGAGGCTCACGACCGACAGGCCGCGGTTGGCAAAGCGCGCGGCCAGACGGCTGACCGCAGCGCGGGTATTGGCAAAGACGATGGCGGTGGGCGCATCGTGAAAGCGCAGCAGGTTGATGATGGCGTGTTCGGAATCGGCCGCCGACACCTGCACCACCTGATAGGCGATGTCGGCGTGCTGGGTCCCGCGCGACAGGGTGGTCACGCGGACCGCGTCGCGCTGATACTGCTTGGCCAGTTCCGCGATCGCCGTCGGCACCGTGGCCGAAAAGAGCAGGGTCCGACGGTCCGCCGGTGCCGCACCCAGCATGAACTCCAGATCCTCGCGAAAGCCGAGGTCCAGCATCTCGTCGGCCTCGTCCAGCACGATGGCGCGGATGTCCGACAGATCGAAGGCGCCGCGCGTGATGTGGTCGCGCAGCCGGCCGGGGGTGCCCACGACGATGTGCGCCCCGCGTTCCAGCGCGCGCCGTTCCTCGCGCGCATCCATGCCGCCGATGCAGGACACCACCCGCGCGCCCGCCTTGGCGAAAAGCCAGGCCAGTTCGCGTTGCACCTGGAGCGCCAGTTCCCGAGTCGGCGCCACGACCAGCGCAAGGGGGGCGGCGGGCGGGCCGAACCGCGTCTCTTCGCCCATCAGCGTGGGTGCGATGGCAAGGCCGAAGCCCACGGTCTTGCCCGATCCGGTCTGGGCCGACACCAGAAGGTCGGCCTCGGCCAGTTCGGGCG
>CAVPWP010000020.1:0-538727 GCA_963709395.1 uncultured Alphaproteobacteria bacterium
GCGCCCGAGACGTCGCTGACGGTGATCGGGTTGCCCGACCCGTCGGTGCCGAAGGTGCCGGTCGCGGTCGCGCTGTTCTCGACGAAGCCGCGGTCGATGTCGACCTGGGTGAGGACGTCGTCCCGGTCCAGGTAGCGTTCGTCCCGCCGGTGAGACTCGGGCTCGTGTCGACGGGCAGGTCGAGCCCGGCAGAAGATCGACGAGCGTCACGTCGGTCAGGGTCGCGCTGCCAAGGTCGAGATGGTGAAGCTGTAGGTGACGACGTCCCCGGGGCAGGCGGCGTCGACAGGGCGCTTTGATCCGCCGTCTTGACGAGGGCGATGTCGCCGAGGTCGACGACGGTGGGCGTGTTGCTCCGGCCTCGGTGCCGAAAAATCCTGGACGGTCTGCGGCGCGCCGCCGCTCGTCAGGCGCCAGGTGCCGGTGGCAGTGGCCTGGTTCTCGACCCGGCGGGCTGCGAGATCGCCGGCGGTCAGGTCATAGACCTGCGTCTGCACCACGCTTTCGCCCGGCCGAAGGATCGGTATGACGCCCGCAGTCAGCGGCCCGCCCAGTAGCGGGTCGGTGATGACGACGTAGTAGGCGCCGGTGTTGCCGCTGTTCGTCACGGTGAAGCTCTACCGGGTCGCCGGCGACGACGGGCACCGAGATGCCCGAGGTGTCGGCAGTCTCACCAGCGTCAGCGCCGGCGTGAAGGTCAGGTTGGCGGGCGTGGGCATGTTGTTGTCGATGCCGCTGCCGTTGCCGTTCGGGTCGGGGTTCGTGCCGTTGTTCGACAGGTCGTCGAGCTGTGGATTCGTCGCCGGGGTCTGGCCCGACCAGTTGCCCGTCGCCCGTGACGCGGGCCTGGTTCTGCCAGCGGTTGCCGCTGGCCGGCGTCGGCTGCGGCGCCACCGGCTGGTAGCGCATCTGGACGGTGACGTTGCAGGTCGCGGTGATCAGCAGGTAGCCGCACCGGACGGTCGCGTCATGTCGCCCGACCCGTCGAACGCCGCGTTCGCGCCGTGCTCGCGGGCGGGGTGACGATCGTGTACTCGCCGGGGGCCAGCATGCTCGTCAGCGGGGCCGGGACGGTGACGTGGGTGCCGAAAGCCCTGGGCGTTGCCCCGGCGAGGCTGTCGGTCATCGTCACGTTTATCAGCGGCTCGAGGCTGAAGTTGCGGGCGCGCGTCTCGAAGGTGACAAGAACAGATGCGTGGGCCCGGACCGTCGTCGCCGTCGTGCGCTTGGCAAGCCCGACGCGGGCGGTGGGGACCTTGGCGAAGAGATAGCCCGTGGCCGCGGTGTTCGCGGGCAGAGTAATGCTTGTGATCGAGGTGGCCGAGGCCGCGGTTCCGCCCGCGGTGCCGGGCGTCACGGTGCCGTCCTCGAGCCACTGCTCGCTGATCGTGCCCTGGGTGACGGGATGATCGCCCTGCGGGATGAGGCCGAAGGTGTAGTTGCCCGCGCTATCGGTGGTGGCGGTGCGGGGTTGACGATCTCGCCGTCGAAGGCGGTGCCCTCCAGCGTCATCGTGATGCCGGCGATCCCGGTGTCGACGGGGTCGGCGGTGCCATTATCGTTGAAGTCGCGGAAGAGGCGGCCCGACAGCGACGACGAGTTGATCGTCATGTCGTTCGAGGCCGGTTGCCCGGGCACGACGTCGAGCGACGAGGTCGTGACCGTCGCGGTGTTGGTGAAGGTCTGCGGGTAACTCGTGACCTCGACGATCTGCACCGGCACGGTGATCTCGGGCAGAGTGTTCGTGGCGACGGATCCGAGCGTGCAGGTGAAGTCGGTGGCCCCCGCGGCGCCGGAGCAGGTGGTCTGGCTCGCGCTGCCGTCCAACACCGCGACGGTGGGCGTACCGGTCAGTTCCATGCCGGCGGGCAGGGTGTCGGTCACTTCGACGTCGTCGGCCTCGGCAAGACCCGGGCCGGGGTTGTTCCGGACGGTGACGGTGTAGGTGAAGTCCTCGCGCAGGTTTGCCGGATCGACCGACGGCACCTTAGAGGCGACCTCCATGTCGGCGCCGGGTGCGGACGGTGGTGGTTGCCCGGCGGTGTTGTTCGCTGGGTTCGTGTCGAAGCCGGCGATGGTCTCGTCGGACGAGGCGGCGGCGATGTTCTGGGCCGGGCCCTTCGTCACGCCGCGCATCGTGACCGTGGTCGTCACCTGCGACTGTCCGGCGCCAAGGGTGGGCCAGCTGCAGACGAGCGTGCCGCCGACGGCGCCCACCGCCGGCACGGTGCCGCAGCTGCCGCCGCCGGTGACGCTGACGCCCTGGAAGGACAGCCGGCCCGTGGGCAGCGTGTGGGTGGAGGCGGCGTTCTCGGCGACCGAGGGGCCGTTGTTGCGGATCGTGACGGTGTAGACCATCTTGTCCTCGCCGATCGCGACAGGGTCAATGCTGTCGGTCTTGTTCGTCAGGAGGTCGAGGCGCGGGTTGCCCACCGGGGTGGTGACCTGCGCGGTCGTTGTTCGTGGGATCGATCTCGGCGTCGTGGTCGAGACGGTCGCGACGTTCGTCGGAGCACCCGGTGCCGCGGGTGCCCGAGTTCGGGCGCACGACGACCGTACGGTTGCGCTGGCGCCGTTCAGGATCCGCGCCGAGCGAACACTCGACCGTGTCGCCGGCCACCTCGTCGCGCCGGGTAGGGCGTGACGGGCCAGCTTCCGACCGAAGGCGTGGCCGACAGGAAGGTCACGTTCTCGGGCAGGAGGTCGACGATCGAGACGTTTTCCGCGTCCGACAGGCCGTTGTCGAAGTTCGTCGCGGTCAGGACGTAGACGAGGTTCTGGCCCGCGACGGCCGGGTTCGGCGCGGCGACCTTCGTGATCGTGACGTCGGTGCGGGGCGTGATCGTGTAGGACGCCGAGGCGGTGTTGTCGGCGGGGTTGGTGTTGGCGACTGTCGACGGAGAAGGCGGTTGCCACATTCGTGGTGGAGGCCGCTGTTTCCGCCGGGGCGGACCTCGACCAGTGGCAACCGGGCAGTCGACGCCGGCAGTACAGACCGGCAGGTTCGCGATGTCGCAGCGCAGGCGGCGGCCTGTCGCCGAGATCGAGCTTGTCGGCGCAGGTCAGGCCAGTGGCGCTGCCCGGTGCGACCGTGCTGCCGATGAAGCCGAGCCGGTCGGCCCCACCGCGTCGTTGACAAGGTTCGTCAGGTCGTCCGTCAGGCTGACCGATGTCGCGGGTTGCGGCCCTTGGTTCACGACCTCGATCCGGAACGTCTGGACGTCGCCTGCCACGATCGTGGGCGACAGGGCGGACTTCAGCACCGCGACGTTCGTCGAATCGGCGACAGCGAGCCCTCGGTCGTCACGCTCGTCGTGTCGTTGCCCGGGTTGAGGTCGGGCAGGTTGCCGTCGGGCGAGGACACGGTGAGCGTTGATCGTGCCAGCGACGGGTGCCGTCGCCGTCGCCTCGAGCACGAGACGTCGGGTGTGGCCTCGCCCGGGTTGAGCGGGCTGCCCTGGGTATAGGCTCGCGTGCAGAAGAGCGAGGCCGGCCCGGCAAGCGGCAGGGTGGGCGAACAGGTCCAGCCGGTGCCGGCGACCGAGGTGACGGTGAGCCCGGCAGGCAGCGTGTCCTCGGAGTTCGACCGTGCCGAAGAACGGCGCGGTGCCGAGGTTCCGGGCGCGAAGGCGGAAGGTGTAACTGTTGCCGACGACGGTGAGGTTCGGGTTCGGGCCGACCTTGATCGCGGCGAGGTCGATGGTCGGGTCGACGATGGTCGCGCCGCCGTCGTTGGCGGTGTTATTGCCCGGGTTCGGGTCGACCGGGCCCTCGGCAGCGATGCTCGCGCTGTTGACCGGGTTTCCGGCGGACACCACGGTCGCCGTGATCGTGACGGGCGGAAGCGCCACGTCCGCGCCGGTGCCGGCGCCGCCGGGGCGAAGGCACTCGACAGTCTGCCCGGCGTTCGAGCAGGTCCAGCCCGTGCCGCTGGCCGAGACGAAGGCGTAGTTCGCGGGCAGCGAGTCGGTGATGCTGACGTTCGTCGGCGCGTCGCCCGAGTAGAAGCCGGCCAGCGTGAAGGTCACCTGGTCGCCGACGAGAAGCTGGCCGCCGGGGGTGCGTGTTCGTCAGCCGCAGGTCGGTGCCCGCGGTCACGTCGATGTCGAGCGTCGCCACATCGTTGTCCGAGACCGGGTCGGGCGGCGTTCCGGCGCTGACGCTGGCCAGCGCGGTCACGTCCGAGTTGCTCGCCGCCGTGACGCGGCCGGTCACGTCGAAGCTGAAGGCCTCGCCCACGGCAAGCGTGCCGGGGATGGCGCAGGTATAGGTGCCGGCGTCCAGCGTGCAGAAAGACGGGACGTGAAGCTGTCGAGGCCGTCCGGCTCGGAGAAGGTGACGAACATTCCGTTGGCCGGATCGGGCCCGAGGTTGGTGACGGTCGCGCCGAAGGTCTGGACCGAACCCGCCGTGACCGAGGTCGGCCCGTTGATTGCGATCGAGAGGTCGGCGCCCGAGATGACGGTCGTCGTCTCGCTTTCGGTGTTGTTGCCGGGCTGGAAGTCGCCGGCCGTCGGCACGCTGGCGACGACCGTGACCGTGCCGCTCCCGCTCGTCAGGACCGAGACGGTCGAGGTGAGCGCGGCGTCGGAGGCAAGAGGCGGCACCGTGCAGGTGGCGTCGCCGGGGCCGGGAAAGGGCAGCGCGCCGCATCCGGTCAGCGTCGTGACGCCGGTCAGCGTTGCGCCCGTGGGGATCGTCAGGGTGACCGTGGTGGCCGGCGCGTTGTCGCCGCCCGCGTTGCGGATCACGAGGCCGTAGTCGATCGTGCCGCCGGCCGGCGTCGGGTCGAACCCGGTGTCGTTGATGTTGACGACCCAGTCGATGTCCTGCGCCTCGGCCTGGCCGGTCGTGCCGACGAGGAGAATCGATCCGAACACTGCCGCGCCGATACAGCGCAGGAGGGACGGACGGGCGGGGCGGGCACTCGTGTCGGGAGCGCTGATTTTCCGGAGGGGCATGGTTACCTGAAAGTGAACATCTGTCTTTCATCTGGAAACAGCCCACAAAGAAATCGAAACTATGACTGAATTCCGGCTTTCTCCGATCATGTGGCTGCTGGAGTACGGGAATGTTCCTTCAGACCGAGCGGAATCTGAGGTCAAGTTGCACGCGCGTCAGAGAACCCAGATTTCGCACCGCAGGTACCCTTAACCTACAAAACCAGGAACTGGCCCGCCGATAACGAAGCGCTCAAGCGCCGCGGCTCGCTGACGATCTGGTTTGACCTGCCATGAATTGGGAGGCCGCGCGCACTGGCAAGCGCGGGCGAGAAACCGCGGTTCAACCGGCGAGTGCGTTCAAGATCCGTGCCCAGCTGCGAATGCCGCGATGGAAGCTCGACAGATCGTACTTTTCGTTTGGTGCGTGCAGGCATGGAAGCCCAGCGTTCCCACTGCATGGGCGCACTTCTCGGGGCCGCCCGCCACACCGATCACATGGCAGCCTTTCAGCTTGCCGATCTGCCCGATGGTCGCGCCGACCGGCCCGGTCGCGGCCGCGACGCAAAGGGTTTCGCTCGCCTATGGCAGCCTCGGCACTCGCGAGCCGGGCGGAGGATGCCATCGCGAAACAAGAGATCGCCATCCGCATGAACCCCCGCGATGCAGGCATCGTCTTCCGCTTTTCGGGTCTGTCGCTCGCCCACTACATGGCAGGCGACTACGAAAATGCGATCCTCTGGGCCGAGCGCGCCATCCACCGCATGCCGCGATGGTACTTCGCGCATTTCCTGTTGGCGGCCAGCCACATGGCTCTCGGGCGATCCGCGCAAGCCCGGTCGGCTGTCGAGGCCTGCCACGCGGTGCTTCCGGGCATCACGATAGCAGATGCCGAACGCATGCCGCTGAGGGACGCGGCGAAGATGCAGGAATTTCGAGGGCGACTGTGCGCTTCGGGCTTTTCAGGGGGTCCACCGACCTGACATTCAGTCGTCGTGCGGCGAAGGTCCAGGTCCCGCCCTTTTTCCCGGATGCTGCGCCTCTCCCAAGCGTCCGGCTCCCTGCTTTTCCAGTCATTGGAGCGAGGGACTCAGGCACGACAACAATGCACTCGTCCTCACACCCGAAGATCCGTAGGTAGGGGCGGCGCTTACGCCCCGCCGGACCCAAATGCCACCGACAGAAAGTCCACCATGGCCCTGACCTTTGGTTGCGTGATCCGGTTCGCCGGGTAGACCAAGTAGATCCCTTCCTCCTGACGACACAGCGAGGGGAGCGCTTCTTCCAGGAGGCCGTCCTTGAGAGCGGTCCCAATAACGTAGCTGGGAAGATACCGGGAAGAATGACGCCGTAGTCCGCGCGCAACATGTCGATCATGCTGTCGACGGTGCCGGCCATGCGGTGGTGCAATACTGTTCCGCCGTTGGCAGATGATCGAGCTTCAGGATAGCTCTACCAGGACCCGCCCGTTCTCGACACGCGCGGGATACGTGCCGAGCTTGACACAGACGGGCCCGCCCTTGGGCTCACCTGTTCGGATCTCGAACCGGCCGTTGTGGCGCGGGCATTCTATGATCCCGTCCATCACGAAGCCGTCGGACAGATCGACCTGCTCGTGGGTGCAGAGCCCGTCGGTGCAGAAGACCTCGTCGCCCGGAAGGCGATAGACGGCGTAAACGCGACCGCCGCGCTCGAAACGGATCAGGTCCTCTTCCTCGATGTCGTCGAGTGCACAGGCATCGGTCCACGGCATGGCGACTCCTATTCGGCGGCTTGTGCCACAGGCGCCGTATGCGGCGGGGCCGCCCCGACGGGAAGGGAGGGGCGCAGGAAGTGGTGCGGATCGCGCAGCTGGCGGAAGACGCACGGGATGATCTCGCGCCAGGCATGGAAGAGCGAGGGCGAGGGCGAGGGGCAGTCGTGCTTCACCGCGTCGTGCAGCGCCGGGAGTGCGTGGTAGGGCACGAGCGGATACATATGGTGCTCCATGTGGTAATTCATGTTCCAGTAGACGAAGCGCAGCACCGGGTTCATCAGCACTGTTCGGCTGTTCAGACGGTGGTCGAGCACATCTTCGGCGAGCCCGAGGTGCTGCGGGAGGCCCATCAGCATCAGGAGCCACACGCCGTAGAAGCGAGGCAGGCCGATGAGCATGGCCGGCAGGATCGACATGGTCCAGAGGCAGGCGAGGAGTGTCGCGGCGTAGACCGCCATGTGGATACGCGCGGCGCGGAAGGCCTTCGGCCACTCGCTCTCGGGAACGTAATCGGCCTCGTCGGGGCTCAGTCGACCGAGGGCGTTGACCGCGAGCGCCGCGAAGCTCTTCGGCACGGCGACGAGGCCGAGGAAATTGAGCCCGATGATGATAAGCTGCGGCGGCCGCATCCCCGAGATCTCGGGGTCGCGGCCGACGATGATTGTATCAGTGTGGTGTCGGGAGTGGCTCCAGCGCCAGACCACCGGGTTCCGCATCATCATGAAGGATGCGATTTGGTAGACTGCGTTGTTCATCCACTGTGTGCGAAAGGCAGTCCCGTGGCCGCATTCGTGCCATCGGGAATCAGCCGCCGAGGAGTAGAGCACACCGTAGACGAGGAAGAACGGCACCGCCCACCACGTACCCCAGAACCAGATGCCACCCACGCCCGTCGCGACCATAAGCCCGAGCCAGATCGCGGTATCCCTGAGCGCCGGCCCGTCGCTGCGCTGCATCAGCGCCTTGAGCGTCTTGCGGTCGACGGGCGTACGGTACCAGTCGGCACCCGCGAGTCCCCGCTCGATCGCCTCGCGGGCCGAGGGGCCGGTCAGGCTGTAGCTGCGTTCCATCGGGAAGGTGATAAGGCTCAAAAGTCCCATCGCGCGCTCCTCGTCAGCGGGCCAGGGCGGCCTCGAAGGCCGTCCACTCGCCTGGGTGCATGGTCACGGTTTCTGCCAACGCCGGGAAGGCGCCCTTGGCGACGTCGGCCCGGAACTCGCCGAAGGCCGCGATCCTTTCGGCCTGAAGTCGGGCGTGTTCTGCGGAGAAGTCGCGGTAGCGGCGGGCATGCCGGGGCATTTTTTCCGGCGTCTCGCCCAGTATGTCGACGGCGAAGAGGTACTGCACATCGCAGCCGGCACCGGAGCCCATCGAGATAATGGTGAGCGGGGTCGAGCACGATATGGCGGAAGCGACTTCCTCTGGGACCACCTCCATCTCGACCGCGAAGGCGCCCACCTCCTCATAGCGGCGGACATCAGAAAGCACGCGGATCGCCTCGTCGGCCATGCGTCCCACGGAACGAAAGCCGGTCCATCGCGCCTTTTGCGGCACGAGACCCACATGGCCCACGATCGGAATGCCTTCCTTCGCCATCCGCTCCACAACATCGAAATGCATCGCTGTGTAGATGCTGTCGGCGCCGGCCTCCATCGCCTCGAAGGCGGCGCGCATCGCTTCATCGGCGTTCACATATCGCCCGTAGGCCAGGCCGAAGCAGAAATGCGTCGCGGGCGCCGCCGCGCGATAGGCGGTTCGGTTGGCGAGATTGCCGGAGACGATCATCTCAATGCCCGCGGCCTCGGCCGCCGCAGCGTGCTCGACCGAAGCCACGTTCAGCTCGGTGAGTTGACGGTCGCCCTTGAGCGCACGGATATCGCCGACCGACAGCTTCATGCGGACCTCGGAGGCGGCATGTCGCTCTCACGGAGGATCAGTTCGCTGTCGACGATCTGCTGGAGACGGTCGCCGACGCCGCCGAGCCGGGCGAGGATCATGCGACCCATTCGCATGCCGATGGCGTCGAGGTTCTGGCTGAAGGTCGTCAGCGCCGGTTGAACGGCCGAGGACAACGGCATGTCGTCGCAGCCGATGACGGCGATGTCGCGCCCCGGCTTGAGCCCGAACGAGCGCATCGCGTCCATGGCGCTGAGGGCGATCATGTCGTTGCCGCAGAAGAGCGCCGTGGGCTCTGCGCCGCGGCTGATAAGCTCGGTCATGGCGTCCCCGCCGGTCCGGCGCGACAGGAAGCACTCGACCTCGAGCGCGGGATCGTACGGCAGGTCGGCCTCAGCCAGGGCGTCTCGGTAGCCGTCGCGGGCGTGCAGGGAGTAGGTATAGCGGTAGGGCGTCGCCAGATGCGCGATCCGGCGGTGACCGAGCCGAACCAGCCGCTCGGTGGCCAGCCGCCCCATACGGCGATGATCGCGGTCCACCCAGTCGTGATCATTGCGGAGCGTCTGGCCGATGGTGACGAAGGGAAACCCACGCTCCTGCAGGTAGTCGATTCGCTCATCTTCCGGTCTGGTGCGGCCGAAAAGCAGGCCGTCGCATCGGTTGCGTTCGACCGCGCGGCGAATGATGTCGAGTTCCTGCTCGAACTCGCGCGCCATGACGACCTGGAGGTCATAACCCTGTGCCTGGAGCACCATCTCGACGCCGTCGAGCAGGCCGAGAAAGAACGGGTCGACAAACTTGGTCCAGGGCTTGGAGACCATGAACGTTACGGTCTGGGTCTGGTTCGACCGGAGCGTCGCCGCCGCGAAGCTCGCCCGGTAGCCAAGCGTGTCCGCTGCCTCCTCCACGCGCTTGCGGGTTTCCGCGTTGACGTCCAAGTAGCCGTTCAACGCCCGGCTCACCGTCGAGACAGACAGGCCGACATGGGCCGCCACGTCACGGATGTTCGGCTTGCGCAGGGTTTGCTCGTTCACGGGGCGGCCTCCACGATCCAGTAGGAGTGCGGAGGTACGTACCCGCCGTCAATCCCGCCCATGAGCGTGCGACCGTTCGGCGCAAGCGGCGCGCCGCGTGGCGCGTCCGTGAAGTTGAACGAACAGAGTACGCTCTGCCCCTCGTGCCGCCGCCAGAAGGTGAGTCCCGCGGCATCGGCCTCGATTGTCTCGAAGCTGCCGAGACGAAGTGCCGGCGTGTCGCGCCTGAGGCGGATTGCACGGCGGCAGTGTTCGAGATTTGACCCCTCCTGCCCGGCCTGTTCGGAAACCGCGAGCGGCGCGTGGGCGGGCTCCGGCGGAAGCCAGCCCCCTCCGGTGGTAAAGCCGAGACCGGGTGCGTTCTCCCAGGGCATGGGTGTCCGAGCACCATCGCGCCCCCGGTCGTTCGGCCAGAAACGGATCGCCTCGGGGTCACGGAGCTTCTCGCGGGGGACCGCGCTGTGCGGCAGGCCAAGCTCCTCGCCCTGGTAGAGGATCACGCTGCCGCGCAGGCTGACGAGGAGCGCCTGCAGCATTGGCACGCGGTGCGCCCCCCAGCGCGATCCCACACGCTGAACGTCATGGCTCGAGAACGACCAGGTGGGCCAGCCGTCCGCCGCTCCTGCCTCCTCGACGGCGCGCGCCACCATCGCTCCGTCAAGCACTGGGCCCTGCAGCGCGAAGCTGTAGGCCGTGTGAAGGCGCCCGAACGCGGTGTATTCCGCCATTCGCTCGACCTGTCGGTCGCACGAAATCTCGGCCAGAAGCATCCGGTCGCCCGCGCGTTCCCGCATCCTCTCCAAGAACGGAAGGTTCTCGGGCCGGGAGCGGTCGTAGAGGCGGGACTGCATGTAGTAGGGGTTGGCGGGCCTTTCGGTGAGCTCGGAGGGTGGATTGTCGCGCAGGAGCGGGTCCTGCATGAAGAAGTTCGCCACGTCGAGCCTGAGCCCGTCCGCGCCCTGCGCGAACCAGAAGTCCATGATGTCGAGCACTTGCTCCTGAACCTCCCGGTTATGGAGGTTCAGGTCCGGCTGTTCGATCAGGAAGTTGTGCAGGTAGTATTGCTTCCGGCTTGCGTTCCATTCCCAGGCGACCCCGCCGAAGCGGGCAAGCCAGTTGTTGGGCGGGCTTCCGTCCGACTTGGGTTCAGCCCAGACATACCAGTCGGCCTTGGGTCCCTCGCGCGACGCGGTGCTTTCGAGGAACCACGGGTGCAGATGCGAGGAATGCGAGTAGACTTGATCGATCACCA
Organism: uncultured Alphaproteobacteria bacterium; assembly: GCA_963709395.1. Classification (GTDB taxonomy): domain Bacteria; phylum Pseudomonadota; class Alphaproteobacteria; order Rhodobacterales; family Rhodobacteraceae; genus CAVPWP01. The sequence goes on from CAVPWP010000020.1 coordinate 10,879, forward strand.
CCTTAAGGCCGCGCGCATGCGCGGCGTCCGTCACGGCGCGGAAGTCGTCGAGCGTTCCGAAGCGGGGGTCGACACCGCGGTAGTCAGAGACATCATAACCCGAATCGTGCATGGGCGAGGGAAAGAAGGGCGTGATCCATATGCCGTCGACTCCGAGACCGGCGAGGTAATCAAGCCGCGAGAGAAGGCCCCGCAGGTCACCCTCTCCGTCGCCGTCGGAATCTTGGAAGCTGCGCAGGTAGACCTCATAGAGACAGGCTCCGCGCCACCACTCTTGCTCGCCCGTAACCATTGCGGAGCCCTCCAACCACGATCAAATCCAAAAACGTTTTTGGTTCAGCGTCAAGATCAGAGGGCGATATCCGGCAAAATTTTAGTCGGCTTCAAACAGGATACTTGACGGACTGGAGATTCTACGTCTCAAATCGAGCAAATAACAAAAACGTTTTTGGCGCCCAGGCGCGGTGTTAAGGGAGGAAACCATGAGACTATTTGGAACAGGTCTGATCGGCGCCGCGTCCGCGCTGGCACTTTTCGCGACGGCTGCGGCCGCTCAGACCGAAGACTGGTGTTCGGGCAAGACGATCCGAGTCTTCTCGGGCGGCCCTGCGGGCGGCGCCTTTAACTCGATCATCGACCGGGGGGCCACGCAGGCTGCCGCCGACACCGGGGCCACTGTCGAAATCGTCTATTCCGACTGGGACTTCGACCGCATGGTCACGCAGTTCCGCGAGGCGGTAAGCCAGCGCCCCGACGGGATCGCGATGATGGGACACCCTGGCGACGACGCGTTGATGCCGATCGCCGAGGAAGCCGCCGCGGCGGGAATCCCGGTCATGTACATGAACGTCGATGTACCCCGGGTCCGCGAGCGCTTCGGGTCGGGCTATGTCGGCGCCCGGCTCTACGACCAGGGCCAGGCCCTCGGCGCCGAGACGCTTCGGCTCGCCGGCGACCGTCTGCAGCCGGGTGACAAGGCAATCGTGATGAGCCGCTGGGAATCGGAGAACCGTGCCCAGCGCGAACTCGGGCTTGTCGACGTGCTCACGGAAGCCGGGATCGAGGTTATCAAGCTTCAGGAAGCCGAGGGAGCCTCGGCAGACCAGATGCTCCAGCTTCCCACGCTGACCTCGACCCTCCTGTCGAATCCCGAGACCAAGCTAATCGGCTATCCGGGCGGTCCCTGGCTCTCGGCCGCACCCGTCTTCATGAGCGCGGTCGGCAAGGCCCCTGAGGACATAATCGGTGTCGGCTTCGACCTCGGCCAGGGCGTGATGACGGCGTTCGAGGGCGGCTACGTACTCGTCACCTCGGACCAGCAACCCTACCAACAGGGCTATATGCCGGTCCTCTCGCTCTGCCAGCAGCTCGTGTACCAGCTCGGGCCGCTGAACGTCGACACGGGCGCGGGCTTCGTGACCGCCGACAACTACGAGGACGTCGTGCCGCTTGCGGAACAAGGCCTCCGCTGAGGCACCCCTCCCGGCGGGGCGGGCAACCGTCCGCCCCGCCCCCCCTTTCCGACGGAAGTTGCCATGTCCGCTCCCGACGAACCGATCATCGAGTTGCGCAATATCGTGAAGCGCTTTGGCAATGTCGAAGCGTTGTCGGGCGTCAGCATGAACGTCCGGCGGGGCGAGGTGCTCGGCCTTCTCGGCGACAACGGCGCAGGAAAGTCGACTTTGGTAAAGACGCTTGCCGGCGTCCACGACCCCGACGAGGGTGAGATCATCGTCAAGGGCGTCCCCCGAAAGCCGTGGACTCCGCTCGCGGCGCGCGATGCAGGCATCGAGACGGTGTTCCAGGACCGGGCGCTCGCGCCGCAGCACTCGATCGTCACCAACATCTTTATGGGGCGCGAGATCACGAACTGGCTCGGCCTCACGCAGGTGAAACGCCAGGTCGAGGAGGCGAACCGGCTGATGCGCGAAATCGGCTTTACCTCGAAGGTCTTCAACCCCGAGAGCACGGTCGGGCACCTGTCGGGCGGTGAACGACAGGGCGTCGCCATCGCGCGTGCGCTCTACAACAAGGCGGATGTCATCGTGCTCGACGAACCGACCACCGCGCTGAGCCTCACCGAGACGCAGAAGGTGTTCCGCTTCGTTCAGGCGGTGAAGGCGTCGGGGCGGACCGTCGTCTTCATCGGCCACAACATCTACCACGTCTGGGACATCGCGGACCGTTTCTTCGTCATCGACCGGGGCCGCGAGGCGTTCGAGGGAGAAAAGGCCGACTTCCGCGGAGCCGATCACCTGATCGAACTCATGCACCAACTGGCCGAGACGGGCCGCGCCGATACCGGCAGCCTCCGCCGCACCGCCTGAGGAAAGGAGCGACATGAGCGACGCCACCCCCGCCGCCGCCCGTCCGGCCGAAGCCGACGCCAGCTTCGTCGACGAGCGCAAGGAGCAGTCGGCATGGTTCCGCTTCTACCGCCGCAACGGCCGCGCCCTGAATGCCTTCATCACGCTCGTTCTCGTCTGGGCGTTCTTCGCGGTGAACAACCCCGCGCTATTTCTCAACCCTGTCTACTACGGCGCCTTCCTCTTCGCGGTGCCGGCGACAGTCTTTCTCACGACGGCGCTCGTCTTCGTGATCGTCTCTGGTGAGCTCGATCTCGCCTTCCCATCAGTCGTCGGAGCATCAGGCGGCATCTTCATGTACATGGTGATGCACGGTTTTCCCGTGGTGGGTTCCTTTCTTGCCACAATGGGGATCGGCGCTCTGATCGGACTGGGGATCGGGGTAATCGTCGTCTATGGCAGAATCTCCTCGCTCGTCGCCACGCTCGGCCTAAACTTCTTTATCCTGGGCCTCGTGAACCTTCTCGCCCAAGGCCGTACGATCACCGCGCCTGAGGCGGTCAAGACGTTCGGATACGAGTTGTTCGTGGGCCGGTGGCAGTTATTTGACACGGGCCTCCAGATCCCCAATCACTTCCTGTGGTGCGTTGCATGGACCGTCTTCTGCTGGGTGCTGTTCAAGTATCACCGCTTCGGGGTCCGCGTGCAGCTTGTGGGCGACAATCCCGAAAGCGCCCGCCAGATGGGAATCAACGTCGACCATATCCGCGTCGGTGTTTTCATCTTCTCCGGCATCGCGGCCGCAATCACCGGGGCCATCCTCGTGCAGATGGCCAACATGGTCTGGTTCCCGACAAGCGGGAAGGCCTACCTGCTGATAGCGCTTGCCGCGCTCTTCGTGGGCGGCACTCCCACATGGGGCGGAGTTGGATCGATCTTCGGTGCCTTCTTCGGCGCCCTGACCGTCACGCTGATCCCATCGGGCGCAGTCGGTGCGGGGTTCGCGGGCTTCTGGACGGACTTCCTCTTCGGGCTCGTCATCATCCTGACGATGATAGCGCACCGCTTCTCCGGAGCGCGGGTGCGCTGACATGCGGATCGCGGTTGTCACCGGAGCCGCCGGCGGAATCGGCAGCGCTGTCGCCTCGGCATTCGCTGCCTCCGGACATGCGCTCGCGCTTCTTGACCGGACACAGCCCAACCTCCACGGCGCGGAGGGTGTGGGGCTCGCATGCGACCTCGCCGATCCCCGGGAAGTAGCGAACGCATTCGCGGAAATCGCGGACCGCTTCGGTCGCATCGACGTGCTCACCAACATCGCTGGGATCAACCACCGGTCACCGGTGCGCGAGATGGAGGTGGCGGACTGGGACCGGATGATTGACGTGAACGTGGGCCACGTGTTCCTCACGGCCAAGCATGGTGTACCGCTCCTGTCGAAGGGCGAGACCCCCGCCATCGTGAACATGGCGTCGATCTCGGGCCATGTCGCGACGCCCGACTACCCGGCCTACGTCACGACGAAGGCGGCCGTCGAGAGCTTCACCTGGGCGCTCGCGCAGGAGGTCGGTCCGCGCGGCATCCGCGTGAACGCGGTGGCCCCGGGCTGGGTCGACGCGGGCTTCACGCACGCGGCGCTCGAAGGGATGGAGGACCCCGAAACCCTCTACGCCGCCGCGCGGGAGGCACATCTTCTTGGCCGCATGGCGACGCCGACCGAAGTTGCCGCCGCAGTCCTCTGGCTTGCCTCTCCACGCGCGTCCTTTGTAACTGGCCAGACGCTCTTCGTGGACGGCGGCTTCATGCGGAAACACTGATGCGGGGCCGTATCGCCATAACCGGGGGTGCCGGCGGTATCGGCGCCGCAACGGTTGAACTCGTGCGCCGCGCCGGAGCTGAGCCGGTCTCGATTGACCTCTCAACAAACCCATTGTGCGAAAGCTTTGTCGCGGATGTAGCGGAAGAAACGACAATGGCCGGCGCCTTCGCCGCCATAGGACCTCTCGCCGGGCTCGTCTGCATCGCGGGCACGAACGCACGCGGCCGGGTCGAGGACCTGTCCTGGGAGGACTGGAGCAGAAGTCATGGCGGTCAACGTTCGCGGGATGATGCTCGCCCTGAAACACGCGGATCTGTCCGATGCCTCATCCGTCGTGCTGACGTCGTCGGTTTCTGCACACATCGGCTGCGACGGATACACCGCCTATCACACATCAAAGGGTGCGGTGCTCGGACTCATGCGCGCGACCTCGGGAGAGCTCGCCCCGCTCGGAATCCGCGTGAACGCCGTGAGCCCCGGCTGGGTCGATACTGGTTTCACCGACCAAGCGCTGGCCGAGTTGCCGGATGGGAATGCGATTCGCGCGCGGGCGGGCGAGGCCCACATCCTCGGACGGATGGCTGCGCCCGCCGAGGTCGCGGAGGCCATCCTCTTTCTCCTATCGGATGACGCGAGCTTCGTGACCGGGACCGAGCTTGTTGTGGACGGAGGCTTTCTGAGGAAGCGATGATGGCGCAGGACCCCTTTACGAAGGCGCGCGCGACCGGCGCCTATCTTGGGACCTTCGGGACCGAGGAGATGCCCGTGCTCGTGCGCTACCGGGACGTGCGGGAAGCCGCTGCGGACTGGGCGCGGTTCTCCAATGATGCCCCGGGGCGTGTGCCGATACCCGCGGAGGACGACGTGCGCACACTGCGGCAGTTGCCGATCGAGACCGATCCGCCGCTGCATTCGGATTACAAGGCGCTCGTGAAGGACTACTTTCGGCGCCCGCAGACAGACCCGACCGTCCGCGACGCTATCGCGGCCGTCGTGGCTAACGTGCTCGACGCCGCGCTCGGCACAGGCCCCATAGACGCCATGCAGGCGATCGCGCTTCCGATCCAATCCCGTGCGCTCGCACTTCTCTTGGGGCTTCCCGCGGCCGAGGCGGAAGACTGGATCGGTTGGGGCCTCCATGCCTTCAAGTCGCACGATGGCAACGACCCGGCGCGCGCCGCCAAGCTGCTCGCAATGCTCGAAAGGCACACGGACCGGGCTTTGGACGAAGGAGGCGAGGACTTCTTCGGTCATCTCGCACGTGCCCGACTCCATGGCCGCGGCCTGACCCGTGAAGAGATCCTGGGCTTCGCGCATGTCACCTTCGCAGGCGGTCGCGACACGCTCATCAACAGTCTCGCAGGCCTCATGGCGCATTTCGCCGAGATGCCGCAAGATCTTGAAGCACTGCGGCGCGATCCGACCCTCGTGGGTCCTGCGGTCGAGGAAGTCCTGCGCCACATGTCGCCTCTCACGCATATCGGGCGCGTCTGCACGAAGGAGACGGACGTATCCGGACTGCCCCGCGCGCGGGGGCAAAGGATCGCGCTATGCTGGGCGGCGGCCAATGCCGACCCCGAGATCTTCGACGATCCCGCGACCATCCAGATCGACCGGAGGCCCAATCCCCATGTCGCCTTCGGCTCGGGACCGCACAACTGCCTGGGATCCACCCATGCGCGGCAAGTGCTGCGAAGCCTCGTCGGCGCGCTTGTCGCCCGTGTCGGGCGCATCGCCGCCGTCGAGGTCGAACGCGGGCACCGTAGTATCGGCGGTCCCGTTCGGCACCATGGCTTCACCGATCTCGTCCTGGAATTCTATCCGATCTGAGTGCACTCATGGCTGACACGTACGCGAAAGACGGCGCCGCCCTCGTGATCCGCTTCAACGGTGAGACCATTTGGATCGAGCCATGGGGTCCGGACGCGCTGCGGGTCCGGGCGCGGCCGGGCGGCGAGGTCGTGGAGCCACATATCTCCGCACTCCTGCCTGCCGGGCCCGCCCGCTCAGTGATCGGCATCGACGGCCCGACGGCGCGCATCGCCAACGGACGCATCTCGGCCGAGGTGCGTCTGACCCGCCGCCTCGGAGCTGACGTGCCGAGGGAGCCCGTCATTCGCTTCGTCCGTACCGACACCGGCGAGGAGCTTCTCGCCGAGACGCGGAGCCATTTCGCCGGGCCACCTCCGCGTAACTTCAAGCCGATCGCCAGCGGATCCTTTCAACTGGAGGCCCGTTTCAAGGCATATGCGGGCGAGGAGATCATGGGCCTCGGCCAGCCACAGCACGGGCTCGAGGACTTGAAGGGCACCTCGACGACGCTCCTCCAGCAGAACACGCATGTGGTCGTTCCGTTCGTCCTCTCCTCGCGGGGCTACGGCTTCCTATGGAACAACCCTGCGACGGGCCGTGCCGATTTCGCCACGAACATCACCCGCTGGCTCGCCGACGCAACGCCTGGCCTCGACTACTGGATCACGGCCGGGGATACGCCGGCCGCGATCCTGTCGACCTACGTCGCGGCGACCGGAATGCCCCCCGTACTGCCCATGTGGGCGACCGGGTTCTGGCAGTGCAAGCTGCGCTATCGCACGCAGGCGGAGATCCTGTCGGTCGCCCGCGAATACCGGCGCCGGAACCTGCCGCTGTCCTGCATCGTGATTGACTTCTTCGCCTGGACACGGCAGGGCGAATGGAAGTTCGACCCGAAAGACTGGCCGGACCCCGAGGGGCTCGTCCGGGAGCTTCGCGAGATGGACATCCGCACGATCGTCTCGATCTGGCCGACCGTCGCCGCCAATGCCGAAACCTACCGCGAGATGCGGGAGAAGGGTTATCTCCTACGGACAGAGCGCGGCGTTCCGGTGGTGATTCAGTTCCCCGACAAGGACCCCTACGGTGTTCATTTCCTCACCTACTACGACGCCTTCAACCCCGAGGCGCGGGATTTTCACTGGGCGCGCGTCAAGGCGAACTATGTCGACCGCGGGATCGAGAATTTCTGGCTCGACGCCTGCGAACCCGAGATGCGCCCGGCGCATGCCGACCACGTGCGAACACACCTTGGCAACGGGGCGGAGATGATGTCGGCCTTTCCACTCCTGCATGCGGGCCGCTATGCCGCGGGGCTGAAGGCGGCGGGTGCCGAGGACGCGGTGCTCCTGTGCCGCTCGACCTGGGCTGGCGGACAGCGCTACCCGACGATCCTGTGGTCGGGCGATGTCTGGTCGACATGGGAGGATTATCGCGCCCAGATCGCCGCGGGCCTCCATGCGGCGATGTCGGGGATCGGCTGGTGGAACAGCGACATCGGAGGGTTCTATGAAGGACACCGGGACAATCCCGATTTCCAGGAGCTTCTCGTCCGGTGGTTCGAGTTCGGGGTGTTCTCGCCGATCTGTCGCCTGCATGGGGTGCGGGTGCCGAACGGCGTTCCCTTTTCCGCCCCCGACGGTGAGGTCGACTACGGCGCCGAGTTGTTCCACGTCTTCACCGATACCGGCGGCGACAACGAGGTCTGGTCCTACACGCCGGAACTCTTTGCGATCTTCGAACGTCTTCTCCGGGTGCGGGAAAACCTCCGCCCGTACCTTGCGGGGCTCTTCGCCGAGTATTCTCGAACGGGAACACCACCCATGCGGCCGCTATCCTTCGCCTTTCCGGGTCAGCCCTCTCTTACCGGACAGGCCGCCTACATGCTTGGGCCGGACCTGCTTGTCGCGCCGGTGACCGAACCGGGTGCCGAGGTGAGGGAAGTCCGTCTCCCATTGGGGGAGGATTGGGTACATGTATGGTCTTCGACCACACACCCGGGTGGCTCTACAGCATCGGCACCCTGCCCACTCGGCCAAGTGCCTGTCTTCTGCCGATCCGACGCTTCGGCTCTTTTCGAGAAGGTCTTCTCGAACTCGGCCATAGGCCCCCGGCGAAAGCGGACAGCGAACGCAACCGGGTCTCCGGGCAAGCCACATGAAGCCTTGGAAGGATTGCGACAGAGACGTGGAACGGCTTGACGTCTACAACGGCTTGTTGCTGTCGGTCCTCTGGGACGCTGCCTTCGACAGGTACCTTGTGACCTTTCGCGAAGACGGGTTTCCGGAGTTCTCGCCTCACCTATCCGCGGCGGCTCGAGCGCAGCTCAATGTGGACCTCAAGGTGCCTATCGCGCTCTCCGAAGAGCATCTGCCCTATCTGTCGCACCATCGGTCGACGTTTGCACGCCTATCTGCGGCGCCGAATGCTCCTCCGCAGCAAGATTCCGCCTAACAATCTGATATTATTTAATTAAATGGCGTTTCGGCGAAGGACGCGTCCGGGCAATGGCCAATAATCGGTTGTAAAATGGCCAAGTTAACCCGGCGAATGGCCATTTACAGGTTGCGACCATAATAACAAAGGTATCACCAGCCACGCCTACCCGCATGGGCGCAAATGACCTTGGCAATGGGCGCCAAAACCCCAGAAATGGGTTCGAATTACCCCTATTTTCAATCAACACGGGCTCAAGCCACGCCTATCCGACATTTCGAGTGCCCGCACGACGCGCAGGTCATGCAGCCCTCGACCATGCGCATGTCGTACTGGCCGCAGGCCGGGCAGGCCGGGCCGCGCGCGCCGCTGAGGTTCACGACCTGTGCCCTTGGATCTTCCTTCAGACCCATCCCCTCTCCCTCGATAAAGCCGATGGCAATGAGGTGACGTTCGATCACCCCGCCGATGGCCGCAAGGATCGAGGGCACGTATTTGCCGTTCATCCAGGCCCCGCCGCGCGGATCGAACACGGCCTTCAGCTCCTCGACAACGAAGCTCACATCGCCGCCGCGGCGGAACACGGCCGAGATCATCCGCGTCAACGCCACCGTCCAGGCGAAATGCTCCATGTTCTTCGAGTTGATGAAGACCTCGAAGGGCCGGCGGTGGCCGCCGATGATGATATCGTTGATGGTGATGTAGATGGCGTGGTTCGAATCCGGCCATTTCAGCTTGTAGGTCTGGCCCTCAAGCGCCTGCGGCCGGTCGAGCGGTTCCGAGATGTAGACCACGTCGCCATGCGGCACGCGGGGTTCGGTGCCGTGGCGGGTCACGACTTCGGCGGCGGGCTCAATCGCAGCGCCCCCCGGCCCCTCGCCTTCCGCGAAGAGCAGCCAGCGCGGGGTCACGCCCAGCGCCTCGGCCACCGCGCGGGCGTCGCGGTTGGTGGGCTTGTGCCCCTCGTCCCACGAGGCGATGCGGTCGGGGTCGACACCGGACTTCGCGGCGAGCGTCGGGATGTCCTCGATCCCCACGGCGGCGGCGGCGGCCTCGATCCGGGCGGCGATGGTGCCGGGTTTCGGGGCCTCGGCCTTCGCGGGCTTCTCCTCGGCCACGCTGAGCACGCTGCCCGTCACCGCGTTCGGCCGGTAGGTGGTGCAGCCTTTGCAGCCGGTCTCGTAGGCCTCCATGTAGACGTCCTTGAACGCCTCGAACCCGATGTCCTCGGGGCAGTTGATCGTCTTGGAAATCGACGAATCCACCCATTTCTGCGCCGCCGCCTGCATCTTGACGTGTTCGAGCGGCTGAAGCGTCTGGGCGTTGACGAAATAGTCGGGAAGATCCACATCCCCGAACCGCTGCCGCCAGAGCTGGACCGCATAGTCGACGACCTCTTCCTCGGTCCGCGTGCCATCCTTCTGCAACACCTTGCGGGTATAGGCATAGGCGAAGACCGGTTCGATCCCGCTCGAGACGTTGCCGGCGTACAGGCTGATCGTGCCGGTGGGCGCGATGGACGTCAGAAGCGCGTTGCGGATGCCGTGTTTCTTGATCGCTGCGCGGACATCGGCATCCATATGCCGAAGCGCTCCGGAGGCAAGGAACTTCTTGGCGTCGAACAGCGGGAATGCCCCCTTTTCCTTCGCGATCTCCACGCTGGCCAGATAGGACGCCCGCGCGATGCGGTGCAGCCAGCGTTCGGTCTGGCGCGCGGCCTCGTCCGAGCCATAGCGCAGCCCCATCATCAAGAGCGCGTCGGCAAGGCCGGTGACGCCAAGGCCGATACGGCGCTTGGCCTGCGCCTCGGCTTCCTGCTGGGGCAGCGGGAACCGCGACGCATCGACCACGTTGTCCATCATCCGGACGGCTGTGGCGACCAGTTCGTCCAGTTCGTCGGCGTCGATGTCGGCACCGGGGTCGAACGGGTCGCGGACAAGGCGTGCGAGGTTGATCGACCCCAGAAGACAGGCGCCATACGGCGGAAGGGGCTGTTCGCCGCAAGGATTCGTTGCGGCGATGGTCTCGACGTAGCTGAGGTTGTTCATCGCGTTGATGCGGTCGATGAAGATCACGCCGGGTTCGGCGTAGTCATAGGTCGACCGCATGATACGGTTCCACAGGTCGCGGGCCTGAACGGTCCGGTAGACACGGCCGTCGAACTGAAGATCCCAGGTCGTATCGGCCTTCACCGCCTCCATGAACGGGTCGGTGACAAGGACCGAGACGTTGAAGTTGCGCAGCCGCGCCGGGTCGGACTTGGCCGTGATGAAATCCTCGATATCCGGGTGGTCGCAGCGCATCGTGGCCATCATCGCGCCGCGGCGCGACCCCGCCGACATGATGGTCCGGCACATCGCGTCCCAGACATCCATGAACGACAGCGGCCCCGAGGCGTCGGCGGCCACGCCCGACACCGGAGCGCCCTTCGGCCGGATCGTCGAGAAGTCATAGCCTATGCCGCCGCCCTGCTGCATCGTCAGCGCGGCCTCCTTCAGCATCTCGAAGATGCCGGCCATGCTGTCGGGGATCGTGCCCATGACGAAGCAGTTGAACAGCGTCACCGACCGCTCGGTCCCCGCCCCCGCGACGATGCGCCCGGCAGGCAGATAGCGGAAATCCTCGAGCGCTGCGTAAAAGCGCTCCTCCCAGGTGGCAGGATCCTGTTCGACCGAGGCAAGCGACCGGGCAATGCGGCGCCATGTATCCTCGACCGTTTCGTCGATGGGCGTGCCGTCAGCGGCCTTGAAGCGGTACTTCATGTCCCAGATGGCTTCGGCGATCGGGGCGGCGAAACGGCTCATGCGGGCGATTCCCTTTGAGTGAGAGATATCGACAATAGCCCAATCCATCCCAAATCCACAACAAGTTGCAGGCGCCGTCAGGTGCGCTACGATATGCGGTGTGGCTTGGGGACGACTCTGTGGATAACTTCACTCACCTTCTGAAACTCTGCGTCGGCGCCGAAAAGGTCGAGGATCTGACCGACTGGCAGAAGACGCGCGCGCGCCAAGGGGCCGGACGGTTTGCCGCGCCACGTCACCCGGATGTGGCCCAAGCGCGAGGCCGAGGTGCTGAACGGCGGGTCGATCTTCTGGGTGTTCAAGGGCGTGATCCTGGCGCGCCAGAGGATCCTGCGCTTCGACGAGGTGACCGGCAGCGACGGCATCCTGCGCTGCGCGCTCGTGCTCGACCCCAAGGTCGTTCGGACCGAGGCCGCGCCACGGCGGCCGTTCCAGGGCTGGCGCTATCTCGACCCCAAGGATGCACCGCGCGATCTGCGCCAGGGCAAAGCGTCCGCCGACGACGCCCCGCCGCAGCTTCTGGCCGCGCTGGCCGAGATCGGTGTGCGGTAGCGGCTTGGATGTTCTTCTCGAGATTTGCGTCGACACGCTGCAAGGCGCGCTGGCCGCAGTGCGCGGCGGGGCGGGGCGGATCGAACTTTGCTCGGCACTGTCCGAGGGCGGGCTGACGCCTTCGGCCGGGCTGATGCGGGCGGCGGCGGAGCCTACCTGTCCCGGTCTATGCCATGATCCGGCCGCGCAGCGGTCTGTTCCACTTCACCCCCGAGGACGAGGCGATCATGCACCACGATATCGCTGCGGCCCGCGACGCGGGTCTGGCGGGTGTCGTTCTTGGCGCCCAGGGGCCCGAAGGCGGGCTCGACACCGGCATGCTGGCGCGGCTTTCGGACACCGCGGGGACGATGGGCCGGACGCTGCACCGGGTGATCGACGTGGTGCCCGACCCCCTGGCCGCGCTGGATCAGGCCATGGCGCTGGGATTCGAGCGGGTGCTGACCTCGGGCGCGCAGCCTCTCGCGCCCGACGGCACGGCCCTGATCGCCCGGATGGTGGCCCGGGCCGCCGGTCGGATGTCGGTGATGCCGGGGTGCGGGCTTGAGCCCGACAACGTCGCGCGCGTGCTGGCCGAGACCGGCGCGCGCGAAGTCCACGCCGCCTGTTCGCGACCCGTCCCCGGCGATCCCGCGTTCTCGGACTTCGACCCGCCGGGCGGGCGGCGAGAAACCTCGGAAGCGGAGGTGCGGGCGATGGTGGCCGCACTGGGACGCTAAAGCCCCAGCTTCGCCTTCAGTGCCGTGAACACCGCGCGCTCCTTGTCATCCCAGTCAGCCGTCCGCGACTTGAAGAGCGTGGCCTGGCTGCGCAGGATCGGGCCGTCCGACAGCGACTTGAGGTGGTTCGCGCGCAGCGTCTCACCGGTCGAGGTGATGTCGGCGATGGCTTCGGCGGTCAGGTTCGCAACGGTACCCTCGGTCGCGCCCTGGCTGTCGACAAGGCGGTAGTCGGCAACGCCGGCCGCGCGCAGCGCCTCGCGCACGAGACGGTGATACTTGGTCGCGATGCGCATCCTCCGGCCATGCCTTGCGCGGAAGGCCGCAGCCGCGCCATCGAGGTCGTCGAGCGTGTCGACATCGGCCCAGAAGGCGGGCACGGCGACGACAAGGTCAGCCTGGCCAAAGCCAAGCTCGGCCAGCGTTTCGGTCTGATCCTGCCAGAAGGGAAGTTTCTCGCGCACCATGTCGGTGCCCGTGACGCCAAGATGGATGCGTCCGGACGCCAGTTCGCGCGGGATCTCGCCCGCCGAAAGCAGACGCAACTCGAGCCCCGGCATCCCCTCGACCGCACCGGCGTATTCGCGGTCGTGGCCGGCCAGCGTCATGTCGATGCCGCGCGCCCCGAACCAGGCGAAGGTCTTTTCCATCAGCCGCCCCTTGGACGGCACTCCAAGGCGCAGGGTCATGCCACGCCCCCAAGCTCGAGGACAAGCGCGGGGCGGATCACCCCGCCCACGGCGGGCAGTTCGCGGCCGCGGCCCAGAACGCGGGTCAGCGCGTCATAGCGCCCGCCGCTGGCCACAGGGGGCAGGTCGGGACGGGTGGCGGCGTAGAAGCCGAAGACGAAGCCGTCGTAGTATTCCATCGAGGTGCGCCCGTAGCTTGCCTCGAAGTCCAGGGTGTCGACGTCGATCCCCGCCGCCGCCATCGCGTCGAGACGGGCCTCGAACCGGTTCACGGCGGCGGTCAGCATGGGCATGTCCACGGCCAGGTTGCGCAGGTGCGCAAGGGCGTTGGGCGGCGTCTCGCGCAAGCTGAGGAGGTCCTGCAGAAGGGCGATCTCTCCGGCCGCGATGGGCGGGTCGAGCGCATCGGCCTTCAGCGCCGCGATCCGGTCGAGCACCTCGGCCCGGCTGCGCAGGCCGATCTCGGGCGCGGCCCCGGACAGCGGGTCGGCGGCGGCGATCAGCGCGCGGCGCGCGGCCGGCACGGGCGCGCGGCCGCCGAACCTCTCCAGCAGCGCGCGAAAGCGGTGCGGCCGCCACAGGTGACGCAACAGCGCCTCCTTGCGGCGGTCGCTGGTCGAAAGACCCTTCACCGCAGCAGTCAGAAGGCCGATGTCGCCGGTGGCCGCGCGCAGGTTCAGCGGGGCCAGAAGCTGCGAAAAGGCGGCAAAGACCTCGGCATCGGCCCGGGCGGCGTCGGTGCCGTTGAACACCTCGTATCCGACCTGGATGTACTCCGAGGCGCGGGCACGGTCGTCTTCCTGCTTGCGAAACACCTCGCCCATGTAGGTATAGCGCCCCGCCCCGCCTTCGCCGTCCATGTGCATCTGGACGACGGGCACGGTGAAATCGGGGCGCAGCATCGCCTCGCCGCGCACCGGGTCGTGGGTCGTGTAGGCGCGCGCGCGGATTTCCTCGCCATAGAGGTCGAGCAGGATCTCGGCGGGCTGCAGGATGTCGGCCTCGGCCACCTCGGCGCCCAACGCCTCGAAGGCGGCGCGCAGGCGCAGGGCCTCGGCGCGGATCGCGGCCTTGGCGGGCATCAGGCCGATCCGATCAGGCGCTTGACCTCGGCCACCATCGCGCCCCGGTCACATTCGAACTGGGCGGGCTGGGCCTTCCATTCCTCGTGGCTGGCGGTTTCGGCGATCTTCGCGCCAAGGATCGAGGTCCTTGATCTGCACGACCCCGCGCGCACGTTCCTGGTCGCCCTGGATGATCGCCACGGGCGATTGCCGCTGGTCGGCGTACTTGAGCTGCTTGCCGAAGTCCTTGGGGTTGCCGAGGAACACCTCGGCCCGGATGCCCGCCGCGCGCAGCTCGGCCGCCATGGCCTGGTAGTCGGCCATGCGGTCGCGGTCCATCACGGTGACGACGACGGGGCCGTGCGACTGGCGGCCGATCCGGCCCTTGGCATGGAGGGCTGCCAGAAGCCGGTCGACGCCGATCGACACGCCGGTCGCCGGCACGGCCTGCCCGGTGAAGCGCTTGACGAGGTCGTCATAGCGCCCGCCGCCCGCCACGCTGCCGAACTGGCGCGGGCGGCCCTTCTCGTCGAGGATCTCGAAGGTCAGTTCCGCCTCGAAGACCGGGCCGGTGTAGTAGCCGAGGCCGCGGACGACCGAGGGGTCGATGACCATGCGGTCCTCGCCGATACCCTGCGCGCGGACAAGGTCGATGATGTGGCGCAGTTCGCTTACGCCCTCCTCAGCCAATGGAAGAGCCGTCGACGAGGGCGCGCAGTTCTGGCCCAGCGGTCGTCGAAGGACAGTCTCGGCCGCGCCGACGAAGCGCATGACCAGTTCCGCCTGTCGGTCCTCGAGCCCCGCGCCCTTCGTGAAGTCGCCGCTCTCGTCCTTCCGCCCCTCGCCCAGAAGCGCGCGCACACCGTCCTGCCCAAGGCGGTCGAGCTTGTCGATGGCGCGCAGGACGATCCCGCGCTCGTGTGCGAACTTCTCGGGGTCGTTCGGGTCGAGGATGCCCGCGACCTCCATCACCCCGTTCAGGACCTTCCGGTTGTTCACCCGGATGATGTAGTCCCCGCGCTCGATCCCGACCGCTTCCAGGGCATCGGCCAGCATCATGCAGATCTCGGCATCCGCCGCCACGCTTGCCGTACCCACGGTATCGGCATCGCACTGGTAGAACTGGCGGAAGCGCCCCGGCCCCGGCTTTTCGTTCCGCCAGACCGGCCCCATCGCATAGCGGCGATAGGGTGTCGGCAGGTCGTTGCGGTGCTGGGCATAGACGCGGGCGAGCGGTGCGGTCAGGTCATAGCGCAGCGCCAGCCAGTCGTCGTCCTCCTGCCAGGCGAAAACGCCTTCGTTCGGGCGGTCGACATCGGGCAGGTACTTGCCCAGCGCCTCGAGCGTCTCGACCGCCGAGGATTCGAGCGCGTCGAAGCCATAGGCATGATAGACCGAGGCGATGCGATCGAGCATTTCCTTGCGTTCGGTCACTTCCGCGCCGAAATAGTCCCGGAACCCCTTGGGCGTGACCGCCTTGGGGCGGGGGGTCTTCGTGGGTTTGGACATCGCCGGTCCTCCGTTCGCGGCGCGGTTTAGCCGGTCGGCCCCTGCGGAGCAAGGCGACAACGGTGGAGGCAGGGTCATGGACCGACTGGACGCGATCGAGGGGCATCTGGCGCATCTGATCCGCACGGTGGACGAGCTGAACGAGGTCGTGGCGGCCCAGGCGGCCGAGATCGACAGGCTGCGCGGCCGGGTCGAATTCCTGATGTCGCGCGAAGGCGCGCGCGAAGCCGAAGGAACCGGCGGTGTCTATCTTGGCAACGAGCGTCCGCCGCATTACTGAGCCTGTATGACAATCCGCACCCCGCGGGGCTTCGATCCCAAATCCTCGACACTTGCGCTGGCCATCGGAACGGCCGGCGCCGTCGTGGCGTGGGCGCTGGGACTGCCGCTGCCCTTCCTTCTGGGGTCGGTTCTGGCGGTCGCGATCGCGGCACTTGCAGGGTTTCGCCCGTTCGGCATCGAACCGGTCTTCCCCGAAAAGATACGCCTCTTCTTCGTGCCCGTCATCGGGGTGTCCATCGGCTCGGCCTTCACGCCCGCGGTTCTGGCCGAGATGCCGCAGTGGTGGCCAAGCGTCCTGGCGCTTGTCTTCTACATCCCGCTGTCGCAGTTCCTCGGCTATGTCGCGATGCGCCGCCTCGGCGGGATCGACCCGGCCACCGCCTTCTACGGCGCCGCCCCCGGCGGGCTGATGGAGGCGGTTCTTCTGGGCGAACAGGCCGGTGCGGACGTGGCCATGCTGACGATGCTTCAGTTCATGCGCCTTGTGCTGTGCATCGTCTTCATTCCCATCGGCATTTCGATCTACACCGGACATGCGGTGGGCAGTTCCACCGGCATGGTCATCGGCGGAGAGAAGGCCCTGTCGGCGGCCGACTGGGGGATTCTCATCGTGGCCGGGGTCGTCGGCACCCTGGCCGCGAAACGGCTCAACTTCCCGGCCTGGCAGTTGACCGGCGCGCTTGTGACCTCGTCGATCGTGCATCTTGTGGGGCTGGTCGAGGGCGGCCCGCCGGGCTGGCTCATCGCCGCGACGCAGCTTGTGATCGGCATCACGCTTGGCGCGCGGTTCGTGGGCAAGTCGCCCCGCATCTTCCTGACGGCGCTGAAGCTGAGCGGGCTCTATGTCCTTCTCGTGTGCGCACTGGCCGCGGCGATCGCCGTGCCGTTGCACGGATTCGTGGACCAGAGCTGGACGGCGGTGTTCCTTGCCTTCGCGCCGGGCGGGCTGGCCGAGATGTCGCTGATCGCGCTGTCGCTGCAGATCAGCGTGATCTACGTGACCGCCCACCATGTCCTGCGCATCGTGCTGGCGGTCCTGGCCGCGCGGTATCTGGCGAGCCACGTCCTTGCCCCGCGCGAGGACGGCACCTAAAGCTCTTCGACGGTCAGCACCCCGCCCACGGCCTTGAGCGCGGCCCTGATCTGCGGACTGACCGGGAAGTCGTCGCCCAGCACCAGCGAGACCTCGCCCGGCAGGTCGGGGGCCATCAGGCACAGCTCGATCGGCCCACGCCCCTTCACACCGGTCTCGGCCCGCGCGCGGTCGAGGATGGCCCGGACGCCCGGCGCGGCCTCGGGGGCTTCGACGAAGACGCGCAACCCGGCAGACCCCGCATCCACGACCACCCCGTCCAGCGGCGCGGCGCCACGGGCGACAGGATCGAACTGGCCTTCGTTGAACCGCGCCTCAAGGGTCATGACGACCTGGGTGGTCTTTTCGAACACCTTGCGGATCGCGTCGAAATCATCGGGAAAAAGCGCCATGCCCGACACCTGGCCGGTCGGATCCGAGATGTTCATGCGGAAAAACCGCGTGCCCCGGCCCGACTTGCGCTCTTGCAGGCCCGAGACGACCACGCCGACGCGCGCCACGGCCGCGCCGTCCCGTTCGGCCTTTTCCTGAAGCTCGGCCAGGGTCATCGCGCCCTTGCGCTTCAGCGGACCCATGTAGTCGTCCAGCGGATGGCCAGAGAGGTAGAAGCCGATGGCGGCGTGTTCCTCGGCCAGTTTCTCGTTCGGCAGCCAGTCGGCCACGGGCGACAGGCGCGGTTCGGGCAGGTCTTCGCCCGCCTCGCCGAACAGCGACACCTGCGACGAGGCGCGGGCATCATGGACCGCGGCGGAATAGGCCATCAGGCCGTCGATGCTGTCGAGCACCCGCCGCCGGTTCGGATCAAGCTGGTCGAAGGCCCCGGCGCGGGCCAGCATCTCGAGCGGGCGCTTGCCGATCCGCTTGAGATCGACGCGGCGGGCGAAGTCGAACAGCGTCACGAAGGGCTTTTCACCTCGCGCCTCGATCACAAGCCGCATCGCGTCCGCGCCCACGTTCTTGAGCGCGCCCAGCGCATAGACGATGCGCCCCTCGGACACGCTGAACAGGGCTTCGGAGCGGTTGACGCAGGGCGGCACGATCTCGATCCCAAGCCCGCGCCGCACCTCTTCGGCATAGATCGACAGCTTGTCGGTCAGATGCAGATCGCAGTTCATGACGCCCGCCATGAACTCGACCGGGTGGTTCGCCTTCAGCCAGGCGGTCTGGTAGCTGACCACGGCATAGGCGGCGGCGTGCGACTTGTTGAAGCCGTAGTTGGCGAACTTGTCGAGCAGGTTCCAGACCTCGAGCGCCTTCTGCTCATCGACTCCGTTCTTCTTCGCGCCGGCCAGGAATTTCGGACGCTCGGCATCCATCGCCGCCTGGATCTTCTTGCCCATGGCGCGGCGCAGAAGGTCGGCGCCGCCAAGGCTGTAGCCCGCCATCTCCTGCGCGATCTGCATCACCTGTTCCTGGTAGACGATGATGCCCTGGGTCTCGTCGAGGACATGGTCGATCAGCGGGTGGATCGATTCGCGGTCCGAGAGGCCGTTCTTGACCTCGCAATACTTCGGAATGTTCTCCATCGGGCCGGGTCGGTAGAGCGCGACCAGCGCCACGATATCCTCGATGCAGGTGGGCTTCATGCGCCGCAGCGCATCCATCATGCCCGAGCTTTCCACCTGGAACACCGCCACGGTCTTGGCCGATGCGTAGAGCCGGTAGGTCTGTTCGTCATCCAGCGGGATCGCCCCGATGTCGATCTCGATCCCCCGGTCGCGCAGCAGGTCGAGGGCGTTCTTGATCACCGTCAGGGTCTTGAGGCCGAGGAAATCGAACTTCACCAGCCCGGCCTCTTCGACCCATTTCATGTTGAACTGGGTCGCGGGCATCGACGCGCGGGAGTCGCGATAAACCGGCACAAGCTCGTCCAGCGGGCGGTCGGCGATCACCACGCCGGCCGCATGGGTCGAGGCGTTGCGCAACAGCCCCTCGATCTGCTGGCCGTAGTCGAGAAGCCGCTGCACCACCTCTTCGGCGCGGGCCTCTTCACGCAGACGCGGTTCCTCGGCCAGCGCCTTTTCGATCGACACGGGCTTCACGCCCTCGACGGGGATCATCTTGGACAGCCGGTCGACCTGGCCATAGGGCATCTGCAGCACACGGCCCACATCGCGCACCGCCGCCTTCGACAGAAGCGCGCCGAAGGTGATGATCTGGCCCACCCGGTCGCGGCCGTATCTTTCCTGCACATAGGCAATGACTTCCTCGCGGCGGTCCATGCAGAAGTCGATGTCGAAGTCGGGCATCGACACGCGCTCGGGGTTCAGGAAGCGTTCGAAGAGAAGACTGTAGCGCAGGGGATCGAGGTCGGTGATCGTCAGCGCATAGGCCACGAGGCTGCCCGCCCCTGACCCGCGACCGGGTCCGACCGGGATGCCATGATCCTTGGCCCACTTGATGAAATCGGCGACGATCAGGAAGTAGCCGGGAAACCCCATGCCCTCGATTACGCCCAGCTCGAACTCGAGCCGCGCCTCGTAGTCTTCGACCGTCGCCGCGTGCGGGATGACGGCAAGTCGGTCCTTGAGCCCCTCGCGGGCCTGACGGCGCAACTCCTCGACCTCGTCATCGGCGAAACGCGGCAGGATCGGGTCGCGCTTGGGCGCAGCATAGGCGCATCGGCGGGCGATCTCGACGGTGTTCTCCAACGCCTCGGGCAGGTCGGCGAACAGCGTCGCCATCTCGGCAGGCGTCTTGAGGTAATGTTCGGGCGTCAGGCGCCGGCGCGCGTCCTGCTGGTCCACATAGGCGCCATCGGCGATGCACAGCAGGGCATCATGCGCCTCGTACATCGCGGGCTTGACGAAATGCACGTCGTTGGTGGCGACGATCGGCAGGTCGCGGGCATAGGCGATCTCGAGAAGCGCGCGTTCGACCGCGCCCCCGTTGCCCCCGTGGCGCTGCAACTCGACGTAGAGCCGCCCCGGGTAGATCGCGGCAAGACGCGCGGCCAGATCGTCGGCCTTGGGGCGCTGGCCGTCCCTGAGATAGCGCCCGATCGGCCCGTCCGGCCCGCCGGTCAGGCAGATCACGCCCTCCGCATGGGCGCCAAGATCCTCCAGAGTGACCTGCAGCGGCCCCGTCCCTTCGGACATGTAGAGGCGGGAGTTGAGTTTCATCAGGTTGCGGTAGCCCGCTTCGGACTGCGCCAGAAGGACGACCGGGGCAGGCGGACGTTCGCGCTCGCCCGGGCCCGCGGATTCGTAGCGCAGCGAGATCTGGCAGCCGTGGATCGGCTGGATCCCTGACGCCTTGGCGCCCACGGCGAACTCCAGCGCGCAGAACATGTTGTTGGTGTCGGTCACCGCGACCGCCGGCATCTCCATCCCCCGGCAAAGCTTGGGAAGCTCTTTGAGGCGCACGGCGCCTTCGAGAAGCGAGTATTCGGTATGGAGGCGAAGGTGGATGAATCGGGGCGCACTGCTCATGCCCCGAAGCTAGCGCAGGATGTGGCGTATCGCCACCGCGCAGTCACATCATCTGCCGCATTGCCGGGAAAACGGGCAAGACGCCCCACCCGGTTGGTCTGGTTGGGGCCAAGGGCTTGCCTTTGCAGCGATTCCCCGCTTTCCTGTCAGACGGTCGACAGGGAAACGGGCCACGTTCTACGCCGCATCGAACGTGGGTGGGCCTCCCGAAGCGAAACGAGTAACGCGGCAGAGTTTCACATGTCCGAGATTGAGTTTCTTCTGAACGGAGAGACCGTGAGGCTGGCGGAGATTTCGCCGACCCGCACCCTGCTGGACTGGCTGCGTGAAGAGCGCGGCCTGACCGGCACCAAGGAAGGGTGTAACGAGGGCGATTGCGGCGCCTGCACGGTCATGGTGACCGACCGCCACGGCGCCCGCGCCTTCAACGCCTGCATCCTGTTCCTGCCCCAGCTTCACGGCAAGGCAGTGCGTACGGTCGAGGGCATCTCCGGACCGGACGGACAGCTTCACCCCGTCCAGCAAGCGATGATCGACCATCACGGATCGCAATGCGGCTTCTGCACGCCGGGGTTCGTTGTCTCGATGGCGACGGCGCATCTGAACGGCCGGCACGATTTCGACGACCAGCTGGCCGGCAACCTCTGCCGCTGCACGGGCTATGCGCCCATCGTCCGGGCGGCCGAGGCGGCGGTGGAGGCGCCGGTGCCGGACTGGGTGACGGACGCCCCGCCGGCGACCACGGTCCGACGGGGTGCCAGCGGCGACACCTGGGTCGCCCCGAACACGACCGACGCGCTGGCCGACATGGTACGCCGCGCATCCCGACGCCACCCTGATCGCCGGAGCCACCGACGTGGGTCTGTGGGTGACCAAGCAGCTGCGCGACCTGCGGCCTGTGGCCTTCCTTGCCGGGGTCGCGGACCTTGCCCGGATCGAGGTCGACAGACGACGCGATCCGCTTCGGCGCCGCCGCCACCCTGACCGACATGGCCGAGGCGGTGCGCCCCCATCACCCTGACTTCGCCGAACTGATCCGGCGCTATGGCTCGGTCCAGGTCCGCAATGCCGCGACCATCGGCGGGAACATCGCCAACGGATCGCCCATCGGTGACGGGCCGCCCGCGCTGATCGCGCTGGGGGCGACACTGCATCTGCGGAAGGGTGACGCCCGGCGCGACCTGCCGCTGGAGGACTTCTTTCTCGACTACGGAAAGCAGGACCGCGAGCCCGGCGAATTCGTCGAGGCGGTCAGCATCCCCCGCCAGCCCGACCGTCTGCGCTGCTACAAGCTGTCCAAGCGCTTCGACCAGGACATCTCGGCGGTCTGCGGCTGCTTTTCGATCACGGTCGAGGATGGCAGCGTCACCTCTGCCCGTATCGCCTTCGGCGGCATGGCGGGTATCCCGAAACGCGCCGCCCATGTCGAAGCGGCGATCCTGGGAAAGCCCTGGAACGAGGATACCATCGCCGGCGCGTGGGAGGCCTGGGGGGCAGATTTCACCCCGATGTCGGACATGCGCGCGTCGGCCGAGTACCGCCTGAACGCCGCGCGCAACATGCTGACGCGGTATCTGCTGGAAGACCTTGGCGCGGTGACGCGGGTTCTGGAGGTCGCCCCATGAGCGTGGCAAAGCCCCTGCCGCACGATGCGGCGCATCTGCATGTGACCGGGCAGGCGCGCTATGTCGATGACATCCCGACCCCGGCAGGGACCCTGTCGCTGGCCTTCGGCATGTCGGAAATCGCGCACGGCCGGATCGCGTCGCTGGACCTCGACGGGGTGCGCAAGTCCCCCGGTGTCGTGGCCGTCCTGACCGCCGAAGATCTGCCCCACGCCAACGACGTCTCGCCCTCGATCCACGACGAACCGCTGCTGGCCACGGGAACGGTGCATTACGTCGGTCAGCCGGTCTTCGCCGTGGTGGCCGAAACCCACCTTGCCGCGCGCAAGGCCGTGCGACGCGCCGTGATCGCCTATGAGGACTGGCCGGCTCTTCTGAGCATCGACGACGCGCTCGCCGCCGACAGCCGGTTCGAGGACGGCCCGCGTGTCTACGGGCGCGGCGATCCTGACGCGGCGATCGCGGACGCGCCGCATGTCGTGACCGGCCGCTTCGAGATCGGCGGGCAGGAGCATTTCTACCTCGAAGGCCAGGCGGCGCTGGCGCTGCCGCAGGAAGGCGGGGACATGGTCATCCATTCCTCGTCGCAGCACCCCACGGAAATCCAGCACAAGGTGGCCGAGGCCCTGGGCCTGCCGATGAACGCCGTGCGGGTCGAGGTGCGGCGGATGGGTGGCGGCTTTGGCGGCAAGGAAAGCCAGGGCAACGCGCTGGCCGTGGCCTGTGCGGTGGCCGCGCGGCTGACCGGCCGGCCCTGCAGGATGCGCTACGACCGCGACGACGACATGGTCATCACCGGCAAGCGGCACGATTTCCGCATCGACTATCGCGCCGGGGTCGACGATGCGGGTCGCATCCTTGGGATCGAGTTCCTGCAGTACGCCCGCTGCGGCTGGGCGCAGGACCTGTCGCTGCCCGTGGCCGACCGGGCGATGCTGCACGCCGACAACGCCTATTTCCTGCCCGCCGTGCGCATCGAAAGCCACCGGCTGAAGACCAATACCCAGTCGAACACCGCCTTTCGGGGCTTCGGCGGACCGCAAGGGATGGTGGGGATCGAACGGGTGGTGGACCACATCGCCCACCACCTCGGGCGCGATCCGCTCGAGGTGCGGCGGGTCAATTATTACAGCGCCGCGCCGATCGGCGACGGCGAGGTCGTGACCGCCGCCGCGAGCGAGCCTGCGTCAACTGACACGGACCTTGCCAGCCGGGGGGCCACACCTACCGCGAAGAAGGCGAAAAAGAAGAAGAAGGGCAAGGCAGTCGCCACCGGCGCCTGGCAAACCACGCCTTATCACATGCCGGTCGAGGACTTCGTCCTGCACGAAATGACCGACCGGCTGGCCGAGACCTCGGACTACGCAGCCCGGCGTGACGCGGTGGCGGCCTGGAATGCCGAGAACCCGATCCTGAAGAAAGGCATCGCGCTGACGCCGGTGAAGTTCGGGATCAGTTTCACGCTGACGCATCTCAATCAGGCGGGCGCGCTGGTTCATGTCTACCAGGACGGCTCGATTCACATGAACCACGGCGGGACCGAGATGGGACAGGGCCTGTTCCAGAAGGTCGCCCAGGTGGCGGCCAGCCGCTTCGGGGTGGATGTGGGTCGCGTCAAGATCACCGCGACCGATACCGGCAAGGTGCCCAACACCTCGGCCACGGCGGCCTCGTCGGGGTCGGATCTGAACGGCATGGCGGTGAAGGCCGCCTGCGACACGATCCGCGACCGGCTGGCCAGGTTCGTGGCCGAACGCCACCAGGCAAAGCCTTCGAAGGTCCGGTTCGAGGACGGCATGGTCCATGTCGGCAAGGAAGCGATCGCCTTCGACGAGGTCGTGCGCGACGCCTACATGAACCGCATCAGCCTGTCGGCAACCGGGTTCTACAGGACACCGAAGATCGTTTGGGACCGCATCAAGGGCGAAGGCCGGCCGTTCTTCTACTTCGCCTATGGTGCGGCGGTGACCGAGGTGGTGATCGACACGCTCACGGGCGAGAACCGCATCCTGCGCACCGACATCCTGCATGACTGCGGCGCCTCGCTGAACCCTGCGCTCGACATCGGACAGATCGAGGGCGGCTATGTGCAGGGCGCGGGCTGGCTGACGATGGAAGAGCTTGTCTGGGACGACAAGGGGCGGCTTCGGACCCATGCCCCGTCGACCTACAAGATCCCGGCCTGCTCGGACCGGCCGCGCATCTTCAACGTGGCGCTTTGGGACGGCGAGAACCGCGAAAAGTCGATCTATCGCTCGAAGGCCGTGGGCGAACCGCCGCTGATGCTGGGCATCTCGGCCTTCCTTGCGCTGTCAGACGCCGTGTCGGCCTGTGGGCCCGGCTATCCGCATCTCGACGCGCCTGCGACGCCCGAGGCGATCCTGCGCGCGGTCGCGCGGGTCTGCGCACGATGAGCTTCGACGCCGAAAGCGTGGCCGAGGCCATTGCTCGCAGGGGCCGCGTGGCGCGGGTCGTGGTGGCGTCGGTCGAGGGATCGACCCCGCGCGAGGTCGGCGCGGCGATGCTGGTCTGGCCCGGCGGACAGGCGGGCACCATCGGTGGCGGGACGCTTGAATTCGAGGCGGGGGCGCGGGCGCGCGAGGCCCTTGCCCAGGACCGCGACCGGCTGGACCGGATCCCGCTTGGCCCCGCACTGGGACAATGCTGCGGCGGCGGCGTCACGCTGCTGACCGAGGTCTGGGACGCAAGGCGCCTCGAGGACGCCTTGGGCGACGTCATCGCCCGCCCCTTGCCCGGCCCTGCGGCCGGCATGCCACTGGCGGTCACGCGGCTTCTGAACGAGGCAAGGGCCAAGGGAACGCCCCCCGCGCCCGGCATCGTCTCGGGCTGGATGATCGAACCGCGCCTGCGACCTGCACGGGCGCTCTGGCTCTACGGGGCGGGCCATGTGGGGCGTGCAATCGTCGACGTTCTGTCCCCCTTGCCCGATCTGGCGATCACCTGGGTGGATACTGGCATGGATCGGTTCCC
Source organism: uncultured Alphaproteobacteria bacterium (assembly GCA_963709395.1). GTDB lineage: Bacteria > Pseudomonadota > Alphaproteobacteria > Rhodobacterales > Rhodobacteraceae > CAVPWP01. The sequence goes on from CAVPWP010000020.1 coordinate 36,011, forward strand.
GGACGACGTGGCGGCGGGGGTGAGCCCGCTTGTCGCCGTGAACCCGGCCGAGGCCGTGCGCCATGCGCCGCCCCATGCCGATCACCTGATCATGACCTATTCCCACGCGCTCGACCTCGAACTTTGCCACCGGCTTTTGCAGCACGGCTTTGCAAGCGTTGGGGTCATCGGCTCGAAAACCAAGTGGGCCCGCTTCCGCTCGCGCCTGCGGCAGCTTGGGCATGAGGACGCCCAAATCGCACGCATCGCCTGCCCCATCGGCGACCCGTCCCTTGGCAAGCATCCGCAGGCCATTGCCGTAGGGGTCGCTGCCGCGCTACTGAGGTCACAGGGGACAAAGAGCGCCGCGAAGGACGCCACTGGGTGACGGGGACAACATCTCTTCTCTCGATCGAGGGCCTGACCAAGGCCTATCCCGGCGTCGTGGCCAACAGCGACGTGTCCTTCGAGATCGCGCCGGGCGAAGTCCACGCATTGCTGGGCGAGAATGGCGCGGGCAAGTCGACGCTGGTCAAGATGATCTACGGCCTTGTGCGGCCGGACTCGGGCGGCATGCGTCTGAACGGCACCCCCTACGCGCCAGCGACGCCGCATGTGGCGCGGCAGGCCGGCGTGGCGATGGTGTTCCAGCACTTCTCGCTCTTCGAGGCGCTCGACGTGGCCGAGAACGTGGCGCTGGGAATGGAGAACCCGCCGCCCGCGCGCGAGCTATCCAGCCGCATCCGGCATGTGAGCGAGACCTATGGCCTGCCGCTCGACCCGCACCGGCTGGTCGGCGACCTGTCGGCAGGCGAACGTCAGCGGGTCGAGATCATCCGCTGCCTTCTGCAGGACCCCAAGCTCCTGATCATGGACGAGCCGACCAGCGTGCTGACGCCGCAGGAGGTCGAGATCCTGTTCGAGACGCTGCGCAAGCTCTCGGCGGAGGGCACGGCGATCCTCTACATCTCTCACAAGCTGGAAGAGATCCGGGCGCTCTGCGATGCCGCGACGATCCTTCGGCTGGGCAAGGTCGTCGGACGCTGCAACCCGCGCGAAAAGAGCGCGCGGGAACTGGCGGAACTCATGGTCGGAACGGCGCTTCTCACGCCGAAACGGGCGACCGAGACGCAGGGGCCCGTGGCGATTGCGCTGAACGCGCTTTCGGCGGCATCGCCCTCTCCCTTCGGAACGCCGCTGCGGTCGGTGGCCTTCGAAGTGCGCGAGGGCGAGGTCCTGGGGATCGGCGGCGTCGCCGGCAACGGCCAGGACGAGTTGCTGGCCGCCCTGTCCGGCGAACTGCGCACCGACCCCGAGGCGATCGAACTGGGCGGGATACCGGTCGGGCACCTTGGACCGAACGCGCGACGCGCGCTCGGCATCCTCGCCGCGCCCGAGGAGCGGCTGGGCCATGCCGCTGCCCCGGACATGAGCCTGACCGAGAACGCGGTTCTGACCGGAACGGTGCGACAGGGTTTCGCACATCGCGGTTTTCTGGACTGGGGCAAGGCGCGCGACTTCGCGACCGAGGTGATCCGCGCCTTCGACGTGCGCACACCTGGCCCCGAGAACGCGGCGCGGTCGCTGTCTGGCGGTAACCTGCAGAAGTTCGTGATCGGGCGCGAGATCCTGCAGGAACCGAAGGTGCTGGTGGTGAACCAGCCGACCTGGGGCGTGGACGCCTCGGCGGCAGCGGCGATCCGGCAGGCGATCCTCGATCTCGCCGGACGGGGCGCGGCGGTGGTGGTGATCAGCCAGGACCTCGACGAGCTGATGGAAATCTCCGACCGCTTCGCCGCGCTGAACGAAGGGCGGCTGTCGACGCCGCGCCCGACGCAGGAGCTGACGATCGAGGCGATCGGGCTGATGATGGGCGGCGCCCATGGCATGGAGGTCGCCCATGTCGAGGCGTAGGCGCCCATGATCCGGCTCGAGCGCCGCCCCCAGCCGTCCCGGACCTGGACGCTGGTGACCCCGGTTCTTGCGGTGGTGGCGACGATGATCGCGGGCGGGCTGATGTTCGCGGCCCTGGGCAAGGATCCCTTCGCGGCGATCAAGCTGATCTTCTGGGATCCGCTTTTCAACGAGCAATTCGCCGCCTTTTCGCGCCCGCAGCTTCTGGTGAAGGCGGGGCCGCTGATCCTGATCGCCATCGGGCTGAGCCTTGGCTTTCGCGCCGGCATCTGGAACATCGGCGCGGAAGGCCAGTACATCATCGGCGCGATCTGCGGCGCCGCCGTGGCGCTGGCCGTCTACCCGCTCGAGGCCTGGTGGCTCTTTCCCGCGATGGTGATCGCCGGGGCGCTCGGGGGGTGGGCCTGGGCGATGATCCCGGCGATCCTGAAGACAAGGTTCAACACCAACGAGATCCTCGTGTCGCTGCTGCTGGTCTATGTGGCCGAGAACATCCTGGCATCGATGTCGCTGGGGCTGCTGCGCAACCCCGAAGGCTCGGGCTTTCCGGGCAGCCGCAACCTTCAGCAATATCCCTCGGCCGCGAACCCCGAGCTCTTTCCGGGCACGGGGATGCACTGGGGGGTCGCGGCGGCCTTCATCGCGGTCATCTTCGCCTATGTCCTGCTCAACCGGCACATCATGGGTTTCAACATCAAGCTGGCGGGCCAGGCCCCGCGCGCGGCGCGCTTTGCCGGCGTGTCGCCGGCGCGGCTGGTGATCTTCTGCCTCGGCGTGTCGGGCGCTTTGGCGGGTATGGCAGGCCTCTTCGAGGTCGCGGGACCGGCGGGACAGATCAGCATCGACTTCAACGTGGGCTACGGGTTCACCGCGATCATCGTCGCCTTTCTCGGGCGCCTGCACCCGGTGGGCATCCTTCTGGCCGGGCTCCTGATGGCGCTGACCTACATCGGGGGCGAGTTGTCACAATTCATGCTGGGCTTGCCAGCCGCCGCGATCCAGGCCTTCCAGGGGATGCTTCTGTTCTTTCTGCTGGCGGGCGACGTTCTGACGAATTTCAGGGTCCGCATGGGCCGGACGGCGGTGGCGTGATGGACCTCTCCTCGATCAACCCCGTCCTGCTTCTGGCCGCCCTCGTGGTCGCCTCGACGCCGATCCTTCTGGCCGCCATCGGCGAACTGGTGGTCGAGAAGGCCGGCGTGCTGAACCTTGGCGTCGAGGGCATGATGATCACCGGCGCGATCTGCGGCTTTGCAGTGGCGGTCGAGACCGGCAACCCCGTGATCGGCTTTGCCGGCGGCGCATTGGGCGGCGCGGCCCTGTCGCTCATCTTTGCGGTGCTGACTCAGTACCTTCTGTCGAACCAGGTGGCGACGGGGCTGGCTCTGACCCTTTTCGGCTTGGGTCTCTCTGCGATGATCGGGCAAAGCTATTCCGGGATCCAGCCGCCTTCGACGCGCGACCTGAACTTCGGGCCGCTTGCCGATATTCCGGTCATCGGGCCTGTCGTCTTCACCCATGACTGGGTGGTCTATACCTCGCTGATCCTCGTCGTGGCTGTCTGGTACGTGCTGACGCGCACCCGCGCCGGTCTGATCCTGCGCGCGGTGGGCGAGAACCATGACGCGGCCCATGCCCTTGGCTACAAGGTCGTGCGGGTGCGGTTCCTTGCCATCGCCTTCGGCGGGGCCTGCGCGGGGCTGGGCGGGGCCTATCTCAGCCTGGTGCGCGTGCCACAATGGACCGAGGGCATGACGGCGGGCGCAGGCTGGATCGCGCTGGCCATCGTGGTCTTCGGCGCCTGGAAGCCCGGGCGCGTGTTGCTGGGCGCCTATCTTTTCGGCGGTATCTCGGTTTTGCAGCTGAACCTGCAGGCTGCCGGCGTGAAGGTACCGGTCGAATTCTTGTCCATGTCGCCGTATCTGATAACGATCCTCGTGCTGGTCATCATCTCGGCCGACCGGTCGCGCGCGGCGCTGAACGCGCCGGCATCGCTGGGCCGCAGTTTCCACGCCTCGAGCTGAGGCACCTCATCACCCGGGGCCATGGGGAGCCCCGCACAACTGGGAGTACCCTCCATGAAAAGAAGAACCCTTCTCGCCTCAGGCGCCGCCGCCGCAACGGCCGCCGCCTTTGGCGTGCCCGCCCGGGCGCAGACCCCGACCAAGGTCGGTTTCATCTATGTCGGCCCGCGCAACGACGGCGGCTGGAGCCAGCACCACCATGAAAGCGCCCTGAAGATGGCCGCCCATTTCGGGGATTCGGTCGAACTGGTCGAACAGGAAAGCGTGCCCGAGGGCGCGGACGCCGAGCGTGTGATGACACAGATGGCGCTGTCGGGGGTCGAGCTGATCTTCACCACATCCTTCGGCTTCATGGACCCGACGATCAACGTGGCCTCCCGCTTCCCGGACACGAAGTTCGAGCACGCGACCGGCTACAAGTCGGCAGAGAACGTGTCGACCTATTCGGCCCGCTTCTACGAAGGCCGCGCGATCATGGGCCATATCGCCGGCAAGATGACCGAGTCGAACAAGATCGGCTATATCGCGTCCTACCCGATCCCCGAGGTCATCCGCGGCATCAACTCGTCCTTCATCCACGCCAAGAAGGCGAACCCGGATGTCGAGATGAACGTGATCTGGCTCTTCACCTGGTTCGATCCGGCCAAGGAATCCGACGCCACGCGCGCCCTGATCGACCAGGGCGTCGACGTGATCCTGGCGCACACCGATTCCACCGCGCCCCTGGCGACCATGCGGGATTCGGGTGCAGAGGTGTATCGGCTTCGGGCAGGCCGCCGACATGGCCGAATTCGCCCCCGCGCCGCGGCTGTCGTCGATCATCGACGACTGGGCGCCCTATTACATCGAGCGCGTGCAGGCGGTGAAGGACGGAACCTGGGAAAGCGTGCAGACATGGGACGGCATCGCCGACGGCATGGTCGGCATCGGCGAATTCTCGGATGTGATCCCCGAGGAGGTCCGGGCCGAAGCCGAGGCCATGAAACAGGCGATCATCGACGGCAGCTACCACCCGTTCACCGGCCCGCTCAACAAGCAGGACGGCAGCGTCTGGCTCGCCGATGGCGAGGTTGCTGACGACGGCGCGCTTCTGGGGCTGAACTTCTACGTCGAAGGTCTGACGGGCGAAATCCCGAGCTGATTCCATCCCTTTACCAGAGAACGAAAGCCCGGTCCCGCGTGTCCGGGCTTTCTGCATTCAATGTCCGCTTGATGATTAGGCCAGCCAGCTTTTATGCTAACAACTCTATGTTTACTTGGAGACCGCCGTGAAGAATTTCGCTTTCACCCTTTTCTGCGCCGCACTCGCCTTTCCCGCCGCCGCCCAGGACATCGCCGACACGATCTATTTCGGCGGTCCGATCCTGACGATGGATGACACCGCGCCCCGGGCCGAGGCGGTCGCCGTCAAGGACGGCGCAATCCTTGCCGTGGGCGATCTGGCCGACATGACGGCGCTTCAAGGCGATGGGACTGTCGCCATCGACCTCGCAGGGCGTGCGATGCTGCCGGGGTTCGTCGATGCGCATGGGCATGTCATGATGATCGGGCTCCAGGCGCTTTCGGCCAACATGCTGCCCGCCCCGGACGGCGAGGTGAACGACATCGCCTCGATGCAGCGGGTGCTGGAGGCCTTCGCCGAAGCCTTCCCCGATCGGATCGCCGCGGGAAACCTGATCCTGGGATTCGGCTATGACGACAGCCAGCTGGCCGAACTGCGCCACCCCACCCGCGAGGATCTGGACGCCATCAGCACCGAGATCCCGGTCGCCATCATTCACCAGTCCGGCCATATCGGCGTCCTGAACAGTCGCGCGCTCGAGGTGGTGGGCTTCGACGCCACCACGGCTGAACGGCCGGGCGGGGTCATCCGGCGCAACGCCGATGGCACTCCGAACGGCGTGCTCGAGGAAACCCCGTTCTTCGAGGCGCTGATCGGCTTGCTGGGCGCACTGGATGAGAACGCGATGCGGATCATGTTCCGCGCCGGGACCGACCTGATCGCAAGCTACGGCTACACCACCGCACAGGAAGGGCGTGCCAGCTCCGGGCAGGCGCAATTGATGCAGGCGGTGGCCAGCGAAGAGGGCCTTGATATCGAGGTCGTGGCCTATCCCGATGTCCTGGTCGACCGCGACTACATCGCCGAGACCGCCCGGCCCGACTATGTCGACGGGTTCCGCGTGGCGGGCGCGAAGCTCACCATCGACGGATCGCCCCAGGGCTTTACCGCGCTGCGCGACCGCCCCTACTACGATCCGCCAGAAGGCTTTCGCGGCGATTACGCCGGCTATTCGGCGGCAACCCCGGATCAGGTCTTCGACGCCATCGACTGGGCCTTCGCCAACGACATCCAGATCCTGACCCATTCGAACGGTGAAGGCGCGTCGGATCTGCTGATCGCGGCGATCCGCGAGGCGACCGAGACATACGGACCCGCCGACCGTCGCCCCGTCCTGATCCACGGTCAGTTCCTTCGCGAGGACCAGGTGCAGGCCTACGTCGACCTTGGCGTGTTTCCGTCGCTTTTCCCGATGCACACTTTCTACTGGGGCGACTGGCATCGCGACCGGACCGTGGGTCCGGTGCTGGCCGAAAACATCTCGCCGACGCAATGGTTCCTCACGCGGGGGTCGATGTTCTCATCGCACCACGATGCGCCGGTGGCCTTCCCCGATTCCATGCGCATTCTCGATGCCACGGTCACCCGCCGCTCGCGCTCGGGCGACATCATCGGGCCCGACCAGCGGGTCGACGTGATGACGGCGCTCAAGGCCATGACGATCTGGCCCGCCTTCCAGCATTTCGAGGAAGACCGCAAAGGCTCGATCGAGCCGGGCAAGGTGGCGGACTTCGTGATCCTGAGCGACGACCCCACAGCCGTCGATCCCGAGACGCTGGACAGCCTGACCGTGATGCGGACCATCAAGGGCGATGCGGTGATCTATGACGTCGAGGATGTGCGCGACGGCAACCTTCTTTACCGGCCACGACCGGGCGAGTCGGGCACCTTCTCGCGCGTGCTGATGGCCGGGGCACCGTGGATCGGCCAGCCGGCGCCCACATCTGCTGTCGACGTGGCGATCCGGCGCGCGATGGCGCGGCAGGCCGATCCGCACGCGGCACTTCATGCGATCGATCGGGTCATGGGGGCGATACTGGGCGACAACTGACGCCGCCCATCGCACCGGGGTTTCGCCCGGTCAGGACTTGTGATTGCCTGCCGTTCAACAATCGGGATGGCGGGATATGGACGATTTTCTGGTGATCGGCGGCGGGATCGCGGGCGTGTCAGCCGCGGCGCGGCTGGCCCCGCACGGGCGGGTCGTTCTTCTCGAAGCCGAAGATGCGCTGAGCTACCATGCCTCGGGTCGGTCGGCGGCGCTGTTCGATGCGAATTACGGGAAGCCCACGACGGTCGCGCTGAACGTGGCGAGCCAGGCGTTCCACATGAGCGTTGACGGTGGGGTGCTCAGCCCTCGGGGTCTGTTGCTCGTGGCCGGGCCCGGCGACACGGACGCCTTCCGGCAAGACCTTGGCACCATGCGCATGGCCGAGATCGGGCTGGATGAGGCCTGCGACCGGGTGCCGATCCTGAACCGGGCGGTCCTGACACACGCGGCCTACGACGCGGAGGCCTGGGACATCGACACCGACCGGCTGATCCAGAGCTTCGCGCGCGAGGTGCGCCGCTACGGCGGCGAAGTCCTGACCGGACGGCGCGTCATGGCCATTGCCCGCCTCGGTTCCGGGTGGCAGGTGACGGCGGGAGGGGTGGAGTTCCGCGCCCGCATCCTCGTGAACGCGGCAGGGGCCTGGGCCGACGGCATCGCCGCGCTGGCCGGCGTGGCGCCGCTGGGCCTGACGCCCTGCCGCCGCTCGATGGCGCGTCTGCCCGCACCGGGCGGTCACGACGTGGGCGGCTGGCCCATGATCCTTGCCGCGGGCGAGACGTGGTATGCCAAACCTGACGCGGGCGCGCTTCTGGTCTCGCCGGCCGACGAGGACCCGATGGACCCGTTCGACGCCTGGCCGGACGACATCGTGCTGGCCGAAGGGCTGGCGCGGTACGAGGCGATGGTGACCGAACCGGTGCGCCGGGTCGAAACAAGCTGGGCGGGGCTGCGCACCTTCTCGCCCGACCGGTCGCTGGTGCTCGGGCCCGAACCGGGGGTCGAGGGGTTCTTCTGGTGTGCGGGACAGGGTGGATATGGCATCCAGTCTTCACCCGCCGCGTCGGCCTGCCTTGCCGCACATGTCACCGGCGCAACTCAGGACCTGCCTTCGGAGGTTGTCGCGGCACTGCTGCCGGCGCGGTTCCGCTGACGCTCAGGCGAAGTCGGGGCGGTAGCGCGGCGCTTCGGGCGTGGGATACTCGGCCGGGGGATAGGCCGAGGGCGATCTGAGCAACTCGGGGAACAGCCGGGTGATGTCGTCGGTCACATGCCGGTCGAGTGCGCAGAGCGCCGAGGCCGTGGGAAGAAAGCTTTCCACCGGCAGGCCGTTGGCCGCGAAGACCTGGTGGCTGTCGAACACGATGTTGTAGTAGGTCACCTCGTCCGCCGAGCGGTCGATATAGGCCGCATCGTTCACCCCCGCGACATCGCGGGCGGGGATCAGGCAGGCGGTCGTGTCGGGCATGTCCTGAAGCCGCCAGCCCGGTACGAGCACCCGGTGCCCCGCGCCGACGAGCAGGTCGCGCTGGGGCATCATCGGCCCGATGGCGCGCGGCTTGAGCCGCACCGGCGCCAGCGACGGATCGGCGGCGATCTCGGCCGCGGTGACCGTGCGGCGCCAGACCATGCGGACGGGTTGGAGCCCGTTGTCGCGTGTCACGATCAGGTCGCCCTTGCGGATATTCTCGATCCGGCGTCCGCCGCAGGGGGTCCGCAGGGTCGCCCCGGCGCACAAGCCCAACGCACCGGCGCGTGCCAGTGCCGCAGTCTCGGAAATCTTTGTCACCACCGTCATCTTGCGTGCATCCCTCAGCGCCGCCTTTTCGATTAACCAGCCTAAGTCGAATTGTGTCCACAATTGGGACAGGCGGTGGTGAATCCGCGGAACCACGGGGAAATTGCGTCAGTCTGGTTGGGGAGCGGTTAACAAACCCTTCATGCGGAGGGGATCGTTGCTTGCGGAGGGCGGATTTCCGCGACCTCCGGGCGGGAAATGCGGCGGAAAGTCGCCAAGACCACGTTTCCGGAAAGCGATCAGTGGGGCCGAGCCGCGCGAATCGTCTCCCGTTCGACCCCCGCGCCCGGTCTCAAGCAGGGCCTGTCAGGGCGACGGTCGCGGTGCTTGCCGCAAGGATCAGAGTCAGCGGGACGCCGTGCAGCCTTTCCGCCCGGCTGCTGCTGGCAAGATTGCCAACAAGGCTGAGCGCGAACAGGCTCGACAGGGCCCACAACACCGGACGCAAGACACCGTCGGGCAAGAGGTCCGGGCCCATCCCAGACGCCTGCGCGACCGCCACCCCCCCAACGACCGCGATGCCGGCGGACGCGAGGGACGCGATGCGGAACAGCGGTGGAAGCACGGCCTGCGCACCGCCCCACGCAAGCCGCCCAAGCGGAAGTCCGGCGGCCAGCAGAAACTGGAAAAGTGCGAGCCACGCGAATCCGACCAGACCGGCATATGCCGCAAGGGAGGTCACCCGTCCGCCCGGATCCTCTCGTTTTTCGGGTCGTAGGGGCAGTCCTCGGTGACGACCGCATCCCAAAGCCGCGTCTGCATCCTGACCTTCAGGGCCGTGCCCGGCGCCGCCAGATCGGGGCGCACATAGCCCATGCCGATGGACTTGCCGAAGGCCACCGACCAGCCGCCCGAGGTGAGCCGCCCCACGCGGTCGTCACCGTGATAAAGCGCCTCGCGCCCCCAGGGGTCGGCGTCGTCCGGCCCGTCGATGAGCAGGGTCACACAGCGCGACCGAAGGCCGGTCTTCAGCATCGCAGACTTGCCATGGAAGTCCTTGTCGAGATCGACGAACCGGTCCAGCCCGGCTTCGAGCGGGGTGGCGTCGCGGCCAAGCTCGGTCCCGAAGGCGCGATAGGATTTCTCCTGCCGCAGCCAGTTCTGCGCCCGGGCGCCGACAAGCTTCATTCCATGCGCCTCACCCGCCTCGATCAGCCGGTCCCAGAGGTGGGTCTGCATCTCGATGGGGTGGTGAAGCTCCCATCCAAGTTCGCCGGTATAGGCCACGCGAATGGCGCGAACGGGCACCATGCCAAGCTCGATCGGGCGCATCGACAGCCAGGGGAACCGCTTGTTCGACAGGACGGTCTCGGGATCGGCGTCGCGCACGAGCACCTTGAGGATGTCGCGCGAGCGGCGGCCCGGCCAGGGCGAAGACGCCCCATTGCGTGGTGACATCGTCGACGGTTAGCCATGCCCCACCGGTGGCGATGAAATCCTCGGCCGCCTTCGTCAGATGATCGCCGTCATAGGCCGCCCAGGCCCCGGCGGAGACGAGGTAGTAGTCGTCCTCGGCAACGCGGACGATCGTGTATTCGGTGCGCACCGTGCCGTGCGAGGTCAGCGCATAGGTCAGGTTGATGCGTCCGACCTTCGGCAGGCGATTGCAGGTCAGGTGATCGAGGAACGCCGTCGCCCCCGGCCCGCGCACACGGTGCTTGGCGAAGGCGGTGGCGTCGATCAGCCCCGCCGTCTCGCGGATCGCGGTGGCCTCATCGACGGCGTATTGCCACCAGCCGCCGCGACGAAAGCTGCGGGCGGCATGGTCGAAGCCATCGGGCGCATCGAGGGGGCCATAGTAGTTCGGCCGCTCCCACCCGTTCACCTGCCCGAACTGCGCGCCCAGCGTCTTCTGGCGGTCATAGACGGCGGAGGTGCGCAGCGGGCGGCAGGCTTCCCGCTCCTCGTCCGGGTGATGAAGGATGAAGACGTGGGAATAGCATTCCTCGTTCTTCCGGGCCGCGTATTCCGTCGTCATCCAGGGTCCGTAGCGGCGGGGATCGAGGCTGGCCATGTCGATCTCGGCCTCGCCCTCGACCATCAGCTGGGCAAGGTAGTGACCCGTCCCGCCGGCGGCGGTAATGCCGAAGGAAAAGCCCTCGGCCAGCCACATGTTGCGCAGCCCCGGCGCGGGGCCGAGCAGCGGGTTGCCATCGGGCGTGTAGCAGATCGGGCCGTTGTAATCGTCCTTCAGACCCACCGTCTCGGACGACGGGATACGGTGGATCATGCTCATGTATTCCTCCTCGATCCGCTCGAGATCGAGCGGGAAGAGGTCGGCGCGGAAGGTCTCGGGCACGTCATAGAGGAACCGGGCTGGCGCCCCGTGTTCGTAGGGACCAAGGATCCAGCCGCCCCGTTCCTCGCGCACATACCACTTGGCGTCGGCATCGCGCAGGACCGGGTGTTCGGGGTTCGATTTCCGCCAGTCGACAAGCGTCGGATCTGGTTCGGTCACGATGTACTGGTGTTCGACCGGGATCGCGGGGATCTTGAGGCCCAGAAGCCGGGCGGTGCGCTGCGCATGGTTGCCGGTGGCCGTCACGACATGCTCGGCGCGGATCGTCACCTGCTCGTCCGTGGGCACGAGGTTGCCGCCCCGGTCGGCCATTTTCGTGGCCCTCACCTCCCAATGATCGCCTTTCCAGACATAGCCGTCGACCTGCCACTTGCGCTCGATCACGACGCCGCGCTGGCGGGCACCCTTGGCCATGGCCTGCGTGACGTCGGCGGGATTGATGTAGCCGTCGGTCGGATGGAAGATCGCGCCCTCGAGGTCGTCGGTCCGCACCAGCGGCCAGCGCTCCTTGATCTGTGCCGGGGTGAGCCATTCGAAGGGCACGCCGCAGGTTTCCGCGGTCGCGGCATAGAGCATGTATTCGTCCATGCGCGCCCGGCTTTGCGCCATGCGCAGGTTGCCGACGACCGAAAAGCCGGGGTTGAGGCCGGTCTCCTGCTCGAGCGTCTTGTAGAACTTGATCGAGTAGTCGTGGATATGCGTCGTGGCGTAGGACATGTTGAAATAGGGCAAAAGCCCCGCCGCGTGCCAGGTCGATCCGCTGGTCAGCTCGTCGCGCTCGAGCAGCATCACATCGGACCAGCCTGCCCGCGCAAGGTGGTAGGCGATCGAGGTGCCGACAGCCCCCCCGCCCACGACAAGGGCCTGAACCTGGGTCTTCATGTCGGAACTCCCTTCCGCGCGCCTGAAGTCAGATTGCAGAATGCGGACCCGTCGGGGCAAGCCCGGACGACCTTTGACCCGGCGAAAACGACTTCCCCTTCTCCATGGTGCCGCGCATCCCATATGATTGCGGTAAACCACGGAGAGTCGCGCCATGCCCTATGTCCGCACCGCCGCCCTGCTTGCCGCGATGACGGCGCTTTTCGGTCTTGTGGGTCTTGCCCTCGGGGGCCAGTCGGGGCTGATCCTCGCGCTGATCCTCGCGGCGGGCACGAACCTCTTTGCCTGGTATTCGTCGGACAAGATGGTCCTGCGGATGCACAACGCGGTCGAGGTGAACGCCCGCACCGCGCCCGACCTCGTGAACATGGTCGAGGAACTGGCGAAAAACGCGGGCCTGCCGATGCCCAAGGTCTATCTCATCCAGACCGATCAGCCGAATGCCTTCGCCACCGGCCGCAACCCGGAAAACGCGGCCGTGGCCGCGACCACGGGGCTTCTGAAGGCCCTGACGCGCGAGGAGGTCGCGGGCGTGATGGCGCATGAGCTGGCCCATATCCGAAACCGCGACACGCTGATCATGACGATCACGGCGACGCTGGCCGGCGCGATCACGATGCTGGCGAACTTCGCCTTCTTCTTCCGCGGCCGCGACAACGGCATGGGAACGATTGGCGTTCTGGCGACCATGATCCTTGCCCCCATCGCGGCGGCGGTCGTGCAGATGGCGATCAGCCGGACGCGCGAATACGAGGCCGACCGCGTGGGCGCCGAAATCTGCCGCCAACCGCTGTGGCTGGCCTCGGCGCTGGGAAAGATCCAGCGCCTTGCGTCGGGCATCGACATGAACAGCGCCGAACGCAACCCCGCCTCGGCGCCCTTGTTCATCATCAACCCATTGCACGCCTTCAAGCATGATTCGCTGTTCTCGACGCACCCGGCGACGGAAAACCGGGTCGCGAAACTGCGCGAGATGGCGGGGGACACCGGCGGCACGAACCGGAATCCTGCCGCAGTCCGGCGGGGTCCGTGGAGCTGAACTACTAGAGCATCGCCGGCACGACGAGGTCCGGCGGGCGGTGACCGTCGGCGAAGGTCTTGATGTTGATGATGACCTTCTCGCCCATCTCGGTGCGCCCTTCGATCGTGGCCGAGCCCATGTGCGGCAGGAGGACCACGTTGGGAAGCTCGCGCAGGCGCGGGTTGATCTCGTGCCCGTGCTCGAACACGTCGAGACCCGCGCCCGCGATCTCGTTCGCGCGCAGCATCCGGGTCAGCGCGTTCTCGTCGATCACCTCGCCGCGGGAGGTGTTGACGATGACACCCGACGGTTTCATCAGCTTCAGCCGCCGCGCGTTCATCAGGTGGAAAGTCGAGGGCGTGTGCGGGCAGTTGACCGAGATCACGTCCATCCGGCTGACCATCTGGTCGAGGCTTTCCCAGTAGGTCGCCTCAAGCTCGCCCTCGATCTCGGGGCGCAGGCGCTTGCGGTTGTGGTAGTGGACCTGCATCCCGAAGGCGCGTGCCCGTCGCGCCACCGCCTGCCCGATCCGGCCCATCCCGAGGATCCCGAGGCGTCGCCCCCCGACCCGTCCGCCCAGATTCGCGGTGGGCGCCCAGCCTTCCCAGCGGCCGGACTGCATCACCGCCAGTCCCTGTGGGATGCGGCGCGTCACGGCCAGGATCAGCGCCATTGTCATGTCAGCGGTATCCTCGGTCACGACACCGGGGGTGTTCGAGACGAGGATCCCGCGCTGACGGGCGGTGTGCACATCGATATGGTCGACCCCGGCGCCGTAATTGGCGATGAGTTTCAGCTTCTCTCCGGCCTGCGCCAGAAGGGCCGCGTCGATGGCATCGGTGACACAGGGCACGAGAACGTCGGCACGCCGAATCGCGGCGCCAAGATCATCGCGGGACATCTTGCGGTCGTCGGAATTGAGTTCGACGTCGAAGAGTTCCTTCATCCTGGTCTCGACAACCTCGGGCAACCGTCGCGTGACGACAACACTCAGCCGTTCTGTTGGCATTGCTGCCTCCCTTCGCTTCCCTTGCGCGGTGCGTGGTGGCAAAGTGTCAAGTAACCGGAAAAGGCACAAGAGAGGCCTGACCGGACCCCGCGGAAAACGACGGGGACTTGAGGCAGTTTTGGACAAGAACGGGGCAGGTCTTCTATGAGGATCGCAGTCATTATCGGTTTCGCGGTGACCGTCGCGATACTAGTGGCCGGGCATGCGCAGGCCGAAACGCGCGGGCAGGTCACCAACCTTCCCATCCCGCGCTATGTGTCGCTGAAGACATCCGAGGGCAACGTGCGTCGCGGACCGTCGCTGTCGCACAAGATCGACTGGGTGTACCAGCGGCGCGACATGCCGCTTCAGATCACCGCCGAATTCGGACACTGGCGCCGCGTTCAGGACCGCGATGGTCAGGGCGGATGGATCCACTATTCTCTTCTGTCGGGCAACCGGACGGTGATCGTCGACCGTGACCTGACCCCCCTCTTCCTCAAGCCCGATGCCGATGCGCCGGTGAATGCCTACGCCGAGGCCGGCGTCGTGGCGCAGCTGGGCGAATGTCTTGCCGAGTGGTGCCGGATCAGCGCCGGGGGCGAACGCGGGTGGGTCGAGAAGGCCGCCCTTTGGGGTGTCGGGACCGATGAGGTCCGCGAGTAGCCACGGTTTCGCCCGTTGCGCGTCTGCGCTAGACTTTCCTGAGGGTCCGGCCCGGTTCCCGAGGATCGTTCGCGTGCGTCAGAAAAACCGACTCAATCTTTCCGCCGGGGCGGCTTCGGTCACGGTGGCCTCCATTCTCGTGGCGCTCAAGCTCTGGGCTCTGGGCGAGACCGGCGCGCTGTCGGTCGCGGCCAGCCTCGCGGACAGCGCGATGGATCTGATGGTGTCGCTGGGCGGTCTGGCCGCCATCGTCTATGCCGCGCGTCCGCCCGACGAAGACCATGCCTTCGGGCATTCCTCGGCCGAGGATCTGGCCGCGCTGGGGCAATCGATCTTCATCCTGGTCTCGGCCGGCGTGATCGGCTGGGCAGCGGTCGCCCGGCTTTTGTCCGATACACCGGTCGAGCTGCGGTCCGAGGGGCGCGGCATCATCGTGATGGGCGTCTCGATCGCCCTGACGCTTGCGCTGGTCCTGTGGCAAAGGCGGGTGGCCAGGCTCACCGGCAACCGGGTGGTGCGCGCCGATTCGCTGCACTACCTCGGCGACCTTCTGCCCAACATCGGGGCGATCGTGTCGCTCTGGGCTTCGGCCCGGTTCGGGTTGGGCCAGATCGACAGCGTGGTGGCCCTGGGCGCGGCGGCGATGCTGGCGGTCGGGGCGGTGCGAATCGGCAAGGGGGCCTGGGACGCGCTGATGGACCGCCGCGCCGATCCGGCGATGATCTCGCGCATCGGGGACATCGCGGATCACTGGCCCGGGGTGCACGGGCACCACGACCTCAAGACCCGCACCGCCGGCAGCCGCGTCTTCGTGAACCTGCACATCGAGCTCGACGGCGCGCAGCCGCTCGAGGACGCACATGCCATCGGCGCGGCGCTGAGGCGCGCGATCCTGCGGGAATACCCGGAGGCCGATGTCATCATCCACAAGGACCCTGTCGGCGTGGAACCCCACCCCGAAGATCCATCGCGACAGGGTCAGGGCGGGTAAGCCGAGGAGTGCCGCTGCAGCAGCCAGCGCGGGAAGCGAACCTCAAGTCATCGGCCACCGCTCTGACGCGCCCATGCGCCAGGCAGAAGGCATTGTCCCGCTCATGCGGTAGAGGCATCGGTGAACACAATGGGGAGGCAAACGCAAGGATTGCACCGATTTCGCCAACGGGGCTGTCGGTCAGCGCGAGCAGTTTGCGCTCCGTCCCGAAGCGCACGCCGTCACGCAGAGTTTCGAATCCCTACATGCTCCGCAAAGCGTACTGCGTAGGCGCTCAAAGGCCCTGATCGAAGATCTTCATGATGGCGAAGGCAGGGCGACGGAGCAGCCGATTACGTTGGCGGGTCGGATGACAGCAGTTTTTCCAGAGCCCCCCATACCTGGTTCTTGCTCTGGATCAGGAATGGGTCCGCTTCGACCTTGGGCGCCGCCGCGACCGGCTTCGCGCCAGGGGAAAGCACCGCGATATGGATATCGCCATCGGTGTAGTAAGGATCACCTTCGCCGTTGCGCCCCGACAGGGTGGGACCGACACCGGACACGGTATAGAGGTCCGTAACCACCTTCGCGGCTACCAGATCGCCGATCAGCAGATCGCGCTCGGCATCGATGTCGGGCGCGATGCGATGGGTGACCTGACCGGTGTCTCGGCTCAGCGACACGCCGGCATCTTGGGTGGCCGATCCAAGCCAGACCGGCCGACCCTCAACTCCCTTTTCGAGGACCAGCCAGAACCGGACATGGTTGCGCCTGTCGGCACTTGTGCCGATCGGCTTCTCGTAAGCCAGATCCTGCTTGCGCCCTTCGTAGAAAAGGGGGCTTACCGGCGCATCGGTGTCGGGCCGGTCGAAGGCGACGCTCCCGACGATCTCGATGCTGCTTTTCAACGTGATCGGGTCTGCCGGGATCCAACCCGCATCATTCATCGCACGAAGCAGATCGGTCTTGTCGCCGACGATGCCGACATTCAGCGGGTCGCCCGGGATCCCGTCCGCCGTATGTGTGACCGCGCCTTTCGAAGCAAGACCAGGCTGGTGCTCATGATGCTCCCAGAGCCGGGGCAGTACAAGATAGCTGAGCGTCAGATAGAGAACGAGCACCGAAGCGATGCCAATTGCCCAACGCTGCACCGGGCTACGTCGGGAAGGTTCTTGCGGCAGCTTTGTCCTGGTTCTGTCTCGCATGCGCCATTCTCGGGAGGAAAGGGGTCTTGTTCCCTGTCTGAAGATAACCACTAACCCTGGTGACGATTTTTGGGAATAGCGCCGTTGCGCGTGCCAGAGGAAGGCTGCCACGGACGCTCCGTCCAGATTCACTTGCTGTCCTTCGATCCACCCGACCCATTCGACCACCATGCCGCCCTACTCCAGGTCCCGATGACCGTCATGAACGGCGGCACCGTCCTCGGCATACCCGTGACCGACGCCGCGGAAGTGGCCCCTAGGGGGAGAGGGGAAACGCGGCTGTCAGCCGATTTCGGCAAGGCCGGGCTTGTCCCGCAATCCGCTCCCTCACCCTATGCGGCGTCGAGAAGCCCCCTGCCCTTCAGCAGCGCCTCGACCCCCGGCATCCGGCCGCGGAAGGCGGTGTAAAGCGCGTCGGCCTCCTCTGACCCGCCCGCCGACAGGATGTGGGTTTCGAGCTTCTTCGCCAGTTCGGCATCGAAGGGATCGCCCGCTTCCTCGAAGGCGGCGAAGGCGTCGGCGTCCATCACCTCGGACCACATGTAGCTGTAGTAACCCGACGAATAGCCGTCGCCCGAAAAGACATGGGCGAAGTGCGGCGTGGCATGGCGCATCCCGATCGCGCGGGGCATGCCCAGATAGGCCAGTTCCTCGGCCTCGCGCTGGATCGGGTCGGCGGGGGCAGGTCCGTCGTGGAAGGCAAGGTCGACCAGCGCCGAGGCCACGTATTCGACCGTCTGGAACCCCATGTCGTAGGTCGCCGCCGCCAGAAGCCGGTCGCGCATGTCGTCGGGCATCGGCTCGCCCGTCACGGCATGGGTTGCGAATTCGCCCAGCACCTCGGGCACTTCGAGCCAGTGTTCGTAAAGCTGGCTGGGCAATTCGACGAAATCGCGGGCGACGCTGGTGCCCGAGATCGATTCGTAGGTCACGTCCGACAGCATCTGGTGCAGCGCGTGACCGAATTCGTGGAACAACGTGCGCGCGTCGTCGTAGGACAGAAGCGCGGGATCGCCCTTGGCGAAGTTGCAGACATTGACGACAATGGGCCGGGTGTCGGCGCCATGCCGCTTCTGCTGGCGCATGGCCGAGCACCACGCACCCGAGCGTTTCGAGCCCCGCGCGAAGTAATCGCCGATGAATACGGCCACATGCTCGCCGTTCCGCGTCACCTCCCACGCCCGCGCGTCCGGGTGGTAGAGCGGCACGTCGAGCGCGCGGAACTCGAGCCCGAAGAGGCGGGTCGCGCAGGCGAAAGACGCCTCGATCATCCGGTCGAGCTGAAAGAAGGGTTTGAGCGCGGTCTCGTCGAGATCGTGTTCGGCCTTGCGCCGCTTTTCCGAGTAGTAGCGCCAGTCCCAGGGCTCGAGCGGGCCGGGCATCCCGTCGGAATGCAGCATCGCCTCGAGCGCGATGGCGTCGGCATCGGCGGCGGCCTTGGCCGGGGTCCAGACCTGCATCAGCAGATCACGCACAGCCTCCGGCGTCTTCGCCATTTCGGTTTCGAGCTTGAACTCGGCGAAGCTGTCATAGCCCAGAAGCATCGCGCGTTCCTCGCGCAGCTTGAGGATCTCAGCGGCGATCGCCCGGTTGTCGTTGTCGTTGCCGTTCGCACCCCGCGCCACCCAGGCCTCGTAGGCTTTCTGCCGCAAGTCACGGCGGGGCGAGAATTGCAGGAACGGCACGATCAGCGACCGCGACAGCGTCACGACCGGCCCGCCCGCGCCCTTTTCCTCGCCGGCGGCCCGGGCGGCGGAGACGACGAAATCGGGCAGACCTTCAAGATCGGCCTCGGCCAGCGGCATCATCCATTCCCGTTCGTCGGCCAGAAGGTTCTGGGTGAACTGCGTCCCGAGGACGGCGAGGCGTTCCTTCACCTCGGCCAGACGGTCGCGGGCAAAGCCGTCAAGCTCGGCCCCCGCGCGCACGAAACTGCGGCGGGTCAGCATCAGGACACGCGCCTGCTCAGGGGCCAGGTCCAGCGTGTCGCGCCCCTGCCAGAGCACCTCGATCCGCTCGAAAAGCGGCCGGTTCTGCGTGATCTCGGATCCGTAGGCGGCCAGCCGGGGCGAGAAGTCGCGCATCAGCGCCTCGCGCGCGGGGTTCGAATCCGACCCGGCCAGATTGTAGAAGACGCCCAGCACACGGCTGAGCGTCGCGTCCGCCTCTTCCAGCGCCTCGACCGTGTTGGCGAAGGTGGGCGGTTCAGGGTTTTCGGCGATCGCGCCGATCTTCGCGCGGGCCTCCTCGAGGGCGGCATCGACCGCCGGGCCGAAATCCTCGTCACGGATCGTGGCAAAGGGCGGCAGGGCGAAGTCGGTTGTCCAGTCGGCAAGAAGCGGGTTGGTCATGGATACTCCGGGGCAAGGTCTTGCCCCGGAACCTAGGGGCGCGCACGCGCCCCGGCCAGCCCTATTCCACGACGATCGTGATCACCTCGGACACGACCGGCGGGTCGTGCGGCACATGTCCGTGGTCCCCGAGGACAAGCTGGAGCGTGTGTTCGCCCGGCGGAAGGTCGAGCGTGACCTCGGTCTGTCCGCCGCCGAAGTGGCGGTGATTGTCGTCGGACGGAAGCGCGAGCGAGAATTCTTCGGCGCCGAATTCCCCTTCGCCCAGCGGAGGACGATTGAGCAGCAGATGGTGGTGGCCGGTTCCGTCGCGCTCGACCTCGGCAGGGGCGACACCCATGCCGCGCAGACCGAAGCGGACCGTAACGGGGGCGGCAACTGTGGCGCCGTTCTCGAGACCGACGAAGTAGAGCTCCGCACCCTCGGGCGATGGCGTGCCTTGGGCGAATGCGGGCGCCGCGACAAGGCACAGCATGGCAACAAGTCTTTTCATTCTCTTTCCTCCCTTAAATGACAGGTGAGGTAGGAGGATTCTCAGTGTTGACCAGTGCCGGGGCGTTCGCGCAGCCGCCGTTCGAGTTTGCGCAGCACAAGAGACAGCGTGACCGTCATCATCAGGTAGATGAGAGCCACGACATTGTAGGTCTCGAAATAGCGGAAGTTTCCGGCTGCCGTCACCTTCCCCAACTGGGTGATGTCGAGCACCCCAAGCACCGAGACGAGCGAACTGTCCTTCACCATCGCGATGAAATCGTTGCCAAGCGGCGGCAGGATCACCCGGAACGCCTGCGGAAAGACGATGAAGCGGAACCGCTGCCAGCCGTTCAGGCCCAGCGCCTCGGCCGCCTCGATCTGGCCCTCGTCGACGGATTGCAGGCCTGCACGAAACACCTCGGCGATGAAGGCGGAGTAGCCGATGGTCAGCGCGATGATCGCGCGCCACAAAAGCGTGAAGTCCCGCGTGCGGATCGGATCGAAGCCAAGTCCGGTAATGACCCAGTTCCAGAGGGCCACCATCGCAGGTGCCAGCACGAAGGCCACATAGAGCAGCAGCACGATGATCGGGATGCCGCGCACGATCTCGATGTAAAAGCGCGCGATCTGGCGCAGGACAAGGAAGCGCGAGAGACACGCAACCGCAAGCAGCAGACCCAGAACCGTGGCGAGCGCGAAGGCCACGAGGGTGACGAAGATCGTGATGCCGATGCCCTTCGACAGGGTCTGGAGCACCTGCCGATAAAGATCGTCAGCCACGATCCGGTACATGAAATACGCCGCGATCGCACCGGCGACGACAAGCCACCAGGGAAAGTCCCTGTCCTGAGGAGGTGTCGGGATCACGCGCGCGCCGTCCTTGGGGTCAGGGAAACGGGGCGGCCGGAGTCAGCCGCCCCGAACAGGTTCAGGAAGGTCAGGTCAGCCGCCGACCTTGAAGTCCAGGAACCATTTCTTGTTGAGCGCGTCGATGGTGCCATCGTCCTTCATTGACTGGATCGCGGCGTTCATCGGCCCGACAAGGTCGGACCCCTTGGGGAAGATGAAGCCGAAATCCTCGGTCCCGAGTTTCTCGCCCACGATCTTGAGTGCCCCGTCCGACGCCGCGACATAGCCTTCGCCGGCCGTCCCGTCGGTGAGGACAAGGTCCACATCGCCTGTCCGCAGCGCCTGCACACCCGCGCCGAAGGTCTCGAAGAGCTTGACGCGGGGGTTCGCCTCATCGCCGTCAAGCATGTCGTAGACCGCGACGTAGAAGGGCGTCGTCCCCGGCTGGGCGGCGACAAGTAGGTCGGCATCGGCGGCGAACCCGGCGGCGGAGTCGAAGCGGTCTTCGTCCCCGCGCACCAGCATCACCATTTCCGAGCGCATGTAGGGGTCAGAGAAGTCGACGACCTCGGCCCGGTCCTCGCGGATCGTAATGCCGGTCATGCCCATGTCGAACTGGCCCTCGCCCACGGCGGCGATCATCGCATCCCAGCTGATGTTCTCGTAGGTGACGGCGATGTTGAGACGCTTTGCGATCTCGTCCATCGCGTCGTATTCCCAGCCGATCGCTTCGCCCGACGCGGGGTCGACGAACTGAAGCGGTGGGTAGGCGTTTTCGGTCACGACGACGACCTCGCGTCCGTTCAGGTCGGGCAGCCCGTCCTGCGCGATGGCGCCGGTCGCCCAGATCGTGGCGGCTGCGGCCGCGAGCACAGTCAAGAATTTCATCGGAGTCTCCCTGCTGGATGATCTGCGCAAGTATGATGTCCGGCGCGCCGGGCGCAAGATCAGCCGCCGCAGACCGGGCATCCTGAACGCGGACGCGCGGTCATGGTGCGCGCCTCGGCGTGAAGCGCATCGAAAATGAGCACGCGGCCCTGCAGCGTCTGGCCCGCGCCGGTGATGTGCTTGATCGCTTCGGCGGCCATGATCGTGCCGACGATGCCGGGCAGCGGGCCAAGAACGCCGCCCTCGGCACAACTGGGCGCCACCCCGGCGGCGGTGGGCACCGGGAAAAGGCAGGCATAGCAGGGCCCGCCCGCAGCCGGATCGAAGAGCGAGACCTGCCCTTCCCATTGCGACAACGCCCCGAAGATCAACGGCTTTCCGGCAGTCCAGGCCGCGCGGTTGGCCAGATACTTGGTTTCCACGTCATCCGTGCCTTCGACGATCAGGTCGTAGTCGGCGAAGAGTTCGGCGGCGATGTCCTCGGTCAGACGGCGGTTGTAGGGACGAACGGTGACAAGCGGGTTCTGCGCGATCAGGGCCTCCTGCACCGAAAACACCTTGGGCATGCCCCGTCTTGCGTCGGTGTGAATGACCTGTCGCTGAAGGTTTGCCACCTCGACCACGTCATCGTCGATGACCCCAATCGTGCCGACCCCGGCCGCGCCGAGATACTGCAG
Source organism: uncultured Alphaproteobacteria bacterium (assembly GCA_963709395.1). Taxonomy (GTDB): domain Bacteria; phylum Pseudomonadota; class Alphaproteobacteria; order Rhodobacterales; family Rhodobacteraceae; genus CAVPWP01. The sequence goes on from CAVPWP010000020.1 coordinate 58,169, forward strand.
CACGGGCGATCCAAGCCCCCCGGCCCCGATCACCAGCACCTTCGCCTCGCGCAGGCGCTTCTGGCCGGGCCCGCCGATCTCGCGCAGGATGATGTGCCGGGCATAGCGGTCGATGCCGCTGTCGTCTCTGGCCGCCGGCGTATCCTGCGGGCGGTTCTCGGGACGGACCCGCGTGCGCAGCTTGGCAAGACCGATGCTGTAGAGCCAGACAAGGACGCCGATCACGCCGACCACGGCCCATTCGGTGGCCGAGCTGCCAAAGACCTGCCGCACCGGATTGCCGACCGGCAGCACGACCTGAAGCGCCAGGACCATGACGTAGAGAAGGCAGATCATCAGCCAGCGCGCCGAGCGCGGCGCCTTCATGTAACGGCCAAGCGTCCAGATGCCTGCGACCAGCGCCAGGAACGGAAGCATCAGTGCCGCCCGGTCGAGCCGAAGCCGCCCGCGCCGCGCGCGGTATCGTCCAGCGTTTCGATCAGATCGAACCGAGCCTGCACCACCGGGGCCACGATCATCTGCGCAATCCGTTCACCATGGGCGATGACATAGGGCACGGCCCCGAGGTTGACGAGCAGCACGCCCAGCGGCCCGCGATAGTCGCTGTCGATTGTACCCGGCGTGTTCGGCAGCGTGATCCCGTGCTTGAGGGCCAGCCCCGACCGCGGGCGGATCTGGACCTCGAATCCGTCGGGAATGACGACGCGAAAGCCGGTCGGAACGATGCGGCGTTCCATCGGCTCAAGCGTCAGGCCAGTGGCGCGCAGGTCGCCCGGCAGGTTTGCCCGGATGTCGGCGCCCGCGGCCCCCGGTGTGGCATAGTGCGGCAAGGCCACCTCGCGGTCCGCCCCTTCGTCCCAGAAAAGCCCGACGCTGACGCTCATGCGCCGGCTTTCAGATGCCCGGCGATACGCGCGGCAAGACGACGACCGACCTCGGCCTTGGAAAGGCGCGGCCAGTCCTCGGCCCCGCCCTCGTCGATCAGGGTCACCGCGTTCTCGGCTCCACCCATGATGCCGGTGCCCGCGCTGACGTCATTCGCGACAATCCAGTCACACCCCTTGCGCGCACGTTTGGCGGTGGCGTTGGCGATCACGTCGTCGGTTTCCGCCGCGAAGCCCACGACAAGGGAGGGGCGGCCCGTCTTCATCTGCGAGACCGTTGCAAGGATGTCCGGGTTCTCGACCAGCGAAAGGGCCGGCACCGCGCCCTGTGCGGTCTTCTTGATCTTGCTGTTCGTCGCGCCCTCGACGCGCCAGTCGGCCACGGCGGCGGCGAAGACGGCGGCGTCGGCGGGCAATGCGGCCATGACGGCATCGTGCATCTGTTGCGCGGTTTCGACCCGGATGATCGCAACGCCTTGCGGAGGTGGTGCATCGGCCGGACCGGTGACGAAGCTGACCCGCGCACCCAGCGCCGACAGCGCCGCGGCAATGGCCGCCCCCTGCGCGCCCGACGACCGGTTGGCGATATAGCGCACGGGGTCGATGGGTTCATGCGTGGGGCCCGAGGTCACGATGACATGGCGTCCCTTCAACGGGCCGTCGCCCAGCGCCGCGGCCGTGGCGGCGACGATCTCGGGCACCTCGGCCATCCGCCCGAAGCCGAACTCCCCGCAGGCCATGTCGCCCTCGTTCGGGCCGACGGCACAGAACGCCGTCGTTGCGCAGGGTGGCGAGGTTTCGCTTGGTCGCCGGATGCTCCCACATGCGGACGTTCATCGCGGGTGCGATCAGCACGCGCTTGTCGGTCGCCATGAGAAGGGTCGAGGCCAGGTCGTCGGCATGTCCACCCGCCATCTTCGCCATCAGGTCGGCTGTGGCCGGCGCCACGACCACAAGGTCGGCGGCGCGCGACAGCTCGATATGACCCATCTCGGCCTCGTCGGTCAGGTCGAACAGGTCGGTGAAGACCTTCTCGCCCGCCAGCGCTGAGGCGGACAGCGGCGTGACGAATTCCTGCGCGGCGCGGGTCAGGACTGGGGTCACAGACGCACCCTGATCCTTCAGCCGCCGGATCAGGTCGAGCGCCTTGTAGGCCGCGATGCCGCCGCCGATGATCAGAAGTATCCGTCTGCCCGCAAGCATGGGCACCCCCATCGCCATTCCCCGCAAGTCGTAAGGTCCGCGCGCCGCGACCGCAAGCGCGGCGCTATTGCCGGAAGACCGCGCAGGGGTCCGGCCGGTCGGCCGCGTCGGTCACGAGCCAGAGGTCGAAGGGCGGATCGACCGCGGCTTCCTCCTCGAATTGCCCGATCGACAGGACGCTGAGGTCAGGCTCTGCCCGGGCCAGAAGCGCGGGCACGCCCCAGTCGGCGCGGGCATGACCGTTCCCGGTGATCACCACGACCGGTCCGCCGAATTCGGCATGGGCGGCAATGGCGGCGCGGGCCAGCCAGGCGTCGCGCAGGCGCTGCGCCTCGACCATGCCGGGAAGAAGGTCCTCTGGAAGCGCGTCGCAATGGGCGGCGCGCTGTTCGTCCACGCGCAGCGCCGCCTCGTCGTCCGGAAGGGCGCGGTCAAGCCCGAAGCGGGCGGCACCGTCGCCGAACTGGGCGGCAGCGCCGTCGCTGACCGCCCGCCGCGCAGCCTCGCGGCTTTCGGTGCCGCCGACGAAAGCCGCGCCGCGCGCCGCCACGAAAATCGGGAAGTACATGGCGAAATCGGGCCATCCGGCCGCGTCCCAGCCAAGCGTTGCGCCAAGCACGTCCTCAGATTGAAGCCGATCGGACGTGACGCGTGCGGCCTGCGCATCCGAGAGCATCTCGAAAACGATCGCCGTCGGTGCAACTGCTTCCACCGCGATGGCCTGATGGGCGTGGTGAATTGCGTTGTCGTGCACTTCGCCAAGGATGACGATATCGGCGGGGGGCAGGGTGTAGAGATCCACGGCGTCGATCTGCTCGGCGCCCGCGCCGGAAACGAAAAGTGCCGCAGCAAGTGCGGCACCTGTCGCGATCATGGATCCTCGTGCGGTCACGCGAAGAACCGGTGGACCTCGCCCGATTGCGCCTCGAGGCTCTTGCGCATCTTGCCGAAGGCCGCCGCTTCGAGCTGGCGCACGCGCTCTTTCGACAGACCCAGCTCCGTGCCGAGGCTTTCAAGGGTGCGCGGCTCGTCGCGCAACTTGCGCTCACGCACGATGAAGCGCTCGCGCTCGTTGAGGTTCGACATCGCCGAGACAAGCCACCCGCGCAGGGTGTCGATGTCTTTCTCGTGCTCGACACGGGCAGACTGCTGCGCGTTCTCGTCCTCGAGTGTCTCGATCCACTCGCGCCCTTCATCGTCGGCGGACTGCGTGGCGTTGAGTGAGAAATCCGACCCCGCAAGGCGACCTTCCATCATCTCGACGTCATGCAAGGGCACACCAACTTCACTGGCGATCATCTGGCGCAGCTGGTGACGGTCAAGCGGCTGGCCCGAAGCGGCAGCCTCACGCTCGAGCCGGGCCTGGACACGGCGCATGTTGAAGAAGAGGGACTTCTGCGACGAGGTCGACCCGGTACGAACCATCGACCAGTTGCGCATCACATAATCCTGGATCGAAGCCTTGATCCACCAGACCGCGTAGGTCGAGAACCGCACGCCGCGATCCGGATCGAACTTGTCCGCGGCCTTCATGAGGCCAAGGCCCGCTTCCTGGATAAGGTCGTTCATCGGCGCGCCATAGCGCCGAAATTTCGACGCCATCGAGATTGCAAGCCGCATGTAGGCGGTCACGAGGCGGTGCAGCGCCTCTTCGTCGCGGTTGTCACGCCAAGCATAGGCCAGCTTGAGTTCCGTCTCGGCATCAAGCAGTTCAGCCTTCATCGCGCGCCGCGAAAACGTCTGGTCCGACAACCCGTCGAGTGCCATCTGTCTACTCCCCGGTTCCTGATGACTCTGTTGTGGTCATCACTTGTCTTGATGCTGGGTGTTACGTGGGGTCTGGCGGAACGGATCACCGCAATGATGACAAAACCGTTACCGCCGGGCCTCTCTGCCCGGGTTTTGCGCGGAACGGTGCCCGGGCCGCGTTAACCATTCTTAAACCACGGCGGCCTTAGCCCGGAGAGGGAAGATTCCGGGAACCCGCATGGTCGCGCGCGCCTACACCGTCGCATTCGAGGGGATCGAGGCCCGCCTTGTCGAGGTTCAATGCGCCGTAGCCCCCGGCGTTCCAGCTTTCTCGATCGTCGGACTGCCGGACAAGGCGGTGTCCGAGGCCCGCGAACGGGTGCGCGCGGCCCTCACCGCGATGGCCATCGCCCTGCCCGCGCGCAGGATAACGATCAACCTCTCGCCCGCCGACTTGCCAAAGGAGGGGTCGCATTTCGATCTGCCCATCGCGCTGGCGCTTCTGGCGGCGATCGACGTGGTGCCCGCCGATGAGATCGAGGGCGCGGTGTCGCTGGGCGAGTTGTCTCTTGACGGGTCGCTGATCCAGGTTGCGGGCGCGCTGCCAGCGGCAGTGGCGGCGGCCGAAAGCGGGCGCACGCTGCTTTGCCCCCGCGGCTGCGGTGCCGAGGCCGCCTGGGTCGACGCGACGAAAGTCATCGCAGCCCCTACCCTGGCCGAGATGGTGGCCCATCTGAACGGTCGCGCGCCGCTGTCGCCCGCGTCGCCGGGCGAGGTGCGCTCCGATCCCACGATGCGCGACCTGCGCGACGTGAAGGGGCAGGAACGCGCCAAGCGCGCGCTTGAAATCGCGGCGGCGGGACGGCATCACCTGCTGCTGGTCGGCACGCCGGGATCGGGCAAGTCGATGCTGGCGGCCCGCCTGCCCGGCATCCTGCCACCGCTGAGCCCGGCCGAGGCGCTTGAAACCTCGATGATCCAGTCGCTCTGCGGGCTTCTCGACGAAGGCGGCATCTCGCGCAGCCGGCCCTTTCGCCAGCCCCATCACACCGCGTCGATGGCCGCCATTGTCGGCGGCGGCAAGGGCGCGAAGCCGGGCGAGATCAGCCTGGCCCATAACGGCGTTCTTTTCATGGACGAGTTTCCCGAGTTTCCACGCGGCGTGCTCGAGACGCTGCGCCAGCCGATCGAGACCGGCGACGTGGTCGTCGCCCGCGCCAACGCGCATATCCGCTATCCCTGCCGCTTCATGCTGGTCGCCGCCGCAAACCCCTGCAAATGCGGCTACCTGACCGATCCGGCCCGCGCCTGCGGCCGCGCGCCCCTGTGCGGCGAGGACTACATGGGGCGCATCTCGGGGCCGCTGATGGACCGGTTCGACCTGCGGGTCGAAGTGCCGCCAGTGTCCTATCGCGACCTCGACCTGCCTGCGGATGGCGAGGCCAGCAGCCGTGTCGCGGCCCGCGTCGCCACCGCGCGGCAGCGACAGGCGACGCGTTTCGCGGGGGTCGAGGACGTCCGCGTCAACGCTGATGCCGAAGGCGCGCTTCTGGAAGAGATCGCGGCGCCCGACGACGAAGGCCGGGCCTTCCTTGCCCGCGCCGCCGAACGTTTTGCCCTCTCGGCCCGCGGCTATCACCGGGTGATGCGAGTCGCCCGCACGATTGCGGATCTGGCCGGCGACGACAATGTCGGCCGCCCGCATGTGGCCGAGGCGCTGAGCTTCCGGATGCCTGTCGGGACGGGATAGGCGGCCGGTCCGACCGACCCGCCTAGCGACGCGCCTCGATCGCCTCCCACACCAGCGCGGCGATGTTGCGTCCGTCGAAACGTTCAAGCTCCTGGATGCCGGTGGGCGAGGTCACGTTGATTTCGGTCAGGTAGTCGCCGATCACGTCGATACCGACGAAGACCTGTCCCTTTTCACGCAGCGTCGGCCCGATGGCCGCGCAGATCTCGCGATCGCGGTCAGTCAGGCCCGACTTCTCGGGGCGGCCGCCAACGTGCATGTTCGACCGCGTCTCGCCGGCAGCAGGCACCCGGTTGATCGCGCCCACGGGCTCGCCCTCGACAAGGATGATCCGCTTGTCGCCGTTCGACACGTCGGGGATGAACTTCTGTGCGATCAGCGGCTCGCGGCTCATGCTGGTGAAAAGCTCGTGCAGGCTGGAAAGGTTGCGGTCGTTCGGGTCAAGGCGGAACACCCCCGCGCCGCCGTTGCCGTAAAGCGGCTTGAGGATGATGTCGCCATGCGCGTGCTTGAAATCGCGCAAGGTCTCGAGATCGCGCGCGATGGTCGTGGGCGGGATGAGGTCCGGGAAGTTCAGGACCAGCAGTTTCTCGGGATAGTTGCGCACCCAGAACGGGTCGTTCACCACCAGCGTCGCGGGGTGGACATGGTCCAGAAGATGCGTGCTGGTGATGTAGCCCATGTCGAACGGCGGGTCCTGCCGCAGCCAGACCACGTCGAAATCGGCAAGATCGGCATGGCGGCGGTCGGCCAGCGTGACATGGTTGCCGCGTTCGCGCCGCACCACCATGTCGTGGCCCCTCGCTGTGACGCGGCCATCCTCGAACGCAAGGTGGTCCGGGGTATAGAAGAACAGCGAATGTCCCCGCGCCTGTGCCTCTTCCGCCAGCCGGAACGAGCTGTCGGCGTCGATGTTGACGTTCTGGATCGGGTCCATCTGGAAGGCGACCTTGAGGCTCATCATCGTCCCTTGTGCTGTGCGAGACACCTACATGGAACAGCCCGGCTGGGCGCGCAATGGGTCCTGCACGCCTTCAGGCCGTGATGTTGGGCACGATCTCGACCCGTCCCTCGCCATCCACCGCCGCCAGGTCGATCCGCATCGGGACCAGCCCGGGCGCGTCGAGCGTGCCGATGTATTCCTCGGCCGCCAGCGCGATGCGGGCAAGCTGGCGGGGCGACAGGCTGTGCAGCGCCGTGTCATGGGTCGCGGCGGCCTTCACCTCGACGAAAACCACGCCCCCGGCCTCGAAGGCATCATCGAGGATGAGGTCGATCTCACCGGCCTTGCCGCGCCAGCGGCGGGCCCGCAGTCTGTGACCGGCGGCCTCGTAGGCACGCTGCACGATATCTTCGGCGGCAAGGCCCGCGTGATAGGACCGCGCACCGCTCATGCGTCACGGTCGAGGGCCAGTGCGGCCTGGTAGACCTCGCGCCGGGGCAGGTTCAGCGCCTCGGCCACCTCGCGCGCGGCATCCTTGACGCTGGACGTTTCCATCGCCGCACGCAGGGCAGTTTCCAGATCCGCCTCGGTCACGGCCTCGGTGCCGCGGTCGATCAGCACGACGATCTCGCCCTTGCGGGGCATGTCGGCCAGCGCCTCGTCGATCCGGCCGAGGGGCGCGCGGCGAACCTCTTCGAACTTCTTGGTCAGTTCGCGGCAGACCGCCACCTCACGGTCATCGCCCATGACGGCGCGGCAGGACGCCAGAAGCTTGTCGATCCGCTTGGGGCTTTCGTAGAGAACCAGCGTGGCCTGCACCGGCGCAAGCTCGGCCAGGAACTTGCGGCGGGCGGAGTCCGTCGTCGGGGCGAACCCCGCGAAGAGGAAGCGGTCGGTGGGAAGCCCGGCGATCGACAGCGCCGTGATCGCCGCGGAGGGGCCCGGCGCCGCGGTCACGGGATGTCCCGCCGCGCGTGCGTCCCGCACCAGCGCATAGCCCGGATCGGCGACAAGCGGCGTGCCGGCCTCGGAGGCGTAGGCCACGGACCTGCCCGCCGCGAGATGGGCCAGAAGCCTCGGCCGCATCTGGGCGCCGTTGTGGTCGTGGTAGGCGATGACCGGCCGGTCGCCAATCGCCACGCCGTGGATCGCCATGAGATGCCGCAGGCTGCGGGTGTCCTCGGCGGCCAGAACGTCGGCCGCGCCCAGAATATCCAGCGCACGCAACGTGATATCACGCGCCGAGCCAATGGGCGTGGCGACGATGTAGAGACCGGGGTCAATGGGGCCGGGGACGCTCATGGGCGTGCCCCGTGCCCGCCACAGCGGCCCTGCGATTTACATGGTTGGCGGTTGCGCATAGGGTCGCCGAAAAGGATCGCCGCAAGGGAAAGATGACATCATGGTCGCGCTTTTGAACGCCCTCCGCAAGGTCACCCTCCTCGCCACCGTGATGGTCGGGGCCCTCGCCCTTGCCGCCTGCGACACCGCAACTGTCGGCGGCGGTCCGTCGATCAACACCCGCGCACCGGTCACGGTGGCACTTCTGGTGCCCGCCAGTGGCGGCGATAGCGGCGGGGCGCTGGCCGCAAGCCTCGAGAATGCGGCGCGTCTGGCGGTGAGCGATCTGCAGGGCGCCGAGATCGACCTGCGCGTCTACGACACCGGCGGAAACCCCGCACTCGCTGCACAGGTAGCACAGCAGGCGGTGCAGGACGGGGCAAGAATCATTCTCGGGCCGGTCTTCGCCGAGGCTGCGAACGCGGCTGGCGGCGCGGTCGCTGCGCGCGGAATCAACGTGCTGTCCTTTTCGAACAACCCCGCCATCGCCGGGGGCAATGTCTTCGTTCTCGGATCGACCTTCCAGGGCACGGCGGATCGGCTGGTTCGCTATGCCAATGCACAGGGCAAGGGCGACATCTTCATCGTTCACGCGCAGGACACCGCCGAGACGCTGGGCCGCGATGCCATCCAGGGGGCGATCCAGTCCTCGGGCGGGCGGCTTGCGGGCGTGGCCTCATTCGAGTTGTCGCAGCAGGGTGTGATCAACGCCATTCCGCGAATCTCCGACGAGATCGAACTGTCGAATGCCTCGTCCGTGTTTCTGACGTCGGGCACGGCGGGCGCCCTGCCCTTCCTCGCCGACCTTCTGCCGGAGAACGGGCTCGACAATACCGAGGTTCAGGTGATCGGGCTTCAGCGCTTCGACATCCCGTCGAGCGCGCTGTCGCTGGCCGGCCTGCAGAACGGCTGGTTCGCCCTGCCCGACCCGTCCACTGCGCAGCAATTCCAGGCGCGCTACACCGCCGCCTACGGGACGCCACCACATCCGCTGGCGGGGCTTGCCTATGACGGGATCGCCGCGATCGGGGCGCTGATCGCCACGGGCGACTCGGGCGCGCTGACCGCAGCGTCGCTGACGCGGCCCGGCGGCTTCGTCGGGGCCAACGGGATCTTCCGGCTAACGACCTCCGGCACGAATGAACGCGGGCTTGCTGTGGCTCAGGTACAGAACAACCAGGTGATCGTGATTGACCCCGCCCCCAGAAGCTTTGGTGGCGCCGGCTTCTGAGCCGCGCGCGCCCGTTACAGCCCCAGTCCTCATCGCCGAGGCGGTCAACATCTTCGATCCCGCGCGGGTCGCGGCCGATATCGCCGCTGCCGTCGAGGCGTCGGGCGGGGATCATCCCCGGATCAGGGCAGGAACCGTGCGCATCCTCAAGGCGGCCATGGCCGATGGCCGCGCCGTCATCGCCCAGGCCTTCGAGGCCCGTCCGCTTGCCTCGCGCGAGGCGGCCTCGGCCTACTGCTATCTGACCGACTGCATCGTGCGCGCCGTCTTCCATACGGCGACGCAGCATCTTCACCCGATGCCGAACCCGACCGGCGGCCAGCGCATCGCGCTTCTGGCGCTCGGGGGCTATGGCCGGGCGCAGATGGCCCCGTTTTCCGACGTCGACCTGCTGTTCCTGACGCCCTACAAGATCACCGGCTGGGCCGAGAGCGTGATCGAATCCATGCTCTACATGATGTGGGACCTCCACCTGAAAGTGGGCCATGCCAGCCGGACGGTGAAGGACTGCCTGAAGCAGGCACGGGACGACTACACGATCCGGACTTCGCTTCTCGAGACCCGCCATCTGGAAGGCGACCCGACCCTCACGGCCGACTTGCAGAAACGGCTCTGGAACGAGGTCTTCAAGGGCACCGGGCCCGCCTATATCGAGGCCAAGCTGCAGGAGCGCCTCGAGCGGCACGAAAAGCAGGGCGGCCAGCGCTATGTGGTCGAACCGAACGTGAAGGAGGGCAAGGGCGGGCTGCGCGACCTTCAGACCCTGTTCTGGATCGCCAAGTACATCTACCGCGTCACCGATGCCTCGGACCTTGTCACGAAAGGGATGCTGACGCGCGAGGAATACAACAGCTTCCAGGCGGCCGAGACCTTCCTGATGGCAGTCAGGTGCCACATGCACCTGATTTCGGAACGCGCGGTCGAGCAGCTGACCTTCGACCTTCAGGTCGCCGTGGCCGAGCGTATGGGCTACCGCGACAACGCGGGGCGTCGCGCGGTCGAGCATTTCATGCAGGCCTATTTCCGCCACGCAACGAAGGTCGGGGAACTCACCCGTATCTTCCTGACCGGGCTGGAGGCCAAACATGCCAAGAAGGCGCCAAGCCTTGTCGGCCTGTTCCGGCGGCGCAAGCCAGTCAAGCCGGGCTACACGATCGTTCACAACCGCCTTGCCATCGCGGATGACACGGCGTTCCTTTCCGACAAGCTGAACCTCTTGCGGATATTCGAAGAGGCGCTGCGCACGGGCTACCTGATCCACCCCGACGCGATGCGGCTGATCACGGCCAATTTCGACCTGATCGACGACGATATGCGCGCGTCGCCCGAGGCGAACCGCATCTTCCTTGACCTGATGCTCAAGCACGGGAACCCCGAACGAGCGCTCCGGCGCATGAACGAGCTGGGCGTTCTGGGCGCCTTCATGCCCGAGTTCGCCCCGATCGTGGCGATGATGCAGTTCAACATGTACCACCACTACACGGTGGACGAACACATCATCCAATGCATCAAGACTCTGGCTCAGATCGAACGCGGCGAACTGGTCGAAGAGCTTCCCGTCGCCAGCCGCATCCTCAAGAATGGCGTGAACCGGAAAGTGCTTTACGTGGCGCTTCTGCTGCACGACATCGGCAAGGGCCGTCCCGAGGATCATTCCGTGCTCGGCGCCCAGATCGCCCGCAAGGTGGCTCCAAGGCTGGGGCTCAAGCGCGAGGAGGCCGAAACCGTCGAATGGCTGGTCCGCTATCATCTGCTGATGTCGGACATGGCACAGAAGCGCGATCTGGCTGATCCGCGTACGGTGCGCGACTTTGCCAAGGCCGTGCGCACGACAAAGCGGCTCGACCTGCTGACGGTTCTCACCGTCTGCGACATCCGCGGCGTCGGCCCCGGTGTCTGGAACAACTGGAAGGCCCAGCTGCTGCGCAGCCTCTACCGAGAAACCTGGACAGCCCTCGACACGGGACTCGAGGCCGTGAACCGCGAAAGCCGCGCCGACGAGGCCAAGCGGCAGCTGCGCGAGACACTGGCTGACTGGCCGGTCAAGGATGTCCGCACCGAGGTGGCACGGCATTACGGCCCCTACTGGACCGGCATGCCGGGCGAGGCGCATGTGGTCTTCGCCCGCCTCCTCAAAGAGATCGGCAACGACGAGGTGCGGATCGACCTGCTGCTCGACGCCGACCGGGACGCCACGCGAATCTGCTTCGCACTGGCCGATCACCCCGGCATATTCTCGCGCCTTGCCGGGGCGCTGGCGCTGGTCGGCGCAAACGTCGTCGACGCGCGCACCTATACCTCGAAGGACGGCTATGCCACGGCGGTGTTCTGGGTGCAGGACGCGGACGGCCACCCGTTCGAAGCGTCACGCCACGAACGGCTGCGCCGGATGATCGGCCGGACGCTCATGGGCGAGGTCATCGCCAGCCAGGAACTCGTCGGACGCGACAAGCTGAAAAAACGCGAACGCGCCTTCACGGTCAATACGTCGATCACCTTCGACAACGAGGGGTCCGAGATCTACACGATCATCGAGGTCGACACCCGTGACCGCCCGGGCCTGCTCTATGACCTCACCAGGACCCTGGCCGACAACAACGTCTATATCGCCTCGGCGGTCATCGCGACCTACGGCGAACAGGTGGTCGACAGCTTCTATGTGAAGGACATGTTCGGGCTGAAGTTCCATTCGGTCCCGAAACAGAAACAGCTCGAGAAGAAGCTGCGCGAGGCCATCGCAAGGGGCAGCGCAAGGGCACGGTCGTGATTCAACCCATACGCCTGGTCGCGGGCATCCTGACGGTCGGGGTCTGGACACTTCTGAGCCGCCTGATGGGCTTCGTGCGCGACATCCTGATCGCGGCCTACCTTGGATCGGGTCCGGTGGCGGAAGCCTTCGTCGTGGCCTTTTCACTGCCCAACATGTTCCGGAGGTTCTTTGCCGAAGGGGCGTTCAACATGGCTTTCGTGCCGATGTTCTCGAAACGGCTCGAAGGCGGCGAGAACCCGTTGGCCTTCGCCCGCGACGCGTTCAGCGGGCTGGCGGCGGTGCTGATCCTCGTCACGCTGATCGCCATCCCGGCGATGCCCTGGCTGGTGCTGGCGATGGCCAGCGGTTTCGCCGCGGACGCGCGCTTCGACCTGACCGTGGTCTACGGCCGCTGGGCCTTTATCTACATCCTGTTCATCTCGCTCGCGGCGCTTCTGTCGGGCGTTCTCAACGCGTCGGGGCGCTTTGCGGCGGCGGCGGCGGCCCCCGTCCTTCTGAACCTGATCCTCGTCGTGGCACTTGTTCTCGCGGATGCCGGGATGATCGGCCCGATCGCGGGGCTTGGTGCCCGGGCCGGGGCCGGCTTCGAGGGGCTTGACTATGGGGCCGCGCTGATCGCGGGCGTCGTGGTCGCCGGCGTCGCGCAGATGGCCGTTCTCTGGGTCGCCGCGGCGCGGGCGGGATACCGGATTTTGCCGCACTGGCCGGTGATCACGCCCGAGCTCAAGCGGCTTGCCATCATCGCGGCGCCAGCGGCACTGGCCGGCGGGGTGGTGCAGATCAACCTGCTGATCGGGCGGCAGGTCGCCAGCTTCTTCGACGGCGCGATCGTGTGGCTGAGCATGGCCGACCGGCTTTACCAGTTGCCCCTGGGCGTGGTCGGCATCGCCATCGGCGTGGTGCTCCTGCCCGACCTTTCGCGGCGCCTGCGGGCCGAGGACACGGCGGGAGGACGCTATGCCTTCAACCGCGCGACCGAGATCTCGCTGATGCTGACGGTGCCTGCCGCTGTCGCGCTGGTGGTGATTCCGGGGCCGCTGGTGTCGGTCCTGTTCGAGCGCGGGGCCTTTACTGCCGAGGACACCGCCGCGACCGCCGCGGCGCTGGCGATCTATGGGTTGGGCCTGCCCGCCTTCGTCCTTCAGAAGGTCCTTCAGCCACTGTTCTTTGCGCGCGAGGACACCCGGCGCCCGTTCTACTATGCGCTGGCCTCGATGGCGGTGAACGCGGTGCTGGCGATCGGGCTTGCGCCGCTGATCGGGTTTCTTGCCGCCGCCATCGGGACGACCTGCGCGGCCTGGGGAATGGTCGTGCTGCTGTGGCGCGGATCACGGCGGATGGGCGAGGCCGCGACGCTGGATGACCGTCTAGTTCGGCGCACCCTGCGGATCGGTGCGGCCGCGGTCCTGATGGGGGCGATCATCTATGGCGGCCAGCTTCTGCTGGCCGACCTCCTGTTCGGCGGGCGCGAACGCTACCTGGCGCTTCTGGCCCTGATCGGGCTTGGGATCGTCAGCTATTTCGCAATCGGCCGCCTGATCGGAGCGCTTTCATTGGACGAGATCCGCACGGCGGTGCGCCGTCAGCGGTGACGGAGCCGTGCGCGAAGTCGCGTCCAGCCCCCGGGGCTGACAAGGAAAGACAGAAGAAAACCGGCTCCGAACCCCGCCAGATCGGCGATCCAGTCTGGACCCGTGCCGAAGAACAGACCGAACGCAAGCTGCACGAAGAGCAGAAACGCGATCAGCGTGAAGGCCCTGTGCTGGGGCGCGCCGACCTGCCCCAGACGCACCCAGAGGATGAATGTGTAGGCCCCGATCAGGCCGTAGACTGCCGGGTATCCCCCCAGAAGCGGCGTGTTCACGTCGGTCAGCACCGTGAAGACCAACGCCCCGACGATGGCCGATCCGAAGAAGACCGCGAGGAACGCGGCGGTGCCGAAGATCTCGCCCACCATCTTTCCCAGTGCCAGCAGGAACACCAGGACAAGAAGCATGTGGGTGAAGCCGAAGTGAATGAAGGGGTAGGTGACGAACCGCGCCATTTCCGCCGGCGGGAATTCGCGCCGTTCGACCATCAGTTCGAAGAGCGGGCCGAAAAAGGCGTAATCGCGGATCGCGTTCAGCCGCCAGCCGACCGCCTCGGGTCCGCCGATGAAGCCTCGCGCGCCGGCGACGAACAGAAGTTCGACCCCGAACATGACAAGCGCCAGGGCCACCACGACAGGCGGCAAGGCGTTGAAGGGCGAGGCGTTGTGATCGCTACCGTTGTCGCTGCTCATCCTAGGGCCTTTCTTGACGGGCTTTCGCCCCACGGTTAAGCGACCGGAACGCAGAAATCCACCACGGGAGACGGCTATGACGGATGCGGCGTTCACACCGCGCGTCTTTTCGGGCATCCAGCCTTCGGGCGGACTGACCCTTGGCAACTATCTCGGGGCGCTGAAACGCTTCGTCGAGATGCAGGATGCCGGCACGCACGAATGCGTCTACTGCCTTGTGGATCTGCACGCGATCACGGTCTGGCAGGACCCCGCGAAGCTGGCCCATAACACGCGCGAGCTTGCAGCCGCCTTCATCGCCTGCGGCATCGACCCCGAACGCTCGATCCTGTTCAACCAGAGCCAGGTGGCCGAGCACGCCCAGCTTGCCTGGATCTTCAACTGCGTGGCCCGCATGGGCTGGATGAAGCGGATGACCCAGTTCAAGGACAAGGCCGGCAAGAACGCCGAGAATGCGTCGCTTGGCCTCTTCGGCTATCCGGCGCTCATGGCGGCGGACATCCTGGTCTACCACGCGACCCACGTGCCGGTTGGCGAGGACCAGAAACAGCACCTCGAGCTGACCCGCGACATCGCGGCGAAGTTCAACCACGACTATGGCGTGGACTTCTTCCCGCTGACCGAACCGGTGATCGAAGGCGTCGCTACCCGGGTGATGAGCCTGCGCGACGGATCGAAGAAGATGTCGAAGTCCGACCCCTCGGACATGAGCCGGATCAACCTGACCGACGATGCCGACACGATCGCCCAGAAGATCCGCAAGGCGCGCACCGATCCCGAGCCGTTGCCCGACAACGAAGCGGCGCTGGAAGACCGGCCCGAGGCCCGCAATCTCGTCAACATCTATGCCGCGCTGACCGAAGAGGCCGTGCCCACCGTGCTGGCCGAGGTGGGCGGCAAGCCGTTTTCCGAGTTCAAGCCGATGCTGGCCGACCTCGCTGTCGAGAAGCTGTCGCCGATCTCGACCGAGATGGCGCGGCTGATGCGGGACCAGGCCGAGATCGACCGCATCCTTGCCCGCGGCGCCGAGCGCGCGCGCGAGATCGCGACACCTATCCTGCGCCGGACCTACGAGATCGTCGGGCTGGTGCGCTGACACTTCGGGCTGCTCCATGAAGGAAACGGGTTTTGCCCGCACCGCCCCCAACCCCACGGAGACCGCTTGATGCCCGATGATTTCGAAGCCCCTGCCGGCACGCGCGTCGGACATGTCCATCTCAAGGTGGCCGACCTCGAACGGGCGATCGGCTTTTACCGTGACGTACTGGGATTTCCCCTCAACCTGAGATATGGCGACAAGGCGGCGTTCCTGGGGGCCGGTGGGTATCACCACCATATCGGCCTCAACACCTGGGACAGCGAAGGCGCATCTCCACCGCCGCATGGCCACACGGGCCTCTACCACGCCGCGTTCCTCTATCCCGACCGGGCCGCGCTGGTCGACGTCCTCAAGCGCGTGAAAGCCGCCGGAATCCCATTCGACGGGGCGGCGCATCACGGTGTGAGCACGGCGGTTTACCTGCGCGATCCGGACGGCAACGGGGTCGAACTCTACTTCGATCTTCCCGATGCCGACTGGCCCCGCGACGCGCAGGGAAACATCACGATGATCAACGACCGGTTCTCGGTCGACGACTACATCGCCGAGACCGAGGCAGGTCTGGACACCTGACCTATCCGGTCCTACCGTCCGCGCCGGGAGGACCCGACATGGCGACCGGCAAGAACATCCGCACCTATTTCGAAGGCCGCTGGCACGACGGCGACGCGATGATCATGCGCGCCGCCGACCACGGGTCCTGGCTGGGCAGCACGGTGTTCGACGGCGCACGCTATTTCGAAGGTGTGGCCCCCGATCTCGAACCCCATTGCGCGCGGGTCAATCGCTCGGCCGAGGCGCTGATGATCACGCCCACGGTCACGACCCATGACATGATCGAGATCGTCCGCGAGGGCCTGAAGGCCTATTCGAAGACCGCCGCCGTCTACATCCGGCCGATGTACTGGGCGATCGAGGGCGGCGATATGGCGGTCGATCCCCGGCCAGGCTCGACAGGCTTTGCGATCTGCCTGGAAGAGATCCCCATGCCGGACCCGGAGGGGGCGACAACCTTGACGACCACGCGCTTTCGCCGCCCAGTGCTCGAGGACGCCGTCGTCAATGCCAAGGCGGGCTGCCTTTATCCCAACAATGCCCGCATGCTGATCGAGGCGCGGTCCAAGGGCTATGGCAATGCGCTGGTGGCCGACGCGCTTGGCAACGTCGCCGAGACCGCCACCGCCAACATCTTCATGGTGCGCGACGGCGAGGTCTTCACCCCCGTGGCCAACGGCACGTTCCTGGCCGGGATCACCCGGTCGCGCCACATCGCCAATCTGCGCGCGGACGGCGTCGCGGTGCATGAAACGGTCCTGACCTTCGACGATTTCCGCGAAGCCGACGAGGTCTTCGCCTCGGGCAACTTCAGCAAGGTCACGGCGGTCAAGGAATTCGACGGCACGCACTATCAGCCCGGCCCAATGACCAAGCGCGTCCGCGAGCTTTACTGGGACTGGGCGCTGTCGGGGGCGTGAAGGCAGATTGCCAGTACGCATTCCTTGCTCCATCATCAACTCCGGGAGGCCGCCATGCGCAAGTTCCTTGTCGTGCTCGACGACAGCCGCGAATGCCTGAATGCCATGCGTTTCGCCGCCATGCGCGCGGCGCGAACGGGCGGCGGCGTCCAGATCCTGTCGGTGATTCCGCCGGAAGAGTTCAACCACTGGATCGGTGTCGGCGACATCATGCGCGAAGAGGCGCGCGAGCGGATCGTCGCGCATTTCGAAGTGTTCGCGAAATGGATGCGCGACCGTCAGAACGTGGACCCCGAACTGGTGATCCGAGAAGGCGAGCCGGTACCCGAGATTCTGGCGCAGATCCGGGAAGACCCCGAAGTCGGCGTGCTTGTCCTTGGCGCGGGCAGCGACAAGAACGGGCCCGGTCCACTGGTGTCTCAACTGACGCGCAGCGCGGGCGCGCTGCCGGTGCCGATCACCATCGTGCCCGGCGAGCTGTCAAAGGAACGGCTCGACGCGGTAACCTGAGGCAGTTTAGAACGGTTCCAATCTCTTGACTTGGGGCGGCGCCGCGCGCATATCCGAAGTCGAAACGGGAGCGCGCCATGTTCATCCAGACCGAATCCACGCCGAATCCGGCAACCCTGAAATTCCTGCCCGGGCAGACAGTGCTGGGGGCGGGAACCGCCGATTTTCCGTCACCCGAAGCGGCGGGCACATCGCCGCTCGCCCAGCGCCTTTTCGCGGTGAACGGCGTGACCGGCGTCTTCTTCGGGAGCGATTTCGTCACCGTCACCAAGGGCGACGGCGTCGAGTGGGACCACATCAAGCCCGCCCTTTTGGGCGCGATCATGGAGCACTTCCAGTCCGGCGCGCCGGTGATCGAGGGCGAGACCGACGGATCGGACGGCCATGCTGCCCATGACGGTCCGGACTCCGACATCGTCAATCAGATCAAGGAATTGCTCGACACCCGGGTGCGCCCGGCCGTGGCGCAGGACGGGGGCGACATCACCTTCCACGGCTTCGACCGCGGCATTGTCTACCTGCACATGCAGGGCGCCTGCGCGGGCTGCCCATCGTCGACCCTCACGCTGAAGATGGGGATCGAAAACCTGCTGCGGCATTACATTCCTGAAGTGCTTGAGGTGCGGCCGGTTGCGGCCTGACGCCCCACTCCTTGCCTTCGACACATCGGCCGCGCATTGCGCGGCCGCTTTGCTGTCGGGGCAGTCGCTTCTGGCTGAACGGTCCGAAGACATGGGGCGTGGACAAGCCGAACGCCTGATGCCGCTGCTTGAAGAGATGCTGGCCGCCGCCGGCCTGACCTGGCGTGACCTGAGTGCCGTGGCCGTGGGGACCGGACCCGGCAATTTCACCGGGATCCGCATCTCTGTCGCCACGGCCCGGGGCCTTGCGATGTCGCTGGGCATCCCGGCGGTCGGGGTCACCGGCTTCGCGGCACAAGCCGAGGGGAATGGCACGGCCGGCCCCCTGCTCGTCACCCTGCCCGCGCCGCGCGACCAGGCCTATGCCGAGCTTTGGCGCGACGGGGCGCCGTCCGGCCCGGCCATGCTGATCGACCCCGCGTCGCCCCCCGACGGGCTGCGCACGACCGATACGTTGAAGGTTCTGGGCCATCGCGCGGACGAGGTTGCCCGGCACCTCGGCGGCACCGCCCTGCCCCCCGCATCCGGCAATCCCGCGGGGCGGATCGGACGGGTCGCTGCGATGCGGCTTGCCTTGGGCAGTCCGTCCGACGGCCTGCCAGCGCCCGTCTACGTCCGCCCAGCCGATGCCGCGCCGGCGCGCGAGGCGCCACCGGTGATCCTGCCGTGACGCCCGAGGCATTGGCCGCCACCCACGCCGCCGCCATGGACACAGGCCGGGCATGGAGCGCCGCGGAATTCGCGGACCTTCTTCGGTCACCCGGCTGCTTTGCCGTAGGGGACACACGCGGGATCGCCCTGGGGCGCGCGGTGACCGAAGAGGCGGAACTCCTGACGATCGCGGTCCTGCCCGAAGACCGCCGTGCCGGTCTGGGCGGCGCACTTCTGGCCGCGTTCGAATCCGCAGCGGCCATGCGGGGGGCATCGACGGCCTTCCTCGAGGTCGCCGAGGACAATGCACCCGCCATCGCCCTCTATCGCCGCCGCGGCTATGCCGAGGTGGGCCGGCGGAAAGGCTACTACGCGGCGCCGGACGGGTCGCGCAGGGACGCGCTGCTCATGTCCCGGACGCTGGCCCAGACAGCTGCCCAAAGCGTAGTCAATCGCCCCGAAAGCGGCCAAAAAGTCTATTGACCCTCCCCGGACCGTGCTGCCTTATCTGAAGATGATCTGGCATGGAGCAAGACTCATGCCGGACGCGGTCGCTGCGACGCCGCGCCCGATAAACAGACGCAACCGGGAGACAAAAATGACGTTCATGAAAACCCTGCTGGGCTCGGCAGCCGCGCTTGCCATCACGGCGACAGCGGCAGTGGCCGAACCGGCGCTGATCTACGACCTTGGCGGCAAGTTCGACAAGTCGTTCAACGAGGCCGCGTTCAACGGCGCGACCCGCTGGGCCGAGGAAACCGGCGGCTCGTTCCGCGATATCGAGCTGAGCTCGGAGGCCCAGCGCGAACAGGCGCTGCGCCGCTTTGCCGAGGCCGGGATGAACCCGATCGTGACGACCGGCTTCGCGCAAGCCGGCCCGATCGCATCGGTCGCGCCCGACTACCCCGATATCAACTTCGTGACGATCGACGGATTCGTCGATCCGGCCGAGCACCCGAACGTGCTGTCGATCCTCTTCAAGGAGCACGAAGGATCCTACCTGGTCGGCATGCTGGCCGCGATGGCGTCCGAGACGCGGAACCGTCGGCTTCGTCGGCGGCATGGACATTCCGCTGATCCGGAAGTTCGCCTGCGGCTATGCCCAGGGCGTGCTGGCGGTCAATCCGGACGCCACGATCATCGCCAACATGACGGGCACGACCCCCGCCGCCTGGAACGATCCGGTGCGCGGCGGCGAGCTGACGAAAGCGCAGATCAGCCAGGGCGCCGATGTGGTCTATGCGGCCGCCGGCGGGACCGGGCTTGGCGTTCTTCAAGCGGCCGCCGACGAAGGCATCATGTCGATCGGCGTGGATAGCAACCAGAACTACCTGCACCCGGGTTCGGTCCTGACCTCGATGCTCAAGCGCGTCGATGTTGCCGTCTTCGACGCGATGTCGGCCGGCGCCGACCTGGAAACGGGCGTGATGGTGCTTGGCCTTGCCGAAGAAGGCGTGGGCTGGGCGCTTGACGAAAACAATGCCGAGCTTGTCAGCGACGAGATGCAGGCCGCCGTGGAAGCCGCGCGCGAGGAGATCATCGCGGGCGCGATTTCGGTGCACGACTATTCCAGCGACGACAGCTGCCCGGCACTGACGTTCTGAATGCCGGCGGACACGAATAAGGGGCGGGCGGACACGGCCGCCCCTGCCATCGAACTGAAGGGCATTTCCAAGTCCTTCGGTCCGGTACAGGCGAACAAGGACATCTCGATCCGGGTGATGCCCGGCACCATCCACGGCATCATCGGCGAGAATGGCGCGGGCAAGTCCACGCTGATGTCCATCCTCTATGGTTTCTACAAGGCCGACGCCGGCGAGATCTGGATCAACGGCCAGAAGACCGAGATCCCCGACAGCCAGGCCGCGATCCGGGCGGGAATCGGGATGGTCTTCCAGCATTTCAAGCTGGTCGAGAACTTCACGGTACTGGAAAACATCATCCTGGGGGTCGAGGATGGCCCGCTTCTGCGCCCGTCCCTGTCGAAGGCGCGCGAAAGTCTGAAGCATCTCTCGGAGGAATACGAACTTTCGGTCGACCCCGACGCGGTGATCGAAGAGATCGGCGTGGGCATGCAGCAGCGCGTCGAGATCCTGAAAGCGCTCTACCGGCAGGCCGACATCCTGATCCTGGACGAGCCTACGGGCGTGCTGACGCCGGCAGAAGCAAATCACCTGTTCCGGATCCTCGAAAACCTTCGGGCCGAGGGCAAGACGATCATCATGATCACCCACAAGCTGCGCGAGATCATGGCGATCACCGACACCGTCAGCGTGATGCGGCGGGGCGAGATGACGGCGACCGTCAGGACCGCCGACACGAACCCCGAACAACTGGCCGAGCTGATGGTTGGGCGGAAGGTGCTGTTGCGGGTCGACAAGAAGCCCGCGAACCCGGGAAAGACCGTTCTGGAGGTCGAGAACCTCAGGGTGACGGACGACATGGGGGTCGAGCGTCTCAAGGGCGTGTCGCTGAACGTGCGGGCGGGCGAGATCCTGGGCATCGCTGGGGTCGCCGGCAACGGCCAGTCCGAACTTCTGGCCGTTCTCGGGGGCATCACGGCGGGCACAGGCCACGTCTGGCTGAACGGCGACGAGATCGACCTGACGGGCAAGCATTCGGACGGCCAGTCACGCCGGCGTCGCGGGATTGCCCATGTACCAGAGGATCGCCAGCATCTGGGCCTGATCCTGGACTTCACCGCCTGGGAGAACATGGGCTTCGGCTATCACAATGACCCTGCCTACAACCGCAACCGCCTCCTGATGGACAACAGCTCCCTCAAGGCGGATGCCGAGGGCAAGATGGAGCGGTTCGACGTGCGCCCACCGAACCCGAAACTCGAGGCGAAAAGCTTTTCCGGCGGCAATCAGCAGAAGATCGTGCTGGCGCGCGAGATCGAGCGCGACCCCGACCTGCTGCTTGTCGGCCAACCCACGCGCGGAGTCGATATCGGTGCGATCGAGTTCATTCACCAGCAGATCGTGGCGCTTCGGGACAAGGGCAAGGCGATCCTTCTGGTCAGTGTCGAACTGGATGAAATCCTGTCGCTTTCGGACCGGATCGCAGTCATGTTCGACGGCAGGATCATGGGCGAACGCCTGCCCGGCGAGACCGATCAGACAGAGCTTGGCCTTCTGATGGCCGGCATCACCGACACGGCCCGGGTCAAGGACCCGGTCGCAGCCGTATTGGCAGGGGGAGCCTGATGGACGCCATGCCGAAATGGGCGGATGTGGTGCTGATTCCGCTGATCAGCATCCTGATCGCCTTTGTCATTTCCGGCCTCGTGATCCTCGCGATCGGAGAGGACCCGATCGCGGCGCTGCGCCTCATGGTCGAAGGGTCGCTGATGTCGACCTATGGCTGGGGCTATACGCTCTACTATGCGACGAACTTCATGTTCACCGGACTGGCGTTCGCGGTGGCGTTCCACGCCGGTCTCTTCAACATCGGGGGCGAGGGGCAGGCCCTTCTGGGCGGGCTTGGCGTGGCCCTTGTCTGCCTGGCCCTGCCATGGCCGCACTGGACGCTCGCGCTGCCCGCCGCGATGATCGCGGGGGCCGTGTTCGGCGCGGCCTGGGCCGCGATCCCCGCCTATCTGCAGGCGTCGCGCGGAAGCCACATCGTGATCACCACGATCATGTTCAACCTCATCGGCGCGGCCGTGCTCAACTACATGCTGGTGAACGTGATGCGCCCGGCCGGCGCGATGGACCCGGCCTCGGCCCGGTTCCCCGAAGGGGCCAGCCTGCCGACGTTCCAGGACATGTTCTCGACCGCCGAGAACATCCTGTTCCGCGGCGCGCCGGCGAACGTCACCTTCTTCGTCGCGCTTGCGGCCTGCGTCGTGGTCTGGCTTCTGATCTGGCGTACGCGGCTGGGCTACGAGATCCGGGCCTTCGGTCAGTCGGCATCGGCCGCCGTCTATGCCGGAATCTCGCCCATGAAGATCACCATGGCCGCCATGCTGATTTCCGGCGCACTGGCCGGGCTGATGGCGATCAACAACGTCATGGGCGAAGCCGAGCGCCTGGTCCTGAACGCGGTCGAGGGCGCGGGTTTCATCGGCATCGCGGTGGCGCTGATGGGCCGTTCGCATCCCTTCGGGGTCTTCCTGGCCGCGATCCTCTTCGGCTTTCTCTACCAGGGCGGGGCAGAGCTGAGCCTCTGGACGAACATTCCACGCGAACTGGTCGTCGTGATCCAGGCGCTGGTGATCCTGTTCACCGGGGCGCTCGACAACATGGTGCGGATGCCGCTGGAAAAGATCTTCCTCGCCCTGCGCAAGCGCCCCGCCGCCGCGGGCGACGCGCCGAAGGCGGCGGAATGAGAGGGCGCGCGTGATGGACTTCGCAACCCTCCTCCAGATCCTCGATTCCACCGTGCGGCTGGCGATTCCGCTGCTTTTCGCCTGCCTTGCCGGGCTTTATTCCGAGCGCGCGGGCATCTTCGACATCGGCCTCGAAGGCAAGATCCTGATGTCGGCGTTCTTTTCGGCCGCCTTTGCCTATCTGACGGGATCGGTCTGGATCGGCCTTCTGGCCGGGATCCTGTCGTCCATGGCGCTTTCTGGAATCCATGGTCTGGCGTCGATCACGTTCCGCGGCAACCAGTTGATCTCGGGGGTGGCGATCAATTTCCTTGCGGCGGGCCTGACGGTTCTGATCGCACAGGACTGGTTCAATCAGGGTGGCCGAACCCCCTCGCTGGAAGGGGCGGCGCGGTTCCAGCCGCTGACCCTGCCTTTCGCCGAGGCGCTGCGCGACGTGCCGATCTTCGGCCCGATCTACTACGAACTGATCTCGGGCCATTCGATCCTTGTCTATGTCGGGTTCCTGACCGTACCGCTGACCTGGTACGTCCTCTTTCGCACCCGCTTCGGGCTGCGCCTGCGCGCGGTGGGCGAGAACCCGGGCGCGGTGGACACCGCCGGCATTTCGGTCGTGCGCATGCGCTACACCGCGGTGGCGATCTGCGGTATCCTCTGTGGCCTCTCCGGGGCCTACCTTGCCACCGGGCTGTCTGCGGGCTTCGTGAAGGACATGAGCGCAGGACGCGGCTTCATCGCGCTGGCCGCGCTGATCTTCGCCAAGTGGCGGCCCTGGTACGCGCTTTGGGCCTGCCTTCTCTTCGGTCTGCTCGAGGCGGTCGGGAACCGCTACCAGAACATCGAGGTTCTGGGCGTCACCCTGCCCGGACAGTTCATGCAGGCCCTGCCCTATATCCTGACCGTGGTCATCCTGGCCGGTTTCGTCGGCAAGGCGATCCCACCGCGCGCCGGCGGAGAGCCCTATGTCAAGGAACGCTGAGGCCCTTGCCGACATCGTTCGGGCCCGGACGGATTTCACCGATGTCCGCGTCGGTCTGATCCTGGGCTCGGGGCTGGGACATCTGGCGCAGGCGGTCGATGGCACCGCGATCGCCTATGACGACCTGCCCGGGTTTCCACATGCGGGTGTTTCGGGACACCGCGCCGACCTCGTGGTCGGCACGCTCGAGGGGCAGAAGGTCGCCGTCTTCGGCGGGCGGGCGCATTACTATGAGAACGGTCGGGGCGATGCGATGCGCCTGCCGCTTGAGGTGCTCAAGGCGCTGGGGGCCGAAATCCTCCTTCTGACCAACGCCGCCGGGTCGATGCGTCCTGACATCCCGCCCGGAAACCTCATGTGCCTGTCGGACCACATCAATTTCTCCGGGCTGAACCCCCTGATCGGTGAGCCGACCGACGCGCGTTTCGTGCCGATGACGGAAGCCTATGACCCCGATCTGCGCGCGCGTCTGCACGCCGCCGCCGAGGCGGCCGAGATCCCGCTGAGCGACGGGGTCTATGCCTGGTATTCGGGCCCGTCCTTCGAGACCCCCGCCGAGATCCGGGCGATCCGCACGCTTGGCGCGGACGCGGTGGGCATGTCGACGGTGCCCGAGGTGATCCTGGCCCGGTTCCTGGGACTGCGCGTCGCGGCGGTGTCGACCATCACCAACATGGCGGCCGGACTGAGCGACGAACAGATCAGCCACGACCACACCAAGGCCATGGCCCCGCTGGGCGCCGCGAAACTCGAAACGATCCTGCGGGGATTTCTGGCGGCACTCTGACGCTTTCGGGGGCGGTGGGTTTGACACCGGCAGCCGGACGCGTTCAGAAGGTCTAGGGCACGAATCCCCCAAGGACCCACCGTCGAATGCAGATTTACCTGCCGATCGCCGAAGTCAGCGTCAACGCGTTCCTTCTTCTGGGCCTTGGCGGCATCGTCGGGGTGTTGTCGGGCATGTTCGGTGTGGGCGGCGGGTTCCTGATGACGCCGCTTTTGTTCTTCATCGGCATCCCGCCGGCCGTGGCGGTGGCGACAGAGGCCAACCAGATCGTCGCCTCGTCGTTCTCGGGCGTATTGGCGCATTTCCGGCGAAAGAGCGTCGATCTGAGGATGGGAACCGTTCTTCTGATCGGCGGCCTCATCGGCGCGGCCATCGGTGTGGTGATCTTCAACACCCTCCGGGCGGCCGGCCAGGTCGATCTTCTGATCCGCCTGAGCTACGTGGTTTTTCTGGGCGCGATCGGCGGGCTCATGTTTATCGAGAGCCTGAATGCCCTGCGCCGCACGCGCGGCGGCAAGACCACGCCCACACGACGCAAGCACAACTGGGTCCACGCCCTGCCCTTCAAGATGAAGTTCCGCACGAGCGGCCTTTACATCTCGGTCATTCCGCCGATCGTCGTGGGCGTTCTGGTCGGCATCCTTTCGGCCATCATGGGGGTCGGCGGCGGCTTCATCATGGTGCCCGCGATGATCTATCTTCTCGGCATGCCGACCAAGGTCGTGATCGGCACCTCGCTGTTCCAGATCATTTTCGTCACCGCCTTCACGACCCTGCTGCACGCCACGACCAACTACACGGTCGACATGGTTCTGGCCGTCCTGCTGCTTCTGGGTGGGGTGATCGGGGCGCAGATCGGGACACGTCTTGGCGCCCGACTGCGGGCCGAGCAGTTGCGCATCCTGCTGTCGATGCTGGTGCTGGCGGTGTGCGGCAAGCTTGCCTTCGACCTTCTTGTGCAACCGGCCGAGCTTTATTCGCTGGGGACAGGGGGGCACTGATGCTTCGCGCGCTTGTCTTCCTGCTGCTTCTGACCGTGCCGGTCCAGGCCGAACAGGTGGTCGCGGGCCTGTCGCAGAACCGCGTGTCGATCAACACCAACTTCGACGGATCCGAGATCCTGATCTTCGGGGCCGTCAAGCGCGAGGCGGCAATCACCGACGACCCGCCGCTTGAGGTCATCGTCAGCGTGGCCGGACCATCGCGCCCGGTCGAGGTGCGTCGCAAGGACCGCCGCTTCGGGATCTGGGTGAACACCGACATGCTGCATGTAGACAGGGCGCCCACCTTCTATGCGGTCGCCACTTCGGGGCCGTGGGAAGATGTGATCAGCTTCGAGGATGACTTCCGCTATCGCGTCTCGATCCCGCGGGCGATCCGGGCCGATGGCGCCCCCGGAGCGACCGATGCGAAGGCCAGCTTTACCGACGCGCTGATCCGCCTGCGCGAAGAGGAGGGGCTCTATCAGACCCTGATCGGCGAGGTGGAACTGACCGAGGCGACCCTGTTCCGCGCAACGATCGCCCTGCCCGCCAACCTGACCGAAGGCGATTACGTCACCCGGTTCCTTCTGACCCGCGGGGGCACCGTAATCGACGTCCAGGAAACCGTGATCTACGTCCAGAAGGTGGGACTGGAACGGTTCCTTTACAATCTCGCGCATCAACAGCCGCTGATCTATGGCCTGATGTCGCTGTTCATCGCCATTGTCGCCGGCTGGGGCGCTTCGGCGGTCTTCCGGTATATGCGCGGCTAACCGCGGCCGACGAAGGGCATCTTCGTCGCCATCACGGTCATGAACTGCACGTTCGCTTCGGGTGGAAGCGACGCCATGTGCAGCACGGCAGCGGCGGCATGGGCGACGTCCATCGTCGGATTGGGGTCCCGCCCCTCGGCCACCGCGGTTTCATTCAACTTCTGGATCATGTCCGTCCCCGCATTGCCGATGTCGATCTGGCCGCAGGCGATGTCGAACGGCCGTCCATCCAGGCTGAGTGTCTTGGTCAGCCCCGTGATCGCGTGCTTGGTCGCGGTGTAGCAGACCGAGCCCGGCCGGGGCGCATGGGCCGAGATCGAGCCGTTGTTGATGATCCGGCCGCCCTGCGGGGACTGACGGCGCATCTGCGCGAAGGCCACGCGCGCCGCGTTGAACATGCCCGTCAGGTTGACGGCGAGCGACCGGTCCCAGTCGTCCGGGTCGATCTCGTCGATGAGACCGGCGGGGGTGAAGATGCCGGCGTTGTTGAAGAGCACGTCAAGCCGCCCCCAGCGGTCGGCCATCGCCCGGACCGCGACCTCGAGCTCGGCCCGGTGGGTGACATCGCCGGGCAGGACCATCGCGTCGCCCGCTGTGCCGGTCCCCTGCGCGATCTCGTGCAGCGGGTCCGCGCGGCGGGCGAACAGCCCGACCCGCCAGCCCGCCTCGAGCGCCTGCAGCGCCACCGACCGCCCTATGCCCGAGCTTGCCCCGGTGATCAGCATCGTTCCCGTCATGCCTCTTCCTCCCTCAGTTCCAGCGGCCGGGCCGCGGCCTTCAGATCAGCCGTGCCCAGAGCATCGACCGGCTTTTTCAGCCGGTTGCGAACCACCCAGCGCAATTCCGTTTCGGCCCGCGTGATGGCAACATAGGCAAGGCGTTTCCACAACGGGATCCCCGCCTCGATCCGGCCGGCGCGGCTGGCGGCCCAGAGATCGGGGGCGAAGACCTGCACCCGTTCCCACTGCGAGCCTTGCGCCTTGTGGATCGTCACCGCCGCGCCGTGCAGAAAGACCGCCCCCATGTTGGCTGCATAAGGAATGAACGGGTCTTCCTCGTCAGGCTTCTCGATCTTGACGATCGACGCCGCCGAGACGCGCGGATCCTCGGCCCCCAGAACATGCAGGCGGGAAAACCCCGGGCGGCTGCCAGGACCGAGATAGATCACCTGTGCACCCTTGATCAGGCCACGCGCCTCGAGGTCGAGGCGTTTCTTGCGGTGCTTCAGCGGCAGCTCGATTCCGTCGCAGATCAGCGGTTCGCCGGGCAGAAGCGCGTCTTCGGGCGCTTTGTGGGCAGCACGAAAGGCATGGATCAGGCGGATGCGCATTGCGTTGCGCCAGACCAGGACCGGACTGCGCGCCATGAGATCGGCGTCCACCGCTTCGGCCATCACGACACGATCGTCACGGCTGGCGTGATCCCGGATCAGCGCCTCGAAGGCTTCGAAGTCGAGGTCCGGGTCGGCCAAAGCATGGGCAAGGTCGAGGATGGGGTTCCCGGCCTCCTGCCGGTGGATGCGGTGCAGTTCGAGCTTGCGGGGCCCCGAGAGGTCGTCGAACACCATCGAGCCCGACTGGTTCACCGGGGCCAGCTGCGCGGGATCGCCGAACAAGGACGAGGCTGGGAAAGATCTCCTTGAGGTCCTCGAACTGGCGCGCATCGAGCATCGAGGCCTCGTCGACGAACCCGATATCCAGAGGCTCTTCGCGCCGTTTCCAGCCGGTGATGAAGTCCGACCCCCGCAGGCCTGCCGCCGCCAGCGCGCCGGGGATCGAGCGTACGGTCTTGTAGAAGGCCGCGGCACGGTCGAGGGCGGCATCCGTCAGCCCCTCGATCTGCGGCCGCTCTCCGCTGCCGGTCAGCCATTCGGCGATCTTCTCGTATTCGGGATGGTAGACGGGGGTGTAGAGGATGCGGTGGATCGTCGTCGCCGCGACCCCATGGTTGCGCAGCACGCTGGCCGCCTTGTTGGTGGGCGCGAGGATGGCGAGGGTCCGGCGATCCTTGCGCCGGCGGCCTTCGTAGTCGCCCGAGATCGTTTCGACCCCGGCATCGGTCAGCGCCGCGGCCAGTTTCGACAAGAGCATCGTCTTGCCCGACCCCGCCTTGCCGACGATGGCAAACACCCCCAGACCCGCAGCCCCCGGCGGGGTGAGGGTGCTTTCCTCGACATCAATGCCCGTGGCGCGCAGAGCTTCGCCAAGGGTGTCGAACGCTTCTGCCTGGTCTTCGGAGAACTGGTGGGCGGGCACGGTCATTTCGCGAACCTACCGCCCGCACAGGGTCGGCGCCAGCAGGATCGAAGGGGGGAGTCAGGCCTGTCGGGCAAGCCGGATGTCGGGGCGACCGAAGGCGCGCTCGAACCAGTGGCGCGACAGCTCGGCCGAGATGCCGGACCTGCGCGCGACACGGGCCTTCAGCACCGGGTCCGTTTCCCACAAGCCGACACTGATCCGGTCCTGCCCTTCGCCGCGCGCGCCGACGATGATGGGCGCTGCCCCGATCATGCGATAGATGCGGACCATGCGCGCGTCGAAGACGCCGACGAAATGGGCGATTCCGAACCCCTCCATGATTTCGCCGCCCGCCTGCATCAGGGCGGCCGAAACCCGCGCGCCGCCGCCGGGTGCAAGGCAGAACCGGGTGCATTCCCAGATCAGCGGACTTGCGATATGCACCCCATCGGTCAGATCGGCGAAGTGGTCGTTCACCATGGTCCGCCCCACGGTCGGCAGAAAGCGCATGGACCCACCGTGGCGGCCTTCCGGCGTCTCCCAGATGACGTAGAGCGGGTTCAGCGCGTCGTAGTCGTCGCGTTCCTCGCCCCGCACGTCCACGCTCACCGCCCATCCCTGACGGCGGTGGAACTGGTCGGCGCGGTGGCGGAACATCTCTGCGGCAAGGTGCGGATAGGCGCCGACCTGGTCGGCGTAGAGATAGCGGATCATGGTTCCCCCGGTCGAAACGTGTCGCTGGACGTGTCCGGGGACCATCGGACAGCATGGTAAACCGCAGGTTAGGGCAGCGCGCGGAACTTCGCGTCAGATCACGATCAGACCCAGGGAAAGGGCGCGCGCAACGGCATGGGTTGTGTTCATCGCGCCCAGCTTGAACCGAGCGCTTTCGACGTAGACGCGCAGCGTGTGCTCGGAAATCGAAAGGGTATCAGCGGCTTGCGCACGGGAATACCCCAGCGCAAGGAAGGTCAGCGCCTCTGCTTCGCGCGGTGACAGGCTTTTCGCGCCGGCCCCCTGTGCGCCCTGCTCGAAATCGAGGGCTTTCTGGTTGAAGTAGTGCGCAATCAGCATCAGGTCGCGCATGTTGGTGCGGGTGAACGCCTCCCATGCCTCGTCCGAGCACGAATCGTTCGCCGTGAAGAGCGCGAACTGTCCGGCCGGTCCGCGCAGCGGAATCGAATATCCCTGATTGCCAAGGCCATGGTCCATCGCCTCGGTCATGAGTTGTCGCGCCGCCTTGCTTGACCAGTCGAGCCGTTTCCACTCGACCGGATGAAACCTCTGGAAGCAGCCCTGGATGACCGGGTCGATGCGCAGATAGCCCTGTCGGACATAGTGCTCGGCCCATTCCTGGGAATAAGTTCCCGCGCCGTATTGTTCTCCGTCGCTGTTGACCCAGTGATAGACGACATGTGCGATGCCATAGTGGTCGCGCAGAGAGAACGTCAGCGATTGCAGGTCATCGCGGGTTGCCGCTGCGTCCATCCGCTCGAAGAAGGTGTCCAGCATACCCGGTATCGACATGCGCCAATGACGGCGCAACCCCCTCGCCCGATGCGATCTCTGCCGCAGCGACGATCGAAAGATCGTCGATGCCATGCGCGAGCGCCGGAAGACCATTTTTCGTGGCGAAGGTCCTCAGGTCGGCCAAAACATCGAGTATCCACTCATTCGCCATTTCGAACTCTCTTTTCCAATGGTTAATGAAGTCTTAATACAACCATAGCATGTAGAAAAATTCCTCGGAATTCGCAGATTTCAACTCCCCCGATCCAGCGGGGCGGCCAGACTTAACTCCTTGATCCTGCAGTCGTGCTCTGGCCTTTCGGCAGGAAACGGCCCAGTGCCTGAGGACACCGGGCCGCCGAGTTCCGCAGGAGGTTTGGAGACTGTCAGCGCTTTCGGCCAGCCTCGAGCGTATCTTCGAACGTGCGCAGTCCGGTCGTGGGCGCCTGCACCAGAACGGCCATGTTGCCCGGCTTGTGCTCATTCCGCCGCATCTTCATGTGGGCAAGCGGCAGGTCTTCCCAGGGAAAGACCTCGGACATGCAGGGATCGAGACGGCGGTCGAGCATCAACTTGTTCGCCGCGGCGGCTTGCTTGAGATGGGCGAAATGCGAACCCTGGAGCCGTTTCTGGTGGCTCCACATGTGGCGCACGTCGAAGGTGCAGTTGTAGCCCGAGGTGCCGGCGCAGATCACCACCATGCCGCCGCGCTTGACCACGAAGGTCGAGACGGGAAAGGTCGCCTCGCCGGGATGCTCGAACACCATGTCGACGTTCACGCCCTTGCCGGTGATCTCCCAGATCGCCTTGCCGAAACGGCGCACCTCGGCGAACCATGCCGCATACTCGTCGGTGCCGACCTCGGGCAGGCGTCCCCAGCAGTTGAAGTCCTTGCGGTTGATGACACCCTTCGCACCGAGATCCATGACGAACTCGCGCTTGTCTTCATCCGAGATCACGCCGATCGCATTGGCACCGGCGGTGTTGATGAGCTGGATGGCAAAGGACCCAAGTCCGCCCGACGCGCCCCAGACCAGCACGTTCTGGCCGGGCTTGAGGTCATGCGGCTCGTGTCCGAAGAGCATCCGGTAGGCGGTGGCGAGCGTCAGCGTGTAGCAGGCGCTTTCCTCCCAGGTCAGGTGCCTCGGGCGCGGCATCAGCTGCTGCGACTGCACGCGGGTGAACTGCGCGAAGGACCCGTCGGCCGTCTCGTAGCCCCAGATCCGCTGGGACGGTGACAGCATCGGGTCGCCGCCATTGCATTCCTCGTCGTCGCCATCGTCCTGGTTGCAATGCACCACGACCTCATCGCCGACCTTCCAGCGGGTGACCTTGTCGCCGACCGCCCAGACGATGCCAGCGGCATCCGAGCCGATGATCGCATAGGGCGCCTTGTGCTGCAGAAAGACCGAGACCGGCTTGCCGAGACAGGCCCAGACGCCGTTGTAGTTGACCCCCGCCGCCATGACGAGGACAAGCACATCGTGGCTGTCGAGCGTGGGCGTGTCCACGACTTCCACCTTGAGCGCTTCGGTCGGCTCTCCATGGCGCTCCTGGCGCAGGATCCAGCCGTACATCTGCGCGGGGACGTGGCCGAGGGGCGGCATCTCGCCCATTTCGTAGAGATCCTTCTTCGGCGCCTCGTAGGTCATGATATCGGCCTTCACGTCCAGTGCCATCGGCGGTGTCCCTTTCATCTCACGCTTGCCGCAATGCAGAATCAAGCGGCATTTGGCCGAATGGATACGAACGGTTGCGCAATTTTGCAACCCAAATGAAACTCCATACGTAATTTTATGTCGGCTCGAACTCTTCAGGCGCCTGATGGGCGAAGGACGGGGCCACCGGCACTTGCGCGGGGGCGGCAAGGTGATGTGCGACCGAATTGGCATAGTAGGTCAGCAGATCAGGGCCATCGCCCACGATCTCGATTGCTGGTCCGGGCGAGAGGATCCGTCGGCGCCGCAGAACCTGCAGCTCGAAACGCACCGCCTCGTCGATCTTCGTCCGGTCGAAGGCCAGAAAGAGACCCGATGCCTCGATCTGCTCCACCAGTGCCACGACGCGCCGGGTCAGGTCGGCGTCATCGAGGTGTTCCGTCGCGACTCCCTCGCCTTGCGCGTCGCCATCGCCGTGCAGGATTGCATAGGCGATCAGCGGCACGAGTGGAACCGGAACGGCCTCACGGATCCGCGCGATCAGCATTTCGCCCAACTCTTCAGTCGCGGGCGGGCCCGAGACGCCGACCGCACGCAGCGACACCGGCTCGCCGGCCACGACCGCTGCGGCGCCGAACCGGTGCCCGCGCCCGCGGAACCGCCGCCAGACATACCGCAGCGTGAACATGAACGCCTCTGCCGCCGAGCCGCGAAAGCGCCGGTCGCCGCGGCGCCCTGCCGCTATGAGCACGCGGTCCTCGAGCACGCGGTCGTAGTTGATCGCGACCGGCACGAAGACGATGTCCCGACCGTCGGGGTCGTGGCCATCGATGATGTAGCTCAAGAGACCCAGCCGCGGCGTCCCGACCGCCCCTGTCAGGCTGAGACCGCCTTCGGGGAACATGGCCTGCGCGACACCCGCCTGCGTGGACAACTGGACATATCGGGCCAGGACCTGGCGATAGAGGGCATTGCTGGACCTGCGCCGGATGAAGAAGGCGCCCATCCAGCGGATCAGCCCCGTCAACGGCCAGACCCGCGCCCATTCGCCCACCGCATAGGACAGCGCCGCGCGCTGCGCCGCAAGATAGGTGACCAGCACATAGTCCATGTTCGAGCGGTGGTTCATCACATAGACGATGGTGGCGTCCGGATCGATCGCCGCCAGCGACCCCGGACGCGCCTCGGCAAAATGGACATCGAAGAGAAACCGCGACAGCCGCTTGGCCACGCGCACTGCGAACCCGAAATAGGTGGTCGCACTGAACGAAGGCACGATCTCGCGCGCATACCGCTTGGCCTCTTCGAAGACGACGTCCTCGCGCTTGCCCGTCTCGGCCGCACGCCGCTGCACCGCCTCGACCACATCGCGGTCGTAGATCACGCGCTGGATCATGTCGGTGCGCCGGGCAAGCTTGAAGGGCTGGATCGGCCGTTCCAGCCGCTTGTTCAGTTCCGCCACCAGGCGCTCGGCGCGACGACGCAGGAACCAGCGGACCGACGGAAAGAGGAAGTGCGACGCGAAGGTGACCGCCGCGAAGGCCAGAACAAGGACCAGAAGCCAGAGCGGCAGTTCGACTGTGCGCAGCATCCCCCCAGATGTGACAGGGATGCCCGCCCCGGTAAATCCCGCCATGCCGCATTGCGGCGAATTGACATTGATATTATCTTGCACCTAGAAGGTCACGTTTAGAAATATTGTTTCCGCCAAGGACTCGTGAGGCCGTGATGTCGCAACCGCAGAAAGACAAACCCTGGCTGTTCCGCACCTATGCGGGCCACTCGACCGCGACAGCGTCGAATGCGCTTTACCGCGGCAATCTTGCGAAGGGACAGACCGGCCTCTCTGTGGCGTTCGACCTGCCCACGCAGACCGGATATGACAGCGACCACGAACTCGCCCGGGGCGAGGTCGGCAAGGTCGGCGTGCCGATCGCGCATCTGGGGGATATGCGTTCGCTCTTCGATGCGATCCCGCTCGAGCAGATGAACACGTCGATGACGATCAACGCGACGGCGCCGTGGCTTCTGGCGCTCTACATCGCCGTGGCCGAGGAACAGGGCGCCGACGTTGCCCAACTGCAAGGCACGGTGCAGAACGATATCATCAAGGAATACCTGAGCCGCGGCACCTACGTCTGCCCGCCCCGACCGAGCTTGCGGATGATCACCGATGTCGCCGCCTATACGCGCGAGTATCTGCCACGCTGGAACCCGATGAACATCTGCTCCTACCACCTGCAGGAGGCCGGGGCGACGCCGGAACAGGAACTGGCCTTCGCGCTGGCCACCGCCACCGCGGTCCTGGATGATCTGAAACACAAGGTGCCCGAAGAGCACTTCCCCGAAATGGTCGGGCGAATTTCCTTCTTCGTGAATGCCGGCATCCGTTTTGTCACCGAGATGTGCAAGATGCGCGCCTTCGTGGATCTCTGGGACGAGATCTGCCGTGAGCGGTATGGCGTGGACGACCCGAAATACCGGCGCTTCCGCTATGGCGTTCAGGTAAACTCGCTGGGTCTGACCGAACAGCAACCCGAGAACAACGTCTACCGCATCCTGCTCGAGATGCTGGCCGTCACGCTTTCAAAACACGCCCGTGCCCGTGCCGTCCAGTTGCCGGCGTGGAACGAGGCCCTGGGCCTGCCCCGCCCCTGGGACCAGCAGTGGTCGCTGCGGATGCAGCAGATCCTCGCCTTCGAGACCGACCTTCTGGAGTACGACGATCTCTTCGACGGGAACCCGGCGGTCGAGCGGAAAGTCGAGGAGCTGAAGGACGGCGCCCGGGCCGAACTGGCGCAGATCGACGCGATGGGCGGCGCGGTCGAGGCCATCGACTACATGAAATCCCGGCTTGTCGAACTCGAACGCGGACCGCATCGCGCGGATCGAGTCCGGCGAAACCGCCGTGATCGGCGTGAACCGCTACACCCAGGCCGAACCAAGCCCGCTAACCGCCGGCGACGATGCGATCATGGTCGCAGATGCAGAAGCCGAAGCCGACCAGATCCAGCGCCTGACCGCCTGGCGCTCGGCCCGCGATGAAGGGATCGTGCGCGCGGCCCTGGGCGATCTGCGCGCCGCAGCCCGCGAGGGGCGCAACATCATGCCGGCCTCGATCGCCGCCGCGAAAGCCGGCGCCACGACCGGCGAATGGGGCGACGTCGTGCGGTCGGTCTTTGGCCAGTACCGCGCGCCCACTGGCGTCAGCATTAGCCCCTCGAACCGGACCGAAGGGCTGGACGAGATCCGAGAAGCCGTCGATGCCGTGTCGCGCAAGCTGGGCCGACGGCTGAAGTTCCTTGTTGGCAAGCCCGGCCTTGATGGTCATTCCAACGGCGCCGAGCAGATCGCATCGCGTGCTCGGGACTGCGGCATGGACATCAGCTATGAAGGCATCCGCCTGACCCCATCCGAAATTGTCGCGGCCGCGCGCGAAACCGGTGCTCATGTCGTCGGATTGTCGATCCTGTCGGGCAGCCACCTGCCGCTGGTCGAGGAAACCCTGCGCCGGATGCGCGAGGAGGGTCTCGGCGACACACCCGTGATCGTGGGCGGCATCATCCCGCAGGATGACGCGATAAAGCTGAAGGCCCTCGGGGTGGCCGCGATCTACACGCCAAAGGATTTCGAACTGAATCGGATCATGATGGATGTCGTCGGTCTGGTAGACAGGGCGCGGGTGGCAGCTGAATGATGTCTTCTGGTATCACGATCAATATCGAGAATACGCGCGTATCATCGCGGAGATAAATTCCTATTGTGGCAGTGCACTTGCATGATACTACTGTCCCAGTTTTTCATTGGGGACAGACATGAAGATCAACCTTTCCGAATTGAACGAAAAGCAGCTTGAAAAGCTCAAAGGCGATATTGAAAAGGAACTGACCGGCCGCAGCAAACAGAAATTGGCCGAGGCACGCAAGGCCGTCGAAGAGGCCGCCAAGAAGCACGGCTTCAGCCTGCAGGATGTTCTTGGTGCCAAGGCTCGGGGCAAGGCCGCCGCCAAGCCCGCCAGCGCCCCCAAGTACAGCAACCCCGCCGATACCTCGCAGACCTGGTCCGGACGGGGCCGTCAGCCCGAGTGGTTCAAGGCCGCGATCGCCGCGGGCAAGTCACCCGAAGACATGGCAATCTGAATTCCGCGATGACCGTCCATATCGGGGCAAAACCCGGCGACATCGCGGAAACGGTTCTTTTGCCGGGCGATCCCTACCGGGCGAAATGGGCGGCCGAGACGTTTCTGGAAAACCCGATACTCGTGAATGACGTTCGCGGGATGCTGGGCTTTACCGGAACCTGGAAAGGCAATCGCGTCACGATCCACGGCTCGGGCATGGGAATGCCCAGTCTGTCGATTTATGCGAACGAGCTTATCCGGGATTATGGCGCGCAGACGCTGATCCGGATCGGATCCTGCGGCGGAATGCAGGAGACGGTGAAAGTCCGGGACGTGATCCTTGCGATGACGGCCTCGACCCTGTCGACGCCATCGCGCGGCATCTTCCGCGATCTCAACTTCGCCCCCTGCGCCGACTGGTCCCTGCTGCGCGCCGCCGCGGCGGCGGCCGAAGCAAAGGCGGTGGGCTGCCATGTGGGGGGCATCTATTCCTCGGATGTATTCTACGACGAACGCCCCGATCTGAACCGGGAGATGACCCGCCACGGCATCCTGGGCGTCGAGATGGAGACCGCCGAGCTTTACATCCTCGCCGCGCGTTACGGTCGCCGGGCGCTTGCCGTCCTCACAGTCTCCGACCACCTCGTGACCGGCGAGGCGCTACCCAGCGAAGACCGCGAACGAAGCTTCGGCGAGATGGTCGAGATCGCGCTGGAGGCGGCGTTCTCGTGATCATTACAAATGTAAATGCGTCGGTCGTTCGATTCAGGTAACGACAAAGAGTTGGCTGAGACCTTGGAGCCTTGACCAATGCCGCTAGGACTCTTGCCGCAAATTGGTAGCTGTCTGATCGCTTAGCTGGACCGACAACTACAATAAGGTTTCCATGCAATCCAAGCGAATGATCCATGTTTTCGAGCCGCATGCCTTCTGGGGGCGTGGGCACAGCGAAACCTGCTACAACATCTGCGCGCCCTGGGCGGAGTCCGGTCAACGCGTCATCATCAATGCGACGCTGTGCAACAGGGCGGATCCCGCAGGCATCATCCGCGCGCAGATTCCAAGCTGGCTTCCGGCAAAGACCAAACTCGCCTTGCAACGGTGGATCGGGCAGGAGGCGATCAAGCGGCGTGCCGAAGAGCGGGGACTGAAAGACGTGCGGCCCGGGGACATATGCTACTTCTGGCCGGGATCGAGCGTCGACGCGATGCACAGGGCCCGTGCAGCGGGAGCATTCGTGGTGATCGAGTTCATCAATACGCATGTCGCCTACCGAAAGAAGATTATGGACGATGCGGCCGCTCGGATAGCCAATCGCCAAACTGACCGACTATTCGGCCTTATTCGAAGTAGAAAAAGCACGCCTTGAAGTCACAGATATCGCGTTCGCGCCGGGTCCCTTCGTTGGTGAATCAATCCTGCGACAATACCGATAATCCGCCTGTGATCCTTGGAGACGAGCTATGGCACTCATGATGCCCGATCGTCTCGAGGAAAGAGACGGAGCGTCGCGCCCCTGCGTTTCCTGTTCGTGGGCAGCGTCAGAGCTTCGCAAAGGCGTATGCTGGACCTCTTCGATGCGTGGAAGAGCTGCGAACCTTGATGCTGAGTTGCGCTTGCGGGCAGTCACTCCCACGGACATGCGCACGATCGTAGACGCGTTGAAGCGAGAAGACCTGTGGGGCTGCTCCGATTGGATCCGAAGTCGATATCTCCGAGATTTATCGAGATGCAGATGTCTTCGTCTTTCCCGTCGCTCGAAGAAGGCGGACCGCAGGTCTGCTACGAAGCTGCGGCCCATGGGCTTCCGATGATCGTAACGCCGATGGGCGGAGGACGCATCGCCAATGAAACGAACGCCATCATCGTGCCCAGTCAGAATCCGGGTGCGTTGGCAGCCGCACTGCGGGAGATGGCGGCCAATCCCGATCTTCGCCGCCGGATGGGCGCCGCTGCAAGGGTGGCGTCGCTCGAGTTCGCATGGCCCAAGGTCGCTGAACGCAGGCTTGCGCAGCTCCTTGAGGCGGCCGAGACCCTCGAAAGAGAGAGGGCCTAGCCTCCTCGCAGTCTGGCCATGCCCTTAACCTATACGACGGCAACTGGTCGAAGCCAGATTTCACAGGAATTCAGTATCGCCTGGCTGGCAACCCGCTGAGTCAGACCGACCGCTCCACCATCATCTGCTTTATCTCCGAGATTGCCGCAGCCGGGTTTAGTCCCTTGGGGCAGGTCTTGGCGCAATTCATGATCGTATGGCAGCGGTAGAGCTTGAAGGGGTCCTCAAGCTCGTCCAGCCGCTCGCCCGTGGCCTCGTCGCGGCTGTCGATGATCCAGCGATACGCGTGAAGAAGCGCGGCCGGTCCGAGGTAGCGGTCGCCGTTCCACCAGTAGCTGGGGCAGGCCGTCGAACAGGACGCACACATGACGCACTCGTAAAGACCATCCAGCTTCTCGCGATCCTCGATCGACTGGCGCCACTCATGTTCGGGCCGCTGGGTCTTGGTTTCGAGCCAGGGCATGATCGAGGCGTGCTGCGCATAGAAATGCGTGAGGTCGGGGATCAGGTCCTTGATCACCGGCATGTGCGGGAGGGGGTAGATCCGGACATCGCCCTTGATCTCGTCCATGCCGTAGATGCAGGCCAGTGTGTTGATCCCGTCGATGTTCATGGCGCAGGAGCCACAGATCCCCTCGCGGCAGGAGCGGCGGAAGGTCAGCGTCGGGTCGATCTCGGTCTTGATCTTGATCAGCGCGTCGAGAACCATGGGACCGCAGGTGTCCATGTCGACGAAATAGGTGTCGACCCGCGGGTTCTCTCCGTCATCCGGATTCCAGCGGTAAACCTGAAACTTGCGGACATTCGTGGCGCCCTCGGGCTTCGGCCAGGTCTTGCCCGTCCGGATCCGGCTGTTCTTGGGAAGGGTCAGTTGAACCATGTCATCGCTCCATCAATTCCTGCAGCCGCCGCTCATCGCACCGATGCCCCAACCGTCGTGCAATTGGCCGTTCCAGGCGCGACACTCGCCGAGAACACGAGATCGGTATCGGCGACGAATCCATCGCTGCCCGCGCCCATGATCGCCTCGCCACCGATATTGGCGGACGTCCCCGTAGAGCATCGCACCGATGAATCCTGCGGCATTGTCGGCGGCGCGGCGCAGGCCGAGAGGGCCAATGCCCCGATCGCAGCCACAAAGACCCCACGCCCCCTCAATACACGCGCGCCTTCGGTGCGATCCGCTTGAGGTCGATGCCGCCCTCGTTGTGACCGATCAGCGGGTTGAGGTGCACCGGGCGGTAGTCCAGTTCGACCTTGCCGTTCACCCAGGCCAGCGTGTGCTTGCGCCAGTTTTCGTCGTCGCGGTCGGGATGATCCTCGTGCGCATGGGCGCCGCGGCTTTCCTTGCGGGCCTCGGCGCTGACGATCGTGGCCAGGGCGTTGGGCATCAGGTTGGTCAGTTCCAGCGTCTCCATCAGGTCGCTGTTCCAGATCATCGAGCGGTCGGTAACCTCGATGTCGTCCATCTTGGCGGCCACCGCGTACATCTTCTCGACCCCTTCGGCGAGGGTCTTGTCGGTGCGGAAGACGGCCGCGTCCTGCTGCATGGTCTTCTGCATCTCGAGACGCAGTTCGGCCGTTCCAAGGGTGCCCTTGGCATGGCGCAGCGCGTCGAACCGGTCGAGGGCCCGGTCGACGCTGGCCAGGTTGAGCGTCGGGTTCGTGGCGTTCGGGTCCACCACCTCGCCCGCGCGAATGGCGGCGGCGCGACCAAAGACGACAAGGTCGATCAGGCTGTTCGATCCAAGGCGGTTCGCGCCATGCACGCTGGCGCAGCCCGCCTCGCCCACCGCCATGAGGCCGGGGGCCGTGGCGTCGGGGTCGTCTGTCGTCGGGTTCAGGACTTCGCCCCAGTAGTTCGTCGGGATGCCACCCATGTTGTAGTGCACCGTGGGAAGAACCGGGATCGGCTCTTTCGTCAGGTCGACGCCGGCGAAGATCCGCGCGCTTTCGGAAATGCCCGGCAGGCGCAGGTTCAGCGTTTCGGGCGGCAGGTGGTTGAGGTGCAGATGGATGTGGTCCTTGTTCGGACCCACGCCGCGCCCTTCGCGGATCTCCATCGTCATGCAGCGCGAGACCACGTCGCGCGAGGCCAGATCCTTGTAGGTGGGGGCGTAGCGCTCCATGAAACGCTCGCCCTCCGAATTGGTCAGGTAGCCGCCTTCGCCCCGCGCGCCTTCGGTGATCAGGCAGCCGGCACCGTAGATGCCCGTGGGGTGGAACTGGACGAACTCCATATCCTGAAGCGGCAGGCCCGCGCGGGCGACCATGCCGCCGCCGTCTCCGGTGCAGGTATGCGCGGACGTCGCGCTGAAATAGGCGCGGCCATAGCCGCCGGTCGCCAGCACCGTCATCTTCGCGTTGAAGACGTGGATCGTGCCGTCATCGAGCTTCCAGGCCACGACGCCCTGGCAGACCCCGTCCTCGGACATGATCAGGTCGATCGCGAAATACTCGATGTAGAACTCGGCATTGTGCTTGAGCGATTGGCCGTAAAGCGTGTGCAGGATCGCATGGCCGGTCCGGTCGGCGGCGGCGCAGGTGCGCTGCACCGGCGGCCCTTCGCCAAACTCGGTGGTGTGCCCGCCGAACGGGCGCTGATAGATCTTGCCCTCTTCGGTCCGGCTGAAGGGAACGCCGTAATGCTCGAGTTCGTAGACCGCCTTCGGCGCCTCGCGCGCGAGGTATTCCATGGCATCGACATCGCCCAGCCAGTCCGACCCTTTCACGGTGTCGTACATGTGCCACTGCCAATGGTCCGGACCCATGTTGCCAAGGCTGGCCGCGATGCCGCCCTGGGCCGCGACCGTGTGGGACCGCGTCGGGAAGACCTTGGTGATACAGGCCGTCTTCAGGCCCTGCTCGGCCATGCCCAGCGTCGCGCGCAGGCCGGACCCGCCCGCTCCCACCACCACGACGTCATAGGTATGCGTCTCGTAGTCGTATGCTGCCATTCGTTGGTGCTCCTTACAGCGCGATGCGGGCGATGGCGAAAAGCCCCGTCCCAGCCGCTGCGTAGCTGAGGATGGTCGTTCCGATGATGAGGGACGACCGCGTCAGACCATGAGTATAGTCCTCGATCAGAACCTGCACACCGCTTTTGAAATGCATGAAGCCCACCACGATCGATGCCGCGGCGACGAGCGCCGGGAAAGGCCGGCTGAAGTAGGCGATGACCTCTTCGAAAGGTGCGCCCAGAATCCGGCCGAAGGTGAAGATGAAGAGCGGCATGAGGATCGCAAGCGCCATCGAGCTGATCTGCATCGACCAGAAGTGATGGGTGCCCTCCTTGGCCGAACCAAGTCCCACGGCGCGTTTGCGGTCGGTTACGTAATCCATCGGCATGTCCTCAGATCACCAGCACGGTAAGAACGGTAAGCACGACCGATCCGGCGATCATGCCGATGCCCAGTTTCTCGGCCAGTGCCACGTCAAGACTTCCGCCCTGGTCCCAGTAGAGGTGCCGGAGCCCCCCCAAAAAATGATACCAGAGCGCCCAGAGCGACAGGAACAGCACGAGGTCGCCGAACCAGGATGTTAGGACGCCGTTGGCGACGGCGAAGTAGTCGGCCGAGGTCGCGGCGGCAAGGAACCACCAGACGATCAGCAGCCCGGCCACCAGCATGGCGTTCCCGGTGAGACGTACGAAGATCGAGGTCATCGAGGTCAGCTGCGGGCGATAGATCGTCAGGTGCGGTGAAAGCGGTCGGTTGCCCCGGTTCACATCTGCCATCGGCGGTGTCCCTTCCTGCGCGGCTTCGCGGTCCCGGTGCGCGGCAACCGCATGACTTCGATGCATTGATAGCGAAGATTTCCGCGCTGTCACGGGGGCAGGCGCCAGACGGGCGCGGTTTTTTGGCGCAATGGGATAGTTTTTCGCAACTTCGTGATCACACTATTCCACCGTGTGATCACGAATGAGATCACATCGGAATCAGCGCCCAGTAATCGAGGTCAAGAAGAACGCCGGGTGCATATTTCCCTTCGGGCGTGCGCAGCGCGAATGCGGCTGTCCCGGACCGTGCCGCGACCAGCCGCAGGCGCAAGGCCCCCACGCCGGGCACACCGGTTTCGGCCTTGTCCAGCACCTCGGACCACGCGCCCACGGTATCGCCGGCAAAACACGGGGCGGCGTGGCTGCCCGCGTTCAGCGCCACGACCATCTGCGCATTGGCCAGACCGTTGAAGCTGAGCGATCGCGCCAGCGAGATGACATGGCCGCCATAGATCAGCCGCTTGCCGTCGTCGCGCCAGGTCGCGTCGAAATGCACCTTCGATGTGTTCTGCCACAGGCGCGTGGCCATCATGTGCTCGGCCTCCTCGATCGTGACGCGGTCGACATGGTCGATCCGCTCGCCGATCTCGTAGTCGCCCCAGCGATGCGGCTCCCCCGCGAGGGTGAAATCGTAGTCTGCGAAGGTCAGGCCCTCGGGCACCACCAGCGCTTCCGGCGCCACTGCCTCGGGCAGCTCGGGCACGACCGGATCGGCGGCCGCGCTGCCCGCGTCGCGCTTGCGCACCATGACCCAGCGCACATAGCGCAAGACAGCGTCACCGACCTCGTCAAAGCCCGTGGTTTCGACGAAGACGATGCCCGACGTTCCGCTCGACGTCTCCTTCAGCCCGATCACCCGGCTTTCCGAGCGCAGCGTCGTACCCGGCCAGACCGGCTTGAGCCAGCGTCCTGCGGCATAGCCGAGGTTCGCCACGGCGTTGAGCGACACGTCCGGAACGGTCTTGCCGAATACGGTGTGGAACACGATCAGATCGTCCAGCGGCGAAGACCGAAGCCCACAGCCGCGCGCGAATTCATCCGAGGCGTGCAGCGCGTGGCGGGCGGGGTATAGCGCGTGGTAAAGCGCCCGCTCGCCCTGACCCAACGTGCGTGGGGACGCGTGGCGGATTACCTCGTCCAGTCGAAAATCCTCGAAAAAGCGCCCCGGGTTGGTCTTGGTCGTCATTGCGCGCCCAGCTTCATGTCGGGATTGTAGTCGCCCTCGATCTCCTTCGTGACCGCCTGGGCGCAGCGCATCACCCCGTTGGCCGCGTCATAGGCATAGGACGGGCTGCCGTGCAGCACCCAGCCTTTCGCCAGGGCGTCGGACACCTTG
The DNA here is from genome assembly GCA_963709395.1 of uncultured Alphaproteobacteria bacterium. Classification (GTDB taxonomy): domain Bacteria; phylum Pseudomonadota; class Alphaproteobacteria; order Rhodobacterales; family Rhodobacteraceae; genus CAVPWP01. Next base: position 101,246 of record CAVPWP010000020.1, read on the forward strand.
TGGCAGAAGGCCGAGGAATCGTCCCCGGTCAGCAGTCGGTAGATCGTCGTCATCCATCACCCCGGAAATGGCCAGTAGCCCAGCCATGCATGGATCGCCGAGATCACGCCGAACACCACCAGCGAGATCACGATCAGGCGCACATCACCCGAAGCCGGCCCCGGCGCTGGCCGCTCCCAGGGTGGGGATTTCGCATTGACCACGGCCATCTCGGCCAGCGCCCAGACCGCCATCGACCCGAAGAGCACGACCGAGGCCCAGTCACCGTTGACCAGAAGGTGCGCCACGGCCCAGACGACGACCCCGGTCAGCATGGGGTGCCGCAGCCACGACCGCATCCGCCCTTTCGAACTGCCCATCCCGAACAGGATCACCGCGATCAGCATCAGAAGGTTGTTGAGATGGATGCCCCAGGAGGGCGGGACATAGGCGAGGTCGGTGAAGGCCTGCCGATAGCCGATGATCATCAGCACCAGACCGCCCAGGATGATGACCGCCGACACGCCCTTGCCAGCATTGCCCATGCCCGCACGCAGGTCAGGCAGCGCCCGCTTGAAGAAATGCCCTGCCACCCACAGCAGGATCCCAAGGATCAGTAATGTCATGCAGAACTCCATCGCGGTGATGGCCTTGGCTCGGGCAAGCGTGGCACGGGCCGAGGCAACATGCAGGTTCTCGACGATCTTGCCATCGACGACGGCGACAGCTTCGCCTTTTGCCAGCGCATCGTCAAACGCCGCGATCTGCCGCCGCGCAAGTGCCACGGCCTCGGGCGACGGGGCGAAGACCTCGTTGGCGATGGCGATCTGCGCGGGGTGCACCACGGTCTTGCCGTCCATGCCCAGCGCGCGGCCCTGAACACATTCGGCGCGCAGCCCCTCTTCGTCGCGGAAGGCATTGTAGACGCCGTCTATGCAGACGATCCCCGCGCCCCGCGCCGCAAGCAGGCAGGTCTGAAGCGCCACCTGCAAGGGTGCCCGGCTACCACCGGTATCGCAGCCGATGTCCTTGGCAAGATCGTTTGTGCCCATCACCAGCCCCTGCATTCCGGGCGCGTCGGCGATGTCGGCCGCGCGCAAGACGCCACGCGGCGTCTCCATCATCGCCCAGACCGGCAGATCGCCGGTGAGGTCACGCAGCGCGGCAATATCCGCGGGGCCGTCGACCTTCGGCAGCAGCACAGCGTCGCACTGCATCCGGGCCACGGCGCGCGCGTCCGCCTCGCCCCAGGGCGTCGAGAGCGCGTTGATCCGGACGATGCGCAGCCTCCGCCCATAGCCGCCCGCCGCCAGTTCCCCGGCCAGCAGGGCGCGGGCGGCCGCCTTTTCATCCGGCGCGACGGCATCCTCGAGGTCGAAGATGATCGCGTCCGCTGGCAGACTACGCGCCTTCTCAAGCGCACGCTCTTTCGACGCGGGGATGTAGAGGACCGAGCGGATCGGGCGGTCGGAAAGGGCCATGATTCCCCCGTTTGGTAATTTTGTTGCGGCAACCAGCACGGATGCGCACCTTTCCGCAAGTCTTTTTCTGCGGTGCAGCGTCGAGCACGCCTCCCGCGCGCACCGTTAACCGGATCTTGGCCTGGCGGCGCGACGCTGCGTTTCATCGATGACACAGGCGGCCCGGAGCCGTCGGCAGTCACAGTCAGCATCAGGAAGGGCAGGCAGATGAACACACGGCTTTATCTTCTCTCGTTCGGCATGGGCGCGATGCTTCTGGCCACGGACCACGCCTTCGCTCAGACCGCGGCCAGCAACTGTGGGCCTCGGGATGTCGTTGTGGCCCGCCTGGCGGATCGGTATGGCGAATCGCGGCAGTCCATCGGCCTTGGAGGCGAAAATCAGGTCGTCGAGGTCTTCGCATCGCTTGAAACGGGGACCTGGACGATCACCGTCACCCTGCCGAACGGAATGACATGCCTCGTCGCATCGGGGCAGGCATTCGAAGACGTCGCGGAAAGCCTGCCACCCAAAGGAAGTGACGCCTAGTTCGGCTCGACGCCTCGAGTCCGGCTTGCGCATTCGTGTCACCACGTCGCGAAGAATTTCAGCATCGCGAGTGGGATAGCGACCCCGCATAGCAAACGGTCTTTCCAGTTCTCAAGACTGACTGACCGACTTCGGGCGCGTGCTCGCGGTCGGTCTTCGCGTACTTCGCTCGACGTGCGGAAAGTCGGCGAACGGACCGTTGCCCTCTGCCTCACACATCGCGCGCCCTTGCGCCACGGCCCGCCCCTCGCTACGCACTGGCGCGAAAACCAACCGGACCGGAGAGTTTCCCATGGCCAGACCCAAGATCGCCCTGATCGGCGCGGGACAGATAGGCGGCACGCTTGCGCATCTTGCCGCGATGAAGGAGCTGGGCGACGTCGTCCTGTTCGACATCGCCGAAGGCGTCCCGCACGGAAAGGCGCTCGACATCGCCGAGGCCGGCCCCTCGGAAGGGTTCGACGCGCATCTGAAGGGCACGACGGACTATGCCGATATCGCCGGTGCGGATGTCTGCATCGTGACGGCCGGGGTCCCGCGCAAACCGGGGATGAGCCGCGACGACCTTCTCGGGATCAACCTGAAGGTCATGAAATCCGTGGGCGAGGGCATCAAGGCGCATGCCCCCGACGCCTTCGTGATCTGCATCACCAACCCGCTGGACGCGATGGTCTGGGCGCTGCGCGAGTTCTCGGGCCTTCCGCAGGAAAAGGTCTGCGGCATGGCTGGGGTTCTCGACAGCGCCCGGTTCCGCCACTTCCTGAGCCTCGAGTTCGATGTGTCGATGAAGGACGTCACCGCCTTCGTTCTTGGCGGACATGGCGATACGATGGTGCCGCTGGTGCGCTATTCCGCTGTCGGCGGCGTGCCGCTGCCCGATCTGGTGAAGATGGGCTGGACCACGCAGGAACGGCTTGACGCCATCGTGCAGCGCACGCGCGACGGCGGGGCCGAGATCGTGGGCCTTCTGGGCACAGGGTCGGCCTATTACGCGCCCGCTACCAGCGCGATCGAGATGGCCGAGGCGTTCCTCAAGGATCAGAAGCGCGTTCTGCCCTGCGCCGCATGGGTTGATGGCGCCTACGGGCTGAGCGGCCTCTATGTCGGCGTACCCACCGTGATCGGCGCGGGCGGCGTCGAGCGTGTGATCGACATCAAGCTGGTCGGCGACGAGCAGGTGATGTTCGACAAGTCGGTGAAGGCCGTGAAGGGCCTGGTCGAGGCCTGCAAGGGGATCGACGAAAGCCTCGCCTGACAAAGCAGATCAAGACCCCGGTGACCCCGCAGTGGAATGCGGGGTCGTCCACATCTTTCCAACCCTTGTTTTTCAGGTGTCTGGCGGGCCGGCCGCGCGCGCTGAATCCGATGGAAATACGCAGGCGTTTTCGCTAGCGATGGCCTCATGATCAAGCGCGTCCTTTCATCCGCTCTACATGCGGTCACGACGCCCCCATGCCGCAGGGGCCAGGAGCACGGACGCTTCGACGGCGGCAGAGGAATGCGTCGTTCTCCTTCACGGGCTTGGCCGGAGCGAATCCTCGTTTGTCCTGATGGAGCAGATGCTGGAAGCCGCGGGATTCCGGCTGATCAACATGGGCTACCCATCGCAGGATACACCGATCGAAGGCCTGCTTGCCTATGTCTCCGCCGCCGTCGCGCAATGCGAAGGGGATACCGTCCATTTCGTCACTCATTCGATGGGGGGCATCCTTGCGCGCGCCTGGCTGGCCGCACACCGTCCCGACACACTGGGACGGGTCGTGATGCTGGCCCCGCCGAACCAGGGTTCCGAAGTCGTCGACCGGCTGAGCCAGCTCACGGTCTTCGAAAGCTTCACCGGGCCTGCTGCAACACAGCTTGGCACGGACGGGATTGCCAACGCCCTGCCCCCGGTCGATTTCGATCTGGGCGTTATCGCCGGCGATCTGACGATCAATCCGCTGTTTTCGGCCATGATCCCCGGCCCGGACGACGGGACCGTGTCGGTCGAAAGCACGAAGGTCGATGGCATGGCCGATCACATCGTCCTGCCGGTCAGCCACACGTTCATGATGAACAATCCGCTGGTCATCGCGCAAACCGCGATCTTCCTGCGCACCGGTGCCTTCGACCCCGACCTCACGCTGCGCGAAATGATGCGCCGCCTGTCGCGCCGTTAGAGCGCTGTAGGGCGGCGGCCTCGACGGCGGCGACGAATCACCACGGACAGGCAGGACCCAACCGGCAGAACGCTTTGGAAGCCAGCATGTGATCACACTTTTTCCGCGTGTGATCACATTTTCCAGAAAAACGCCGCTGATCTTCCCGTCAGCACGATTAGCCGTTCAAACAAGGGCGAATCCGGTGCATATGTCCCGCAAATCCATATAGCCGGGACAGATCAGTGAACATCCATGAATACCAGGCGAAAGCCCTGCTTCGCGACTATGGCGCCCCAGTTTCGGACGGCCGCGTCGTTCTGAGAGCCGAAGAGGCCAAGACGGCCGCCGGGGAACTCGACGGGCCGCTCTGGGTCGTGAAGGCACAGATCCACGCAGGCGGTCGCGGCAAGGGCCACTTCAAGGAGACCGACGCCGGCGACAAGGGTGGCGTGCGCCTGGCCCGGTCGGCCAGCGAGGCGGCGGAAGAAGCCAAGAAGATGCTGGGCCGAACCCTGATCACGCATCAGACCGGTCCGGCAGGCAAGCTGGTGAACCGCATCTACATCGAAGACGGCTCGGGCATCGAGACCGAGCTTTACCTCGCGCTCCTCGTCGACCGTCAGACCAGCCGCATCTCGTTCGTCTGCTCGACCGAAGGCGGCATGGACATCGAGGAAGTCGCCGCCGCGACGCCGGAGAAGATCCTGTCGTTCAGTGTCGACCCGGCCACCGGCTACCAGCCCTTCCACGGACGGCGCATTGCCTTCGACCTCGGCCTGACGGGCCAGCAGGTCAAGCAGTGCGTGAACCTGATGGGCATGCTCTACAAGCTCTTCGTGGACAAGGACATGGAGATGCTCGAGATCAACCCGCTGATCGTGACCGACAAGGGCGATCTGAAATGCCTCGACGCCAAGATGGGCTTCGACGGCAACGCGGTCTACCGGCATTCCGACATCGCCGCCCTGCGCGACGAGACCGAGGAAGACCCCAAGGAACTCGCCGCCTCGAAGTACGACCTGAACTACATCGCGCTCGACGGTGAAATCGGCTGCATGGTCAATGGCGCGGGCCTGGCCATGGCGACGATGGACATCATCAAGCTCTACGGGTCCGAGCCCGCCAACTTCCTCGACGTGGGCGGCGGCGCCACCAAGGAGAAGGTGACCGAGGCGTTCAAGATCATCACCTCCGACCCCAACGTCAAAGGCATCCTCGTCAACATCTTCGGCGGCATCATGCGCTGCGACATCATCGCGGAGGGCGTGATCGCCGCCGTCAAGGACGTCGGACTCAAGGTGCCGCTGGTGGTCCGCCTCGAGGGCACGAACGTCGAACAGGGCAAGGAGATCATCCGCACCTCCGGCCTCGACGTGATCGCCGCCGACAACCTTTCCGACGCGGCCGAGAAAATCGTGAAGGCGGTGAAGGGGTAGTAGGGTGCGCCGGAATGCGAAATGTGGACACGGCCTCCACTACCGAAATCCGCGCCTCGCCGATCTGGGCCGAGGTGGGACTGTTGCTGTTCGGGTTGCCCTTCCTCTTCTTCGCCTGGCAGTTCGCTCAGATGGTCGGCCGTGTTATCGGCTTCGGCCGGCCGTTCGCCGATGCAGGCTTCGCGACATTCCTGATGGGCGGACTGGCGTTCATGTTCGGCGCGCTCGCCTTTGCGTGCCTGATCGAAGTGCGCCACGGACGCAGACCGGTCATCTTCATGTCGCCCGAAGGCTACCGCGACATCCGGCGCTCGCCCCGAACCATTCCGTGGTCCGAGGTCAAGCTGATCACCTACTGGAGCGGCCGCGGCGCCCATGTTCGAACTCGACCTCAGCAAGTCTCTGACCGACGAGATCTTCGGCAAGCCGAGTTTCTGGCGCGCCCTGAAGGCGTTCGGCTACCTGGACGTCACGCCTGGCTTCACATCTCCGGCGGCCAATCTCGAAACGACGGCCCGCGACGTCGCGCAGACAGCGAAACAGTACCTCGCAGCCCATGGCGGGCCGAGGTCCAACTGAACTACTGAAAACAGAAAGCGCTCTTATGTCCGTACTCGTCGACAAGAACACCAGGGTCATCTGTCAGGGCTTCACCGGCTCTCAGGGCACCTTCCACTCGGAACAGGCGATCGCCTATGGCACCAAGATGGTCGGCGGCGTCACCCCCGGCAAAGGCGGCCAGACCCATCTCGACCTGCCGGTCTTCAATTCGGTGCACGAGGCGAAGGCCGCGACCAAGGCGAACGCATCCGTGATCTATGTGCCGCCACCCTTCGCCGCGGACTCGATCCTCGAGGCGATCGACGCCGGGATGGAACTGATCGTCTGCATCACCGAGGGCATTCCCGTGCTCGACATGATGAAGGTCAAGCGGGCGCTGATCGACTCTCCGTCCATCCTGATCGGCCCGAACTGCCCCGGCGTCATCACGCCGGACGCCTGCAAGATCGGTATCATGCCGGGCCATATCCATCGCCGCGGGTCCGTGGGCGTCGTGTCGCGCTCGGGCACGCTCACCTACGAAGCCGTCAAGCAGACCACCGATGTGGGCCTGGGCCAGTCGACCTGCGTCGGCATCGGCGGCGACCCGATCAAGGGGACCGAGCATATCGACGTGCTGGAATGGTTCCTCGCGGACGACGAGACGCAGTCGATCATCATGATCGGCGAGATCGGCGGCTCGGCCGAAGAGGAAGCCGCCCAGTTCCTGGCCGATGAAAAGAAGCGCGGCCGGTGGAAACCGACCGCAGGCTTCATCGCCGGCCGCACCGCCCCTCCGGGCCGCCGCATGGGCCACGCGGGCGCCATCGTCGCGGGTGGAAAAGGCGATGCGGACTCGAAGATCGAAGCGATGAAGGCCGCCGGTATCGTCGTGGCCGACAGCCCCGCCGGGCTGGGCGAGGCCGTCCTCAAGGCGATCGGCTGAAGAAACGCGCCGCGCCCGGCCAAGGGCGCGGTTCTTCCTTTTAGGGCAAAGCCATGACCGACCAATCCCCGAACGACCTCTTCCACGCCTCATCTTTCCTGCAGGGGCATAACGCGGAATACATCGAGCAGCTCTACGCCCGATACGCCACCGATCCGAATGCGGTGGACGAGGCGTGGCAGCAATTCTTCCGCAGTCTGGGAGACACTGAAGTCGACGCCAAGCGCGAGGCGGCGGGACCGTCCTGGGCGCGGGCCGACTGGCCGCCGGTGCCCAACGACGAGATGACCGCAGCCCTGGACGGCCAGTGGGCCGAACCTGCGAAAGCCGCGGAGAAGATCAAGGCCAAGGCCGAAGAGAAGGGCGTCGCCGTCAGCGACGAGCAGGTCCGGCAGGCCGTGCTCGATTCCATCCGCGCGCTGATGCTCATCCGTGCCTACCGGATCCGGGGCCACCTGGCCGCCGACCTCGACCCGCTGGGAATGCGGGACGAAGCAGCACATCCCGAACTCGACCCCCGGTCCTATGGCTTCACCGAGGCCGACATGGACCGGCCGATCTTCATCGACAACGTGCTGGGCCTACAGCTTGCCTCGATGCGGCAGATCGTCGACATCGTGAAGCGCACCTACTGCGGCACCTTCGCGCTGCAGTACATGCACATCTCCGATCCCGAACAGGCCGCCTGGCTGAAAGAGCGGATCGAAGGCTATGGCAAGGAAATCGCTTTCACCCGCGAAGGCCGCCGCGCGATCCTGAACAAGCTGGTCGAGGCCGAGGGCTACGAGAAGTTCCTGCACGTCAAGTACATGGGCACCAAGCGCTTCGGCCTTGATGGCGGCGAGGCACTGATCCCGGCGATGGAACAGATCATCAAGCGCGGCGGCGCGCTGGGTGTGAAGGAGATCGTGATCGGCATGCCCCACCGCGGGCGTCTGTCGGTTCTCGCCAATGTGATGGGCAAGCCCTACCGCGCGATCTTCAACGAATTCCAGGGCGGCAGCTTCAAGCCCGAGGATGTCGACGGCTCGGGCGACGTGAAATATCATCTCGGCGCCTCGTCGGACCGCGAGTTCGACGGCAACCGGGTCCACCTCTCGCTGACGGCGAACCCAAGCCACCTCGAGGCGGTGAACCCCGTGGTTCTGGGCAAGGCCCGCGCCAAGCAGGACCAGAACCACGACACGACGCGCACCTCGGTCCTGCCGATCCTTCTGCACGGCGACGCGGCCTTCGCAGGCCAGGGCGTGGTGGCCGAGTGCTTCGGCCTGTCGGGCCTGCGCGGCCACCGCACCGGCGGCACGATCCACATCGTCGTGAACAACCAGATCGGGTTCACCACCGCGCCGCACTTCTCGCGCTCGTCGCCCTACCCGACCGACATCGCGCTGATGGTCGAGGCGCCGATCTTCCACGTCAACGGCGACGATCCGGAAGCCGTGGTGCACGCCGCCAAGGTCGCGACCGAGTTCCGGCAGAAGTTCCACAAGGACGTGGTGCTGGACATCTTCTGCTACCGCCGCTTCGGTCACAACGAAGGCGACGAGCCGATGTTCACCAACCCGGTGATGTACAAGCGGATCAAGACCCACAAGACCACGCTTCAGATCTATACCGACCGCCTCGTGCGTGACGGCCTCATTCCCGAGGGCGAGATCGAGGACATGAAGACCGCCTTCCAGGCCCGCCTGAACGAAGAGTTCGAGGCCGGGAAGGACTACAAGCCCAACAAGGCCGACTGGCTGGATGGGCGCTGGTCGCATCTGGACCGCGAGGGGAACGAATACCAGCGCGGCAAGACCGCCATCTCGGAAGAGACGATGGCTCAGGTCGGCGCCGCCCTGTCCCGTGTGCCCCCGGGCTTCGAGCTGCACAAGACCGTGCAGCGGCTTCTGGAGACCCGAGGGCAGATGTTCGAAACCGGCACCGGCTTCGACTGGGCCACGGCCGAGGCGCTGGCGTTCGGATCGCTTCTGACCGAAGGCTACCCCGTGCGACTTTCCGGACAGGATTCCACCCGCGGCACCTTTTCGCAGCGCCATTCGGGCCTGATCGACCAGAACACCGAGGAACGCTACTACCCGGTCAACCACATCCGCGACGGACAGGCGCAATACGATGTCATCGACTCGATGCTGTCCGAGTATGCCGTCCTCGGCTTCGAATACGGCTACAGCCTTGCGGAACCCAACGCGCTCACCCTGTGGGAGGCGCAGTTCGGGGACTTCGCGAATGGCGCGCAGATCATGTTCGACCAGTTCATCTCGTCGGGCGAACGCAAGTGGCTTCGCATGTCTGGCCTCGTGATGCTTCTGCCCCATGGCTACGAGGGCCAGGGCCCCGAGCATTCATCGGCCCGCCTCGAACGCTTTCTGCAAATGTCGGCCGAAGACAACTGGATCGTCGCGAACTGCACGACCCCCGCGAACTACTTCCACATCCTGCGGCGCCAGTTGCATCGCAGCTACCGCAAGCCGCTGGTCCTGATGACCCCCAAGTCGCTGCTGCGTCACAAGATGGCCGTGTCGGACGCCGCCGATTTCGTGAACGGATCCTCCTTCCACCGGGTCCTCTGGGACGACGCCGAAAAGGGGCATTCGGACACCGTTCTCGCCCCGGACGACAAGATCCGGCGCGTGGTTCTCTGTTCGGGCAAGGTCTATTACGACCTGCTCGAGGAACGCGACGCGCGGGGGATCGACGACATCTACCTGATGCGGATCGAGCAGTTCTATCCCTTCCCGGCGCTCAGCCTCGTGAAGGAACTCGAACGCTTCCCGAACGCCGACTTCGTCTGGTGCCAGGAAGAGCCCAAGAACCAGGGCGGCTGGACCTTCATGGAGCCGAACCTCGAATGGGTGCTGACGCGCATCGGCGCGAAACACAGCCGCGCCACCTATGCCGGCCGGGCCGCCGCCGCCTCGCCGGCCACGGGCCTTGCGTCGGCCCACAAGGCACAACAAGCAGCCCTCGTGAACGATGCGCTGACACTGGAAGGGAACCAGAAATGAGTATCGAAGTCCGCGTCCCCACGCTGGGGGAAAGCGTCTCGGAAGCCACCGTCGCGACCTGGTTCAAGAAACCGGGCGATGCCGTTGCCGTCGACGAAATGCTGTGCGAACTGGAAACCGACAAGGTGACGGTCGAAGTCCCCTCGCCCGCCGCCGGAACGCTGGGCGAGATCGTCGCCGCCGAAGGCGAGACCGTGGGTGTCGACGCGCTTCTGGCGACGCTGGCGGAAGGCGACGCCGCCGCCCCCGCCGCGAAACCCGCCACCAAGGCCGAAAAGGCCACGTCCCCTGCTGCCTCGGATACCGCGTCGGACAAGGCGGGGCAGAGCGTCGACATCATGGTGCCCACACTGGGCGAAAGCGTGACCGAAGCCACGGTCTCGACCTGGTTCAAGAAGGTCGGCGACACCGTGGAGCAGGATGAAATGCTTTGCGAGCTGGAAACAGACAAGGTGTCGGTCGAAGTTCCCGCACCCAGCAGCGGCACACTTGCGGAAATCCTCGCCGCCGAGGGTGACACCGTCGAAGCCGGTGGAAAGCTGGGCCTGATTTCAGCCGGTGCGGCCGCGCCTGCCGCCGAGGCCCCGGCCGAAGGCGGGCTCGATACAGCCGCGCCCAAGGCTCCCAAAGCCGCCGATACCGGTAAGGGCGCCGCCGATGTGGAAAACGCCCCGTCGGCCACCAAGATGATGGCGGAAAAGGGCCTCTCCGCCGATCAGGTTCAGGGATCGGGCCGTGACGGCCGGATCATGAAGGAAGACGTGCAGAAGGCGCTTGCCACCGGCCCCAAGGCCGCCGCCGCCCCCGCGCCTGCGGCAGCCCCCCCGCGCGCTCCGGTCCCGGCCGAAGACGCCGCCCGCGAGGAACGGGTCAAGATGACCCGCCTGCGCCAGACCATCGCCCGCCGCCTCAAGGACGCGCAGAACACCGCCGCGATGCTGACGACCTACAATGAGGTCGACATGTCAGCCACGATGGCGCTGCGCAGCGAATACAAGGACCTCTTCGAGAAGAAGCACGGCGTGAAGCTGGGCTTCATGTCCTTCTTCGTGAAGGCCTGCTGCCACGCGCTGAAGGAAGTGCCCGAGGTCAACGCCGAGATCGACGGCACCGACGTGGTCTACAAGAACTTCGTCCACATGGGCGTGGCCGTGGGCACGCCCAACGGCCTTGTCGTGCCGGTCGTCCGCGACGCCGACCAGATGAGCTTTGCCGCCATCGAGAAGAAGATCGCCGAACTCGGCATCCGCGCCCGTGACGGCAAGCTGTCGATGGCCGAGATGCAGGGCGGCACCTTCACCATCTCGAACGGCGGCGTCTACGGCTCGCTCATGTCCTCGCCCATCCTCAACCCGCCGCAGTCGGGCATCCTCGGCATGCACAAGATCCAGGACCGCCCGGTGGCGATCGGCGGCCAGGTGGTCATCCGCCCGATGATGTATCTCGCGCTCAGCTACGATCACCGCATCGTCGACGGCAAAGGTGCTGTGACGTTCCTCGTGCGCGTGAAAGAGGCGCTGGAGGATCCGCGGCGGTTGCTGATGGATTTGTGAGGGAGCTGGATGATCGCTCGAATATCCGCTGCGACACAAGGGATAGGATCGAAATGACGCTCGGAACTCGACGTACCTGATGAAGCATCTCGCTAATTCTTGCTGATCGTGCATAGTTCTTGCGCACCAAGATCGCGCTCGCGGATCGTGTCCAAAGGCATGCGCTGGGCGACTGAGCAGCCTTCGGGACTTTGCCGCCTGCGTCAATGGCCGTTGAGTACCCGAGCTAGCGCTTCAGCGAAGGTCGACTTCGAGCCACTACCTGTGATTGCTCAATACGAGCCTGCAATCGTGCTGTGTCGCTTGATGCAGCTTGCGGTCTACCGAAGTGGCAATGGCGCCATCTACGCACTGGGTCCGCCATCATGGTTCTGCAGCCCGCATTGCCTATGATCCCGGCCTGCACGTGGCAGGCTACTCCTGTCTGCGGTCTGGCGTGTTCTTGTGCGACTCGACGGGCTGAGTTCAATGATGCTTCTGCAGAGTAGCCATGACCCCCGAACTCACCGCCCTCGCCCTTGCCGGTCTGCTTCAGGTCGTCCAGTACGCCCTGATGAGCGTGCCCGCCAATCTCGAACTCGGCGTCGCCAAGACCGCTCAGCCCGCGCGACCCCGACCGGCTGGGCAAGCCGCTGATCGAACAGGTCAGCCCGAAGACTGGTCGGCTCTTCCGTGCGCTGAACAATCACTTCGAGGGGCTGATCCTCTTCACCCTCGCCGTGGTCGTGGTGACCCTTTCGGGCCAGGCCAGCGCCTTCACCGCGGCCTGCGCATGGGTTTATCTCGCGGCCCGGGTCCTCTACGTTCCGGCCTATTACTTCGGCCTGTCGCCCTGGCGGTCGCTGATCTGGGCCGTGGGCTTTCTCGCCACAACCCTCATGCTGGTCTCGGCGCTCGTTTGATGCTTTTTCTCTTTCCGAAATACTCCGGGGGACGGCCGCAGGCCGGGGGCAGAGCCCCCATCGCGCACCCCGACCCCAACGACTGAAAGGACAAGACCATGGCCAGCTATGACGTCATCATCATCGGAAGCGGCCCCGGCGGCTATGTCTGCGCCATCCGCTGCGCCCAGCTGGGCCTCAAGACCGCCTGCGTCGAAGGCCGCGACACGCTGGGCGGCACCTGCCTGAACGTCGGCTGCATCCCCTCGAAGGCGCTCCTGCACGCCAGCCACATGCTGCACGAGGCCGAGCACAACTTCACCTCGATGGGCCTGATGGGCAAATCGCCCTCGGTCGACTGGACCAAGATGCTGGCCTACAAGGACGATGTCATCGGCCAGAACACCAAGGGCATCGAGTTCCTCTTCAAGAAGAACAAGATCGACTGGCTCAAGGGCTGGGGCACCATCCCCGAGGCCGGCAAGGTCAAGGTCGGCGACGAGGTGCACGAGGCGAAACACATCGTCATCGCCACCGGGTCCGAAGCCGCGTCCCTGCCGGGCGTCGAGATCGACGAGAAGATCGTCGTCACCTCGACCGGCGCGCTCGAGCTGCCGAAGATCCCCAAGAAGATGGTGGTGATCGGCGCGGGCGTCATCGGCCTCGAAATGGGGTCGGTCTACGCCCGTCTCGGCACCGAGGTGACGGTGGTCGAATACCTCGACCATATCACGCCGGGCATGGACGCCGAGGTCTCGAAGACGTTCCAGCGGATGCTCAAGAAGCAGGGGCTCGACTTCATCCTCGGCGCCGCCGTCCAGAAGGTCGAGACGCTCAAGACCAAGGCGAAAGTCACCTACAAGCTGCGCAAGGACGACAGCGAGGCGACGATCGACGCCGACGTCGTCCTGGTCGCCACCGGGCGCAAGCCCTATACCGACGGCCTTGGCCTCGACGCGGTCGGCGTCGAGATGTCGGACCGCGGGCAGGTCAAGACCGACGCCCACTGGGCGACGAACGTCAAGGGCATCTACGCCATCGGCGACTGCATCGCCGGCCCCATGCTGGCCCACAAGGCCGAGGACGAAGGCATGGCGCTGGCCGAAACCCTCGCCGGGCAGGCGGGCCATGTGAACTACGGCGTCATCCCCGGCGTGATCTACACCCACCCCGAGGTCGCCAGCGTCGGCAAGACCGAGGAACAGCTCAAGGACGAAGGCCGCGCCTACAAGGTCGGCAAGTTCTCCTTCATGGGCAACGGCCGCGCCAAGGCGGTCTTCGCCGGCGACGGGTTCGTCAAGATCCTGGCCGACAAGGACACCGACCGCATCCTGGGGGCCCATATCATCGGCCCGATGGCGGGCGATCTCATCCACGAGATCTGCGTCGCGATGGAATTCGGCGCCGCGGCCGAGGATCTGGCCCGCACCTGCCACGCCCACCCGACCTTCTCGGAAGCGGTGCGTGAGGCGGCGCTGGCCTGCGGCGACGGTCCGATCCACAGCTGAGCGGCGTCTTCCGGCGCCAAGTACCTCGGGGTGAATGCGCGCCAGGCGCGCAGAGGGGCAGCGCCCCTCACCCCGTGAGCATCCGCAACCCTTGGGTCACATCCGTTCGGACCGCCAGCCGCAATCCGGGTTCGTCGCCCGCGCGCAGCGCCGCGATGATCGCGCGGTGGTGGATCGGCGCTTCGGTCCGCTTCAGCCGCGAGTAGAGGCTGCGCATCGTCGGTCCGAGCTGCAGCCAGACGGTTTCGGTCGTGGCCAGCATCGCCGGGGCCTGTGCGCGCAGGTAGAGCGTGCGGTGGAATTCGAGATTGGTGCGGATGTAGCCCACCACATCGCCCTTCGCGATGACCTCGCTGATCGCCATGTTGATCGTCTGAAGCCGTTCGATCAGCGCCATGTGGGCGCGCGGCAGGGCGCGGCTTGCAAGCTCGGTCTCGATCAGCGCGCGCAGGGCGGCCAGCTCCTCGATCCGTTCGTTGGCCAGTTCGGGCGTCGCCACCCGGCCCGACGCGCTCATGCTCAGCGCGCCCTCGGCCACCAGCCGCCGCACGGCTTCGCGCGCCGGCGTCATGGAAACCCCGTAGGTGCGGCCGATGCCCCGCAGCGTCATCGCCTCGCCCGGGGCCATCTCGCCATGCATGATCCGGGACCGGATCGCGCGGTACACGCGATCATGGGCAAGGCTCTGGGCGTCGGGTGGACGGCTTTGCGACAGCATGGATAAACGTGATCACAAGCCTTGCCGTCGGTCAATCGGTGAAAACGAACCGATGCAGCGCGCCGCCCTGGGTTCTCAGCCAACGCCTGTGGCGGGCATGCTCGGGACAAAGCCCGGCGACGATCTTCCAGAAGGCGGGGGAATGGTCCATGCGGGCAAGATGCGCGACCTCGTGTGCTGCGACATAGTCAAGCACAGCTTCTGGCGCCATAACCAACCGCCAGGAATACATCAGCACCCCCTCCGAACTGCAGGACCCCCAGCGCGAGCGGGTATCGCGCAACCGGAGTGCTGAGTAGGACAGCCCAAGCGTGGCCGCATGGCGGTCCGATGCGGCGGCCAGCCTGTCGCGGGCAAGCGCCTTTAGAAAGGCCGCCGCCGCAGGGCCTGCACGCCCGGGCGGCACATGCAGAAGCTCGCCGTCGCGGCGGGCGGCGCGCCCCGGCTCTTCGGAAAGCACAAGCGTTCCACCCAGAACGGGCAGCGACGTGCCCGGACCGACCCGCTCGGTGCCCGACACCTCGGACAGGGCCGAGCGCAGCCAGCCTTCGCGCGTACGGGCGAACTCCATCGCCTTCGTTTCCGAGACATGCGCGGGCAAGGTCAGCGTTACCCGCCCGTCCAGTCGCGACACGCGCAGGACGATCCGGCGCGCACGGGCGGACCGTCTGAGAATCAATTCGATCGGAGGGTTGCCAGAGAGGATCGACTGCCCCATATACGCCGCCTGCCCGGTTGTGGTTACAGCCGCAAATCTAGGGTGGAACGGCGGGATTTGACAGGCCGAAACCCGGCGCTCGCGACAGTCCTCAGCGCAGGGCGGTGGAAGCGCAAATCCGGGGCGTCTCGAAACCCTTTGACAGGCCTTGGGGCTTGTGGCAGGTCGCGCCGGATCAGTTAGACATGAGTCAGACATCGAAAGGGATGCGCATGCCCAAAGAGGAATGGGGCACCAAGCGACTTTGCCCGACCACCGGGCGTCGGTTCTACGACCTCGGCAAGACGCCGATCGTCAGCCCATACACCGGCGAGGTCGTCACCCTCGATACCGGGCGGACAAGCCGGGTCGCGGTGGCCGAGAAGATCGCCAAGCCCGCGAAGCCCAAGGTTGCCGAGGACTCGGACGAAATCGTGCTCGAGGACGAAGAGGATACGACGGACGTCGATCTCGGGGATGACGTGCTCGACGACGACGATGACGACGACGACGTTTCGCTCGACGATCTTGCCGACGTGGCGGCGGACGACGACGACACCTGAGGCGAAAACCACCGATTTTTCCCTTGCAGTGCGCGGGTCCCTGACCTAAAGCACCACCCACGGCGCGGCGGCCCTTGGCCGCCCGCACCCGGATCGGGGCCATAGCTCAGTTGGGAGAGCGCTTGCATGGCATGCAAGAGGTCAGGGGTTCGACCCCCCTTGGCTCCACCAAACTTCAAGCTTCGAGAAGAAGATCAGCAACTTGCTGATTTACAATGGTGTTTTTCATGGGGTGTCACGCTGAGGTGTTACAGTCAGGACCCTCGAGAAGATGCCCGGACACACTCGTCTGTATCGTCGCGGTGCAGTGTACTACCACCGCGCAGCCGTCCCCCAAGACATCGCTGAAACCTATGGGAAGCGGGAAGAGACCTTCTCGGTGAAGATCATCCGCACCACCATGCATCGTCGCAATCATCCGCGTCGCGTTGACAACCGCCCGACTTGCGCTGGAACTGACGCCCCCGAAGTGATCAACTGGCGCATCGGCACAACTTCGGCAGGGACATCGTGAACGCCAACTTCGAACTCGCGGTCCGAACCGCCCGGGATGGACTCGACCAGCTCGAAGCAGCCCTGCCCGGGCTGTCGGAGGAACTGGACCGGGCGCTGGAGCTGATCGTCGGTCTCAAGGGCCGGCTGATCGTGACGGGTCTTGGGAAGTCGGGCCACATCGCGGCCAAGCTGGCCGCGACCTTCGCGTCGACGGGGACCCCCGCCTATTTCGTCCACCCGTCCGAGGCGAGCCACGGCGATCTGGGCATGATCCGCAATGAAGACGCGGTGCTGATGCTCAGCTGGTCGGGCGGCACGCGCGAGCTTTTCGACATCGCCGACTACACGCGGCGCTTCAACATCCCGCTTGTGATCATCACCAGCAACCCCGAGGGCAAGCTGACCCGCGCCGCCGACATCCGCCTTGTGCTGCCCAAGGCGCGCGAGGCGTGCCCTCACAACCTTGCACCCACTACGTCGACACTGATGCAGATGGCGCTTGGCGATGCGCTTGCCATATCTGCGCTGCGCGAGAAGGGGTTCACCGAAACCTCCTTCCACCAGTTCCATCCCGGGGGGCGTCTTGGGGCCTCCCTGACGTCGCTTGGCCAGATCGCAGTCTCAGGGGACGGAATCCCCCTGGTCGAGGAACACACCCCCATCATCGGGCTGATCGGCGAACTCACCGCGAAGAGCCTTGGCATTGTCGGGGTGCGCGGCGCCGACGGGCGTCTTTTCGGGGTCGTCACCGACGGGGACGTGCGTCGCTTTCTCGGACGGAATTCCGACATGTCGATTGGCGAGGCGATGAACACGACGACCGCCGCCGACCTGATGACCCGGGATTTCGTCTGGTTCGGTCCCGACACACTGGCGGCCGAAGCCCTGCATGTCATGCAGACGCGCAAGATTTCGGGGGCCTTCGTGCTGGCGGACGGCAAGCCGGTGGGCTGCATCACCATGCTTCAGCTTCTGGGCCTGGGGGTGGCCTGACCCTCGGCTGCGTCGCCGCGCCGGTCACCCGATTAGCGCGCGCCCTTCCGTAGCCGGTCGAAAGCGGCAAGCTCACTGACCAGCGCGGACATGTCGGCAAGCGGCACCATGTTCGGCCCGTCGCTGGGCGACCGCGCCGGGTCTTCGTGGGTCTCGATGAAGACCGCAGCGCACCCCACGGCGACGGCCGCACGGGCCAGCGGCGGCACGAACTCGGCCTGCCCGCCGGAGGACGTGCCCAGGCCCCCGGGAAGTTGCACGGAATGGGTCGCATCGAAGATCACCGGATACCCGGTCTGCGCCATGATCGGCAGGCTGCGCATGTCGGAGACCAGCATGTTGTAACCGAACGAGGCGCCGCGCTCGGTCAGAAGGATGCGCCGGTTGCCGGTGCTTTCGATCTTGGCAACGACATTGGCCATGTCCCAGGGCGCCAGGAACTGCCCCTTCTTCACGTTGATGGCGCGCCCTGTCTCGCCCGCGGCCAGAAGAAGATCGGTCTGCCGGCACAGGAACGCGGGGATCTGAAGGATGTCGACATGTGCGGCCACGACCGCGCAGTCCTGCGGCAGGTGCACATCCGTCAGGACAGGGCAGCCCACCGCCTCGCGCACCGCACTCAGGATCGCCAGCCCCTCGTCCCGGCCCGGCCCGCGCCGCCCCCCAAGGCTCGACCGGTTCGCCTTGTCGTAACTGGCCTTGAACACATAGCCGACGCCGGCCTCGCGGCAGATCTCCGACAGGCGCTGCGCGATTCCGATCGAATGCGCCTCGTCCTCGATCTGGCAGGGGCCGGAAATCAGGACGAGCCCAAGATCGTTCCCGAACCGTACGTCCCCGACTTCGACCTCGGTCATTCCAGGCCCTCCCGCCGCATGATCTCTTCGATGATCGCGATGTCCGAGGGGTTGTTCAACTCCCAGAACTCCCGGCCGCGCGCGTCCACCTCGACGCAATGCACGTCGATGTCGTTCTCGATGAAGCGAAGCTGTTCGAGCCCTTCGAGCCTCTCGTAGGGACCCTGCTCGAGCTCCATGTAGCTGCGCAGCGCGGCCGAACGGTAGGCATAGATGCCGACGTGGTGGAACACGGGGCTCGGGGCGTCGGGGGCGACCGTCTCTCCCACGAAGGGGATCGGCTCCTTCGAGAAGTAGAGCGCGCGTCCGGTTCTGGTGAAGGCCGCCGTGGTTCCGCCGACGCGCCCCGCCTTGCGGTCCTGGCGCAGTTTTTCAAGGTGGGCGCCGTTTGCCCGGATGACAGGCGTTGCGACCTCGACCTCGGGCCGGGTCGCCATCACTTCGATCAGCGCCTCGATGTACCATTGCGGCGTCAGCGGAGCGTCGCCCTGCACGTTGATGACCACCGCCTCGTCATGGCCAAGCACCTCGAGCGCCTCGGCGCAGCGTTCCGTTCCGTTCCGGCACTCGGACGAGGTCATGACCACATCCGCACCGACCGCCTTCGCCGCTTCGGCGATCCGGTCGTCGTCGGTGGTCACATAGACTCGCGTCGACCCCGCCTGCGGCTGCCGCGGCCTCATACGTCCGCTCGATCAGCGACCGCGAGACGCCCGTCGCCCCGGTGATCTGCGCAAGTGGCTTTCCGGGATACCGCGAAGAGGCATAGCGCGCCGGAATGAAGATGAGCGTTGGACCCATGAGGGTTTCCTTCCCCGGCAGATGAGGGTGCCGTGCAAGTTGGATACCGGGCGCGAGCGCGGGTTTCCAGAGCCTCTGCGCACAACCGCTTGGTGCGCCTTCACCGAACTCGCATCCGGTGTCAGGGCGATTCCTCCCAAACCCGGCAAGGCGGGTGATCTCCGAGCGCAGCATGCCTTTCTGCGACGCAGCAAATCCATCAGACACGTCCGGAATGCGATACTGGGGACCGAACAGGCCTTCGCCTTAATTCGTCGCACTTGGGATCTTGCCCGCCTCTGCCGCCCCGGGCGGACAAAATCACCCTTTTCGATATCCTCGAAGAAATATACTTGCCTTTTTGCCCCCTCCGACAAAACATCACTTCAAACCCCCGGCGATATTCGGTATACCTTCGTGCACCGAAAAATTCTGCGGCGCAGCAAAAATGATCTGGATCAATGCGCCGCGACGACACGACTGCCAGATCGCCGGGATCGGAGGAGGACCAAGAATGCTCGACACAGACCAGAAGACCTATGCACCCTCGCCGGAGTTCGTGGCAAAGGCCCATGTCGACGCCGAAGGCTATGCCGCGATGTATGCCGAAAGCGTGTCGGACCCCGAGGGCTTCTGGCGCCGTGAAGCCGCACGGGTGGACTGGATGAAGCCCTTCACGGTCGTAAAGGACACCTCCTTCACCCCCGGCGACATACGGGTCCACTGGTTCGCGGACGGTCAGCTTAACATCGCGGCCAACTGCGTCGACCGGCATCTTGCAACCCGCGCCGACCAGACCGCCATCATCTGGGAACCCGATGATCCCAAGGACGCGGCCAAGCACATCAGCTACCGCGACCTGCACACCGCGGTCTGCAAGTTCGCGAACATCCTCGAACAGCTCGGCGTCCGCAAGGGCGACCGCGTGATCATCTACCTGCCGATGATCCCCGAAGCCGCCTACGCCATGCTGGCCTGTGCGCGGATCGGTGCAATCCATTCCGTGGTCTTCGCCGGCTTTTCCCCCGACGCGCTGGCGCAGCGGATCAACGGCTGCGACGCCAAGGTCGTGATCACCGCCGACCACGCCCCCCGGGGCGGCCGCGCCACGCCGCTGAAGTCGAACACCGACCAGGCGCTTCTGGCCTGCAAGGACACCGTCAAGTGCCTGATGGTCCGCCGCACCGGCGGGCAGACGACCTGGATCGAGGGGCGCGACTACGACTACAACGAGATGGCGCTCGAAGCCGACACCGTTTCGGCCCCGGTCGCAGTCGGCGCGGACGATCCGCTCTTCATTCTCTATACCTCCGGCTCGACCGGCCAGCCCAAGGGCGTGGTGCACACCTCGGGCGGCTATCTCGTCTATGCCGCGATGACGCACCAGTTGACCTTCGATTACCACGACGGCGACGTCTTCTGGTGTACGGCCGACGTCGGCTGGGTCACCGGCCACAGCTACATCATCTACGGCCCCCTCGCCAACGGCGCCACCACGCTGATGTTCGA
Source organism: uncultured Alphaproteobacteria bacterium (assembly GCA_963709395.1). Classification (GTDB taxonomy): domain Bacteria; phylum Pseudomonadota; class Alphaproteobacteria; order Rhodobacterales; family Rhodobacteraceae; genus CAVPWP01. The sequence goes on from CAVPWP010000020.1 coordinate 121,862, forward strand.
GGGCGTGCCGACATGGCCCGACGCGGGCCGCTTCTGGGAAGTCTGCGCCAAGCACAAGGTCAACCAGTTCTACACCGCGCCCACCGCGATCCGCGCGCTGATGGCGCACGGCCCCGAACCGGTGGAAAAGCATGATCTGTCGTCGCTCAAGCTTCTGGGCACCGTTGGCGAGCCGATCAATCCCGAGGCTTGGACCTGGTACAACGAACACGTCGGCAAGGGCGCGCTGCCCATCGTGGACACATGGTGGCAGACCGAGACCGGCGGCCACCTGCTGACCCCGCTGCCCGGCGCGATCAAGACCAAGCCCGGTTCGGCCACCTTGCCTTTCTTCGGCGTGCAGCCCGTCATTCTCGACCCCCAGTCGGGCGAGGAGATCACCACCACCGCGGCCGAGGGCGTGCTGTGCATCAAGGACAGCTGGCCGGGTCAGATGAGCACCGTCTGGGGCGATCACGAACGGTTCGAGAAGACCTATTTCTCGGACTACAAGGGCTACTACTTCTCGGGTGACGGCTGCCGGCGCGATGCCGATGGCTATTACTGGATCACCGGCCGCGTGGACGACGTGATCAACGTCTCGGGCCACCGCATGGGCACCGCCGAGGTCGAAAGCGCCCTTGTCGCCCACGCCAAGGTGGCCGAAGCGGCCGTGGTGGGCTACCCCCACGCGATCAAGGGACAGGGCATCTATTGCTACGTCACGCTGATGAACGGCATCGAACCCACCGAGGAGTTGCGCAAGGAATTGCGCACCTGGGTGCGTACCGAAATCGGACCGATCGCCGCGCCCGACCTCATCCAGTGGGCCCCCGGGCTTCCGAAGACCCGGTCGGGCAAGATCATGCGCCGTATCCTGCGCAAGATCGCCGAGAACGACTACGGCGCTCTTGGCGACACGTCGACGCTGGCCGATCCGGGCGTCGTCGACGACCTTGTTGCGAACCGCATGAACAAGGGCTGACCGGATGGATGGAACGACCCGCGCTGGGGGCGGGCCCGTCCTGATCCTTCTCGGGCCACCCGGCGCGGGAAAGGGAACGCAGGCCCGGCGCCTACAGGATCAATTCGGCTTCGTGCAACTGTCCACGGGCGATCTGCTGCGGTCGGCGGTCGCGGCGGGCACCGATGCCGGTCTGAAGGCGAAGGCCACGATGGAAGCCGGGGCACTTGTACCGGACGAAATCGTGCTTGCTGCCCTTGCCGACCGGCTGGTGGGGCCGGATCTCGGGCGGGGCGTCATCCTTGACGGCTTTCCCCGCACAAGCGCGCAGGCGCGTGCGCTCGATGCCCTGCTTGAGACGCGGGGCCAGCGGATCGCAGGCGTCGTCCTTCTGAAGGTCGACGATGCCGCGATGGTTGAACGGATCGCCGGCCGCTACACTTGCGGGTCCTGCGGCGAAGGATATCATGACCGTCTGAAGCGTCCGCAGAGGGCCGATGTCTGCGACATCTGCGGCGGTGCCGACTTCAATCGCAGATCGGATGATCGCGCGGAGCTTGTCACAAGGCGCCTGTCCGCGTATCACTCTGAAACCGCTCCGCTAATCGGGTACTACGAGGCGAGGGGTATGCTGCGTACGGTCGATGCGATGAACGACATCGACGAGGTCGCACTCGCTTTGGGACGGATCGTGGAAGACACGGTTGCCGCCTGAAGCAGGACGGATGGCTGGCCGCAAGGCCGGTCGAATGGGAAGCCAACTGAGGAGAAGCCGCCAAGGCGGCGCAAGGGACGGAGATAATGGCAGAAAAATCCACACACTCGGCCAATTCGGGCGATAGAAACGCCTACTGGTCGGCAAACTTGCGTATCATCACGATCTCTCTCGTGATCTGGTTCATCGCGTCCTTCGGGTTCGGCATCCTGCTGCGTCCGATGCTTTCGGGAATAGCCGTCGGGGGCACCGACCTCGGCTTCTGGTTCGCGCAACAAGGCTCGATCCTCGTCTTCCTCGTTCTGATCTTCTTTTATGCCTGGCGCATGAACAAGATCGACCAGGAATTCGGCGTCGACGAAGAATAATCCAGCGGGGGATTCCATGGATCAGTATACTCTCAACCTGCTCGTCGTGGGCGCGTCCTTCGCGCTTTACGTCGGCATCGCGATCTGGGCGCGCGCCGCGACCACGTCCGAGTTCTATGCCGCCGGCCGCGGGGTCAACCCGGTCGTCAACGGCATGGCGACGGCGGCCGACTGGATGTCTGCCGCGTCGTTCATCTCGATGGCTGGCCTTATCGCCGCAGTTGGCTACAACAACTCGTCCTTCCTCATGGGATGGACCGGCGGCTATGTGCTTCTGGCGCTGCTGCTGGCCCCGTACCTTCGGAAGTTCGGCAAGTACACGGTGCCCGAGTTCATCGGCGACCGGTTCTACAGCCAGACGGCGCGTATCGTTGCGGTGGTCTGCCTCATCACGATCTCGGTCACCTACGTGATCGGGCAGATGACCGGTGCCGGCGTGGCCTTCTCGCGCTTCCTCGAAGTCGAGAATTCGACGGGCCTCTACATCGCATCTACCGTCGTTTTCGTTTACGCGGTTCTCGGCGGCATGAAGGGCATCACCTACACGCAGGTGGCGCAGTATTGCGTGCTGATCACGGCCTACACGATCCCGGCGATCTTCATATCGCTGCAGCTGACCAGCAACCCGATCCCGCCACTCGGCCTGTTCTCGGACTACACGACCACGGGTCAGCCGCTTCTGACCCAGCTTGATGCCGTAGTGACCGACCTTGGCTTCGCGCAATACACCGCGGCGACATCGCCCTGGTCGATGGCGCTCTTCACCCTGTCGCTGATGATCGGTACTGCCGGCCTTCCCCACGTCATCATCCGCTTCTTCACCGTGCCGAAGGTGTCTGACGCCCGTTGGTCGGCTGGCTGGGCGCTGGTCTTCATCGCGCTGCTCTATCTCACCGCTCCCGCGGTGGGCGCGATGGCGCGTCTGAACATCATCGACACGATCTACCCCCAAGGCGTCGAAAGCCAGGCTGTCCTCTATGAGGAACGCCCCGACTGGATGCGCAACTGGGAAGTCACCGGTCTGATCTCGTGGGACGACAAGAACGGCGACGGCCGCATCCAGTACTACAACGACCGCAATGATAGCTTCGCAGCCACCGCGGCGGAACGCGGCTGGGAAGGGAACGAGTTCACGTTCAACAACGACATCCTCGTTCTGGCCAACCCAGAGATCGCCAACCTTCCGGGATGGGTCATTGCGCTTATCGCGGCAGGCGGCCTTGCGGCAGCATTGTCGACGGCAGCGGGTCTCTTGCTCGCCATCTCGTCGGCGATCAGCCACGACCTGATCAAGTCGACGCTCAATCCCAACATCTCGGAACGGGGCGAGCTTCTGGCCGCCCGGATCGCGATGGCGGGGGCGATCGTGCTGGCGACCTACCTGGGCCTCAACCCACCGGGCTTCGCGGCCCAGGTTGTGGCGCTGGCCTTCGGTCTGGCAGCGGCAACGATCTTCCCAGCCCTGATGATGGGGATCTTCTCGATGCGGGTGAACTCCGCCGGGGCGATCGCGGGGATGCTGACGGGTCTGATCGTGACGTCGGTCTATCTCTTCACCTTCCTGGGCTGGTTCTTCATCCCCGGCACGAACATGCTGGAGAACACCCCGGACAACTGGCTCTTCGGCATCTCGCCGCTGGCCTTCGGCCCGATCGGCGCGGTCCTGAACTTCGCCGCGGCCTACATCGTCTCGGCGATGACGAAGGAGCCGCCGGAGGAGATCCGGGAACTGGTGGAATCGATCCGCGTGCCGCGCGGCGCCGGCGGCGCGAGCAGCCACTGAGACCTGCGGCGGGGCCGGAACACACCGGCCCCGCCCTTTCGAAGACCGGCCGCGCGCGCAGACCCGCCCGCGCGGCCTTTTCGTTCCGGGATACCCAAATGCCGCTTTCCCCCGACGCCCTCCTGAGTTTCCTTGGATCGGTCCATCCCTACGACAGCCTGCCCGACGCGGACCTGGCCGACCTGGCCGCCCGGTCCAGCCGGCGCGACGTCACTGCCGGGCAAACCGTCTACGAGGCCGGAAAGGTGCTTGACGGGCTCTACATCATCCTTTCGGGCGCGATCGAGGTCTTCGACCCCTCGGGTCAGCAGATCTCGGCGCTGGGACCCCGCAATTCCTTCGGCGAGCGCGGGCTGATGCGGGACGGACGCGCCGCCACGACCGCGCGCGCGGCAAGCGATGCCGAACTCCTGGTCATTCCCGCCGCGACGTTCCGCACGCTGATCAGCGATCAGGCCGCCATCCGGCGCTTCTTCGAGCGTGGGGCGGCAGCGGCCCCGACACGCCGGTCGGACCTTGCGACACAGAAGGTCGAGGCGCTGATGGCGCGGGCGCCGGTATCGGTTACGGCCGAGGCGACGCTGCGCGAGGCCGCGGTCCTCATGCGTGACCGCAACGTCTCGTGCCTCTGCGTCGTCGAGGGCGAACGCCTTGTCGGAATCCTCACGACCGGCGACGTGGCCGAACGCGCGGTTGCCGAAGGGCTGGCCGGCGATACGCCCGTTTCCGGGATCATGACGCCGGACCCGTTCTCACTATCGCCCTCGGCGCTTGGCTCGGATGTGCTGCACGCCATGCTCGAACGCGGCATCGGGCACCTGCCGATCACCGAGGCGGGACGCCTCGTCGGCATCGTCACCCGCACCGACCTCACCCGGTTCCAGGCCGTGTCCTCGGGACAGTTGATCGGAGAGATCGCGCGCGCCGCCGATTCTTCGGCGATCGCCAGGATCAGCACCAACATCCCCGGCCTGCTGGCGCAGCTTGTTGCCGCCGGAAACCGGCACGAAGTCGTCACCCGCCTTGTGACCGACATCGCCGACGCCGCGACACGACGCCTTCTGCGGCTGGCGGAGGAACACCTTGGCCCCCCGCCGGTGCCCTACCTGTGGCTGGCCTGCGGAAGCCAGGGCCGCCAGGAACAGACCGGAGCGTCGGACCAGGACAATTGCCTGTTCCTGTCGGACGACGTCCGTCCCGAGCACGACACCTACTTCGCCGCGCTGGCGAAATTCGTCTCGGACGGCCTGAACGAGGCGGGCTATGTCTATTGCCCCGGCGACATGATGGCGACCGCCGACCGCTGGCGGCAGCCCGTCAGGGTCTGGCGCGACTATTTCCGCGGCTGGATCGCCCGGCCCGATCCGATGGCCCAGATGCTTGCCTCGGTAATGTACGACCTGCGTCCGATCGGCGGGGACCAGAGCCTTTATGACGGGCTCCAGAAAGAGACGCTGGACCGGTCCGCCGCCAATTCGATCTTCATCGGGCACATGGCGTCCAACGCACTGAAGCACACGCCGCCACTGGGCCTCTTGGGTGGCTTCGCGACGATCCGCTCGGGCGAGCACAAGTCGCAACTCGACCTCAAGATGAACGGCGTGATCCCGATTGTCGATCTTGGGAGGATCTACGCCCTGCGCGGCCGGCTGACCGAGGTGAACACCCGCGCCCGGCTTGAAGCCGCGGCGCTGGCCGGCGTGATCAGCCCTTCGGGCGGGTCGGACCTGCTTGCCGCCTACGACCTGATCGCCGACCTGCGCCTTACACATCAGGCCCGCGAAGTCCGCGACGGCCAGACGCCCGACAACTTCATGGCCCCGTCCAGTCTTTCGTCCTTCGAACGCAGCCACCTGCGCGACGCCTTCGTCGTCGTGCGCACCATGCAATCGGCCCTTGGCCAGTCCCACGCCGTCCTGAATTGAGCCGGCATCGCGAGAGAATGATGAGGCCGCAGCGAATGATTTTCGAACTGATCGCCACGGTTGTCGCGGGCTTCGCGGCAGGCGGCATCGCGGCGTTGCTGTTGCGGTTCTCGCGGGGCGCTCTTCCGCGCTGGATCGTGCCGGTCGCAGCCGGCGCCGCGATGATCTCCTTCGCGATCTGGTCGGAATACAGCTGGTTCGGGCGCACGAGCGCTGCCTTGCCCGATGACTTCGTGATCGTCTCGCAAAGCGAAAGCAGCGCGCCGTGGCGGCCCTGGACCTATGTCAGGCCGATGGTCGACCGGTTCGCCGCTGTCGACACAGGCTCGGTCGGCACGAACGAGGCCTTTCCAGAGATGCGCATCGCCGAGACCTACTTCTGGACCCGCTGGGCGGCGGTGACGCGCCTGACGGTCGCGTTCGATTGCGCCGACGGACGCCGCGCCCCGATGGTGGAAGGCGTCGAAATCGCCGACGACGGCAGCATCGTCGGCGCCGAATGGGTCACGGTGCCGGCAGACGACCCAAGTCTTTCTGCGGTTTGTCCCGGGGGATGACAGGATGGGCGAAAATCTGAGCCTGCGACTTCGCATATTCCTCTTCTTCGCCCTGATCGGCCTCGGCGGGGCGGCAGCGCTGGCAGTCGGGCTCTGGTTCGGGTTTTCCCGCTACGACGCCGGCTCTCCGGCAGCCGCTTTCGTGATCGCCGGGATCGTCGGCGGCCTCGGGATCCTGGGCATCGTCGCCTGGGTCTGGCTGCTTTTCGACGAGAACGTCGCAAAGCCCATTCTCAAGCTGGCGGGCGGCCTTCGAACCCATGCCCACGCCGCCGACGCGGGGGCCATCGACGCGTCGCCGGCGCGGTATCTTGGCGATCTCGGGCCGGCGGCCCAGGCGCTGACGGCGAACCTGGCGCGGACCCAAAGCGAAATCTCGGACGTGCTCGAACAGACGACCGAGGGCCTTGCCAACGAAAAGGCGCAGCTTCAGGCGCTGCTTGCCACCGTGCCCGCTGCAATCCTGATGTGCAGCGCAGATCACCGGGTGGTCTTCTACAACGGCGAGGCGGCGGGGCTTCTTGAAGGCGCGCCGCCGCAGCTTGGGCGGCAGGTGTTCCATGCGCTGCGCCGCGAGCCGGTTGAAGCCGCCTACGACCGCCTCGAGCATGGCGGCGAGACCGAATTCGTGTGCGGAACGATGGGCAGCGACCGGACTGTGCGCATCCGGATGCGCCGCCCTGTCGATGGCACGGGCTACACGCTGGTCCTGCATCGTCTGGGCCGCGTGTCGGCGACGCGCGAAAGCTGGCCGGTCACCGACTTCTCGGCGGCGGCGCTGGTACGGACGCTCGACCGGCTTGTCAGCGCGCGCGGCCTGTCGGTCGAGGCCGAAGCGGGCTCGGCGCGGCTTTCGGGTGACCCGCTGCAACTGGCCGCCCTCCTGGGCCACCTCGTCGCGCGGCTGGCCACCACCGGGGCGCGATCCTTCTCGCTTCTGATCTCGGGCGACGGGGATCCCGTCACGGTGACGCTTGGCTGGGCGGGCGAACCACCCGGAGAGGCCGAACTGGGCGGCTGGCTCGAGGACGACCTCGACCCCGGGGTCTCCTATGTCTCGGGGCGCTCCGTCCTCGATCTTCACGGCACCAGCATCGACCTGGCCGAGCCCCGGGCGGGACGCGCCGCGCTGCGCCTGACGGTGCCGCGCGCCAAGGGCGATCCGGGCGCCCCCTCGCTCAAGGCGGTATTCGACTTCGCCCTCGCCCATCCGCTGCCCGACAGCACCGATCGCCTGCGCGACCGCGTTTTCGTCGTGTTCGACACCGAGACGACCGGCCTCGACCCACAGCGCGACGAGATCGTGCAACTCGCAGCACTTCGGATGGTCAACGCAAGGATCGTGGCGGACGAGGCGTTCGAGACGCTGGTCGACCCTGAAAGGCACATCCCCGCGGCCTCGACCAAGGTGCACGGCATCTCGGACGAGATGGTCTGCGATGCGCCAAGGATCGAGGCGGCGGGGCGCGCCTTCCACCGCTTCGCCGAGGACGCGGTGCTCGTCGCCCACAATGCGCCCTTCGACATGGGGTTCTTCGCGCGCCACGAATCCCGGATCGGGCGGCGCTTCGACCACCCGGTTCTCGACACCGTGCTTCTATCGGCGATCGTCTATGGACAGTCGGAAGACCACAGCCTCGATGCGCTCATCGCACGGCTTGGCATCACGATCGACCCCGCCCTCCGGCATACCGCGATGGGCGACGCCGAGGTCACGGCCAGGGCGCTGGAAAAGCTTGTCCCGATGCTCGAGGACATGGGGCTGGTCACGCTTGCCGACGTGATCACCGCCGCCCGACGGCACGGCCGACTTCTGAAGGACCTGAACTGAGAGCCCGTCAGCCGATGTGCGGCAGCCCGGCGAAAAGATCGCGGTTCAGGCAATAGGCCGGAGCTTCGGCGGCCCCATCGGCATGGTCGGCCTGCCACGACGCGCAGGACCCAGGATAGGCGCACTGGCAGCACCGGTCGAGGATCGACCCGAGCGCCTCGTCGGTCACGCGTTCATCCGCGACCCGTTCGCCCAGATCGACGCCTGTGCGCCGCACCATGCCGCGCGCCAGTCGTGCGTGGACCTCGCGGTCGCCTTTGGGGAATGCAGTCTGGGTCATGCGGGACCTCCGTAGGGATGCTTTGACGCCGATACTGCGATCCGCAGTTGGCGCCCGCCCTGACATGGATCAAGCACGGTACGGATTTTCGTTACAGCCCCGCAGCGGTCTGGCGGACCACGCGGATACGGTCGGCATTGGGCGGATGGGTGCCGAGAAACCGATTGCCCGGGTCCGGTACGCGGTTGAAATACTCGGCCCCGCGCACGGGATCATAGCCTGCGCGTGCCGCGATGACCGTGCCCAACCGGTCGGCATCAAGCTCGAAGTCTTTCGAGAAGGCGCGCGATCCCACGGTTGCCCCAAGCTGCTGCGCGATTTCGACCGCGTCCGCCGACCCCCCGCCCGATTGCGCCAGAACGCCCGCCACCAGCGCGCCCAGGAACGCCGACTGCTGGGCCTGCGGGATATGTCCAAGGATATGATGCGCGGCCTCATGACCCAGGATGAAGGCCAGTTCGTCCGAGTTGCGCGCTTCCCGCGCCAGCGCCATCGTAAAGACGATCACGGGGTCGCCGTTGCGGTCGAGCGTCTGGAAGGCGTTCGGCGGCTGGCGCGGGTCTTCATCGATGAAGATGCTCAGGTCGCATTCGACCCCGCGCGTGCGGCGCAGGCATTCCTGCTCGGCCACCGGTTCCACCCGCCTGACCACCGCCTGAAGCTGGGCAACGGCGGCCTCGGGACGAAGCGGCGCCTGCGTCGCAGGCGGCGATGCCAGCGGGCGCCCGCGGGTCGGACGGCAACGGACCGGTCGCCGTCGTCACGGTGCAGGCGGCGGCGACAAGGACAAGCGTCAGTGCGGTGGCGATGCGGTGGAAAGGCATATGTGCTCGAATCCTCGGTGCGCCCTTCAGGACGCTTTCGCAAAAAGGTAACGCGGCCCGGGGCCCGTCACCAGCCCCGGCTATGGACAACGCGAATTTTCACCTAGCTTATCGGTCATGGACACGCTTCGCATCATCTACAACGATACCTGCCCGATTTGCGCACGAGAGGTCGGAACCTACCGACGCGCGGCCACGGCGGCAGGCGCTTCGGTGGACTTTCAGGGTCTCGACAGCCCCGACCTCGCCGCCCTCGGCCTGAACCGCGATACCGCGGCGCGCCGGTTCCACGCGGTCCGCGATGGCCAGCTTCTGTCGGGCGTCGATGCCTTCGCGGCACTCTGGGCCGAACTGCCGCGCTGGCGCTGGCTGGCGCGGGTCGTCACGCTTCCGGGCATTCGCACGGTGGCCGCGCTGGCCTATGACCACGTCGCGGCGCCGATGCTCTATGCCCTTCACCGGCGGCGCGAGGCGCGCCGATAAACACGGTTGCGCGCGGCCCGGACCGGGGCCACTCTGCGCCCATGTTTACCATCGAACACGACTTCGACGCCACCGTGGTGACCCTTGTCGACGACCCGGCCAGCCCACCGGCAGGAGGACGTGACCGTGACCGCCTTCGACGATTGCGTCACGGTCGAGCAGTACGACGCGCGGACCGACAGGGTTCAGAAAATCACCCTGTCGCTCTCTCAGGTGGCCGACCTCACGGCGGCGCTGAACCTGCCCGAAGGCGTCTACCGCCGCACCCCCGACAAGGGCTGACGCGCGCCGGATGCCCCGCACAGGCTTCTATACCGATGAACGCTGTTTCTGGCATTCCGGCGGGAACTACGCCCTGACCGTCCCGGTGGGCGGGATCGTCCAGCCGGTTGCCGGGGACGGGTTTCCCGAAAGCCCGGAGACGAAACGGCGGCTGAGGAACCTGCTCGACGTGACGGGCCTGCTGCGTGAGCTTGATGTGCGCAGCGCGCGCCCCGCCTCGCATGAGGACCTGACGCGCGTCCACCCCGAAAGCTACCTGGCCGAGTTTCGCCGCCTCTCGGACTCAGGCGGCGGCGAGCTTGGCTTGCGCACCCCGTTCGGACCGGGCGGATTCGAGATCGCGGCGCTGTCGGCGGGCTTGGCCACCGAAGCCCTGCGCGCCGTCCTCAAGGGCGAGCTTGCCAATGCCTATGCCCTGTCGCGCCCACCCGGCCACCACTGCCTGCCCGACTTCCCCAACGGTTTCTGCCTGCTGGCGAACATCGCCATCGCCGTCGAGGCCGCACTTGCCGAAAGGCGCGCGCGCCGCATCGCCGTGCTCGACTGGGATGTGCACCACGGCAACGGCACCGAAGCGATCTTCTACGACCGCGCCGACGTGCTGACCGTCTCGCTGCATCAGGACCGCAACTACCCGATGGACACCGGCCACGCCGCCGACCGGGGCCGCGGCGCGGGCATGGGCTTCAACCTCAACATTCCCCTGCCGCCCGGCACGGGGCACAAGGGCTACCTCGAGGCGATGGACCGCCTGGCCCTGCCGGCGATCCGCGCCTTCGCGCCGGACGCGATCGTCGTGGCCTGCGGCTTTGACGCCTCGGCAGTCGATCCCCTCTCGCGGATGATGGCCACCGCCGACACCTTCCGCCAGATGACGCGCCGGACGATGGATCTCGCGCGCCGAGGTCTGCGGCGGGCGTCTCGTCCTTGTCCACGAGGGTGGGTATTCCGAGGTGCATGTCCCCTTCTGCGGCCACGCCGTGATCGAGGAGCTTGCGGGCAGCGCCATCCGGGCCCCCGATCCGCTTGGGCAAACCCTTGCCCTGCGCCAGCCCGACGCCCGTTTCGACCGCTTCGTGAGCGACTGGATCGACGACCTTGCCGGGATCGTCCCTTGACCCCATCCGCGCGAATGCCGACATGAGGCGCTGACCCGACTTGCCGGAGCCCCCATGCCCGATCCCAATCCCGCCGCGCTCGACTTTCTTCTGACGCGCCGATCGCGGCCCGCGAAGACACTCACGACACCCGTGCCCGACCGGGCCGCGCTGCGCACCCTGCTTACCGCCGCGGCGCGCACCCCCGATCACGGCAAGCTCGAACCCTGGCGCTTCATGGTGCTGGAACGCGCCGCCCTTCAGCGTCTCGCCACCGCCGTGCCCGAGGCTGGTGCGCGCCTTCAGATCGAGCCCGAGCGCATCGGCAAGATGCAGGCGCAGTTCGCGGATGCGCAGCTTGCGGTGGCGGTGGTGTTCACGCCGCGGCCGTCGGAAAAGATCCCCGAGGTCGAACAGCTTCTGTCCGCCGGGGCGGTCTGCCTGTCGCTTCTGAATGCGGCACTTGCGGCGGGCTGGGGGGCCAACTGGCTGACCGGCTGGGCATCCCACGACGCGGGTTTCATCCGCGACCACCTTGGTCTTGCAGAAGGCGAATCCATCGCCGGTTTCATCCACATCGGGACTGAAACCTCGGCGCCGCCCGAACGTCCGCGTCCTGACGTCGACGCGATCACGACCTGGGTCGACGGCTGATGATCGGGGATTTCCTGAAGGCGCTTGGCCAGATCGGCGATCCGCGCTTCACGAAGGTTCTCCTGTTGGGTGTGGGCCTGACCATTGGCCTGCTCTTCGTCGTGACGGCGCTTCTGGTGACCGTGGTCGGCTGGTTCGCGCCCGAGGTGGTCACGATCCCCGTGGTCGGTTGGGAGATCACCTGGCTCGACAATGCGCTCAGCTGGGCGATCGTGCCGCTGATGCTGGTCTTGTCGGTCTTCCTGATGGTGCCGGTCGCCTCGGCCTTCACCTCGATCTTCCTCGACGAGGTGGCCGACGCGGTCGAGGAGCGGCATTACCCGCAACTGCCGCAGGCGCCGCGCGCGTCGCTGGGTGACAGCCTCCTCGACGGCGCGAAGTTCCTTGGCGTGATCGTGGTGGCGAACCTTGGCGCGCTGGTGCTCTACCTCTTCTTCCCGCCCCTTGCGCCGGTGATCTTCCTTCTGCTCAACGGTTACCTCCTTGGGCGGGAGTACTTCACCCTTGTCGCCATGCGGCGGCTGGGGCGCGACGGAGCACGCGCGGCGCGGGCGCGGCACGGGGCGCAGATATGGGTGGCGGGTACCCTCATGGCGGTGCCGCTGACGATCCCGGTTCTGAACCTTCTGGTGCCGATCCTGGGCGCGGCGACGTTCACGCATCTCTTCCATCGGCTCGAACGGGTCTGACGACGCGGTCAAGGCCCGTCAGTCACCGCGCAGCGACGGTGGCCCCATACGCTCGAAGAAATCGATGTCGCGCACGCTGATGACGCCCGACAGGATCACCGCCGACCAGAAGTGCCCAGACGAGGATCGCTACGCCCGTGGTGATCAGCGCCTTGCGCTTCATCGACAGGTTCGCCGGCGCGCTGGCATGGGTGCCCGACAGCACTTCGCCCCGGTCCCCCTGCGTCTCGAGCCGGATCGGCAGGACGATGAAGAGAACGAGAAACCACACGACGGCGAAAAGGACGATGCCCGAGACGATGCTCATCAGACTTCCTCAAGCTCGATCAGGGTTCCGTTGAAATCCTTGGGATGCAGGAACAGCACCGGCTTGCCATGCGCCCCGATCTTCGGCTCGCCGTCACCCAGCACACGCGCGCCCCCGGCCCGCAGACGGTCGCGCGCCGCGAGGATGTCGTCGACCTCGTAGCACATGTGATGGATGCCGCCCGACGGGTTCTTTTCGAGGAACCCCTTGATCGGCGAGGCATCGCCCAGCGGATACAGCAGTTCGACCTTCGTGTTGGGCAGTTCGATGAACACCACCGTCACCCCGTGATCCGGTTCGTCCTGCGGTTCGCCGACCTTGGCGCCCAGCGTGTCGCGGTATTGCGCGATGGCGGCGGACAGGTCCGGCACCGCGATTGCCACATGGTTGAGCCGTCCGATCATCGCCAGACCTCCGTTCGGGTTCGACGCGGGCGTTATGGGCGCGGCGGGCTGGCGGCGCAAGGGCCGGGGGCCGCGGCGCGCGGGCGCACCCGGTGCTAGTTTCGTGAAGGCGGGCATGACCCTGCCTGCCTCAGCGCGGCCACCACGTCACACCGGCGGCCGGAATCTCCCGATCGCCCCAGGTGACCGGCGCCGCACCGTAGTTGAAAGCGAACCGATGGGTCGCCGTATCGCGCAGGCGCAGCCCCTCGGGCAGATCGAGGGTCGCGACCCCGGCCGTGCGGCAGGCATCGTCGAGGATCGGGCCCCAGCCATCGGCATCAGGCCAGCCGGCGACATAGCGCAGCCGCGCATCGCCCACCACGGCGGGCCGGCCGTCGCCGGTCAGGGCAATCGGCGCACCCTGCCCGTCGAGATGCTCGAACCAGTGCCGGAACGCGCCGCCACTGGCCAGGGGAACGGTCGTGCCGGGCGGAATGCTCTCGGCAAGCGCGACCGTCCAGTCGATCCCCGGCAAGGCCGGAGGCAGCGGCACCGGGATCGCCATTTCGGGGGTCTTGGCATTCGTGCGCGGCCCGAGAAGAAGCACCGCGCCGCTATCGACTAGCGCCTGCCAAAGAGCGGGCGGCATCGTGGCCAGCCCCGGAACCGCGATCAGCCGGTATCCCGACAGGTCCGCGGCCTCCGGAGGCAGGATGTCGATCGACAGCCCCTTGCGCCGCAGCGCCTTGTAGGTCTCGAACGCCAAACGAAAATAGCTGAAATCCGCCCCCTGCGGCTGAACCTCCCAGGCCCAGGACGAGGCGTAGTCGAAGACCATCGCGACCTCGGCCCGCGCCACCCGCACCTCGGGCATCGACGCGATCTCGCCGGCAACCTGTGCCGCTTCGGCCAGCGCCGGGGCCGGCGCGCTATCCGGGCGCAGAAGGCCCGCGTGCATCTGTTCCTGCGCGAAGGGCGCCTGCCGCCAGCGGAAATAGCAGACCGCCTCGGCCCCGTGGGCGAAGGCCTCCCACGCCCAGAGGCGGGCCATGCCCGGCAGCGGTGCCGCGTTCCACGGCGCCCAGTTCACCGGGCCGGGCTGCTGCTCCATCACCCACCAGCGCCCGCGCCCGACGGCGCGGTAGAGATCGTGGTGGAAGGCCTGGTTGTCGGGGTCGCCCTGCCGCAGATAGCGCGCCTTGTGATCGTCGTCGGCGTCCAGCCGGTCCGAGAGGAACCCGATGGGATAGCTGTCCCAGCTCGCGATATCGAGGTCGGCGCCCACCGCGAAATGGTCGAAACTCAGCTCCCGCCCCATGTAGTTGTGGATCAGCGGCGCGTCGGTGCGCGCGCGCAGGATCTCGGCCTGCGCCCGGTTGAAGCGCACGACCTGATCCGACGAAAACCGCCGGAACGCCAGCGCGTGGGACGGGTTCGGTTCGGTCACGGTCAGGTTCGGCAGGTCGATCTGGTCGAAGTTGTCATACTCCATCGACCAGAACACGTTGCCCCAGGCCCGGTTGAGCGCCTGCGTGCTCTGATAGCGCTGCGCCAGCCAGTCGCGAAAGGCGCGCCGCGCGGCGTCGGAATAGCTGAGCGTCGTGTCGTGGCAGCCGTATTCGTTGTCGATCTGCCAGGCCGCCACGCGGCGGTCGCGCCCGTAGCGGTCGCCCAGGATCGTCACGATCCGGCGGCACTCCTCGAGATAGCCCTCGTGGCTGAAGCAGTAGTGCCGGCGCGAGCCGAAGCCGCGCGGACGGCCCTTGCGCGTCGACGGCCAGCATGTCGGGATGCTTGTCCACGCATCCAGCGCGGCGGGGTCGCCGTGGGCGTGCCAAGCACGACCTTGAGGCCGGCGTCGGCCAGCACCCCGATCGCCCGGTCGAGCCAGCCGAAATCGAAGCGCCCGGGCGCGGGCTCGATCCGCGACCAGGCGAATTCGCCGATCCGCACCCAGGTCAGGCCGGTCTCGGCCATGCGGCGGGCATCCTCGGTCCAGATCTCTTCGGGCCAGTGTTCTGGATAGTAGCAGACGCCCAGCGCGCGGATCAAAGGATCACCCTGTGTTCGGCCTGCCCGGTTCCGGCATCGGCGAGGGCGAAGGTCATGCCCTGCTCGGGCACCGACGCGATCTGGGCCTCGGTCAGTTCTTCCCGCGCCGAGGTGCAGAACAGCGTCGTCAGCCCTTCGCCGCCGAAGGCCGGGCAGGAGGTATGGTCGGCCGGAAAGGCCACGGCCTGCTGGAAATGCCCGGCCGCGTCGTAGCAGGCGACGCGGCGCGCACCCCATTGCGCGTTCCAGAAATTGCCCTGTGCGTCCATGACCGCGCCGTCGGGGTTCAGCCCTTCGGGCCGCAGATCCAGCCAGGGCTCGGGGTCGCCCATCGGCCAGCCATTGGCGGGGTCGAGCCGCTGGCGCATCACCACCCCCGTGGGCGTATCGGTGAAATGGGCATGGGCGCCGTCGGGTGCAAAGCAGATGGAATTCGGGATCGTGAGACCGGGGTAAAGCCGGCGCAGCTCGCCCCGGAAATAGCGCCAGATCGCGCCCGCGCCCTTGTCCTTCGTCTTGCTCATGGTCCCGATCCAGAACCCGCCCCAGGGGTCGGCGCGCCCGTCGTTCGACCGGTTCTCCGGAGTGTCGGCCTCGAGCAAGGCCAGCGTCTCGCGCATCCCGTTCGATGGATCGAAGAGGAAGAGCTTGGTCTCGCTCGCGATCACCAGACGATCGGCATCGACCCAGCCCGCCGCCGAGACGTATTCGTCGAAATACCATTCCCGCGTCTCGCCCGCCACGCGGGACATCAGCTTCTTCCCGAGAATGTCGAACCAGAAGAGCTGCCGCGCCTCGGGATGCCAGAGCGGGCCTTCGCCAAGCGCGCAGGGTGTGGGGTCGAAGATCATGCGCGCTCTCCGCAGGCGTCCCATGCGGCGACCATCCGGCGCGCTTTTTCGGCGACCGACGCCGCGCTGTCGCCCGGACTGTATAGCGCCCCGCCGAGGCCGAATCCGTCCGCCCCCGCCGCGCGCCAGGCGGCGAAGTCCGCCTCGCCCACGCCGCCCACGGCGAAGACCTGCGTGCCTGCCGGCAGCACGGCGCGCAGCGCCTTCAGCCCGCCGGTGCCCATCTGAGACGCCGGAAAGATCTTGAGACCATGCGCCCCCGCCTTCAGCGCCGCGAAGCACTCGGTTGCGGTGAAGACGCCGGGGAAGCTCTGCATCCCAAGTTCGCGGGTCGCGCGGATCACGTCGGCATCGGCGTTGGGCGACACGATCAGCCGGCCGCCGGCGTCCTTCACGCGGGCCACGTCCTCGGCGGTCAGCACCGTTCCCGCACCGATCAGGGCGATCTCGCCAAAGCTCTGCGCCATGGCCGCGATGCTGTCAAACGGGTCGGGCGAGTTCAACGGAACCTCGATCCGGTCGATCCCGGCGTCGATCAGCGCACCGGCGACGTCGGTCGCCTCTCGCGGCCCGATGCCGCGCAGGATGGCGATCAGCGGGCGGCTCATGTCGCGGTCTCCAGGGCAAGTTTGCGCGCGGCGGCAAGCCCGGCGCGGGTCATCGCGGCCCCGTCGGCCACATCCGCCGGCACGCCCTGCGCGCCAAGGGCCGCTGCATAGATCTCCGACAGCTTCGGCGCGCCGATCAGTGCCACGTTCTGCCCCAGCCAATAAGTCCGCGCCGCGGCAAGCTCAATGCCGATCAACGCCCCCGAGAGCCGCGCCCGCGCCGTCGCGGGGGCAAGCCCCTTCAAGAGCGCCTCGGCCCGGATCGAGAACAGCCGCGCCGCCACGCTCTCGGGGCGCGACATCGCGTCGGCGACGGCCTCGGCAAAGGCGCCCTCGTCCCAGCCCTCGCCCACGGTGTGACGCAGGACCGACGCCGTCGCCAGCAACTCGAACATCTCGCCCGTCATGAAGCTGCGAAAGCTCACGATCTCGCCGGCCGAGACATGGACCCATTTCGTGTGGGTGCCCGGCAGGCACAGGATGCCGTCAAAGCCCGGATGTGTGGCAAGGTAGCCCGCGATCTGCGTCTCCTCGCCGCGCATCACGTCGGGCGGATCCATCTGGCGCACGCCGGGCACGACGCGCACCTCGATCCGGGGGTCGGTGACCGGCGCCGTGATCAGCGCGTCGGGCAGCGGTCTGCAGGGGGTGGTGGCATAGGGCGCCTCGACCCAGCCCTGCCGCGAACCGACCATGCCGCAGGCGATGACCGGCATCCGCGCCGCCCCGAGCCAGGGATCGATCAGGCGCAAGAGCGCCGGTTCGAACCCCGCACGATCGAGCCGCCCCATCCCGTCGTCCGACCCCGCCTCGGCGCGAACCGATCCGTCGCCGGACATGGCCCAGGCCCGCAGGTGCGAGGTGCCCCAGTCGACCGCGATCCAGTCGGCATATGCCGTCTCACCGCTCACCCGGTGACCACCACGCCGCCGTCGATCACCAGCGCCTGACCGGTCATCGCCTTCGACGCGTTCGAGGCCAGGAACAGACAGCCGCCCACGATGTCGGAGGGCTCGAGCGTGTCCTTCAGACATTGCCGCTCCAGATGCGCGGCCAGACCTTCCTCGGTCACCCACATGTCCTTTTGCTTTTGCGTCAGCACCCAGCCGGGCGCCAGCGCGTTGACGCGGATGCGGTCGGGGCCGAATTCGCGCGCAAGGCTGCGGGTCATGCCGTTGATGCCCGAATTCGAGGTCGTGTAGACCGGGTAGCCCGTGTTCCCCATCATGTAGCTGATCGACGAGAAGTTGATGATCGACCCGCCGCCCGACGCCTGCATCCCCGGGATCACCGATTGCGCCGCAAAGAAATAGGCCTTGAGGTTGATGGCGATCGACCAGTCCCAGAAAGCCTCGTCGACGTCGAGCGTCGCATGCCGCTTGTCGTTGGCGGCGTTGTTCACAAGAACCGTGATCGGCCCGTTCGCCTCGGCCGCAGCGTGGATGCAGGCCTTCAGCCGCGCCATGTCGGTGATGTCGCAGCTCTGGTAGTGGGGCCGCGCCCCGTGTTTCGCCTCCATCTCGTCGCAAAAGGCCGTGGCGTCGGACCGCTGGACGAACGCCACCTTCGCGCCCTGCTCCATGAATCCATCGGTGAGGTAGGCCCCGATGCCGGACCCGCCGCCGGTGATGAAGACAGAGGCGCCCTTGAGGTCGGGAAAGATCGGAAGGGTCATCAGTGGCTCTCTCTCCACGGGATGCGGGTGTCCTTGCCGACAAGGAAGTCAAGATCGGCGCCCGTGTTCGCCTGGGTGACATGGTCGACGTAAAGCTTGCCGTAGCCGCGGGTGAATTGCGCCGGATCGGGCTGCCATGTGGCACGCCGGGCGGCGAGTTCCACCTCGTCCACGAGAAGCGTGAGTTCCCCTTTCGAGGCCGAGACTCGAATGCGGTCCCCCGTCTTCACCAGCGCCAGCGGCCCGCCGGCCTGCGCCTCTGGGGCGACATGGAGGATGACCGTGCCGAAGGCCGTGCCGGACATGCGCGCATCCGAGACGCGCACCATGTCGCGCACGCCCTCGCGCACCAGCTTGGCGGGGATCGGCATGTTCCCCACCTCGGCCATGCCGGGATAGCCCTTGGGGCCGCAGCCCTTGAGGACGAGGATCGTATCCTTCGTCACAGGCAGGTCGTCACGGTCGATGTTGGCCTTCAGATCCTCGATGTTCTCGAAAGACATAGGCGGGGGCCTCGTGTTCCAGCAGCGCATCGGTCGCGGCCGAGGGCTTCACGATCGCCCCGTCCGGCGCAAGGTTGCCCTTCAGAACCCGCAGCCCCGCGGCGGCTTTCAGCGGCGCGTCGAAGGCGTAGATCACATCGCGGTTGAAACACTCCGCGCCTTCGGCATAGGCCGAGATATCAACGCCCATCACGGTATTGGCGGTGCGCAGGTGGTCCTTCAGTTCGGCCAGCACGGCGGGAATGCCGCCGGCGTAGCAGAAGTCCTCCATCAGGTACTTGCCCGAGGGCATGCAGTTCACCAGCAGCGGGATCTCGGAGCCGATCTCGAAATCGTCGAGCGTCAGGTCGACGCCGACCCGGCCGGCCAGCGCAAGAATGTGGACGACCGCGTTGGTCGACCCGCCCACCGCCGCGTTGGCGAGGATCGCGTTCTCGAGCGCGCCGCGCGTGACCACCTTCGACAGGCGCAGGTCTTCCTCGACCATCTCGACGATGCGCCGCCCGGTCATGTGGGCCAGCGCCTTGCGGCGGGCGTCGACGGCGGGCAGCGTGCCGTTGGTGGGCAGGCACATGCCCATCGCCTCGACCAGCGAGGACATGGTCGAGGCCGTGCCCATGGTCATGCAGACACCGGCCGAGCGGCTCATGCCCGACTCGGCGGCCATGAAGTCCTTCAACGTCATCTCGCCGGCGCGCACGGCCTCGGAGAACTTCCAGACATCGGTGCCCGACCCGATGTCGCGCCCACGGTACTTGCCGTTCAGCATCGGCCCCGAGGACACGACGATGCTTGGCAGGTCGACCGAAGCCGCGCCCATGAGCTGCCCCGGCGTGGTCTTGTCGCAGCCGCCCAGCAGCACCACGCCGTCGATTCCATAGGCGCGGATCGCCTCTTCGACGTCCATCGCCAGCAGGTTGCGGAAGAGCATCGCGGTGGGCTTCATCTGCGTCTCGCCCGTGGACGAGACCGGGAATTCGACGGGGAACCCGCCCATTTCCCACACGCCGCGCTTCACCGCCTCGGCGAGGTCGCGCAGGCCGTGGTTGCAGGGATTGAGTTCCGACCAGGTGTTGCAGATTCCGATCACAGGGCGGCCGTCGAAGACATGGTCAGGGAAGCCCTGGTTCTTCATCCAGGACCGGTGGATGAAGCCGTCCTTGTCGAGCTTGCCGTACCAGTTCGAGGATCTGCGCTTGGTCATCGGGGAATGTCCGCCTCCGGCGGGAGTATCTGAACAGAGAAAAAGATCATGCCGCGCGGCGCGGGCGCGCCCAGTCGGGCAGCCAGTCGCCATGGGCGGCGAGCAGGTCGTCGACAAGGCTGCGGATCTGGCGCAGGTCCAGTTCGGCGGCGGTGTGCGGGTCCATCATGGCGGCGTGGTAGACGTGGTCGATATTCTGGTCGACCAGCGCGCGGACGACAAGTTCCTGCACGTTGATCTGGCTGCGCATCAGCGCGATCAGCTGCGGCGGGATGTCCGCGACGACCGAAGGCTGGACCCCGTTCCGGTCGACAAGGCAGGGCACTTCAACCGCCGCGCCCGGAGGGCAGTTGCGGGATCTGCCCGGTGTTCGGCAGGTTGCCGTAGGCGACATACGGCGTATCGGTGACAATCGCATTCATCAGATCGGCGGCGAATTCGTGCGACTTCTTCACCTCGATACTGGCCGCGGACTTCAGCGCCTCTGCCTGCGCCTTCCAGCCGGCGATCTGTTCCTCGCAGCGCTTCGGGTATTCATCTAGCGGGATGCCGAAGGTCTCGATCAGATCGGCGCGGCCGTCCTTGATGAACCACGGCACATATTCGGCCAGGTGTTCCGAGCTTTCGGTGCAGAAGTAGCCCAGGTGCTCCATCACTTCGTAGCGCACGGTGTTGGGGCAGCGCGGCTGGTGCAGCGGCGGCTTGGGCAGGCGGCCGGCGCGGTAGCCCTCGCGCAGGCGGGGGTAGAGGCTTAGGCCCGCCGCATCCTCGAGTTTCAGGAAAAAGGCCACGTGGTTCACCCCGGCCACGCGGAAGCGGATGTCGCCCTCGGCCATGTCGAGATCGTGGGCAATCTCCTCGACCGTGTTCTGCACCGAATGGCACAGCCCCACCTGCCGCACATGCGGATAGCGCTCGGCCAGCGCCCAGGTGTTGATCGCCATCGGGTTGACGTATTGCAGCATCAGCGCGCCGGGGCAGACGGCGGCCATGTCCTCGGCCACGCGCCAGAGATGCGGCACGGTGCGCAGGCCCCGCATGATCCCGCCCACGCCCATCGTGTCGGCGATCGTCTGGCGCAGGCCATAGGCCTTGGGGATCTCGAAATCGGTGACCGTGCAGGGGCGGTAGCCGCCGATCTGGAAGGCGGTCACCACGAAATCGGCGCCTTCGAGCGCGCGGCGCTGATCGGTGAACGTCTCGACCGTCGCCGCGGTCCCCATCGTCCCGATCATCTTGCGGGCGACCAGCGCGCTTTCCGCCAGCCGCGTCTCGTCGATGTCCATCAGCGCGATGGTGGCGTCGCGCAGCGCCGGAAAGTGGAGCATGTCGCCCACGATGTTCTTCATGAAGATCGTGGATCCGGCCCCGATGAAGGTCAGCTTGACGGTCACTTCACGGCTCCGAGGGTGAGGCCCGCGATGAAGTGCTTCTGCATCAGGAAGAACATCGCCACGGGCGGCAGCGCGGCGACGATGGCCCCCGCGCTCATCAGGTGGAAGGCGGCGCGGTACTGCGCGTTGAAGCTGGTGATGCCCGGCGGTGACCGGCTGCGCGTCCGGGCCCTGGGTCAGCACGATCGCCCAGAAATAGTCGTTCCAGATGAAGGTGAAGATCAGCACCGACAGCGCCGCGATGGCGGGCTTCATCAGCGGCAGCACGATGTACCAGAAGATGCGCCATTCGGCGACGCCTTCGACCCGCGCGGCCTCGATCAGTTCCTTCGGCAGCGCGCGGATGAAGTTGCGCATGAAGAGCGTGCAGAACCCGGTCTGGAAGGCGATGTGGAAAAGGACCAGCCCGGCCTTGGTGTCATAGAGGTTCAGCGCCAGCGTCAGGTCGCGCACCGGCACCATCAGGATCTGGAAGGGCACGAAGTTGCCCGCCACGAACATGAAGAAGATCAGGATGTTGCCCTTGAACCCATAGACGGCCAGCGCGAAGCCCGTCATCGACGACAGCGCCACGGCGCCGATCACCGTGGGGATCGTGATCAGGAACGAGTTCATCAGGTAGCGCGGCATGTCCGACTCGAAGAACACCAGCCCGTAGTTGGTGAACCCTTCGAACGAGGTCGGCCATCCCCAGTAGTTTCCGGTGGTGAAATCGATATCGGGCTTGATCGAGAAGATCGCGACCGCGATCAGGGGCAGAAGCCAGGCGAGAAGCGCGACCGGCAGGAACGCCTGGTAGGTGAGTTGCGCCGCGCGCGAGCGTTTTTCGATGGGTGCGGGAAACATCTCAGCGGGATCCCTTCTCGTCGCGGTACATCGACCACAGGAAATAGGTGATGAAGACCATCATGATGAGGAACAGCACGACCGCGATCGCGGCGCCATAGCCCATGCGGAACCCGTATTCCGAGAGCGACACCTCGAACATGTAGTAGCCCAGCACCCGGGACGATCCGAACGGCCCGCCCCCGGTCATGATCGACACAAGGTCGAAGCTGCGCAGCGCGCCGATGATCGTGACGACGAAGGCGATGAAAGTAGCCGGGCGCAGTTGCGGCAGGATCACATGCCAGAGCATCCTCCAGCCCTTCGCGCCATCAAGCCGTCCGGCCTCGACCTGTTCGGGATCGACGGCGTTGAGACCGGTCAGATAAAGGATCATGCAATAGGCCGTCTGCGGCCAGAGGCCGGCGATGATGATGCCATAGGTGACCATCCGGTCATCCCCCAGCACGTTGACCGGCCCGAGGCCGACCCAGGCCAGGATCGTGTTCAGAAGACCGAAGGTCGGATCGTAGAACCACGAGAAGACGAGGCCGACGACGACCTGGCTGATGACGAAGGGAAAGAAGAAGAGCGACTTGTAAAGCCGGATGCCGCGCACCGTCTGGTTGAGGAAGAGCGCGATGAACAGGCCCGCGGGGATCGCGAGCAGGTACATGATCAGCCAGATCAGGTTGTTCTTCAGCGAGACGTAGAAGGCGTCGCGGTCGACCCATTCCCAGTAGAGGTCTTCGTAGTTCCGGACACCGATGAATTCGGCCTCGCCCAGCCCGTCCCATTCGTAGAACGAGAGCTGGAACGACTGGAAGATCGGGAAGATGACGTAGAACAGGAAGAACAGCACGCCCGGTGCCAGAAACAGAAGCGGCGCCAATGTCTGCTGGTTGCGACGCCACCAGCCATGCGGCGCGGCCTGGGCCTCGGTGATCGGCGCTGCGACGGCCATGGGCTCTCCTCCCTCGTCCGGTGTGCCCCGCCCGCGTACAGATGGCGCGGGCGGGGCGATCGCTCAGATCGGATTACTCGTAGATGCGCTGCCGCGTCCGCTCGAGCCGGTCGAGGATCTGGTCGAGGTTGTCCGGGCGCACCATGAACTCCTGGAAGCCCTCCATCGACGCCGCGGCCATCTCGGCATCGGCATCGCGGTCCCAGAACTGGGCCACGCCACCGGGCGAGTTCGACGACAGCATCTCGAAGCCCTGCAGCAGGAACTTGTCGTCATCGACCGAGGACGAGGCGTTGACCGGCAACTGGCCCAGATTCGCGCCGTTGTTGATCTCGGTCTGGACGTCAGGCGACACGATGAAGCGCAGGAACTCGCGCGCGGCTTCCTTGTTCTGGGCGTTCGCCGGAATGTGGAAGGTGTCGGTCGGCGCGTCTTCGGCCAGCTCGATGCCCTCGACGATGACCGGGAACTGGTAGAAGTCGAGCTGGTCGTCGGTCAGCCCCGCCTCGCGCAGCGGTGCCACGGCGAAGTTGCCCATCAGGTAGCCCGCCGCATCGCCGCGCACCATGAAGGGCAGGGCTTCCTGCCAGCTGTAGGTCTGGTGGTTGTCGATGAAGGCGCCCATGTCGATGAGTTCTTGCCAGTTGGCGAAGGTCGCCCGCACGCGGTCGTCGGTCCACGGAACCTCACCATTGGCCAGCGCCATGTGGAAGTCGAAGCCGTTGGTCCGCATGTTGAGGTAGTCGAACCAGCCGCCGGCGGTCCACAGGAACTTGGTGCCGATGGTGAAGCACGCGCGGCCCGAATCGACGATCGCCTGGCAGTTGGCCTTGAACTCTTCCCAGGTGGTCGGCTCGGTCAGGCCAAGCTCGTCATAGATGTCCTTCCGGTAGTACACGCCCCACTGGTAGTAGGTGTAGGGCACGCCCCACTGCTTGTCGTCGATCGTCAGCGCGCCCTTGGTCGAGGCCAGGTTCTCGGCGATCTCGGGCTCGGCCCAGAGGTCAGACACATCTTCGAAGAGGCCCGCCTCGACAAAGGGCCGCATCCGGTTCGCCGCATACCACGTCGCCACGTCCGGCGCGTCGGCGGTCAGGAAGTTGCGGATCTGGGTCTTGTAGGCCTCACGGTCGATCACCGTTGTCTCGATGGTAAGATCGGGGTGCAACTCCTGGAACTGCGCGATCGCGGCTTCCATCGTGGCGCGCGGTGCGGGGTTCGAGGTGTCGAGAAAGATCTTCAGGTTTCCGGTCAGCTCGGCCGAAGCCGGCACCGAAAAGGCCACGGACATGGCCAGCGCCGCAGCGGACGCCTTGAACATGGAACGCATCGTTTTCCTCCCTGCGTTATCCAGTATGAAAGGTTTCATTATTCGAAACCAAGTTTTGGATATTGAAATCTTAACCGCGACTCGCCTATGCTTGTCAACACTCCGGATGCGGCCACCGAAAAAGGCCGGCCGGAGCAGGGAGGAAGACGGATGGCCGGTTCCGCCGCGGGCGATGGCACGGTTGGCAAGGCACTCGATGTGCTGGATCAGGTGGCGGCGTTCGGCCGCCCGGTACGGTTTTCCGAGCTTCAGGCCGGGTCGCCCTTCCCCAAGGCCACGCTCTACCGCTTCGTGCAGACCCTCACCAGCCAGGGCATGCTGGCCTACGACGAGGACCGGCACACCTACGCTCTGGGAGTTCGGCTTGTCCGCCTTGCCCATGCTGCCTGGCAGCAGTCCTCGCTTGCGCCGATCGCGCGTCCGCATGTCGACCGGCTGGCCGCCGAGGTCGGCGAGACCGTGCATCTGGCGCAGCTTGACCACGCACAGGTGATCTATGTCGACAAGCGCGACCCCGAGCGCCCCGTGGCAATGTTCAGCCAGGCCGGCAAGGTCGGCCCGGCCTATTGCACCGGGGTCGGCAAGGCGATGCTTGCCTGGCTGGACGAGTCCGTGTTGCGCCAGATCATGCCGCAGCAAAGCTTTCACCGCTTCACGCCCGGCACCTTGACGAGCGAAGCCGCACTGCGGGAAGAACTGACCGCAATCCGTGACCGCGGCTTCGCCTATGACCGCGAAGAGCACGAACCCGGCATCATCTGCGTGGCGGTGCCGATCCTGTCGGCGCGGGGGCGGGTGCTGGGGGGCATGTCGGTGACCACCTCGACCGCGCGCAGATCGCTGGCCGATCTCGAGACGGTGGTGCCACGGCTTCGCGCGACGGCGGTGGCCATTGCCGCGGATGCGGACGCCTGGGATTTCCCCGAAGAGACAGAAACAAGGACAAGGACCGCGTGACATGACCGGAGTGACCCTTGAGGGCGTGATCAAGCGCTATGGCGACGTTCAGGTGATCCACGGGGTGGATCTGGGGATCGAGGACGGCGAGTTCTGCGTCTTCGTCGGGCCCTCGGGCTGCGGCAAGTCCACGCTTCTGCGCATGGTCGCGGGGCTGGAGGAGACCACCGGCGGGCGCATCGCCATCGGCGCGCGCGACGTCACCCGCACCGACCCGGCCGAGCGCGGCGTGGCCATGGTGTTCCAGACCTACGCGCTCTACCCGCACATGACGGTCGAGGAGAACATGGGCTTCGGCCTGCGGATGAACGGCCACCCCAAGGCCGAGATCGCGAGGAAGGTGGCCGAGGCCAGCCGCATCCTGAAGCTCGACGACTACCTCAAGCGCAAGCCCAAGGCGCTGTCGGGCGGGCAGCGCCAGCGCGTCGCCATCGGCCGTGCCATCGTGCGCGGACCCGAGGTCTTCCTGTTCGACGAGCCGCTGTCGAACCTCGACGCCGAGCTGCGCGTCGAGATGCGGGTCGAGATCGCGCGGCTCCACCAGGAGATCGGCGCGACGATGATCTACGTCACCCACGACCAGGTCGAGGCGATGACGCTGGCCGACAAGATCGTGGTGCTGCGCGCCGGCCGGATCGAGCAGGTGGGCGCGCCGCTCGATCTCTACCGCGATCCCGACAACCGCTTCGTGGCCGGCTTCATCGGCTCGCCCGCGATGAACTTCCTGAAAGGCAGCGCGGGCGACGGTGCGGTCGAGGTGCCGGGGCTGAAGCGGTCGATCCCCACCGGCGTCGCCCTGCCGGCGGCGGGACAGGCCGTGTCGGTCGGCCTGCGCCCCGAGCACCTGACGATCGACCCGGACGGTGACACCCACAGCGTCGAACTGACCGAGGCGCTTGGCGGCGTCTCCTACGCCTACCTGGTATCGGACACCGGCGAGAAGCTCATCGTCGAGGAACGCGGCGACGTCCGCAGCCGCACCGGCGACCGCGTCGGCCTTTCCTTCGACCCCGCCCGCGCCTTCCTCTTCGACGCCGAAACCGAAGCGCGGCTGAGGTAGCACCCCAAGCGGGCTGGAACGACGGCGGTATCATCCCGCTGCGCGCGCGCCTTCGGCCAGCGCCCCGAGCTTGGCCCAGGCGATTTCCGGATCGACCGCGCCGAAGCCTGCGAAGGTGCCAAAGCCGCAGTCGGACCCCGCGATGACCCGCTCCGCGCCCACGATCCCGACGAAACGGTCCAGACGCTGGCGCACGAGGTCGGGATGCTCGACGAAGTTCGTGGTGGTGTCGACGACGCCGGGCACCAGAACCTTGTCCTCGGGAATGTCCGCCGCACGGTCGCGGAAGACGGCCCATTCGTGGCCGTGCCGGGGGTTCGACGTCTCGAAAAGCACATACCGCGCCTTCACAGACATCAGCGTGTCGAACATCCGCGCCATCGGGATATCGCAGACATGGGGGCCTTCGTAGTTGCCCCAGCAGATATGCACCCGGATCTTCTCGGCCGGCACGTTCGACAGGGCGTGGTTCAGCGCGGCGACATGTAACTGCGCGACTTTCACGAAGTCATCGTCCGAGAGGTCAGTGAAGAGCATGTGCCGCGACAGGGCGAGGTCGGGGCA
Source organism: uncultured Alphaproteobacteria bacterium (assembly GCA_963709395.1). Taxonomy (GTDB): domain Bacteria; phylum Pseudomonadota; class Alphaproteobacteria; order Rhodobacterales; family Rhodobacteraceae; genus CAVPWP01. The sequence continues at coordinate 148,973 of CAVPWP010000020.1, forward strand.
GTCGAGCTGCAGGTCGAGCCCCGAGGCCACGATGGTCTCGTATTCCGCCTTCATCGCATCGGCCAGCGCGGCCAGATAGGCCTCGCGCGTCGGATAATGGGCGTTCTGCAGGAAAAGCGAGATCACGCCGGGCGAGGCCGCGTTCATGAAGCCCCGCGAGACGCCATGGGCCGCCATCGCGGCCTGAAGGTTGGCGATGTCCTTCTGAAGCTCGCCCTGCCCCTTCGACTTCACCTCGCCCACGCACATGGGGCGCGCGTATTTCGGTGTGCCGCCGGACTTCGCCAGCCGGTCGAGGAAGCTCGGAAAGAGCTTGAGGTCGGCCGGGGCGTTGCGCGGGCTGTCGCCGTCAAAGCCGGTGTAGCGGTCCTTGACGTAGGTCGCGTAGCTGATCTTCGAGGTCTCGCCGTCCGACACGATGTCGATGCCCGGCCTCGGCCTGCCGGCGGACGACCTCGTGAACGGCCTCGGCCATCACCCGGTCGAACTCGGCCGGATCGTGGGCCTCGCCGCGTTCGCGCGCGAAAAGCTGGTCGACCACGGCCTGGCTGCGGGGCAGGCTGCCGACATGGGTAGCAAGAAGGGTCATCGCGGGTCCTTTCCCGGGGCGGGCGAGCCGAGTCGATCTCAGACGAAACGGTTGACGAGGTTCTCGAGCCGCTCCTGTCTGCCCGAGCGCGGCTCGGGGTTCAGCCCGTCCTTGAGCACACGGGCCTCGATCTCCTCGAGCGTGCCGTGCAGCAGGGCCTTGCCCTCGGGCGCGTCCCAGCCGGCATAGCGTTCGGCCCGCAGGCTCTCGAGCGTTCCGTCCTCGAACATCGCCACGGCCGCCTTGAAGGCCCGCGCGCAGGTGTCCATCCCGCCGACATGCGCAAGGATCAGGTCCGCGGGGTCAAGCGACTGACGCCGCAGTTTGGCGTCGAAGTTCGTGCCGCCGGTCGACGAAGCCGCCGGCCCTGAGGATCTCGTAGTAGGCCAGGGCCATTTCGGCATGGTTGTTGGGGAACTGGTCGGTGTCCCAGCCGGACTGGTAGTCGTTCCGGTTCATGTCGATCGACCCGAAGATGCCCAGCGCCGAGGCCAGGGCGATCTCGTGTTCGAACGAATGCCCGGCAAGGATCGCGTGGCCCTGTTCGATGTTCACCTTCACCTCGGTCTCGAGCCCGAAGTCCTTGAGGAACCCATAGACCGTCGCGACGTCGTAGTCGTACTGGTGCTTGGTCGGCTCCTGCGGCTTGGGCTCGATCAGGATGGTGCCGTTGAAGCCGATGCGGTGCTTGTAGTCGACGACCATCGACAGGAACCGCCCCGCCTGCTGGCGTTCGCGCCCGAGATCGGTGTTCAGCAGCGTCTCGTAGCCTTCGCGCCCGCCCCACAGGACGTAGTTCTCGCCACCCAGCCGGTGGGTCGCGTCGATGCAGGATTTCACTGTTGCCGCTGAATAGGCGAAGACATCGGGATCGGGGTTGGTCGCCGCGCCCGACATGAAGCGACGGTTGCTGAAAAGGTTCGCCGTGCCCCAGAGAAGGCGCGTGCCCGTCGCCTCCATCTTTTCGCCGAAGTAGTCGACGATCTCGTCCAGCCGTCCTTTCGACTCGGCGAAGTCAGACCCCTCGGGGCGCACATCGGCATCGTGAAAGCAGAAGAAGGGCTGGCCGAGGATCGCGAACATCTCGAACGCCACGTCGGCCTTGAGCCGGGCCAGATCCATGGTGTCCCCGAACCACGGACGGTCGAAGGTGCGCCCGCCGAAGGGATCGCCGCCTTCCCAGGCGAAGCTGTGCCAGTAGGCGACGGCGAAGCGCAGGTGATCCTCCATCCGCTTGCCCATCACAACCTCATCCGGATCGTAGTGGCGGAAGGCGAATTCGTTGTCGGTCCCGGGGCCCTCGAACTGGACCCTGGGAATGTCGCGGAAGAAATCGGTCATGGGACCTCCGGTATGGATGTGCCTGCACCGACAGCGGATGACCGCGCCGGTTCGAGGGCAATTGTGTCGCGGCTGAGGGGCGGCTTTGCAAGCGCGGTGTTCGCACGGCACGGGGGCCGACACGGCCGGAATCGCGCATTTCGCCGGAAATGGGGGATGCAGGACAGACCGCCGATGCCCTATGTTCAAGTGCAATGGACATCGTTCTCGTCACCACGGTGATTGCATCGCTCTTTCTGGTCATCGGCGCGGCCGAGCCGCTGGCCGCCCGGCTGAGGCTCCCCTATTCGGTGATCCTCGCCATGCTGGGGATGCTCATCGGGGCCGCGGCGGTCTTCTTCCTGCAGACCGAGCTGACCGATGCGCTGAACCCCGTGGCCGAGGCCATTCTCGGGCTGCCGATCCGGTCGAACGTCTTTCTCTATGTCCTGCTGCCGACGCTCCTGTTTCAGGCGACGCTTGGCATGAACCTGCGCCGGATGCTGGACGACTGGGTGCCGATTCTGGTGCTGGCCATCGTGGCGGTGATCGTTGCGACGATGTTCGTCGGCTACGCGCTGTCCTGGACCTCAACCTTGCCGCTGGTGGCCTGTCTGCTGGTCGGCGCGATCGTCTCCACCACCGACCCGTCGGCCGTGGTGTCGATCTTCCGGTCGATCTCGGCGCCGCAGCGGCTGGCCCGGATCATCGAGGGCGAAAGCCTTCTGAACGATGCCGCGGCCATCGCGCTTTTCGGTCTGTTCATGGGTTTCGTGATGATGGGTGTGCCGGACCCGACGCTGCGCGACGGGCTGGTGCAGTTTCCGCTGCTTCTCGCGGGGGGGGCCTTCAGCGGTTGGCTGGCCGCGCGACTGGCGGTCTGGGTCATGGCAGCCTTCGCCCGCTATGAATTGGCGCAGATGTCCGTGTCGGTCGCGCTGCCCTACCTGGCCTATATCGGGGCCGAGCAGCTTGTCGGGGCGTCGGGGGTGATCGCGGTCGTCGCGGCGGGTCTGACGCTGAACCTGTTGGGGCCAAGCCGGCTTCCACCGCAGTCATGGGTGAACCTCCGCGAGGTCTGGGACCTTCTGGCGCATTGGGCGGGGGCGCTGATCTTCATCCTCGCCGCCCTGCTGATTCCGCGTCTTCTCGAGGACGTGCGCCTGTCGGATATCGCGCTGGTGGGCGTGGTGGTGATCGCCGCCACGGCCGCGCGGGCGGTGATCCTCTTCGGGCTTCTGCCGCTTCTGACATTCGCACGGCTGTCTCCCGCGGTCGAGCGGCCCTACCGTGTGGCGATCCTGTGGGGCGGGTTGCGCGGGGCGGTCACCCTGGCGCTGGCGCTGGCCGTGACCGAAAGCTTCCGTGTGCCGGTCGAGGTCAAGCGCCTCGTCGGTATCCTGGCGACGGGCTACACGCTCTTTACCCTGCTCGTGCAGGGCACCACGCTGCGGATGGTGATCCGCTGGCTCGGGCTTGACCGGTTGTCCCCGATCGACCAGGCGCTGTCGAACCAGGTCATCGCGGTTGCGCTGCAAACCGTGCGCGAGGACGTGGCACGCACCACGGAGACCTACGACCTGACCCGGGAAATCGCCCGAAGCGAGGCCAAACGCTTTGCCGAGCGACTGGACGAGGCCGTCAGCGCCGCCGAGGAAAGTGCCGATATCCTTGACCGCGACCGCGTGACGATCGGCCTGATCGCCTTGGCCGGGGCCGAACGCGATACGATCCTCGAGCAGATCCGCGAAGGCACCCTTCCATCGCGTCTGGCCGAACAGGCGCTGTCGGACGCCGACCGGCTGATCGAAGCCAGCCGAGCCAACGGTCGGACAGGCTATGGCCGGGCCGCACGGCAAACCGTCGACTACGGGCGGACGTTCAAGCTGGCCGCGCTCCTGAACAACCGCCTGAGGGTGTCCGCACCCCTGGCGAGAATGACGGCAAACCGGTTCGAGCATTTGCTGGCGCAACGGCTGATCCTGCGGGATCTCGACAGTTTCATCGACGGGCGCATCCGCCGCATCCACGGACGCCGCGTCGCCGACATCCTGCACGAACTTCTCGACCGCCGGCGCGACGCCATCGATACCGCGCTCGACGGATTGCGGCTGCAATACCCCGGCTACGCCGAAGAGGTGGAACGCCGCTTCATCCGCCGCACCGCCCTGCGGCTCGAGGAGCGCGAATACGATGCCATGCGCGACGACGGGCTGATCGGGGCCGAGCTTCATTCCGCTCTGATGGCCGGCATCGCGGCGCGCACGGCCGGGCTTGCCACGCGTCCCCGGCTTGATGTGGCGGTGCGGACCGAGGATCTGATCCGCCAGGTGCCGCTCTTCGAAAGCCTGCCGGCAAGCGACCTGCGGCAGCTGACCCGCGCGCTCAAGACCCGCTATGTCGATGCCGGCCACGTCCTTGTGCGCAAGGACGGAAATCTCAAGTCGGTGTTCTTCGTGGCCACCGGTGCGGTCGAGCTCGAGACCGCGGGGCAGACCTGGCGCCTGGGGCGGGGCGAGATGTTCGGGCAAATGGCGATCCTGACCCGGAGGCCGCGCCGGACCGAGATTCGCGCCATCGTTCCGTCGGTTCTTCTGGAACTCGATGAACCGCGATTCATGAAACTGCTCGAACGCAGTGAACGCCTGCGGCGCGCGGTCTGGAACAGCGCCGTCGACCCGCGGCATCTCGGACGAACTGGCAAAGATGCCGATCTTCGCCGAGGAAGGCCGGGAGGCGACAGCGCCACGCGATACGGGCGCAGTGGAAGGAACCGGCTGACCCCGGCAGCCAGGGCCGTCAGCGCAGGGACGTCAGCGCACCAGCAACACCGGCACCTTGCACGACCGGATCATCTCGGTCGTCGTCGATCCGATGATCCGGGTGCGGATGCGGCTGTGGCCATAGGCGCCCATCACCAGCATGTCGAACCCGCCCCCATCCACAAGCTTGCCCAGCGCCGTTTCCGGGTGGCCGGACAGGACCGAGGTTTCGGCCTCGATCCCCGCGGCCTTGAGAAGCGCCGCCGCATCCTCGAGCCCCTTGGTCGCTTCGGCCGTGGCCGGGCCCACGGTCACCACATGAATGGCAAGACCCGCAAAGAGCGGACTGCGGGCGATGTGGTCGACGGCCTTCATCGCCGAGGTGCCGCCGTCATAGGCGACAAGCACCTTCTCGATCGGCTTGAAGGCGCGCGCGGCGACGAAAACCGGTTTGTGGCTTGCCCGGACGATGCGTTCGAGGTTCGAGCCAAGGTGCCCCTTGGCGAAATCGGCCGCCTCGCCGCGCTTGCCGATCAGGATCAGGTCGGCGCCGTCCTCGACCTCGGCCACGGTTTCCACGATGTCGCCGTGGCGCAGCCGCGTGGTGATATCCGTCACGCCCGCGGCGGTCAGGATTGCCTGGGCATCCTCGAGGATGGCGCGGCCGCGATGGGCCACCAGCTTGGCCCGCTGCTCGTCGAGCGTGGCAAGCTCCTGCAACAGCGCGCTGCGCGCACCCAGCCGGATCGACCCTGACAGATCCTGTCTTTCGGGGGCCTCACGCCGCCCCAGAACGTGCAAAAGCTCGACCGCCGCGCCCGAGCGCGCGGCAAGCCAGGCCGCGTGTTCGCAGACGCTGGCCGAATAGACCGACCCGTCGACGAAGGCGATGATCTTCTGTGCCATGTCCGTGCCTCCCATCAATGCGCCATCAGCTTGTCCATCGCGCCCGGCTTGTCATGAATGGCAAGCTGGTCGACGATGGTCTCGGTGGCCTCGTTCATGCCCACGATCTCGACCTCGGCGCCATCCCTGCGGAACTTCAGCACCGCCATGTCCAGCGCCTGAACCGAACTGATATCCCAGATATGCGCCGCCGACACGTCGATGACGACCTTGTCCAGCGCCTCGCGGAAATCGAAGGCCGGCCATGAAATCCTCGACCGAGGCGTAGAAAAGCTGCCCCTCCACGCGGTAGGTGCGCACCCGCCCCGCCGCGTCGATCCGGGAGGTCACGCGGAACAGCTGGGCGATCTTTCCGGCGAAGAAGATGCCCGGACAGGAGCACGCCCACCAGCACCCCGATGGCGAGGTTGTGGGTGTAGACCACGGTCACCACCGTCGCGAGCATCACGACCGAGGACGACCGGGGATGGGTGCGCAGCGCCTTGATCGACGACCACGAGAAGGTGCCGATCGACACCATGATCATGATCGCCACCAGCGCGGCCATGGGAATGACGCTGACCAGGTCCCCCAGGCCCACCACCAGGATCAGGAGGAAGACGCCCGCCACGAAGCACGACAAGCGCCCCCGTCCGCCGGACTTCACGTTGATGATCGACTGTCCGATCATGGCGCAGCCGGCCATCCCCCCGATGAAGCCGGTCGCGGTATTGGCAAGGCCCTGCCCCACGCATTCCTGATTGCGGTTCGACGAGGTGTCGGTCAGGTCGTCGACGATGTTCTGCGTCATCAGGCTTTCCAGAAGGCCCACGATGGCCACGGCCAGCGCGTAGGGAAAGATGATCTGCAGCGTTTCGAAGGTCAGCGGGATATCGGGGATCAGGAAGACCGGCAGCGTATCGGGCAGCGCGCCCATGTCGCCCACGGTGCGCACGTCAAAGCCGAAGGCGACGGTCAGCGCGGTCAGCACGAGGATCGTCACCAGCGGCGACGGGACCGCCGTCGTCAGGAGCGGGAAGAGATAGATGATCGCAAGCCCCGCCGCGACCAGCACATAGGTCAGCCAGGTGACCGCGCGCGGGTCAAGCTCGGGCAGTTGCGCCAGGAAGATCAGGATCGCCAGCGCGTTGACGAACCCCGTCATCACCGATTTCGAGACATAGCGCATCACGAACCCCAGCCGCGCCAGCCCCATCGCGATCTGGAGAAGCCCCGCAAGGACGGTTGCGGCCAGCAGGTACTGAAGCCCGTGGTCCTTCACCAGCGTCACCATCAGCACGGCCGTCGCAGCCGTCGCGGCCGAGATCATGCCGGGGCGCCCGCCGGTGATGGCCGTGATGACGGCGATCGAGAAGCTGGCGTAAAGCCCCACTTTCGGGTCCACGCCGGCGATGATCGAAAAGGCGATCGCCTCGGGGATCAGGGCAAGCGCCACGACCAGCCCCGACAGCAGGTCGCCACGGATATTGCCCAGCCATTGGGCGCGATAGGCGTATAGGGAAATCATGCGTGAAACTGGTCCCGATCGATCCGGCGGTGTCAGGCCGTTTCGATGTCTGGTCTATGTCGATCTGACGTTGTCCCGGCGGATCGGCGGCCGGAAGAGCCACCCGGGACTTGCACCCGGGTCCATGTTCGCTGCGACGCGGCATATAGCAACCGCCCTGCGCTGCCAACCCTCTTGGGGAGGGGGCTGCGATCGTATCAGCCGTTCCTAGACATGCGGCGCCTCGATTTCCCCATGCGGACTTGAAGCAGCGTCGGGATTCCCGCAATCCTGCCGATATGGACTCAAGGAAAGAACGCCCAGACCCGACGCCCCGGCTGCGCATCCGCATCGTGTTCGGCGACCGGGGCATGATCGGACCCGGCAAGGCCGAGCTTCTCGACCGGATCGGGCAGACCGGGTCGATCGCCGCGGCCGGGCGCGAGATGGGGATGAGCTACAAGCGCGCCTGGATGCTGATCGAGACGCTGAACGCGATGTTCCAGGCGCCTCTGGTCGAAAGCACGCGCGGCGGACCGGGCGGCGGGGGCGCGGTGCTGACCGAGACGGGGCGAATGGTCCTCGACCACTACCGGGCGTTCGAAGCCGAGGCATCCGGCGCGGGCGCGGCACATCTCGATGCCCTTTCCGCCCTGCTGGGCGATATTCCCCACGAAAAATAACGCTTGTCGGCAGCGCCGAATTGCTGCGATATGTTTCGCGAAACATATCTATGAGGAGAGTCCCGCCCTTGTCCTTCACCCGCCGAACGCTCTTCGCAGCACTGGCCGCCGTCGCCCTTGCTGCCGGCCCCCTGCGCGCGCAGGAGGCCCCCGTGATCGCCGCGGCGGCCAACCTCGAGTTCGCCATTGCCGAGATCGCGGAAAGCTTCGCTGCCGAAACCGGGATGGAGGTGCGGCTTTCACTTGGCTCCACCGGCAATATCGCGCGCCAGATCCGGCAGGGCGCGCCGTTCGAGCTGTTTCTTGCGGCGGATGACGCCACGATCCTGCAGCTGCACGAAGATGGGCTGACCCGCGATGCGGGCACGATCTATGCCACGGGGCGGATCGTGCTGGTTGCCCCGCACGGATCGGTCGTGACGCCTGCAGACGGGCTGGCCGGCCTTGCCGCGCTGGTCAGAGACGGGGAGATCACCCGCTTCGCCATCGCCAACCCCGATCATGCCCCGTTCGGTATCGCCGCGCGCGAGGCGCTTATCGCCGAGGGTCTGTGGGACCCCCTGCAACCGCTTCTGGTGCTTGGAGAAAACGTCAGCCAGGCGGCGCAGTTTGCGCTTTCGGGCAACGCCGAGGGCGGCATCATCGCCTATTCGCTGGCCCTTGCCCCGCAGGTGCGGGACCGCGGGACCTTCGCCCTCATCCCCGAGGACCGGCATGAACCGCTGCGACAGCGCATGGCGTTGCTGAATGGGGCTGGACCCGTGGCCGAGGCGTTTCATGCCTACATGCAGTCCCCTGCGGCGCGCGAGATCCTCGAGCGCTACGGCTTCTCGGTGCCGGAGAAATAGCGGGTGGACTGGACCGCGCTCTGGCTCTCTCTCAGGCTTGCGGCCTGGACGGTGGCGATCCTTCTGCCGGTCTCCATCCTCCTCGGCCGGCACCTTGCCTATCGGCAGTTCCGGGGAAAGGGCCTCGTCGAGGCACTGGTGATGCTGCCGCTGGTGCTGCCGCCCACGGTCTTCGGCTTCTACCTGCTGGTCGCGTTCGGGCGGACGTCCCCCGTGGGAGACCTCTGGCAGCAGCTTTTCGGTCAACAGCTTGTCTTCTCGTTCCAGGGGCTGGTGGTGGCCTCGGTCATCTTCAACCTGCCCTTCGCCATCCAGCCCGCGCAGCGCGGCTTCGAAGCGATCGCCCCCGAGGTGCGCGAGGCCGCGAGCTGCTGCGGGATGTCGCCGCTTGCCTCGCTCTGGAAGGTCGAGCTTCCACTGGCCTGGCCCGGCGTGATGACCGCGATGGTGCTGACCTTCGCGCATACGCTGGGGGAGTTCGGCATCGTTCTCATGGTGGGCGGGTCGATCCCCGGCGAAACCCGCACGATCGCCATCGCGATCTACGACCGGGTGCAGGCCTTCGACGACCAGTCGGCCGCGACGATGTCGGCGGTTCTCGTGGCGATCTCACTTTTCACCATCGCGGTGACGTTCTGGCTTTCGGGCCGCGTCGGGCGGCGTTTGGGATGAGGGGGCTGTCCTGATGACGCTCGAGGTCACGATGCGCGCCGAGGCGCCGATCCCGCTCGACGTGGCGTTCCGGGTGGAGCCGGGAGAGCTTCTGGCGCTTGTCGGTCATTCGGGCTCGGGCAAGACGACCGTGTTGCGGACCATCGCGGGTCTCTGGCGGCCCACAGCCGCGCGGGTGCGGGTGGACGGAATGACCTGGGTCGATACCGCGGCGGGTGTGAACCTCGCCCCGCACCGGCGACCTGTCGGGGTCGTGTTCCAGAGCTATGCGCTTTTCCCGCACATGACGGCGGCGCAGAATGTCATGGCGGCCCTCCCGGCGGACACGGCGGCGGCGCGGACCGAAGCCGAGCGTCTGCTGGACCTCGTGAACCTGCGGGGACTGGCCGACCGCAGACCGGCGCAGCTTTCGGGCGGAGAGCAGCAGCGCGTGGCGGTGGCCCGCGCCCTGGCCCGCAAGCCGCGCGCCCTGCTGCTGGACGAACCCTTCTCGGCCGTGGATCGGGCAACGCGCGAAAAACTCCACGCCGAAATCATCGCGCTCAGGGCGCATCTGGCGATGCCGGTCGTTCTGGTCACGCACGACATGAACGAGGCGCAGCTTCTCGCCGACCGGATGGTCGTGATCGAGAAAGGCCGCGCCCTGCGCCAGGGCACCACGGCCGAGGTCATGGCCGACCCGCAGGCGCTGCGCGCCATGGGCATCCGCGAAGTGGCCGCCATGCTGCCCGCCACGATCGCCGAACACGGGGACGACGGGCTGACGCGCCTTCAGGCGGCGACCGGCCCGCTCTACCTGCCAACGGTCGAAGGCGCGCCGGGGACACGAGTGCGCGTGCGCGTCATGGCGCATGAGGTGATCCTGTCGCGCGGCAGGCCCGAAGGGCTTTCGGCACAGAACATCCTGGCCGGCCGGGTGACCCGCATCGTCCCGGGCAACGGCCCCGCTGTGATAGTCCACGTCGCCGTGGGTGCGGACGAGATCCTTGCGCGCATCACCCGCCGCGCGGCCGACCAGCTGGGCCTGCGGGAAGGCGACAGCGTGCACGCCATCCTCAAATCCATGTCCGTGGCCCGCGATCACGTCTTGCATGTGCCGGAGGCTGCCGCGCCGGAGCAAGTCCCCGCGCAGCCCTGAGGCTGAAGGGCCGCCCGACCGGACGCTCCCTTCCCGCCTGCCGAGGCACCGCTGCTCTTTCCGTCGGGCCGGACGTCGGGTATTCCGGACGGAACACTCCGAAGGAGGACAGGCAGAATGGTGCACTCACGACGGGCGGTCCTCCTTTCCATCGCCGCTTTGGGCCTGTCGGCCTGTGCCGGCGGCGGCGGATCGCGGCCCCAGGTCGCACCCGACGTAGCCCGCGCAGTGCCCAACCCGGCCTTCGATGCCTGGGTCGCCGCCTTCAAGCCTCGCGCAGCCGCCAAGGGGATTTCGCAGGGCACGCTCGACGCCGCCTTCCGGGACGTCGGCTACCTGCCCGTGGTCGTCGAGCGCGACCGCAACCAGACCGAATTCACCCGGTCCCTCGAGGACTACCTTGCCATCGCAGCCTCCGACGAGCGGATCGCGAAGGGCCGCGAAAACCTGCGGCGTCAACAGGCGACACTGGCCGCCATCGAGGCCCGCTACGGCGTCGACGCCGAGGTCGTCACCGCGGTCTGGGGCCTGGAAAGCCAGTATGGCGAGCGCCGGGGGGACATCCCGGTGATCTCGTCGGTGTCCACGCTTGCCTTCGACGGGCGGCGGGGCGCGTTCTTCGAGCAGCAACTCGTCGCGGCGCTGGAAATCCTGCAGCGCGGCGACACGTCCCCGGACCGCATGACCGGAAGCTGGGCCGGCGCGATGGGCCACACGCAGTTCATTCCCACGTCCTACCAGGCCTATGCGGTGGATTTCACCGGCGACGGTCGCCGCGATATCTGGTCAGAGGATCCGTCCGATGCGCTGGCCTCGACCGCCGCGTACCTGCAACGCTCCGGCTGGCGGCAGGGGCAGCCCTGGGGGGTGGAAGTCGCCCTTCCCCAGGGGTTCAACGCCGCCCTTGCCGGCAAGGCCAACGCCCGCAGCACCTCGGCCTGGGGCGCGCTGGGGGTTCGGACGGTCGATGGCGGCCCCCTGCCGGATTTCGGACCGGCCACCCTCCTGATCCCGCAGGGGCCGAACGGTCCGGCCTTCGTGGTCTTCCGGAACTTCGACGCCATCCTGCGCTACAACAACGCGCAGAACTACGCCATCGGCGTCGGTCATCTGTCCGACCGGCTGGCGGGACGGCCGCCGCTGCGCACCCCGTTTCCTCCCGATGCGCAGGGCATGACGATCGACGACCGCAAAGAGCTTCAACGCCGTCTGACCGCGCGGGGATACGACACGCAGGGAGCGGACGGCGTGATCGGCCGCAATACGACCGAAGCGATCAGCGCGTACCAAACGGCTTCGGGCCTGCCGGTCACGGGCGAGCCGTCGCTGGCGTTGCTTCAGCAGCTTCGCTGATCTCGACCTGAAGAGCGGCGGTCGGACGCATCGAGCGTTTCGCTGGCGCACCCATGGGGACGACTACACGCGTCACCCGAAAACGGCATACTCCACCAGCAAGGCTTTGTTATTATCTACATATCTGCAGGGAAAGTGGCGCGCTGGGGAGGATTCGAACCCCCGACCCCTTGATTCGTAGTCAAGTACTCTATCCAACTGAGCTACCAGCGCGCGGACGGATGGCAGATACCGACCGCGTCGGCACTTTGCAAGGGGCAAAACCGAAAACCGAAGGGTGCCGGCCTTGCCGAAAGTCCGGAAGGTGACTGTAGGGGAAGGACCGGCAGCACGCCTCAGACCTGTGCACCCGACGTCGCCGGGACGACCGGAGGGTCGATCGCAAGGGTCTTGGGGAGGTAGAGTCGGAAGACGGTGCCCTCGGGACCGGTCGACACGAGGTCAAGCCGCCCGCCATGCCCGCGCAGAAGCTCGGAGGCGATGACAAGGCCAAGGCCCGACCCCCCTTTGCGCGCGCCCCCCTGGAACGGGGTGAAGAGGTGTTCGCGCGCCTTTTGCGGCAGGCCCGGCCCGGTGTCCGCCACGGCCACCGTCCAGGCCACATCGTCCTCGCTTGCCGTCAGGGTGATGGACCCCGGCACGCCGCCTGCCATGATCGCCTGGCGGGCGTTCCGCACGAGGTTCACGAGCACGCGGTGAAGCTGTTCGGGATCGGCGCGCAGCACGAGTCCCTGCGGAATGTCGACGCGGAAGTCGCAGTTGAACTCCTCGCAGGCAAGGCGCTCGCTTTCGACCACGTCCTCGATGATCCCGGCCAGCGCCACGCGGTCGAGCTTTGGCGGCGGTTCCTCGGCCCGACCGAAGGCCAATGTCGATTCGCACAGGTTTACCGCCCGGCTGATCGACCCCAGCAGCTTCGGCACCAGTCTGCGCACCGCAGGGTCCTGGCTGGTTTCGATCCGGTCCGCGAAAAGCTGCGCCGACGTGAGGATGTTGCGCAGGTCGTGACTGACCTTGGCAACAGCACCGCCCAGCTGCGCCAGCCGTTCCTTCTGGCGCAGCGCCCCGGTCAGATCGGTCTGAAGCTTGCAGAGGGCGATCTCGGCCTCATAAAGCTCGGTCACGCCGGCCGACGGCTCGATGATGCGTCGCGCATCCTCGGGGGCGGCAGCGTAGCTTTGCATGGCGCCCACCACCCGGCGGATGGGTTTCACAAGGAAATGACGCACCGCCACGAAGAGAAGCGAGGCCGTGAAGACCGAGATGATCGCCGACAGCGCCAGGATCCTGAGGCCATAGTCGATCATCGCCGCACGCAGGGGTTCGGTCGCCATCGTGACTTCGATCAGAAGGCCCGCGTCCTGCACGGGGTTGCCGATCACCCGCACGATCGACGGTTCGGTGTCGGCGAGCCGGGACATGGCGTCGCGGATAAGCTCCCACGAGCCCGCGTCGCGCAGATCGAACGTGGCGCTGATCGGCGTCGGCATCGGCGACGACAGCACCAGTTCGCGGATCTCGTCGCGCCGCAGCACCACGTTGTAGACCCCTGCATTGCGCAAGAGCTCGGCTTCGAGGGTCGCATCGATCATGTCATCGGCCAGAAGCGCCAGCGACGCGATCTGCGCCCGTTCCAGACGGGCGAGCATGTAGTCCTCGCGAAACCGCGCGACCGACGGCACGAAGATGAATATCTCGGCCAGCATGACGAAGATGATCGTCAGGACCAGGAACCGGCCAGAGAGCGACTTGAAGAACATGCGCGCCTTTATCCTGCGTCAGGCCATCAGGGCAGAACCCTCTGCACGAAGCCGACGATCCGCTTGACCACCGGGCTGTCGAACAGCCTCGGTGAGAAATAAGCGCCGGCGGCCCGCTTGTTAACCTCCATCAGTGTCGGATAGGGCGCAACCATGTTGGCGACCGCGCTCATCTTGAGCCGGTTTGCGATCACCAGCGCCCAGAGCGAGATCAGCTCGCCTGCCTGCGCGCCGACGATGGATGCGCCGACGGGGCGGCCTTTCACCACCATGACCTTGATCATGCCGGTGGTCTTGCCTTCGGCGACAGCGCGGTCGTTCTCGGCATAGTCGAAGCGCACGACCTCAAGGCGCGCGCCATGCTTCTTGCGCGCCTCGGCCTCGGTCAGACCGACCTGCGCAAGCTCGGGATCGGTGTAGGTGGCCCAGGGTATATGATCCTCGCGCGCCTTGGCGGGCAGGCCGAACAGAATGGACCGGATCACGACGCCCGCGTGGTAGCCCGCGACATGGGTGAACTGAAGCTTCCCGGCGACATCCCCCACGGCATAGACCCTGCGGTTGGTTGTCCGCAGATCGGCGCCGACGGTGACGACGCGGTCATGGGCAATCCCGGCCGTATCGAGGTCAAGCCGCGCGATATTGGCCTTGCGGCCCACCGCGACCAGAAGGTGCGAGCCTTCAAAGCTCCGTCCGTCCTTTGCGTGAAGGGTGATGGTCTCGCCCGTCCTTCTCGACGCGGTCGACCAGGGCGTCCTCGGCGATCTCGACCCCTTCCCCGCGCAGCCGGTCCAGAACGATCGCCGCCAGTTCGGGATCGTCCTTGCCAAGCGCTTTCGCGCCTTCGACCACGGTGACCTTGCAGCCCAGCCGCAGATGCGCCTGCGCCATTTCCATCCCGATGGGACCGCCGCCGACGATCAGAAGGTGATCGGGCCGCTCGCGCAGGTCGAAGATCGTCTCGTTCGTGAAGTAGTCGACGCCATCGAGCCCCGGAATCGGCGGCACCAGCGGCGACGATCCGGTCGCGATCACGAACCGCCGCGCCTCGATGACGGTCTCGCCGGCCTGCACCTCGGTCTTCGAGATGAAGCGCGCCCAGTCGCGGATGACGTGAACCCCCAACCCTTCGAACCGTTCCTGGCTGTCGACGGGCGCAATGGCCTCGATCACCTTGTGAACGTGGTCCTTCGCGGCGGCATAGCTGACCTCGGGCAGGACGGGGGTCACGCCGAAGGGGCCGCCGGTCGTGCATGGCATGGGCATGCTTTCCCGCAGCGATCAGCGCCTTCGAGGGGATGCAGCCGAAGTTCAGGCAGTCGCCGCCCATCAGGTGGCCCTCGATCAGCACCACCTTGGCGCCCATCTGCACCGCGCCCGCGGCCACCGACAGACCACCCGAGCCCGCGCCGATGACGCAGACATCCGTCCGGATGCGTTCCATGGCTCAGATACCCTTCTGGCCGCGCACGGCCTTGATGACGATGGGCAGGGCGGCAAGCGCCGCGAGGCCGAGGATGGGAAGCAGGATCTGCGGCTCGAAAATGATGCCGAGGTCAGGCGTCTCGCCACGGGCGAAGACCTCGCCCAGTCCCGCGCCAACCGATGTATACACAACCGCGCCGGGGATGATCCCGAGAAAGGTGGTGATCACGAAGCGCGACAGCGGAACGCCGACCAGCGCGGGGATCAGGTTGGCGACGAAGAACGGAACGGCCGGCACAAGGCGGATGAGAAAGAGCATCTCCCACTGGTTACGGTCGATGCCGTCCTTGATGCGCTTCACCCGACCTTCCGAGGCGTCCATGCGCGCGGCAAGACGCTCTCCCAAGCCCCAGCGGGCGGCCAGGAAGATGATCGTCGCGCCAAGGGTCGCGGCCGTGACGTTGAACAGCGCGCCCGGAAAGGTACCGAAGAGAAATCCCCCCGTCAGGGTCGCGATGGTGGCGCCGGGTAGGGAGAACGCCACCACCACGACGTAAAGCGCGATGAAGACAAGAACGGTGGCCAGGTAGTTGGCATCGCGGAACGCGATCAGGGCGTCGCGGTTCTGCGCCAGCGCCTCGAACGAGATCACGTCCCGCAGGGCGATCGCGCCAATCGCGGCCACGACCAGAATGACGATCAGGGGCAGGCGCCGGGCAATGCCCGATCGGGTGTCGTTGGGGCCGGTCTGGGTCATGTCGCTCATCGGGCTGGTCCTGTCGGGGTTCATGCGCATTGCTGCAGCGGCTGTCGACCCATACATGCCGTGCGGCCCGGCTTCACGCGACCCCCCTCACGCGCGCTTGATGGGCGGTGATGGAGAACGGGCTCAGAGGGGCCGTTTTCCGGCTTTGCACGGCGGACTGAAACATTTGCCGGCGAACGACCGCCATTTGTTGCAACATCGCGCGCGAGGTGCGTTGACTCGCACCGACCAAGCCCATAAAGAGCGGGCTTCGAACACATTAGGACCCCTGAGCCGATCCCTTGGGATACGCGCCAGACGGGACCAGACCGACGGAGAGACGCGATGAAACGCACCTTTCAGCCCTCGAACCTCGTCCGCAAGCGGCGGCATGGGTTCCGCTCCCGCATGGCCACGCCCGGCGGCCGCAAGGTTCTGAACGCGCGCCGGGCGAAAGGCCGCAAGCGCCTCAGCGCCTGAGGCGCGAGGCAAGCAGGATTGACGACATGGCACCGCCGGACGCTTGCGTGGGAGACACCGCCAAGCTTCCGGCGGTGCCTTTTCGTGTCGACCGTCTGAAGACGCGGCCCGAGTTCCTGGCCGCCGCGCGCGCCCGCCGCGAAGCAACACCCGGCTTTGTCCTCCAGGCCCGCAAGAGCGCCCGTGAGGATGGCACGATCCGCGCCGGCTTCACCTGTTCCAAGAAGGTAGGCAACGCCGTCGAAAGAAACCGCGCCAAGCGCCGGTTGCGCGAAGCCGCGCGCGCCGTCCTGCCCCGGCTGGGCCGGCCCGGCTGGGACTATGTCCTGATCGGCCGCCGCGACACGACGGCAGACCGGCCCTTCGACACGCTGATCGGCGATCTGGAACGTGCGCTCCGCAAGGTCCACGGCACATGAGCCCCCTGGCCCATATGGTCGCCCTGCCCGTCCGGGCCTATCGGCTGGTCCTGAGCCCCTGGGTCGGCCATTCCTGCCGCTATCACCCCACCTGCTCGGCCTACGCGCTCGAAGCGCTGGAAAAGCACGGGGCGATCAAGGGCTCGTGGCTGGCCGCACGGCGCATCGCCCGGTGCCACCCCTGGGGCGGTTCGGGCGTCGACAACGTGCCGGACTGACGGTTCCGTAGGGGCTTCCCCGACTCGCACATCCGTGCTATCCGCCCGCCACGCGCAACACCGGATGAAAGGGAGGGCGTCTGAATGATCGACATCATGTATCGCGCCATTCCCGCCGGACTGCGCCTTGGGGACGAACGACCCCGGGCCTGAGCCCCGCATCCTGCCCGCCGTCAGTGACCTGACCGCCGGCAGTCCCACCTGACCCGCAACCTGACCAGCCCCAGTCCGCGCCCGTGGTGCGTCCTGCGACCGGTCCATGTCCAACCTATCAACAGGAGTCCGTCTGCCGTTCCGGCAACGGGAAAGACCCATGATCGCAACGTTGAACCAGACCCAGTCCACCCGCCCCGCCGTCGAGGCGCTGATTGACGAGATCGGCGCAGGGCGCGTCCTTCTGATTGCGGCCCGCGCGCTGCTGCGCGACCTGACGCGGCCAGGGCCGCCGAGCGTCGCCGAGCTGAGCGACCATATCCGGAAAGACGTGGGGCTTGGGCCGCGCCACGTGCCTCCCGCGCTGCGGGGGCCGCTCTTCTAGCCCGAGGGCGGCGTGCGGACAGGCCGATGGCCCCCGCGCGCCGCCGCTCCGGCCCGAGGGGGTGCCCATCTCTCGCCCTCATGGGACCCCGGAAGGCCCCGACGTCCTTGGTGTCGGCACAGGTGGCGGCGCCGCCCCGTGGCGGTGGCCCCAGCGGGGGCCGCTGGCCCCCATGCCCTTGGCCCCGGCAAAGGGGGCGATATGCGCGGTTCGGGCAGTCCCCCGGCGCAGATTGCGCGGATCGGGACCCGAGACCATGCCGTGGTCGAAGCTTCGGGCGCGGTTATCGCGGCCCCGCGTTCACATCCCGTGACCGGGGCGCGCGGTCATTCCTTCTCGAAGAAGATCACGACCTCGCCCACCTTCACGCCGAACCGTTCCATGTAGGCGATGTTCAGCAGGCGGTCGTCGGACAGAAGCCACATCCAGTCGTCGAAGGTGACGCGCACCGTTTCGCCCCCGCTGACCGGCAGGTCGATCGTGTAGCCCCAGTTGAACGTGTCGCCCGCCTCCACGCCCGTCGCCACGCCCTGCACACCCGGGGCGGTGCCTTCCCAAGTGTCATCGCCGGTCTTGCGCAAGGGTCCAGACACGCTGTTCGGTCGACTCGTCCTCGTAAACAAAATCCTCGACCAGCGTCAGCGTCTCGCCGTCCCAGGTGCCTTCGATCTCCACCACGAACCGCCGAGAGACCCGGCCGAGGAGGTCCTTGAACTGGCCGTAGGCGACAAGTTCGCCCTCGAAGAACTCTTCGAGGTTGAGCTGGCGGTCGGACAGCGGCTCCTGGTCAAGGCTCGGGCGGCCCGAACAGGCGGCAAGAAGGACGAAGGCGGCAAGGGCGAGAAGGCGCATGGTAACTCCTGACGTTTGTTATTCTACGTCTACCACCTCCGTCCGGATGCATGACAGGGGCATGTCCGGATGCCTGGACACCAGCTTTGGCAGGGTCTTTGCCAGCAAGTCGATTTCTGACATACGGTCGCACAACGCCCTACGGAGGCCGCAATGCTTGACGATTCCGACGACATCCACCCGCTTTTCCATGGCGCGCCTTCCTCGACGGAGTTCAGAAAGCTGCGCAAGCGCATCGTCCGCGAAACCCGCGAGGCGATCGATCGCTACGGCATGGTCGAACCCGGAGCGCGCTGGCTGGTCTGCCTGTCGGGCGGCAAGGACAGCTATACGCTTCTGGCAGCCTTGACCGAGCTTCAGTGGCGCGGGCTTCTTCCGGTCGAGATCCTCGCCTGCAACCTCGACCAGGGCCAGCCCGGCTTTCCCGCGACTGTCCTGCCCGAATTCCTTGACAGGATGGGCGTGCCGCACCGGATCGAATACCAGGACACCTATTCCATCGTGATGGACAAGGTTCCGCAGGGGCGCACCTATTGCGCACTCTGTTCGCGCCTGCGCCGGGGCAATCTCTACCGGATCGCACGCGAGGAAGGATGTTCCGCCGTCGTCCTTGGCCACCATCGCGACGATATCCTCGAGACCTTCTTTCTCAACCTCTTCCACGGTGGCAAGCTTGCCACCATGCCACCGAAGCTTCTGAACGACGAGGGCGACCTTTTCGTGCTGCGCCCGCTTGCCCATGTCGCGGAAGCCGACTGCGACCGCTTCGCGCGGGCGATGGATTATCCGATCATCCCCTGCGACCTCTGCGGCAGCCAGGACGGGCTGCAACGACAGGTGATCAAGGCGATGCTGGACGACTGGGAGCGCAAGGCACCGGGGCGGCGTCAGAAGATGTTCTCGGCGCTGATGAGCGCGCGACCGTCGCACCTGCTCGATCCGGGCCTCTTCGATTTCGCCGGTCTCGCCCGGCGCGGCGCCGCCCCCGACGACTACCTGTAAAATCCGACGCAAATCGCGGGGGTGGCATTAACGCCCCGCTGACCGGCGCGGGCCTAGCTTGCCCCCGGTTCGGAGGGCATGGGGCCTGTCCGAACGCAACGGGGGACACGCGCCGATGCCGTTCACGTCAGCCCGACGCGGGGCACAACGCCTGAGGGCCACGATTCGCGCCCAGCTTCTTGCACCGCAGATCCTTGCGTTCCTGCCGGCGGTGACGCTGGCAGGGTACTGGATCGGCGGACAGACGGCCCTTCTGATCCTGGCGCTTGTCGTTCCCGGGCTTTTCGCGTTCGGCGGCCTGTTCGGAACCGCGCCGCGGATCGGGGTGGACGGGGTCACGGGACTTCCCCCGCGCGAAACGGCGGTGGCGGCGCTTGATGCGGCGCTGCCCGTCGCCGCAGAGCGGGGCCGCGCTGCGGCGGCGCTATCGGCCATGATCGACCACGCCGGGGATGCCCTGGCCGATCTTGACGATGCGGGCCGCGACGCCGTGCTGACGCGGTGGCCGACCGGATCGTCGGCGCGCTGCGCGACGCCGACGTGGTGACGCGGTCTGGCGGCGCGGGATTTGCCGTGGCGCTGACGGACCTGCGCCGCGCCGATCACGAAGCCTTGTCGACGATCGCCCGCCGCCTGCAGGAGGCGGTTTCGGAGCCGGTCAGTGTCGGCGGCCAACGGGTCTTCGTCACCCTTGTCGGTCGGGTTCTGCCTGCCCGGAAAGACCCGCGAGCACAGCGGCACGGCCATGATGGACGCCGCCGATCGCGCCTTGGCCATGGCGCGCGCGGCCGGTGGTGCCACGGTGCGCGGCTACGACGCCGGGATGGGCCGGGCGGGCATCGCCGCGCCGTTGACCGATGCCGAGCTTGCGCGCGCCTTCGACGCGGGCGAGATCCAGCCATGGTTCCAGCCGCAGGTCGCCGCCGGCGACGGTCGACTTCTGGGATTCGAAGCGCTCGCGCGCTGGCATCACCCCAAGCGCGGCGTCATACAGCCCGACGATTTCCTGCCGCGCGTGATGTCCGCGGGCCTGTCCCGGCGTCTGGTCGAGGTGATGCTCTATGGCGCGCTGCAGAACCTGCGCAGTTGGGATCGCGCCGGGCTTCGGGTGCCGACGGTGTCCGTCAATTTCACCCCCGAGGATCTGGCTGCACCCGATCTTGCCGACCGCGTCCGCTGGGAACTGGACCGTTTCGACCTGGCACCTGACCGCTTTGTGGTCGAGGTTCTTGAAACGGCGCTTGATGGCACGGGCGAAGCCACGGGGCACAGCCTGCGCGCGCTGCGCGACCTCGGGTGTGGCATCGACCTCGACGATTTCGGTCGCGGGAACACGTCGGTTGCGGGAATTCGACGCTTCGCGGCCACGCGGCTCAAGATCGACCGGTCGCTTGTCTCGGGCCTCGACCGCGATCCCGCCCAGCGCGAGGTCGCCGCGGCGATCGTGACGATGGCGCGGGGGCTGGGCGTCGCCACCCTTGCCGAGGGCGTCGAACGGATCGGCGAGCGGACTGCCCTTGCCGAAATCGGATGTGATGCCGTGCAAGGTTTCGGCATTGCCCGACCGATGCCGGCCGAAGACGTCCCGGGCTGGATCGCAGCGTGGCGAAGCCGGAATGGCGTCGCCAACCTGCCAGCCAGGACACGTCCCTTGCGCGAGGCGCCCGGGAAAACGGCTTGACCTTTGCCGCCGCGGACGATTGAACCGGCCTGATAAATTCTGCGCGGGCGGTGGCGGACGATGGACGATCAGAACAAGAACCTGCTTCTGGCGACAGCACTCAGCTTTGCGGTGATCCTCGTCTGGTTTCTGCTTTTCCCGCCCCAGGAACCGGCGCCGGTCGATACCCTCCCGGAGACGGCCACAAGCGCCGACGTTCCGCCGGCCGTCGTTCCCGGTGTGGGGGTGCCCGGCGCCACTACGACCGAACCCGCGGCCATTCCCGGCGTCACCACCCCGGCAGATACGCGCCAGACCGCGCTTCAAACCACCGAACGGGTTGAGATCCTGACCGACCGGTTGGGCGGGTCCATCTCGCTCCAGGGCGGACGGATCGACGACCTGTCGCTCAAGGATTACCGGGAAACGACCGACCCTGACTCGCCCATCGTCACGCTTCTGACGCCGCAGGGGGCTACGAACGCCTATTACGCGCTTTTCGGCTGGTCGCCGGGCGGGGGCCTGTCCATCGACGCCGTGCCCAACGCCGACACGGTGTGGACGGTCGAAAGTGGCGAGAGCCTGTCACCCGGCAGCGACGTGACCCTTGCCTGGGACAATGGCGCGGGCCTGATCTTCCGTCGAACGATCGCGATCGACGAGGATTACATGTTCACCATCACCCAGTCGGTGACCAACCAGACCGGGGCGGCGGTTCGCGCAGCGCCCTATGGCGTCATCTCGCGCCATGGCGAGCCACCGGATCTCAAGGGCTTCTTCATCCTTCACGAAGGCGCGATCCGCCAGACCGGCGAACAGCTGAACGAAATAACCTATTCCGACATTCGCGACCTCGATGCCGACCCCCGCTGGGGTCCCGCAGCGGAGGTGGTCGAGATCGCCGGCAACGGCTGGATCGGTTTCACCGACCACTACTGGATGACGACGCTCATCCCCGCCGCCGATCAACCGTTCACCTCGGCACTGCAATACGACCCGCAACGCGACATCTTCCGGACAACGGCCCTCTTGAGCACGGTTGAAGTCGCGCCAGGGGAAACGGTCGAGGTCAGTCAACGCCTTTTTGCCGGCGCCAAGGAATGGGAAACGATCCGCAACTACGAACGCGACGCGGGGGTGTTCCGCTTCATCGACTCGATCGACTGGGGCTGGTTCTTCTTCCTGACCAAGCCGATCTTCTGGATGCTTCACCAGTTGAACATCCTGATCGGCAACATGGGATGGTCCATCGTCGCGCTGACGCTGATCATCAAGGCGCTGCTCCTGCCGCTGGCCTACAAGTCCTACGTCTCGATGGCGAAGATGAAGGAACTCCAGCCCGAGATGGAGAAGATCAAGGAGCGCGCCGGCGACGACCGCCAGAAGCTCCAGCAGGAGATGATGGATCTCTACAAGAAGGAACGCGTCAACCCGGCCTCGGGCTGTCTGCCGATCCTGTTGCAGATCCCGATCTTCTTTTCGCTCTACAAGGTGATCTTCGTCACCATCGAACTGCGCCATGCACCCTGGTTCGGCCCGTTCCAGGACCTGTCCGCGCCCGACCCCACGTCGATCATAAACCTTTTTGGCCTGCTCCCGAATGCGGCGCCGGATCCGACATCGTTCCTTGCACTGATCTTCATCGGCATCCTGCCGCTGCTGCTGGGCGTCTCGATGTGGATGCAGCAGAAGCTGAACCCGGCACCGACGGACCCGACTCAGGCCATGATCTTCGCCTGGATGCCGTGGGTCTTCATGTTCATGCTGGGCAGTTTCGCCAGCGGCCTGGTGGTCTACTGGATCGCGAACAACACGATCACCTTCGGCCAGCAATACGCGATCATGCGCAGCCAGGGCTACAAGCCGGATGTCTTCGGCAACATGTTCAGCGGCCTGAAACGCAAGGCCTCCGACAAGGAATGACCGCGCAGCTTGCCCAGATCTGGCGCCATCCGCTGAAGGCGCTGGGGCGGGAGGAGTTGTCCGGGGTCACGTTGACGCCGGGCCACTGGCTGCCCTTCGACAGGCTCTGGGCGGTCGAGCATGCCGGTGCCAAGCCCGCAGAGGGCTGGCGCGCCAAGGCGAATTTCCTGCGCGGGGTGACGGCCCCGTCGCTCATGGCGGTGACCTCGTCGCTTGACGAGGCGACACGCAGGCTTCGGCTGGCCCACCCGGAAGCGGGCGAAGTCGAGTTCGCACCGGATGCGGCCGACGACTGGCCGGACGTCCTCGACTGGCTGAGCCGCCTCTGGCCCGACGATCTTCCGGCCCCGGTCCGTGTCGCGTCGGCGCAGGGTGCACACCTCACCGACACGCCCGACCCCTGGATCGCCATCAACGCGCTCTCAAGCCACCGCGCCGTGGAAGACCGCGCCGGCCGGGCGCTGGCGATCCATCGCTGGCGCGGCAACCTCTGGCTCGACGGCACCGACCCCTGGGAAGAGTTCAAGTGGCCAGGTCGGGACATCAGGGTGGGCGAGGTCACCCTGCGCGTGGAAGAACGCATCACCCGCTGCAAGGCCACGATGGCCAACCCCGACACCGGGCGGCGCGATGTCGATACGTTGGCCGCGCTGCGGACCTGGGGCCACCAGGATTTCGGCGTCTACGCCTCGGTCGTCACCGGCGGGACCATCCGTCCCGGCGACCCGGTCGAGCTTCTGTGAGATGAGCGTCTCCCTCCCCTTCCCCGAAGCCGACCCATCGCCCGAGGCGATCGAGGCAGGGCGGCTTCTTTTCGCCGGCCCGATCGACTTTCTGAAAGGCGTCGTCGCGATGGACGGACTGCCGCCCGCAGACCGGCTCGAGGTGTGCTTTGCGGGCCGGTCGAACGTCGGCAAGTCCAGCCTGATCAACGCGCTGACAGGGCGCAAGGGTCTGGCCCGCGCGTCGAACACCCCCGGACGCACGCAGGAGATCAACTTCTTCACGGCGGGCGAGGCGCACTATCTCGTCGATCTGCCCGGCTACGGCTTCGCCAATGCGCCGGTGAAGGTGAAGGAACGCTGGCAACAGCTTCTCAAGGCCTATCTTGCCGGGCGCCAGTCCTTGCGCCGCGCTTTCGTGCTGATCGACGCGCGTCACGGGGTGAAGGCTGTCGACGAAGAGATCCTGACGCTTCTCGACCGGTCGGCACTCACGTTTCAGGCGGTGCTGACGAAGGCCGACAAGGTGAAGGCGGCCGAGCGCGACGCGGTCCTTGCGCAGGTCCGCAAGGCACTTGCCAAGCATCCTGCCGCCTTCCCCGAGATCGTCGTGACCTCGTCCGAAAAGGGCTGGGGCATCGACACCCTTCGGGCCGTGATCGCCACGCTTGAATGACCCGCGCTTGAGCGTCGCGCCCCAAGGCAGTAAAGGGGGCCGACCCTGAGGGACGACCATGAAAGCCCGTGACACCATGAACCGCGACTGGATCGCCACCGCCCGGACCCTGTCCGAGGCCCTGCCCTACCTTCAGCGCTATGACGGCGCGACGGTCGTCATCAAGTTCGGCGGCAACGCGATGGGCGATGACGCGGCGATGGACAGCTTCGCCCGCGACGTTGTCCTGATGCGGCAGGTGGGCGTAAACCCGGTGATCGTCCACGGCGGCGGGCCGATGATCAACGACATGCTCAAGCGGCTGGACATCCAGTCCGAGTTCGTCAACGGGAAACGGGTGACAGACGCCGCCACGGTCGAGGTGGTCGAGATGGTGCTGTCGGGCCGGGTCAACAAGCGCATCGTTCAGGCGATCAACGCACAGGGCGGCAAGGCAGTCGGCCTGTCGGGCAAGGATGCCAACCTGATGGTCTGCGAACCGGACGATCCGGCTCTGGGTTTCGTCGGAAGGCCCGTCGAGACGAACCCCGACTTCCTGCGCAGCCTTGCGGCGGCCGAAACGATCCCGGTGATCGCCCCGATCGGCGCGGGCCGGGCGGGCGAGACGTTCAACGTCAACGGCGACACGGCCGCCGGCGCCATCGCCGCCGGGCTCAAGGCCGATCGGCTTCTTCTGCTCACCGATGTGGCGGGCGTGAAGAACGCGGAGGGCGCGGTCGTGACCGAGCTGACCCCGGACCAGATTCGCGCGATGAAGGCCGATGGCACGATCCAGGGCGGGATGATCCCAAAGGTCGACACGGCGCTTGCCGCGCTCGCCGGCGGTGTGCGGGCGGTCGTGATCCTCGATGGCCGCGCTCCCAACGCCTGTCTTCTGGAACTCTACACCGAGCACGGGGCCGGCAGTCTGATCCGGAATCCGCGCTAACACCCGCGCCAAGCGGACTGGTTCTCTCGTGACCTTTTGGTCATGCCCCTTGTCGACTGTGGCCCATAGACCCAAATGGGAGTCAGACCGACAATCCTTGATCGTTGAATTCGCAACATATTCCGATGACCCTTCGGCTGATCCTCACGCGCCACGCCAAGTCGAGCTGGGACGACCCCAAGCTGGACGACTACGACCGTCCCCTCAACGGGCGTGGGCGCAGGTCCGCCGTGGACATCGGCGCCTGGCTGCGCCGACAGGGCAACGTTCCGGACGAAGTGCTTGTTTCGGGCGCCCGCCGCACGGTGGAGACATGGGGGCAGATGGCCCCCGACATGCCCGCTGACATCACGATGCGCAGTGTTCCTGCGCTTTATCATGCCGGGCCGCAGACGATGCTGAACGTGCTGCGCACCGCGCAGGCCCCGGTTGTCATGATGATCGGGCACAACCCCGGCATTGCCGAGTTCGCACAACGGCTCGTGTCGGCCACTCCGGATCATCCGCGTTTTGCCGACTATCCGACGGCGGCGACCACCGTGATGGATTTCGATATCGAGGCATGGGCTGATGCCGACTGGAGCAGTGCCACGGTCGTCGATTTCACCGTGCCGCGCGATCACGAATAGGCCGGCGCCCCGGTCCTAGTGACCGAGGATCTGGCTGAGGAACAGCTTGGTGCGTTCGTGCTGCGGATTGAGGAAGAACTCCTCGGGTTCGTTCTGCTCGACGATCTGGCCCACATCCATGAAGATGACCCGGTTCGCCACCTGCCGGGCGAAGCCCATCTCATGGGTCACGCAGATCATCGTCATGCCCTCTTCCGCAAGCTCGACCATGGTGTCGAGCACCTCCTTGATCATCTCGGGGTCAAGCGCCGAGGTCGGTTCGTCAAACAGCATGATCCGCGGCTTCATGCACAGACTGCGGGCGATGGCGACGCGCTGCTGCTGCCCCCCCGACAGCTGGCCGGGGTATTTGTCCGCCTGCTCGGGGATCTTCACCTTCTCGAGGAAGTGCATCGCGGTTTCCACGGCCTCGCGCTTGGGGATCTTGCGCACCCAGATCGGGGCCAGCGTGCAGTTCTCGAGGATGGTGAGGTGCGGAAACAGGTTGAAGTGCTGGAACACCATCCCGACTTCCGACCGGATCTTGTCGATGTTCTTGAGATCGGACGAGAGTTCCGTTCCATCGACGATGATCCTGCCCGACTGATGCTCTTCAAGCCGGTTGATGCAGCGGATCAGCGTCGATTTTCCCGACCCCGAAGGGCCCGCGATCACGATCCGCTCGCCGCGATAGACGGTGAGATCGATATCGCGCAGCACGTGGAAGGTGCCGTACCACTTGTTCATGCTGCTGATCTGGATGGCAACCTCGTCAGAGATCGTCATCTGGCTGCGGTCGACTTTGCGATCGGTGGCGAGTTCTGCCATTTCAGGATCTCCCTAGGTGTGCTCGCGACGCAGCTTGCGCTCGAGGAATAGCGAATACTGCCCCATGCTGAAGCAGAAGACGAAGAACAGAAGCCCGATGAACACGAAGAGCTCCCAGTAGATGCCATTCCATTCGGTCGTGGCACGGATCGAATTCGTCAGTCCGATCGGATCGAGGAGGCCGATGAACACCACCAGGGTCGTATCCTTGAAGAGACCGATGAACGTGTTGACGATGCCGGGGATCGAGATCTTGAGCGCTTGCGGCAGAATGATCAGCTGCATCGACTTCCAGTAGTCGAGCCCAAGCGCATCTGCGGCCTCGTACTGGCCCCGCGGCAGGGCCGCCAGCCCGCCCCGCACCACCTCGGCGATGTAGGCCGATGCGAAGAGGGTTACCATGATGATGACCCGCAGCATCAGGTCGAAGTTGGTGCCCGGCGGCAGGAAGTAGTTCAGAAGCAGCGACGCGGTGAACAGCCACACGATCAGTGGCACGCCACGGATCACCTCGATGAAGATGACCGAGGACTTGTTGATGATCAGCATGTCCGACTGACGCCCCAGCGCCAGCATGATGCCAAGCGGCAGCGACAGCACGATTCCCGCGATGCCGATGATCAGGGCAAGCATGAACCCACCAATCTCGTTCGACCTGACCGCCGTGAGTTCGATGGGAATGACCGCTCCAAGCGCCTGCGCCACCGGCCCGGCCAGAACGAACCAATAGGCCAGCGAAAACAGGATCGCCGCGATGATCCCCGCCAGCGTTCCAGCCACCCGTGCCGCGACAGCAAAGGCAACCCAGCCCACGCCAAAGCCCAGCGCGACACTGACCGGCCCCCAGATCGATCCGCCCCAGACCAGCCAGACGATCACGAACGGAGAGGCGAGCGACAGCCAGAGTGTCTTGCGCGGCAGCTCCGGAAAGAGGACCGGCGCAACGGCGGCGAGGAAGATCAGGAAGCCAAGCACCGGCCTCCAGTAAAGCTCGGATGGATAGAAGCCGAACATCAGCTGCGGCCAGCGATCTGCTATCACCGCCCAGCAGGCGACAGACGCGTCTGGCCCGAAGCGTTCGTCGCGGATCTCGCGGCATTCGCTCAGCGACGCGGCATCCCAGATGCCGTTGAAGGCCCAGGGGAGAACATGACTGAGCGCCCACCAGATTACGTAAAGCGAGATGACGGTCAGAAGGATGTTCAGCCAGCCGGAAAACAGGTTCTCGCGGATCCACTTGATCGCGCCGGCTTCGGTAAGCGGCGGATCCTGCGACTCGATCATGGTGTCGCGCGCGAAAGCGACGGTCTGTGCGTGGGTATCGCTCATCCTATCGCTCCTTCAGCTTGACGGAGGAGTTGTAGATATTCATCACCGTCGAGATCAGCAGACTGAGCGCAAGGTAGAAAAGCCCCAGCAGCAGCATGCCCTCAAGCTCGCGTCCGGTCTGGTTGATGGTGATCCCCCCAAGAGTTCGACCGCACGTCCATGTAGCCCACGGCAATGGCCAGCGACGAGTTCTTGGTAAGGTTGAGATACTGCGAGATGAGCGGCGGGATGATGACCCGCAACGCCTGGGGCAGGATCACCTGGTTCATCGTGGTCGATGGACGCAGGCCCAGCGCATAGGCGGCTTCGGTCTGACCCTTCGAGATCGCAAGGATCCCGCCGCGCACGATCTCGGCGATGAACGCCCCAGTGTAGAGCGAGAGCGCCAGCCAGAGAGCGATCAGCGAATTCCGAAGATGGATTCCGTCCGAGAAGTTGAACCCAGTGAGCTGCGGATAGTTCAGGTGGGCCCCCATCAGCATCAGGACCAAGGCGGTCGGGACGAAGAAAAGCCCAAGAAGAATGTACCATGTGGTCGGCCGAAGGCCTGTTGCCTCCTGCCGCGCGGTCGCCCAGGCGCGGACCTGCTTGATACCGAAGATCGAAGCGGCGAAGACCGCGACAATGATCAGCCAGTTGACGAACCCGTTTTCGGTCAGCGGATTGGCCAGATGTACGGCGGGGATGTAGACGCCCCGATTGGTCACCGCCATCGTGTCGAACAAAAGCATGGATGCAGCCGGGTCATCGCCCCGGAAATCGCGCGGAGACGGCATCGATTCTGTCATCAGCGCGAAGATGAGAAGGATCCAGAGCAGCAGCGGGACGTTCCGGAAACCCTCGACATAGACGGACATCAGCCTGGCCACGAGCCAGTTCTTGGACAGCCGAAGCACACCCGCGATCACGCCCAGGATCGTCGCCAGCACACAGCCCAGGAACGCGATCAGGATGGTGTTGAGAATGCCCACCATGGCCGCGCGGCCATGTGTCGACTGGCTGTCATACGCGATCAGGCGCTGGTTGATGTCATAGCCCGCGGGCTGGGTCAGGAAGCCGAAGTTGAAGTCCTTGCCCAGTGCTTGAAGGTTCTGGATCGTGTTCGACACGAGCCATGAGAACCCAAGCATCATCAGGATCATCGCCACGACCTGGATCGTCATGGATCGGTAGCGGGTGTCGTAGATGAGCTGGCTTAGCCGGAACCCCTGGCCCGGCGTTTCGGTCATGGTTGACATCGTCCTCTCCCCGAGGGCTTCCGTTCTTCCCAGGCCTCTGCGCCGGTTGATCCGACGTCCTGCCCCATGCGGAAACTTGTTCTGTCGTGGCCACTTGCGTGCAAGGGGCGCGAACCATCAGTCCGCGCCCCTCTGTCTGGTTCTTACCGGAACGGCGGCGAGTAGAGCAGGCCACCGTCGGTCCACTGCGCGTTCAACCCGCGCGCCAGGCCGATCGGAGTGTTCTCACCGATGTTCTTCTCGAACAACTCGGCGTAGTTGCCCCCCGCCTTGATGGCGCGAACAGCCCACTGGTTGTCGAGACCAAGCATCTCGCCCAGGTTGCCTTCGGTGCCGAGCAGACGGTTGATCTCGGGGTTATCTGTCCCGTTGGCCAGTTCATCGATATTGGCCGACGTCACGCCATACTCCTCGGCGGCGATAAGCGCGTTGAGGGTCCAGCGGGAGATATCGCCCCACTCGTTGTCGCCGTGACGCACAAGCGGACCAAGCGGTTCCTTCGAGATGATTTCCGGAAGGATCACATGATCGCCCGGATTCTCGAACGTGGCGCGCGTGGCAGCCAGGCCCGAGGCGTCGGTCGTGTAGGCGTCACAGGCACCGGCAAGGTACTGTTGCTGCCCTTCGGCATTCGTCTCGATCGGCACGGGCTCGTAGCTGATGTTGTTGGCCCGGAAGTAGTCGGCAAGGTTGAGCTCGGTCGTCGTGCCGGTCTGGATGCAGATCGTCGCCCCGTCGAGTTCCTTGGCCGAGGTCACGCCAAGCTCGCGCGGGACAATGAAGCCCTGGCCATCGTAGTAGTTGATGCCGACGAATTCGAACTTGAGGTCGGCGTCGCGCGAGAATGTCCAGGTCGTGTTGCGCGCAAGCAGGTCGATCTCGCCCGACGCGAGCGCGGTGAAGCGCGTCTGGCCGGTGGTCGGCACGAATTCGACCGCCGTCGGATCGCCCAGAACGGCAGCGGCGACCGCGCGGCAGATGCCCACGTCGAAGCCCTGCCAGACGCCGTTGGCATCCGGGGCGGCAAAACCGACAAGACCGGTCGTCACGCCGCAGTTCAGAGTGCCCCGGGCCTTGACGTCGTCAAGCGTGGCGGCGGCTGCAGCACCCGCCAGAAGGCTCGCGACACTCAGCGTGCCCAAGAAAAATGTTCTATTCATGGTTACCTCTTCCTGATTGCCCGTCCTGTGTCGAACGGTTTTTGCCGTCCCTGTAGGGGCCGGCGCGATGGAATGAAGGGTTTCTCCCCAACAGCCGCGATTTTGGGCGCAAACGAATTCGAAGGTCAAGGCCGGTGCGGGGCTTTTCGGCACCGATCCCCATCAAACAAACGTAATATCAATTCTTTGCAGAATGACGTCGGGTCAGCTTAATTCTTGTGCAGCCTGCAAGAAGTCATATGCAGCAAGAAAGCCCGTGCGCCGATTCTGTGCGGCCTCTTCGGCTTCGTCATCGCGGCCCCATTGCTCGGCCTGCCAATCTTCGTCGATCCGGGAACGCGCCCAGACCTCATCGGCGGGCAGATGGCCGCGCGCAGCCACCAGGCCGAGCACAAGCGACCCTGACAGAACGACGAGCTCGTGAAGCGCGGTCAGTTCGAAGGCAGACTGCGCGCGCAGAACCCCTGTCAGCGCGGCGATCGCCTGCGCCGACTGCGTCACGGGCATGACGCCTTGCGTCGCCACAAGACGCGCTCCGTAGGTCTCGTCCGCCCAATCCAGCAGCGGGTCCCATGCCGCCGCCTGCCGGTCAACAAGCTCCTTCGGGTCCTCGGCGCGATAGCACAGAAGGTCGGTTTCACCATATTGCGCCAGGAAGGCCGCGACCTCGGCCCGCTTTGCATCGACGCGGTCGATGGCGGTATTGGCGAGGCGGGTCATTGGCATGGACGCAGGCGCGATGACATCGCCCTGGGCGTCCCATTCCGCGGCGATGAGCCGCGCAAGAGGCTGCGACGGCGTCACCAGTTCACGGCGCTCGGGCGTGAGCAGTGGACGCGTGTCGAGCATCACCCCATATCCGTGGCCACGCGCGACAACGGAAACCGAACGCCAGAATCGTTTCGGCGCCCATTCAGCCATGGGAAGATCCGCACCGGAACTGCGCGATCATGCCTCGTCCTCTTCGAAAGGATCTGCGGGCACGTCCGCCTCACGCCAGTCGAACATCTCCCAGGTGCGGCGCATGTGCTCGGGCAAGGGCGCCGTGACCGTGATGGTCCCCCCGGTGAACGGGTGGCGGAATTGCAGCGACCGGGCATGAAGATGCATCTTGCGGCTGATCTCGCCCCCAAGCTGCGCGCCCCAGCCTTCGCCCAGGTTCTCCTGCCCCGACCCACCGTATTTGCCATCGCCGATGATGGGGTGGCCGATCTCGGCCATGTGGGCGCGCAGCTGGTGGGTACGGCCGGTCACGGGGACCAGCGCCATCCAGGACACCCGTCCGCCAAGGCCCGAGAGCACGGCGTAGTCGGTCACCGCGCGCTTGGCGTCTGGCGTCTCGTCGATCTTCGAGGGGTGGATGCAATGCATCTTCTCGCCCTCGCCACCCGCCCCGTGGCCCGGGGCCTTCACAAGGCCGAAGCGGATCGTCCCCATGCGGGGATTCGGCACGCCGGCGACGGCGGCCCAGTAGATCTTGCGCGTGGCGCGGTCGCGCAGCGTCTCGGTCATCTTCCGGGCGGCGTCGGCGCTGCGCGCAAGGATCAGCACGCCCGACGTGTCCTTGTCGAGCCGATGGACGAGGCGTGGCTTGTCCTCGGCACCAAAGCGCAGCGCCTCTGAAAGCCCGTCGACGTGTTTCATCTGCTTCGACCCGCCCTGCGTCGGCAGTCCCGCCGGTTTGTTCAGGGCAATGAAGTGGTCATCCCGCCAGATCACCGCCGACCGGATCATGGCAGCATCCGCATCGCTGACGGTGGCCCGTGGTCGCGGTTCGGCCGCGGCGGTTTCCGGCAACGGCGGAAGCCGCACGGCCTGACCCACCTCGAGCCGCGTCGAGGCCTTCACCCGCCCGCCGTCGACGCGGATCTGACCCTTGCGGCACAGCTTTTCGACCTGGCCCTGCCCGACGTGGGGAAAGCGCCGGCGCAGCCAGCGGTCCAGGCGCTGGTCACCCTCGCCCTCGGCCACGGTCAGGGTTTGCACACCGCTCATGCGAAAATCCCCCGACCCAGAAAGAGACCCAGCATCAGGCCGCCAATCGACAGCACGACCGACAAGCCGACATAGAGCGCCGCCTGTCCCAGGTCGCCGCGTTCGTAGAGCGTCACCGCCTCGAGCGAGAAGGCCGAGAAGGTCGTGAAGCCGCCCAGAAGCCCGGTCGCGACAAGCGGCGACAGATGCGTCAGCCCGCGATGGGCGGCCGCGGCGACGAAAAGGCCCATCAGGAACGACCCCAGCACGTTCACCGACAGGATCGCCAGAGGGAACGGGGTATGCCCGACAAGGCGCACGACACCGATCCCTGCGAGGTATCGCAGGCTCGCGCCGATTGCACCCCCAAGTGCCACCTGAAGAAGGGCCGTGATCATGGGCGGGTCATGGTGCGGCTGCGCTGCGGAGTCAACCGGACTGCCGCTTGAGCCGCAGCTTGACGAAGTAGTCGAGACGGCGCTTCAACTCGCGTTCATTCCCGCGTTCGACCGGGTGGTAATAGACGCCCCGGACCATGCCATCGGGAAAGTAGTCCTGCCCCGAGAACCCGTCTTCGGCATCGTGGTCATAGGCGTAGCCCGCGCCATAGCCCTGGTCCTTCATCAGCTTTGTCGGCGCGTTGCGGATGTGCAGGGGCGGCGGTTCAGACCCGGTCTTGCGGGCGGCCTCCATCGCGCCCTTGAAAGCAGCGTAGGCCGCGTTCGATTTCGGGGCGAGCGCGAGGTAGATCACAGCCTGCGCCAAAGCCAGTTCGCCTTCGGGGCTGCCAAGACGTTCGTAGGTCTCCCAGGCGTCAAGGCACACACGCTGTGCCTGCGGGTCGGCCAGACCGATATCCTCGACCGCCATGCGGGTGAGCCGGCGCGCCAGGAATCGCGGGTCCTCGCCTCCGCTCAGCATCCGCGCCAGCCAGTAAAGCGCCGCGTCCGGGTCAGAGCCGCGCACCGATTTGTGCAGCGCCGAGACAAGGTTGTAATGCTCTTCCCCCGCGCGATCATAGATCGCCGCCCGCCGCATCAGCCGCGTGCCCAGCGCCTTGGCGTCAAGCTTGGCCGTGACCTGCCAGGCCGCGACCTGTTCGATGAGGTTCAAAAGCGCCCGCCCGTCGCCATCGGCCATCTCCAGCAGCGTTTCGCGCGCCTCGCCGGTGAGGGGCAGGGACTGGCCCAGCTCGGCCTCGGCCCTCTGGGCAAGCCGCTCCAGATCGGCCAGCGACAGGCGGTTAAGCACCAGCACCTGCGCGCGGGACAGAAGCGCCGAGTTCAGTTCGAACGACGGATTTTCGGTCGTGGCACCCACAAGCACGATGGTCCCGTCCTCCATATGCGGCAGGAAACTATCCTGCTGCGCCTTGTTGAAGCGGTGGATCTCGTCGACGAAGAGCAGGGTTCCGCGCCCGTTGCGGCGGCGCAGCTTCGCGGCTTCGAAGACTTTCCTGAGCTCCGCCACCCCGCTGAAGATCGCACTGATCTGTTCGAAATGCAGATCGGTGGCGTTGGCCAGAAGCCGCGCGATCGTGGTCTTGCCGACCCCCGGCGGCCCCCAGAAGACGATCGACGACAGATGCCCGCCCGCCAGCATCGTGCCCA
The DNA here is from genome assembly GCA_963709395.1 of uncultured Alphaproteobacteria bacterium. GTDB lineage: Bacteria > Pseudomonadota > Alphaproteobacteria > Rhodobacterales > Rhodobacteraceae > CAVPWP01. The sequence continues at coordinate 182,825 of CAVPWP010000020.1, forward strand.
GCGGGGCCTCGGGGCCGATGACCCCTTCCTGGCCGATGACATCGCCAAGCGTTGTGGGACGCAGCCGGTCGGCCAGCGGCCGGGCCGGCTGCGCTGCGCCGGAGTCGCCGGACGGAGGTTGATCGAAAAGGTCTGCCATGCCGCCGGTAGACTACGCTTCCCCGCCGGCCGGCGGAAGGCCCGGATGCGGGCGCAGGACACTGCCCCGCGCCCGTTCGGTGCGCTTTGCCTAGTGCAGCTTGGTCGCCATCGAGATGTTGACGCAGACGCTGCGCGAGCCGTCGATCTCAAGCACGGGTCCGGCGGCCACACAGTCGATTCCGGTGCGCCGGGCAAGCCGCGGCGAATGTTCCGGGATCAGGCCAAGAACCTGCGTCGCGCCAAGATCGCGGGCGGATCGGACCATCTCGCCGATCAGCTCGATCTGGACGCGCAGGCGGATCTTTGCGGGCACATCTTCGGAAACGAAGACCCGGCTCGATTCCCAGATATGCGGGGCGACTGGGGCCTCTTCCCACAGCAGGTCGCGCGGGATCGTTTCGAGCAACCCGCGTTGCGCATCGCGGATCATGTAACTGTAGATGCCGACACGCGCGATGGTGGGCGTCAGGCGCACCCCGGCGAGGACGCGGCCGAAATCATGCACCGCGACCCAGCGGCTCGCGGGCGTGTCGTACTGGTCGAACTCCATTCCATCGGCCTGCGGCAGGTCCCAGTGGTTGCGTTCGATAAAGGTCCGATGGCGCGCGCGCAGCATGTTCGCGAAAAGATCGCCGTGCTTGTGCAGGTTGTTGAAGGAAAGAGTCGTCGCTTGCATGGTAGCCTCCAGCTTGGGGTTGAAAAACCTTCCGCGGGGAGGCCGCGACTTCAGATAAGCCCGTATTCACGCGCCTTCTTCAATGCCTGAGCTGTGGTGCGGGCGCCGAGCCGGACGCGGGCCGATTGCAATCGAACCTTGAACGCGCTTTCCGAGATCCCGAGCTTCGCAGCAGCAGCGGTGTGCCTGTCCCCATCGGCAAGAAGACGCAAAGCCTCGATCTGCGCCGGGGTCAACTCGGTCGGCGGCTCGGCCGCGTCGTGCAACTCGTGAACCAGGGCAGCGGCAGCTTCGATTTCGTCTTCCGTATATTCGCGGTCAGCCCGCGCAAGTCCCACGATCGACCGCGAGGTGATCGGACCGCAGGAAATGACAGCGCCAAAGGTCAGTCCCGCCTTGCGCGCCTGACCGATGATGTTGAAGGGGTCGGGCAGCCGGATATCGCTCCACCGGGTCTGGCCCTTGACGCCAAGCCCCCAGAAGACCAGCGGATCGCGCAGGGCATAGGCATTCTCGTCATAGGTCTTCAGCCAGGCCTCGGGGTAGGTCCGGACATAGACGAGCGGTGCGGCGAATCGGATGTGCAGTCCCGCCGAAAAGCCGCAGGGCGCCATCTGACCGAGATCGAGAAGCATCTGATCGAGCGTCCGCTTTCGCGGCGCGCGGCGCGCGGCGTCAGCCTCTCTGGGCTTTTCTCTGGGAAGTTGTCCGGTTGACCGCCACATGCCAGCGCCGTTTTTCCAATTTCCTGTCTCTCAGGACTGCGCACACGCGATGGTCAATGCCTTGGAGTCCCATGGAAGGCCTCCCCGGCGAAAATGGCAGCACAGCCCCTGACCTAGCCATTTAGACAGGTTGCGGGTGTGGATTGCAACCATAAAGTGTATCTCGCAACCCTGAGAAATGGAGAAAGACATGCCCCCATCCCAGGCAATGTCCAACAGCATCCTCGAGTCGATCCCGAAATCCGAGCGCGAGGCGGTCATGTCCTTCATAGACATGAGCAGCCGCAAGGCACGCTCGGCGGAGGAAGTCCTCGATTCGATCTGCCTGTCGCTCTCGCTGAAGCAGGGCCTGCGCGGAACCGCCAACTGACCGGCTGTCGCCTCTGGACGACGGAAAACGGAAAAGGGCCGGCTGATTGCCGGCCCTTCGATTGAAATCCAATGAACGCGGTACGTCCTATTCGTCGGCCATCGCCTCTTCGGCCTCGACCCGGGCGCGGTCGGCGGCGCCCTTCGCGTCGGGGTCGCGGTCCACCAGTTCGATGATCGCCATCGGCGCCATGTCACCGTAACGGAAGCCCGCTTTCAGGACGCGGGTATAGCCGCCGTTGCGCTCCTTGTAGCGGGGACCGAGCACCGCAAAGAGCTTTTCGACATGGGCATCCTGCTTGAGCTGCGCGGCCGCCTGGCGACGGGCATGCAGGTCGCCGCGCTTGCCCAGCGTGATCAGCTTGTCGGCGATGCGCTTGAGTTCCTTCGCCTTGGGCAGCGTGGTCTTGATCTGTTCGTGTTCGATGAGAGAGCCGGCCATGTTCGCGAAAAGCGCCTTGCGGTGCTCGTGTGTGCGATTGAGGCGGCGGTATCCGCTTGAATGACGCATGTGTCTTCTCCGTTTTGCCCTCTACGGGCGGTTTTGCTTTGTCCGGCAGAGGGTGCGTGCCCTCCGCTCACCTTGGGGCGGGATTGCCCGGTATGCGGCGGGCCCGAAAGCCCGCCGTGTCCTGTTTCTCAGAACTGGTCCTCGAACTTCTTGGCCAGATCCTCGATATTCTCAGGCGGCCATTCCTCGACGTCCATGCCAAGGTGAAGGCCCATGCCCGAAAGAACTTCCTTGATCTCGTTCAGCGACTTGCGGCCGAAGTTCGGGGTGCGCAGCATCTCGGCTTCGGTCTTCTGGATCAGGTCGCCGATATAGACGATATTGTCGTTCTTCAGGCAGTTGGCAGACCGCACCGACAGTTCCAGTTCGTCGACCTTCTTGAGAAGGAGCGGATTGAACTCGAGCCCCTCGTCCTCGTCGCCACGGCCAGCCGCTTCGGGCTCGTCGAAGTTGACGAAGATCGACAGCTGGTCCTGCAGGATGCGCGCGGCATAGGCCACCGCATCATCGGGCGTCAGCGAGCCGTCGGTTTCAAGCTTGAGCGTCAGCTTGTCGTAGTCGAGCACCTGGCCCTCACGGGTCGGCTGCACATCGTAGCTCACGCGCTTGACAGGCGAATAGATCGCGTCGATCGGGATCAACCCGATGGGCGCATCCTCGGGCCGATTCTTGTCAGCCGCGACATAGCCCTTGCCGGTGTTCACGGTCAGTTCCATGAACAGGTCGGCACCTTCATCGAGGTGGCAGATCACATGATCCTTGTTCAGGATCTCGATCCCGGCAGTTTCCGAGATATCGCCGGCGGTGACGACCTGCGGCCCCTTGGCCGAGACCGACAGTCGCTTGGGGCCATCGACGTCCATACGGATCGACACGCCCTTGAGGTTGAGGACGATATCCGTGACGTCCTCGCGGACGCCGGCCACCGAGGAAAATTCGTGCAGGACGTTGTCGATCTGGACGCTGGTGATCGCGGCGCCCTGAAGGCTCGACATCAGAACGCGGCGCAGTGCGTTGCCCAGCGTCAGACCGAAGCCACGCTCAAGCGGTTCGGCCACGACGGTGGCCTGACGCGCCGGGTCGTTTCCGGGCTTCACGTCAAGCTGCGTCGGCTTGATCAGTTCCTGCCAGTTCTTGTGGATCATGCGGGTCTCCTCAATTCCTGCGTTCCGCCCATGTCCTTAGCGGTCAGCGCCCGAGGGTAAAAAAGCGTGACGCAGGCCACGCGAAGGGCGCGGCCTGCGGAAAAATCCAGTCCGGTCAGACGCGGCGGCGCTTGGGCGGGCGGCAGCCGTTGTGGGCCATCGGCGTCACGTCGCGGATCGACGTGATGTTGAAGCCAACGGCAGCCAGCGCGCGCAGGGCCGATTCGCGGCCCGATCCGGGACCCTGCACTTCGACCTCAAGCGTGCGCACGCCGTGTTCCTGCGCCTTGCGGCCGGCATCCTCGGCGGCCATCTGGGCCGCATAGGGCGTCGACTTGCGCGACCCCTTGAAGCCCATGGTGCCGGCCGACGACCAGGCAATCGCGTTGCCCTGCACGTCCGAGATCAGGATCTTGGTGTTGTTGAACGACGAATTCACATGAGCAACGCCGGCGGCGATGTTCTTGGAAACCTTCTTCTTGCCGCGTGCGCGGGTATCTCGTGCCATCTCTGCTGCCCCTTACTTCTTCTTGCCGGCAATGGCCTTCGCGGGGCCCTTGCGCGTGCGTGCGTTGGTATGGGTGCGCTGGCCGCGCACAGGCAGGTTGCGGCGGTGACGAAGGCCGCGATAGCAGCCCAGATCCATCAGGCGCTTGATGTTCATCTGCGTCTCGCGGCGCAGGTCGCCCTCGACGGTGAAGTTGGCATCGATATGCTCGCGGATCGCCAGAACCTCGGAGTCGCTGAGTTCGTTGACCCGGCGGCTTTGCTCGATGTTCACGGCGTCGCAGATGGCGCGGGCGGAAGCCGGGCCGATTCCGGTGATATAGGTGAGGGCGATGGGAACCCGCTTTGCAGTCGGGATGTTCACGCCGGCAATACGTGCCACGTTGTCTTGTCCTTTCGTTGCGAGCCCGTAGTTCCAGGCCCTTTTTTCACAACATCAAGCCCGAGGCTGCGGGCCACGGGCTCAAGCTGGCTGTCGGGGGCTTGACCTGCAGGCAAACCAACGGGTCAAAGCGATTCTCTTTCGAGATGTGGTCAGATATGGGGTTGCGCGGGCAGGGTCAAGGCCGGATTGCCCGACCGGCCTGCCAGCCCGACCCAAAGGCCTCGTTCTGCGTCGGCCATCGTTCAGCCTACGATCCGCGGTTTCCCGCCGATCCGGGGAATCGCCATCACAATGGTCCTGTCAAGTCACGCATTGCAGGGGCCTCTGATGTATACTGACCGCGTCGGGCAGGACCGTGTCCCATCCGGGCGGCCTGCCACGGCGCTGGGGGATCGACGACCATGGCACATTCATCCACGGCCCCGACACGGGGTATCTCCGCCTCCCACTCCGAGGGTCACCTGACGATCGTTCGCAAGCTCGGGCCGATGCCGCGGCGGGCGCTGGCCGCGCTGCACGACTACGGTCTCGATGATGACGAGATTGCCCGATATCTCGGGCTGAGCTGCGCTTCGGTCCGGCGGCTTTGCCGGACGCTCGGCGTCGAGACCGACGGTTCCGGCGGCCCGCGCCAGGGGTAGCCCGCGCCCGGTGCCGCATGCGCCGCGACGGACAACGATCTTAGTCGAGGATCCGCGCGATCGCCGATGCGACCTCGTCGATCTCTCCCAGGCCCGGGACCCAGCGCAGCTGGCCCTTGGCATGGTAGTAGCCGATCAGCGGAGAGGTCTTCTTGTAGTACTCCATCAGACGGGTGCGCAGGCTTTCCTCGTTATCGTCCGCGCGCCGGGTAAAGGTCGTCCCGCCGCAGTTGGAGCACTTGCCATCCGCCGGGATCGGCTTGGTGAGGTCATTGTAGACCTCGCCGCAGGTCGCACAGGTCGAACGCGCCGTGATCCGTTCGACCAGCGCGTCGTCGTTCACTTCCATCGCGATGACATGGTCAAGCGTCTGATTGTTGCGGCCAAGAAGGTCGGCCAGCGCATCGGCCTGACCCAGCGTCCGCGGGAAGCCGTCGAAGATGATGCCGCCGCCGATGTCGTCGTGCAGCTTCTCGTCGATCAGGCCGATCACGATCTCGTCGGTCACAAGCTCGCCCGCGTCCATGATCGCGGCGACCTTCTTTCCCATCTCGGTGCCCGACGTCCGGGCCTCGCGCAGCATGTCACCGGTGGAAAGCTGGACCATGCCCCGCTCTTCGACAAGGCGCCGCGCCTGGGTTCCCTTACCCGCCCCCGGTGGCCCGAGGAGTATGATGTTCATCTTCTGGCCGTCCCTGGTTTGCCGCGTCGTTTCCCGCGCAGCTGAGATTTTTCGATCAGCCCTTCGTACTGATGGGCAAGCAGATGAGACTGCACCTGCTGGATCGTGTCCATCCCCACCGACACGATGATCAGGATCGACGTGCCACCGAAATAGGCCGTGATCGCCAGGTTCGTGCGCACCATCTCGGGGATCAGCACCACAAGGGCAAGATAGGCCGACCCGAGCACCAGAATGCGGTTCACCACGTAGTCGAGGTATTCCTGCGTCTTCTTTCCGGGACGGATGCCGGGGATGAAGCCATTCTGGTTCTTCAGGTTGTCGGCCACGTCGTCCGTCTTGAACGACACGTTCTGGGTATAGAAGTAGGTGAAGAAGATGATCATGCCGCCGAAGAACAGCAGGTAAAGCGGCTGCCCCGGGCCGAAGTAGGCCAGGATCGTCGACATCACCGGGCCGGTCTGCCCGCCCGAGAACGTCGCCAGGGTGGTGGGCAGGAGCAGAAGCGACGAGGCGAAGATCGCCGGAATCACGCCTGCGGGGTTCACCTTGATCGGCAGGTGGCTCGATCCGCCGTCATAGACCTTCATCCCGACCTGCCGGCGCGGATACTGGATGTGGATCTTGCGCAGGGATCGCTCCATGAACACCACGAAGATCAGCGTGGCGATCAGCATCGCCGAAACGCCCAGGATCACCGCCGTCGACAGCGCGCCCGAGCGGCCCTGTTCGAAGAACTGGGCAAGGGCGGCGGGAAGCTCGGCGATGATGCCGACGAAGATGATCAGCGAGATACCGTTGCCGACGCCGCGCTGGGTGATCTGTTCGCCCAGCCACATCAGGAACATCGTGCCGCCCACCAGCGTGATGACGGTGGCGGCGCGGAAGAACCATCCCGGCTCGGTCACCAGATCGCCGGCCTCGAGGCTGACGGCAAGACCGTAGGCCTGGAAGGTCGCCAGAAGCACCGTGCCGTAGCGGGTATACTGGTTGATCTTCTTGCGGCCCTGTTCGCCTTCCTTCTTCAGCTGCTGAAGCTTTGGAACCATCGCGGTCATCAGTTGGACGATGATCGACGCCGAGATGTAGGGCATGATGCCAAGCGCGAAGATGCCCATGCGGCTGATCGCGCCGCCGGTGAACATGTTCAGAACGCCGCCCAGGCCCGCTGCGGCCTGGTCCATGAACTCGCGCAGGGCGTTACCGTCGATGCCGGGGACCGGGATGTAGGTGCCCACCCGGTACACGATCAGCAGGCCGATGGTGAAGAAGATACGTTGGCGCAGCTCGGTCGCCTTGCCAAGCGACCCCCAGCTGACGTTCGCGGCCATTTGTTCCGCTGCAGATGCCATTCAGCTCTCTTTCATGCAGACGCCGCCAACCCGTTTTCCGGTCGGCGGCGTGGAAAACTGTAGGTGATGTAAGCGGCGCGAGGGCCGCTCACAACCTGTTATTCAGCCGCAGACGCAGTCGTGACCGAAAGGGCGCCGCCCGCCTTCTCGACCGCGGCGATCGCCGACTTCGATGCGCCGGTCACCGAGATCGTGGCTTTCGTCGTGAACTCGCCCTTGCCGAGGACGCGGACACCGTCCTTCTTGCGCCGCACGAGACCGGACGCGACCAGCGCGTCCTCGGTGATCTCGGCCTTCGCGTCGAGCTTGCCGTCGTCGATGAATTTCTGGATCAGGCCCAGGTTCACCACGGCGAAGGCCTTGCGGTTGGGCTGGTTGAAGCCGCGCTTGGGAAGGCGCTGGTAAAGCGGCATCTGGCCGCCTTCATAGCCGTTCACGGACACGCCCGAGCGGGACTTCTGGCCCTTGATGCCACGTCCGCCGGTCTTGCCCTTGCCCGAGCCCGCACCGCGTCCCACGCGCATGCGTTTCTTGGTGGCGCCGGGATTGTCCCGGAGATCATTCAGTTTCATGTCGCTTCTCCTTGCCGGATGCGGCCCCCAGCGACGGGAGCGGCCGACCACGGCGTTTCTTGGTTGATTCATCGGGCCGGACACGGCCATCGGCGGCGTATAGACCTCTTGCATCGCGTGATCAAGGGGGGGCAAGGATGCACGAACGCCCGACCGTCTCGCCCCTTGTGTTCGCACGGGGATCCGGCAGTCTTTCGCCCGGGAATGTCGCCAAGGATCCTGCCATGCTGACCGCCCTGCTCGATGCCCTGCCCGTCGCCCTAGGCACGGTTCTGGCCACGCTGCCGCTGGTGGGTGTGCCGCTGGTCCTGTCCATGCGGCCCGACCGAGCCGCCCACCTGGCTTTCCTTGCGGGCTGGGCGACCGGCATCGCGGGGCTGGGTGCGGCCGTCATCCTTCTGTCGGACCTCAGCGTGCCAGGGGACGGCGCACCTGCCCCATGGATGGTCTGGGTGCGGCTCCTGCTGGGCTTCGCCCTGATCGCGCTGGCGATCCGCAAGTGGTCGAAGCGAACGGCGGGCCCGGAAGAGGAGATGCCGGGCTGGATGCGCACCTTCGAGACGGTGGGCGCCACGCGGGCCTTCGGGCTGGGGGTCCTTGTGGTCGTGGCCAACCCCAAGAACGCAGTCCTCGTCGCCTCGGGCGCGCTGACCATCGCGGCTGCGACCTATGCGCCCGTGGCGCAACTGGTCGCCCTTGCGGGCTTCACGCTGGTGGCGAGCCTTGGCGTGGCGTCCCCGCTGGTGGTGACTCTCGTCCTGGGCGACCGGGCCGAGGACATGCTGGCCGCGATGAAGGGAGGGATGGCACGCCACAGCACGACGATCGTAGGTGTCGTCCTGCTGGTGCTGGGGGGCGTGGTCATCTGGAATGCCGTGGCCGACCTCCCGGGATTGTAACGCGCGGCCCTCCGGATTCGGTTGGCATCCGCCAAAAGCGAAAACGCCCCGGCTCTTGCGAACCGGGGCGCCCTGAACTCCCTCGAAGACCGCAGGCGTCAGCCGCGTTCTTCGACGATTTCCACCAGATGCGGGATCGAGGCGACCATGCCGCGTACGGAGGGCGTATCCTCAAGCTCGCGGGTCTTGTGCATCTTGTTCAGGCCCAGGCCGACCAGCGTCGCGCGCTGGCTGGCGGGGCGGCGGATCGGCGAACCGATCTGCTTGACGACGATCGTCTTTGCCATGTTCCTCAAGCCTCCTCGGCCACGAGCGACGAATCCGCCGGCGCGTCGTCGCGCTTGGGCAGGATGTCGGCGACCTTCTTGCCGCGACGCTGTGCCACCGACCGGGGCGACGCCTGCTTTTGCAGACCGTCCATCGTCGCGCGGATCATGTTGTAGGGGTTCTGCGAGCCCTGCGACTTGGCGACCACGTCCTGAAGGCCCAGCATCTCGAACACGGCGCGCATCGGGCCGCCCGCGATGATCCCGGTACCCTGCGGGGCGGTGCGCATGATCACCTTGCCGGCACCGTGGCGCCCTTCGATATCGTGGTGCAGCGTGCGGCCTTCGCGCAGCGGCACGCGGATCATCTGGCGCTTGGCCTGTTCGGTCGCCTTGCGGATCGCTTCGGGCACTTCCTTGGCCTTGCCCTTGCCGAAGCCGACACGGCCGCGCTGGTCACCCACCACGACGAGGGCCGCGAAGCCGAAGCGCTTGCCGCCCTTGACGGTCTTGGAAACACGGTTGATCGCAACCAGACGGTCGGCGAATTCGGGGGTTTCGTCCCGTTCCTGCCGGCCACGGCCGCGGCGATTGTCACGTTCTGCCATCGGACAGTCCTTTTCCTGGTGGCGACTCTGCGCCGTTCAACTCGATCCCTGGTGTCCCGAACAGGCCGGAACCCGGATCATCGGGGGGGCCGCTACAGCCCCCCGCAAATCGTCAGATCTTCAGGCCGCCTTCGCGGGCGGCTTCGGCCAGGGCCTTGATCCGGCCGTGGAAGAGAAATCCGCCACGGTCGAAATACGCTTCCTCGACACCGGCCTTCTTGGCGCGTTCGGCAATCGCCGCACCGACCTTGGCCGCCGCCTCGACGTTGTTCTTGCCGACGATGCCCAGATCCTTCTCGAGCGACGAGGCCGAGGCGATCGTGACACCGTTCACGTCGTCGATCAGCTGAACGCTGATGTTCTTGTTGCTGCGGTGGACCGACAGGCGCGGACGCCCGGCGTTGACCTTGCGCAGCTTGTTCCGGACGCGCAGGCGGCGCTTGAGGAACAGATCCCGTTTGCTGTTTGCCATTTTCCTGGGTCCTACTTCTTCTTGCCTTCCTTGCGGAAGATGTACTCGTCCTTGTACTTGATGCCCTTGCCCTTGTAGGGCTCGGGCGCGCGCCATTCGCGGATATTCGCCGCGACCTGGCCCACAAGCTGCTGGTCGATTCCTTCCACAACGATCTCGGTCTGCTTCGGCGTCGTCACGGTGACGCCCTGCGGAACCGCGAAGTCGACATCGTGGCTGTAGCCCAGCGACAGTTTCAGGACATTGCCCTGCATCGCCGCGCGATAGCCCACGCCGTTGATCTCGAGCTCACGTTTGAAGCCCTCGGACACGCCGGTCACGATGTTCTGAACCATCGTGCGGGACATGCCCCATTGCTGGCGCGCGCGCTTGGAACTGCCGCGCGGAGCGACCGTGATGACGTTTCCGTCGATTGTGATCGTGACGTCGTCGGTCGCGGTGAACTGCCGGGCGCCCTTGGGCCCCTTCACCGACACGGTCTGACCCGAGACGGAGGCTTCCACGCCCGACGGCAACTCGACCGGTTTTTTCCCAATACGAGACATGTCGCTCTCCTCAGAACACGGTGCAGAGCACTTCACCGCCGACATTGGCGGTGCGTGCGGCTGCATCCGACATCACGCCCCGGGGGGTCGAGACGATGGAGACGCCAAGACCCTGGCGAACCTGCGGGATGTCCTTGACGCCCATATAGACGCGGCGGCCGGGCTTCGAGACGCGCTTGATATCGCGGATCACCGGGGTGCCGTCGAAATATTTCAGGCTGATCTCGATCGCCGGATGACCGTTCTTGTCGGTCGTCTTTTCGTAGCCGCGGATGTAGCCTTCGTCCTTCAGGACATCCAGCACCCAGACGCGCAGCTTCGAGGCGGGGGTGAGCGTTGTGGACTTCCCGCGCAGCTGCGCGTTGCGGATCCGGGTCAGCATATCACCAAGAGGATCGTTCATCTTATGCCCTCCTTACCAGCTTGACTTGACGAGGCCGGGGATCTGGCCTTGCGAACCGAGTTCGCGCAGCATGATCCGGCTGACCTTGAGTTTGCGGTAATAGGCGCGCGGGCGCCCGGTGAGCTGGCAGCGGTTGTGCAGCCGCGTGGCCGAAGAGTTGCGCGGCAGCTTGGCCAGCTTCAGCTGGGCCTTGAACCGCTCTTCCATCGGCTTCGTTTCGTCGCGCGCGATCGCCTTCAGGGCCTTTCGCTTCGCGGCATACTTGTCCACCAGCTCCTGACGCTTCTTCTCGCGTTCGATCATTGCTTTCTTCGCCATGTCGAAGTCCTCAGCTGTTGAAAGGCATGTTGAAATGCTTCAACAGCGCCTTTGCTTCCGCGTCGGTCTGCGCGGTGGTGACGATGATGATGTCCATGCCCCAGACCTCGTCGACCTTGTCGAAGTCGATCTCGGGGAAGACGATGTGCTCTTTCAGGCCCATGGCGTAGTTGCCGCGGCCATCGAACGAGGCTCCGGAAACGCCGCGGAAGTCCCTCACCCGGGGCATTGCCACGGTGATGAGACGGTCGAGGAATTCATACATCCGGTCGCCGCGCAGGGTCACCTTGGCGCCCAGCGGCATCTCTTCGCGGACGCGGAAGCCTGCGATCGACTTCTTGGCCTTGGTCACGACGGCCTTCTGCCCGGCGATCGTGGTCAGGTCTTCCTGGGCCGACTTGGCCTTCTTGGAGTCCCGGACCGCTTCGGCGCCGCAGCCGATGTTCAGCACGATCTTGTCGAGCCGCGGGATCTGCATGTCGTTCTTGTAGCCGAACTCTTCCTTCAGAGCCGGCTTGATGCTGTCCCGGAAATGCGCCTTCAGGCGCGGGGTGTAGGTTGCTGCGTCAAGCATCAGATCACGTCCCCCGTGGTCTTGGCAAAGCGCACCTTCTTGTCGCCGTCGATACGGAACCCGACGCGGGTCGCCTTGCCGTTCTTGTCAACAAGCGAGAGGTTCGACAGGTCGATGGGCATGGCCTGCGGAATGCGCCCCCCCTGCGAGCTTGCGCTTTGGCGGGTGTGGCGGATGGCGATGTTCACGCCGTCCACGATGGCCTTGCCGTCCTTGGGCATGACGCGGGTGACTTCACCCGTCTTGCCCTTGTCCTTGCCGGCCAGCACGACGACCTTGTCGCCCTTTTTCAGTTTGGCAGCCATCAGAGCACCTCCGGAGCCAGCGAGATGATCTTCATGAAGTTCTTCGCGCGCAGTTCGCGCACGACGGGTCCGAAGATACGGGTGCCGATCGGCTCGTTCTGGTTGTTGAGGATGACGGCGGCGTTCCGGTCGAAGCGGATCGCGGTGCCGTCCTCGCGGCGCACTTCCTTGGCGGTACGCACGACGACGGCCTTGCGGACGTCGCCCTTCTTGACGCGGCCACGCGGGATCGCTTCCTTGACCGACACCACGATGATGTCGCCCACGGATGCGTATTTCCGCTTCGAGCCGCCGAGGACCTTGATGCACTGAACCCGGCGAGCGCCGGAGTTGTCAGCCACATCCAGATTGGTCTGCATCTGGATCATTTGGTTTCTCCCGACCTTTGGGGGCTGTTCTGTTCTGGGCCCCCAGGGTTTCGATCAAACCGGGTGTCGCGCGCCTAGACGGCGGTCACGACCTCCCAGCGTTTGGTTTTCGAGATCGGCGCACATTCCTGGATACGGACGGCGTCGCCGGTCTTGAATTCGTTCTTCGGGTCATGCGCCCGGTACTTCTTGGACTTCCGAACGGTCTTCTGAAGAAGCGGGTGCTTGAAGCGGCGTTCCACCAGAACGGTGACGGTCTGGTCGTTCTTGTCGCTGGTGACGGTGCCGGTGAGGATACGTTTGGGCATGGTCTCAGGCCTCCGACGCGGCAGCGGCGGCCGCCTTTTCGTTCAGGATCGTCTTCACGCGCGCCACATCGCGGCGCACGGCGCGCATGCGCGCGGTGCTTTCCAGCTGGTTGGTGGCCTGCTGAAAGCGCAGGTTGAAGGCTTCTTTCTTGAGCGCGGCCAGCTGATCACGCAGCTGATCGGGCGTCTTGTCACGCAGTTCCGTGGCGTTCATCGCCTGTCTTCCTTTTCAACAATCACGAGGGCGCCCCGTTCGGACGGGTCACGCTGATTCCCGTGGAGTTCGTGAATGAACGCGGCAGATACGCGGAGTGCGCGGGGAACGCAAGCCCCCGGTGAGGATTTATGGCACCGCCGTCGCGCCCGGACCCGTCAATCCGCGTGTGCGTCGAAATACGCGATGGTCGCTGCGATCATCGCTTCGAGCGTTTCGTCGGTCGTGAAGACGTTGAACACATGGTCCATCTCGGCAATCCAGAGCTCTTCCGGGCCTTCATGCGCGGCAATCAATACGTCTGCCGATTCCGGCAGGACGGTGTCGTCGAGACTGCCCTGCGCCACGAAAAGCGGCCCGGCATAATCCGCGATCTCCGCGCCTGGATCGAACGTGGCAACGCCGTCGAAGAACGCGCCCTTCAACTCGATTTCGGCGCCCCAAGGCAGAGCCACGGTATAGACCGCATCGGGCGCGCCCGTTGCCGCGACCTCGAGCATGTCCTGCCCCAACAGCCCGCCAAAGCTTTCTCGCGGCATCGAGGCCGCCGCCCAAAGTGCGACGGCGTCCGGCACGTCGGACCGGCCCGCCGCCGCAGTGGCGACAAGCCCGCCCTGGCTCCAGCCGATCAGGAAGATGTCGTCGCCGTCGACGCCATCAAGTTCCGAAAGGTAGGTGAGTGCGGCCAGCGCATCGGCTGTCTGCCCCTCGAAAGTCGTGTCGGCGAAGGTCAGATCCGCGAGGCTCTCTCCTGAACCGCGAAAGTCGATCCGAAGGCTCGCGTATCCGGCCTCAGCAAGGCGCGCTGCCGTGCGGGCGAAGACGCCTTCCGGCACACTCTCTGTCTGAAGCTCGTCCCGGCTGCCGGTGAAGCCGTGAAGCAGAAGGACCACCGGCGGGGCCTCACCATCGGGCATCGACAGAGTGCCGATGATGTCGCCGCCGGGCGACGGGATGGTCACCGTTTCTTCTGCGGCAAGCAAAGCGAAGGGGACGAGGCACAGGAAAGATGCAGTGGCGAGAAGACGCTGTGTCATGGCAGGGATTCCATCGGATGCGGGAACTGCATCGACGATTTCCCGTTCGCGAACGCCAGTCAATCGTCTTGTGGGTTAGCTCGCCACTGCCACAAGGTCCTGCCGCAGAAAGAAAACCCCCGCCGAAGACATCGGCGGGGGCCTTTATTTCTGTCACGCGGGTCGCAGGATCTTACCAGTCCTCGCGGACCACCGTGCGGGTCTTGATCGGCAGCTTCATCGCGGCAAGGCGCAGGGCCTCGCGCGCGGTCTGCTCGTTCACGCCGTCGATCTCGAACATGATCCGGCCGGGCTTGACCTTGGCCGCCCAGAAATCGACCGATCCCTTGCCCTTGCCCATACGGACTTCGGTGGGCTTCGACGTCACCGGCGTATCCGGGAAGATCCGGATCCAGACGCGGCCCTGGCGCTTCATGTGGCGCGTCAGGGCACGGCGTGCGGCTTCGATCTGACGCGCGGTGACGCGCTCGGGCTCGACCGCCTTCAGGCCGAACGACCCGAAGTTCAGATCCGATCCGCCCTTCGCCTCGCCGTGGATACGGCCCTTGTGAAGCTTGCGGAATTTCGTGCGCTTTGGTTGCAGCATCTCGTTTCCTCCTTAGCGGTCGCGGCGCGGGCCGCCGGCACCGCGGGGCGCTGGGCCGTCCTGGATTTCCTGCTGGCGACGGTCGCGCGCACTGGGATCGTGCTCGAGAATTTCGCCTTTGAAGATCCAGACCTTGATGCCGATGATGCCATAGGGCGTCGACGCTTCGGCAAGGGCATAGTCGATGTCGGCGCGCAGGGTGTGCAGCGGTACGCGGCCTTCGCGGTACCATTCGGTCCGCGCGATCTCGGCGCCGCCAAGGCGGCCCGCGACGTTCACCCGGATGCCCAGGGCACCCATGCGCATGGCGTTCTGGACCGACCGCTTCATCGCGCGGCGGAACGAGACCCGGCGCTCGAGCTGCTGGGCGATGCTTTCGGCCACCAGGGCGGCGTCAAGCTCGGGCTTGCGCACCTCGACGATGTTGAGGTGCAGCTCGCTGTCGGTCATCGCGGCAAGCTTCTTGCGCAGCGTCTCGATGTCCGCACCCTTCTTCCCGATGATGACGCCGGGACGGGCGGTGTGGATCGTGACGCGGCACTTGCGGTGCGGACGCTCGATGATGATCTTCGAGACGCCGGCCTGCTTGCACTCTTCCTTGATGAACTCGCGCATCTTGAGGTCTTCGAGCAGAAGATCGCCGTAGTCCTTGGTGTCGGCGTACCAGCGGCTGTCCCAGGTGCGGTTCACCTGGAGGCGCATGCCGATCGGATTGACTTTCTGACCCATTACGCTTGCTCCTCGACCTGGCGGACGGTGATGGTGAGTTCCGAGAACGGCTTGACGATCTTGCCGAACCGGCCGCGCGCCCGCGGACGGCCGCGCTTCATCACGAGGTTCTTGCCGACATAGGCTTCGGCCACGATCAGTTCGTCCACGTCCAGGTTGTGATTGTTCTCGGCGTTGGCGATCGCGGATTGCAGGCACTTGCGCACGTCCTGCGCGATCCGCTTCTTCGAGAAGGTCAGATCGGCCAGCGCCTTGTCGACCTTCTTGCCACGGATCATCGCCGCCACGAGATTGAGTTTCTGCGGGCTGGTGCGAAGCATCTTCGCTTTCGCCATCGCCTCGTTTTCCGCCACGCGGCGGGGATTCTTATCCTTGCCCATGGCTTACTTCCTTTTCGCTTTCTTGTCGGCCGCGTGACCGTAGTAGGTCCGCGTCGGCGAATACTCACCGAACTTCTGGCCGATCATGTCCTCGGTCACGTTGACCGGGATATGCTTCTGACCGTTATACACGCCGAAGGTGAGACCCACGAACTGCGGCAGGATCGTCGACCGGCGCGACCAGATCTTGATGACTTCGTTGCGGCCCGAGTTCCGCGACTTCTCCGCCTTCTTGAGGACGTAGCTGTCGACGAACGGGCCCTTCCATACTGAGCGGCTCATGGATCAGCGCCCTTTCTTCTTGGCGTGACGCGAGCGGATGATCAGCTTTTGCGACGCCTTGTTCTTGTTGCGGGTACGAGTGCCCTTCGTGTCCTTGCCCCAGGGGGTGACCGGGTGCCGGCCGCCCGAGGTGCGGCCTTCGCCGCCGCCGTGCGGGTGGTCGACCGGGTTCATAACGACACCGCGCACCGACGGCCGCTTGCCGAGGTGACGGTTGCGTCCCGCCTTGCCGAGGTTCTGGTTCGAGTTGTCGGGGTTCGAGACCGCGCCAACCGTGGCCATGCATTCCTGGCGCACCAGCCGAAGCTCGCCCGACGACAGCCGGACCTGGGCATAGCCGCCGTCACGGCCGACGAACTGGGCATAGGTGCCCGCCGCACGGGCCATCTGGCCGCCCTTGCCGGGCTTCAGCTCGATGTTGTGAACGATGGTGCCGATCGGCATGCCCGAAAACGGCATCGCGTTGCCGGGCTTCACATCGACCTTCGCGCCGGCGACGATCTTGTCGCCCACGGCCACTCGCTGCGGTGCAAGCACATAGGCCTGCTCGCCATCGGTGTACTGGATCAGGGCGATGAAGGCGGTACGGTTGGGATCGTATTCGATCCGGACGACCACTGCTTCCATGTCCCGCTTGGTGCGCTTGAAGTCCACCACGCGATAAAGACGCTTCGCCCCGCCGCCCTTGCGGCGCATCGTGATCCGTCCGGTGTTGTTCCGGCCGCCGTTCTTGGTCAATCCCTCGGTGAGGCTCTTGACCGGGCGTCCTTTCCAAAGCTCCGAACGGTCGATCAGAACCAGCCCGCGCTGGCCAGGCGTCGTCGGCTTGTACGACTTGAGTGCCATGCTTTCTGTCTTCCGTCTGCTTCGTGCCCCGGCGGACCCGGGGCGGTTTCAAACAATCGCGGCCCCCGAAAAAGTCCGGGGGCCGAAAGATGCCGCTCTCTATTAGAGACCGGTTGTCACGTCAATCGTGTTGCCCTCTTCGAGCGTCACGTAGGCTTTCTTGACGTCCTTCCGCTTGCCCTTGATGCCGCGGAAGCGCTTGGTCTTGCCCTTGGTGACGGTCGTGTTCACGGCCTTCACCTTGACGCCGAACAGCGCCTCGACCGCATCCTTGATCTGCGGCTTGTTGGCGTCGATCGCCACTTCGAAGACCACGGCGCCATGTTCGGACGCCATCGTGGCCTTCTCGGTGATGATCGGCTTGCGGATCACGTCGTAGTGTTCGGGTTTCGCGCTCATTTCAGACGAGCCTCCAGAGCTTCGACACCCGCCTTCGTGATCACCAGGGTGTCACGCTTGAGGATGTCATAGACATTGGCGCCCATCGACGGCAGCACATCCAGATCCTGGATGTTGGCGGCGGCACGGGCGAAATTCTCGTTCACCTCGGCCCCGTCGATCACGAGCGCGCGCTTCCAGCCCAGGTTCTTCATGGCCTTCGCCAGCGTCGAGGTCTTGGCTTCGGCCAGGTCCGCCGTGTCGATCACGACAAGGTTCCCGGTCGCGGCCTTCGACGACAACGCGTGCTTGAGACCCAGCGCCCGGAACTTCTTGGGCAGATCATGGGCGTGGCTGCGCGGGGTCGGGCCCTTGTAGACGCCACCCTTGCGGAAGATCGGCGCGTTCCGGTCACCGTGGCGTGCGCCGCCGGTGCCCTTCTGGCGATAGATCTTCTTGGTCGAGTAGCTGGTCTCGGACCGGGTCTTGACCTTGTGCGTGCCGGCCTGCGCCTTGGCGCGCTGCCAGCGGACCACGCGGTGAAGGATGTCGGCGCGCGGCTCGAGACCGAAGATCTCGTCGCCGAGATCGACCGAACCGGCCTTCCCGCCGTCCAGTTTGATCACGTCGAGTTTCATTCCTCACCGTCCTTCTTCTCTTCGCCCGACTCGACAGTGTCGTCGGCGGCGATATCGGCCTCGGCTTCCTTGAGCGCAGCCTCCTCGGCCGCGGCCTGCTCGGCGGCAAGGCGCTTGGCTTCGGCTTCGGCTTCGGCGGCGGCCTGCGCCGCGGCTTCTTCGGCGGCGCGGGCGGCTTCAGCGGCAGCCGACTTGAGCGCCGCGGGCAGGATCACGTTCTCGGGCAGCGGCTTCTTCACCGCGTCCTTGAGCGTCACCCAGCCACCCTTCGATCCGGGCACGGCGCCCTTGACCATGATGAGGCCACGGTCGGCGTCGGTGCGAACGACCTGCAGGTTTTGCGTGGTCACGCGGGCGGCGCCCATGTGACCGGCCATCTTCTTGCCCTTGAACACCTTGCCGGGGTCCTGACACTGGCCGGTGGAGCCATGCGAGCGGTGGCTGATCGACACCCCGTGCGAGGCACGAAGCCCGCCGAAGTTGTGCCGCTTCATCGCACCCGCAAAGCCCTTGCCGATCGAAACACCGGTAACGTCGACGAACTGACCCTCGAAGTAATGGTTGGCGGTGATTTCCTCGCCCACCGGGATCAGGTTGTCGGGGTCGACGCGGAACTCGGCGATCTTGCGCTTGGGTTCCACCTTTGCAACGGCGAAATGGCCGCGCATCGCCTTCGACACGCGCTTGGCCTTCGCGGTGCCCGCCCCAAGCTGGACGGCCGAATAGCCGTCCTTCTCGGGCGTGCGGTTGGCGACGACCTGCAGCCCGTCAAGCTGCAGAACGGTCACCGGCACCTGCCGTCCGTCTTCCATGAACAGCCGGGTCATGCCCAGCTTCTTGGCGATCACTCCGGAACGCAGCATTGTTCTGCCCTCCCTCAGACCTTGATCTCGACATCCACGCCGGCGGCGAGGTCGAGCTTCATGAGCGCGTCCACCGTCTGCGGGGTCGGATCGACGATATCGAGAAGACGCTTGTGCGTCCGGATCTCGAACTGTTCGCGCGACTTCTTGTCGATGTGCGGACCGCGGAGAACCGTGAACTTCTCGATCTTGTTGGGCAGCGGAATCGGGCCGCGGACCTGGGCGCCCGTGCGCTTGGCCGTGTTCACGATTTCCTGCGTCGACGCATCGAGCACGCGGTAATCGAAGGCCTTGAGCCGGATGCGGATATTCTGGCTTTGGATTGCCATTTTTCTAGCCTTTCGCGATTGAGAGGTGGGGGCGGGCGAACCCGCGCCCCACGTCGAACCGGTTGCGGTAATTACTCGATGATCTTCGACACGACTCCGGCGCCGACGGTGCGGCCGCCTTCGCGGATGGCGAAGCGCAGTTTCTCTTCCATGGCGATCGGGGCGATCAGCTCGACCTCGAACTTCAGGTTGTCGCCCGGCATCACCATCTCGGTGCCCTCGGGCAGGTTCACGGTCCCCGTCACGTCCGTCGTGCGGAAGTAGAACTGCGGACGGTAGTTCGCGAAGAACGGCGTGTGACGACCGCCCTCTTCCTTCGTCAGGATATAGGCCTCGGCCTCGAACTTCGTGTGCGGCTTCACCGAACCGGGCTTGCACAGCACCTGGCCGCGCTCGACACCTTCACGGTCGATCCCGCGCAGCAGAAGGCCCACGTTGTCGCCCGCCTCGCCCTGGTCCAGCAGCTTGCGGAACATCTCGACGCCCGTGCAGGTCGTCTTCTGGTTCGGACGGATCCCCACGATCTCCATCTCTTCGCCGACCTTGATCACGCCGCGCTCGATCCGGCCGGTCGCAACCGTGCCCCGGCCCGAGATCGAGAACACGTCCTCGACCGGCATCAGGAACGGCTGGTCGACCGGACGCGCCGGCGTCGGGATGTAGCTGTCGACCGCTTCCATCAGCGCGCGGATCGAGTTCTCGCCGATCTCGGGGTCACGGCCTTCCAGAGCGGCCAGCGCCGAGCCCTTGATGATCGGGATGTCGTCGCCCGGATAGTCGTAGGACGACAGAAGCTCGCGCACTTCCATCTCGACCAGTTCCAGAAGCTCCTCGTCGTCCACCTGGTCGACCTTGTTGAGGTAGACCACCATGTACGGAATGCCGACCTGGCGGCCCAGCAGGATGTGCTCGCGCGTCTGCGGCATCGGGCCGTCGGCCGCGTTCACCACCAGGATCGCGCCGTCCATCTGCGCCGCGCCCGTGATCATGTTCTTCACGTAGTCCGCGTGGCCCGGGCAGTCGACGTGGGCATAGTGACGGTTCGGCGTCTCGTATTCCACATGCGCCGTCGAGATCGTGATCCCGCGCGCCTTCTCCTCCGGCGCCGCGTCGATCTGGTCGTAGGCCTTGAAGTCGCCGAAGTACTTCGTGATCGCAGCCGTCAGTGTCGTCTTCCCGTGGTCAACGTGACCAATCGTGCCAACGTTCACATGCGGCTTCGTACGTTCGAATTTTGCCTTTGCCATGATGGCCTCCTTGAACTTTCGGGCGACGGGGGGTTTTCCCCGCCGGCTGCGTTAGGCGTATTTCTTCTGGATCTCGTCCGAGATGTTCTGCGGGACGGGTTCGTAATGGTCGAACTGCATGGTGAAGTTCGCCCGGCCCGAAGACATGGACCGCAGGTTGTTGATGTAGCCGAACATGTTGGCGAGCGGCACGAAGCAGTTGATCACCACGGCGTTCCCGCGGCTGTCCTGCCCCTGAACCTGGCCCCGACGCGAGGTCAGGTCACCGATGATGCCGCCCGTATACTCCTCGGGCGTCACCACCTCGACCTTCATGATCGGCTCGAGCAGCTTGGCGCCGGCTTTCCGCAGGCCTTCGCGCATGCACATCCGCGAGGCGATCTCGAAGGCGAGGACCGAGGAGTCCACGTCGTGGAACTTGCCGTCGATCAGTGCGACCTTGAAGTCGATCACCGGGAAACCGGCCAGCGGACCGGAGTCCATCACCGACTTGATGCCCTTCTCGACGCCGGGCACGTATTCCTTCGGAACCGACCCGCCGACGATCTTCGACTCGAACGAATAACCTTCGCCCGGCTCGGTCGGAGAGATCACAAGCTTGACCTCGGCGAACTGGCCCGATCCACCCGACTGCTTCTTGTGGGTGTAGGTGTGTTCGATCTCGCGGCCGATGGTTTCGCGATAGGCCACCTGCGGCGCACCGATGTTGGCCTCGACCTTGAACTCGCGCTTCAGGCGATCGACGAGGATGTCGAGGTGAAGTTCGCCCATGCCCTTCATGATGGTCTGACCGGATTCGATGTCGGTCTCGACACGGAAGGACGGGTCTTCGGCGGCAAGCCGTGCGAGGCCCTGGGACATCTTCTCCTGGTCGGCCTTGGTCTTGGGCTCGACCGCGATCTCGATGACCGGGTCGGGGAAGGTCATGGTTTCGAGCACCACGGGCTTGGCCGGATCACAGAGCGTGTCGCCCGTGGTGGTGTCCTTGAGGCCCGCCAGCGCGATGATGTCACCGGCGAAGGCTTCGGTGATCTCTTCCTGCTTGTTGGCGTGCATCATGACCATACGGCCGATGCGCTCTTTCTTGTTCTTGGTCGAGTTCAGAAGCTGATCGCCCTTCTTCATCGTGCCCGAATAGATCCGGGTGAAGGTGAGCGTGCCCATGAACGGGTCGTTCATGATCTTGAACGCGAGGCCCGAGAACGGCTGCGCATCGTCGGCCGAGCGCGGGATGTTCCGGGTTTCGGTCTCGTCGCCCGGCTCGAAGCCCATGTAGGCCGGCACGTCGAGCGGCGACGGCAGGAAGTCGATGACCGCGTTCAGAAGCGGCTGGACGCCCTTGTTCTTGAACGCCGAGCCGGCGGTGACCGGCATGAAGGACAGCGACAGCGTGCCCTTGCGGATCAGCTTGCGCAGCGTGTCGACGTCAGGCTCCTCGCCTTCGAGGTAGGCCATCATGGCGTCGTCGTCCTGTTCGACGGCAAGCTCGATCAGCTTGCCGCGCCATTCATCGGCGACGTCCTTGAGCTCGGGGCGAATTTCCTGACGGGTCCAGGACGCGCCCAGATCCTCGCCCTTCCAGGTCCACTCTTCCATCGTGATCAGGTCGATGATGCCTTCGAGCTTGTCCTCGGCCCCGATCGGCAGTGCGATCGGCGCAGGCGTGGCCCCGGTACGGTCCTTGATCATCTTGACGCAGTTGAAGAAGTCCGCGCCGATCTTGTCCATCTTGTTGACGAAGACGATGCGCGGAACCTTGTAGCGGTCGGCCTGGCGCCAGACGGTTTCGGTCTGCGGCTCGACGCCGGCGTTGGCGTCGAGCAGCGCCACGGCCCCATCGAGAACGGCAAGCGAGCGCTCGACCTCGATGGTGAAGTCGACGTGACCCGGGGTGTCGATGATGTTGAAGCGGTACTTCGTGTCCGAAGTGCCTTCCTCGGTCGGATCGTCCTGGCGCTGCCAGAAGGTCGTGGTGGCAGCAGAGGTGATCGTGATCCCGCGCTCCTGCTCCTGCTCCATCCAGTCCATGGTGGCGGCGCCATCATGGACTTCGCCGATCTTGTGGGACCGGCCGGTGTAGAACAGGATACGCTCGGTCGTCGTGGTCTTGCCGGCGTCGATATGCGCCATGATCCCGAAGTTCCGGTAGCGCTGAAGCGGGTAGTCGCGTGCCATGGGAGGTGTGCCTCTAAGAAATGGTATTTACCAGCGGTAGTGGCTGAATGCCTTGTTGGCATCGGCCATCTTGTGGGTGTCTTCACGCTTCTTGACGGCGGTGCCGCGGCCGTTGACGGCATCGACAAGCTCGCCGGCAAGGCGCTCTTCCATGGTGTTTTCGTTCCGGTTGCGCGATGCGATGATCAGCCAGCGGATCGCCAGCGCCTCGCGGCGTTCCGGGCGCACCTCGACGGGCACCTGGTAGGTGGCGCCACCAACCCGGCGGGAGCGAACCTCGACCGCGGGCTTGATGTTGTCGAGCGCCTCGTGGAACACCTCCACCGGGGCGCGCTTCAGCTTCGACTCGACCCGCTCGAAAGCGTTGTAGACGATGCGTTCGGCGACCGACTTCTTGCCGTCGGTCATCAGGTTGTTCATGAATTTCGTCAGCACCACGTCGCCATACTTGGCGTCGGGGAGGACTTCGCGCTTCTCGGCAGCGTGACGGCGGGACATCTCGTGATTCCTCTTACTTCGGACGCTTCGCGCCGTATTTCGAGCGGCGCTGCTTGCGGTCTTTGACGCCCTGGGTGTCGAGCACCCCGCGCAGGATGTGGTAGCGGACGCCCGGAAGGTCTTTCACCCGGCCGCCGCGGATCAGGACCACCGAGTGCTCCTGAAGGTTGTGGCTTTCGCCGGGGATGTAGCTGATGACCTCGTAGCCGTTCGTCAGACGCACCTTGGCGACCTTCCGCATGGCCGAGTTCGGCTTCTTCGGCGTCGTCGTGTAGACGCGCGTGCAGACGCCGCGCTTCTGCGGGCAGCTCTCGAGGTGCATGGACTTCGAGCGTTTGACTTTCGGCTGCCGCGGCTTGCGGATCAGCTGCTGGATCGTGGGCATTGGGTCTCGTTCCCCGTGTTGCAACACATCAATGTTCGTGGGGCGCGCGCACCCCGGCTTGGTCGAAGCGTCTTGCGCGTCCGCAAAACGCAAAAACCGCATTCGATCCCCTGTTCGCGGGATCGACGCGGTGGGCATCCAGAGGATCGGGGCCTGGGGCCCGGATCGTGACCACTTCGGTTCTGTGACAGGGATCGGTCCAAGGACGGAACCCCCGAGTGCCGGCCGTATAGATAAAGTCGCAGGTGGTGTCAACAGGCGGCCCCGGGGCGAATGGGCCCGTCCGGCCTCAGCCTGCGTTGCGCGCGTCCGCACCTGCGAGTCGCAGCTGGCTTCGGGCGACGCGCGCCTCCCGGTAGAGGGTGAAAATGCCGGTCGCGACCACGATGGCGGCACCCACCAGCGTCAGGGTGTCGGGCCATTCGGCGAAGAACACGAACCCCACGATCAGCGCCACCACAAGACTGGTATAGCGGAAGGGGGCGACGAAGCCGATGTCGCCCACGCGCATGACCATGATGCTGAGCAGATATCCCAACATCACGAAGACCCCCGACCCCGCCAGTTGCAAGGCCGCAAGTCCAGAAACCTGGACCCATCCCTCGACGATCGAGGCAAGTCCCGAAGCGACCCCTACACCGATGGCCGCCACCAGTGCGACACTCATCGACGGCACCGCCGCCGAAAGCCGCCGCGTCGCCAAGTCGCGCAGCGTCACTGCCAGGACGGCGGCCAGGACATAGACCGAATAGATCGAAAACCCGTCGCCGCCGGGTCGCACGATCAACATGACCCCGCCAAATCCCACAAGGATCGCCAGCAGTCGGCGCCACCCGACCGCTTCGCCCAGAAAGACCGCCCCCGCCAGCGTGATCGTCAGCGGCAGCGCCTGGAGAATCGCAGCGACATTTGCGAATGGCATGTTGAAAAGCGCCGTCAGGAAGAAGTACGCCGCGGCGATTTCGGCGACGGTCCGGATCGTCACGAGGATCCAGTCACGCCGGGCAAGACGCAGGTCAAGCCGCCCTGTCATCACAAGGAAACCCAGGATGAGGGCCGACGTGACAAGACCGCGCAGGAACAGCGCCTGCATGAGCGGAAGCTCGTCCGACAGCGCCTTCATGCAGGCATCGTTCAGCGTGAAGGCGGTCATGCTGCCCACCATCAGAAGCGCGCCGCGCATGTTGTCCGAAAGGGCAGGCATTGCCGGGAGCTTTCAGGGGGCGGGTTCGCCCGCTCGGGGTCCCGCACCGGTGGGAAGGTGGCCTGGCAGGGGCGATAGGACTCGAACCTACGACCCTCGGTTTTGGAGACCGATGCTCTACCAACTGAGCTACACCCCTAGGACCGAGGTCGGAGTATGAGGTTTGCGGGGCGAAATCAAGAGCGCTTCTGCGGGCCGGGCGTCCTTGCCCGTCGGCGGTTTCGGTCTGGAATCCCGTCGCCCCGGACGGCTATGACAGCCCGACCGAAGGACAAGGGATTCGATGCGGCTGCAGGACCTCAGGAAACGGATCGCCGGAAACGAGTGGCTGAACGACCGGATCGCCGTGATGCTCGCCGCCTATGTCGGCTGGTGCTACCGGACGTCGCGCTGGGAGCGGCAGGGCTTCGACGACCTGCGCGCCCATCTTGCCACCGGCGAACCGGCGGTGATGGTGCTGTGGCATCAGCGCCTGATCATGGCGCCGTTCCTTTTCGACATGGAGCTTGGGCGCATCTGCTCGCTGACCAGCACGGCGCGAGCGGGACGGATGGCAGGCCGAATTCTCGGCAAGTTCGGCTTCGAGACGATCGCCATGGCCAGCAACAAGCGCCACGTGGCCCTGTCCCGTGCCGTCCTGTCGCGGATGAAGGACGGCGTTTCGGTCGGGATCGCCACGGATGGGGCGCAGGGGCCGGCGCGGGTCTCGAAGACCTTTCCCGTCGTGTGGGCGCGCTCCTCGGGCCAGCCAATTTTCGTGGTCGCCTACGCCGGGCGGCGCTGCATCACCCTGCCCACATGGGACCGGATGATGCTGCCCCTGCCCTTCACGCGGGGCGCGCTCTTGGTGCGACGCTTCGCGCACGAGGTGCCGAGGAAGATGACCGAGGACGAAACCGAGGCCCTGCGCGCCATCCTCGACACCGAGCTCGACGCGCTGACCGACGAAGCCGACAGGATCGCCGGGCGGCGGACCTAGGCGCGCAGACGCGCCAGCGCCTCGGCATCGCCGTTGCACAGCGCCTCCTGCGCGGCGAGGATGCGGTCGATCGGCCAGTCCCACCACCGCAGCGCCACAAGCAGGTCCACGACGTCGCGCGAAAAGCGCGGACGCAGGACACGCGCCGGGTTGCCCGCGACGATGGTGTAGGGCGGAATCGTGCCGCCCACGACGGCCCCGGCACCGACAATCACGCCGTCGCCGATCCGCGCCCCGGGAAGGATGCGCGCGCCCTGGCCGATCCAGACATCGTTGCCGATCACCGTGTCGGGGCCGGGGCCGGGTACCGAGGACGCATCGCCGCCAAAGATGAAGAACGGGAACGAGGTGAAGCCGTCGTGCCGGTGATTGGCCGAAGAGGTGATGATCTGCACGCCGTCCGCGATCTGGCAGAACCGCCCGATCACCAGCCGTTCGGGGCTGAAGTCGAAGAGATAGGGCGCCAGACGCGCCGCCCAGTCGTCGGGCGGATCAAACGCGCTGGCATAGCTGTAGTCGCCGATTTCCATTCGCGGATGGTCGATCACGGCGTTGAGGAAGACGGTGCCGGCATGGGTCGTGCCATCGGGCAACACTACCGGGTGACAGGTGTCAGGAGTCGGAAATTCTCCGGGCATGGGCAGACCTCGCAATCAGGCTGAAACTAGGGGGTTCAGTACGCGGTCTTGTCCATCTCGCCCTCCACCGGACACGTTGGTCATAGCGGAATCGGTCCGGAAACGAAAGAACCGCGCGGTCGCCCGCGCGGTTCCCTGTGCCCTTCCGGCGAACTGTCGGATCATTCGATGATCTTCGACACATCCGGCGCCGGTCGCGTCCGCGATTTGCACGGACGCGCTCGTTTCCGAGATCATTCGATGATCTTGGAAACGACCCCTGCTCCAACCGTGCGGCCGCCTTCGCGGATGGCGAAGCGCAGTTTCTCTTCCATGGCGATCGGGGCGATCAGCTCGACCTCGAACTTCAGGTTGTCGCCCGGCATCACCATCTCGGTGCCCTCGGGCAGGTTCACGGTCCCCGTCACGTCCGTCGTGCGGAAGTAGAACTGCGGACGGTAGTTCGCGAAGAACGGCGTGTGACGACCGCCCTCTTCCTTCGTCAGGATATAGGCCTCGGCCTCGAACTTCGTGTGCGGCTTCACCGAACCGGGCTTGCACAGCACCTGGCCGCGCTCGACACCTTCACGGTCGATCCCGCGCAGCAGAAGGCCCACGTTGTCGCCCGCCTCGCCCTGGTCCAGCAGCTTGCGGAACATCTCGACGCCCGTGCAGGTCGTCTTCTGGTTCGGACGGATCCCCACGATCTCCATCTCTTCGCCGACCTTGATCACGCCGCGCTCGATCCGGCCGGTCGCAACCGTGCCCCGGCCCGAGATCGAGAACACGTCCTCGACCGGCATCAGGAACGGCTGGTCCACCGGACGCGCCGGCGTCGGGATGTAGCTGTCGACCGCTTCCATCAGCGCGCGGATCGAGTTCTCGCCGATCTCGGGGTCACGGCCTTCCAGAGCGGCCAGCGCCGAGCCCTTGATGATCGGGATGTCGTCGCCCGGATAGTCGTAGGACGACAGAAGCTCGCGCACTTCCATCTCGACCAGTTCCAGAAGCTCCTCGTCGTCCACCTGGTCGACCTTGTTGAGGTAGACCACCATGTACGGAATGCCGACCTGGCGGCCCAGCAGGATGTGCTCGCGCGTCTGCGGCATCGGGCCGTCGGCCGCGTTCACCACAAGGATCGCGCCGTCCATCTGCGCCGCACCCGTGATCATGTTCTTCACATAGTCCGCGTGGCCCGGGCAGTCGACGTGGGCATAGTGACGGTTCGGCGTCTCGTATTCCACATGCGCCGTCGAGATCGTGATCCCGCGCGCCTTCTCCTCCGGCGCCGCGTCGATCTGGTCGTAGGCCTTGAAGTCGCCGAAGTACTTCGTGATCGCAGCCGTCAGTGTCGTCTTCCCGTGGTCAACGTGACCAATCGTGCCAACGTTCACATGCGGCTTCGTACGTTCGAATTTTGCCTTTGCCATCGCCT
Source organism: uncultured Alphaproteobacteria bacterium (assembly GCA_963709395.1). GTDB lineage: Bacteria > Pseudomonadota > Alphaproteobacteria > Rhodobacterales > Rhodobacteraceae > CAVPWP01. The sequence continues at coordinate 210,419 of CAVPWP010000020.1, forward strand.
GATTCAGCCCTTTGCGAAGTGTGGTGGATAAATATCGCGCGCCGCATACCGGCCCGCAGGAGGAAAATCAAGCGGCAGTTGCCCCCGGATACGTCCGTCAGCGCCCGTTTCAGCGCCCGGTCGCGGCCTCGAGCGCGGCTTCGGCCGCGGGCCGCTGGGACGATTCGATTTCCTCGCCGAACGGCACACGGACCTGGCCGGGCTTCGGGGTGAACCATTCCTCGTTCTCGCGCAGCCAGTCCTCGATCTGGCGCGCGGCGTTGGCGGCGATGTTGTCGATCTGCTCCTGCCGCTCGCGGGTCAGGCCCGAACCGAGGATCGGCACCGTATTCTCGAACCCTTCGCCGACGACCAGTCGCTTGGGTTCTTCGTTCAGCCGCTGTCGCGTCGAATTGTCGAAGACGTTGACCTCGAGCACCATGTTCGACTGCGGGGTGTAGATGAGCGGGACGCCCGGCAGGGCAAGCACGGCCGCGCCGATGAAGATGCCGATATGGTACAGGCCATCGCCGTCGAACCGGCCCAGCCGCTGCTGGATGGCGTTCTGCATCGCCAGTTCCAGTTCCTCTTCGTTGAGAGCGCGCGTGAACGGTCCGGCCTGAACCTCGTCGGCGATGACGATGTTGTGGCCAAGGCGGAAATCGCCCAGCGGCTCGTCGCTCATCTCGGACGACGAGGTGCAGGCCCCGAGCAGAACCATGGTTCCCGCCAACGCCAGACCTGTTGCCTTGAAGGCCATGCCAACCGTTCCTTCTTGTCGCTGCGGCCCGCGCTTAGCGCAGCCACGGTCCTGCCGCAAGCGCACCCCTAGTCACAGATCCGCCGGAGCGCCGCCCAGCCAGCGGGATCGAGCGCCGGCGTGAACGCCGCATCGGCGGCCTCGGCAGCCGCGCGGGCCCCGGCGATGCGGTCCCCCAGCGCCGGATGCGACAGGAAATGCTCGACCAGACCCGGAACATCGCCGCCGTCCTCGGCCAAGGTCGCAAAGAGATCGGCCAGCGCGTCGGGACGAATGCCCGCCTCGATCAGGGTGGCATGAGCGAAGAGGTCCGCCGCCGCCTCGGCCTCGCGGGTGTAGGCGGCCTGAATCAGACGTTCGGTGAGAAACAGAACCGCGGCACCGCCCGCGAAATCCCCGAAGAGAAGCCCGAGGACACCGATCGACCCGGCCGAACGCAGGGCGATGCGCACCGGATCGCGGGCGACCACATGGCCCAGTTCATGGGCGAAGACCGCGGCGACCTCATCGGGACTTCGGGCCGCGTCGATCAGGCCGCGGAAGAAGACGATATGCCCGCCGGGGAGGGCGAATGCGTTGACCAGTTCGTGATCCAGAACCGTCACCGTCAGCTCGTAGGGCAACGCAAGGTCGCCCGTGACACGCGCCCGGATGCCGTCGAGGGCGGCCAGACCCTCCCTGTCGCTGCAAATCGACAGCCCGCCAATCCCACCGTCGTCTAGCGCCGCGCGCACCTGTTCCAGCGTCGCGTCGCCAAGCGCCTGTTCGCCCTGCGCGGGCAGGATCGTGGCAAGCTGGTCGGCAAGGATCGGCACCAGCACGAAGAGGATGAGCGCCACCGACGCGATCGCACCCATGCCCCAGAGGCCAACCCGGCGCAGGCCGCGAACCGGCGGCGGGCGGTGAAGGTGGGGGGCGCTGTCCCGCAGGCGACGCGCCATGTCGTCGTCAGGAAGGTAGAGGCGCGACAGCGGCTCGGACACCGATGTGAGAACAAGGCCACCGGCAGGCGGTACATCGCGCGGGCTGCGCAGATCGTCGAGGCGCCAGTGGCGAACCGGCGCCTCGGGCGCGGCGATGCGCAGGCCGTCTTCAAGACTGACCTCGGCCCGCTGGATCCGGGCGCTGCGACCATCGACGAAATCGGCGAAGACCGGGCTCATATCGCCGCCCCGAGATCGAGCGCTTCGGCGAATCCTTCGGCTTCGGCGTGTTCGTCGCGCGCGCGCTGGCGCACCCCGGCAATGGCCGGAGCGCCAGTGATCGCCAGCGTCTCGGCATAGTGCTCCCACACCGGCAGGGTGATGAAGACCTGGCGCAGAACCTGCCACATCAGGAAGAGAGACAGGTAGGCAAGCGCCACCATGCCGACCAGAAACCCGACCGGCAGATCGGACATCGCCGCGTCGAACTCGGTCACGCCCGGCCCCTGAAACGCGACCAGAGACCCCGCAAGCGCCCCGGCAAGGACTGTGACAAGCCCGCCAAGAAGGAGGCCGATGATCAGGTTGCCGACAAGGTGAATCCCGAGGATCCGACCGACGCGGGGGGCCGAGGCAAAGGCGACCCCGCCTGCGCGCTTGGCGTTCGTCAGGATCGCGAAGCTTCTGACCCGGTAGTGCAGGAGACCGTAGAAGAACAGCGGCACCGTGGCCATCAGGAGAAAGAGCCAGCCCGGCGAACCAAGGGCCGCCGCCGCGGCGACGGCGGCCGTAGACACCACGCTGAAGATAAGCGGACGCGCGGCCGGGTAGAGCATGGTCCAGCGCCCGCCCTGTTCAAGCTTCAGGTCGCCGAACCAGGTCCGGTCGGTCCGGTATTTCTCGAGGAAGAAGGTCATCCGCGGCCAGAGGAGTCCCAGCGACAGGATCGTCACCAGCCAGTGCGCCATCGCCCTCCAGGCATAGCCCCACGCGCCGGGGTCGAGACCGAACCGGATACCCCGCCAGCGGGTGCGCGCCAGAACATAGCGGCGCGCCCGATAGGCGGCATAGAACCACAACGGGACAAGGCCCGCGAAGGACAGCAGATAGGCGACGCCGGCGGTCTCGAACAACGACAGGCTTGCGAACATCAGGATCAGGTTCACGACGCCGATGTAGAAGGCCAGGATGACCACGGCCATGAGAAACCCCACAAGCTTCTCGACCGGTTGCCCCACGTATTCGAGCGGCATCCCGCCGGGACGAACGGACGACCAGAAGTAGCGGCGCAGGCGCGTCTTCATCCAGAAGCGATAGACGCCCAGCGTCAGCACGGTCAGGACGCCGGTTTTCAGACCCAGCCAGAACAGCGGGCCGCGCTGACCCGTGAAGGTGGTGGAAAGACGATCGATCACCGGGGAATCCTGCGCCGACTGGCCGGATCAGTAAAGACCGGATTGCCGTCTTCCGGGGGCCGTCAATTCCCCGCTTTGCGCGGCCCGGAGGCGCCCGGCCAGAATCTGCGCGATGGCGTAGATCAGGTCGCAGGACCAGGCGGGATTTGCCGCCCGGAACGCATCGAACGACGCATGAGAAAGGCGGAACACTGTCGACGGCCCTTTCGACCAGACGCTCGCCGTGCGACCGCATGCGCTGAGAAATGCCACCTCGCCGACGATAGAGCCCGGCCCGACCTGAAACCCCGGCGCGATCGAGAAGCTCGTCATCTGCGGGACGGAAACCTCGAGGACGCCGTTCACGACGAAGTAAAGGTCATCGCCAGCATGATCACGCGCGATCAGGATATCGCCGTTGCCAAGGGTCACGATCTCCGCCGAGGCCAGAAGCATCTGCCAAGTCGCCGCGTCCCAATGCGCGAGACCCAGGGCATCCTCGCTGTCCGAACGATTGGTCACAGCGGCTGCAAGAGCGGCGATCAGGCCCGAGCGTTCGGTGGTGTCGTCCTCAGATCCCGGCAAGGATGTATCTCCATGCGACCAGCGTGATGAAGGAGACCGGCACCCCAAGGCCCACGAGAAGAGTCGCGAGCTGCGGATCGAGATCGTTTTCCATCGCCACGATTGATGCGCCCACCATGGGCGCCATTGCAACCTCGAATACGGTGATCTGCGCCACCGTGCCCCGCCCCCCGGCCACGAACACCAGAAGGACCAGGATGATCAGCGGTCCGACCAGAAGCTTGTAGGCAAGTCCCACGACAAGCGGCGCAACCTTCCCCCCGATGTCCGAGATCCGAAGCTGAAAGCCGATCGAAATGAGGGCAAGCGGCGCCACGGTGACAGCAAGCCGGTCGAGCATGCCGTCGAGCCACACCGGATAGGTCGTGTTCATCAGCACAAGTCCGGCGATGGTGGCGATGAACGGGGGAAACTGGAGGACCTTGAGCGCGATGTCGCGCGGCGACGGTCCGGGTCCGGCCGCGAAGACCCGGGCAAGGGCGATCCCGAGGACCGACAGCACGATGTAGGATCCAAGCTGGTCCATCACGACGCCGACGCTGACCCACTCGGGTCCGTAGAAAGCCTCGATCATCGGGATGCCCAGGAACGAGGTATTCGCCAGCCCGCCGACAAGGATCACGCAGCCCGTGGTTCGCCTTGGGAATCCCAACCCATGGCAGAGCGGCCAGAGGATCACGATGGCAAGCAGGAAGAGAACCCAGGGCGCCGCGGCCGCATAGAGCAGGTCGGTCGAAAGGGTCAGGCCGTTCAGATAGGCCAGCGCCATGGCGGGCAGGCCGATGTTGATGATGAACGAATTGAAGACCGCCGAGGCATTTGCCGGAAAGCGTCCGAGACGTCGCAGGATGATGCCGGCGGCGAAGCAGAAGACCAGAAGTATCAGGTTGTCCATGCACCAGCGCCTGCGGCCGTCCAAGTCCGGCATCCCGTGTGGACGTCAGCCCTGATGCGAACCCTGCCCCAGTTCTGGGTCTATGGGAAACATTTTGCGACCGTCCGGCGCCTCAGGTGAAGCGATTGTCCCGCGGAAAGCCACGCGGCGCCATGCGTCCCGATCCGGCACGCTTGCCCAGCCAGTCCGCAAGGTCGGTCTCGGTCCGTGTACGGCCGGCGGGGTCAAGCCAGCTCAGCCCCTCGGAAAGGGCGAAGGTCGTGGCGTCCGACAGCCCACCGTCCTTGTACTTCTGCAGCCGCACCCCCTTGCCGCGCGTCATTTCCGGCAACTCGTCCAGCGGGAAGATCACGACCTTGCGGTTGTCGCCGACCACCGCGACGTGATCGCCGGTGGCGGGTTTGCACAGGGCGGCGCGGGCGGGGTCCTTGACGTTCAGCACCTGTTTGCCCGCGCGGGTCTGGGCGATGACCTCGTCCTCGGGCACGAGAAAGCCGTCGCCCGCGGTCGAGGCGACCAGCAGTTTGCGACCCGGGCGGTGGATGAAGAAGGTCACGATCTCGGCCTCGTTCGGCAAATCGACCATCAGTCGCACTGGCTCGCCCATGCCGCGCCCGCCGGGCAGGTTCGATGCGGCAAGCGTGTAGAACCGCCCGTTGGTGCCGAAAAGGACAAGCTTGTCGGTCGTCTCGCCATGGAAGGCGAAGCGGGGGCCGTCGCCATCCTTGAACTTGAGCTCCTGGGTCAGGTCGATGTGGCCCTTCATCGCCCGGATCCAGCCCATGCGGGAACAGACCACCGTGATCGGCTCGCGCTCGATCATCGCCTCGATGGGCACGTCGGCGACCTCGGCGGCCTCGGCGAATTGCGTCAGCCTCGCACCGCGGTCGTAGTCCTTGCCGAACTGCTTTTTCACCTCGCGCAGCTGCTCGGCGATGCGGGCCCATTGCAGACCCTCCTGCTCGAGCAGATCCTCAAGCTCGGCGCGCTCGGCCATCAGCGCGTCGCGTTCCTTGACAAGCTCAAGCTCTTCGAGCCGTCGCAGGCTGCGCAGGCGCATGTTCAGGATCGCCTCGACCTGCACCTCAGAAAGGCCGATCTCGGGGTCGGGGTCCGCCGCCGACAGGGGCGAGACATAGTCCTTCTCGGACGTGGCGCGCGGCTTCGGGTCGGCCCAGTCCTCGGTCATCAGGGCGGTTTTGGGGTCGTCGTCGTAGCGGATGATGTCGATCACGCGGTCAAGATTCAGGAAGGCAACGATGAAGCCTTCGAGCACTTCGAGACGATGGTCGATCTTGTCCATCCGGTGTCGGCTGCGCCGGATCAGGACGTCGCGCCGATGGTCGAGGAATGCGCGCAGCACCTCCTTGAGCGAACAGACCTTGGGCGTGAGACCGTCGATCAGCACGTTGAGGTTCATCGCGAACCGGGTCTCGAGATCCGAGTTGCGGAAGAGCATGCCCATCAGAACCTCGGCATCGACGTTCTTCGACCGGGGTTCCAGCACGATGCGGATGTCATCAGCGGATTCGTCGCGCACATCGGCAAGGATCGGGATCTTCTTGGTCTGGATCAGCTCGGCCAGGCGTTCGATCAGCTTGGACTTCTGCACCTGGTAGGGGATCTCGGTGACGATGATCTGCCAGGTGCCGCGGCCCTGATCCTCGATCTCCCATTTCGCGCGCAGGCGGAAACCGCCACGACCGGTGCGATAGGTCTCGGCGATCGACTCGCGCGGTTCGACGATCACCCCGCCGGTCGGGAAGTCCGGGCCGGGCACGAAGTTCAGAAGCGTGTCGTCGCGGGCGTCCGGCGTCTTGATCAGGTGCAGGCAAGCATCGACCAGTTCGCTGATGTTGTGCGGCGGGATGTTCGTGGCCATGCCGACCGCGATGCCGGACGAGCCGTTGGCCAGAAGGTTGGGAAAGGCCGCCGGCAGGACGATGGGTTCGCGCAGTGTCCCGTCATAGTTGTCGCGGAAGTCGACGGCATCTTCGTCGAGGCCCGCCAGAAGCGCCTCGGCGGCGGCGGTCATCCGTGCCTCGGTGTACCGGCTTGCGGCGGGATTGTCGCCGTCGATGTTGCCGAAGTTGCCCTGACCGTCGACCAGCGGGTAGCGCACGTTGAAGTCCTGGGCGAGCCGCGCCATCGCATCATAGATCGCCGCGTCGCCATGCGGGTGATAGTTCCCCATCACGTCGCCCGAGATTTTCGCCGACTTCCGGAAACCGCCGGTGGACGACAGGCGCAGTTCCCGCATTGCGTAAAGGATTCGCCGGTGCACCGGCTTCAGCCCGTCGCGCGCATCGGGCAGGGCGCGGTGCATGATCGTCGACAGCGCATAGGTCAGATAGCGGTCGCCGATGGCGCGCCGCAACGGCTCGGTCAGGTCGGGCACCGGGGCGTCGGGATCGTCGATGACATCGGACATGGAAGCGGTGTAAACGGGCCGGGACTCTGGGTCCAGAGGCGAAAAGAAGGACAGGCATCGGTTGACGCGCTCCATCCTCATCACCGGCTGTTCGTCGGGCATCGGCTATGACGCGGCCCATGGTTTGCGCGACCGGGGCTGGCGTGTCTTCGCCAGCTGCCGGCAGGCGGCCGACTGCGACCGGCTTCGCGCCGAGGGCTTCGAAAGCCCGCGGATCGACCATGCCGACCCCGCGTCCATCGTGGACGGCCTGACCGAGGTGCTCGAAGCCACGGGCGGCACGCTGGATGCACTCTTCAACAACGGCGCCTGGGGCTTGCCCGCGCTGGTCGAGGACACCCCGCGCGAGGCGCTGGAGGCGATCTTTCACGCCAACTTCTTCGGCGTCCACGACCTGACGCGGCACGTCATCCCGGTCATGCGGCAGCAGGGGCACGGGCGGATCGTCAACAACAGCTCGGGCTTCGGCTTCGTCGCAGCCCCGTTCCGGGGGCCCTATTGCTCGACGAAATTCGCGCTCGAGGGGCTCACCGACGCGCTGCGACTCGAGATGCGTGGGACCGGGATACATGTCGTCCTGATCGAACCCGGCCCGATCGGAACGGCCTTCCGCCAGAACGCCGCGCGCCAGTACGAGCGATGGATCGACGCGGCCTCCTCGGCGCGGGCCGACGATTACCGCCTCAAGATTGAAACACGGCTCTATCGCACGGACGGCGCCGATCCGTTCCAGTTGCCGTCCTCGGCCGTGACAGCGAAACTCGTGCGCGCCCTTGACGCGAGGACCCCCAAGGCGCGGTATTTCGTCACGACGCCGGTCTACGCGGCCGCGATACTGAAGCGCATCCTGCCGACCTGGGCGACCGACCGCTTGCTTGCCGGCCGATGACGGTGCACCCTCGTCTTTCGGCACATCGCGCCTAGGTGGTGTCCGACCAACAACGGGAGCCACGTCGTGCTGAGCGATCCATTTTTCATAATCGTGCTGATCGCGGTCCTCGCGGTCGCGGTCATCCTGATGGTCGGAATCGGCGGTTTCGGACGCGGTGGCGACTTCAATCGCAAACACGCCAACCGCGTCATGCGGTGGCGGCTGTACGCGCAGGCCTTCGCCGTGGCGCTCATGGTGGCGTTCATCCTGGTGCGTCAGGCAAGGAGCTGATCATGGTCGTCTTGAATCGCATCTACACACGAACCGGGGACGCCGGCGAAACCGCGCTTGGCAACGGCGCGCGGGTGGCCAAGCACAGTCTTAGGGTCACGGCCTATGGCACCGTGGACGAGGTGAACGCGACCGTCGGGCTGGCGCGGCTGCACGCGACGGGCGCGATCGACACCATGCTGGCCATGATCCAGAACGATCTCTTCGATCTGGGTGCCGATCTCTGCCGCCCCGACATCGAAAAGGACGCCGAGGCCGAATATCCGCCGCTGCGCATGGCCGACAGCCAGGTCACACGCCTCGAGACGGAAATCGACGAGATGAACACGCAATTGCAGCCGCTGCGCTCCTTCGTGCTGCCCGGCGGATCGCCCGTTGCGGCCCATCTTCATCTGTGCCGCACCGTATCGCGCCGCGCCGAGAGGATGGTCGTGGAACTCGCCACGATGGAATCGGTGAACGAGGCGGCGGTGAAGTACCTCAACCGCCTGTCGGACTGGTTCTTCGTGGCAAGCCGGATCGCCAACGACAACGGCCAGGCGGACGTGCTGTGGGTGCCGGGCGCGAACCGGTAACGTTGCGGCCGCGGCCACCCACTGCATTGACCGGAGGTTGTTCCGGGATCATGCTGTAGCCGTGGGTGACGATTGCGAGGGGCGACACGATGGCCGGACGGGAGGCGCGAGTGCGAGTCTACAGCCGGGCCGAATACCTTTCGGACGCGGCGATTCACGTCCTCGGCGTACTGGCCGCCCTGATCGCGGCCCCGGTGATGGTTGTCCTGACCGCCGTCTGGATCGGCGACGCCGGCACAGTCTCGGCGATGACCGTCTATGCGGTGACCCTGATCGCGATGCTGTCCTGTTCGGCCTTCTACAACATGATCCGCGCCGAGGACTGGAAACCGGTCCTGCGCCGCATCGACCAGTCGGCGATCTACATGAAGATCGCTGGCACCTACACGCCCTTCATCATTCTGACCGGCGCGCACATGGGATGGTTCCTGGCGGCCATCTGGGCCGTGGCCGGCGCTGGCGCGGCGATGATCCTGTTCGGGTCCGAGCGGGTGAAGCCCTTCGCGATCATCCTTTATCTGGGCCTCGGCTGGGCCGGGGCGCTTTGGGGCGGGCCGCTCATGGACAGCCTGAGCACCGCGGGCTTCGTGCTTCTGGTGATCGGCGGCATTCTCTATTCCGTGGGCGTCGTGTTCCTGCTCTGGCACCGGCTGCCGTTCCACAACACGATCTGGCATGTCTTCGTCCTGGCCGCGACCGTGCTGTGCTACGCCAGCCTCTTCGTCGAACTGGCGGGACGCTCGGCGCCTGTCTGACCGCGTCTGACCGCGCGCCCATGCAGAAACGCGGCGTCGCGACGCGGCCACGCGTCGGTTTTGCACTGTTTTCCGCCGCCCGGGCGGGCTAACACCGGACGCGATGCTATCCGGCGCGCCTGCGCCGCCAACCGATGGAGTCACGCCGATGAAGGTGCTTGTGCCTGTGAAGCGGGTGATCGACTACAACGTGAAGGTCCGCGTGAAGGCGGATGGATCGGGTGTCGATCTTGCCAATGTGAAGATGTCGATGAACCCGTTCGACGAGATTGCCGTGGAAGAGGCGATCCGGCTGAAGGAAGCCGGCAAGGCCGAGGAGATCGTTGCGGTGTCGATCGGCGTGAAGCAGGCGCAGGAAACACTGCGCACGGCGCTGGCGATGGGGGCGGACCGGGCGATCCTGATCGTGGCGACCGACGACGTGCACCAGGACATCGAGCCACTGGCGGTCGCCAAGCTTCTCAAGGCCGTGATCGACGAGGAACAGCCGGGCCTGGTCCTCGCGGGCAAGCAGGCGATCGACAACGACATGAACGCCACCGGGCAGATGCTGGCGGCCCTTCTGGGCTGGAGCCAGGCGACCTTCGCCAGCGAGTTGAGCGTCGAGAGCGACCACGCGCTGGTGACGCGCGAGGTCGACGGCGGGCTTCAGACGGTCAAGGTGACCCTTCCGGCGATCGTGACGGTCGACCTGCGCCTGAACGAGCCACGCTATGCCAGCCTGCCGAACATCATGAAGGCCAAGAAGAAACCGCTCGATGAAAAGACCCCGGCCGACTACGGAGTCGACGTGACGCCGCGGCTGACGGTGGTGAAGACCTCGGAGCCGGCGTCGCGCAAGGCGGGCGTCAAGGTCGGCTCGGTCGACGAGCTTGTGGCGAAACTGAAAGACGAAGCGGGGGTGCTCTGATGGCGGTTCTTCTTCTGGCCGAGGTGACGGACGGCGCGCTGAACCGCGACGCGACCTCGAAGGCGGTGACGGCGGCAGCCAAGCTGGGTGACGTGACGGTGCTCTGCGCCGGGGCGACAGCAGCGGCGGCGGGTGCCGAGGCGGCGACCATCGCGGGCGTGGGCAAGGTGCTGGTGGCCGAGGGCCCGAGCCTGGGCCACCGGCTGGCCGAGTCGACGGCGGACCTGATCGTGGGGCTTGCGGGCGACTACAGCCACATCTGCGCGCCGGCGACGACGGATGCCAAGAACATCCTTCCGCGGGTGGCGGCGCTTCTTGACGTGATGGTGATCTCGGACGCCTCGGGCGTGGTCGATGCCGACACGTTCGAGCGGCCGATCTACGCCGGCAACGCGATCCAGACGGTGACCTCGTCGGATGCGACCAAGGTCATCAGCTTCCGCACCTCGACCTTCGAGGCGGCCGGTGAACAGGCGGCCGCCCCGGTCGAGACGGTCGGCGCGCCCGCCGCGTCGGGCCTGTCGGAATGGGTCGAGGACAAGGTCGCGGCCAGCGACCGGCCGGAACTGACCAGCGCGGGGATCGTCGTCTCGGGCGGCCGCGGTGTGGGCAGCCAGGAGCAGTTCGCCATCATCGAACAGCTGGCCGACAAGCTTGGCGCGGCGGTGGGCGCGTCGCGCGCGGCGGTCGATTCGGGCTATGCCCCGAACGACTGGCAGGTGGGCCAGACCGGCAAGGTCGTGGCGCCCGAGCTCTACATCGCCGTGGGCATCTCGGGCGCGATCCAGCACCTGGCGGGGATGAAGGATTCCAAGATCATCGTCGCGATCAACAAGGACGAGGAAGCCCCGATCTTCCAGGTCGCCGACTACGGCCTTGTGGGCGACCTCTTCGCCGTCGTGCCCGAGCTTATCGAGAAGCTCTGAACGGTTCCGACAGATTTTCGCGCGGCCCGGTGATCCCTTCGCCGGGCCGTTTCTGTTTCAGAAGCGGCGGAAGACGGCGGGCCAGCGTCTCGGCCACCTCGGCGTGGAAGAGCGGGCCGGGCACCTCTTGCGCAGCGAGGGCTTCGATCGGCGCATAGATCTTGTGATCGAGCCCTTCCTCGCGCGCGGTCGGACTGGCGACAACCTCGACAGTGTCCGCAACTTCGCCGGCCAGCGCATCGATCATCTCGCGATCGACGAAAAGCGGGTCACCTCCCGAGGGCAAGGCATCGCCGTCTTCGGGCCGGCGGTGCGCCATCCACAGAAGAACGACCCGCCCGCCGATCCTTCGGATCAGAAGCCGCATCCGGCCAAGCCACGCCTCGCGCAGTTCCTCACGCACGGCAGCGAAGGCCGCGGTGTCATGCGACTCGAGCGCCGACAGGAGGTGGCGGGTAAAATTGTATTCGGTGAAATCGACCTGTGGATAGAAGCCGCGCAGCGCCGGCGAAGCCTTGAGAAACCGGTCGTTCCGGCGCGGATGGACGCTGTAGAGACGGTTCGACATGTTCGCCGCCCCCATGATCTGGATCACCGTCACTTCGGCCTCGGCGCAGGCGGCAAGCACCGCGTCCTCGTCGCTGAAGGCCGAGACACCTGCGTGCATGCAGCCGAAGTTGATCACCGGAATGCCGAGCCGGGCCTCGAGCAGGGAGGGAAACGGGTCGGCCACGAACTTGCCGTAGGCATCGCTTCCCCCCAGCACGGTGGCATAGGCACCGTCGATCCGCGGACGCGGCCCCCGGAACATCAGCCGCGACCGCCCCAACCTGTAGGGATAATAATCCAGAATCCCGCCGGTATTGTTCTCGAAAGCCATCCTTGCCCCCAACCCTTGTTCGAACTCACCCGCCGCCGTTTTGCAGCAAAGGTCTTTCCAGGGTGCTAAAGGCCGAATTCAACGAAAAACCGCGACAGCCTTACCGCTTGCGCCTGCTGGCCGGTGCTGCCTATGGTCTGCCCGACTTCCGGGACAGGGGATACGGCATGGACATCGCGAAAGTGGGCGTCGTCGGCGCCGGGCAGATGGGGAACGGCATAGCCCACGTCTTTGCCCTTGCGGGATACGATGTGCTGATGACCGATGTCAGCAAGGACGCGCTGGACCAGGCCCGCCAGATCATCTCGGGCAATCTCGACCGTCAGGTGGCGCGCGAAAAGATCACCGCGGCCGAGAAGGACGAGGCGATGGCGCGGATCGCCACGACCCTTGTCCTCAAGGACCTGGGCCAGTGCGACATGATCATCGAGGCCGCGACCGAGCGCGAGACGGTGAAGACCGCGATCTTCGAGGATCTCGTGCCGCACCTGAAGCCCGAGACGATCCTGACCTCGAACACCTCGTCGATCTCGATCACGCGGCTGGCCAGCCGCACCGACCGGCCCGAGAAGTTCATGGGCTTCCACTTCATGAACCCGGTGCCGGTGATGCAACTGGTCGAATTGATCCGTGGCATCGCCACGGACGAAGACACCTACCAGACACTGCATGCGGTCGTGGAAAGACTGGGCAAGACCTCGGCCACGGCCGAGGATTTCCCGGCCTTCATCGTGAACCGCATCCTGATGCCCATGATCAACGAGGCGGTCTATACGCTCTACGAAGGCGTCGGCTCGGTACAGTCGATCGACCAGGCGATGAAGCTGGGAACCAACCACCCGATGGGGCCGCTGGAACTGGCCGATTTCATCGGACTCGACACCTGCCTTGCGATCATGAACGTGCTGCATGACGGGCTGGCGGACACCAAGTACCGTCCCTGCCCGCTGCTGACCAAGTATGTCGAGGCCGGGTGGCTGGGCCGCAAGACCCAGCGCGGCTTTTACGACTATCGTGGCGAAGTGCCTGTTCCGACGCGGTAGGCGGCCGACCCGGGACCCAGCGGGCGCTCTATCCCAGCGAAAGGGTCCGTTTGCGCAGTTCGGCCATGAAGCCGCGCGGATTGCCCGCCCAGCTTTCGATTTCATCGCGCTCGATCGGTTCGCCGATGACGGGCCGTTGCGGACGATTGAAGGCGTGCACGACCTCGTGCAGCAAAAGCCCCTGCCGGATCGTCGCCGACACCCGGTTGGCGATCTGGTAGGCACGCGAGTTCTGGCCAGGAAAATAGATCGGCAAGACGCGCGCACCGGACCGCTGGATCAGCTTGGCGGTAAAGGGGTTCCACTCGGCCTCGATCACGGGACCGAAAAGACTTTCCGATGTGGCGATCACGCCCGAGGGAAAGAGCGCGATCACCCCACCCTGCCCAAGATGATCCATCGCGCTCCGCCGCATCTCGAGGTTCTTCTCGAGCGCGCTGTCCTCGTGCTGGAAGGGGACGGGAATCAGGAACTGGGCGATCTCGCTGACGCCGGTCAGAAGGTTGCGGGTGAGGATGCGGTAATCGGTGCGGGCACGGCCGATGAGCTCGGCCAGGACCACGCCGTCGACCAGGCCGTGGGGGTGGTTCGCAACGACGACCAGAGGACCTTCGCCCGGGATGCGCGCGATCTGCTCGGCGGTGACCTGCAGCTCGATCCCCATGTGGTCAAGGGCCTGGCTCCAGAAGGCCTGGCCCACGGGCACGCCTTCGCGCTCGAACCGGCGGATCTTGTTGAGAAGCGTCAACTTGCCCGTCAGCCACTCGAGCGTTCGGATCGTGCCGGATTGCCAGGGATTGTCGAACGTGTGCGCGTAGCTCAGCTTGCGCTTGTCGTAAGGTGTCGGGCCGCCGATCCGCGGGGCTGTCTTGTGTGTGTTCAGGGTACTGTCAACCAAGGGTTCGAACCCCGCCTCCCACCGCGCCGTTCGGATTGGCGGCGCGTCACATGTCCTCGCCGAAGCGGTCCGCAACCAGCACGGTCAGGGCTTCGGCCAGATCCGCAGCCTCTGGGCCGCGGGTCTCGACCTCAATAGTTGTTCCTTTCGAGGCTGCCAACATCAAAAGCCCCATGATGCTGTCGCCCGAGGCGGACATCCCGTCGCGGCGCACTTCGGCGTCGGCGTCGAAGGATTCGACAACCTCGACCAGCCGGGCCGAGGCGCGGGCGTGCAGCCCCTTTTCGTTGACGATGGTCAGAGTCCGGGCAACGCGTTCCGACATGGGCCGATTATCCTGCTGTTCCGTCGAAACTGTCGATGTATTTGCGTCCCGCGGCAAGTGCGCAGGCCACGGCCTCGGGCACCGGCTTGTGGCGCGATTTCGCAAGCTTGATCAGAAGCGGCAGATTCGCACCGTAGATGATCTTGCGGTCCGAAGCCGCGCAGGCCGGCAGCGAGAGATTCGATGGCGATCCCCCGAACATGTCGGTCACGACGACGACCCCGTCGCCGGTATCCACGCGGTCGGCGGCTGCTGAAATCTCCGACTGCTTGGCGCTACGGTCGTGATCAGCCTCGATCGAGATGGCGAGGATGCCCGGCTGGTGTCCGACCACGTGTTCGACCGCGGCCAGATACTCTCTGGCCAGCCCGCCGTGTGCCACGATCACGATACCGATCAAGCGCCTCTATCCTGCCCCGCCGGCGATGCGTTGCCCGCCCGCCGCTCAAGCTCCCTGTGCCTTATAGACACTCCCCAACCGGCCTCTGCAAGCGCTTCGGCCAGCATTTCCGCCACCCTGACCGAACGGTGCTGCCCGCCGGTGCAGCCGATGCCAATTGACAGGTGCGACTTGCCCTCGGCCCGGTATTCCGGAAGCAGGGACAGCACAAGATCGCGCACCCGGTCGAAGAACGGACCAAGCCGCGCGTCTCCCGCAACGAAGGCAGCGACGCGCGGGTCGCGTCCATCCAACGGGCGCAGTGCCGCCTCCCAGTGGGGATTTCTCAGGAAGCGCACGTCGAACACCATATCGATCCCGCGCGGCAGGCCACGCTTGTAGGAGAAGGAATGCACCGACACCGCAAGACGGCGGTCGTCCTCGTCTGCGAACCAGCGGATGATCTCGTCGCGAAGCTCGTGCGGGCTCAGGTCCGACGTATCGATCAGCACATCGGCGCGGTCGCGGATCGAGATGAGCATCTCGATTTCGCGGTCGACGCCGATGGAGGGCGGTTCTTCCGGTGCCGCCGGATGGCGGCGGCGGGTTTCGGAGTAGCGGCGGACGATCACCTCGGCGCGGGCATCGAGGTAGAGCATCTGGGCTTCGAGCGCAGGATCGCGGGTCAGGCGGTCAATCGCCTCGCCCATGGCCGCGACCGAGAAATCGCGGTTGCGCACGTCGATCCCCAGCGCCAGCGGCCGGCCCAGCGGCGGTCCGGACAAAAGCCGGGGCAGCAGCGACAAGGGCAGGTTGTCGATGATCTCGAACCCCAGATCCTCGAGGATCTTCAGCGCGGTCGACCGGCCGGCCCCCGACGGACCCGTCACAAGCACGACGCGACCGGCGGTCGATGACCGCTGGCCGTCCGTGGGTGCGGACCCTTGGGGGGTGTTGGGCATCATCGCGCGCTCCGTCCTGCCTTCAGATATTGCAGGATCGACGGCGCGAAATGCGCGCTCTCCATCTTGTGAAGAAGGGGGATGGCGTGGTCCCCCACCTGAATCTCGCGCAGCGGCGGCAGACGCTGCGTCTCGATCCGGGCAAGATCGACCACCAGCGACAGCCAGGCACCCGGAACCGCATCGGCCTGCAAAAGGCCGACGCCCCGCGCTTCGATCAGCCCCTCGATGGTCCTGGGTGCGGACATCCACGGCAGCCCGTCCTGCAGGGACAGGACGACCCGGTCATCCGCGACAAGCTGCGCCCCGAACGCCATCAACGTCAGCGCGAGACCGGATTTCCCCGACCCGGACGGGCCCAGGATCAGCACCGCACGCGGCCCCAGCGACACGGCACTGGCGTGGACCGTGCCCGGCACGTCGAGCGCGGGGGCGATGTCGTCGTCGGAGGGAGGCGCGGACATCAGGAACCGCCGGTCAGACCGGCAAGCCAACGACGAAGCGGGCGCCCAGCGGTTCGGAAGTGATATCTTCGTCGGTCGGACGGATGTTCTCGGCCCAGATCACGCCGCCATGCGCCTCGACGATCTGCTTCGAAATCGCAAGCCCGAGGCCCGAGTTGTTGCCGAACTGCCCGACCGGACGCTCGGAGTAGAAGCGGTTGAAGATCTTGGTCAGCGCCTGTTCGGGGATGCCGGGTCCGGTATCCTCGACCACGACAAGCACTCGGTTGTCGCGCTTTCGGGCCCAGACGCGAATTGCATCGCCCGCCTCGCAAAACGAGATGGCGTTCGAGAGCAGGTTGACGAAGACCTGCGCCAGTCGGGATTCGAGGCCGACGATCTCGATCGGGTCCGTGGGCAGATCGGTGATGAACTCGATCCCCTTCGACTTCGCGTCCTTCCCAAGATGGTCAGAAAGATTGTGAAGCATTTTCAGAAGATTGAACTGTTCCTCTTCTTCGCGGACCAGTTCGCTGTCCAGGCGCGAGGCGTTCGAGATGTCGCTCACCAGCCGGTCGAGACGGCGGACATCGTGCTCGATCACGTCGAGCAGACGGTCGCGCTGTTCGTCGCGCTTGGCGACCCGCAGGGTGCCGACGGCCGATCGCAGCGAAGCCAGCGGGTTCTTGATTTCATGTGCCACATCCGCTGCGAATTGTTCGTTCGCGTCGATCCTGTCGTAGAGGGCCGCAACCATGCCGCGCAGCGCACCGGACAGACGACCGATCTCGTCGGGTCGCGCGGTCAGATCGGGGATGCGGACGCGACCGGGGCTGACCCGGCCCGCGTTCTTCTCGCGCCCGATCTCGGCCGCGGCGGCCAGGTCGGACAGCGGATTGGCGATGGTCGAGGCAAGGACGAGGCTCAGGCCAATCGAGACGAGGATCGCGATGACGAACATGTGCAGCACCTGCTCACGCTCGGCCCGGACCAGGTCGTCGATCTCGCCAGCCGCACTTGTCAGCGCGATCACCCCGACCGGCACGCCATCCTGAAAGATCGGCGTGGCGACGGCGAAGATGGTATTGCCATCGCGGTCGGTGCCGGTGTTGCTTTGCGTGGTGCCACCCATGGCGGCTTCCACCAGGACGCTTGCCTGCCGCTCCGATCCGGGATCTTCGGGCCCGGACACCGGGCGCAGCAGGCGCGACACCCCCTCCCAGACGCGCGTCAGGAAATCGGTGATGACCGTGCTGCGATCGTCCCTTTCAAGCCCGACGACAGCAGGCTGCGGCGGGCGGTCCTGTCCCACGGTTGTGGCAAGCAGCACCCCGGAAGGGTCGTAGACGAAGACCTCGACCGCTTGAGGCAGCGCCAGCTCCATCAGCGTGTCGCCGACGTCGATGCCATCGCCGGCGGCGAGGTTCGCCGGCACACCCTGCGGCAGCTGCGCCTGGAACACGGCGGCAAGCAGGTGGGCCTCGTGCACCATGCCCTGTTCGCGCTGGATCACAAGGCTGTCCCGGAACGGGTTCAGCAAAAGCACCCCCGCGACCAGCACGAGGATTGCAAGCAGGTTGAACGTGATGATCTTGCGCGCCAAGGGCGAGCGGTTGATCGAGATCAGCCCCCGGCGTTCGCGACGGTTTCGCAGTTCGGCTTCGGCCGTGCCTTGGGCGCCGATCCAGTCCTCACCCAGAACAACATCGGGTTGCTGAACCTTCCCGGCACCCTCCACCTCGATCTCCGTCGCCAGCTACACTTACTCTTCGTTGTAACGGTAACCGATCCCGTAGAGGGTTTCGATGGCTGAAAACTCGCTGTCGACCATGCGCATCTTCTTGCGCAGACCGCTTGATGTGGCTGTCGATCGTGCGGTCATCCACATAGACCTGGTCATCATAGGCCACGTCCATGAGCTGGTCGCGGCTCTTGACGAAACCGGGCCGCTGCGCGAGCGCCTGCAGAAGCAGGAACTCGGTGACTGTCAGGGACACGTCGCGTCCCTTCCACGCCACCGAATGGCGCAGCGGGTCCATCTTGAGTTCCCCGCGCTGCATCACCTGACTCTGGTCGGCTTCGCCAAGGGCATCGCCAGCGATGACCTCTTGCCGGCGCAGAAGCGCGCGGATGCGCTCGACCAGCAGGCGCTGACTGAAGGGCTTCTTGACGTAGTCGTCCGCGCCCATGCGCAGGCCCAGAACCTCGTCGATCTCGTCGTCCTTCGAGGTAAGGAAGATCACCGGCATCGCGGTTTTCTGACGCACCCGCTGAAGCAGGTCCATTCCGTCCATCCGTGGCATCTTGATGTCAAAGACCGCCATGTCCGGCAGCTTCTTGTTGAACGCGTCGAGCGCCGCCTGACCGTCGTTGTAAGTCTCGACTTCGAAGCCTTCGGCTTCGAGCGTCATTGAGACGGACGTCAGAATGTTCCGGTCGTCATCGACCAGCGCGATTGTGGCCATGAAACTGATCCTTGTTCTGCTCTCGGTGCCTGCAATCACACATGGGGGTGCGACTTTTTTGAGGCATATTCATGTGCAGTTCCGGTCGAATCAACAATAATGTGCTATTCGACGGCTTTGTTGCCGATTTGCCCGGCAGATTTGTCGCGGGCATGACTGATATGTCGCAGTAACCTGAATTGATTGCGCTAACCTTTATTTGGTTGCGCTAACGCCGCTCAACGCACCTGTTCAAGCCCCGTCGCGCAAGATTATAACCCGCCCACGATTCGGGGTGCGCGAAGGCTCCGATGTCCGAAATCAGAATTTGCCGGCCACGTCCGGCCCACCTGGGGGAGATCGCCTGTCATGACCAGAGGAACCGTCAACCCGAACCATCGCCTTGAGGACCAGGGCATCGCAGGGCTTGGCGAGGTCCATTACAACCTCCTCGAGCCAGCGCTTATCGAAGAGGCGCTGAAGCGTGGCGAAGGCCGGCTGGGTCTCGGCGGGACACTTCTGGTCGAAACGGGCAAGTACACGGGCCGCTCGCCCAAGGACAAGCATGTGGTGCGCACCGCGACCACCGAGGACGTGATCTGGTGGGAAAACAACGGGTCGATGTCGCCCGAGGGTTTCGAGCGCCTGCACGCCGACATGCTCGAGCATATGAAGGGCCGCGACTACTTCGTTCAGGATCTCTTTGCCGGCGCGGACCCCGCGAACCGCCTCGACGTACGTCTTGTCACCGAACTTGCCTGGCACGGCCTGTTCATCCGGCACCTGCTGCGCAAGCCCGACCGGGAGGAGCTGAAAAGCTTCGTTCCCCAGTTCACCATCGTGAACTGCCCCACCTTCAAGGCCGATCCCGAGCGCCACAACTGCCGCACCGACACCGTCATCGCGATCAACTTCGACCAGAAGCTCGTCCTGATCGGCGGCACCGAATACGCGGGCGAGAACAAGAAGGGCGTGTTCACGCTTCTCAACTACCTGCTGCCTGAAAAGGGCATCATGCCGATGCATTGCTCGGCCAACCACGCGCCCGGGAACCCGATCGACACGGCCATCTTCTTCGGCCTTTCGGGCACCGGCAAGACGACGCTGTCGTCCGATCCCTCGCGCATCCTGATCGGGGACGACGAGCATGGCTGGTCGGATCGCGGCACCTTCAACTTCGAAGGCGGCTGCTATGCCAAGACCATCAGCCTCAGCCCCGAGGCAGAACCCGAGATCTACGCCACCACCAGCATGTTCGGGACCGTGATCGAGAACATGGTCTACGATCCCGACACGCTCGAACTGGATTTCGAGGATGACAGCCTCACGCCGAACATGCGCGCGGCCTATCCGATGGAGTATATCGCCAACGCCTCGAAGACCGCGCTTGGGGGCCATCCCAAGAACGTCATCATGCTGACCTGCGATGCCTTCGGCGTGCTGCCGCCCATCGCGCGGCTGACCCCGGCGCAGGCGATGTATCACTTCCTGTCGGGCTTCACCTCGAAGGTCGCCGGCACCGAGCGCGGCGTCACCGAGCCGCAGCCGACCTTCTCGACCTGCTTCGGTGCGCCGTTCACGCCGCGGCCGCCCGTGGTCTATGGCAACCTGCTGCGCGAGAAGATCGGCCGTCACGGGGCGACCTGCTGGCTGGTCAACACCGGCTGGACCGGCGGCGCCTATGGCACCGGCAGCCGGATGCCGATCAAGGCCACGCGCACGCTTCTCAGCGCCGCGCTGGACGGATCGCTCCGCGACGCACCGTTCCGCAAGGACAAGAACTTCGGATTCGAGGTCCCGACCACGGTGGACGGTGTTCCGGACATCCTGCTCGACCCGCGCCGGACCTGGGACGATGCCGAAGCCTATGACCGCCAGGCCGAGAAACTCGTCGCCATGTTCGCCGAGAACTTCGCACAATACATCGAACATATCGACGACGACGTGCGCGCCGCCGCCCTCGGCTGAGACGCGCGACGAGACAAGGCCTTGCGCTTCAGGCGCCCCGGTATAGGTAACTAGCAATTCCCATAGCCGGGGCGCCCCATGAGCCGAACCATCCTTGTCACCGGAGCCACCGGGTACATCGCCAAACACATCGTGCTCCAGCTTCTGGAGCAGGGCGACCATGTGCGCGGATCGGTACGGTCGGAAAAGCGGGCGCAAGAGCTGCGCGCCACCATGCAGGCCAAGCTGTCCGACCCTGCGCGGATCGAGAACCTGTCGACGGTCCTGCTCGACCTGACCTCGGACGACGGATGGGCCGACGCGATGAACGGCGTGGACGGAGTGATCCATACCGCCTCGCCCTTTCCGCTGGTGCAGCCGAAAGATGACGACGAGCTCATTCGCCCCGCCGTCGACGGCGCACTGCGCGCCTTGCGGGCGGCAAAAGCAGCGGGGGTGCGTCGGGTGGTTCTGACCTCGTCGGCGGTCTCCGTGATCACCGGGGTGTCGCCATCGTCCGGACGCGCCTTCACCGAAGCTGACTGGTCCGACGCGACAAGCCCGTCTGCCACCGCCTATGCCAAGTCCAAGACCCTGGCTGAACGGGCCGCGTGGGATTTCGTACTCGAAAGTGACGGGGCGGTCGATCTGACCTGCATCAACCCCTCCCTTGTCGTCGGCCCGCCCCTCGACCTCGACTATGGCACCTCGATCGAAGTGGTCGAGCGCCTCCTGAAGGGCAAGGACCCGATGCTGCCCAACGTGGGCTTCGGCACGGTCGACGTGCGCGACGTGGCCGATGCGCATGTGCGGGCACTCGATGTGCCAGAAAGCATCGGCCAGCGGATCCTGATGAATGACCGCTGGATGTGGTTTCGCGACATGGCCGAAGCGGTCAAGGCAGCATTTCCCGGCCGCCGGGTCGTCACCCGCGTCGCCCCCGATTTCGTGGTTCGCCTCCTCGGGATGTTCGACCCGTCGATCGCGACGATCCGGAACGACCTGGGAAAACGCTACGAGATCTCGAACGCGCGGGCGCGCGACCTTCTGGGCATCGAGTTCCGCGACACGCGGGAAAGCGTGGGGAGACGGCCCAATGGCTTGGTCGACGCCGGACGCTCCTGACGCATCTCTGCGCGGGGTCCGTTCGGTGCAGCAAGCTTCACGTCTCGGCACCCCCCGACGCGGCAGTCTTTTCGCAAGCTGGTCATGCCGACCGCGCCAGCACCTCGACCAGCCGCCTGCGCGCTTCGGGCACGGGGCGGTTGCCCATCGCGGGGGCCAGCTTCGTCATCAGGAAATGGCCGGTGGTTTCGAGGCCGGACAGGACCTCGGCCACGATATAGTCCGCCGTCCCGGTCAGCGCCGGGCTGAGCGGCAAGAGCCGGTCGGCCCAGTCCCCTGCGGCACCCCGGCTGACGGCACGGCCGGTGCGGGGCGAGACATAGACCAGGTCATCGGTCCGGCCGGTCGCCGCGCATCGGTCGAGGTCGAGGCCGAATCCCATTTCCTCGAGCAGCGCCAGCTCCCAGCGCAAATAGGCCATCGGCCAGACCTCTGTCGTGCCGATCATGTCCAGCAGAGCCAGTGTTCGGGCATAAAGGCGGGGATAGGCTGCCCGTTCCGGAAGGGCAAAGATCAGAAGGGCCGTTACCGCGTGCAGCCCTGCAAGCGACAGACGGTCGGACATCAGGTCGGCCGCCCGGCTTTTCAGCGGCTCGACCGTGAACGCCCCGATGTGTTCGTCGAGCCGCGCCCGCCATGTCACGTCAAGCTGCGCGCCGGGCTGAAGGATCGGGGCGATCTTGCGGCTGGTCCCGCCACGCACGACACCGGCGTGACGACCATGCGCGGCGGTGAAGACCTCGACGATGGCGGCGGTCTCGCCGTGGCGGCGCACCGACAGAAGGGCGCCCTCGTCGCGCCACTCCATCATCCCGACAACCCGGGCTCGTCCAGAAGGTGCCGGCCCGCGCGATCCTCGACCTCGATCACCCAAAGGTCGGGGTCGAACTGCCGCTGGCGGGCAATGGCGGCGTCGCACGCGGCCTCGTCCCCCTCGGCCAGCACGATCCAGGCCCGGTCCCCGGTCATCAGATCGAAGGACCGCTGGAACACCTGCGCATGGCCATCAAGAGTGTTCTGCTTCACCAGCACCGCCCCGGCGGTGGCATCGCCCTTGGCAACGACGAAGGCGGGGATGTCCGACAGCCGCAGCCGGTTCAGATAGGCCGCGACCCAGAAATCGGCCGTCAGCCGGGTCACGACGCCCCGTCGGAGAAATCGAGCCCCATTTCGGAATACCGTTCGGATTCCTCCAGCCAGTTCGGACGGACCTTGACCTGCAGGAACAGGTGCACCTTGCGGCCCAGAAACTCCTCGATCTCGGCGCGGGCAAGCTGGCTGATGGTCTTGATCGTCTCGCCCTTCTTGCCCAGGATGATACCCTTGTGGCCGTCGCGGGCGACATAGATCATCTGGTCGATGCGGACCGATCCATCCTTGCGCTCCTCCCAGCTCTCGGTCTCGACGGTCAGCTGGTAGGGCAGCTCCTCGTGCAGCCGCAGCGTGAGCTTCTCGCGCGTCATCTCGGCGGCGATCATGCGCATCGGCAGATCGGCGATCTGATCCTCGGGGTAAAGCCAGGGGCCTTCGGGCATCTCGCCGGCCAGCCACTCCATAAGCGCATCGACGCCGTGCCCCTTCTCGGCCGAGATCATGAAGGTGCGCACGAAGGGGAAGCGGTCGTTCAGATCCTGCGTCAGGCCCAGAAGAACCGGCGCCTCGACGCGGTCGATCTTGTTGATGGCCAGCGCGACGGGGCGGTCGCCCACGCGCTCCTTCAAGGCATCGAGGATTGCTTCGACTCCCGGGGTCACACCGCGGTGTGCCTCGACCAGAAGGACGACGACATCGGCATCCGCCGCCCCGCCCCAGGCCGCGGCGACCATCGCGCGGTCAAGCCGGCGGCGCGGGCGAAAGAGGCCCGGCGTATCGACAAAGACGATCTGGGCATCGCCCGAGATCGCGACGCCGCGGATCCGGGCACGGGTGGTCTGCACCTTGTGGGTGACGATCGACACCTTCGCGCCGACCAGCCGGTTCAGAAGCGTCGACTTGCCGGCGTTCGGTTCGCCGATCAGGGCGACGAAGCCCGCGCGCGTGGTTGTCATTGCTCGGTCCTTACCTTTTCCAGAAGCGCCTTCGCGGCCATCTGTTCGGCCTGACGCTTCGATCCGGCCTTGGCGGCCTCGGCCCGGCCGTCCGACAGTCGCGCCTCGATCGTGAAGACCGGCGCATGGTCGGGACCTTCGCGCCCGCGCTCAAGATAGTCCGGCGGCGTCTGCCCCTGCGCCTGCGCCCATTCCTGAAGCGCGGACTTGGGGTCGCGCGCATCGTCTTCCACGGCGTCGATCCTCGGGTTCCAATGCGCCATCACGACGTCACGTGCAGCCTCGAACCCCGCATCAAGGTAGACCGCAGCGATCACCGCCTCCATCGCGTCCGCAAGAAGCGCGTCCTTCCGGCGCCCGCCCGACATCATCTCGGACCGGCCAAGTTTCAGGACCGATCCAAGGTCGACCGACCGGGCGATCTCGGCGCAGGTCTCCTTGCGCACAAGGGCGTTGAAGCGCGGGGCAAGCGTGCCTTCGGCCGCGTCCCGGTCGGCGCGCAGAAGCGCCTCGGCGATCACCAGGCCAAGCACCCTGTCGCCCAGAAACTCGAGCCGCTGGTTGTCGGGGCGCGAGGTCGTGGCGATCGAGGGATGCGTGAGCGCGCGGATCAGGTGCTCCGGGGTCTGGAACCGGTGGCCGAGACGGCGCGCGAAGGCATCCAGATCCGCGGAAAGCTTCACTATTCGATCGCCTCGAAGAACCGGTCGCCCCGCCATGTCCAGAAGAAGAAGAGCGACCGCCCGGCAGACGAGAACATCACCCGGTCCGCCCGGCCGATCAGATTCTCGAACGGAACGAAGCCGACACCAACCGGGGGCATCACGCGGCTGTCGGTAGAGTTGTCGCGGTTGTCGCCGACAAAGAAGTAGTGGCCTTCAGGCACGGTATAGACGCCAGTATTGTCGAGTTGGCCGTCCCGCGCGTCCAGGATCGCGTGTTCGCGCCCGTTCGGCAGCGTCTCGATAAAGCGGTCCTTTTCGCAGCTCGCGCCGAAGCCGACGGCCATGTTCTTGCACAGCGGCAGGCTTCCTGCGGCGCCCTGGCGGTCATAGACTTCCTCGAAGACACCATCCGGGCGCTGCGGCGCGGGCTCGTCGTTGATGTAGAGCACACCGTCCACGAACTGGATGCGGTCACCAGGAAGGCCGATCACCCGCTTGATGAAGTCAGCGCCATTGACCGGGTGGCGGAACACGACGACATCGCCGCGCTCGGGCTCGGACCCGAACCACCGTCCGTCGATGAAGACGCACATCGAGAAGGGGCAGGAATGCTGCGAATAGCCGTAGGCCATCTTGTTGACGAACAGGAAATCGCCGATGAGCAGCGTGTCCTTCATCGACCCCGACGGGATCCAGAACGGCTGGAAGAACAGGGTGCGGAAGACGCCCGCGATGAGAAGCGCGTAGACGACCGTCTTGATGGTCTCGATGATCGCGCCGCCGCTTTCGGCCTTTTCCGCCATGATCCGTTCTGCCTTTCGATGGTTCCGCGCTACATGGAAGGCGCGTCAGGGCGTGTCAAGCGGACGCGCCTCGATCACCACGAAAGCCTGCGCCCAGGGGTGATCGTCCGTCAGCGTGACATGCACGATGGCTTCGTGCCCCGGCGGCGTCATCTGCGCCAGACGGTCGGCGGCCCAGCCGGTCAGATGCATCACGGGCTGGCCGCTACGCAGGTTGGAAACGCCCATGTCCTTCCAGGCAATGCCCATGCGCAGCCCGGTGCCCAGCGCCTTGGAACAGGCTTCCTTCGCGGCCCAGCGCTTGGCATAGGTCCCGGCGGTGTCGGCGCGCCGCTCGGCCTTGCGCTGCTCGATATCGGTGAAGACGCGGTTGCGGAAACGGTCGCCGAACCGGTCGAGCGTGCCCTGGATCCGGTCGATGTTGCACAGGTCGGTGCCGATGCCGAGGATCATGCCGATGCCCGCCCTATTGACGCTCGCCGCTCCCGGGCCACGCGCCTTCGTCCGAGAGTTCCGGGTCATCGTCACCTGCCCCGCGGGTCGACCTGAGCGGGTCATCCTGCCGCCCGGGTCTTGCATACGACAGGCCCGCGGCGCGCGCCAGAGTTACGGGTCGTCGCGCCCACCCACCTTGAACACTCCGGGCGATTGCGGCATGACCCGCGCAGGCGTCGTGAAGGGACGAAAAGATGGACTACAAGAAATCGGGCGCCGGCAAGGCCGGAAAGAAAGCGCCCCGGCACGTCGAGCACAACGCCAAGGGCACGTCCGAAAACCCCTTCGGCACGCGCGAGGCGAAACCCGATCTGCTTGCCCGCATGAAGGCCGCCGCGAAAACCAAGCCCAAGGGCTGAACGGGGCCGCGCCGCTTTATCCCCGCGCCTCGTCCATCAGCCGTCGCATCTCGACGATGGCGGGGCCGAGGCCGCGGAAGATCGCCTCGCCGATCAGGAAATGGCCGATGTTGAGCTCCATCACCTCGGGCATCGCCGCGACAGGGGCCACGGTGTCGTAACTGAGTCCGTGCCCCGCGTGGACCTCGAGGCCAAGTGAGTGAGCGAAGGTCGCCATCTCCCTCAGGGCCGCAAGCTCGCGGTCACGTTCCTCGAAATGCCCGTCGGCATGGGCATCGCAATAGGCCCCGGTATGGAGTTCGATCACCTGCGCGCCGATCCGGTGCGCGGCCTCGATCTGGCGGGGGTCGGCGGCGATGAAGATCGACACGCGACAACCCGCCTCGCGAAGCGGCGCGATGAAATGCGCCAGGCGGTTTTCTTCGCGCGCGACCTCGAGACCGCCCTCGGTCGTGCGTTCCTCGCGCTTTTCGGGGACGATGCACACCGCGTGCGGGCGGTGGCGCAGGGCGATCTGCTGCATTTCGGCGGTCGCCGCCATCTCGAAGTTGAGCGGCAGGTCCAGCGCCGCCATCAGCCCCTCGATATCGGCGTCCGAGATATGGCGGCGATCCTCGCGCAAATGAGCGGTGATGCCGTCGGCGCCAGCATCCTCGGCCAGTTTCGCGGCGCGGATCGGATCGGGATAGGCCCCGCCCCGCGCATTCCGCACGGTGGCAACATGGTCGATGTTCACACCAAGCCGAAGCTTGCCGTTGGTCTTCATTCCAGTCCCTCCTCGGGCCGCTTGCGGCGCCGTTTTTCCAGCCGCACCTGTTTACGCCGGTCCCGCGCCTTCTGGTAGGTCACGATGATCGGGTACGACAGGTAGTACGCGGCCAGACCCGCGACGATACCCGGAATGATCCCGCCGACAAGATAGGGCAGGAAGATCACTTCGAAGAACTGCCCCAGCCGGTCCCAGTGGGTCGCCCCCCCGGTGAAGACGGCTGTGAAGTTGTGCCAGAACTCCTGGAACGACTGGCTGAAGGCCTGCCCGACCCGGTTGAGCGGGACCGGCGGCGTGCGCAGCAGGAAAGACCCGATCTCCATCGAGATCGCGGCGATCAATGGAAAGGTCAGCGGGTTTCCGAAGAACGTGGCCAGAAGTGCGGCAAGGATGTTGCCGCGCAGCGCCCAGGCGATTGCCGCCGCAAGCATGAAGTGGAATCCGAAGAAGGGCGTGAAGCTTGTGAACACGCCTGCCGCGATGCCCCGGCTGATCTTGTGGGCGGGATCGGGCAGGCGGCGCAGGCGTAGCATCACGTATTGCGAGGCGCGCCGCCAACCGCCGCGCGGATAAACACTGTCCGCGACGATCTGGTAGTAGCTCTTTGGTGTCCGTCGCTTGAAAACCACCTAACCGCTTCCCTGCCTCACCCCGAGTGCCTGCACCGTCATGGCCTGCGTTCAAGATCGCGGTGGCGGGCGATAGATGCAACGTCGCTGTCGGCCTCGAGTGCCAGCATGACGGCGTGCATATGCTCGACGTCGCGCAGGTCTACATCGACAATCAGGCGATAGAAGTCCGGTTTTCTGTCCAGAAAGAGAAGATTCGAGATATTGGCCCGCTGTTCCCCGATCAGCGTGCAGATCCGGCCCAGGACACCAGCATCGTTGGCGATGGTCAGATCGAAGCTGACGGTGTGTACCGGCGGGTGGGTGCCCGAATGCCATTGCAGATCGACCCAGCGCTTGGGCTGATCCTCGAATTCCTGCAAGGCCCTGCAATCGATCGTGTGGATCATCACGCCCTTGCCGCGATAGGTGATGCCGACGATACGCTCGCCGGGCACGGGCTGGCAGCAATTGGCGCGCCGGAACGTCTGGCCCGGTTCAAGCCCGACGACGGCGCGGGCGGCGTCGATTTCGTCGCCCTTCTTGGCCACAAGCTCGGGGTAGAGCGTGCTCACCACCTCGCGCGCGGTCAGTTCCGCCGACCCCATGCGAGCCAGAAGCTCCTCGGCATCTTCGAGACCCAGGTGCTTGGCAGCGGTGTTGAGCGCCTTGTCGGTGGGCTTCTTGCCCACATGTTCGAAGGCCACGCGCGCCAGTTCCCGACCGAGCTTTATGAAACGTTCGCGGTCTTCCTCGCGCAGGGACCGGCGGATCGCCGCCTTTGCGCGTCCCGTGGCCACGATGTCGATCCAGGTGGCCTGCGGGCGCTGTCCCTCGGCGGTCAGGATTTCCACCGACTGACCGTTCTTCAGCCGTGTCCACAGCGGCACGCGGATCGTGTCGACCTTGGCGCCGACGCAGCTGTCGCCGATCCGGGTGTGGATGGCATAGGCGAAATCAAGCGGCGTCGCCCCACGCGGCAGCTTGACCACCTCGCCCTTCGGCGTGAAGCAGAAGACCTGGTCCTGATACATCTCGAGCTTGACGTGCTCGAGGAACTCGTCGTGATCCTCGGCGGAATCGAACCGTTCGCTCAAGGTCGATATCCACTTGGCCGGATCGACCGCAAAGGGGTTTTCCGAGCGGACGCCGTCACGGTAGGACCAGTGTGCGGCAACCCCCGCTTCAGCGACCTCGTGCATCTCGCGCGTGCGGATCTGCACCTCGACGCGCTTGCCGTCGCGGCCGGACACGGTGGTGTGGATCGACCGGTAGCCGTTCGACTTGGGCTGACTGATGTAGTCCTTGAACCGGCCCGGCACCGCGCGCCACCGCTGGTGAATGGCGCCCAGCGCGGCATAGCAGGCGGCCTCATCCTCCACGATGATGCGGAAGCCATAGATGTCGGACAGGCGCGAAAAGCCCTGCTCCTTCTCCTGCATCTTGCGCCAGATCGAATAGGGCTTCTTGGCGCGCCCGATCACTTCGGCCTGAAGTCCGGCCTTCTGGAGTTCGAGTTCGATATCCGAGGTGATCTTCTGGATCACGTCGCCGGTTTCGCGCTGGAGCGTGATGAACCGGCGGATGATCGACGCGCGGGCCTCGGGGTTGAGCACCCGGAAGGCAAGGTCTTCCAGTTCCTCGCGCATCCACTGCATCCCCATGCGCCCGGCCAGCGGGGCATAGATGTCCATGGTCTCGCGCGCTTTCTGGGCCTGCTTGTCCGGGCGCATCGACCGGATCGTGCGCATGTTGTGCAGCCGGTCGGCCAGCTTGACGAGGATCACCCGCAGATCCTTCGACATCGCCATGAAGAGCTTGCGGAAGTTTTCCGCCTGCTTGGTCTCGGACGACGACAGTTGAAGGTTCGTCAGCTTCGTCACGCCATCGACAAGCTCGGCGATCTCGGGACTGAACTCGGTCGTGATCTCGGAATAGGTCGACCGCGTATCTTCGATCGTGTCGTGCAAAAGCGCCGTCACGATCGTGGCGTCGTCAAGCTTCATCTCGGCCAGGATCGCCGCCACGGCGACAGGATGGGTGAAATAGGGCTCGCCCGAGTGGCGGAACTGCCCTTCGTGCATGCGCTGACCATAGGCGAATGCCTTTTCGATCAGCGCCGCATCTGTCTTGGGGTTGTAGGTGCGGACCCGTGCGATCAGGTCAGAAGCCGCGATCATCCGCTCCGCTCATGCCGGGGACTGGCCGTCCCCTAACGGCGCTCCTGCGCTTCCATGAGGGCGCGGAGCAGTTTCTCTTCCGAGATGTCGTCGTCGACCGGACGATCCGCCTCGGCGCCCATCAGCAGCGCCATCGCGTCTTCCTCGGGCTCGTCGACCTCGATCTGGGTCTGATGGCTTTCGATCATGCGTTCACGCAGATCGTCGGCGCTTTGGGTTTCGTCGGCGATCTCGCGAAGGCTCACGACCGGGTTCTTGTCGTTGTCGCGGTCCACGGTGACCGGAGAGCCTGCCGCGATTTCACGTGCGCGGTGCGCTGCCAGCATCACGAGCTCGAACCGGTTCGGGACCTTGTCAACGCAATCTTCGACCGTCACGCGGGCCATGGGACACTCCATCGTCGGGGCGGGGACAAAACGAAACACGCATTTAGACTCGCATCCTTCGATTTGCAAGGCGATTCCTCGTCGGCGCCGTGGGCGGGCCCCGGTCCATGACTGCTCCGCCGGCGCCAGCGACAAAGACAGGCCGGGAAAAATGTCATGGATTCGTGGCATATTGAAACGCCCGTTGGCATCCTGACCATTTTTCGGGGTTGCGTGCATCCCCCCAAACTCTATTTTTCCCAAGGTTCAAAGGTCGGCAGGGTGCTTCACTCACACCCGACAGGAGTCGGCCCTGAACCATTGTTCGGAAGGAAAACATAGATGTTCTATCGGGACGAACGGCTTGCGCTGTTCATCGATGGCTCGAATCTTTACGCAGCGGCGCGCGCCTTGGGGTTCGACATCGACTACAAACTCCTGCGACAGGAGTTCATGCGGCGGGGAAAGCTCCTACGAGCCTTCTACTATACGGCCCTCTTGGAGAATGACGAATATTCCCCGATCCGGCCGCTGGTGGATTGGCTCAATTACAACGGCTTCACCATGGTGACCAAGCCCGCCAAGGAATTCACCGACAGCATGGGGCGGCGGAAGGTGAAGGGAAACATGGACATCGAGCTGACCGTCGATGCCATGGAGCTTGCACCGCGGGTCGATCATATCGTGCTCTTCTCGGGCGACGGCGATTTCAGACCGCTGGTGGCCAGCCTTCAGCGTCAGGGCGTGCGCGTGTCGGTGGTCTCGACCATCCGCAGCCAGCCGCCGATGATCGCCGACGACCTTCGCCGTCAGGCCGATAATTTCATCGAGCTCGACGAGTTGAAGGAAGTGATCGGCCGTCCTCCGCGCGAGGATCGCGACAGCGATCGGCTGGAGAACCGCGTCGCGGAGTGACCGGTTGGCGCGGCCTTGGCAGGAGGCCGCGTTCACCTGATCACGCATCCCGTCGGTCGGGCGATTTCGGCCCAGATCGTTCGCGTCGTGTCGTTGCCTCCTTACCGACCCGTAAATGGTTCCAGCGTGGGTCGGTCAAGTCGCGGTTGCGCCTTTCCCCAGCGCCTCTATCTTGGGACCGCCTGCATGCGCACGCCGGAGACGCCCTGTGCCCAAACCGCCGCTGACCCTTTACCTCGCCGCGCCGCGCGGATTCTGCGCGGGCGTCGACCGCGCCATCAAGATCGTCGAGATGGCGCTGCAGAAATGGGGCACGCCGGTCTATGTCCGGCACGAGATCGTCCACAACAAGTATGTCGTCGATAGCTTGCGCGCCAAAGGCGCGGTTTTCGTCGAGGAGCTTGACGACTGCCCGCCCGACCGGCCCGTGATCTTTTCAGCGCATGGCGTGCCCAAGGCAGTCCCCGCCGAAGCAGAGCGGCGCAAGATGATCTTCGTCGATGCCACCTGCCCGCTGGTGTCCAAGGTCCATATCGAAGCCGCGCGCCACCATGAGAACGGCCTCCAGATGATCATGATCGGCCATGAAGGCCATCCCGAGACGATCGGGACGATGGGCCAGCTTCCACCCGGCGAGGTCCTGCTCGTCGAGACGGTCGAAGACGTGGCCTCCGTTGCGGTGCGTGATCCCGCACGGCTGGCTTTCGTCACGCAGACGACCCTGTCGGTGGATGACACCGCCGATATCGTCGCGGCGCTTCAGGCGCGGTTCCCTTCCATCGTGGGGCCGCACAAGGAAGACATCTGCTATGCCACCACGAACCGGCAGGAAGCGGTCAAGGCCATGGCGCCGAAGGCCGATGCGATGCTGGTGGTGGGTGCGCCCAACTCGTCGAACTCGAAGCGGTTGGTCGAGGTCGGCGCGCGGGCAGGCTGCTCCTATGCCCAGCTTGTCCAGCGCGCGACCGACATCGACTGGCGTGCGCTCGAGGGCATTCGCAGCGTCGGCGTCACCGCCGGCGCCTCCGCCCCCGAGGACCTGGTGGACGAGGTGATCGACGCCTTCCGCGACCGCTACGATGTGACCGTCGAACTGGTCGAGACGGCGGTCGAGAACGTCGAGTTCAAGGTTCCCCGCGTCCTGCGCGAGCCGGCATGACGCCCATCCCCCGCGCAGCACTTCTTCTGGGCCTCGCCGGCCTCATCCCTTTCCTTTGGGGGGTCCTGACACTCGTGTCGGATGGCCTCACCGCCTTCGGTCTGCAAACCTTCGGCCCACGCTTCGTAGGGCCGTTCGTGATGCTGTCCTACGGCACGATCATACTTGCCTTCATGTCCGGGGTCCTCTGGGGCTTCGCCACGAAGGCCGAAGGCCAGGTCGCGGCGACGGGCTACGCCCTGTCAGTCCTGCCAGCACTCTGGGCCTTCTTCTTCGTGGGCGGCGGGCCGGTATCGGCCGCGATCTACCTGATCGTGGGGTTCATCGGGCTTCTGGGGCTCGACTGGCTGTTCTGGACGCAGGGGCTTGCGCCGCGCTGGTGGATGACCCTTCGGGTGATGCTGACCGTGGTGGTCGTGGCCTGCCTTTCAATGGTGGTGATCTGATGCTGACGCTCTATTCGATGCCCTCGTCGGGCAACAGCTACAAGGCGCGGCTGATGCTGGCGCTGCTGGGCCTGCCCTACCGTCATGTGGGGATGGAATACCTGACGCCGGAACTCGATGCCGCCCATGCCGAAGGCACCCTGCCCTTCGCGAAGCTGCCCGTGCTCGAGCTTGAAGACGGCACGCGCCTGCCGGAGTCGAACGCGATCCTCTGTTACCTGGCGGACGGCACAGACTGGATGCCTGCCAACCGGCTGGCGCGGGCAGAAGTCCTGGCCTGGATGTTCTGGGAGCAGAACCAGCACGAAGGCGTCATCGCCGTGCGTGCCGCTCTTCTGACCTATCCGCACCGCGCGCACCTGGCGACGCCCGAGCGGCTGGCCGAGCTTCTTGAGCGCGGCCATGCGCTTCTGGCGATGATGGAGGCGCGGCTTTCCGGGAACGACTGGCTGGTCGGAGAGGGACCGACCGTCGCCGACCTCTGCCTGTACGCCTATACCCACACGGCCGAGGAAAAAGGCGGCTTCGATCTTGTGCCGTTCCCCGGCGTTCGGGCTTGGCTGGACCGTGTGGCGGCGCTTCCGCGATACGTCGGGCTGACCGATATCCCCGCGTGACCGAGCTTTTCGCCTATACCGACGGAGCCTGCTCGGGGAATCCGGGACCTGGCGGCTGGGGCGCGCTTCTGGTCGCAAGGGACGGCGAGCGGGTGGTGAAAGAGCGCGAGTTGAACGGCGGCGAAGGCCTTACGACGAACAACCGCATGGAGCTTCTGGCGGCGATCAACGCGCTCGAGGCGCTGGACCGGCCCGCGAAGATCACGGTCGTGACCGACAGCGTCTACGTCAAGAACGGCGTGACCGACTGGATCGCCGGCTGGAAGCGAAACGGCTGGAAGACCGCCGCGAAGAAGCCGGTGAAGAACGAAGACCTGTGGCAGCGTCTCGACGAGGCGCGCGCGCGTCACGACGTGCGCTGGGAATGGATCAAGGGCCATGCCGGCCACCCCGAGAACGAACGCGCCGACGAACTGGCGCGCGCGGGGATGGCGCCGTTCAAGCCGGACAAGGTCAGGCAGGGACGGTGAGAATGGCCGAGGTGATCGGGCCTTGGCAGGTTGCATTCAAACCCCGGATGCAAGCCGGGAACGCGCGCCTTTCGAAGCAACCCCACCGAGGTCGCGGCCACGGCGCGTCAGGTCAGAATGTCATGCCGGCATGGATCAGGATGCCGACGGCCATCACGAGATTGAGGATCATCGAGATCCCGTTCCCAAGCCAGATCGCCGGCTTTCTCTCGACCAGCCCATAGACGAACCAAAGCGCGGACAGCAGCGCATAAAGCGACCATGTCGTCAGCGACTGGCCGGACGCGTGCTGCGGATGCGAGAAGTAGAGCTTGTAGATCTGTGGCATGGTCGCGAAGGGTCCGACCACTCCGACAAAGATCATCGCTGATTCGTAGCGGGCCACCCAGTTGCGAGCCGCGCCGACCTCCTGACTCGCTTTGTCCACCTCACCCATCTCCGATCAATTTCGCGCAGCGAAGGAACTACTCTGCCTTCGTGAGTGCTGTCCAATTGTTTCGGGCGGCACCGAAGCGGGCGGGGCCCGTCACTTCCGCCAGTGCGTCGGCACGATGACGAGGGCCCCGACCGAGGCGAGGATCGCGTTCCAGCCCGGCCGCGCAAAGCCGATCCCGAACATCAGCGTCACGAAGTAGAAGACGAAGGCCCCGCCGACGCAGATGATGATCGATTGAAGGATCCCGTTATGCGTGAACCCCGTCTTCTCGGCCAGGTAGCCGACGATCCCGGCGATGACGACGGTGCCGATCAGGCTGGGAAACATGGTCTATCCTCCAAGAATGGTGCCGGCGGGCAGGGGCGTGCCGTTGAGGAAAGCATTCACGCCCTGCCTCTCGCGGCCTTCGATCTGCGCTTGCGTGATCTCGACGGCGTCGCGCCCGCAGGCCACGATGAACCCCTCGAGGACCTCGCCGGGTGCGCCATTTCCCTTGGCGGTCCGTGAGCCAAGCAGTTTCACCCGCTTGCCGTTCAGCACCGACCAGGCGCCGGGAAACGGGGACAGGCCGCGGATCTGGCGGTCGATCTCGTCTGCCGGCTTCGTCCAATCGACCGCCGCCTCGGCCTTGTCGATCTTGGCGGCATAGGTCACGCCGACCTCGGGCTGCACTTCGGGCACAAGCGTATCGAGCCGCGCAAGCGCATCGACGATCAGCCGCGCGCCCATCTCCGCCAACCGGTCATGCAATTCGCCTGTCGTTTCGGTCTCACCGATCGGCGTGGCCTCGCGCAGAAGCACCGGACCGGTATCGAGCCCCGCCTCCATCCGCATGATGCAGACCCCGGTGTCCGTATCGCCAGCCATGATCGCACGATGGATCGGCGCCGCCCCGCGCCAGCGCGGCAGAAGCGAGGCGTGGATGTTGAGGCAGCCAAGCCGGGGTGCATCAAGAACCGCTTGCGGCAGGATCAGACCATAGGCCACAACCACGCCCATATCGGCCCCGAGGGCCGCGAACTGGGCCTGCACGTCTTCGGACCTGAGGCTGTGCGGATGGCGCACTTCGATCCCCAGGGCCTCGGCATGGGCCTGAACCGGGCTCGGGCGGTCCTTCTTGCCCCGCCCCGCAGGACGCGGGGGCTGGGTATAGACGCAGACGATCTCGTGGCCCGCCGCGACCAGCGCCTCGAGGGCGGGGACCGAGAAGTGCGGCGTCCCAAGAAACGCGATCTTCATGCGCCCACCTTCCGGGCCTTGCGCAGCAGGATGTCGCGCCTGGTGCGGCTGAGCCGGTCGACGAAGAGCTTGCCGTCGAGATGGTCGATCTGGTGCTGGACGCTGGTCGACCAGAGGCCGTCGAAATCGCGGGTGACCTCGGCCCCTGTCTCGTCGAGAAAGCGCACCGTCACCCGCGCCGGTCGGTGCAGGACCGCCGAAACGCCCGGGAGGTTGGGGCTGGCTTCCTCGTGCGGGCGCAGGTCCTCGGACGCCCCGACAATCACCGGATTGGCAAGCCGGACAGCCTGCCCGCGCACGTCGGACGCATCGACCACCGCAAGCCGCAGCATCACCCCGATCTGGGGCGCGGCCAGCCCCACGCCCGGCATCGCTTCCATCGTATCGACCATGTCGTCCCAGATCACTCGCACCTCATCGGTGATCGCGGGCACCTCGGCTGCCGCCGTCCGCAGCCGCGTGTCGGGCCAGGGAAGGCAGCGGCGGACCGTCACGCGCGCGCCCGGTCGCGCTTGAGCTTCACCATCTTGCGAGTGATCATCTGGCGCTTCAGAGGCTTGAGGTAGTCGATGAAGAGAATGCCGTTCAGGTGGTCGATCTCGTGCTGGACGCAGGTCGCCCAGAGGCGGTCGAACCGTTCGGAATGCTGCTTGCCGTCCAGCCCGAGCCAGGTGACTTCGACCTCGGCGGGGCGCTCGACCTCGGCATATTGCTCCGGGATCGACAGGCAGCCTTCCTCGTAGGTATTGCGCGCCTCAGACGACCACGTCACCTCGGGGTTGAGAAGCACCATCGGGCGCGGCGGCGCGTCATCCTCCTTCACGCAATCCATCACCAGCATGCGCTTGAGCACGCCCACCTGGGGCGCGGCAAGGCCGATGCCGGGCGCGTCGTACATTGTCTGAAGCATGTCGTCAGCCAGCCGCCGCAGGTCGTCGGTGACGTCCGTGACGGGGTCGGCCGCTTTCTTCAGGCGCGGGTCGGGATGGATCAGGATCGGGCGCAGCGTCATGGCCCCGATTTAGGCGAGCGACCGGGCCTCTGCAATCGCCTTGCGCTTGGCCGCGCCGCCGGTAGGGTCCGCAAAACGGCAAGACAAGGACAGGCATGGACTTCGAATTCGACACGGCGCCCTCGGGCAAGGGGCATTTCACCCAGAAGTGGGACGACATGGCGCCGCTCCTGGGCGTCACCGCTGACGACGCGATTCCGATGTGGGTAGCCGACATGGATTTCCGCGCGGCCCCCTGCATCCGGGCCGCGCTTCAGGCCGATCTCGACCGTGGCTTCATGGGCTATTTCGCGCAGACCGAACGCGTGTCCGAGGCCGTCACGGCCTGGATGTCGGGCAAGCATCGCTGGGCCTTCGATGCCTCCGCCCTGCGCTATTCGCACGGTGTGGTGGCGGGTTTCGCAACGGCGGTCGATGCGTTCTCGGACCCGGGCGACAGCGTCGTCCTCTTCTCGCCGGTCTATCACTCCTTCTACGGCAAGCTGCGCGCGCTTGGCCGCAGCGTGCTTGAAAGTCCGCTGGTCCTGAAGGACGGACGGTTCGAGATGGACCTCGACGATCTGGCGACGACGGCTGACGGGGCGCGAGCGGATCGTCGTCCTCTGCTCGCCGCACAATCCCGGCGGACGGATCTGGTCAGGCGACGAGATACGGGAGCTTGCGGCGTTCTGCGAGGCGCACGATCTCATCCTTCTGTCCGACGAGATCCACATGGACCTGACCTTCCCCGGGGTCGCGCACCTGCCGACGGCGGTCGCCGCCCCGTCTGCCCGGCCGCGTCTGGTGACGATCACCGTCGGCCTCCAAGGGCTTCAATATCGCAGGCGGCGAAACCGGCTGCATCGTGATCGAGGACAATTCGCTGATGGCCAGGTTCGACGTGGCGCAGAAAAATCGCGGCGGAACGCCCAACCGGTTCGGAATGCTGATGCTGCGCGCGGCCTTCCTTGAGGGCGGGCCATGGAGCGAGGCGGTGCGGGCCTATCTTGCCGGAAACTTCAAGCTATGGCGCACCCGCATCGGCGCGCTTCCTGGAATCGAGGTGATGGACATGACCGCCACCTACCTGTCCTGGGTCGATTTCCGGGGCACCGGGTGCACCATGTCCGAGATCGATCACCGCCTCGCCGTTGACGCCCGGATCGCCAAGAGTCCCGGTGCGGCCTTCGGCACTGGCGGGGAAGGCTGGAACCGGTTCAATCTCGCCATGCCGCGCCCACGCCTGGAAGAGGCGATCGGGCGGATCGAAGCGGCTTTCGCGGATCTTCAGTGAGACTGCGTCAGACGAGGCGCTCGATCAGGGCAACCGGGGCGTTCTCGTCCCGGTCGTAGTCAAGCGCGGGACGATCGACAGCCGCGGTCGACCGCTTGAACTCATAGACCATCTCGCCCGCCTCTTCGGAGCTTGCGACGATCAGGCACTGGGCCATATGGCGGGAGCCGTCGTAGAGATCGACGAGACCGCGCAGATGCGGCGCATCCTCGGCATCAAGGGAAAAGCCCTTTTCCCAATGGCGCAGGATCGTGAAGGTCTGGTCGCCTACCCTGACACGCAGGCGGCTTTTGCGAAGGGCAGCGCGCTTGCGGGCCCGCTCAAGACCCTCGAGCACTTCTTTCGGCAGATACTCGGACATTACAGACACTCCCACGGTAACATCATGATCATGAGGGAACTTTACGTTCCGTCAAGCATGGCGTGGAACCCGGGGATACGAGCGCACCGATTCCGCATTCCCCGCTGCATCGTCGCCACAACCCGTCTTCGTGCGATTTTGCACCATGACTTGCGCCCTCATCGAGGTTTATGTGCGAATTCGGCGGCCCTACATCCCCATCAAGTGAAAAAGGAGAAAGCGACATGGGCCAGTTGGTGAACGGTGTCTGGCAGGACGTCTGGTACGACACCAAATCTTCGGGCGGGGCCTTCGTGCGGTCAAACGCCAAATTCCGCAACTGGATCACGCCGGACGGCGCCCCCGGCCCGTCGGGCGAGGGCGGCTTTCCGGCCGAGGCCGGGCGCTATCACCTGTATGTCTCATTGGCCTGCCCCTGGGCGCACCGCACGCTGATCTTCCGGGCCCTGAAGGATCTTGAGGATGTGATCGGCGTGTCGGTCGTCCATCCCGACATGCTGTCCGATGGCTGGACCTTCGCAACCGACTTTCCCGGGGCGACGGGCGACCGGCTCTACGGCCTGCCGTTTGCGCGCGACCTTTACCTCAAGGCAGACCCGACGATCTCGGGTCGCGTGACGGTACCGATTCTCTGGGACACCCGGCGTGAAACGATTGTGTCCAACGAATCCTCCGAGATCATCCGCATGCTCAACTCGGCGTTCGATCACCTGACCGGCAATACCGACGACTACTGGCCGGAAGAGATGCGCGACGCCATCGATGAGGTGAACAGCCGCATCTACGACACCGTGAACAACGGCGTCTACAAGGCTGGCTTTGCCGCCACGCAGACGGCCTATGACGCCGCGGTGGGGCCGCTCTTCGACACGCTCGACTGGCTCGAGGATCGTCTGTCGCGCAACCGCTACCTGATGGGAGACAGGATCACCGAGGCCGACTGGCGGCTGGTGACGACGCTGTTCCGCTTCGACCCGGTCTATCACCTGCACTTCAAGTGCAACCGGCGGAGAGTGATCGACTACCCGAACCTCTGGGCCTATGCGCGCGAGCTTTACCAGGTGCCGGGCGTGGCCGAGACGGTGAACTTCGACCACATCGTCCGGCATTACCACTACAGCCACGACTCCATAAACCCGCACCGGATCATTCCGATCAATCCGATCCTCGACTGGGACGAACCTCACGGGCGAGAGGATCTGGCGCGCAAGGCCGCCTGAAAGGCCGCCTCAGACGCGGCCGTAGTGGTCGACGATCGCCGCGATGTCCTCGGGCGGGGTGTGCATCTTCACATAGGCGCAGGCGTTCGGCATGTGGTTGAAGATCGACCCGTCCGAGAAGAATGTGCTGCTGGTGACGAAAACGACCTTGGCATCGGGCTGGCGGTAACTTGCATAGTCGGCGACGGCGATGGCGCTTCCGTGCATCAGCATGAGATCGAGCACGATCACCCCGACCTCGAACTCGCACAGAATGCGCGTTGCCTCTTCCTGCGAGGTCACTGTCGTGACCAACGCCCCGAGACGCTCAAGATGGTTTGCCCAGACCCCTGACAGGTCCGGATTATTGGCAACGATCAAGACAAGCATGACACCTCTGGGGCCAGATATACCGGCTCCGCCTTCCCCCCCGCAAATATGTGGGCGAAAGTCCTAACCAAAGGTTAACGCGACCTGTCCCGGCAGGTCTTGACGTTGCGTTAACCGAAGCGGAGGCCGGGATCTTGCGGGCCATTGCCCTGACGCCTGCGACTGATAGGCTGAAATCTGTCAGCCGGAGAATTTCAGATGCGCCCAACCCGTCTTGTCGCAGCCTTCGCCCTCGCCCTTGCAGCTGCGGGACCCGGCGCGGCCAGCGTTCCCTGCGGCGGCAGTTTCGGCAGCTTCGTCGAGGCCATGAAGGCCGAGGCCCGCGCACAGGGATTTTCCGCAGCAAGCGTCAACAGCTTCTTCGCCGGCGTGCGGCAGGATCCGGCGGTGATCCGGGCCGACCGGGCACAGGGCATCTTCCAGATGCCGTTCACCGATTTCGCCCGACGTCTGATCAGCAATGACCGGCTGGTGCGCGGCCAGCGCGCCTCGCAGCAATGGGACGCGGTCTTCGACCGGATCGAGCGCGACTACGGCGTCAGCCGGGGCGTTCTTCTGGCCTTCTGGGCGTTCGAGACCGACTATGGCGCGGTGCAGGGTGACTTCAACACGGTCAACGCCCTGATGACGCTGAGCCACGATTGCCGCCGCCCGGACCTGTTTCGTCCGCAGGTCTTCGCGGCACTGCGCCTCTATGAGATGGGCGATCTCGACCCGGCCCGCACCACGGGTGCCTGGGCCGGCGAGATCGGCATGGTCCAGATGCTGCCAGGCGACATCATCGAGAACGGCGTCGATGGCGATGGCGACGGGCATGTGCGGCTCAAGACCTCGGCCCCGGACGCGCTGATGTCGGGCGCGAATGTCCTTCGGTCGCTGGGCTGGCGCGCGAACGAGCCCTGGCTTCAGGAGGTCGTGGTGCCTCGCGATCTCGACTGGTCGCAGACAGGTCTTCAAACGCAGAAGCGGGTCTCCGACTGGGAACGCCTGGGCGTCCGGGCCCGCAGCGGATCCCTGCTGCGTCCCGACCTGCCCGCCTCGGTCCTGCTGCCGCAGGGGCGGAACGGGCCCGCCTTCCTCGCCTACCCGAACTTCAACGTCTATTTCGAGTGGAACAAGAGCTTCGTCTACGTCACGACGGCGGCCTATTTCGCCACGCGTATCCTGGGCGCGCCGGTCTTCGAGGCGGGCAATCCCAGTCCGGCCCTGTCCGAAGCCCAGATGAAATCACTGCAACAAAAGCTGCAGTCCCGTGGCCACGACGTAGGCGGAGTCGACGGCATCCTCGGCGCCATGACCCGCGTGGCGGTTCAAAAGGAGCAGGCACGCCTGGGCCTGCCCGCCGACGCCTGGCCCACGACCGAGCTTCTCAACCGCCTGTGACCTCAGCGCAGCGCGACGACGACCAGCGGTTTCGTCGAGAAGTCGTGTTTGACGATTTGGTCAGGCCCGCCCAATTCGCTGGCGACGGCCAGCAGGAGCAATCCCAACGTGATTCCCAGAAACTCATACATCCGAACACCTCATGCTTGTTGTTCATGGTGTGTTCTAATCTGTAAAGGTTAATGCGGGCTTAGGTTAAGCAACCAATGCCTCTGCCTTGCGCAGGTCGACCGAGACAAGCTGGCTCACCCCGAGCTCGGCCATCGTCACCCCGAACAACCGGTCCATGCGCGACATTGTGACGGCGTGGTGCGTGATGATCAGGAACCGCGTGTCGGTGCGGCGGGCCATCTCGTCCAAGAGGTCACAGAAGCGGGTGACGTTCGCGTCGTCGAGCGGCGCGTCGACCTCGTCGAGCACGCAGATCGGCGCGGGGTTGGCGAGGAACACCGCGAAGATCAGAGCGAGCGCCGTCAGTGTCTGTTCGCCCCCCGACAAGAGGCTGAGCGCCGCCAGCTTCTTGCCTGGCGGCTGACACAGGATCTCGAGCCCGGCCTCGAGCGGATCGTCGCTTTCGACCAGCACCAGCCTGGCCTCGCCCCCGCCGAAGAGATGGGTGAAGAGCATCGAGAAGTTCGTGTTCACCTGCTCGAACGCGGTCAGAAGCCGCTCGCGCCCCTCGCGGTTGAGGTTGGCGATCGCGGTGCGCAGCGTGCTGATCGCCTCCTGCAGGTCGGCGCGTTCGCGTTCGAGAGTGGTGTGTTCCTCTTCCACCTCGCGCGCGTCTTCCTCGGCGCGCAGGTTCACCGCGCCCAGTGCGTCGCGTTGCCGGCGCAGACGGTGGACATCGGCCTCGAGCGCGCTGGCCGACGGAATCGCGTCGAGCGATGTGTCGAGCGTTTCGAACAGCGCCTCGGGCGTCGTTTCCAGTTCCTCGGCGATCCGCGCGGCGGCGGCGGAAACGGCCTCTTTCGCTGCGGCATGGCGGGCTTCGGCGGCGGCGCGGGCCTCGCGCGCCTCGGAGGCCGCGCGTTCGGCGTCGCGTTCGGCCACAGCGGCCTCGCGCAGGGTGGTTTCTCCGGTCGCAAGCGCATCCGCGGCCTTTGCGCGCCGGGTTTCGGCCTCGGTCATCCGGCCCTGCAACGCCTCGCGATCAGCGCGGATGCGATCAGGCGCGGCGCGCGCCTCGGTCAGCTTTCGGTCGGCGGCGTCGCGACGATCTTCAAGCTCTGCCATCCGCGCCTCGGCGGTTTCAAGACGCGTCAGCCAGCCACCCCGTTCACGCGCGATGTCGGACAGACGGCGATGCCGCGCCTCGCCCGTGCGGCGCAACTCGTCATGGGACGACCGGCGGGTCATCATCGTCATGCGCGCGGCCTCGACCGTGACGCGCACGTCCTCGGCTTCGGCACGCGCAGCATCAAGGTCGCCCAGTCCCTTCAGCACCGCCTCGGCCTGCCGCAGCCGGTCGAGGGCTGCTGCGGCTTCCTCGGAATGGCGGGCCTCGGCCATGCGCGCGCTTTCAAGCTTGCCTGCGGCAATGTTCCGGTCGGCCTCGGCCCGCGACAGGGCGCGGCTGGCTTCGGTTACGCGCTGGTCGGCGGCCCGGCGCGCGTCACGCGCGCGCGGTCGGCTTCGGTCGTTTCGACCAGACGACGCTTGAGCACCTCATGCGCCCTCTCGGCCCCGGCGGCACGGGCCCCGACCTCTTCGAGGTCTTGTTTGAGTTCCTGGAGCCGGTTGAGTTGCTGCATCCGCAGGGCCGTGGCAGACGGAGCGTCCTCGGCGGCGGTTCGGAACCCGTCCCAGCGCCAGAGGTCGCCCTCGGGGCTGACAAGGCGCTGACCCGGCTTCAGTTCGGCCTGCCTCCGCGCGCCTTCGGCCCGGTCGACAAGGCCGACCTGGCTTAGCCTCCGCGCCAGCACCTCGGGGACACTGACGAAATTCGACAGCGCTTTCACGCCGTCCGGCAGCGTCTGCGGCTGCGCATAGCCGGGCAGAGCGGCCCAGCCGGACAGCCCTTCGTCCTTGACAACGGGCGCGCGCAGGTCGTCGGCAAGGGCCGCGCCCAGGGCCTTTTCATAGCCCGATTTCACCTCGACAAGGTCAAGCACCTGCCCGCCCTCGGCGGTGTCGCGCGCGACAAGCCGGGCGAGCGCGGCCACTTCGGCCTTCAGGCCACTGACTTCGCCCGCCGCGGCCGAATGGGCGGCGCGCGCTTCGGCCTCGCGGGCCTGCGCGTCGCCGCGCGCGTCGTCCGCGGCGACAAGGGCCGCCT
The DNA here is from genome assembly GCA_963709395.1 of uncultured Alphaproteobacteria bacterium. Lineage (GTDB taxonomy): Bacteria > Pseudomonadota > Alphaproteobacteria > Rhodobacterales > Rhodobacteraceae > CAVPWP01. The sequence continues at coordinate 253,630 of CAVPWP010000020.1, forward strand.
CGGCGGCCTCGGCCGCACCGGTCGCCTCGGCCAGCGCCGCTTCGGCGGCCCCGAGCGCCAATTCGGCGCGCTTGAGGTCCTCGGCCGATTGCCGGGCCGTGTCGCGCGCGGCCTCGGCGGCGGCTTCGCTTTTCTTGCGCGTCGAGGCCTCGTCCTCGACCAGACGCTGCGCGGACTGGTGACGCGCGGCCAGCCGCGCAACGTCCTCGGTCAGTTGCGAATAAGCGGTTTCCCGGTCCTGAAGCACCTGAGCGGCGTCATGTGCGGCGGCAGAGGCGGCCTCCAGCGCGGCCTCGTGCCCCTCGCCCTCGGCGGTCAGCTTCGTGGCCTCGTCGTCAAGGGCGGCAAGGGTCTGGCCGGCGTCGCGGTTCAGAACCAATTCGCGCTCGGCGTCGCGGACAAGCTGCTCGATCTGCGCCTCAAGCGCGGCGATCGCCCCGCGCGCGCGCTTGTCGGCCTCGTCGAGCGTCGACAGCTCGACCGTCAGCCGCTGCAGGATGGCCGAAGCGATGGCTTCTTCCTCGCGCAGGGGCGGAAGCGCCTCGTCGGCCTCGGCGCGGCGGGCGCCGGCGGCACGGGCCAGACGTTCGGCCTCGGCGGTGCGCCGCATCTCGTCGGTCAGGGCGGTCTGTGCGGCAAGCGCGTGCTGCCCGGCCTCGTGCCAGCGGCGGTAGAGGAGCGCGCCTTCCGCCTTGCGCAACTCCTCGCCGATCTCGCGGTAGCGCGCCGCCTGCCGGGCCTGCCGTTCAAGCTGACGCAATTGCTGCGCCAGCTGCTCGACCACGTCCTCGACACGGGCAAGGTTCTGTTCAGCACCGTTCAGCTTCAGCTCGGCCTCGTGGCGACGCTGGTAGAGGCCCGAGATGCCGGCGGCTTCTTCAAGGATGCGCCGGCGGTTCGTCGGCTTGGCGTTGATCAGCTCGGAAATCTGGCCCTGTCGCACGAGCGCGGGCGAATGCGCCCCGGTCGAGGCGTCGGCAAACAGCATCTGAATGTCGCGTGCCCGCACGTCCTTGGTATTGGCCTTGTAGGCGGAACCGGCGTCACGGGTGATGCGACGCACGATTTCCAGCGTGTCCTGGTCGTTGAAGGCCGCGGGTGCGAGCCGTTCGGAATTGTCGATGTAAAGCGCCACTTCCGCGAAGTTCCGGGCCGGGCGGCTAGAAGCGCCAGCAAAGATCACGTCCTCCATCCCGCCGCCGCGCATGGCCGTCGGGCGGTTTTCGCCCATGACCCAGCGCAGCGCCTCGAGAAGGTTCGACTTGCCGCAGCCGTTCGGCCCCACGACGCCGGTCAGCCCGTCCGCGATGACGAGGTCCGTGGGGTCCACGAAGCTTTTGAAGCCGTTCAGTCTGAGTCGCGTGAAACGCACAGCAATAGGGATCCGTGGTGATTCCGGTCGCGGAAGTCTCGGCTTCGTCTCCGGCCCTGTCAACGCAGGGAACCCTGCATCTGCGTGATCCCGCCGGTTTGTCCACAAGATATTGCGCAGTCAGCCTCTCCACGCCGTATCCAGACCTTGCCGCAACTTGACATATATCAAAGTCACCATGTATTTGACGCTGTAAGCATATCGCATATTGCATATAAGGAGGCACCCGATGTCCCATACACCCTCGCATGCGGCGCAGAATTTCTCTCCGCTCTACTTCCTAGGCTCCCTGGGCGCCGGCGGCCTCACCGTCACTTTCTTCATGTATCTGATGTTCTGGGTCCCGCACCCCGGGCGGACCGTACCTGTGTTCGAGGATATCGCCGCGGCCTTCGCCTCGGGCAATCCGCTGACACAAGGAATGATCGCGGTGGCCATGGCCGGCATCGCCTTCTTCGCGGTCCTCAATCTCAAGGCGCTGGCCTGGAACCTCAGCCACTACGCAGCCTTCATGAAGACCGAGGGCTACAAGGCCCTGCGGTCGTCGAATGCCGAGAGCCAAATCCTCGCCCTGCCCCTGGCGTTGGCGATGTCGGTCAACGTGGGCTTCATCCTGGGTCTCGTCTTCGTGCCGGGTCTCTGGGGGATCGTCGAATACCTGTTTCCGCTTGCCATGATCGCGTTCCTTGCCATCGGCTGGCTTGCCTTTCGCATGATCGGCGCGTTCCTCGGCCGCGTTCTGACCTCGGGCGGCGGGTTCTCGCACAAGGCCAATAACTCTTACGCCCAGCTTCTGCCCGCCTTTGCGCTGGCGATGATCGGCGTGGGCCTTGCCGCCCCGGCGGCGATGAGCACGTCGGCAACCGTTGCCGGCCTCTCCATCATCGCGTCGACCTTCTTCATGGTGGCCGCGGTGATCTATGGTATCGTTGCGCTGATCCTCGGCGTCCACGCGCTGATGGAGCATGGCGCCGCCCCCGAAGCCGCGCCGACGCTGATGATCGTGATCCCGATGCTGACCGTGCTTGGCATCCTGTCGCTGCGGCAAAGCCACGGGCTTGGTGTCCATTTCGACGCACACACCGCGGCTGCCGATACCCTGACCTTCCTTGGTCTGCTGCTGTCGGTTCAGGTGCTGTTCGGCCTTCTGGGCTTCGCGGTGCTGCGTCGCCAGAACTACGCCAAGACCTGGATGACGGGCGACCGTCTTTCGGCGGGGTCCTATGCCCTTGTCTGCCCGGGCGTCGCGCTGTCGGTGATGCTGCACTTCTTCCTCAACAAGGGACTGGTTGCTGCCGGACTGGTGGCCAAGTTCTCGACCACATACTGGGCAATCTCGGGCCTAGCGGTGGCCTTCCAGATCGCAATGATCGCGCTGGTCGTCTACCTCAACCGGCGGCATTTCGGCCGTTCGAGCGACGTGGTGGCCATCCCTGCCGAATGATCGGGCAAAGACATCGCAAGACACGTGACGGGCCCGGTCTTCCGGGCCCGTTTCGCATCAAAGCGACCGGCGCATGCCCATCTCGCGCGCCTCGGAGAGCGTAAAGCCGGTGGCCAGCGCCTCGGGGTCGAGGCGAAGCTCGATGATCGCGGGCTTGGCCGAGGCTTCCGCGCGGGCGAACGCAGCCGCGAAATCATCGGTCCGCTCCACAGTCTCGCCATGTCCGCCATGGGCACGGGCAAGCGCCGCAAAGTCGGGATTGGCAAGATCGGTGCCGCTGACACGCCCCGGATAGGTCCGCTCCTGATGCATCCGGATCGTGCCGTATCTGCCGTTGTTCGCCACCACGACGATGACGTTCGCGCCGTACTGAATGGCGGTCGAGAATTCATTGCCCGTCATCTGGAAACAGCCGTCGCCGGCGAAACAGACGACGGTGCGGTGCGGATGCTCGAGCTTCGCCGCGATGGCGGCCGGCAAGCCGTAGCCCATGGAACCCGACGTGGGCGCAAGCTGGCTGCGGAAGGTCTTGAAGCAGAAATAGCGATGCACCCAGGCAGCATAGTTCCCGGCGCCGTTCGTGACGATCGCATCTTCGGACAGATGATCGGAAAGCCATCCCACGACATCTTCCATCTTTAGCGCGCCGGGGCTTTCCTTCGGCCGATGCCAGTCCTCGTAGTCGGACCGGCCCGCGGCGGTCCAGGTCCCCCAGTCGCCCGACGGCGGCTCGGCCAATGCCAGCGCGCGCAGGACCGCTGGCGCAGGTGCCGCGATGGCAAGATCGGCCCGAAAGACCGTGCCGGGCAGGTCGGGGTCGGGATGGACGTGGAGGATCGTCTTTCCCGGCGCCGCGGGATCCACCAGTTCGTATCCGCCCGACGGGATGTCGCCGAAGCGCGATCCAAGGATCAGCAGGCAGTCGGCCTTCGCAAGCCGCTCGGCCAGTTTGGGGTTCATGCCGACACTCAGGTCGCCCACGTAAGACGTCGACCGGTTGTCGATGTAGTCCTGCCGCCGGAAGGTCACCGCGACCGGCAGGCCTGCGGCCTCGGCGAAGCGTTGCAGGTCTGCCGCCGCCTCGGCGGTCCATCCCGGTCCGCCCGCGATGACCAGCGGGCGCCTGGCCAGAGCCAGTTCGGCCTTGATGGCGGCGACGGCATCGGGGTCGACCCCGGGCACCGGCTGTACCATGGCCGGCAGGTCCGGCACATCGGCATGTTCGGACAGCACGTCCTCGGGCAGCGCCAGCACCACCGGGCCGGGGCGCCCCGACTGCGCCACCCGGAAGGCGCGATTGACGTATTCGGGCAGGCGGGCGACGTCGTCGACCTCGGCCACCCACTTGGCGAGCGGCCCGAAGAAGGCGCGGTAGTCGACCTCCTGAAACGCCTCGCGGTCGCGATGACCGCGCGCGATCTGACCGACGAAGAGCACAAGCGGTGTCGAATCTTGCCGGGCGACATGGATACCGGATGACCCGTTCGTCGCACCTGGGCCGCGGGTGACGAAGGCCACGCCGGGGTGCCCGGTCAGCTTGCCATGCGCTTCGGCCATCATCGTCGCCCCGCCTTCGTGACGGCAGACGACATTCTCGATCCCGCTGTCGTAGAGGCCGTCGAGCACCGCGAGAAAGCTTTCGCCCGGCACCGAGAAGACCCGCCTCACACCCTGCGCTTTCAGGTGATCGACCAGGATGCGACCGCCATGTCTCATGAGGTTCTCCCGTCTTCGGCTTGCATCCCGAACCCTGACGGCTACATCCCGCCGGGACACAGGATCGGAACGACACATGTTGCTTGGCATCTCGGGATCGCTGCGTAAAGGGGCGACCAACCGCAAACTCATCCGCGAAGCGGCACGCCTCTACGGCGGCGAATTCGTCGAGGCCGATCTTCGGGTGCCGCTCTTCGACGGCGATGACGAGGATGCCAACGGGATCCCGGAGTCGGTGCAGAAGCTGGTGGACCAGATCAAGGCGGCCGAAGCCGTGGTGATCTCGACGCCAGAATACAATCAGCTTTTGTCCGGCGTTCTGAAGAACGCACTCGACTGGATCAGCCGGGTGCCGGGCCGGCCCTGGCGGGACAAGCCGGTGGCGATCGTGTCGGCCGCCGATGGCCGTGCGGGCGGGGCGCGGGCGAATTCGTCCCTGCGGTTGGCGATGGTGCCCTTCCGTCCCCGTCTCCTGATCGGCCCGGATGTGATGGTGGCCGACAGCAGCAAAGCCTTCGATGCCGAGGGGCATCTGATCGGCGAACGCTACATTGCGCAACTGACGGAACTTATGGACCTGCTGAAGGCCGAGGCGCGGCGCTAGAGACTGGCCTCGACCCGGAACTCGCCGGGAATCGCATCCGCACCATCGAGAACCAGGTCCGCCATCACCTCGGCCACCTTCGGCGCCACCCCGAAGCCGATCTTGAACCCGCCGTTGGCGATGTAATTCCCCGGGCGCCCCGGCCAGGGGCCCAGCATCGGCGCGCGCGACCGGCTGCGAGGGCGCACCCCCGCCCAGCGCGAGATGACCCGCGCGCCGTGAAGGACCGGCATCGCTTCGACCGCACGAGCGATCACATCGTCAAGGGCGCCGTCCGTTGTGTCCGGCGCCTCATAATCGCGTTCCGAGGTTGAACCGATCGCAACGGTGCCATCCGAATGCGGGACGATGTGCAGGCTGTCCACAAAGACCTGCGGCGCGTTCCCGGCGTCGAAATGAAGGCTCGCCGCCTGACCCTTCACGCCGGCCCCGACCGGGCGGCCGAGATCCCGGGACAGCGCCGCAAGCCCGGCCGCACCCGTGGCCCAGACGACCGCGCCCGCTTCGACCCCCGATCCGTCGGTCACGATCTCTCCGCCCCGCATGGTGATCGCGGCGGCAAGGCTCTGGCACGCGGCGCGTGGGTCGATCCGGGCCGAGAGATCGTCGAACACCAGCAGACCCGACGGGCTTGGCGGCGCCCAGGCCCCGGCCTCTTCCGCCGGGATCACGGCCCAGCGCGCGTGGCCGGCCCAGAGTTCACGCGCGGAGGCCGCACGCGACTGCGCAAGCGCGACGGCCCGGTCGTCGGACAGGGGCTGCAACCGGCCAAGGCGTCCGTATCCGGTCACAAGACCCGAAGTCTCCTCCACTCCGCGCCAGAAAGCCTCGGCCATCAGGAGACTGTCGAACTGAAACGCCTTCTTGCCGTTCCAGCCATCGGGCGTGTGCGGGGCAAGGGCCCCGACGACCCCGCCCGAGGCACCTGCCGCGACACCGTTCGGGTCGATCACCCGGACCCGCGCGCCGCGAAGGACGGCCACCCAGGCGATCGAGAGACCGAAGATTCCGGCCCCCCTGACGGTCAGATCGATGGTTGCCAATGCGTGCGGCCTTCTCCAGTGTCGCGCCGGCGGGCAGCCTATTCGGGACGAGACAGGGTGGCAAACGACGATGCAGAGGTCGAGTGGCGCGACGGTCGCGTTCCGGTCTCGAAACGGTTCGATGACCCCTACTTCTCGCTCGACGACGGGTTGGCCGAGACGCGGCATGTCTTTCTTGACGGCAACGACCTGCCCGCGCGGTTCCACCCGGATTTCACCATTGCCGAACTGGGCGTCGGTACGGGGCTGAACATGCTGGCCGCGCGCGCGCTCTGGCGCGAAAGCGGCCAGAACGGGATGCTTCATTATGTGGGCTTCGAGGCCTTCCCGATGGGTGCGGACGATATCCACCGCGCGCTGAGCGTCTTTCCCGAAGTTTCCGACGGCGCCGGTCTGGTCGCCCGTGCACTGACCGAGGCCCCGGCGAAAGTCGCGTCTGATGGCTTCACCGCCACGATCCTGATCGGCGACGCGGCACAGACCCTGCCCGGCTGGACCGGCAAGGCGGACGCCTGGTTTCTCGACGGCTTCGCCCCCGCCAGGAACCCCGGCCTCTGGACGCCTGACCTGATGTGCGAGGTCGCGCGCCACACGCGACCGGGTGGCACCGCCGCCACCTATTCCGCGGCAGGCGGCGTCCGACGAGCGCTGGCCGAAGCGGGCTTCGACGTCGAACGCCGGCCGGGCTTCGGCCGCAAGCGGCACATGACCATCGCGCGGATGCCCGGATGACCGAAAGCAACACCCGCCTGGGGATCATGTTGATGGTCGCCACGACCTTCGTCTTCGCGACACAGGACGGGATCTCGCGCCATCTGGCTTCGGAATACAATGTCCTGATGGTGGTGATGATCCGCTACTGGTTCTTCGCGGCGTTCGTCATGGCCGTCGCGTCCCGCAAGAGCGGCGGCTTGCGCAACGCCGCAAAGACCACCCAGCCCTTGCTGCAAACCTTCCGCGGGCTTCTGCTTGCCACCGAGGTCTGTGTAATGGTCCTGGCCTTCACGGTCCTGGGTCTGGTGGAGAGCTACGCCGTCTTCATCAGCTATCCGCTGATCATCGCGGCCCTGTCCGGGGCGGTGCTGGGCGAGCGTGTGGGCTGGCGGCGGTGGGCGGCGATCACCGTGGGGTTCATCGGCGTGCTGATTGTCCTGCAACCGGGATTCCGGGTGTTTTCGCCTGCCGCGCTGATCCCGCTTCTGTCGGCGCTGATGTTCGCGCTTTACGGCCTGCTCACCCGGTTCGCCGCGCGAAAGGACAGCACGGCGACATCGTTCTTCTGGACCGGCACCGTGGGAGCCGTCTTCATGACCGCGATCGGCATCTGGTTCTGGGAGCCGATGACAGGACCTGACTGGGTCTGGATGGGCGCGCTGTGCATCACAGGCGCGCTGGGTCACTGGCTCTTGATCCGCTGCTACGAGGTGGCCGAAGCCAGCGCGGTGCAACCCTTCGCCTATCTGCAGCTTGTGTTCGGGTCGGCCTTCGGGATCTTCATCTTCGGCGAGACGATTGCGACCAACGTCGCCATCGGCGCCGGGGTCGTCATTGCCGCGGGTCTTTTCACGCTTTGGCGCGAACGGGTCGCCAAGGCCTAGGGGCCGACAAGCTCGCGCGACAGCTGCAGCGGTTCGACCTGCCCGGACAGCCGCGCGCGATAGACCGGAAGGCTTTCCATGACCCGCATCACGTAGTTGCGGGTCTCGCGGAACTGGATGTGTTCGATCCAGTCGACCGCGTCGACTTCGCCCGACCGCGGGTCGCCGCGTTCTTCCATCCAGCGGCGCGGGCGGCTTGGGCCGGCATTATAGGCCGCCGACACCATGACCATGTTGCCGTCGAACACGTCCATCAGCTCGGCCAGGTAGGCCACGCCAATCGTCGCATTGTAGCGCGGATCGCTCAGAAGGCGGTTGGCGCTGTAGGGCAGACCAAGATCACCGGCGACTTCCTCGGCTGTGGCGGGCATGATCTGCATGAGACCACGCGCCCCGACCCCGCTCACGACGCCGGGATCGAACTCGCTTTCCCGGCGGGCGATGGCCAGCGCAAGCTCGGGCGGCACCCGCGGATCGGCGGTGCCAAGATCGACGACAGGGTAGTAGGCGGCAGGGGCGACGATGCCGGAATCGGCCGCGCGCTTGGCGATCATCAGGGCGATGTGAGGCTCTTCAAGCTCGAACGCGACCTCGGCCAGCATGGCCACCTCCTCGGCATCGAGGCTTTCCGCCAGATGGGTCAGGAACCGTTCGGAGAGCGAAAGCTCGCCTGCCTTCTGAAGCAGAAGCCCCGCCTCGAGCACCGAACTGTCGGCGAAGGACGAGGTGCGCCAGTCGCCGACCTCTTCGGTGCCTGTCAGCGCGGGGTCCATCGGCAGGCCGGCGCGTTCCGCCGCAAGAAGTCCGTAGAAGCTTGTCTGGTATTCCCCGCCGAACGCATAGGCGGCCTGGGCCATGTCGGCCTCGCCCAGCGCCTCGTAGGCGCGGCCCTCCCAATAGCCTGCGCGGCCAAGGCTGATCGGCGTCTCGACCGAAAGGCGGAACTTCTGGAAGTGGCGCAGGGCGCGTTCCGGGTCATCCAGGTAGGTCAGCGCGACATAGCCCGACAGCCATTCCAGATCGGCGTAGTCTGACCCCGAAACCAGCCCATGCGACGAGGCGAGACGGTAGGCCGTCTGCCCATCGCCCTCGCGCATGGACCAGCGGGCGAAGACCCTGCGCCAGTTGGCCCAGCGCTCGGGGTTGCCAAGGGACTCGACGGTGCCGTCCCGGTCGAGAAACAGCTCGACCGCATCCGCGTTGCGCCCCTTGCGGGCCCGCCACTGCATGCGCTCGAAGGACAGGCCCGGATGGTCGGACAGCTCGTCCGGCACAGCGGCGATGAGGCCATCGACCCCGGGCTGATCGGCCCGCAGGGCAAGCCGCGCCCGGCCGAGCGCGCGCCAGCCCTCGTCGACGTGACGATACATCCGTTCGGCCCCGGGGCGCTGGCCCTGCCAGAGCAGCATGTCGAGACGGGGCTCGTGATGCGGCGCGAGAAGCGACCCGTAGCGGCCGAGCAGAACCTCTTCGTCCGCTTCCGAGAGGGTTTGCGACCGCCAGGCGAGCACGGCTTGCGCCTCGGCATCGGACTCGCGTCCCGCCGCGATATAGGCCCCGATCAACGCCGTAGAGCCCGACCCGGTCTGCGGCGGGTTGCCGTCGAAGAAGGCCAGGACTTCTTCCCAGCGGTCGCCGAACGGGACGGCCCCTTCGCTGCGCTCGCGCAGGTAGGCCAGCCCCGGCCAGTCCGGCCGGCGATCAAGGAAAACCACCACCTCGTCGAAACTGCCGCGACCGGCCCGAAGGCGGTGCCACTCGACGATGTCGACACCGATCTCGCCTGCTCCCTGCGCACTGGCGCGCGCGGCGTCCCAGTCGCCCGACCGAAGCTCGGACATGGCGCGTGACAGAGCCTCGGCCTCGCGCGTCGTCGGCGCCGGGACTTGTGCCGGGACGGACGCAGCGGTCACGAAGATCGCAAAGACGATCGCAAGAAATCGGGTGGGGGCGGTCAGGGCTGCTTTCATGTCGCGGAGCCTAGCTTGGTCGCGCGGCCAAGCAATACACAAACTTGGCAATGCTGCGACACACGGATAGTGTCCGCCGCGATTGGCCGGAGCGACCCGGCGGGTGGAGGATACGCGCATGTTCAAGGGATCGATTCCGGCACTGGTCACCCCGTTCCGGGACGGCAAGCTCGACCTCGATACGCTGCGTGCGCTGATCGACTGGCATGTCGCGGAAGGCAGTGGCGGTATCGTGCCGGTCGGGACAACGGGCGAAAGCCCGACGCTGAGCCACGAGGAACACGAGACCGTCGTGGCCGAGACCGTCAAGGCGGCGGCAGGCCGGATCCCGGTCATCGCGGGGGCGGGGTCGAACAACACCGTCGAGGCGATCCGCTTCGTCCAGCATGCCGAAAAGGTGGGGGCAAATGCCGCGCTGGTGGTCACGCCCTATTACAACAAGCCCACGCAGGCGGGGCTGATCGCGCATTTCCGTGCGCTGCATGACGCCTCGGACCTGCCGATCATCATCTACAACATCCCCGGCCGGTCGGTCGTCGACATGACCCCCACCACGATGGGCGAGCTTGCGAAGCTGCCGCGCATCATCGGGGTGAAGGACGCGACCGGCGACATCACGCGTGTCTCCAAGCAGCGTGAAACCTGCGGCAAGGACTTCCTCCAGCTGTCGGGAGAGGATGCCTCGGCGCTTGGTTTCAACGCCCATGGCGGACGGGGCTGCATCTCGGTCACGGCGAACGTGGCGCCCCGCCTTTGCGCCGAATTCCAGGCCGCCACGCTGGCGGGCGACTACGCGACCGCGCTCGACTACCAGGATCGGCTGATGCCGCTTCACGAGGCGATCTTCCTCGAACCCGGCCTCGCCGGGGCGAAATACGGCCTGTCGCTGCTGGGGCGCTGCTCCGACGAGGTACGGCTGCCGCTGGTCGGCCTGACCGACGGCACGAAGGGACGTATCCGCGCGGCCATGCAGCACGCGGGCCTGCTGAACTAGTCGCCGGTCCAGCGCATCCGCCGCATGTCGCGCAGGGTGTCGGTCAGCATCGCCGTCAGCACGCCGAACATCAGGAACCCGTTCGCGCCAATCATCCCGCCCAGAAGGCGCCATTCCTTGGGAACCACGACGTCCCCGAGGCCGAGGGTCGTATAGGCGACAAGCGAATAGTATACCGCCTCTTCCATCGTTCCAAAGATCGACAGGCTGGAAAAGACCACGGCCCATAGCCAGACCCCGAAGGTGGTGATCAGCATCGTCCAGACCACCACGAAGACGATCACGCTGATCGTCTTGAGCGCGTAAGGCGGGCGGCGGATCCAGCCTTCGAACCGCCGCAGAAGGCGGATCAGCGCCCACCACATCACGGCGCCGAAGACAATCGAAGTGAAGGTGATGGTGGTGCCAAGGGCGATCTGGTTTAACATGGGCCGATCTTCGCCTTGCGCGGGGAAGGGTCAAGGCCGATTGCGCCACTTCCTTGGCGACAGGTCCGCTGGACAGCCCGTACCCCGCATCTTATGTCAGGCAGCCATGTCAAAGCCCAACGACAATCCCAACTACAAGGTCGTCGCCGAGAACCGGCGCGCACGTTACGACTATGCGATCGAGAGCGATCTCGAGTGCGGGATCATGCTCATGGGATCCGAGGTGAAGTCGCTGCGCACCGGGCAGGCGAATATCGCCGACAGCTACGCCGAGGTTAAGGACAGCGAGTTGTGGCTGGTGAACAGCTACATCGCCCGCTACGAACCGGCCCGTCAGTGGGGCCACGAAGAGCGGAGGCGGCGCAAGCTTCTGGTGTCGAAGAAGGAGTTGTCGAAACTCTGGAACGCGACCCAGCGGCAGGGCATGACCCTTGTGCCGCTTGTGCTTTACTTCAACCATCGCGGCATCGCGAAGCTGAAGATCGGTATCGCCAAGGGCAAGAAGGTCGCTGACAAGCGCGACACCTCGGCCAAGCGCGACTGGCAGCGCCAGCAGCAGAGGTTGCTGAAGGAGCGGGGGTGAGGCGAGGTCGCCACAGGTGGCCGTCCTCTCTGGTTCCCGGCTATGTGTTCAGGCGAAACTGGTCCTATCCTGCGGCCATGCCCAGGACCGGTTCTCCACGTGGCTTCGGGATCAGCGTGACGCTGGCCGCCGCCGTTTGGGCGGGCGACGCCATCGCGCAGGAAGCCGAGACCGCGGCTTGGTGCGTCGACAACGCGCGGCTCTGGCCCGACGGGGCCGCTGTGAAGTTCGACACGCGGTACCTCCGGATCTGCCAGCCGTGGTTCGGCGCTGCGTCCGGCGGCGAGGCCCTGCTCGGCGTCAACGCGGCGGTGATCCCGGTCGGAGAATGCCTACGCACCGCTGAACCTGATCCTCAGTCGCGCGGCTCGAGGGACGAGGTCAAGGCGAACATGCTCCGGTTTCTGACGCGTCGCGGAACCGCGCGTTCGGTCCGGTGACTACGAGGCCTACGAGCGGTATCGCGACGAGGACTGACATACTGCCGGTCGATGGCCTGTACATCTTCGAGGGCGACAGCAGCCAGCCCTGGCCGCCGCACTGGGTCGACTGCTCGCACGAGGTGTCCGTGCCCTCGGGTGGAATGGAGGCTTGCAACGTCTGGGTCTGGTACACCGACCACCTCTCGGCGACGCCTCGTCTTCCACCGCTCGCTCGAGCGCAAGGACGTGCGCGCCTACTTCCCGTTCTTCGCCCGCGAGATCGTCAAGGTGCTGGAGGCCGTCGACGTCACCGACGATCTTCCCGACCTCGAGGGCCGGATCGAGATCGTGGAGTGACCCCCGCCTCTTGCCTGACGCCCGCTGCGGCGCTAGGCACGACAGGCGCAGCTTTCCGGGGTTTCCGCCATGTCCGACGATCCGAAGACGCTTGTGTCCACCGGCTGGCTGGCCGAGCACCTGAAGGACCCCGACCTGCGGGTGCTCGATGCAAGCTGGTACCTGCCCGACATGGGTCGCGACGGACGCGCCGAATACGACGCCGCGCATATTCCCGGGGCGCGGTTCTTCGATATCGACGAGATCTCGGACCTGCGGTCGGACCTGCCCCACATGGCGCCTCCGCCCGAGAAGTTCATCAGCCGCATGCGCGCGATGGGCGTGGGCGACGGGCACCAGGTCGTGATCTACGATGGCGCGGGGATGTTCTCGGCCGCGCGGGTCTGGTGGCTCTTTCGCCTGATGGGCAAGACCGATGTCGCCGTGCTCGACGGCGGGTTCCCCAAGTGGCAGGCAGAGGGCCGCCCGGTCGAGGACATGCCCCCGATGATGCGCGACCGCCACATCACGGTGACCCGGCAGAATGCCCTTGTCCGGGACGTCACGCAGGTGGCGGCGGCGGCCAAGCTGGGCGACTACGAGATTGTCGACGCCCGGTCGCCCGCGCGCTTTCGCGGGGAAGAGCCCGAACCGCGCCCCGGCCTGCGCGCCGGGCATATCCCCGGATCGAAGAGCGTGCATTACCGCACGGTCCTGAACGAGGACGGCACGATGAAGGACCCGGCCGGTATCCGCGCCGCGTTCGAGGCCGCCGGTGTCGACCTGTCGAAACCCGTCATCACCACCTGCGGGTCGGGCGTGACGGCGGCGATCCTCTTCCTTGCGCTCGACCGGATCGGGCATGTCGACCATTCGCTCTACGACGGGTCCTGGTCGGAATGGGGGATGTATCCCGACCTGAAGGTCGAAACCGGATGACGATCGTCCCCGCCGGCACCGAGGTTCCCTATACGGTCACCTACCTCGAGATGGCGACGCGCCCGTCCTGGGGCTGGCCGCACCTGCCGCAGACCGATGGCGCGGCGCTGGTCCGGGCAGAGGCGCCGCCGGTCTGGTATTTCCTCGCGCTCTACGACGCGGTCGGGCGCGACTATGCCTGGGAAGACATCCACAAGCGCGAGCATGACGACCTGGCCGGATGGCTGTCGCACCCGGAGACCGAGCTTTACACCCTGACCGCGCGCGGCTGGCCGCACGGGTTCTTCCTGCTTGACGGCAAGACGGACGGGATCTGCGACATCGCCTATTTCGGCCTTGTCCCCGAGGCGGTCGGGCGGGGCCTTGGAAGCTGGCTTTTGAAAACGGCGATCCTGACGGCCTGGGACCGGCCCGGAACGCGCAAACTCACCGTGAACACCTGCACGCTCGACCATCCGCGCGCCCTCCAGACCTATCAGAAGTACGGCTTCATGCCGGTCCGCCGCGACGACCGGACCCGCGTGCTCACCCGCGACCGTGACCTCACCCGCATCCCTGACTGAGAGATCCAGATGCTCACCCACCTTTCGCCCCAGCCCGCCGACAAGATCATCGAACTGATGAAGCTGTTCCGCGAGGACCCGCGCACCGACAAGATCGACCTTGGCGTCGGCGTCTACAAGGACGCGAGCGGCCACACACCGATCATGCGCGCGGTCAAGAAGGCCGAAAAGCAGCTCTGGGAGGCCGAGACCACCAAGAGCTACGTGGCGCTGGCCGGTGATCCCGCGTTCGCCGACGCGATGCGCGACCTCATCCTTGGCGATGCCGTTCCGGCGGGCCGCGTGGCCGGGGCCGCGACACCGGGCGGAACGGGCGCCGTGCACATGGCCTTCGAACTGGCGAAGATGGCACGGCCCGGCATGCATATCCACGTCTCGTCCCCCACCTGGCCGAACCACCTGTCGATGCTGAAGCACCTTGGCATTCCCTTCACCGAGTACCGCTATTTCGACGCCGACAGCCGGAGTGTAGACTTCGACGGCATGATGGCCGACCTGGCCGATGTCGGACCCGATGACGTGGTTCTGCTGCACGGCTGCTGTCACAACCCCACCGGCGCGAACCTGACCCATGCGCAATGGGGGGCTGTGGCGGACCATCTGGAGGCGCGCGGTACGCTGCCGATGATCGACATGGCCTACCAGGGCTTTGGCGACGGGCTTGATGCCGACGCCTATGGCACACGGCTTCTGGCGTCGCGCCTGCCCGAAGTACTGATCGCCGCGAGCTGCTCCAAGAACTTCGGCGTCTACCGCGAACGCACGGGCTTCTGCTGGCGGTGACCCCTGATGCGGCAACCCGCGATCTGGCGCAGGGCAACCTGGCGCATCTCAACCGCCAGAACTTCTCGTTCCCGCCCGATCACGGCGCACGGCTGGTGACGATGATCCTTGGCGATCCGGCGCTGCGCGCCGACTGGCAGGACGAACTCGAAGAGGTGCGTCTGGGCATGCTGGCCCTGCGCAAGCAACTGGCGGACGAACTGCGCCAGCGCACCAATTCCGACCGCTTCGATTTCATCGCCGAACACCGGGGCATGTTCTCGCGCCTTGGTGCGACGCCCGGGCAGGTGCAGGCGATGCGCGACAGTCACGGCATCTACATGGTGAGCGATTCGCGCATCAACATTGCCGGGCTGAACGCGACGACCGTGCCGATCCTGGCCGAGGCGATGGTCGCGGCAGGCGTCTGACCCGATGGGCGGCGCCTTGCGCATCGCCGCGATCAGCGGTGCGGCGCCGGGCGCCTCCGATCCGTTTCTCTGCGACCTGGCCGAGCGGCTGACGCTCGACGGGTTCCGGCTGACGGGCGCGGTGCAACGCACGCTGCCCGCGACACCCCTGCGCAACAAGACGATGGAGCTTGTGCTTCTGCCCGGCGGCGAGACGATCACGATCTCCGAGGCTCGTCCGGCCGGGGCGGAAGGCTGTTCGCTCGATCCCGGTGCATTCGAGACGGCGGCCGCCCGCATCGCCTCCGCAATCGGCCCCGAAGCGGACGCGGTTGTTCTGAGCAAGTTCGGCCAGCGTGAAACCGACGGGCAGGGATTGCGCGCCGCCATCGTCGCGGCGGTCGAGCATGACCTGCCGCTGGCCATCGGCGTGGCGCCGGCGCGTCTTGCGGATTTCGAGGCGTTCCTGGGAGCAGCGGTGACCGTCCTTCCGCCCGACGCGGAGGCTGTCCGGGCATGGCTGGGCGCCCCACCCTTTCCCCAGCCCTGAACCTCCAACGAAAAAGCCCGGGCGCGAACGCCCGGGCCAGTTGCAAAAGGCTGACAGGAAGGAGGATCAGCCCTTGGTAAAGTCCGGATAGGCCTCCATGCCCATTTCGGCCATGTCGAGACCGTTGATTTCGGCCTCTTCGTCGACGCGGATGCCCATGATCCCTTTCAGGATGATCCAGACGATCAGAGAGGTGACGAAGACGAACCCGCCAATCGCGGCGAACCCGATGAACTGGGTCACGAAGCTGGTGTCGGCAGCGTAGAACGGCACCGCCATCGTGCCCCAGAGACCGGCGACAAGGTGCACCGGGATGGCCCCGACGACATCGTCGATCTTGAACTTGTCGAGCATCGGAACAGCCAGCACCACGATGATGCCACCGACGGCGCCGATCCAGAGCGCGCCGAAAAGCGTCGGTTCCAGCGGGCTGGCGGTGATCGACACCAGACCACCCAGAGCGCCGTTCAGCATCAGCGTGAGGTCGGGCTTCTTGTAGAGGATCTGCGTCAGAAGCAGAGCCGCCACGGCGCCGGCTGCCGCCGCCATGTTGGTATTGGCGAAGATCCGTCCGACGTCGGTGATGTCGCCGACCGTGCCGGCCGCAAGCTGCGAGCCACCGTTGAAGCCGAACCAGCCAAGCCACAGGATGAACGTACCCAGTGTGGCGAGGGCAAGGTTGGAACCCGGCATCGGGATCGTCTTGCCGTCCTTGTAACGGCCGATCCGCGGGCCGAGGATGAAGGCACCGGCAAGGGCCGCAAAGCCACCTGCTGCGTGAACCAGCGTCGAACCGGCGAAGTCGTAGAAGCCCAGCTCAGACAGCCAGCCACCGCCCCACTGCCACGACGCTTCGATCGGGTAGATGAAGCCCGTGAGGACGACGACGAAGATCAGGAACGGCCAGAGCTTGATGCGCTCGGCCAGCGTGCCCGAGACGATCGACGCCGTGGTGGCGCAGAACATCAGCTGGAAGAAGAAGTCGGACGCGACCGATGCGTAGTCAAGCGACGCGTCGGCGGCTGCCAGGCCCACCGGCTCAAGCGAGGTCGGCGAGAACAGCGTGCCCAGCCAGCCCGCGATCGTCCAGCCATCACCCGGGTACATCAGGTTGAAGCCGACGAGCCAGTACATGATCGCGGCAATCGAAAAGAGCCCGATGTTCTTGGTAAGCTGCGTGGTGACGTTCTTCGACCGGACAAGTCCGGCTTCGAGCATGGCAAAGCCGGCCGCCATCCACATGACCAGGAAGCCCCCGATCAGGAACAACAGCGTGGTCATGAGGTATGGGCCGATTTCGTCGAAGGTCGGCGCAGCTTCGACGACCTCTTCGACCACCTCCACCGCGGTTTCGGCCTCCTGGGCGAACCCCATGATCGGCAGGGCAATGATTGCCGCCGTCATCGGAATGAGAATCTTCAGTTTCATGTCTGTCAGTCCCCTTGTCCTCACGCGGCCTTCAGATCGCGTCGTCGTTGGTTTCGCCAGTGCGGACGCGCAGCGCGCTTTCCACATCAAGAACGAAGATCTTGCCGTCGCCGATCTTGTCGGTCTTGGCGGTGGTCGCGATGGTTTCGACGACCTGTTCGGCCATCGAGGACTCGACCACGATCTCGATCTTCACCTTCGGCACGAAGTTCACGGCGTATTCGGCGCCGCGATAGATTTCGGTATGACCGGACTGCGAGCCGAAGCCCTTGATTTCCGTGACCATCATGCCGCGCACGCCGATGGAGGTGAGCGCCTCGCGCACCTCCTCGAGCTTGAACGGCTTGATCGCTGCAATGATCAGTTTCACTGGCATCCCCTTCCGTTGCGCGGGGAACCCCCCGCCTTTCCTCGCCCGATAGAGGAAGGCAAGTCAGGGGAATCTCAAGAAACCTGCCCCCATAAGACGGCGGGCTGACAGACTTATTTGCACATTATTTGCACAATTATGCATCAACGATTAATTTTTAGTCGTATCGAAAAAGCTTCCGGTCGCAGGGTCGCGTATCCTTCGCTCTCCACAATCGATGCAAGGCCGTCTATCCTGACAAAAATCGAGCGGTCAAAAAGAGCGGAAATCGAATGAGCGGGTCGAGCGGCAAGCGCCCCCCACTGGTTGCGGACAAACGAGCATCGGGCAGCGCCAATGGGCGCAAGTCGGCTGAAAAGCCGGCCCGGAAACCTGCGGCCAAGAAAAGCCGTCGGTCCGCGGCACCGCGAAAAAAGCGCCATCCCCTGATCGGCTGGCCGCTGGCCATCGTCGGCTGGGTCGTCGCGCTGTTCTGGCGGCTGACCTGGCGGGCCGGTGTGATCGCGGCGCTCATCCTTGGTCTGGCCGTCGGGTATTTCGCCCTGACCATGCCGGCCGCCGATACTCTTCTCGATGCGCGGTCCCGCGGGTCGGTCACCATGCTTGACCGCAACGGCGAGGTCTTCGCCTGGCGCGGCGAGCAGTTCGGCGGGCAGATCACGGCAGATACGGTTTCGCCGCACCTCAGGAACGCGATCATCGCGACCGAGGATCGGCGGTTCTACCGCCACTTCGGCGTCAGCCCGCGGGGCATCCTGGGGGCCATCCGCATCAACCTGTCCGAAGGGCGCAGCCCGCTGTCGGGACATGGCGGGTCGACCATCACGCAGCAGACCGCGAAACTCCTCTGCCTCGGGGTGCCCTTCGATCCGGCCAGTGGCATGACCGAAGCGGAATACGAGGCCGACTGCCGGCGTTCGACCGTTCAGCGCAAGGCCAAGGAAGCTGTCTACGCGATGGCGATGGAGCTGCGGTATTCGAAGGACGAAATCCTCACGATCTACCTCAACCGCGCCTATCTCGGGGCGGGAACGCGCGGGTTCGAAGCCGCCGCGCAGCGGTACTTCGGAAAATCCGCGAATGAGGTGACCCCGGCCGAAGCCGCAATGCTGGCCGGGCTTCTTGTCGCGCCGTCGCGGTTCGCGCCCACCGCCAACCTCGAACGCTCGCAGAACCGGGCGCGTCTGATCATCGGGCTGATGGAAGAGCAGGGCTTTCTGACCACCGCCGAAGCGGATGGGGCCCGCGCGGCCCCGGCGCAGCTGTCCGAGGCCGCCGAAGCCCGGGCGGGCGGATACTATGCCGACTGGGTGATGGACGAGGGTCCGGCGTTCCTGACGCGCGAGACGACCGAAGACGTGATCATCCTTACGACCTTGGATCAGCGGATCCAGACCGCTGCCGAGGAAGCCCTGCAGTACATCTTCGAAACAAAGGTGCGCGAAGGATCGCAGGCCCAGGCCGCAATCGTCGTCATGAGCGCCGATGGCGCGGTGCGGGCCATGGTCGGCGGGCGCAAGTTCCGGGGTGTGTCCGGTCAGTTCAACCGGGCGATCCAGGCCAAGCGGCAAACCGGATCGGCGTTCAAGCCCTTCGTCTACGCCACGGCCCTGGACCTTGGGTGGAGCCCGAACGACATCATCCTGGACGGTCCGCTCACCATCGACATTCCCGGGTCCGGCCCCTGGAGCCCGCGCAATTACACCAATGACTTCTACGGACCCGTCACGCTGACCGAAGCACTGGCGCGGTCGCTCAACACCCCGGCCGTTCGGCTGTCCGAAGACGTGGGACGCGACAACGTGCGCACCGTCGCCGAGCAATTCGGAATCCGCAGCGATCTGGCGCAAGGCCCCGCTCTGGCACTTGGCGCGTCCGAATCGACGCTGCTGGAAATGACGGGGGCCTATGCCGGCATCCTCAATGGCGGCTCGGCCGTGCAACCCTACGGGCTGCTCGAATTGCGGCTACAGGGCGATTCCCAGCCGCTCATCGGCAAGGAGGGCGGCATCCGCGAGCGCGTGATCACCGAAAGCGCCGCCCAGCAATTGGTCTACATGATGAGCGAGGTGATCACCCGGGGGACTGGCGGGCGCGCCGCTCTGCCCGATGGACGACCCGCCGCCGGCAAGACCGGCACGACCCAGGCCGCACGGGACGCGTGGTTTCTTGGCTTCACCGCCGACTATGTGGCGGGAGTCTGGATGGGCTACGACGACAACACCCCGTTGGCGGGCGTGACCGGCAGCGGCCTGCCCGCCGAGATCTGGCGCGAGGCGATGGCACGTGTCCATGAGGGACTGCCCATCCGTCCCCTGCCGATGCGCGTGCCCGAGCCGCCCACACGGGTGGCCCAGCAGCCAACGCCACGCTCGCCGGCGGCACAGGCCGGGGGGTCGGCCGACAGGATCATCATGGACGTGCTCGACGCGATCTTTGGCGGGCGCTGAACCCCAACCCCGGATCAGCCGAGGCTGCGCAGGTCCGACGTCAGCCTTGGGATGCTGCCCCCGCGGCGGTCGAGCATCGCGCCGATCTCGGTCTGTTCGGTCTTGATCAGGCTGACGCCTTCGATCAGCAGGTCGAAGAACTTGTTCGCCCCCGAACGGTCCGACACCATGAAGCTGACCGCGAAAGGGGCTTGCCCACGCAGGTTGGCCGTGGTCCGGACTTCGTAGAAGGAATTGACGGCACGCGCGTCGCGCACGTCGATCGACCCGCCGATGAATTCGCGGAACCGCTTGCCATACTTGCGTGCGATATAGCCCTGAAAGGCGTCGGCGAAGGCGGCGAGTTCCGCCGGGCTCGCAGATCGGGCGACGGGACCCAGCACGAAGCGCGAGATGGTGGGAACGTCGGCATAGCGCGCGAACAGACGCTCGAAATCGCTGTACATCGCGGCCTCGGACTTGCCCGAGTTGATGATCGTGGTGATGTCGCCGACCGCGGAGGTGATAAGGGCCTCGGCTTGGGCCACATTGAGCGCGCGGGCGGGAATGGCGGCCAAAGCGAGGCCGCCTCCGATCACGAGGCCCAGCATCCTGCGGCGGGACGGGTTATTCTGAGTAAAGGTCGTCATAGATGTCGATCACCTGTTCGGAGGCGTTGCCACCTGAATACCTGAAACGAAGGTTCTGAAGATAGAGACTGCGACCCTGAGCATAGCTGTCTTCGCTGCCATACAAAACCTCGTCGATCACGTCCCGCAGTTCGTACCGGTCATTGAGAAGATCGACAGCTCCGACACCTGTCGCCGCCAGGGCCGACGTCCCATCAAGCGCATAGGAATCGGCGTTGGTGAAGAAATCCACCACGCGCCCGACCGCTTCGCGCTGCGTCGAGGGCCCCAGGAACGGGAGTTCGATATAGGCGCCTTCGGGCACGCCATAGGTGAAAAGCGTCTCGCCGAACCCGCTGTCGCGGGTCTCGAGCCCGAAGGACGCGGCCGGGTCGAAAAGGCCACCGACACCGAGGGTCGAGTTGATGATGAAACGGAATCCGTTGTGCACGGCATCGTCTGCCTGGCCCTGGAGGATGTCGTTCAGGACATCTCCCGTCAGGCTGATGTTGTCGGCGACGTTACCGATGATGTCGCGCACCGGTTTGGGCAACGTCTCGCCATAGGCGACGGAGGCCGAACGCAGAAACCGTTCATCGAACCCCTTGTTGAAGTCATGGATCGCCCGGTTCTGGGCCTCGAAGGGATCGGAGATTTCTGTTGGCTGCGGAGCTGGCGAGCATGCTGCCAAGAGGACCAGACCCCAAAGAAATGCTGCGGTACGAAGCACGGAACGTGATCCCCATGGGCTGCAATGCTCTGTCATCTGTGTCTCGGCACGGTGAAACGGGCGAATTCTGGCTGCCACGCGGCGTCCCTCCGGTAACATCTCTGCGCCTGCGTTGCGAGGGCGCTGCACCCCTTTTGCCGCCAGATGGGGGATTTCGGCTTTTCGGCACCCGCGCCCGGCACTAGCCTTGGTCGGAAACCACAATCCGGGAGGCAAGGTCGTGGCAGGACGAATCGAAGCGCGTCTGGCAGAGTTGGGACTGACGTTGCCCGACGCGCCGGCACCGGCGGCGAACTATGTGCCCTATGTCATCGTGGGCGATATCGTCCATGTCTCCGGGCAGGTCTCGATGGCGGATGGCGCGCTGCTGACCGGCAAGCTGGGCGCCGACTTGGAGACCGCTGCCGGGGCGGCGGCAGCCAGAGCCTGCGCGCTGAGCCTTCTGGCACAGGTGCGAAAGTCCTGCGACGGTGATCTCGACCGGCTCAGGCGGGTGGTGAAGCTGACGGGCTTCGTCAACTCGGTGCCGGATTTCAGTCAGCAGCCGCAGGTGATCAACGGGGCCTCTGATCTCATGGTCGAGGTGCTGGGCGACGCGGGCCGCCACGCCCGTTCGGCCGTGAGCGCGGCCTCGCTGCCCTTCGGTGTCGCGGTCGAGATCGAAGGCATCTTCCAGATATCATGACCCCATGACCGTTCCTGCCGCCGTGCCGCTGCCAAGGGCTTTCGTGACGCATCCGCTGGCGCATCGCGGCCTTCACGACATCGAACGTGGAATTCCTGAGAACACGCGCGCAGCAGTCCGGGCGGCCGTGGATGCCGGCTATGGCATCGAGATCGACGTGCAGCCCTCGGCCGATGGTCAGGCCATGGTGTTTCATGACGAGGATCTGATGCGGCTGACGGGCGAGACGGGGGAGACGGCGGCGCGCACGGCTGCCGATCTGTCGCGCCTGCGCGTCCTCGGCTCGGAAGAGACGATCCCGACCCTGCCCGAGATCCTCGGGATCGTCGGGGGCAAGGTGCCCCTTCTGGTCGAGATCAAGGATCAGCACGGGGCCCTGGGACCGGTCGCTGGACAACTCGAGGCCGCGGTGGCCGATGCGTTGCGGACCTACGCCGGGCCGGTTGCGGTCATGTCGTTCAACCCGCACTCGGTCGCGACCATGGCGCGACTTGCCCCCGGTATTCCGCGCGGACTGACGACGGCAGCCTACGACGAGGCTGAATGGAAGGCGGTTCCCGCAGCGCGCCGGTCGCACCTGCGCGACATCGCCGACTATGCAGAGGCAGGGGCCTCGTTCATCAGCCACGAGGCGGCGGACCTCGACCGGCCCCGCGTCGCTCAGTTGAAGGCGGACGGTGCCGCGGTCCTGTGCTGGACGATCCGCTCGCCCAAGGCCGAGGCGAGGGCGCGCACCGTCGCGCAGAACATCACCTTCGAAGGGTACAGGCCCGCCCCGACCCAAAGCCCCAAGCCAAGGCCGTGACCGGTCCCTGACCCCGCCTTGACGCCTTTCGCCCATGCCCCATGTGATGAGTAAGCGCAGGCAGCCATCCCATGACCGATACCCAGATCGAAATTTCCGTGCTGGCCACGCTGTCCGAGATTGCGGCCAGCGACTGGGACGCCTGCGCCTGTCCCGAGGCCGCCGAAGGCGGACGACCTTACGATCCCTTCACCACCTACCGCTTCCTGAAGGCGCTGGAGGACAGCCGGTCGGTCGGTACAGGCACCGGCTGGCAGCCCCGCCATCTGGTCGCGCGGCAGGATGGACAGGTCATCGCGGTCGCCCCGATGTACGCCAAGTCGCACAGCCAGGGTGAATACATCTTCGATCACAACTTCGCCCATGCCTATGAACGCGCAGGCGGGCGCTATTACCCAAAACTCCAGATCGCGGTGCCCTTCTCCCCGGTCACCGGCCGGCGCTTTCTGACGCGCCCGGGCCATGAGGCAGCAGGCACTGCCGGACTTGTGCAGGGCGCGGTACAGCTCGCCAGCGAAAACCGCCTGTCTTCGCTTCACGTCACCTTCTGCACCGAGGACGAGGCTCGGCGTGGGGAAGAGATCGGGCTTTTGCGCCGCACCACCCAGCAATACCATTGGGAAAACGCGGGCTATACGTCGTTCGACGCGTTTCTGGCGTCACTTTCCTCGCGCAAGCGCAAGAACATCCGGAAGGAGCGTGCGACCGCCCAGGCTTTCGGCGGCGAGATCGTGCAGCTGACTGGTGACGCCATCCGGCCCGAGCATTGGGACGCCTTCTGGCACTTCTACCAGGACACCGGGGCGCGCAAATGGGGCACGCCCTATCTGACGCGCGCGTTCTTCCGGAGCGCACAGGAGACCTTGCAGGACGACATGCTGATGGTGCTGGCGTTGCGGGACGGGCACCCCGTAGCGGGCGCTCTGAACTTCATTGGGCGCGAGCGGCTTTACGGCCGGTACTGGGGCGCCGTGGAGGATCACGCCTGCCTGCACTTCGAATGCTGCTACTATCAGGCCATCGACTATGCGATTGCGCATGGTCTCAGGACGGTCGAGGCCGGAGCGCAGGGAGAACACAAGATCGCCCGCGGCTATCTTCCGGTCGAGACGCATTCGCTGCACTGGTTCGCCGATCAGGGGTTTTCGAACGCAGTCGAACAATACCTGCGGGCCGAACGTGCGGCGGTGAACGAAGAGATCGAGATCCTGACGAGCTATGGACCCTTTCGAAAAGTGACGGAGACTGCCAATGGCCATGAAACTGACTGAAGACGAGCGCGACACGGCGCTAAAGCCGCTTTACGCCGCGGGCTGGGAACCCGTGCCCGGACGCGACGCGATCCGGAAGACCTTCCGTTTCGCGAATTTCGTCGACGCCTTCGGCTGGATGACGCGGGCCGCGATCCATGCCGAGAAACTGAACCATCACCCCGAATGGTCGAACGTCTACAACCGGGTGGAGGTCACGTTGACGACCCATGACGCGGACGGTATCAGCGCCCTCGACGTGAAACTGGCGCTGATACTGGAAGGATTGTGACGGCATGGAGTATGTTCAGGACCTGTTGGAGACCGAAGTCATCGACGGGCTGACCGTCTCGCAGATCCTGACCTTCGACTGGCTGCTCGGTGCCGTGGGCAATCTGGTTTCGGCAATCCTGATCATCATCTTTGCGCTGTGGTTCTCGGGCTGGGTGAAGCGCCGCGTCACCTCCATCGCCGACCGCAATCCGCGCATCGATCGCACCCTGTTCAGCTTTCTGGGCAACATCGCGCGCTACGCGATCCTCGCTTTCGCCGCGATCTTCATCCTCAACCGCTTCGGGTTTCAGACGACATCCCTGGTGGCGCTCATCGGTGCCGCGGGCCTGGCCATCGGCCTTGCGCTTCAGGGCACGCTATCGGACATGGCGGCCGGGATCATGATGGTGCTGTTCCGCCCGATCAAGGTCGGGGACTTCATCGCCGTCGACGGCCAGATGGGCACGGTCCAGGAGATCTCGCTGGTTGCGACCGAACTTGCGACGCTGGACAACGTGCAGGTCCTGATGCCCAACAGCCGGGTTTGGAGCAACACGATCACCAACTATTCGGTCTATGACACGCGCCGCGCCGAATGGACCTTCGGCGTCAGCTACGGCGCCGATCTCGCCAAGGCCGAAGCCATCATCCGCGACACGATCATGTCCGACGCCCGGTCAAAGAACGATCCCGAACCCTTCATCCAGGTCAACAACCTGGGCGATTTCTCTGTCGATTTCCTTGTTCGGGTCTGGGTCGCGGCAGGCGACTATTTCGCCTACCAGGCCGACATGAAGCGCCAGGTCAAGGAGGCTCTGGACCGGGGCGGGATCGAGATCCCCTTCCCCACCCGAACGGTGTTCAGCCAGGCGGACTAGAGGGCCCCAAGCATCGCCTCGCCCGTCGACACCTCGCACACGCCGGGTTGTTCGAGGTGGAGCCGGGTGATGACGCCATCCTCGACAAGCATGGCATAGCGCCGCGACCGGTCGAGCATCCCGACAGCGGGGTTGCTGTACAACAGTCCCAGGGACCGCGTGAACGAAGCGTCCGGATCGGCCAGAAGCGTGATGCCCGCAGCCGCTGCTCCGGTTGTCTCGCCCCAGTAGCGCATGACATGCGCATCATTGACGGACACGCAGATGATCTCGTCCACGCCTTTGTCGCGCAAGGCGTCGGCCGTCCGCACAAAGCTCGGCATATGCGCTGAATCACACGTGGGCGTGAACGCGCCGGGAACCGCGAACAGGATGACCTTGCGATCTTTCAGCCGCTCGGCCAGGTGAACGGTCTCGGGTCCTTCCGCCCCGACGCGGAGAAGCTCCGCATCGGGAAGGCGTTGTCCAGTGTCGATCATCGTCCTCGTCCCCAGCACGCGGCCTTACATGGCGGCCAGCAATTCCTCGCCGACCGAAATCTTGCAGGTCGCCGGCTCGTCCACGTTCGCCACGGTGATCACGCCGTCATCGACGACAAGCGCGTATCGGTTCGAGCGCTCGTAAAGTCCAAGCGGCGGGGCGGTGAACTCCATCCCCAGCGCCTTGGTCAGCACGGCATCGGGATCGCCAAGCAGGGTGATGCCGGCCGCGCCTGCGCCGCTTGCGTCCGACCAGGCCTTCAGGACGAACGGGTCGTTCACCGCGACGCAGACGATCTCGTCGACCCCGCGGGCGCGGAAGTCTTCGGCGGTCCGGATGAAGCTGGGCAAATGGATCGTGCTGCACGGGCCGGTGAACGCGCCGGGAAGCCCAAAGACCACGACCTTGCGGTTCTTCAGGACGTCGCGCAGTTCGACAAGCTCGGGTCCCTCGTCCCCCATCCTGACAAGCGTTGCATCGGGAAGTCGTTCGCCCACGGCCAGAGTCATCTGCATTCCTCACATTGCGTTTCGATCTACCGGGGATATAGCGTCGGGGCGGGAAGCCGACCAGAGACAAGTGAGGACAGGGCATGACGGATGTCGTCGTGATCGGAGGTGGACAGGCAGGGGCATCGCTGGTGGCGAAGCTGCGCGCCCTGAAGTTCGAGGGTGGCATTACCCTTGTCTGCGAGGAACCGGTGCTGCCCTATCAGCGCCCGCCGCTTTCGAAGAAGTACCTTCTGGGAGAGATGGAGGTCGAGCGGCTCTTCCTGCGTCCCCAGTCCTTCTACGACGAGAACGCAATCACGGTCCGAACGAACGCCACCGCCATCGCCATCGACCGCGCCGACAAGGCGGTGATCGTGGACGGACAGGCGATGCGCTACGACCAGCTTGCCCTCTGCACCGGGTCGGTGCCGCGCCGCCTGCCCGGCGCGATCGGGGGCGAGCTGCACGGGGTTCACGTCGTGCGCACGCTTGCCGACGTCGACGCGATGGCGCCCGATCTTCGGCCCGGGGGACGGGTGCTGGTGGTCGGGGGTGGCTATATCGGCCTTGAAGCCGCGGCGGTCTGTGCCGGGCTGGGTCTGAAGGTCACGCTCATCGAGGCCGCCGACCGCATTCTTCGGCGTGTCGCGGCCCCTGTGACGTCGGACTACTTCCGCGCGCTCCATCTGGCGCATGGTGTCGAGATCCGGGAAGGCACGGGGCTTGAGCGGCTTCTGGGCACCGGTCACGTCACCGGTGCCGTGCTGAGCGACGGGGTAGAGATGGCAGTCGATGCGGTGATCGTGGGCATCGGCATCACGCCCGCCACCGAACTGGCCGAGGTCGCAGGCCTTGCCGTCGAGAACGGCATCGTCGTCGATGCCCTGGGCCGCACCAGCGATCCGGCGATCTGGGCGGCGGGGGATTGCGCGTCATTCCCCTACAAGGAAGGGCGGTTGAGGCTTGAGAGTGTGCAGAATGCAATCGATCAGGCCGAAGCGGTGGCGGCGAACATGCTGGGCGCGAACGAGCCTTATGTCCCCCATCCGTGGTTCTGGTCGGACCAGTACGAGGTCAAGCTTCAGATCGCCGGGCTGAACACGGGATACGACCATGTTGTCATCCGCGACGGCGGCGCCGAGGGTGCCTTGAGCCATTGGTACTACACGGGCGACAGGCTTATCGCGGTCGACGCGATGAACGATCCGCGCGCCTATATGGTCGGCAAGCGCCTGATCGAGATGGGCAAGTCGCCCGCTCCCGCCGCGATCACCGACAGCGCGACTGACCTCAAGGCCCTGCTGAAGGCGTGAGGATCATCGCGGGAAAGCGCCGGGGCCTTGCGCTGGCGGCGGTGGGCAAGGGCGATGCCGCCGCCCGTTTGCGCCCGACCTCGGACCGGGTGCGGGAAAGCCTCTTCAACCTCCTTCTGGGCGGCCGCTACGGCAATCCGGTCACGGATGCCCGTGTGCTCGACCTTTTCGCGGGCACCGGGGCACTGGGGCTCGAGGCGTGGTCGCGTGGCGCGGAACATGTCACCTTCGTCGACGACGGGGCGGCTGCGCAGGCGCTGATCCGCGCCAACGTCACGAAGGCGCAGGCCGGTGCCGAGACCGACCTGCTGCGCCGGGACGCGACACGGCTGGGCGACCGACAGGGCCCGGCCTTCGATCTGGTCTTCCTCGACCCGCCATATGGCAAGGGGCTGGGCACCCGGGCGCTGGCGGCGGCACGGGACGGCGGATGGATCGCCCCCGATGCACTGATCGTCTGGGAAGAAAACGCCGCGCAGGACGCGCCCGCGGGGTTCGATGCGATCGAGACGCGCCGCTACGGCGACACGCATGTCACGCTAATGCGCGCCGTCACTCGGCCGGACGCATCCGAAGAACGGTAACGCCTGCGGAATTGGTCAGGGCCAGTCCCGCGCCCGAGGGAACGACGGCGGTCGCCGAGGTGATCGCCTCGATCATGTCCGCTTCGAGCCTGTCGAGCGGCGGCGGGCAGGCCATCATCGTGCCGGCGACCCGATCGGGAAAGTCGATCGTGGTGCCGTCCAGGGTGTAGCTTCCGCTGAACCGGTTGCACCCGGCCCCGGCCGAGAACGCATCCTCCTCGAAGAACGATATCCGGGGCAGCGGGTCGACGACAAGCATCCGTCCGCCCAGCTCGAAAATGTCCCATTCGGTTCCGGTGAGCGCGGGCAACTCGGCCTGAACGGTCACGAGATGCTCGGGGCCAAGGGGGGTGACGGCCATCGGCGATGTACCGATCAGAAGGGCGGCGGCAAGGGCGGAAGGGGTCATCGCGGTCTCCGTCTTGGGGTCAGGCCCAGGTCGGGTGAAAACGCCCGGCAGGCGACAGGGTGAAGATATCTGCGCCGTTCGCGGTCACGCCCACCGAATGCTCGAACTGCGCCGAGAGCGACTTGTCGCGCGTCACGGCCGTCCAGTCGTCGGCCAGCACCTTGGTCTCGGGCCGGCCCAGATTCACCATTGGCTCGATCGTGAAGAACATACCTTCTTCCAGAACCGGCCCGGTGCCCGGGCGGCCATAGTGCAGCACGTTGGGCGGCGCGTGAAACACGCGACCCAGCCCATGGCCGCAGAAATCGCGCACCACGCTCATCCGCTCGGCCTCGACATAGGACTGGATGGCGTGACCGATGTCCCCGAAGGTGTTGCCGGGTCTGACCGCCTCGATCCCCAGCATCAGCGCGTCGTGCGTCACCTGGATCAGCCGCTCGGCCTTGCGCGAGAGCTTCCCGGCCACATACATCCGGCTCGTGTCGCCATACCAGCCATCGACGATCACGGTGACGTCGATGTTCAGGATGTCGCCGTCCTTGAGAACCTTCGGACCGGGAATGCCGTGGCAGACCACGTGGTTCACCGAAATGCAGCTTGCGTGCTGATAGCCCTTGTAGCCGATCGTGGCCGACCGTGCTCCGGCCTCGTGGACCTGGCGGGTGATCTCGTCGTCGATCTCGGCCGTGGTCGCGCCGGGGCGCACCATCGGGGCGACCGCGTCGAGGATACGCGCGGCAAGCTCGCCGGCCCTGTGCATGCCAGCGAAATCGGCGGGTTCGTAGATGCGGATGCCGTCCTTCGTAAGGCGGCCGCGGGTCGATTCGTCCAAGGGTCACTCCAAGCGTCTTCGCCGGACTAGATAATCGCTAAGCGCGGGTTTGACCAGAATGCGCAACTTGCACTATGGCCACAGCACCGCTATTGCCCCGTCCATCGCAAGGAGCCGGTCCGGTGGTCAAGTAACTCTCAATCCCGATCCGCGCCCCCGTTTCCGGGGGATCGTGTTCATTCAAGGACGAGAGTTCCCATGCGACGCATCATCTACGACGTGGCCGTAAGCCTCGACGGCTTCATTTCCGCGGCCGACAACGACATTTCAGCCTTTCCCGCCGAGGGCGACCATGTTGTCGACTATCTTCGGCGCCTTCAGGACTATGGCACGGTGATCATGGGCCGCGCGACCTATGAGTTCGGCTATGCCTATGGCCTAGCACCGGGCGCGCGGGCCTATCCGCACATGGACCATCACATCTTCTCGACCGGGATAAACCTGCCCGACGACTCGTCGGTCCGCGTCGTACGATCGGAATGGGCAACCGCCCTGACGGCGCTGAGGCAAAAGCCCGGCGGCGATATCTATTTGTGCGGCGGCGGGCTCTTTGCCGCCTTTGCTGCCGGGCACGGGATGATCGACCGTCTGCGCCTGAAGCGGGCGCCGATCGTTCTTGGCGCAGGCATTCCGCTGTTCGACGGGCTGCAGCAGCGACTTGCGCTGCGTCTCGATGTGCAGGTGCGGCACGAAAGCGGGGTGATCTACGAAGACTACGCTGTTCTCTGAGGGTTAGACCACCGGGAGAGGGGCACCGAGCAACACCCCCTCCCGGTCGATCCGGGTGCCGTAGCAGATCATTTCGACCCCTGCGCCCTGCGCATCGGCAAAGGCTTCAGCATAGCCGGGGTCGAGGTCTGCGGCCATCTTCAGCCGGGCGCAATCGGTGCGCTGGACGAGGTAGAGCATCACCGCCCGGTGGCCGGTGGCGACGACCTCGGACAATTCGCGCAGGTGCTTGGCCCCGCGCGTCGTCACGCTGTCGGGAAACTCGGCCCAGTCGCCATCGCGTCTCAGGTGGACGTTCTTCACCTCGACATAGGCGTCGGGAAGGCCCGGTTCCGTCAGCAGGAAATCGACCCGGCTGCGCGTGCCATAGGGCACCTCGGGCCGGACGGTCCCATAGCTGGAAAGCTCGGCCACCGCCCGCCCAGCCAGTGCCTCGGCCACGACCCGGTTAGGCACGGCGGTGTCAATGCCCGACCAGTGCCCGCCCGGCAGTTCGGCCAGCCGCCAGCCATAGTCCAGCTTCTTGCGCGGGTCGTCGTTGGGTTCCAGCCAGACGCGCAGCCCGGGATCGGACAGGCCCATCATCGAGCCGGGGTTCGGGCAATGCGCGGTCACGGCCCCGCCGCTTTCAAGTTCGACATCGGCAAGAAAGCGTTTGTAGCGCCGGATCAGCCGTCCGGGCACGAGGGGGGTTTGAAAGCGCATGTGAGGCGACCTATACCGCGGGAACCACCGCGACAAGGAGCGCTCCGAGATGTCCAACCCCACCGCCGCCATCCTGGTGATCGGAGACGAGATCCTGTCGGGCCGGACGCAGGACACCAATTCGCACTATCTGGCCGGCGAGCTGACCCGGCGCGGCATCGACCTGCGCGAGATGCGGGTGGTGGCAGATACCGAAGACGACATCGTTGCGGCCGTCCGCGCGCTGTCGGACCGCTATGACCATGTCTTCACCTCGGGCGGGATCGGCCCCACCCATGACGACATCACCGCCGACGCCATCGGACGGGCCTTCGGCGTCGCGGTGGGCGTGCGCGATGACGCCCGGGAAATCCTTCAGGCGCATTATGACCGGCAGGGAACCGAGTTGAACGCCGCGCGTTTGCGCATGGCGCGCATCCCCGACGACGCCACGCTGATCGACAATCCGATCTCTGCGGCGCCGGGGTTCACCATCGGCAACGTGCATGTGATGGCGGGGGTTCCGGCGGTCTTTCACGCCATGGTCGCAAGCGTGCTTCCCCGGATCACCGGGGGAGCGCCGGTCCTGTCGCAGTCGCTGCGCATCGACCGGGGCGAGGGCGACATCGCCGGGCCGCTGTCTGACCTGGCAGCGCAATATCCCGATCTCAGCTTCGGGTCCTATCCGTTCATCCAGAATGGCGTCTACGGATCGAACATCGTGATCCGGGGGGCCGACGGCGCACGGATCGACGCTGCGATGGGGGCGTTGGCGCAGCTCTTCCAGATTGACCGGACATGACGCTGCCGACGCAGGACCGGCTTCTCGATGCGCTTTCCGCGACATGGCCTGCGGCTTCGGTTGGGGAAACGGGCGGCTTTCTGATCCGAGAAGGCCTGGGTGGCGGCAAGCGCGTCTCGTCCGCCATCGCGATCGGCGGCGCGCGAGACATCGACGCGGCGGTCGCGGCGATGCGCGCCCTCGGCCAGGTCCCGCTCTTCATGATCCGGCCGAAAGACGATGGGCTGGACGCCGATCTCGCCGGGCGCGGATATGCCGTGGCCGACCCCACATCGCTTTACGCCGCACCTGCCAGGGACCTTGCGGCAGAGGTGCCCCGGCTTACAGTCTTCGATATCTGGGAACCGCTGGCGGTCATGCTGGAGATCTGGACCGAGGCCGGGATCGGGCCCGCGCGGCAGGCGGTGATGCACCGCGCGGCGGGTCCGAAAACCGCGCTGTTCGGGCGGGTCGGGAACCGGCCGGCCGGGGTGGGATTTCTTGCGCTCGACGGCGAAGTGGCGATGATCCACGCCCTCGAGGTGCGGCCCGAAGGACGCCGAAAGGGCCTCGGTCGCCACATGATGCACCATGCGGCGAACTGGGCGGTGCAGCACGGGGCGACCCATCTTGCGCTTGCGGTGACCCGGGCGAATGCCGGTGCCAACGCCCTCTACGCTTCCCTCGGCATGGCGGTTGTGGGAGGGTATCACTACCGCATCTTTCCCGAGGATCCGCCCGCGTGAGCGACGCCAGCCCCACCGCCCTCGACCTGCTCATGTTCGATCCGCCACCCGAGGAGACGCGGCGCCTGCGCGACCATCGAAGTGAGCGGCCATGGGCGCCTTCGACATGCGTGTGAAACCCGTCCCCGGCCATCACGCGCGGGTCCGATGATCCGCGCGCTTCTGGCAGGTTTGGCAATGGCATGTGCCGGGGTCGGCGCGGTCGCACAAACGCTCGACCTTCCGCGGGGCGCCGTGCTTGTCGCCGAAACGGTTTCCGCGGGAACCGACACGCCCTTCCCGACGGCAGCCTGGGGCGGGTTCGATCCGGTCACCGCGCGGGCCGAGGGCACGGTCACGCGCCGGGTCTGGAGGATCGGATCCGCGGGGCTGACGACGCTGCAAATCATCCAGCCCCTGCGCGAACAGCTTGCGGCGGCCGGCTACACAATCGACTTCGAATGCTCCGATCTGGCCTGCGGCGGCTTCGACTTCCGCTTCGCCCTCGACCTGATCGGCGAGCCGGACATGCATGTGGATCTGGGGGATTTCCGATACCTGGCCGCGACGCGCGGGGCCGGGAACGATGCCGAACGGATCGCCCTTGTCGTGAGTCGCAGCGATGCAGCGGGGTTTGTCCATCTGACCGCAATTACACCGGACGACGGGGCAACCCCGGCGATTGCCTCTGGCGCACCCCCGGAGACGCTCGAGCGGCAACCGCCCGAAGCGATCCCCTCGAACCTTGAAGGCGTCCTTGCCGCTGACGGTCATGCTGTCTTGTCGGATCTCGTCTTCGCACCGGGATCGTCCGCCCTTGGCCCCGGTCCTTTCGCTTCGCTTGAAGCACTGGCCGCCTGGCTCGAGGCGCGCCCAGGGGCCGCCGTCATTCTGGTCGGCCACACCGATGCGGCCGGCGCGCTTGATCAGAACCTGGCGCTCTCGCGGGCACGGGCACAGGCCGTTCGGGCCCGGCTGGTCGAGGCCCACGGGGTGGACCCCGGTCGGCTGGACGCCCAGGGGGTCGGCTATCTCGCCCCGCGTGCACCGAACGACACCGAAAGCGGCCGCCAGCTCAACCGCCGGGTCGAGGTGATCCTGCCCGCCACGGACTGAAAAGGGCGCCCGAAGGCGCCCCTGATCGTTGCAGTCGGGGTCAGGCCGTCACCACTTGTCAGGGCCCTTGTCGACGAAGGAATTGACCAGGAAGTCGATGAAGGCGCGTACCTTGGGCTGGGTGAACCGTCCCGGCGGATAGACCGCATAGATGCCCTGCGTCTCGACCGGAAGATCGGGGATCGCCTCTTCGACGAGTTTCGCGTCCATCGCTTCGCTGTAGAGAAAGCTCGGCAGGTAGGCGATGCCGAGGCCGGCGATGGCGGCGTTCAGAAGCGACTGTCCGTCGTTCACCGTCAGCCAGCCCGCCGTACGGACCTGACGCTTTTCGCCCGAGGGCGCGGTGATCTTCCAGACGTTGCCCGAAGCCTGGTTCGAGTAGTGCAGCAGCTTGTGCTCGTTCAGATCGTCGATCTTCATCGGACGGCCGTACTTCTGAAAATACGATGGCGAGGCGATCATGCGCTTGGTGGTCTCGCACAGCTTGCGCGCCCGCAGGGTCGAGTCTTCGAGTTCGCCAATGCGGATCGCCATGTCGAACCCTTCCGAGATCAGTTCGACGTAGCGGTTGTTCAGCACCATGTTCACGGTGATGTCCGGAAACTCCTGAAGGAATTCCCCGATGACGGGAGAGAGGTGGTTCACGCCGAAATCCGTGGCGACCGAGATACGCAGAAGACCCGATGGTGCGGATTGCATCGAGGTGACAAGCGCATCGGCTTCGCCCGCATCGTTCAGCACCCGGCGCGCACGGTCGTAGTAGGCCAGACCGATTTCGGTCGGGCTGACACGGCGCGTGGTGCGATTCAGCAGACGGGCGCCCAGACGGGCTTCCAGCGACGAGACATGTTTGGAGACCGCGGACTTCGAGATCCCCATCTTCTTGGCAGCATCGGTGAACCCACCCTGATCAACAACGGTTGCGAACGCTTCCATTTCGGTCAGTCGGTCCATGTTCTTTTCAACCTTGTTACCTACACCCTCCAGCCCTGTCGTTGTGGCCTTGAATTCGGGCGACATTGGGGTGAGGCGCCGACAATATCGGGGTTTTGTAGGGATCGAATTGGGCAAGAAAGCCCCCGTGCGACCCGGTTTTGTTTCCGAATCAGCACCACCGGGATCTGCCATCAAGATCTTGAGAATTATGGATTTTCAGTCCAAATGCGCGGCCAGACGCGTTCCTTGGTCGATCGCGCGCTTTGCGTCCAGTTCGGCCGCGACGTCCGCGCCGCCGATCAGGTGCACGGAAACACCCATCGCTTCCAACCGGTCGGCAAGACCTCGCTCGGGCTCCTGCCCGGCGCAGAGCACGATCGTGTCGGCCTCGATCAGTCGCGGATCCTTGCGGTCGGGTCCGAAACTGACATGGAGCCCGTCGGACACGATGCGCTCGTAGTTGACGCCCCCCAGCATCTCGACCCCCTTCATCTGAAGGCTGGCGCGGTGAATCCACCCGGTGGTCTTGCCCAACCCCCGGCCCGGCCGTTCCGCCTTGCGCTGCAGACAGCGTGATCTGGCGCGCCGCCGGTGTCGGCCGCGGCCCGTCTGGCGCAAGCCCGCCGCGCGCACGGTCAGGGTCCGCGACGCCCCATTCGACCAGCCAGGCGGATAGGTCCTCGGTCGCGCTGTGGCCGTCATGGGCAAGAAACTCGGCCACGTCGAAACCGATCCCCCCCGCGCCGACAATGGCCACACGGTTCCCGACCGGCGCGCCGCGCGACAGGACGTCGACATAGCTCAGGACATTCGGCCCGTCCTGCCCCGGGATATGCGGATCGCGCGGCCGCACACCGGTGGCTAGGATCACATGGTGAAAGCCCGCAAGGTCACCCGCCCGCGCCTCGGCCCCCAGACGCAGCTCGATCCCCGCCCTGGCGACCATCGTGGCGTACCAGTCGACAAGGCCGTGAAACTCTTCCTTGCCCGGAATGCGCCGCGCCATGTTCAGCTGCCCGCCGATCCGGTCCGCCTTTTCGAAGAGCGTCACCTCGTGCCCGCGCTCGGCCGCCGTCAGAGCCGCCGCAAGACCCGCGGGTCCCGCGCCCACAACCGCCACGCGCTTGGGCGCGGCAGCGGGGGTGATGACAAGCTCGGTCTCGTGGCAGGCGCGCGGGTTCACCAGACACGAGGTCAGCTTGAGCGCGAACGTGTGGTCGAGGCAGGCCTGGTTGCAGGCGATGCAGGGCGCGATGGTTTGCGCCCGTCCCGCCTTCGCCTTTGCGACGAACTGGCTGTCGGCCAGAAACGGGCGCGCCATCGACACCATATCAGCGGCACCGTCGGCCAG
Organism: uncultured Alphaproteobacteria bacterium; assembly: GCA_963709395.1. Lineage (GTDB taxonomy): Bacteria > Pseudomonadota > Alphaproteobacteria > Rhodobacterales > Rhodobacteraceae > CAVPWP01. The sequence goes on from CAVPWP010000020.1 coordinate 289,272, forward strand.
CACAGCCTCAGCCACCTCGGGCGTGTTGATCCGGTTCGAGGTGACGATGGGGATCGAGACCGCGCCCATCAGCTTTTTCGTGACCCAGGTGAAGGCCCCGCGCGGCACCGATGTGGCGATGGTGGGAATCCGCGCTTCGTGCCAGCCGATCCCGGTGTTGAGGATCGATGCCCCCGCCTTTTCCATCTCCTGCGCCAGTTCGACGACCTCCGCCCAGGTCGAGCCGCCGGGGACGAGGTCGATCATCGACAGCCGGTAGATCACGATGAAATCGTCGGCCCACCGCCGCGCGCACCCGGCGCATCACCTCGATCGGCAGGCGGATGCGGTTCTCGTAGGATCCGCCCCAGCGGTCGGTCCGCTTGTTGGTCTGCTGCGCGATGAACTGGTTGATGAAATAGCCTTCCGACCCCATCACCTCGACGCCGTCGTAGCCCGCCTCGCGGGCGCGGGCGGCGGCGGTGGCGATGTCGGCGATCTGCTTTTCGATCCCCTCCTCGTCCAGCTCGCGCGGGGCAAAGGGCGAGATGGGGGATTTCAGGGGCGAGGGGGCCACCGCTTCGGGCGAATAGGCATAGCGCCCGGCATGAAGGATCTGCATCGCGATCCGCCCGCCTTCGTCATGGACCCGGTCGGTCACGATCCGGTGGCTGGCGATGTCGTCGGGCGTGAAAAGGCCCGACGCGCCCGGAAAGACCCCACCTTCACGGTTCGGCGCCATGCCCCCGGTCACGATCAGGGCCACCCCGCCCCGCGCCCGTTCACCATAGAACGCGGCGACCCTGTTCCAGTCCCCGGTTTCCTCGAGGTTGGTGTGCATTGACCCCATGAGGATGCGGTTCGGCAGGGTCACATGGCCAAGGTCGAGCGGGGTGAAGATGTGGGGGTAAAGGGTCACGTATGGATGCCTTTCACTTTCGCGGCGGATGCTGCCCTTGCCGTGCAGGCTTGTCACCCGCGACGCGGCGTCAGACCTCGGCGCGGGGGCGGCGCGCCACGATCAGGTCGGCAATGACGATCTGTCCCGCAACCGGGCGCGCGACGATAAGGTCGATCCACGCCGCCGCCACGCGCGCCTCGTCGAAATCGGTGTGGAAAAGCTCGAACTCGGCGGTCTGCGCCGTGCCGGGCTCGATCGCCTGCGTGATCCGGTCGGTGTTCGGCCCGTGGCGCAGGTTCAGGCGAAGGAACACGCCCTCGGCGCCGGGCGCATCGACGCGCGTATCGGCCTGAACGATGTGACGCCGTCGCAGACCGGCCAGGGCGGCCGACGGCAGGTCCACTGCAAGGCTGAGAAAGCTGCCCGAAAAGGCCGCGATATCCAGAACCAGGGCCGCGGGCGGCGACGCGCTTTCGGATCGGAACGGCAGCAGCGCGACCATAGCGCCGGGGTCGTCGTGGAAAAGCTTCATTCCCGGCGCGATTTCGGCCCCCTCGCGCAGCGTCGCCGCCGGAAGCGGCGCGGCCCAGGCCGGCGCGCGCCAGACCCAGTCGGCGTGCAGCGGCGCGGGCAAATCCGACGACGCGGCGAGGCGCGGCTGCACCGTCTGTGACCTTGCGCGCGACATGACCCAGTTCACCGGTTTCATGGCCCTTCCTGTCACGACAGTATTGCCATTCGTCTAAGCGCCTTCTGGCGCGACGGTGAGGCTTGCGTTCTCATGCCGCAGTCGGTCGATCAGGGAATCAAGCTTGGCAATGCGCGGTGTCGCGCATGATCGGCCGTTGCTTCGGTCCCCACCACCTCCGCCGCGACAAGCCGACCGTTCAGATCGAACAGCGCCCGCCAGTAGGTATTCGACACCCCCGGACGGATGCCTCCGCTGGAATCCCGCGCCAGAATGTAGAGCAGGCAGCCCGCGCTGCGGCTTTCGAGAATGGCAAGCGACGACGGATCGCCGCCGCGCGACACGACCGGATAAACACTACAACTCTGTGGATCCGCGACCACGATCGACAGGCCGGACACGACGATGCTCTCCGGCGCGGCGCGGGTCACAAGGCCCGCGCCGTCACAGCCCGCAAGTGCCAACGCCGCCCCGCGAGCGCGAGCGCGACCCTAGAGATCCATGTAGATGTGCTTTTCCGCCTTCGCGCCCGGGTGCGTGACCGCCCCCAGATAGGCCCCGCCCACGAGCTGGGCGTATTTCCACAAAGCACCGGATGCATAGATCGTTTCACGCGGCCCCGCCCACTGCTCTTTTCTCTCGGCGAGGTCCGCATCGGACAGTGCGACCGAAAGCTCTCCCTTGATGGCATCGATGGTAATCATGTCGCCATTGCGCAGCAACGCGATCGGGCCGCCATGAGCGGCTTCCGGCCCGACATGGCCGACGCAGAATCCGCGCGTGGCGCCAGAGAAGCGGCCGTCGGTGATCAGGGCGACCTTCTTGCCCATGCCCTGACCGGACAGCGCCGCCGTGGTCGCCAGCATCTCGCGCATTCCGGGACCGCCGGCGGGACCTTCGTTGCGGATGACGATGACCTCGCCTTCCTCGTACTTGCGGGCCTTCACGGCCTCGAACGCGTCTTCCTCGCATTCGAACACGCGGGCGGGTCCGGTGAAGACCTGCTGCTCGGCGGCCATGCCGGCGACCTTCACGATCGCGCCCTCGGGGGCAAGGTTGCCCTTGAGGCCGACGACCCCGCCGGTGGCCGAGAGCGGCGTCTCGATCGGATAGATCACCTTGCCGTCGGCCTCGCGCGCGATCAGGTCAAGCTCTTCGCCCATGCTGCGGCCGGTCGCGGTGATGCAATCCTCGTGGATCAGGCCCGCCTTGCGCAAGTTCCTTCAGCACCACCGGCACACCGCCCGCCTCGTAAAGGTCCTTGGCCACATACTGACCACCCGGCTTGAGGTCGACGAAATAGGGCGTGTCGCGGAAGATCTCGCACACATCGTCGAGCGTGAAGTCGATCCCCGCCTCATGCGCGATTGCGGGCAGGTGAAGCCCGGCATTGGTCGACCCGCCGGTGCAGGCCACGACCCGCGCGGCGTTCTGCAGCGACTTCAGCGTGACGATGTCACGCGCGCGGATGTTCTTTTCCAGAAGCAGCATCACCGCTTCGCCCGAGGCCACGCCATACTGGTCGCGGGACTCGTAGGGCGCGGGCGCACCCGAGGAGTTGGGCAGGGCAAGGCCGATCGCCTCGCTCACGCAGGCCATGGTGTTGGCGGTGAACTGGCCGCCGCAGGCCCCGGCACTGGGGCAGGCCACGCGCTCGAGCGTCTGCAGCGCCTCGTCCGACATGTTGCCGGCCTGATGCTGGCCGACGGCTTCGAAGACGTCCTGCACGGTGACGTCACGGCCTTCCAGGCGGCCCGGCAGGATCGACCCGCCATAGATGAAGACCGATGGCACGTTCAGCCGCACCATCGCCATCATCATCCCCGGCAGCGACTTGTCGCAGCCCGCAAGACCCACAAGCGCGTCATAGCAATGTCCGCGCATCGTCAGTTCTACCGTGTCGGCAATGGCATCCCGGCTGGCAAGCGAAGACCGCATCCCTTCGTGGCCCATGGCGATCCCGTCGGTCACGGTGATCGTGGTGAATTCGCGGGGGGTTCCGTTCGCGTGCTTGACGCCCAGCTTGACGGCCTGTGCCTGCCGGTTCAGCGCGATGTTGCAGGGAGCGGCCTCGTTCCAGCAGGTCGCGACGCCGACGAAGGGCTGCGCGATATCCTCTTCGTCGAGCCCCATCGCATAGAAATAGGACCGGTGCGGCGCCCGCGAGGGGCCTTCGGTCACATGGCGGCTGGGCAGACGGGACTTGTCGAACGGACTTTGTGGCATTGGCCTCTCCCTGGCTTCGGTCCGCCCCGGAATAGGCGGGCGGGGCGGCTTCCGCAAGGTCGAGGTTGGGGTGGCGGCAACCGGCCGGACGGGGACCAGCCTGTGGTCCGCGAGACGGCGATTTTTGCGCCGGCCGGAGGTGTGGCTGATGATTCCTGCCCACCCCTTGCCATGATCCCGCCCGAATCGTCGTGGACAGTCGACCGCATTCGAAGGGGATTGTGGGTAGTTATGTCGCGCATTGACGATTTCGAAACCGGTATGTCACGAACCGAGGCGGACCGCCTGTTTCGTGAAGAAGCCGCACGACGCGTCGAGGCCGATGGCCGGCTGGTGAAGTGGTTCGGCGACGCGGAGGCGAATGCGCAGGCCGAACGGGCCGGGCGGCTTCTGACCACGGCCTTCGCAGTCTTCGCTATTGTCGGCGGGCTGGCGATGACGGTTGGGGTCGCTCTGCTGCCCGCATCCGCCCTGTCGGCCGTGGCCTTCGTGGTCCTCGCGGTGGTGGCGCGGCTGTTCTGAGTCCGCTCGCCGGAACGATCAGACGCGTTCGCTTCTGACGGCCATCACGTTCATTTTGGCGAGTTCCGCGCCGCGCGCCCGCTGCGGAACAGGATCGACCCGACGGCCCCATAGGCAGCCAGCACGACCAGCGACCACACGAAGTTCTCGGTCCAGAGGCCGGGAAACCCGGTCATCAGCCCCGCGATCCCGAACAGCGCAGATGCGACCGGAACAAGCAGGCCGTCGCCCTTGGCAACATAGCGGCCCAGGCCCCAGCACACCGCCAGGCCAAGCGCGAAGAGAGCGAGCCCCGCCAGCGTCATGCGACGGACACCTTTTGCCGGGTCGGGGTGATGACGTCGCCCAAGGTATCGCCGGACCCCAGCGGCCTGCCACCCATGATCGCCGGACCCGAACCGAAGTGCCGGACTGATGCTATGACGTTCGGCACAGTTTCCTCCCTGGTGGTGCCTGGCAACGGCTGTCCTCAATCTTTGGGCACGCAGCGTAGTTCTACCGCGATTCCTGAATGACCCGCCAACTTCTTTTCTGAACATGTGCTCAGCCCTACCCATCGGCTATCTGCCCCCTTTGCTGCGGCCCTCGATCCGTGGCAGATGCAGGGTCAGGAACGAAGGAGGGCCGGGTGACGCATCTCTGGGTCAGGGCGGAAAGCCGCCCGCACGAGGAACGGGTCGGGCTGACGCCGCATGGCGCGGCAGCACTGATCGCGCAGGGCATCGAGGTGACTGTCGAGGACAGCCGCACCCGCATCCTGTCCACTGATGACTACCGCGCCGCCGGCTGCGCCATCGCGCCCGAGGGCAGTTGGACGCAAGCGCCAACCGACGCTCTGATCTTCGGCCTGAAGGAGCTGCCCGAGGACGGAACGCCCCTGCGCCACCGGCACATCATGTTCGGCCATGCCTTCAAGGGGCAGCCCGCCGGCCAGGTGTTGCTGCGGCGTTTCCGGCAGGGCGGCGGGGTGCTTTACGATCTCGAATACCTCGTCGACGAGGCCGGGCGCCGCGTGGCCGCCTTCGGCTACTGGGCGGGCTACGCGGGCGCGGCGGTCGCCGCGAAATGCTGGGTGGCGCAGCGCAACGGCGGCATCGCCGGTCCGGTCGGCGCCTATCCGGACGCGCGAACCATGCTGGACGAGTTGCGCGCCGAAATCGCCCCCCATCTGGCCGCAACGCCAACCGCCATCGTGATCGGTGCACTGGGCCGGGTCGGAACGGGTGCAAGCGATCTGTGCGGCGAAATCGGCATTCCGGTCACGGGATGGGACATGGCCGAAACTGCCCAGGGCGGCCCCTTCCCCGAGGTGCTGGCGCACACGATCTTCCTCAACTGCATCCTCGCCCGTCCCGGCACGCCGGTTTTCGTCCCCAGCGACGCCACGACCGCCCCCCGCGTGCTTCGGGTGATCGGCGACATCGCCTGCGACCCCACCAGCGACTTCTCGCCCATCAAGGTCTACGACCGGGTGACGACGTGGGAGGAACCGGCCCTGCGGGTCCACAACGACCCGCCGCTCGACGTGACCGCCATCGACAACCTGCCCTCGATGCTGCCCCGCGAATCGTCCGAGGATTTCGCGGCGCAGCTTCTGCCCTCGCTCGGGACGCTGGGCGATCTCGGCAGCGGCGTCTGGGGCCGCGCGAAGGCCGAGTTCGACCGGCACGTCGCGACAGTCTGAAGAAAGGAACGACCATGACGATCCACTGGTGCGGCACCGGCCTTTCGGCCATCCCGGGTTTGCGACGGCTGATCGACGCGGGCCATGACGTGACGGTCTGGAACCGCAGCCGCGACAAGGCCGTGGCGGCGGTGGGCGACCTGACCGACCGGATCGAGGCCTTCGACCTTGACAGCCTGACGGCCGCACTAGGGCCCGGCGACATCGTGGTGTCGATGCTTCCCGCCGACTGGCACGTTCCGCTGGCGAAAGCCTGCATCGACGCGCGCGCGCATTTCGTCTCGTCCTCCTACATCGCGCCAGAGATGCGCGACCTCGACGAAGCCGCGCGCGAGGCAGGGTCGGTTCTGGTCAATGAGGTCGGCCTCGACCCCGGCCTCGATCACCTGATGGCGCATTGGCTGGTGGCCGACTATCGCGCCAGCAACGCCTATGACGTCGGCAACGCGATCTCGTTTCTCAGCTATTGCGGCGGGGTGCCTGCCCGGCCCAACGCCTTCCGCTACAAGTTCAGCTGGTCGCCCCTGGGCGTGCTGAAGGCGCTGCGCTCTCCCTCCCGGTCGATCCGCGACTACTCGGAACTGGCGGTGAAACATCCCTGGGACGCCATCACCAGCTATTCCGCACCCCTGCCCCAGCCAGAGACGTTCGAGGTCTATCCCAACCGGGATTCGATCCCCTTCATGGCGGACTACCGTTTCGACCCCGCCTGGCGCGTGCGTGACTTCGTGCGCGGAACGCTTCGCCTGAACGGGTGGTCCGACGCCTGGGAGGATATCTTCGAGACAATCCCCACCATGCCTGACGACGACCTGCGCGCGCTCTCGGACAGGCTCTGGACCGAGAATGCCTATGATACGGACGAGCCTGATCGCGTGGTGCTCTGCGTCGCGCTGAAGGCCGACGGTCCCAGGGGCCCGGTCTATCACAAGACCTATGTGCTCGACGCCCAAGGCGATGTGCGCGGATCGGCGATGGGCAGGCTGGTGTCCAACACGGTGGCCCTTGCGGTCGAGGCGGTGCTGAAGCGCGAAATCGCGGCGGGCGTCCATGCAGCACCCTCGGACCCACGCCAGGTCGCGCGGTGGCTCGAGGATACGTCGCACCAAGCCCAGCACATGCGCGTCGTCGACCACCTCGCCTGAAGGGCGGGAGCGGGTCCCCTACATCCTGTCTTCGGCGTCCGTGACGTCGATCCCCAGCGCTTCGAGGCCGGCCTCGAGGTAGTCGGGCAGTTCGGGGATGCCGCTGAGGTAATCCTCGGTCGGCGCGGATTTCTCGGCTTGCGCGGTCTCGATCGCCTCGGCGACCTCGTCGGCGCTGAAACTCTCGCGCCCGACCCACATGATCGCCACGAGGCTTGTCTGCTCGTCCTCGTTCAGGCCCGAGATATAGTCGCGCAGGTGGCGGCTTTCGGGCCCGTATTCGCGGGCGAGAAAGATCACCCGCACCACTTTCGCATTGCTGATATCAAGCATGGGCCAACCCTCCGTCTGCGGCGTGCACACAGAACCCCGATTGGCGGGCCGGGGCAAGCCCCCGCCTGACCCGGGTCAGCCCTGTCCGCGGAACACCCGGTAGTAAAGCCAGTCCGGCCAGAACTGGCTGAAGCGGAACAGCAGGGAGAAAAGAGTCGGGAAGCTGCGCTTGAACCGATCGGTGTTCATATGCTCGAACATGATCCGCGCGGCGTCCTCGGGCTCCATGATGAAGGGCATGGTGAAGTCGTTCTTTTCGGTCAGGCGGGTCCGGATGAAACCCGGATTGGCGACCTGCACCTGGACGCCGGTGGTTCGCAGATCGGCATACATCAATTCGGCCAGCGCCATCAGCCCGGCCTTTGACGCGCTGTAGCCGATGGCCCCGGGCAGGCCCCGGAACCCCGACAGCGACCCGGTCAGAACGATGTGCCCGCTGTCGCGCCCGACCATCTGGCCGATCACCGCGCCGACGACGCGCGCGCCCCCGGTGAAGTTGATGTCACACATCAACTCGACCTCGTCCGCGTTCCATGTCTGCGCGGGTGTGGGCCAGTAGACGCCGGCCAGAAAGACCAGGCCGTCGATTTCGCCAATGGCGTCTGCGGCCGACCGCACGCTGTCGCTGTCGCCCACGTCGACCGGCACCGCGTGGGCCTTGCCCGGCAACTCATCGGCGAGGGCCTCAAGCGCGTCGGCGCTGCGGGCGCTGAGGTAAAGCTCGACCCCGGCCGCCGACATGCGATGCGCAAGCGCCCGACCAAGGCCTTCGGACGCGCCGACCAGCCAATAGCGTTTTCCCGACCAGGATCTCACGACACCTCCTTCGGGCGCATGGTCGCCACAAGTTCCGCGACCTTGAACCCGAACTTGCGGAACTGGCTGCGGTTCATGATCGACCCGTTTTCCATGAGGTACATCCAGTCCATGGTGTCGAGGACGTGACCTCCCGCCTCCTTGGGCAGCCGGATTCGGTAGTTGAGCAGAACCGCGGACCCTTTCTGCATGCCGGTGCCCGTGCCTTCAAGATCGTCGGCCTCGGCCTTGATCGACCCGTCATTGCCCAGCGTCAGCCGCCATTCGCGCGACTGCGTGCGGCCGCTGTCATAGCGGAAGTCCTCGGTCATCACGCCTGTGTTGCCGTCCCAGCGGGCATCGAAATCGGCCACGAAACGCGACGTGACGCGACCCGTAGGCCCGTAGATGACGCCTTCGCAGAGGATCGGGCCGTTGAGATGTTTGCGCAGATCGAACTGGCGCGTTCCCCCGGCGTAGTGCTCGGGCTTCTGCGACAGGAAACCTGCATAGCGCGACAGCACCCAGACCAGGGCAAAGGCCACGCCTGCACCGGCCAGAAGGGCGGCGATGGTGTTCATGTCCGTGCCTCGTCCATTGGGGTCGCGAGCAACAGCGCAATCGCGATGAGTTTCAGAAGGATTGGCACCAGCGCGTAGAGAAGCGTCAGGGTGCGCAGGGCGCTTTCCGTGTTGTCGGGGCTGCCGCTTTGAAAACCGGTGAGCTCGAGGATGGGCAGAAGGGCCACGGCCGCGATGGCCAGAGTCAGCTTCTGCACCAGCGACCAAAGCCCGAACCCCTGCCCGGCATTCGGCGAGACCTCGGCCATGCGCCGCGCGAAGAGGGCCGGCAAGAGGGTCAGGTCCGCCCCGATGGTGGCCCCGGTGACGACGCAGATCACCGCGAAAAGCAGGATATCGCCGGGGCCGAGGGTCAGGACGAAAAGGAAGGCGATGATCGACAGGACCATCGCCACAAGAAGGACGCGCCGGGTGCCGAAGGCTTCGGCAAGGCGCGACCAGACCGGGGCCGAGAAGGCGGCGGCAAGAAAGAACAGGACCAGAAGCGGCCCTTCCCATCCGGGGGCGTCAAGTCGGCTTTCCACGAAGAAAAGGAACAGGGTGGACGAGACCGCAAGCGGGGTCGCATTCACCAGTGCCAGCGCCAGCAGGCGCACGGAGGTCGGATCCTTCAGGATCAGGCGGATCGAGGTCGGGGCTACCGGGTCCGGGCGGGGACGCCATTCGGGCGCCATGACGACCGTCGCCAGCACCAGAACCACGGTGAAGATCCCCGCGAAGATGGCGAAGGGCAGGCCCGTCACCGGTTCCAGCGCCGTCGGAAGCACCGCTGCAATGCAGACCCCCAGGAGCGCGCCACTTTCCCGCCAGGCCGCAAGCCTGACATGCCCGCCCGTGATCTCGCCCGCCTTGGTCACGCCCTGGGCGTAGAAATTGATGGTGAGAAAGCTGAACGCCGTGAAAAGCCCGGTAACGGTCAGCGCGAACCACCAGAGCGGATCGATGGGCGGGGCGACCGCGAACAGGCCGATCATTGAAATCGCCAGAACCGCTCCGCCGATCGCCACCGCCATGCGCCGCGCGGCCCCCAGACGCTCCGACACCCAGCCAAGGAACGGGTCCTGCGCGAAATCGACAAGCCGCAGAAGGAAAAGGATGCCGCCCAGCGCCGCAAGGCTTACCCCGTAGGTGTCGGCATAATGCTTCGGCGCATAGAGATAGATGGGCAGCCCGGCCGCCGACAGCACCCCGCCATAAAGCGCATAGGCCCCGAGCCTGTCGGCCCGGGCAGGCACGGCGTCCGCGATCATCGGCTGATGTCCTGGGCCGGCGGCTTCGGCCGTGAATGGAAACGCGCCCCCTTCCACCAGAGCTTGAGCGCCTGCCAATGGATAAGGCCGAGCACGCGCCGCGAGCCGAAGGGGCGGCGCACGGCCGCGCGCAGGATCGCACCGTTCGTCAGCGGCCGCCGCTTTCCCGTCAGGGTCGCCAGAAGCCCGCCGTTCCCGGTGTGGTAGTCGATGAAGATGCCGATCTTGTCGTCGCGGATATCGAAGCGGAAGCTGTAACCGCCCTCAACCGGCTGAAACGGCGAGACGTGGAAGATCTTGCGTGCCTGAAGGGTCTGGTCCCGGCGAATCGGCGACAGATCGTCATTGTGGACAAGATAGGAATGCCGGTCGCCGAACGTGTTCGACACCTCGGCGATCACCACCCGCAGCACGTCCCCGGCGTCGTGGATCAGCCAGAAGCTGACCGGGTTGAAGACATGTCCAAGCACACGCGGCTGCGCCAGAAGAAGCAGCCGTCCATCCGTTGCATGGTCGAGACCGGCCTCGTGCAGAATCCCGCGCACCCAGGCCGCGCCGGACCCGTGCTTCGGCGCGCCACCATGATCGCTGTCGCGCAAGGAGAACAGGTTCGCGCGGTTGCGCGAGAACAATCGCGGACCCGCCACGTCAGCCTCGGGGTCAAGCAGCACATAGTCGATCGAATAGCGAAAGGCGTTCTCGACCCCGCCCTTGCGACCATGAAACGTCTCGCCGTCGATATGTTCGACCACCTGGGTCATTCAGCGGCCACCGACACCTCGTCGGGCCGGGCCTCCATGGCCTCGACCACATCGACGGCGCTGGCGATGCCATCCTCGTGAAAGCCGTTCTTCATCCAGGCCCCGCAGAACCACGTCCGGTTCTGTCCGTTGATCGCCCGAACCGTCGACTGCGCGGCAAGTGCTGCCACATCATAGACGGGGTGGGCAAAAGTCACCTGATCATAGATCAGCTCGTCGCGGATCGGGCGGCTGGGGTTCAGTGTCACGAACATCGGGTCTGTCATCGGAATCGGCTGCAGCGAGTTCATCCAGTAGCTCACGCCGATACGGTCGCGCGGCGCGCCCTTCTCTTCGGTGTAGACCCAGCTTGCCCAGGCTGACCGCCGCTGCGGCATCACCGTGGTATCGGCGTGCAGCACGGCTTCGTTGGGTTGGTAGCGGATGGCCGAAAGGGCCGTCCGCTCGACGCCAGTGGCGTCGGACAGCAGCGACAGTGTCGTATCGGAATGGGTGGCGAAGACAACCTCGTCGAAGCCGTCCCATTCGGCCCCTTTCGTGCGGACCTCTGCACCCGTTCCCGTGCGCCGAACTGCCGCGACCCCCGCGGACAGCCGGATATCGACGCCGCGACGCTCAAGCGACGTGGCAAGGCGACTGACGTACTGAACCGAGCCGCCATCGACAGTGTACCACTGGTGGTTCCCATTGGGATCGAGCAACCCGTGGTTCTTGAAGAACCGCACGAGCGCCTGTGCCGGGAAATCAAGGATGTCCTGGGTGGGAGTCGACCAGATCGCCCCCGAGAAGGGCAGAATATAGTAGTCGCGGAACCACGGCCCGGTCCCAAGCGCCTGCAGAAGCTGACCGATCGTCATCTTCGGGTCCGCGGCCAGATCTTCGGCCTTCTTGTTGAACCGCAGGATGTCACGCACCATGCGCCAGAAGGCCGGCGTGACGGCATTTCGGCGGCGCGCGATCAGGCTGTCGAGGTTGCGGAGCGCATATTCCATCCGCCCTCCGTCGATCGACACCCCGAAGCCCATGTCGCTTTTCGCGACAGGCACACCGAGCTCGGCAAAGAGCTTCGTGAGGTTGGGATAAGTGGCATAGTTGAAGACGATGAAGCCCGTGTCCACAGGCTGGTCGCCGTTCCTGCCCGCCACGACCGTGCGCGCATGGCCCCCAAGTCGGCCCTCCTCTTCGAACAGCACCACCGAATGGTTTTTCGACAAAAGGTGCGCCGCGCCCATTCCAGAGATCCCTGCACCGATCACGGCAATACGTTTCGCCGGTTGGCGTCTGGTCTCGAACGGCATTCAGCTTCTCCAGGAAAGGTCTCGTTATGGAAGGTCTTACGCGTGGCGACCTCGCACGGATTTCAATTGGCGGGAACTAATTTCTCGGGTGATCCGGTGCGACGCCTGCGTCGTAGAATGGATATGTTGCACAGTGGAACAGCCCTTTACGAAACGGATGCATCGGCAGTTGGAGTTGCCTATGGTGCAATCGTTGCCGGACGAGCCGGCGAAAAAGGTGTGAAAGCCACTATGGCTGCAAGGACGACAGACGGCGACTGGATCGGGCATATCAACCGCATCCGTGACGCACAGGACCAGGCGGCATTCGTCGCCATCTTCAAGCATTTCGCGCCACGCGTGAAAGCTTTCTTGATGAAATCGGGGGCGAGCGAGTCCCTTGCGGAGGAATGCACACAGGAGGTCATGGCGACCCTTTGGCGGAAAGCGCATCTTTTCGATCCCGCGCGGGCCAGCGTGGCGACGTGGATCTTCACGATCGCCCGGAACCGCAAGATCGACGCCCTGCGCAAGCAACGGCGACCGGAACCCGAGGATTTGACCTGGGGACCCGAAGCCGAACCCGACCAGGAAGACGTCCTGACCCTCCAGCAGGAAAGTGAACGGCTCGCCGAGGCATTGGCGCAGCTACCGGAGAAACAAAGGGATCTGATCACCAAGGCCTATTTTGGCGATCTGAGCCACAGCGAGATCGCAGACCAGACAGGCCTGCCGCTGGGCACGATCAAGTCCCGCATACGACTGGCGCTGGAAAAACTGCGCCACGAAATGAAGTGAGTACGTAAATGGCACCGATCAAACACCACCTGAGCGATTCCCTGCTGATGGCCTACTCGGCCGGCACACTCGCCGAAGCGTTCAACGTCGTCATCGCGTCGCATATCTCGATGTGCGACGACTGCCGCGCGCGGATGGAAAGCTTCGACACGGTGGGCGGCGCGCTGCTTGAAAGCTGCGACACGGCCACTCTCGATGCGGGAAGCCTCGAGGCGACGCTGGCGATGATTTCCGGCACTCCGATCGATCGCGTCCGCCCGGCACCGCCCAAGGCCGGAATCTTCCCCGCCCCGCTGCGCGACTATGTCGGTGGCGATCTTGACAGCGTGCGCTGGAAGAAGCTGGGCGGCGGTGTCAGCCAGTACCTTCTGGACACCTCCCGCGATGCCACGGTGCGGCTCTTGCACATTCCCGCGGGAACCACGGTTCCCGATCACGGCCACCGGGGAACGGAACTGACGCTGGTACTCAAGGGCGCCTTCATCGACGGCAAGGATCGCTTCGCACGCGGCGATGTCGAGATCGCGAACGAGGATCTCCACCACACACCGATCGCCGATGTGGGCGAGGATTGTATCTGCCTTGCAGCCACCGACGCGCGGTTGAAGTTCACCAACCTGATCCCCCGGATGGCCCAGCCCTTCATCGGGATGTAAGGCGGGTTCTGCCTTTCCTGGCGGGATTTTCGATTTCCCGGGGAAAGGTCCGCGTGGCTGCGATCTAGTCCTGCGAAAGAGGGACGATCCGTGCACGGTCGTCTCCCTCCCCCTCATCGAATTCGAAGCTCTCCAGACGCCCCGCACGCTTGCCGGCCCGCTCGGCGGCGGTCAGTATTCCGTCGACATCCTGCCGCGCCTGGGTGAAATGCGTATCGAGTTTCTGCACCCGCTCGACCACGATTTCCACGTCGCGGTGCAGCTGGTGCAGGGTCTTGCGGATCGCGCCCGCCTGCTCGCGCATGCGCGCGTCCTTCAGGATCGCCCGCATCGTGTTCAGCGTCGCCATGCAGGTCGTCGGCGACACGATCCAGACCCGCGCCTGAAAGCCCTCGCGCACGACGTCGGGAAAGTTGGCGTGCAGTTCGGCATAGACCGCCTCTGACGGCAGGAACATCAGCGCGCCGTCCGCAGTCTCGCCCTCGATGATATAGCGCTCGGCGATGTCGCGGATGTGCTTGCGCACCGACTGTCGCAGGAACCGCTCGGCCTCGAGTTTCTGGCGGTCGTCCTGCGCGCGGCGCAAGGCCTCGTAGGCCTCGAGCGGGAATTTCGCATCGACGACGATCGGGCCCGGCGGGTTCGGCAGGTGGATCAGGCAGTCCGCCCGCTTGCCGTTCGAAAGCGTCGATTGCAGCGTATAGGCATCCGGCGGCAGGGCCTTGGACACGATGTCGGTCAGCTGGATTTCCCCGAACGCCCCACGCGTCTGCTTGTTCGACAGGATATCCTGCAACGACAGGACATCGCCCGACAGCTTCTCGATGTTGGCCTGCGCCTTGTCGATCGTCGCCAGCCGTTCCTGCAATTCGCCCAGGCTGCGCGCCGTGCGCGTCGCCGATCCCTGCAGGTTCTCCTGCATGCCTTTCGACACCTCGGACAGGCGCAATTCCATCATCCTGAGCATATTGGCCTGCGCGGCCGACTGCGCCTCGGAGACATGGGTCAGACCGCCGGCAAGCTGCTGCTGGCCCGCGCCCAGTGTCTGCACCTGCTGGTTCAGCGCGCCCATCTGGTGCAGCATCGGTTCGATCATCGCCGCCTGCCGGCCGGCGCGGCGAAAGGCGGCGAAGACGAGGATCAGGATCAGCAGGCCAAGACCAAGTCCTGCCAGCATCGCCAGAACCACCGGATCATCAAGGTCGAGGACAAGATCGCCGATCTGGATCATGAGCGTTCGAACAGCTTCTCGATGTCGGAGAGTTTGAGCTCGACATAGGTCGGACGCCCATGGTTGCACTGCCCTGATAGCGGTGTCGCCTCCATCTCGCGCAGAAGCGCGTTCATCTCGTCCGCGCGCATCTGCCGGCCCGACCGGATCGACCCATGACACGCCATCCGCGACAGAACCGCATCGATACGCGCCTCGACCGCCTGGGCCGCGCCCTCCTCGGCCAGTTCGTCGACGATGTCTCGCAGCAGGGCCGAAGCGTCGATCTGGCCAAGGATCGCCGGAACCTCCTGAACCACGACGGCGCCGCCGCCGAAGGCCTCGATCCGCAGACCGATCTCGGCCAGCGTCGCGGCATGCTCGAGAAGCCGCGCGGCGTCGGGTTCGGGGAAATCGACCACCTCGGGGACAAGCAGGGGCTGCGCGGGCACGTGCCCCGCCTCGCGCCGCAGTCGCTTGAGCCGTTCGTAGACAAGACGTTCATGCGCCGCGTGCTGGTCGACGATCACCACACCGTCCCGGGTCTGGGCGATGATGTAGTTCTCGTGCACCTGCGCGCGGGCAGCGCCGAGACGAGAGTGTGCCTCGGGCATCGGGGCCATGGGTTCGATCCGTGCCGACAGGCCGAAATCCTCGGCAAAGCCCTGCGCCGGCAGAGCCCGTCGAGCCACCACGCGGGCGATCCATCTGGTAGATGCGGGCGGCGTCCGGCTGCGGTCGGAACGCTCCCAGGGCGGCATCGGAAACCGTCGTTGCACTGCGATGCCCGGCTTCGGCCAGCGCATGGCGCAGCCCCGAAACGATCAGGCCCCGCGCCACGCCCGGGTCGCGGAACCGTACCTCGGACTTGGCCGGATGCACGTTCACATCGACAAGCTGCGGATCGGTATCCACGAAGAGCGCCACCGCCGGAAACCGTCCGCGCGGCAGCACGTCGGCATAGGCGGCGCGCAGCGCGCCGGTCATCATCTTGTCGCGCACCGGCCGCCGGTTGACGAACAGGAACTGCGCGGCGGCGGACGCCCGCGAAAAGGTCGGCAGCGCCGCGAAACCGCGAAGGCCCAGCCCCTCGCGGTCGGCCTCGAGCGGGATCGCGTTCTCGACGAAATCGCGGCCCAGAAGCAGCTTCAGCCGCTGGCGCAGCGCTTCGGGAAACGGCCCCCGTTCGGCCGGCAGGTCAAGGACGACGCGCCCGCCGCCGTCCTCGGTCACGTCGCGCAGGGTAAAGGCGACATGCGGCTCGGCGATGGCGAGAGACCGCACCGTATCGGCGATGGCCTGCGCTTCGGCCCGGTCGCTGCGCAGGAATTTCAGCCGCGCGGGCGTGGCATAGAAGAGATCGCGCAACTCGATCCGCGTACCGCGTGGGAGGGCATCGGGCCGGATCTCGGGGGTGCCGCCGCCCGAGATCCGGATCATCGCCGCAGGCGACCCCTCGGCCCGCGATGCGATCTTCAGCCGCCCCACGGCGGCAAGCGACGGCAGCGCCTCGCCCCGGAAGCCGAAGGTGCGGATGTTCAGAAGGTCGCTGCCGTCGATCTTCGAGGTCGCGTGACGCGTCACGGCCAGCGGCAGATCCTCGGCCGACATGCCGTGCCCGTCATCCACCACACGGATCAGCTTCTTCCCGCCCGCGGCATAGGCGATCTCGATCCGTGTGGCGCCGGCGTCCAGCGCGTTCTCGACCAGTTCCTTGACCGCCGAGGCCGGACGTTCGACCACTTCGCCTGCGGCGATGCGGTTGATCGCGGCCTCGTCGAGCTGCCGGATCTGCGGGCGTGATACGCCTATGTTGGGGTCAGCAGCATGCATGCCACAAGGATTAGCATGCACAGCCGCGATTCGACAGATCAGTTTGAGGCGTCGAGTCCTTCGGGCTGGCCAACCACGACGAAATGAAGGGCCTCGGGGTCGTAAAGCGCGGCTGCCACACGGTTCACCTCGTCCAGCGTGACCGCCATGACCTTGTCGTTCCGCGTCTCGATGTAGTCGATCGGCAGACCATCCATCTGCATTCCGACCATGATCCGCGCGATCGGACCGTTCCCGTCGAAGCGCAGGGGATAGGCCCCGGTCAGATAGGTCTTTGCCTCGGCAAGTTCCTCTGGCGTGAACCCCTCTGTCGCGGCGCGCGCCCACTCGGCCTTGATGACCTCGATCGATTCCTGCATCCGCGCATTCTCGGTAGCGCTCTGACCGACAAGAAGCGGCGCGCCGTCGGCTTCGGACAGGAAAGTGCCGATGCCGTAGGTCAGGCCCCGGTTCTCGCGCACCTCGGTCGACAGGCGCGACTGCAGGCCCCGTCCCCCGAAGATCTCGTTCGCCAGGAAGGCCGCGAAGAAATCGGGATCGTCGCGCGCGATGCCCCGGTGGCCAAAAAGTGTGACTGATTGCGGCGTGTCGAAGGGCACCACCGTCTTTCCGCCCTCGAGAAGGTAGGGCGCGGGCTCGACGGTCAGGGGCGTGCCTTCCGGCAGATCCCCCAACAGGGTGTCGAGAAGCAGGCCAAGCTCCTCGGGCGTGATATCCCCGGCCGCGCCGACATAGAGATCCGCGCGGGTCAGCGCCGTCCCGTGGGCGGCGACGATGTCGTCCCGCGTCAGGGCCGACACGCTGTCGAGCGTCCCGTCGCGCGCCGAGCCGTAGGGATGATCGCCGAAGATCAGCGCATCGAAGGTCCGCCCCGCGATGGCGTTGGGATCCTGCGCGTCCGAACGGATGATGGAAAGCACCTGCGCCCTCACCCGCTCGATCGCATCCTGATCGAAGCGCGGGTCGACAAGCGCCTCGCGCAGAAGGGCCACGGCCTCGTCGCGGTTCTCGGTCAGGAACCGCGCCGACACCGACAGGGAATCGTCATAGGCCTCGAACGAGAAGCTGGCGGCCAGCTCCTCGCGTGCGGCGGCAAAGGCGCGTGCGTCAAGATCGCCGGCGCCCTCTTCGAGAAGGGCGGTCATCAGGTTCGTGACACCGCGCTGTCCCTCGGGATCAAGGGCGGCACCGCCCCGAAAGCGGATCTCGATCGCCACGAAGGGAATCGACGGTTCCTCGACCAGCCAGGCCGAGATGCCGCCGGGCGATTCCACGTCGCGGATCTCGACCGCGGCGAATGCTGGAAGGGCGAAGACTATGGATGCGGCAACAAGAAAAGCGCGGATCACTGGCTCACCTCCATTTGCTCGACACCGGTCAGCCAGCCGGTGACGGCCCGGCGTCGGTCGAACACCCGTTCCGCCGCCGCCAGGATATCCTCAGAGGTCACGGCCTGAAGGATCTCGGGCCAGGCCTCGATGTCCTCGATTGTCAGGCCGCTTGTCAGGCCCACCCCATAACGCCGCGCCAAAGACGACAGATCGTCGTCGCCATAGATAAGCGACGCGCGCAGCTGCATCTTGATCCGGTCAAGCTGTTCGGGGTCGATCCCCTCGTCCAGGAACTCGGCAACGGCGCGGTCCATTGCATCCTCGGCGTCCTGAAGATCGACGCCTTCGGTCGGAACGACGATCAGCCCGAAGGTCGAGTCGTCCAGCGATGTCCCGTCATAGAAGGCCGCCGAATAAATCGCCGTCTGCGTTTCGAACTGCAGCTTGCGGCCAAGCACCGAGGTCGCGCCCGACCCGCCCAGGATTTCGGCCAGAAGGGTCAGCGCCGCGGCTTCCTCCTGATCGCCCGGGTCGCGTTCGGGGGCAAGGTAGGTGCGCAGCACATAGGGCTGGGCGACACGCGGGTCCTCGTAGACCAGCCGGCGTTCGGCCAGTTGCGGCGGTTCGCTGACGCGGGCACGGGCCGTCAGGTCTGGATTGGCGGGGATGGCGCCGTAGTGCTTTTCGGCCAGCGTGCGCACCTCGTCGGCGGTCACATCCCCGGCCACGATGAGGATGGCGTTGTTGGGCCAGTAGAACCGGTCGTAGAAACCCTGCGCATCCTCGATCGACAGGGCTTCCATCTCGTGCCGCCAGCCGATGATCGGGACGCCGTAGGGATGGTTCATGTATTGCGCCGCGCGGCGCTGTTCCGAGAAGATCGCCCCGGGATCGCTGTCGATGCGCTGGTTGCGTTCCTCGATGATCACCTGCCGCTCGGTGTCGACCTCATCGGGAAGAAAGCGGATGTTGCGCATCCGGTCGGCTTCCATGCCCATGACCAGATCAAGCCGATCCGCCGCGATGCGCTGGAAATAGGCCGTGTAATCGTAGGACGTGAAGGCGTTGTCGCTGCCGCCGTTCGCCCCGACGACGCGCGACAATTCGCCCGACTCGAGCGTGTCGGTGGATTTGAAGAGAAGATGTTCGAGAAAATGCGCGATGCCGGACGCGCCACGCGTCTCGTCCGCCGATCCGGCACGATACCATACCATGTGCACGACGACCGGGGCGCGGTGATCCTCGAGGACGACCACCTCCATTCCGTTGTCGAGGGTGAAGGTCGACACCTCTGCCGCGGACGCAAGGCGCGGGACAAGCAACGCGAGCGTCAGGGCGATCATATGCGCGAAAAGACGGGCGCTCGGACGGGTCATCGGTCAACTCCTGCGGTATCCATCCCTATACCTACGCCACGGCCCACGCGGTTCAACCCGGGCAACGCGCTTGTTACTGGACGGTTATGAGAGAAAATGGAGAAGACGGCGTACGGATACCGGCGCTGCGGAACCTTTCGGTTTCCGCCTCCTGGTCCAGCGCCAGCGGCGCGTAGGCGTCGAAGTAGACCGGCAGGTTGAACAGGCGTTCCAGCACACGTCCGTTGTTGTCCCGGCGGAATTCGAGGTCCGCCACAGCAAGTTCCGCCCGAATGTTGCCGGACGTCCCGAAGCGACCAGTATAGGCCAGAAGCCCCCCGGAGCCGCCCGCAGCGGCTGCCGCGTTCCCGCCAAGGGCCACGAACATGTCTTCCTGCGGGGTCGGGCCGGCAAGATTGCGTCCGCCAGGCGTCGGGGTCGGCAGTGCGGCGATATCCTCGGGCAACTCCAGAGGCTTGTTCGCAACGACGAGGAATTCGTCCGGCCCCTCGCCTGGATTGCGCAGGTTCATCAACTGCGGGTCCCCATCGCCGGAGCAGGCGGTCAGGGCCAGCGCGGCTGCCAGCACTAGAGCGATCCGTTTGGCGTGGCGGTGCATTCCGATCCCCGCAAGACATTCGCCTCGTTTTCTATCCTCCCAACGTACCGACGTCACGCCTTCTTGTCCCCGTTTTCATTGCGGACCTTGCCGTCCTTCTCACCGCCCGTGAAGAAGATGAGACCGATCGCCCCGGCGAAGATCGCGATATCGGCAATGTTGAACGTATAGGGATTGCGGATGCCGCAGCAGGACATGTTGAGAAAATCGGCGACCGCGCCGTAAAGCAGCCGGTCAATCACGTTGCCAAGCGCGCCGCCGATCAGAAGGCCCGCGGCGATCTCGGCACGCGGTCCCGGCGCCTCGCGTCGTATCCAGAGGTAGACCCAGACCACGATCACCAGCGCAACCGCGATCAGAACCCACCGCATGAGGTCATGGCCATCCCCGAAGAGACCGAAGTTGATCCCGCGATTCCACCCCATGCGGAAATTCAGGAAGGGCGGCAGGACGTCGATCGCGCCAAGCTCGCGCAGGTTCATCGCGTGGACCACGACATATTTCGACAGCTGGTCGAGAACGAAGACCGAAAGGGCCGTGATATGAAGAAGATACGTGCGCACGCCTAGTGCCTGAAGTGGCGCATGCCGGTGAAGACCATGGCAAGCCCGGCGTCATCTGCCGCCGCGATCACCTCGTCGTCACGAACTGAACCGCCCGGCTGGATGACCGCCGTCGCCCCGGCTTCAGCCGCGGTCAGAAGCCCGTCGGGAAACGGGAAGAACGCATCGGAGGCGACGACCGATCCCTTCGTCAGGGGCTCGGGCAGGCCCATGACTTCGGCCATGTCCTGCGCCTTGCGCGCAGCGATCCGGGTGGAATCGACCCGGCTCATCTGGCCTGCACCGACGCCGACTGTCGCGCCATCCCTGGCATAGACGATGGCGTTCGACTTGACGTGCTTGGCCACGCGCCATGCGAAAAGAAGATCGGCAAGCTCCGCCTCGGTCGGCGCGCGCCGGGTGACGACCTTGAGATCCGATGCCGAAATCCGGCCGTTGTCGCGGCCCTGGACAAGAAAGCCGCCCGCGACCGGTGCAAAGACGATGCCGGACGCCGCAGGATCGGGAAGACCGCCGGTGGTCAGAAGCCGCAGGTTCTTTTTCGCCGCGAAGACCGCCTTGGCCGCATCGTCGGCATCCGGCGCGATCACCACCTCGGTGAAGATCGCGCTGATCGCTTCGGCCGTGGGGCCGTCAAGCGGGACGTTCAGCGCGACGATCCCCCCGAAGGCCGAGGTCCGGTCGCAATCGAGCGCGCGGCCGAACGCCTCGGCGGGGGTTGCGCCGGTCGCGACACCGCAGGGATTGGCATGTTTGACGATCACGCAGGCCGGCCCGTCCGAGGGCGCGAATTCGGCCACGCATTCGAAAGCCGCGTTGGTGTCGTTGATGTTGTTGTAGCTCAGCTCCTTGCCCTGATGCTGGGTGGCGGTCGCCACGCCCGGGCGGTGCGTGCCGTCGGTGTAGAAGGCCGCCGACTGATGCGGGTTCTCGCCGTAGCGAAGGGTCTGGGCCAGGGTACCGGCAAAGCTGCGGCGGCGCGGGGCGTCCATGCCCTGCGCGCCGGCCATCCATGTCGACACGGCCGTGTCATAGGCTGCGGTGCGCGCAAAGGCGGTCTGGGCCGCCCATTTGCGGAAGGCCAGCCGCGTGCCGCCGCCGGTCGCGCGCATCTCGTCCAGAAGGGCGGCGTAGTCCTGCGGATCGACGATGACCGTCACCGCGCCATGGTTCTTGGCCGCCGCGCGGATCATCGCCGGACCGCCGATGTCGATATTCTCGATCACGTCCTCTTCGCCCGCGCCCGACGCGACGGTCGCCTCGAACGGGTAGAGGTTCACGATCAGAAGGTCGATCGGCGCGATACCGTGCGCCTCCATCGCCGCCAGGTGCTCGGGATTGTCGCGCAGCGCCAGCAGCCCGCCATGGACCGCCGGGTGCAGCGTCTTGACGCGGCCGTCCATCATCTCGGGGAACCCGGTCAGGTCGGCGACATCCGTCACCGGCAGGCCCTTGTCGCGCAGCATTGCCGAGGTGCCCCCCGTGGACACCAGGGCAACCCCCATGTCCGCCAGCCCTTGCGCCAGGTCGACCAGACCGGTCTTGTCGGAAACGGAAATCAGCGCCCGGCGGATCGGCGTTGTGTCGGTCATGGTCTGTCGGTCCTTCAGGGTCATTCCGGCGCGAACCGGTCTTCCATCTCGAAGTCGCGGATATGCGACGGTGTATCCTGCGCCTTGGCCAACGACCAGCTGACCCGCGTGGCGTAGTCGACGACGCGGCCCGACAGTACGATCTGGCGGGTCGCACGCGGGCTGAGGCGGCTTTTCTCCAGATAGACGCTGGGGTCAAGGGACATCGCGGCGTCGCCCTCGGACCGGAAGATCCAGAGCTCGCCGCTTTTCAGCGCCAGCGAGACCGCCGTGCCGCCCATGTCGAGCTTGGCATCGACATCCGGGTGCAGGTGGAAGCGCACCGTAAAGGGAATGCCCGCCGATTTCGACCGCACGAAGGCAAGGTCGAAGAGCCGCTCGCCTTCGGGGCCCAGCGCCACAAGCGCATCCTCGCCCGACAGGCCGCGTCCGTTGAAGGTCGAGTTGCAGGTTGCGCACATGCGTCAGGCCATGGGTCGGCACATAGCCGTCATGACCCATGCGCAGGATCGTGCCCATCTCGTCCTCGGCCCGTTCGCAGCGCACGTCGCGCGGGGCATCGACCAGAAGCTCGGCCCGGCGACCCGACACGATGCCGGCGACACCCAGGCGCGAGGACGAATACCCCTCGATCCCGAGCGTCGAATGCGAGGCGGTCGCCCGACCCGCCCGCCGCCAGCTTTGCCCGAAGGTTCCGCCCGAGCCGCAATTGACCACCAGCGGACGCCGCCCCGACGTCAGTTCGAACGCCAGTGTCGAGGCATGGGCATTCGCCGAAGCCTGCGGCTTGGGCGGTGGCGCCGCGTCGACGACGACGGTGGTGCGCCCGTGGGCCAGCCGCGCAAAGCCCATCGCAAGGCCGTTGTGCAACGCCACCCGCACGCCCGAGGCCGCCAGCGCCTGCTCGAGCCGTCCTTCCAGACCCCGCCCGCCGCCATGGAACCGCGCAAGGCCCCCATCGGCGTGGCGCAGGGTGCGCAGCGTGGGCGCGATGGCCTGGATCGCATCCATGTGCGACCGCCCCGGCATGCGCCCGGCTTCGGCCAGCGCGTCGGACGCCCAGTTCAGCAGCGTGAAGACTTCGAGCAGTTCCTCCGGGTTGCGGGTCGACAGCCCGCCGTTGCGGTCGATCTGGGCGGCGCATTCGCGCGACAGCGCGCGCATGGCATGGCCCACATGCCGGTCCATTCCCGTCAGGGCGAGGCCCGCATAGACCAGCCCCGTCAGCGCCTCGAACCGAGGCAATCCGGGCGAAGCCGCCTTCCAGCGTCGGCTCAGAAAGATCGTCTGCCGCGCGAGCGACCGGAAATACGCCTCGGACACCGCGCGGTCCTGGCCGTTCAGCAGCAGGATCGCGTGGTTGATCATGCGGATCATGCGCCGCCCGGTCAGGTCCGGCGTCCAGCCCGGTCCCTGGCCGCTGCCAAAGCGCGCAACCCAGTCGTGGGTCCAGTCCTGCGCCCGCTGGCAGGCCAGCATGTCGCCCACCGCGGCCAGATCGTCGAGCCAGGTGAAGCCGTGAAGCTCGGTCTCGAAGGCCGCATCGGGCATCGGAAGGTCCCAGATCGCGGTTTCCGGCGCCTCGACGAGATAGCCCGAGAACAGGAAATTCCCCGCGCTCAGCTGCCGCCCGCGGGGGTAGCTGCCGATCGTGCGCGGTTCGGGCTGACTCACGAAAGCCCGTGGCCGGCCGCGCAAGGCTTGCAAGCCGTGCGTGAATCCGGTTCATCCCGCGCGTCTTGCGCGCGGACAGACTTTCGCCTCGCGACACTGTTCGTCCTGCCTCCGGACCCGGGGTGGCGGGTGCTCGGCCCGCAGTCTAGGTGACCGCTTTCGCGGTGTCATGGCCGATTTCGCGCGTCAGGCGGGCTTTTGCAACAGCGCGATGAAGAAGCCGTCCATGCCGCCCGCCTCCGGCCAGTAATCCGGCCGCAGGCGCACCCCGCCGTTTTCGGTGATCCAGTCGGGCGCAAGGCCGGGAGCATCGGGGAGCAGGACGGTCAGATCGGGATATCGCGCAAGGGCGGCGTCCAGCTGCCGCTCTCCCTCGTCCTTCAGTAGCGAACAGGTGCAGAAGACGGTCCGCCCGCCGGGGCGTGTCAACGCGACCGCACGGTCGATCAGGGCGGATTGCAGCTTCAGCAGCCCCGGCAGGTCGAACCCCGCCTTGGCGAAGGGTAGGTCGGGGTGGCGGCGCAGGGTGCCGGTTGCCGAACAGGGCGCGTCGAGAAGGACGGCGTCGAACCCGCCCGCCCCATCCCAGGTCAGGGCATCCGCCGCAACGACCTCTGCCTCAAGGCCGGTGCGCACTAGGTTCTCGCGCAGCCGCCCGAGGCGGCCGTCCGAGATATCCACCGCCGTCACCTGCGCTCCCGCATCGGCCAGTTGCAGCGTCTTGCCGCCAGGTGCCGCGCAGAGATCGAGCACCCGTTCCCCCGGTTGCGGCGCAAGGATGCGGGCGGGCAGGGCCGCCGCCGCATCCTGCACCCACCAGTCGCCCGGCTCGAAGCCCGGCAGAGCGCTGACCTGCGGCTGCCCTGCCAGGCGAACGCTTCCCGTCGGCAGGATCGTGCCCTGGGTGGCCTCCGACACCTGTACCTCCAACCCGGCCTTGGGCGTCAGGTCGAGCGGGGCGCCGCGCAGCTGCGCGGCTTCCATCGCGGCCACGATCTCTTTTCCGTAGTCCGCGATCAGCGGCTTTCTCAACCATTTGGGCAAGGTCGGCAGGGGAAGCGCGTCCCAGTCGACATCGCCGCGCAGGACGTTGCGCAGAACAGCATTGACCATACCCGCCGACCGCCGCGTCTCGGGGACGGCGCGCGCGATCTCGACGGCGCTGTCGACGACGGCATGGGCCGGCGCCCCGTCCGCCAGTATCTCCCACAGCGCCAGACGCAACGTGTTCAGGACGGCCTCGGACGGGCGTTGCCGCAGGTAGGGACCAACCAGCCGATCGGCGCGACCGGACCAGCGCAAGGCCTCGGTCGCCAGCCGCTGGGCTCGGGCGCGGTCGGAGGGGGCCAGCGGGGCCAGAAAATCGCGCATGGCATCGCCAAGCATCTGCCCGCCCTCGGTGACCGCGGTCATCAGGTCGCGCGCGGCGCGGCGCGC
Source organism: uncultured Alphaproteobacteria bacterium (assembly GCA_963709395.1). Lineage (GTDB taxonomy): Bacteria > Pseudomonadota > Alphaproteobacteria > Rhodobacterales > Rhodobacteraceae > CAVPWP01. The sequence goes on from CAVPWP010000020.1 coordinate 314,482, forward strand.
CACCAGCCCTTGTTTCGCCATGACGATGCCGTCCCGGGTTGAGCGATCGGTCTCACGGCGTATATCAGACAGAACGACGCGACAAGGACTGAGCGGATGAGCGACACGGAACGCCCTGAACTGACCCCGGCTGCGCAGCGTGCCCTGCAAGAGGCAGAGGAACGCCGCAAGGCCGCACGCGGACCGGACCTGCCGAAGGAACTTGGCGGACGCAAGGGCCCGGAACCCGTGCGCTACGGCGACTGGGAGCGAAAGGGAATCGCGGTGGACTTCTAGGCGCTATTGCAGCGTCAGGTCAGCGTAGATACCCTCGCCGCGATCCGAGGTGAAGCGGATCGTCCGGCCACTGACCTTCACTTCCTGGCAATTCGGGCCAAGATCGCGATCTCCGAAATAGAGGGTGCGGCAGAAATAGCCGTCTGACCATTGCCAGTTCCCGGTGACGGAGCGCCCGAAAGCGCGGCCGATGATTTCACCTTGCGGTGTCACCTTCACCCGTATTCCGAAGCGCGTCAGGTCGCGGCCGACGATCAGCTCGTTGAACCGGTCCTGTTCGCGCAGGGTCTGGAATTCCTGCGCCGCGGGTGCGTTCGAAGCAAGCAGAAGCGTCAGTACAAAGGATGCAAGAAGCAGCCTCATGGCATTCCCCCGGTGTGGTCCGTCGTTCGAGATTCCCAAGAGATACGCAATGCGGCCGGCTTCGGATCAGTCGAGGCCCAGCACGTCCATCATATCGTAGGCGCCGGGATGCCGCCCAAGGCCCCATAGCGCCGCCTTCAGCGCCCCGCGGGCGAAGACCGTGCGGTCGGTGGCGATGTGACTGAGGCGGATGCGCTCGCCCTGGCCGGCGAAGATCACGTCGTGTTCGCCCACGATGTCGCCGCCCCGCACCGAGGAGAACCCGATGTGCCCGGGCGTCCGGGCGCCGGTGATCCCATCGCGCCCGCGGTCGGAGACCCGCTCGAGCGCAATCCCCCGCCCCTCGGCGGCCGCTTCGCCCAGCATCAGCGCCGTGCCCGACGGCGCGTCGACCTTGTGGCGGTGATGCGCCTCGACGATCTCGATGTCGAAATCCTCGTCCAGCGCCTGCGCCACCTTCCGGGTCAGCTGGACCAGAAGGTTGACCCCAAGGCTCATGTTGCCGGCGCGGATCACCACGGCGTGACGCGCCGCCAGCGTCAGCTTTTCTAGCTGGTCTGCGTTGAATCCGGTCGTCCCGATCACATGAACCGCCCGCGCCTGTGCGGCCAGCATCGCGTAGTCCAGCGTGGCTTCGGGTGCCGTGAAATCGAGAATGGCCTGGGCCGTCGCGAAGGCCTCAAGCGGGTCGTCGCCCACATGCGTCCCGACGGGCGCACCGCCCATCGCGACACCCACGTCCTGCCCGATCCAGTCGTGGCCGGGCCGCTCGATCGCCCCGACCAGGCACGCTGCAGGGCTGTCGAGGACAGTGCGGATCAGCATCTGCCCCATACGTCCGGACGCCCCGGTCACGACGATTCCCGGCAGGTTGCTCATCTCTCTCTCCTCGCCCGTATCTGTCCGCACGGTCTAGCGCCATGTCATCGGCAAGGCAAAGCCCGCCTTGAAGCAACCGGCGGCAAGGCGTAGATGAGCGCCATGGCCAAATCCAGATCTCATGACCGGTCCGGTCCGACACAACGCCAGTTGCGCGTCGGCGAACTGATACGGCGCCGCCTGTCGGAAGTGCTGGCGCGCGGCGAGGTGCATGACCCGGAGCTTGGCGCGATGTCGATCACTGTGGGCGAGGTACGCACCTCGCCCGATCTCAAGGTCGCGACCGCCTATGTCCTGCCCCTGGGCGGCGACCAGCGGGAGGCCGCGCTGGCCGCGCTCAATCGCAACCGGTCCGAAATCCGGCGGCAGGTGACCAAGGGCCTTGCCCTGAAATACGCCCCCGAGATCCGCTTCGTTCTCGACGAGACCTATGACCGCATCGACGACACGCGGCGGATGTTGTCGCGGGACGATGTGCGCCGTGACCTCGATTAGGACCGGTCTTCTTCCGGTCCTTCTTGTCGCCTGTGCCGTCTTCGGCACACAGGCCTCGGCGGAGTGCCGCAAGGACGTGTTCGAAGGCCACCCGTTCACGGTCTGCATCGCCGATCCCGCCACCGACGATCTTCGCCTGTTCCTGACCGATGACGACGGGCAAATCCTGGGCTCGTTCGACCGCGTGCGCGAGGGGCTGGCATCCGAAGGTCGTGATCTGCGGTTCGCGATGAACGCCGGCATGTATCATCCCGACCGGTCGCCGGTAGGACATTACCTTGCCCCCGAAGGCGAGGTCCGGCGCGTCATCACCTCGGCCGGACCGGGCAACTTCGGACTCTTGCCCAACGGCGTCTTCTGCATCGGCGATGGCTGGGCACGGGTGATCGAAAGCCGCGCCTATGCCGAGGACCGGCCGGACTGCCGCTATGCGACCCAGTCCGGACCGATGCTGGTCATCGACGGCGCCTTGCACCCGCGCTTCATCGAGGACAGCCCGTCGCGGTTCGTCCGCAACGGCGTCGGCGTGACCGCGGACGGCCGTGTCGTGACAGCGATCAGCGACAGTGCGGTGAACTTCGACACCCTGGGGCGCTTCTTCCGTGACCGTCTCGGCACCCCAAATGCGCTTTACTTCGACGGCAATATCTCTCGTCTCTACGCGCCCGAGCTTCGGCGCAACGACATCGGACTTCCACTCGGGCCTATCTTCGGCGTGGTCGTCCCGGCCGATTGACGGCGCGCCCGCGCGCCGCTAGCAGGTCGGCCCCCGGCAACACATGCAAAGGTAAGATGCGATGGCACGGCGCAAGAAGGGCAGGCCGATCAATGGCTGGGTGGTCATCGACAAGCCCGCCGGACTGACCTCCACCGCCGTGGTGAACAAGGTTCGCTGGGCATTCGGGGCGCAGAAGGCCGGACATGCGGGCACGCTTGATCCCGCCGCCACGGGTGTCCTTGCCATAGCCTTTGGCGAGGCGACCAAGACCGTTCCCTTCATCGCCGAGGCCCTCAAGGCCTACCGGTTCACCGTCCGGCTGGGGGCGGCGACCAACACCGACGACGCCGAAGGCGAGGTGATCGTGACCTCGGACGCGCGCCCCGAAACCGCAGCGATCGAGGCCGCTCTGGCGCAGTTTACCGGCGACATCCTGCAGGTTCCGCCCAAGTTCTCGGCAGTGAAGATCGACGGCGAGCGCGCCTATGCACTGGCGCGGGCCGGAGACGACCCGCAAATCGAGGCGCGGCCACTCTTCGTAGAAAGCCTGACCTTGATCGACCGCGAGGATTCCGATCATGTGACCCTCGAGATGGTCTGTGGCAAGGGCGGCTACGTTCGCAGCATCGCCCGCGATCTGGGCGAGCATCTTGGCTGCCACGGGCATGTCGTGACCCTGTGCCGCTTGTGGTCCGGGCCCTTCGATCTGGACGATGCCACGACCCTCGACGCCATCGAGGCCGAGGCGGGGCAAGAGACGCTTGACCGCTTTCTCCTGCCGCTTGAAGTGGCGCTGGGCGACCTTGCCGAGGTCCGTTGTGTCCCCGAGGCGGCGGCCCGCCTGCGCCACGGCAATCCGGCGCCAGTCATCGCGTCGGATGCCGACTACGGTGAGACCGCTTGGGCCTCCTGCCAGGGACGGGCGGTGGCGATCGGCGTCTACCGCTCTGGCGAACTCCACCCGACGCGGGTGATCCTGCAATGATCGAACGCGCTCACCGCAAGGGCGATGCCGACAGCGTTGCGGTCTATTCCGACTGCGAGGTCTACCGCTATGCGCTGACGCGGGTGTGGGATCCGTCGGGACCGAAGGCGCTTTTCGTGATGCTCAACCCGTCCACCGCGACCGAGCGGCAGAACGACCCCACGGTCGAACGCTGCGAACGTCGCGCCCGCGCATTGGGTTTCGGCGCCTTCCGGGTCTGCAACATCTTCGCACTGCGCCAGACCGATCCGAAACAGATGCGCGCGCATCCCGAACCGGTGGGGCCGGACAACGATGTGGCGATCCTTGACGGCTGCGCCTGGGCGGACCGGATCGTCTGCGCCTGGGGCGCGCATGGCGAACACCTGAACCGGGGACCGGTCGTGGAAGACTTGATGCGCGCGACGGGCGCGACGCTTCTGGCACTTGGGATCACCCGGCAGGGCCACCCGCGCCATCCCCTCTATGTCAGCTATGCGGCCCGCCCCATGCCCTGGCCCAGGGCAGCGGTCAGCGACTGATCGTTCCGGCCACCGATACATGAACCTGATCGGCGGTCGGCGGCGTCGGTCCGGATACGACCGCAACCGCCTGGCCATCCACCAGAACGGCCGTGCCATCGCCCGATGCTGCCGGCATCACGGTCACCTCAAGCGGGCCGGGAAACGCCGCGGGCGACAAAGTGATCGACAGCCGGTCCCCCGAATCGAACCCCCCGATCACTACGGGCTTCGGCGCGCCTGTTTCAGGATCGCCCCAGACAAGTGTTCCGCCCTCCGGGGCATCGTCATCGACCACCGGGGCCAGCGCATCGCCGTCCCATGGATCGGCCGGGGGCTGGTCGGGCGTATCCGGGTCGACAGGACCCAGCGGCACAGCATCGTGAAGAGGATCGGGCAGATCGTCGGGCGCGTCCGGGTCGGCCGGAGACAGGACAGAAACCTCCTCTGCCCCATCACCCGCGCCTGCATCGTCTCCGGCCGGGTCCGCGAAGACCTCGAGACAGCGGAAACGTCACCGGCCCCTCTTCATCCGCCGTGTCGATGCAGACAGTAATCGAATCGACCGGCACTTCGGAAAGGCCGGGAAACCGCACGGTCACAAGCGTCTCGGCCGCGTTGGTGAATGATAGCGAGACTCCGTCGGCATCGTCGTACAGCGCGATCTCACTGTCCCAGGTATCGATGGTCAGCGTGCATTGGTCGCACTCCGGGTCGAAGCCGGCGAGGACCGCGTCACCGGACATCGCCGCGATTTCGTGCTGCACGCCCACAGGCAGCGCGTCGTCAGGGTCTTCCGACATGGAGATCATATCCTCATCGTCGGCAGATGCGCCGACATCCATCGCGGCGTCACCCTCGACCGGATCATCTTCCTCGTCGGAGAAATGGTCGAATGCGAAGGGCACCATCGCGGCCGCCGCAAGACCGGCAAGCATGAGCGCTGCAAGCATCGTCGATCACCCCGTTCCGTTCCCCCGACAACACTCTAGCGCGGCACGATTGCCGCAAGGTGCAGAATGCACGGACAATTCTTGGAAATTTCAGGGTGTTTCGGTTCGGCGCGAACAGATAGGATTTCTCTGACGAAACGGCGGCACGCAGATATGTCCAACGACGAAAATCCGAACCAGGTGAACGTGGCCGAAGAGATCGAGGCCCTGCGGCGCGAGGTCGAACGCCTGAACAACCACCGCTTCATCCGGATCCAGAACAGCCCCTGGCGGCTTTTTGGCTATCGGTTCATGTCGGGGTTGTTCACCGGGTTTGGCACGGTGATCGGGGCAACGCTCCTGGTGTCCTTGGTCGTCTACTGGCTGCAGGGCATCGACTGGATCCCGGTGATCGGGGACTGGGCCGCAGAGATCGCCTCGCGCATCGAGCGGGACCTTTCCGGCGCAGGACCAGCGGACCCGATCACCACACCGCCACCGCCTCAACCCTAGGCCTCTTTTCTTTTCGGCGCCGATCCCCTATACGCGCGCATCCGCCGGATCGTTTCTGGCGGTATCTCTCCACGGGCTTTGCTGGACGACATCCCGGCTTGCGCCATGAACCCCTTTTGAAAGGAGACCCCGATGTCGATCACTGCTGAAGAAAAACAGCGCGTCATGAAGGACTTCGCCACGAAAGAGGGCGATACAGGGTCCCCGGAAGTGCAGATCGCGATCCTGTCCAGCCGCATCTCGACCCTGACCGAGCACTTCAAGACCCACAAGAAGGACAACCACTCGCGCCGTGGCCTTCTCAAGCTCGTGGCCCAGCGCCGCAAGCTGCTCGACTACACGCGCGCCAAGGACGAAGCGCGCTACCAGGCGATCATCGAGCGCCTCGGCCTGCGCCGCTGACATCGGCCGACCCCACCGGACGACCGGTGGAGCCGCGACGAACGACAGACAACGAAGGGGGCCCGCAAGGCCCCTTTTTTCTTGGCGGACTCGACCTGCGTCCTTGTCTATCGAAGATGCCCCCGTCACGACGCCGCCCTGACCGGATATCTGGCCGGCATCGGTTCGCCCCGGCACCTCCAAGCCCCCGTCGCGCCAAGCCGCTTCCCTTGGGGCCCAAACTGCTTTATGACGCCCGTCATCTGAGACGTGACGCTCTGGCCCCGGCGCATGGAAACGATAGGGGTCGGCGGCAATGGGGCCGCCATTCAAACGGGAGACCCGGGACCGCCCGGGAGTGCTCCCCATCAGGAAACGATACATGTTCAAAGAAGTGAAGAAATCCATCCAGTGGGGTGAGGAAACTCTCACGCTGGAAACCGGCAAGATCGCGCGCCAGGCCGACGGCTCGGTCATCGCCACCTATGGCGAAACCTCCGTCATGGCCAACGTCACCTTCGCCAAGGAACAGAAGCCGGGGCAGGACTTTTTCCCGCTGACTGTTCACTACAACGAAAAATACTATGCCGCCGGCAAGATCCCGGGCGGCTTTTTCAAGCGCGAGGCGCGCCCGACCGAGAAAGAGACGCTGACCTCGCGTCTGATCGACCGGCCGATCCGCCCGCTGTTCGTCCCCGGCTTCAAGAACGAGGTGCTGGTCATCTGCACCGTTCTCAGCCACGACCTTGTCAACGATCCGGACATTGTGGCGATGATTGCCGCCTCGGCCGCCCTGACGATCTCGGGCGCACCGTTCCGGGGCCCGATCGCCGGCTGCCGCGTGGGCTACGAGGATGGCGACTACATCCTCAACCCCACCTGCGAAGACATGCACCAGCTGCGCAACAACCCCGACCAGCGTCTGGATCTCGTCGTCGCCGGCACCAAGGACGCCGTGATGATGGTGGAATCGGAAGCCTACGAGCTTTCCGAAGCCGAGATGCTGGGTGCGGTGAATTTCGCCCATCAGCAGATCCAGCCGGTGATCGACCTCATCATCGACCTGGCCGAGGAAACGGCGAAAGAGCCCTTCGACTTCCAGCCTGCGGATTACTCGGAGCTCTATGCGGCCATCAAGGCCGCCGGCGAAGAGAAGATGCGCGCCGCCTATGCCATCACGGACAAGCAGCAGCGCGTAACGGCCGTCGCCGCTGCGCGCGAGGCCGTGCTGGCCGCGCTGAGTGAAGAGCAGCGCGCCGATGCCAACCTCGGGTCGGCGTTCAAGAAGCTCGAATCGATGGTTCTGCGCGGCGATGTCGTCAAGAACGGTCACCGCATCGACGGGCGCCGCACCGACGAGGTGCGCCCGATCGTTGCCGAAACCGGGCTTCTTCCCCGGACGCATGGGTCGGCCCTGTTCACCCGTGGGGAAACCCAGGGTCTGGTCGTCACCACGCTTGGTACCGGCGACGACGAGCAGATGATCGACGCGCTGGAAGGCACCTACCGGTCGAATTTCCTCCTGCACTACAACTTCCCGCCCTATTCGGTCGGCGAAGTCGGGCGCTTCGGACCTCCGGGTCGTCGCGAGATCGGCCATGGCAAGCTGGCATGGCGGGCGCTGCAGGCGGTTCTGCCGGCACCGACGGATTTCCCCTACACCATCCGTCTGGTGTCCGAGATCACGGAATCCAACGGCTCGTCCTCGATGGCCACGGTCTGTGGTTCGTCGTTGTCGATGATGGATGCGGGTGTTCCGCTGAAATCAGCGGTGGCCGGCGTTGCCATGGGCCTGGTGCTGGAAGACGACGGCTCCTACGCGATCCTGACCGATATCCTTGGCGACGAGGATCACCTCGGCGACATGGACTTCAAGGTCGCGGGCACTGAAAACGGCATCACCTCGCTCCAGATGGACATCAAGGTCGCGGGCATCACGCCCGAGATCATGGAAAAAGCCCTGGCGCAGGCCAAGGAAGGCCGGATGCACATCCTCGGCGAGATGAACAAGGCGAAGTCGGAAACCTCCGGCTTCAGCGTGCATGCCCCGCGCATCGAGACGATGACGATCCCCACCGACAAGATCCGCGAAGTGATCGGGTCGGGCGGCAAGGTCATCCGCGAAATCGTCGAACTCTCGGGTGCCAAGGTCGACATCAACGACGACGGCGTGATCAAGATCGCATCGTCCAACGGGGATGCCATCCAGAAGGCCTACGACATGATCCACTCGATCGTGGCCGAGCCCGAGGAAGGCAAGATCTACAAGGGCAAGGTCGTCAAACTGGTCGACTTCGGCGCCTTCGTGAACTTCTTCGGCAAGCGGGACGGCCTTGTGCACGTCAGCCAGATCGAGAACCGGCGCCTCAACCATCCTTCGGACGTTCTGAAGGAAGGCCAGGAGGTCTGGGTCAAGCTTCTGGGCTTTGACGATCGTGGCAAGGTGCGCCTGTCGATGAAGATGATCGACCAGGCCACCGGCGAGGAAATGAAGAACGAAGAAGCGGCCGAAGGCTGACGTTCGTCTCACGAAATCAACAAAGCCCCGGCAGCGATGCCGGGGCTTTTTCGTTTTCGGTACATGTCACGCAACCGGAGTGCCGGGCTAATCGAGGGCGCGCGCCTCGCTCACCAGCATGATCGGGATGCCATTGCGGATCGGGTAGGCCAGATGCGCGGCCTTGCTCAGCAGCTCCTGCCGCGTTGCGTCATAGCTCAGGATCCCGTGCGTCTGCGGACAGACAAGCGCCTCGAGCATCCTGCGGTCGAATCCCTGTGGTGCCGCTTCGGTCATTGCATCAGCTCTTCACTCGAACCGCCGCGCAGGGCGAACTCGATCAGGGTCACGAGGGTTTCGCGGCGGGTGGACAGCGACGGGGCCTCGAGAAGCGCCTGCTTGTCCTCGGGGTCGAAGGGACACAGCATCGAAAGCGAATTGATCAGAAGCTCGTCTTCGGCTTCCTTCAGGCTCGACCAGTCGGTCGAAAGATTGTTGGCCTCGAAAAAGCGCGACAGGATATCCAGAAGACGATCACGGTCGAACCCCTTGTCCTGCTCGGCCGCCCCGAGGTCGCGCTCGAAGCCCGTCCAGTCGACCTCGCAGCGAATGTAGGGGGTGAACCCCTCGATCTCGGACCGGATGCGAAACCGCGACATCCCCGCCAGGGTGATCATGTAGCGCCCGTCCTCGGTCTCGGAAAAGGCGGTCAGTCGCCCGGCACAGCCGATGCTGTGCAGCCGCCGGCCACCCGACTTCGGCGTCTCGCGGGTCTGGACCATGCCGATCAGCCGGTGCGAAGTCTTCAACGTGTCGTCGAGCATGGCAAGATAGCGCGGCTCGAAGATATGAAGCGGCAGGCGCGCGCGCGGCAACAAGAGCGCCCCCGGCAACGGGAACACCGGGATCGTCTCGGGCAGATCGGTTGGGTTTAACATGAACGGCAGGTAGCCCGGACAACCCGTCAGGCAAATATCATGGACGACAGCTTGCGGCGCGCGGTGAGCGCGATGGGATCCTGCGGCTTCAACGCATCGAAGATGATGAAGAGCTGCGATTTCGCCGCCCCGTCGTTCCACTCGCGGTCACGCCGGAAGAGTTCGAGCAGCTGGTCGACCGCTGCCTGCGCATCGCCCTTGGCGTAGAGGGCTTTTGCAAGGTCCAGCCGTGACTGATGGTCATCGGGGTCGGCCTCGACTGCTGCGCGCAACTGTTCGATGGGTCCGGCGTTCCGGGCCTGGTGCGCCAGCGCAAGCTGGGCCCGCGCGGCGTCCACTTCGGAGGCGGCGGTCAGCGACGCGGGGACCGCCTCAAGCAATTGCTCCGCTTCCTCGATCTGCCCGACCGCGATCTGGGCACGGACCAACCCGCCATAGGCCGCAGCACTTTCCGGGTCCTCGGCAAGGATCGCAGCGAAGGTCTGCGCGGCATCGGCGGCGGCCCCTTCCGCCAGCATGGTCTCGGCGGCCTCAAGGGCCTCGGCAAGCCCGCCATCCCCGGCCAGCGCGCCCACGCGTTCGATGAAGGCCGCCACTTCCGACCCGGGCAGAGCCCCCTGAAAACCGTCCACCGGCTGGCCCTGCCAGAAGGCATAGACCGTGGGGATCGACTGGATGCGAAGCTGCGCGGCGATCTGCGGGTTCTCGTCCACGTTGATCTTCACAAGACGCACCTTGCCTCCCGCGCCCGTCACCGCGCCTTCGATGGCAGGTGTCAGGGTCCGGCAGGGACCGCACCACGGCGCCCAGAAATCGACGATCACGGGCACTTCGCGGCTGGCCTCGATCACCTCGGCCATGAAGGTCGCATCGGACCCGTCGCTGATCAGGTCAGCCTTCGGCTGCGCGTTCGGTTTGTCGCCTAGTCCAAGCATGGTGTCACCTTCCGTATCTGTCCGGCCCTATATGTGCCCGCAACGGGGAAAGGCCAAGGGGGCTTGGCGCGGCGACGGCATCGGACAAGACGGACCTCATGCCGGGGATCGGCGGCTTGATGCTCCAAGAATCGCCTTCTGCGAAAAAGCATGCGTCTCGGGCGCTTGTCGTGCCGGCAGCCCACGCCTAGGCTCGGACGATCGCAAGAAAGGACAACGAGGTGAACCGGACCCTGCTCTGCTTCGGCGACAGCAACACCCACGGCACGGCACCCTTTGCGCGCATGGACGAACCGCGGCGCCGATACGACGCGGCCACGCGCTGGCCCCGGATCGCCCTCGGATCATCTTGGTCCGGACTGGACCCTTGTCGAGGAAGGTCTGCCGGGCAGGACCGCCCAGTTCGCCGATCCGCTGATGGGGGCGCATATGGACGGCCGCGCGGGACTACGCATCGCGCTTGAAAGCCACGGGCCGATCGACGCTCTTGCCGTCATGCTTGGCACGAACGACGTCAAGACGATGTTCGGCGCGACACCCGAAACTGTCGTTGCCGGGCTTGCCGCCCTCCTCAACATCGCCCTATCGGCCGAAATGCAGGCCCGCCACGGAGGCTTTCGCGTCCTCCTTGTCTGCCCGCCCCCGGTCGAGGAGGCCGGATGCCTTGCCGGGGTCTTCTGGGGCGGGCGCGCGAAGGCGCTTGCCCTGCCGCCGCTTTGCGAAGCGCTGGCCGGGGCGCTGGGCGTGGGCTTCCTGAATGCGGGCGACCATATCCGCGTCAGCCCGCTCGACGGCGTGCATTTCGACGAAGCGGCCCATGCCGCACTGGGCGCGACGGTCGCGCGGGCCGTCGGGGAACTCTGCAGCGGATAGAGGCCCGTCAGGCCCCCAGATCGAAGCTTGCGAAGACCGGCGCGTGGTCCGAAGGCTGCTCCCAGCCCCTAGCCGTCCGAAGGACGCGCGAGCCGTGTCCGGCACCGGCAAGGTCGGACGTCGCCCAGATATGATCAAGCCGCCGCCCCTTGTCGGCGGCATCCCAGTCGGCCGCGCGATAGGACCACCAAGTGTAGAGCAGGCCGTCGGGAATGTCCTTGCGGGTGATGTCGACCCAGTCACCGGCTTCCTGCACGGCTGCCAGGTGGTCGACTTCCACCGGCGTGTGGCTGACGATCTTCAGAAGCTGCTTGTGGTTCCAGACATCATCCTCGCGCGGAGCGATGTTCAGGTCGCCGACCAGGATTGCCCGCTCGGGGCGGCTATCGCGAAACCAGTCCCGCATCTCCGACAGGTAGTCGAGCTTCTGGCCGAACTTTTCGTTGACGGCCCGGTCCGGCACATCCCCGCCTGCGGGAACGTAGAAATTGTGGATCGTTACCCCGCTTTCAAGCCGCGCCGCGACGTGGCGCGCATGGCCAAGGGCTGCGAAATCCATGTCGCCCGCATCCTCGATGGGAAGCTTCGACAGGATCGCGACGCCGTTGTACCCCTTCTGCCCGCGCGCCACGACATGGCCATAGCCTAGCGCGGCGAACCCTTCGAGCGGCATCTTGTCGACCGGCGACTTGCACTCCTGCAGACACAGGATATCCGGCGCCTCCTCGCGCAGCAGCCGTTCGACCAGACCGGCGCGAAGGCGGACCGAGTTGATGTTCCAGGTGGCGAGGGTGAAGGTCATGGGCATCTCCGGTGTCGGTCGGCGCGACCCTAGCCGCCCCGCCCACCGGTCTCAACGCCCAGTCACTCCGGCGGCCTGCTCCGGACGTGGGGGAAGTCGCCCTCGGCGATATAGGCCTCTTCCTCGGGCGTCGAGACGCGGCCGTAGATCGGGTTGCGGTGCGGATGGCGCCCGAACCGTTCGATGATCCCACGAACCCGTTCGTTCTGTGCTTTCATCATCGGGGCCGCGTATGCCATCCCTTCGGGCAATGCCGCGACGATGTCGTCCGATATCCGGTCGATGATGTCGAAACGGGCGAGGTGGTCGGGCCCTTCGCAATGGCTGAGCGCGACAAGGAGAAAGAGCCGCTCGTACCCTTCATAGGTTTCGTAGTGGCCGTTCTCCAGGGACTCGAGGACAAGACGCGTGGCCTTGATGTCCTGTGCATAGGCTGCAGGCGTGCCGCGCCAGAGCGATCGGGGAAACTGATCCAGCGCCAGGATCAGGGCCAGCCGACCGCGCGGGGTTTCGGCCCAGTGATCAAGCTCGCCACGGGCGGCCGCGACAGTGAGATCGGCGAATTCGGAGATGATGCGATCATCCATCCCGCCCTGCATGCGGCACTCGATCCAGGGACCGAAGGTCTCGCGGGTCTTCCAGAAGTCGGTATCGGGATACCAGAAGTCCAGCACCTGATCGGGGGTGAACCCTTGGGGATCGGTCATGCCGTCAATACCTCCGCCTTTGCCGTTCCAACGTTGGTCATTGGCACGGAGCCGACAAGAAAAAAGGCCCGGGCAGAGCCCGGGCCAGTCCAACAGGGAGGTAATGTCACATCATGACCCCGACGCGACCAGGGGAACATTGATTTCGATCAATTACGCTACCAGACGATAGCCGCCCGATTCGGTGACAAGAAGGCGCGCATTGGACGGATCCGGTTCGATTTTCTGGCGAAGCCGGTAGATGTGCGTCTCCAGCGTGTGCGTGGTGACGCCCGCGTTGTAGCCCCAGACCTCGTGCAGCAGGATATCGCGCGGCACCACGCCCTCGCTTGCCCGATAGAGGAACTTGAGGATGTTGGTTTCCTTCTCGGTCAGGCGGATCTTCTTCTCGTCCTCGGTCACCAGCATCTTCTGGGCCGGCTTGAAGGTATAGGGCCCAAGCTGGAAGATGGCGTCTTCCGACTGCTCGTGCTGACGCAATTGGGCCCGGATGCGCGCAAGAAGCACGGGGAACTTGAACGGCTTCGTGACATAGTCGTTTGCGCCCGCATCGAGACCCAGGATCGTGTCGGAATCGCTGTCATGCCCGGTCAGCATGAGGATGGGACATTTCACACCCTGCTTGCGCATCAGCCGGCACAATTCGCGGCCATCCGTATCGGGAAGCCCGACATCGAGGATGACGAGGTCGTAGAGCGCGGCGCGCGCCTTTTCCATCGCCTCGGCACCGTTGGCGGCTTCGAACACGTCGAAGTCCTCGGTCATCACCAGCTGTTCGCCAAGTGCCTCGCGCAGGTCGTCGTCATCATCGACGAGAAGGATTCTCTTCACATTCGCAGCCATTTGCGCCTCCCTCGGCTTGTCTTGCGCTCCAGACATGTTGGGTGGAACGGGCGCTGGCAAGATTTGCTGCAGAATCCTCACGCGCTCGTGTCGCAGGCACGGCGATTGTTTCAAATCCCGGGGAGAGGCGATAGACGAAGGCGATGACCGGACCACTTCCGCCGCCCCTTGGCCCGACCGAGGCCGAACATCTCGCCCGCGCGCTGGGCGATCTTCGGCTTGGGCTGCCGGTCGTGCTGCGCGAAGGACAGTCGGCAGCACTTGCGGTCGCCGCCGAAGGGCTGGGCGAAGACCGCCTGTCGGCGCTGCGCGGGTTCGGCGTGCCGCGGCTTGCCATCACCGACTGGCGGGCCGAGACCCTGAAGGCGCGGCCCTATGATGGCGACCTTGCGCGCCTGATCCTGCCCGGCGATGCCGACGCGGCCTGGGTGCGCAGCGTGGCCGAACCGGCCAACGATCTCGCGACCCCCCTTCTGGGCCCGTTCCGCGAAGATCGGGGCGGCGACGCGGAGGCAGCCCGCCTTGCCATCCGGCTTGCGAAGGCGGCGCATCTGCTGCCCGCCGCCGTGCTGGTCGAGATCCCGCGGGACACGCCCACGCCCGGCCTGACGGTTCTGTCCGTCGGCGCGACGCTGAAGGCACTGGCCGCACCCGTGCATCATGTCCGCGTGGTCAGCGGCCGCGTCCCGCTGTCGGTTCACGAGGCCGGTCGGGTCCATGTCTTCCGCCCCGAGAACGGCGGCGACGAACACTACGTCGCCGAAATCGGCAACCCCGACCGCGCAAAGCCGGTTCTGGCACGGCTCCATTCGGCCTGCTTCACGGGCGATGTGCTCGGCTCGCTCAAGTGCGATTGCGGGCCGCAACTGCACGCGGCGCTGGCGCGGATCGCCGAGGACGGCGCAGGCGTGCTCCTTTATCTCAACCAGGAGGGGCGCGGGATCGGGCTTGCCAACAAGATGCGCGCCTACAGCCTGCAGGATCAGGGCTTCGACACGGTCGAGGCGAATCACCGGCTGGGCTTCGAGGATGATGAACGTGACTTCCGGACCGGCGCCGATATCCTGCGCCGCATGGGGTTCTCGTCGGTGCGGCTGATGACCAACAACCCCGCCAAGGTCGCGATGATGGAAAGCTGCGGGGTCAGGGTGGCCGAACGCGTTCCTCTCAAGGTCGGCCTCAATCCGCTGAATGCCGGGTATCTCGACGTCAAGGCGAAGAAGTCGGGGCATATCCTGTGACGCCGCGCGACATGGTCCTGACACCGTCGGGCCTGCGCTTTCTGGGCCGGACCATGCCCTGCTCGATCGGGCGTGGCGGGCTGACCGACGACAAGCGCGAAGGCGACGGGGCAACGCCCATCGGAACGCACGGGCTGGTCGGGATGCTCTATCGCCCCGACCGCATCGCGCGGCCCACGGACTGGGCGGTGCCGATCCGGCCCGGCGACCTCTGGTCGGACGATCCGAAGGATCCCGACTACAACCTCATGGTGCGCGCACCGCATCCCTTCAGCCACGAACAGCTTCGGCGGGCGGACCGGCTTTACGACCTTGTCATCCTGACCGACTGGAACTGGCCGCGCGCGGTGCGCGGACGGGGGTCGGCGATCTTCCTGCATCGCTGGCGCAAGCCCGGCCACCCGACGGAAGGCTGCATCGCGCTGGCACCCGGGGATCTGGCCTGGCTGGCGCCGCGCATCCGCTTTGCGACACGGCTGATCGTGCCGCACCTGGCACCCCGGCGCTAGGCCGTCTTGCGCGCGCCGAAGATCGCCGATCCGACGCGGATATGCGTGGCGCCCTGCATCACCGCCGTCTCGAAATCGTCGCTCATTCCCATCGACAGACCCTCGAGCCCGTTGCGCGCGGCGATCTTCGCCAGAAGCGCGAAATGCAGCGTCGGTTCCTCGTCGATGGGCGGGATGCACATCAGACCCCGCACGGGAAGATCCATCGCCCGGCACTCGGCCACGAAGGCGTCCGCCTCGGATGGCAGGACGCCGGCCTTCTGAGGCTCTTCGCCGGTATTGACCTGGATGAAAAGTCCGGGGCACTGCCCGATCTCCTGCGCGAGCCGCGCAAGGGTGGCCGCCAGCTTGGGGCGGTCGACCGAATGAATCGCCTGGCACAACTCCATCGCCTGCCGGGCCTTGTTGGTCTGCAACGGGCCGATCAGGTGCAATTCGATCCCGTCGAACCGCGCGCGGAACTCCGGCCATTTGCCGGCAGCCTCCTGCACCCGGTTTTCGCCGAAGACACGGTGGCCTTCGGTCAGGACCGCCTCGACCCGGTCGTTCGGTTGCTGCTTTGACACGGCGATCAGCGTGACCGACCCCTCGGGGCGGCCCGCGCGGCGTTCGGCCTTGGTCAGTCTGGTACGGATATCGGAAAGTGACATGGGGCGCCTCCTTTCATCGCTGTCTGCGACAGGTGCGCCAAAAAGAAAAGAGCGGGCGCAAGGCCCGCTCTTTCCAGATCGTTTGTTCAGGCTCGATCAGAACGTGAACGCGATACCGAAGTCATAGGCATCTTCGCCGCTGGTTTCGTTCGACACATAACCGCCGACCAGCGATGCACCGCCGCCGAGGTCATAGGCCGCGCCGAGACCCCAGGCTTCTGTGCCGATGGAGGAACCGGCCAACTCGATATCCGTCGAGTCCGTGTAGAAGGCAGTCACCGTGGTTGCGTCGAAGGTGTAGTCACCCGAGATGCCCCACTGGTCGCCGTCCGCGTCACCCGAGGCGGTGCCCCAGATGAGCTTACCGGTGAAATCGCCGAACGTGGCGGTGCCGCCGAGGATCCAGTGATCGGTATTCAGCGCATCGTTGTTTTCGTAGCCCGCGGCAACCGAGAAGTTGCCGAACGCGTACGAGCCGCCGACCGAGTAGTTGATGTCGGATTCAACGCCGACGAACGTCGTCGGCGACGTCGCCGACACGTAGACCGCCCAGTCACCACCGGAGTACTCATAGAGCGCGGCAGGAAGCGAACCGCCGATACCCGGACCTGCGATGTAGATGTTCTCGTTCAGGTCGCTGAGGCCGGTGAGACCGACACCCGAGACATACCCGACGGCAGCCTCAGCAGCGCCATCGACATCACCCATCGAGAGCTTGCCGAAGCTGCCTTCGATGAAGACCGAGCCTGCACCGCCAAATGTGCCGCCGCCCTGAAGGGTTGCGGTAGCGGGGTTAAAGCCATCGTCACCCGGGGTACGACCCTGGGCATCGACAATGCCTACGTTGCCAGCATTGTCGGCGCGGATCGTACCGCCGAACGCAAGACCCGAATCCGTCTCGCCCGAAGCCGTGAAGATGATCCGGATCCGGCTCGTGAAGGTGAGCTCATCGTTGCGGTTTACTGTGATATCATCCGGGGTGCCCGGAAGCCCATCGGGACCGTCAAGGGTGAGAGTGCCGTTGAAGCCGTCAATCACACCCATCCGCCCGTCACCGCCGACCGACACGTCAGCTGCAGCGAAGCCAGCCGACATGACCAGTGCGGTCGAGGCAAGGAGAACTTTTTTCATGTTGTTTCCCTCGTGTTTCAATTACACCTCAATCCGGCTAGCCCGAATTGATTGGCGTCTGTTTCTGCCTCTTGCGTCCTGATTGCAAGCCAAGGCCGGAGGGCCTTTCCAAACCGGCCCCGTGTTGGTGCAGCTTTGCCACAGTGGATCGGCGGCCCGTTGCCGACGCAGGCGGGCGAAAGCGCTTGTCGGGGAAAAGGGGCTTCGATACTAACTGAAAAACGCCCACTGACGCGGGACATGAGCTTGAAATTCTCATCCGGAATATTGCCAATCTCGGTTTTCGCTCTCGCCCTGTCCGGTTGCGACGGGCTGACCCCGACCGAGCGCACCGGTCTCAGCCCAACCGAGCGCGCCGTGCAGGAAGGTCTTCTGGACGGGGCCAACCCGACCGGGGCGGAGGTGATTCAGCAGTCGTCCATCTTCGATCTCTTCGGCGATGGCGACGAGAACAACACCCGGGTCGAGGTGAACCGCTATATCTGGAACGCGGCGCTGCAGATCCTCGACTTCATGCCGATCGAAGCGGTCGATCCCTTCACCGGGGTGATCGTCTATGGATACGGGACCCCGCCGGGAAGCGGCACCGCCTATCGCGGGACCGTTCTGGTGCAGGACCCCGCGCTCGACGCCCGGGCGTTGAACGTGTCGCTTTCCACCCGCAGCGGACCGGTCGACGCCGACACCGCCCGCGCTGTCGAAGACGCCATCCTGACCCGCGCGCGCGAGCTTCGCATCCGCGACAACGCGCTCTAGACCCCGCCACATCGCGCAAGTATCACGTTGCCCGACCGGGGCTCGACTGGGGCCCGACCGGCACCCGACCCGTCCCTGCCGACCGGCAGGCGAAGACTTTCAAGGAACGCACGCCATGTCGCGCTACGATCCCGCAACCGTCGAACCCAAGTGGCAGACCGCCTGGGACGAAGCCGGCACCTTCACCGCGCGCCGCGACCCCGCGAAACCGAAATACTATGTGCTCGAGATGTTCCCCTATCCGTCCGGGCGCATCCACGTCGGCCATGTGCGCAACTACACGATGGGCGACGTCATCGCGCGCTACAAGATGGCCAACGGCTTTTCGGTGCTGCACCCGATGGGCTGGGACGCCTTCGGAATGCCGGCCGAGAATGCCGCGATGGCCTCGGGCGGGCACCCCAAGGACTGGACCTACGGCAACATCGACGTGATGCGCGGGCAGATGAAGCCCTTGGGCCTGTCGATCGACTGGAGCCGCGAGTTCGCCACCTGCGACCCCGAATACTACGGCCAGCAGCAGGCCATGTTCCTCGATTTCCTGGAACACGGCCTGGTCTACCGCAAGAACGCCACGGTCAACTGGGACCCGGTCGACATGACCGTGCTGGCGAACGAACAGGTGATCGACGGGAAGGGCTGGCGGTCGGGCGCCCCGGTGGAACGGCGCGAACTGACCCAGTGGTTCTTCCGCATCTCGGACGTCGCGGAGGAGTTGCTGGACGCCATCGACGGCCTCGATTCGTGGCCCGAGAAGGTCAAGCTGATGCAGCGCAACTGGATCGGCAAAAGCCGGGGCCTGCAATTCGCCTTCGAGCCGGTGCAGGACGGCTTCGACCCCGTCGAGGTCTATACCACCCGGCCCGACACGCTGCTTGGCGCGTCCTTCGTGGGCATCTCGCCCGACCATCCGCTGGCGCGGCGGCTCGAGGCCGACAACCCCGACATCGCCGCCTTCAACGCCGAGTGCCGCCGCATGGGTACCTCGGAAGAGGACCTCGAAAAGGCCGAAAAGCGCGGCTTCGACACCGGGCTTCGCGTGCGTCATCCGCTGAACCCCGACTGGCACCTGCCGGTCTGGATCGCGAACTTCATCCTGATGGACTATGGCACCGGCGCGATCTTCGGCTGCCCGGCGCATGACCAGCGCGACCTCGACTTCTGCCGGAAGTACGGCCTGCCGGTGATCGACACGTTCTTCGCGCTCGACGATGCGGCGCCCGGTCGCGGACACCGCGTTCGTCCCGCCGAAAGAGCAACCCGTGCGCTGGGTCGACCACTTCGCCGGCATCGACGTGGCGACGGGACAAGAGGCGATCGACGCCACCATCGCCTTCGCCGAGGAACAGGGCTGGGGCAAGGGCGTCACGAACTTCCGCCTGCGCGACTGGGGCCTGTCGCGGCAACGCTACTGGGGCTGCCCGATTCCGGTGGTGCATTGCGACGCCTGCGGCGTGGTGCCGGAGAAAAAGGAAAACCTGCCCGTCCGCCTGCCGGATGACGTGAGTTTCGACAAGCCGGGCAATCCGCTTGACCGGCACCCGACGTGGCGCGACGTGCCCTGCCCCGCCTGCGGCAAACCGGCAAGGCGCGAAACCGACACGATGGACACTTTCGTCGATTCGTCCTGGTACTACGCACGCTTCACCGCGCCCCACGCGGCCACGCCGACCGTGGCCGAGGATGTCGCCTACTGGATGAACGTCGATCAGTACATCGGCGGGATCGAGCACGCGATCCTGCACCTGCTCTATTCGCGCTTCTTCGCCCGGGCGATGCATATCTGCGGTCACCTGCCGGCAACGGCGATTGAGCCGTTCGACGCGCTTTTCACGCAAGGGATGGTGACGCACGAGATCTACCAGACCCGCGACGAGAAGGGCCGCCCGGTCTTCCACCTGCCCGAGGACGTCGTGGAACTGACGGTCGACGGGAAACGCCATGTCGCCCTGCGCCACGATCTTGTGGTGACACCGGACGCGGCCGACGCCGACCGTCTTGAGCTCGCGAAAGGCGCCGACCTGCTGGTCGAGGTCGTCCCCTCGGCCAAGATGTCGAAGTCGAAGAAGAACGTCGTCGACCCGATGGCCATCATCGCGCGCTACGGCGCGGATACGGTGCGCTGGTTCGTCCTGTCCGACAGCCCGCCCGAGCGCGACGTGGAATGGACAGCCGCCGGGGCCGAGGCCGCGAACCGGCACCTGTCGCGCATCTGGCGCATGGCCGCCGAGATCGGCGAGGCCCCGGACAACGCCGAGGCCGACCTCGACCTGCGCCGGATCATGCACAAGACCATCGACGGCGTGACCCGCGACATCGAAAGCTTCGGCAACAACGCCGCCATCGCCCGGCTTTACGCCTTTGCGAACGCCGTCCAGAAATCGCAGGCCGGATCGGCAACGCGGCGCGAGGCGATGCGCACGATGGCGCAACTCATGGCGCCCTTCACGCCGCACCTCGCCGAAGAGATGTGGGGGATGCTGGGGGGCGAGGGCCTGATCGCCGAGGCGGCGTGGCCCAGGGCCGACCCGACTCTGCTGGTCGAGAACAGCGTCACCCTGCCGATCCAGGTCAACGGCAAGCGGCGGTCCGAGATCACCGTGCCCAGGGACATGCCGAAGGACCAGGTTGAAAAGATCGCCCTGGCCGACGAAGCTGTGCAGCGGGCGCTTCAGGGCGCCGCGCCCAAGAAGCTGATCGTCGTCCCGGGCCGGATCGTGAATGTCGTCATCTGACCGCCGCGCATTTCTGACCCTTTCCGCGCTTGCGCTTGCGGGCTGTGGGTTCACGCCGGCGCTTGGTCCGAGCGGGTCTGCGGCGGCGTTGCGCGGGCGGGTCGCAATCGACGAGCCATCCGACATAGATGGGTTCGAACTGGTGCGCGCCCTCGAGGCAGAGCTTGGAGCGCCCGAGGCACCGCTCTACCAGCTGAGCGCGGATATCCGTGTTGCCAATGAAGGGGTTGGCATTCTTCCTGACCAGACGATCACCCGGTTCAATGTGCTGGGCCTTGTCGACTACCGTCTGACCGAGATCGCCACCGGGGAAACGGTCGCGTCCGGGCAGGTGACGAATTTCACGACCTATTCCGCAACCTCGACCACGGTGGCCACCACCTCGGCCCAGCGCGATGCGCGCGACCGGCTGATGGTGATCCTCGCCGATCAGATCGCGGCTGAGCTTGCATTGGCCGCGCGGGACCTGCCCGTATGAAGCTGTCCCCGCGCGATGCGACCGCCTATTTCGACCGGCCAGACCCGGCCCGGGCGGGACTCCTGATCTATGGCGGCGACGCGATGCGGGTGGCGCTGAAGCGACAGCAAGTCATCGCCGCGCTGATTGGTCCCCAGGGCGAGGCCGAAATGCGGCTTGACCGCATTCCCGGCGCCGATGTGCGGCGCGACAAGGCCATGCTGTCGGACGCGGTTCGGGCCAGCGGCTTTTTCCCCGGCACGCGGGTCGCCTTCGTCGAGGACGCTGGCGATGCGGCGGCCGATGTCATCGCGGCGGCGCTGGACGAGTGGCGCGAGGGCGATGCGGTGATCGTGGTGACGGCGGGTGCGCTGACCCCGCGGTCGGCGCTGCGCAAGCTGTTCGAAGGCCACAAGAACGCGTTCGCCGCGGCGATCTACGACGACCCGCCCTCGCGGGCCGAGATCGAAGGCGCGCTGCGATCCGCCGGGTTGAAGGACATCACGCCCGAGGCGATGACCGCGATCGGCGACCTTGGGCGGGACCTCGACCCGGGCGACTTCCGGCAGTTCCTTGAAAAACTGGGGCTCTACAAACTGGGCGACACCAAGCCCCTGTCGCCCGAGGATGTCGCCGCCTGCGCCCCCGCCTCGACCGAGGCCGAGGTCGACGATCTTCTGCACGCCGTGGCGGAAGCCGAGGCGGCCCGTATCGGCCCGCTTCTGCGCCGTCTCGAAGCGCAGGGCGTCCTGCCGGTCACCCTTTGCATCACCGCGCAGCGGCATTTCCGCGCCCTGCACACAGCGGCCGCCGATCCCAAGGGGGCCGGCGCGGGAATGGCCCGGGCGCGCGTCGCGTGGAAACACCGCGACAGGATGCAGCGGCAGGCGTCGCGCTGGGGGGCGGCGCGGCTTGAACAGGCGCTTGGCCTCCTGATCGACACCGATCTCGCCCTGCGGTCCACCACCCCGGTTCCGCCCATGCCGGTCATGGAACGAACCCTTGTCCGGCTTGCAAGGCTGGCGCCATGAGCGGCTATACCGTCTACGGATCACCCCGGAACCGCGGCATTCGGGTGATCTGGATGCTCGAGGAACTGGGCCAGAGCTACCGGCTGCACACCGATCCGCCCCGGTCCGACGCGGTGCGCGCCGTCAATCCGCTGGGCAAGGTCCCGGTTCTGCTGGATGGGGACGCAGCCCTGACAGATTCGGTCGCGATCCTGACCTACCTTGCGGACAAGCATGGCGCTTTGACCTTCCCGGCAGGCACCCTTGAGCGCGCCCGGCAGGACGCGCGCATGCTGTTCGTCCTCGACGAAATGGACAGCATCCTGTGGACGGCGGCGCGCCACAGCTTCATCCTGCCCGAAGAGATGCGCATGCCCGACATCAAGACAAGCCTGAAATGGGAGTTCGAACAGGCCATCGCCCGCTTCGAGACCCTTCTGGGCGAGGGCCCGTTCCTGATGGGCGACACTATGACCATCGCCGATATCGTTGCGGCCCACTGCGGCGGCTGGGCGATCGCGGCGCGGTTCCCTGTCGAGTCCGAAAGCTTCCGCGCCTATGTGGATCGGCTTCGGGCCCGCCCAGCCTTCCTTCGGGCCGCAGCCCAGTAAAGGTTGCAGCGACTCTCACCGGGTAACCCTCGCAGGGTTCGGGGTGGCTTGTCACCACGCCTTCACGTGCACCCTGCCGCGGCTGACCGGTTATTCCGCGCTCCGGCGCAGGGTGGCGACGCGTCCATGCTCTATGCCGCGAGGCGGTGCGCTGCGGCCAGGCCGGCCCGGCGCCCCGTGGCAAGACAGGCGGTCAGTAGATAGCCGCCGGTCGGCGCCTCCCAGTCGATCATCTCACCGGCGGCGAAGATGCCGGGCGCGGCGGTCAGCATCAGATCCTCGTCAAGCGCATCCCAGCGCAGCCCGCCGGCGGTCGAAATGGCCTCGTCGATGGGGCGCGGACCGGCATGGCGAACGGGCAGGGACTTGAGCAGCGCGGGCAGCGCAGCATCTTCCGGCAGCGGGCGGCCGAATTCGTTCAGAAGCGCCAGCCGCGCGGGGTCGAGGCGCAGCGCCTTGCGCAGGCGGTTCGACCGGCTTTCTCGCGGCGGTGCACGACCAAGCCGAAGGGCGATTTCCTCGGCAGAAAGGTCGGGCAGGAGGTCCAGAAACAGCGGGGCCCCATCACGGACAGCGGTGAAAACGGTATAGATGCCGCCGCCCTCGAGCCCCCTTGCGGAAATGACGAACTCACCCCGACTGCGGACGCCCCCCGCGACAAGGGCGGCCCCCTTCACCGGATGTCCGAACTGCCGCGCCATCTGGGGCGACCAGTCGACGGACAGTCCGGCATTCGACGGACGGAATGGTGCAAGCGGCACCTGTTGTGCGGTGACGGCCCCGACCCAGGCCCCGTCCGAGCCCAGACGTGCCCAGCTTGCCCCGCCCATCGCCAGGATGCAGACGCGGGGCTCGATGTCCTGCATCCCGTCGGGTGTCGCGAACCTGTGGATGTGCTCTGACCAGCCCTGCCATTTCCAACGGGTGCGAATCTCCACTCCATACCCCTCAAGGCGGCGCAGCCAGGCCCGAAGAAGCGGTGACGCCTTCATCGCCTTCGGAAAGACCCGCCCCGACGACCCCGCGAACGTCTCCTGCCCCAGCCCCGCCGCCCAGGCGCGAATCGCCTCGGCGTCGAAGTCCCGGATGATCTGTGACAGCCTGCCCGCGGCGTCCCCATAGGCGGCGATCAGTTGCTCGGCCGGGGCGTCGTGGGTCAGGTTCAACCCCGACTTGCCCGCCATAAGGAATTTGCGCCCGACCGAGGGCTTGGCATCGGCCAGCAGGACCGCGTGACCGGCCGCACCCAGCATCTCGGCCGCCATCAGACCGGCCGGCCCGCCGCCCACGATCAGGGCGTCGACGCGCCTTGCATCGCCCTTCGATCGCTCCAGACTCTCCGCCATGTCCGATGATCCCCTCTGTGCCCTCTGCGGCCGGCCCATCCCACCCGATGTTCCGCAAAGCCTCCACCACCTGACGCCGAAACTGCGCGGGGGCAAGGGCGGGCCGACGGTGCTTCTGCACCACATCTGCCACAAGGAGATCCATGCGACCCTGACCGAGACCGAACTGGCCCGGTCCCACGCCACCATCGAGGCGCTGCGCGCCCATCCCCGGCTTGCGGCTTTCGTCGCTTGGGTTTCAAGGCGCCCTCCCGGGTTCATGTCGCGCACCGCGGGTCCACGGCGCAAGCGATAGCCACAGCCTCATGTGCAATTTCGCACGACAGACGCGCGAAGACGCTGGTTATCTTCGCTCATGCTTCGGCTATCTCTGACCAGAGTGTCGAATCAAGGAGAAATGCCATGCTGAACCAGATCAAGGGCCTGCACCACGTCACCTCGCTTGCGTCGAGTGCGCCGGAGAACAACGCGTTCTTCACGCAGGTGCTGGGCCTTCGACGCGTCAAGAAGACCGTGAACTTCGACGCGCCGGACGTCTATCACCTCTACTATGGCGACGAGACCGGCGCGCCCGGCACCGTCCTGACCTACTTCCCCTTCCCGCGGGCGGCGCGCGGTCAACGGGGCGTTGGCGAAGTCGGCACGACGGCATTCTCCGTGCCGGACGGCAGCTTGCCCGCCTGGCGCGATCGGTTGTCGTCCTTCGGTGTCGCAGGGCTGTCCGAGGGCGAGCGTTTCGGCGAGCGTGTTCTCGATTTCGAAGGCCCCGACGGCGAGGGCTTTGCCCTTGTCGAGACGCGCGACGATCCTCGCGAGCCCTGGACCGGCAATGGCGTAGACGAAGAGATCGCGATCCGGGGCTTCCACTCCGTCTCGATGCGTCTTTCGGATGCCGCCGCCTCGGCCGAGCTTCTGCGGTTCATGGGCTACGAAGAGGTCGGCCGCGAGGGGGCGGTGATTCGCTTCGCCGTTCCCGGCGGCAATGGTGCCGACACCATCGACCTCGAGATTCTGCCGGACGCTCCGACTGCGACCCAAGGGGCCGGATCGGTCCATCACATCGCCTTCTCGGTCGAGAACCGGGCCCGCCAGCTCGAAGTGCGCGAGGCGCTGCGCGACGCGGGCCATCAGGTCACGCCGGTTATCGACCGCGACTACTTCTGGGCGATCTATTTCCGCACGCCGGGCGGGATCCTGTTCGAGATCGCCACCAACGAACCCGGTTTCGACCGGGACGAGGATCCCGCGCATCTGGGGGAAACGCTGCGGCTTCCGGCCCAGCACGCCCATCTGCGCGCGCGGCTTGAGCGCACGCTCGAACCGATCGGGAACTGACCATGACCTATGTCGCGAAACGGACGGAGGGGCGCGCGGGCGCCCCTCTGATCCTGACCTTCCACGGCACCGGCGGGTCCGAGGACCAGTTCCACAGTCTTGCCGAAACGATGATCCCGGGGGCGCATGTCGTCTCCCCCCGGGGCGACGTGTCCGAGATGGGTGCGGCCCGCTTCTTCCGGCGGACCGGCGAAGGCGTCTATGACATGGACGACCTCGCCGCCCGGACCACGGCTATGGCAGAGTTCATCGAGGCCGAGACGGCAAGGACCGGCGCAGACCGCGTGGTGGGGCTGGGGTACTCCAACGGGGCGAACATCCTTGCGGCGGTGGCGTTCGTGCGGCCCGATCTCGTCGATGACCTGATCCTGATGCATCCGCTCATCCCCTGGACGCCCGAGCCGCAACCCGGCCTCAGCGGCAGACGCGTGCTGATCACGGCCGGGAAGAACGACCCGATCTGTCCCGCCCCCCTGACCGAGGCGCTGGCAGGCTACTTTTCCCGGCAAGGGGCCGAGGTTACCGACGCCTGGCACTCTGGCGGGCACGAGATCCGGCAAGAGGAACTGACCGCACTGCAGCGGTTTCTCGGGCCTGTCGCGACCTGAAAGACCACCAAAACGCCTGACGTCGACCGGCACGGGAACAAAATACCGCCACGACTCGTTTCCATCATGTTAGGGTTCGGTGTTGTTAGGTGGTCTGTGATGGTCGTTCTTTTGTTCGTAACGGGTGTTCTTGCCGGCATGGCCCTGGCCGCGCTGGTATGGATCGGCGCCTCGACGGCGGCTCTGATCGTCGGGGTGGGGCTTCTGCTGCTGCTCTGCAGTCTTCTGTCTTCCGCTCTGGCATTCCTGATCACGGCCCCGGACACATCGTCCGATGAGCCTGTGTTCAGAACGGGCAGGGCGCGGTGAACGAGATGCCGGCCCCGCCGTCCGGATGACGGATTCGCAGCGCCTCGGCATGCAGCATCAGGCGGGGAAAATCGCGGGCCGCGCCGGTTGCGTAGAACGGATCGCCCAGAATCGGATGGCCGATTTCCAGCATGTGAACGCGCAACTGGTGTGACCGTCCCGTCTTGGGGTAGAGCCTCAGTCGCGTCGTCCCGTCCTCGATCCGCAGGACGCGCCAGTCGGTCAGGGCAGGCCTTCCCGTTTCGAAATCCACCTTCTGTCTCGGGCGATTCGGCCAATCCACGACAAGAGGCAGGTCGACGGTTCCGGTCTTTTCGGACACTTCGCCCCAGACGCGGGCCACATAGGTTTTTGTCAGCTGGCGCTTCTCGAATTGAAGTCCAAGATGCCGTTGCGCGCGCGGCGTCAGGGCGAAGATCATCACCCCCGACGTGTCGCGGTCGAGACGGTGAACCAGAAGCGCCCCGGGAAAGGCGGCCTGCGCGCGCGACAGAAGGCAGTCGGCAAGGTGCTCTCCCTTGCCCGGCACCGACAAGAGCCCCTCGGGCTTGTTGAGCACCAGGAGTTCGTGATCCTGATAGAGGACCGCGAGAGGGGCGTCGGGGGGATCGTAGCCTTCAATCGTCACGGCTGCAGTGGAACCCTGTTGAAGTTGCGGCGTCCCGTCAACGTCAGTCCCTTCGCCGCGCCGCTAATCGCGCCCGCGTTTGCCTGCCTTATCGGGTCTCTCACCGGGCAAAGACCGAGTCGAGGATACCGCGCAACGCGCGGGCGTCCACTTCGTCGAAAGCGGCGGGCCGGTCGCTGTCGATGTCGAGGACGGCGATCAGTTGCCCCCGTGCGTCCCAGACCGGCAGGACGATCTCGGACCGGGTTGTCGACGAGCAGGCGATGTGTCCCGGGAAATCCTCGACATCCGGGATGACCTGCGTTGTTTCGGTGGCCGCGGCCGCTCCGCAAACGCCCTTGCCGAAGGGAATGACAAGGCATCCGTGCCCGCCCTGGTAGGGTCCGATCTTGAGCAGGCCGGGTTCGGTGACCCGGTAGAATCCCGTCCAGTCGAAACGGTCGTCGGCGTGATGGATCTCGCAGGCTACGGTGGCCATCAGAGCCACCGCGTCTGTTTCGCCTCTGGTGAGCGATTCGATGGTGGTAGCAAGCATCTTGTAGTCGGTGCGCATGGGGCCTCCTCGCGGCGGCGACGCTGCCTTCCTTAAGGCCGTTCGATCGCGATCGCCATGCCTTCGCCGCCGCCGATGCAGATCGCGGCGACCCCCCGCCTGAGGCCGCGCCGTTCCAGTGCATTGAGAAGGGTCACGATGATCCGCGCGCCCGAGGCACCGATGGGGTGCCCCAGCGCACAGGCCCCGCCGTTGACGTTCACACGGTCATGGGGAATGTCGAGTTCGCGCATGAAGGCCATCGGGACGACTGCGAAGGCCTCGTTCACCTCCCACAGGTCCACGCTCTGGGTACTCCAGCCGATGCGGTCGAGAAGTTTGCGTGCTGCCGGAACCGGGGCCGTGGGAAAAAGGGCGGGCGCCTGGGCGTGGCTTGCATGGCCGACGATCCGGGCGCGCGGGTCCAGGCCTTGCGCGTCCGCCGCGGCAGAGGAGACAAGGACAAGGGCCGCCGCGCCATCCGAGATCGACGACGCGTTCGCCGCCGTCACCGTACCGCCCTCGCGGAACGCTGGCTTGAGGTCGGGAATGCGTTCGGGGCGTGCCTTGCCGGGCTGTTCGTCTGTCCTGACTTCGTGCACACCGGCCCGCGTTCGCAGGGTGACGGGCGCGATCTCGTCCGCGAGGTCCCCGCTGGCCTGAGCCTCGAGCGCGCGAGTCAACGACGCGATCGCATAGGCGTCCTGCGCGGCCCGGGTGAACTGGAAGGCCTCGGCGCAGTCTTCGGCGAAGGTCCCCATGAGACGGCCCTTGTCATAGGCGTCTTCGAGACCGTCGAGGAACATGTGGTCGAGGACCTGCCCGTGACCAAGCCGGGCGCCGCCCCGCATCTTGGGCAGAAGGTAGGGCGCGCGCGACATGCTCTCCATGCCGCCGGCAACGATCACGTCCGACCGGCCAAGCACGATCTCGTCGCTTGCAAGCGCCACTGTCTTGAGGCCCGAGCCGCACATCTTGTTGATGGTGGTGGCCGGGACCCCGTCCCCCAGGCCTGCCGCGAAGCCCGCCTGGCGCGCAGGGGCCTGGCCCTGTCCCGCTGGCAGGACGCAACCCATCAGAAGCTCGTCCACCCGGTCCGCCCCGACGCCCGACCCGGCAAGCGCGGCCGCAATCGCCACCCCGCCAAGGGCGGGGGCCTCGACCTCGGAAAGGACGCCCAGGAATCCCCCCATCGGGGTGCGGGCCGCCCCTGCGATCCAGACCTCCGTCATGGCATATCCTCCCGATCCGACGCCCTCTGCTTACTGAATGCTAACCGGTCGCGTCTAGCGTCCCGGCGAGAGGAACGGCGAAAGGGGATGCCATGCAACTCGAATCAGAAGACCGGGGGGACGACCTTCTGGTGGTTGTGGCCGCCGACCGGCTCGACGCGATGGTGGCCGTGCAGTTCAAGGATGCGATGCGGCAGGCGACCGACGGCGGACCTCGCCGGGTCGTGCTGGACCTGTCGCGCGTCGGGTTTCTCGACAGCAGCGGCCTTGGGGCGCTGGTCGCGGCAATGAAGGCGCTGGGTCCGGGCCGCCAGCTGGATCTTCTGGCGCCGACACCGGCGGTCGACAAAGTGTTTCGCCTGACCCGGATGAACACGGTCTTCGCCATCCATCCCGACGAAGCTGCAGCGTTCGGAGACCGAGCCCGCGGCGACGGGGCGATCGCGGATGCATCCTGACCGCGCCCTGTTCGAGCGCAGGATTCCCGCCACGCCCGAGGGGGTGCGCGCCGCACTGGGCGGGCTTTCCGACGCCATCGCGCCCCTTGCCCTGACCTCGGAGGAGGTCGCGTCGGTCCAGCTGGTGCTGGCCGAGGCGTTGAACAACATCGTGGAACACGCCTATGCGGGGATCGAGGGCGATCACATCGCGATCCACGTCCGGGAAGGCAGCGGCGGTCTGCATTGCCGGCTCTGCGACTCAGGCGCGCCCATGCCTGACGGTCAGGCGCCGCTGGGTGACTATGCCGGACCAGCCGCGCACATCGACGATCAACCCGAAAGCGGCTTTGGGTGGTTCCTGATCCGAAACCTTGCCCGCGATCTTGAATATCGGCGGGTCGACGGTGGAAACGAGTTGGCGTTCCGTATCGCGCTGCGGCCCGGCCGGACCCCTCTCTGACGCGGGCGGGGAAACGCTGCCCTCAAAATGCCTTATTGCGACCTCAGCGCGGCCCGATTGCGGAAGGATGTTGCAAGGGTAGCTGCAAACGGCTTCCCTCGGCGCCGCGAATTACAGCCCCCACCCAGTGCGCGGCGCCGAGGTTTTCCCCCGAAAAGTCATCCGACCTGAGATTGGCAATGCCGCCTTCCGGCGATAGCGTGCGCTTCGGAACGACAGGGGGCCTTCCGACATGCGTGACTTCCAATTGCCGGGCCGGTCCCCGGTTCTGTCCACCACGGCCATGGCCGCGACATCGCATCCGCTGGCTTCTCTGACTGCCATCGAGACGCTGAAGGCCGGTGGCAATGCGATGGATGCGGCGATCGCGGCGGCGGTGCTGCAAGGCATTGCCGAGCCCCAGATGACGGGTATCGGCGGCGACTGCTTCGTGCTGTTCACGCCACCAGGCGAAGACAGGGTGTTGGCGCTCAATGGGTCAGGCCGCGCGCCGGCCGCGCTCGATCCCGATGCGCTGCGCCGCGCCGGCCTGTCCCGCATGCCCGAGTCCGGTGCGACATCGGTGACCGTGCCCGGCGCGGTGGACGCGTTCTGCCGCCTGTTGGAGGATTGGGGGCGCCTGGGGCGTGACCGGGTTCTGGCCCCCGCCATTCGCTATGCGGAGGAGGGCATTCCCGTTGCCCCGCGTGTGGCTTTCGACCTCAAAGGCGCTGGCGACGTGTTGACGGGCCGCGCCCGCGACCTCTACCTCGACCACGGGAAGGACTTCGAGCAGGGCGCGCTCTTTCGCGCCCCCGGCCAGGCCGAGGTGCTGCGCCGCGTCGCGCGGGACGGGCGCGCCGCCTTCTACGAGGGCGAAGTCGCGCAAGACATGGTCGACAGCCTGCGCGCCGCGGGCGGCGTTCATACGCTTGAGGATTTCGCGGCGACGGCCTCGGCCTATACCCAACCCGTCAGCGGCACCTACAAGGGGGTCGAACTTGTCGAGCATCCGCCCAACGGACACGGCGCGACGGCGATCCTGATGGCGAACATCCTGTCGCATTTCGACCTGCCCGCCCTTGATCCGGTCGGCGCCGCGCGCGTGCACCTCGAGGCCGAGGCCGCAAAGCTGGCCTATGACGCGCGCAACCGCTTCATCGCCGACCCCGATCATACCGCGCGGCTTGAGCACATGCTCGCGCCGGAAACCGCGGCACGGCTGGCCGCGCTGATCGACCCGGACCGCATCATCGCCGATCCCAAGGCGCTGAGCGAGTCCGTGCACAGGGACACGATCAACCTCAGCGTCGTGGACGGTAACGGAATGAAGGTCTCGCTGATCTATTCGATCTTCGCGAGCTTCGGGTCGGGCGTGGCCTCGTCGAAGTTCGGGGTACTCTTCCAGAACCGGGGGTCGGGCTTCACGCTGGAAGCCGGCCACCCGAACGAGGCGGGTGGCGGCAAGCGGCCCATGCACACCATCATCCCGGCCATGCTGCGCGAGAACGGGCGCGTGACCATGCCGTTCGGCGTCATGGGCGGAGGCTACCAGCCCAACGGCCATGTCAGGGTGCTGACAAACATCGTCGACTATGGAATGGACCCGCAAGGCGCGATCGACGCCCCCCGCAGTTTCTTCTGGAAAGGCAAGCTCAGGGTCGAGCGCGGCTACGCGCCCGACGTTCGGCAGGCCCTCGCGGACCTCGGCCACAAGGTCGCCGTCCCGACAGAGCCGATTGGAGGCGCGCAGGCGATCCGTATCGACCATGCGCGCGGCGTTCTGGAAGGGGCATCGGACCCGCGCAAGGACGGCCTCGCGCTGGGCTACTGACGTGGGGCTGATCAGTTGAGCTGGACCGACAGGGGATAATGGCCATCCTGGAAGTCACCGAAAAGTTCGGGCAGGTCGGGATGGTCGACCGGTTCGCCGGAATAGTCGGCGATCAGGTTCTGCTCGGACACATAGGCCACGTAGTAGCTTTGGTCGTTCTCGGCGAGAAGGTGATAGAAGGGCTGGTCGCGGGAGGGTCGGCTTTCCTCGGGAATGGCGTCGTACCATTCTTCGGTATTCGAGAAGATGGCGTCGACATCGAACACCACACCGCGGAACGGGTGCTTGCGGTGACGGACCACCTGGCCCAAGGAATACTTTGCACGCGTCTTCAGCATAGCCTAACCCCCGTCCCCTTCTTTACTAGTCCCGCGACCGGGGCGATGTCCATGCGCAGCTCCGAAATTCCGGGAAACAGACTGTGAACCTTGCCCTTACAGTGCTTGAAGTGGTGGCACCCGTCTTCCTTCTGGCGGGGATCGGCTTTGCCTGGGTGCGCCTTGGGTTCGAGTATCGGATCCGGTTCGTCACGCAGCTTGCGATGACCCTGGGCGTGCCCTGCCTGATCTTCACCGCCCTGATGGAAACCGAGATCGCCCCGGCCGCGCTGACCGCGGTTTCGCTGGCCGCGATCCTGGCCTACGCGGCGATCACCTTGGTGATGTTCGCGCTCACACGGCTGATGCGGCTTGAGATGCGGACCTACCTTGCCCCGATGATCTACGGCAACACCGGGAACGTGGGCCTGCCGCTGGCGTTCTTCGCGTTCGGGGACGATGGCCTGGGCTTTGCGGTGGTCATCTTTGCGATCATGGCCGTCTATTCCTTCACCTTCGGCGTCTGGCTGGTCGCCGGCGGCGGATCGCCGGGAAAGGTGCTGCGCGAGCCGATGGTCGCCGCCACGCTGCTGGGCATCCTCTTTCTGTGGCAGGGCTGGACCACGCCGGTCTTCCTGACGAACACGCTGACACTTGTCGGGCAGCTTGCGATCCCATTGATGCTGATCACGCTTGGCGTCGCGGTCGCGCGGCTGGCGCCGACGCGTCTGGGCCGGGCGGTGGTCCTGTCGGTCGCGAAGGCGGCGGTCTGCATCGGCATCGGCTGGTTCGTCGGGCGATGGTTCCAGCTCGACCCGGTGCCATTCGCCGTTCTTCTGTTGCAACTCGCGACCCCCGTGGCCGTCACATCCTATCTCATCGCCGAGAAATACGGCGCGGATGCCGATGCGGTTGCCGGTCTTGTCGTGGTCTCGACCCTGCTTTCTGTTGCGGTCCTGCCGGTTCTCATCGCTTTCGTGATCGTCTAGCGACGGATTGTCCGTTTTCCCGCGCGACGGATTGCGCTATTATCATCCGCAAGAAAAAGAATGTTCGAGCGAGAGGCAGATGAGCAGACCCCTGCGCGCTCTGGTATTGATGCTGTTCGTGTCGGCTTGCGGCGCGCGATATGACTCGCCGCCACGCAACCTCGACGACGCCTGCAGCATCGTCAGCCAGCGCCCGAGTTACCTCAAGGACATGCAGCGCACGGAACGGCGCTGGGATGTGCCCGTGTCGGTTCAGATGGCGACCATATACCAGGAAAGCAAGTTCGACAGCGACGCCCGGACCCCGTTCCGATATGCCTTGGGGATCATCCCGATGGGGCGCCAGTCGTCGGCCTATGGCTATTCGCAGGCGCTGGACGGCACATGGGAGGAATACCTCCAGGAATCCGGAAATCGCCGCGCCAAGCGCGACAATTTCCGAGACGCCACCGACTTCATGGGCTGGTACATGCACAAGACCGCCGAGGGCCTTGGCATCCCCAAGACCGACGCCCGAAACCAGTACCTGGCCTACCACGAAGGCCGGTCTGGCTACGCGCGCGGCAGCTACAACGCCAAGCCCTGGCTTCTACGGGTCTCCGACAACGTCGCCACGCGCGCGCAGATGTACGACGCGCAGCTGCGCGCCTGCGGCAAGATCTGAACGCTCAGCGGTTTCGCTGCTGGGTTTCGTAGCTGATGCTGAAAAGCGACGCGCGCAGGTCTCCGCCGGTCTTCATGTCGCGCAGGATGATCGTGGTCCGCGCGCCCGATCCATCGACCACGACCCACTGTCGCAGTTCGACCGGGGCATCGGTGAAGTTCAGCTCGATCCGCCCGTATTCGGGATGCTCGGGATCCTGTGCGACCACGGTCGTCGCGATGCCATCGTAGGTATGACCCACGACCATGTTGCGCCGCGCAAGATCGACATTTCGTTCAAGGATGATCGACAGCGGTGTTCGCGAAAGCGGGTATTGCTCGGGCCGCCGCAGGTTGGATTTGCCGTCGAAGATGGCAAGCTGCCCGCCGCCCGCCATAACGAGGGCGTCGTCCGGCGGATCGTACTCGAACCGTGCCCGTCCCGGTCTGCGGATATAGACCCGTCCGGTCGAGATCGTGCCGTCGGGGTTGATTTGCGTGAACCCCGCCTCGGCGGTCTGCAGCGCGTTCAGATAGGCCGAGATCCGGTTCAGCGGAATCTGTTGGGCAACCGCGGGAAGGGCCGCCGCGAAGGTCGCGGCCGAAGCGGTCAAGAGAAAAGTGCGTCGATCCATGGTCTGCCCCTGCTGTCGGACCCGATATAGGGACAGATGGGCGCGGCTGCCATCGCTAGGCAATAACAGCCGCGTGTTGTTGCCGATCAGGCCTGTTCGGGCACCAGGATCTCGCGCTTGCCCACATGGTTGGCACGGCTGACCACGCCCTCTTCTTCCATCTGCTCGACCAGCCGGGCGGCCTTGTTGTAACCGATGGCCAGCTTGCGCTGGATGTAGGAGGTCGAGCATTTGCGATCCTTGATCACGATCGCGACCGCCGTGTCGTAAAGCGCATCCTCGCTATCGGAGTTTCCACCAAGGCCAAGCACGAGGTCGATGTCGCTTTCGCGGTCGTCGTCGGGGCCTTCCAGAACGCTGCTGACATACTCCGGCGCGCCGTAGGACTTGAGGTGGTTCACGATCTCCTCGACCTCTTCGTCGCTGACGAAGGGGCCATGGACACGGGTGATGCGGCTGCCACCGGCCATGTAGAGCATGTCGCCCATGCCCAGAAGCTGCTCGGCCCCCTGTTCGCCAAGGATCGTGCGACTGTCGATCTTCGACGTGACCTGGAAGGAAATCCGGGTGGGGAAGTTCGCCTTGATCGTGCCGGTGATGACATCGACCGACGGGCGCTGCGTGGCCATGATCAAGTGAATGCCAGACGCCCGCGCCATCTGCGCAAGGCGCTGGATGCAGGCCTCGATCTCCTTGCCGGCGACCATCATCAGGTCGGCCATCTCGTCCACGATGACGACGATATAGGGCAGAAGTTCGGGCGCGAACTCCTCGGTCTCGAAGATTGGTTCGCCGGTTTCATCGTCAAAGCCGGTCTGCACCGTCCGCTTGAACAACTCGCCCTTCGACAGCGCCTCGCGCACGCGGCCGTTGTAGCCCTCGATGTTGCGCACGCCCATCTTCGACATCTTGCGATACCGGTCCTCCATCTCGCCCACGACCCATTTCAGGGCAACCACGGCCTTCTTGGGGTCGGTCACCACGGGGGACAGAAGATGCGGGATGCCGTCATAGACGGAAAGCTCCAGCATCTTGGGGTCGATCATGATCAGCCGGCATTCCTCGGGCGTCAGCTTGTAGAGCAGCGACAGGATCATCGTGTTGATCGCCACCGACTTGCCCGACCCCGTGGTCCCTGCGATCAGAAGGTGGGGCATCTTCGCAAGGTTCGCCACAATGGGCTCGCCCGCGATGTCCTTGCCCAGCGCCAGCGGCAGGCGCTGGTTGCCGTCGCCATAGTCGCGGGCCGACAGGATCTCGCGCAGCACGACCTTCTCGCGCTTCTCGTTCGGCAATTCGATCCCGATGACCGACCGGCCCGGGACGGTCGACACTCGGGCAGAAAGCGCCGACATCGACCGCGCGATGTCGTCTGAAAGACCGATGACGCGGCTGGCCTTGAGGCCCGGCGCGGGCTCGAGTTCGTACATGGTGACGACAGGGCCGGGGCGCACGCTGACGATTTCCCCCTTCACTCCATAGTCGTCGAGCACGTTCTCGAGCATGCGCGCGTTTTCCTCGAGCGCCTCGTCGCTGAGGTGGTGACGTTCGATCCTGTCGGGGCTGGCCAGCAGGCTGAGCGGCGGGGTTTCATAGGCAGGCCCCGAATCATCGAACCGAAGGGTCGGCTGCGCCTCGGCCTGGGCCTGGCGCGATGGCTGCGGACGCTTCTGGGCGGCATGCTGGACGACCGAGCGTTCGGGCGAAATCAGGCGTCCCGTTTCGAACATCGGCACCTTTCCCGCACCAAGCGGTTCGGGGGCGACGAGTTCCGGTTCGGGCATGTCCATGTCGGCGTAAAGCCCGTCGTCTCCGGACATGTCGTCCGTGTCGATCGACGACCGGATGCGGGGCGCGGCGCACGGCGGTTACCGGGGGCTCGGTACGCGGGCCTGCGGGCCCTGTTTCACGATGGCGGCTGCGGATCACGTCGGCGATTCGCGCCTTGATCCGGTCGTCCTCGTCCAGATCGTCGTCCGGATCGCCCAGCGGCGCGGCGATGGCGCTTTCGGGCTTGCGCGACAAAAGCGGCGCGACCCGCGCGAAGATCCCGGTTCGTCCATCGGGCCTGGACGAGGCCTCCGCCGTGACCGGCGGCTCACGGCGCAGGCGAGCGCCTTCGGGGACAACGAAGGGTGCCGCCTCGAACGACTGCTCCTCGGTGCGGGCAGCACGCTCGGCCCGGCGTGCACGGGCCGTTGAAATCCGGGTGGCGGCGGTGCGCAGGACCCATGCCAGAAGCGATACGGTGCGATCGTAAAGCATCACGATGCCGCGCAAGAGGAAGCGTCCGAAGGCGCGCAGTTCGTCCATCGTCGTACCAAGAACAAACAGCATCATCGCGCCTGCGCCGAAGAAGACCAGGAAGGACAGCATTTTCAGACCAAGGGTCGCCTGCACCGGCACGACGCCCAGAAGCGCGCCCAGCACCGTATCTCCGAAGAGCCCGCCAAGGCCGAAGGAATGTCCCCACTCCGGACCCGGGACATGGGTCGAGGCATAGACCGACACCAGCGCCACCCCGATGGGTGCGAAGATGATGCGGCTCAGAAGCCGATCCTCGCCCACATGCGTCATGAGGCGCAGACCCCAAAGCGTGAAGATCGCCGCGATCGACCAGCTGGCAAATCCCATGATCACGAAAAGCGGCGACGCGATCGACGCGCCAAGGCGGCCAAGCAGATTGCGGGCCGGTTCATCCGTGGCCGACAGCCAGCTTGGATCGTCGGGCGAATACGAGCCGACGACAAGCGCCGCTCCGATTCCAAGGCACAGCAGGACAAGCCCCAGAAGTTCGGTCCCGCGTCGTTCCAGCACCGCCTGGGTGTCACGATCGAAAAGCGGGTCTCGCTGCCGTGTCTGATACGCCATGTCTACTTGTCCCTCGTCTGATAGAGGCAGTCGCGGATCGCAAGCAGCCCGCGCTGCATTTCTTCTTCTTCAGCCACCATGGCCACGCGGATGTAGCCTTGGCCGGGGCTTTCTCCGTTCACGTCGCGCGACAGATACGCGCCGGGCAGCACACGCACGCCGGTTTCGCGCCAGAGCTTCAGCGCCGCGGCTTCGCCATCCTCGACCGGAAGCCACAGGAAGAACCCGGCCTGCGGCACGTCGATCTCGGGATGATCCGCGAAGACCTCCGCCGCGATCTCGTATTTGCGGGCATAGAGGGCGCGGCTTTCGTCGACATGGGCCTCGTCGGACCAGACCCGTTCCGCGGCGCGCTGAAGCGGCAAGGGCAGCGGCGCACCGGCATAGGCGCGCAACTGCCGTATCGCGGCGATGGATTTCGGACCGCCGGCGGCGAAACCGGAACGCAGGCCGGGAAGGTTCGACCGCTTGGACAGCGAATGAAAGATGACGACCCGTTCGGGATCTGCGCCCATCGCGCGGGCGACCTCGAGCGCGCCCGGCGGCGGGCTGCCGCGGTAGATCTCGGAATAGCATTCGTCCGCGAAGATCCGGAAGTCGTGCTTTTCGGCCAGCGCGATGAGCGTGCGCCAGTAGGCCTCGTCGGCGATGGCGCCCTGGGGATTTGCCGGGGAACAGATGAACGCGATGGCGACGCGCTCCAGCGTCTCGGGCGGAAGCGCCGCGTAGTCGGGCAGATGGCCCGTTTCCTTCGTCGCCGGGACATAGACGGGTTCGGCCCCAAGCGTGAGGGCGGCCACGGCATAGACCTGATAGAACGGGTTCGGGGTGAGGATGACGGGCTTTCGCCCCCGGACGGTTTCCGGGCAAAGGGCGATTGCGGCGTTGAACAGGCCTTCGCGCGTTCCGTTCAGGACCGTCACCTCGGTCGCGCCGTCGACCGCGACACCGTAGCGACGACGAAGCCAGGCGGCGATGGCGGCAAGCAGCTCGGGCGTACCTTCGTTCGGCGGGTACTTCCCGAAGCCGTCGGCATGGGCCGCGATCTCGTCCACGATCCAGTGCGGGAAGGGATGGCGTGGCTCGCCGATGGTCATCTGGATGACCTCGCCGCCCGGTTCATGCGCGTCAAGAAGCCTCCGCAGACGCGGAAACGCATATTCCGGCAGGTGTGAAAACCGCTCAGGAAACGTCATTACTGCCTCAATGCCGGGGTCGTCTCGCCCCGTATTTCTGAAATCTAGCCCGAACACGCCGCACCGGTCCAGATTCACACCGCAAAAATCGTAGCTTGCGGGGCGATGTGGCTTTTAGGTCAACGCGTTCTCGATACCGGCGGCAAGGCGAAGGAGCCGGGTTTCGCTGTCAGGCGGGGTCTGGATCAGCAGACCGCAGGACGGGGTCCCGGTCGGCAGGGTGAGGCCCGGCAGGCCCATCAGGTTGCCGATACGCGTGTTGCGCAGCGTCAGGAGGTTGCGGTCAGTGAAATAGCCCTCGTCGGCCGCCAGTCGTTCCAGCTTTGGGGGCAGGATCGCGCATGTGGGCAGCAGGACGGCATCGTATCCCGAGGTCGCGGCGGCGTAATCCGCGCGCAAACGGTCCAGCATTTGCCAGGCCGCGACGAAATCAGCCCCCGAATGCGCCCCGCCGGACCGGAAACGGTCGCGGACGGGCGGAAACATCACCCCGGGGTTGGCCTCGATCACATCGCGCCATGTCCCGTAGGCTTCGGTCGCGAAGAGCACCCCCGAAAGCGGCATCGCCTCGGCCACGGCCGGGATCGCGCCCCGCACGACCTCGGCGCCGGCCGCGGCGATCCGCGCCAGGGCGCTGTCGAAGGCCGCGGCCGGGCCGTCTTCGAGGTCATCCAACGCGACGGTTTCGAGCACGAGAAAGCGCCGCCCGGCCAGATCCGCCCCGCGCAGATCCGTTGCTGCTTGTCCCGAGAGCACGGCAAGAAGCAGGGCGGCGTCCTCGACGCTGCGGCAAAGCGGGCCCACCGTGTCGAAACGGGCGCAAAGCGGAACAACCCCGTCAAGCGACAGCCGCCCGGGCGTGGTTTTCAACCCGACAAGATCGTTCCACGCCGAGGGAACCCGCACCGACCCGCCGGTGTCCGAGCCGATACCGGCCGCCGCCAACCCGAAGGCGACGGATGTCGCAGCGCCTGACGACGACCCGCCCGAGACGGCTTCGGGGTCGTTCACGCAGGGCGGCGAGGCGGTGACGGGGTTGTAGCCCAGGCCCGAGAAGGCGAGTTCGGTCATATGCGTCTTGCCAAGGCAGACCAGCCCGGCGGCGGTGGCGTTGTCCAGCACGCGTGCGTCACGGGTAGGGGTGCGGCCTCTCAGAAGCGCCGATCCCGCCTCGGTCGCGACCCCCGCCGTGTCGAAGAGGTCCTTCCACGAGATCGGAACGCCGTCGAGCGGCGACCGACGCTGGCCCGATTTCGCACGCGATGCCGCGGCGCGCGCCTCGGCGCGGGCACGGTCGGGCGTTGTCCGGGCATAGATGCGCGGTGCCTCCGGATGGGTCGAAATCGCGTCGAGATGCGCTTCGGTCAGATCCACCGGGTCGATGGTTCCCGCGCCGATCCCACGGCCAAGCGCCGCCGCGCTCATGACAAGCCAGTCCTGCGACATCTTCGACCCTCCACGACCGGCGTGACCCTAGCGACGGGCGGGCGGATGGACAATGGCGCGCAGGGGGTCATATTTGCGGCGATGACACGCAGCACCGATATCCTGATCGCAGGCGGCGGCCTGAACGGCATGGCGCTGGCGATTGCGCTGGGCCGGGCGGGGCTCGATGTGATCATCGTCGACCCGTTGCCGGAGGAAACCCGTGGCGACAGTGGGTTCGACGGGCGCGGCTATGCCCTGTCGCTTGCCTCCCGGCGCCTTCTTTCGGGGATCGGCGTCTGGCCAGCGGTCGCGGCACTGAGCCAGCCGATCCTGCACATCACCGTCAGCGATGGCCGCGCGGGCGAAGGCGCGTCGCCGCTGGCGCTCGACTTCGATCATGCCGAGATCGAGGAAGGCCCGATGGGCCATATGATCGAGGACCGCGTGCTGCGCCCCGCTCTGCTTCAGGCTCTGGCCGCCACCGATGGCGTGACCCATCTGTCGCGCCTGTCGGTGACGGACCATGCCTCGGGACCTTCGGACGTGGTCGTTACCCTTTCGGACGGGCAGACCGTGACGGCAGCCCTTCTTGTGGCCTGTGACGGCAAGCGCAGCCCGACGGCCGCGCGGGCCGGGATCGGGCGCGTGGGATGGGACTATGACCAGACATCGCTTGTCTGCGCCGTCGAACATGAAAAGCCGCATGGCGGGACGGCCCATCAGTTCTTCATGCCGGCCGGACCGCTTGCGATCCTGCCCCTGCCCGGCAACCGGTCGTCCATCGTCTGGACCGAGGACCGCACGGCGGCCGAGGCGATCGCCGCATTGGACGACGACGGATATCTTGACGCGCTGCGTCCGCGTTTTGGCGATTTTCTGGGAGAGATCCGTCTTGTCGGAACGCGATTCACCTATCCGCTGGCCCTGTCGGTCGCGACGCGTTTCGTAGGCGACCGGCTGGCGCTTGCGGGCGATGCCGCGCATGCGGTGCACCCGATCGCGGGACAGGGGCTGAACGCGGGTCTCAAGGACGTGGCGGCCCTGGCCGAGGTGCTGGTCGAGGCGCGACGGCGGGGCGAGGACATCGGGCGCGCGGATGTCCTTCGGCGCTTTGAACGCTGGAGGCGGTTCGATACGATGACGCTGGCCATCGCGACCGACGCGTTCAACCGGCTCTTCTCGAACGACAACTCCCTCCTGCGGCTTGGCCGCGATCTTGGCCTTGGCCTTGTCGGACGGCTTCCCGGCGCGCGGCGCGGGTTCATCCGCGAGGCGGCGGGGCTGACCGGCGATCTGCCGCGGCTGAGCCGGGGTTTGCCGCTTTGACCGGCGGTCGTGCCTGATCGGCACTGGAAAGACCGGTCGCCTTCGGCGAAGGTATTTTCAGCCAGAAGAAGCAGGATCGGAGCACGCCCATGGCGACCGCGCTTTTCACGCATCCCGGGTTCGATGCGCATGTCACACCCGAAGGCCATCCCGAGCGGGTGGCACGGTTGCAGGCGATCCGCGCCGCACTTGGCGGATCGGAGTTCGACGCGCTCGACCGCCGCGAAGCGCCCATCGCCGACCGGGCCGAGCTTCTGCGGGTGCATCCCGAGGCCTATGTGGCGCAGATCGAGGCGGCAATCCCGGACGAGGGCGCGGTGGCGCTCGATGCCGACACCTTCGTGTCGCCGGGGTCGCTGACCGCGGCGTTGCGCGCGGTCGGGGGGGCGGTCGCGGCGGTCGACGCGGTGATCGAAGGGGGCGTGAGGAACGCCTTCGTCGCCGGGCGTCCGCCGGGGCATCATGCCGAAACGGCGACACCCATGGGGTTTTGCCTCTTCGGGAATGCCGCGATCGCGGCGAAGCGGGCGCTTGACCACCACGGGCTGTCCCGCGTCGCTGTCGTCGATTTCGACGTGCATCATGGCAACGGGACTCAGGACCTTCTCTGGTCCGAGCAGCGGACCCTGTTCGTGTCGTCCCACCAGATGCCCCTGTGGCCCGGAACCGGCGCCCCACACGAGACAGGCGCCTTCGACAACGTCATCAACGTCCCGCTTGCCCCGATGACCGGGGGCGCCGAGATGCGCCGGGCCTACGACCGCGAGGTCTGGCCGGCGCTTGAGGATTTCGCGCCCGAACTCATCGTCGTGTCGGCCGGTTTCGATGCGCATGCTGCCGATCCGCTGGCCAACCTGACCTGGACCGAGGCCGATTTCGCGTGGCTGACCGGGCGTCTGTGCGATCTGGCCGAGAGCCACGCAGGCGGGCGCGTGGTCTCGACACTCGAGGGCGGCTATGATCTGAAGGCACTGGCCGCAAGCGTGGCGGCCCATGTGAAGGTTCTGATGGAGCGGGGCGGATGAGCGAGAAGGCGGTTTCGGCGATGAGCTTCGAAGAGGCGATGGTCGCGCTCGAGGATGTCGTCCGTCAGCTTGAGTCCGGCGACGTCGATCTGGAGAAGTCCATCGCGCTCTACGAGCGTGGGGCGGAACTCAAGGCGCATTGCGAAAAGAAGCTCAAGACCGCCGAAGAAAAGGTCGAGCTGATCACCCGGAACGAGCGCGGCGAACCCACCGGGACCGAACCGCTCGACCCCGATTGACATGTTCCACGATTGCCTGAAGGACGCCGCCGCCCGGACGGAGGCGCGGCTGATGGCGGCGATGTCGGACCTGGGCGACCTGCCGGTCGTGGAGGCGATGCGCTATGCGGTCCGGGGCGGAAAGGGGTTGCGGGCGTTCCTGGTGATCGAGGGCGCGCGGCTGCACGGGGTTGCGGCCGATCAGGCGGCCTATGCCGCAGCGGCGATCGAGGCGGTGCATGCCTATTCGTTGGTGCATGATGATCTGCCCTGCATGGATGACGACGGATTGCGGCGTGGGCAGCCCACCGTCCATGTGAAATGGGACGAGGCGACGGCCGTCCTTGCCGGGGATGCGCTTCAGACGCTGGCGTTCGAGTTGCTGTCCGACCCCGAAGCAGGATCGGCCGAAGTGACCTTGCCGATGATCCATGCACTGGCGCGGTCAAGCGGTGCGCGCGGGATGGTGGGTGGACAGGCCCTTGATATCGCGGCCGAGACCGCAGGGCGGGCGCTGACGCTCGACGAGATCACCGCGCTTCAGGCGAAAAAGACCGGTGCGCTGATCGAATGGGCCGGGTGCGCGGGGCCGCGCCTTGCCGGCGCCGACATTGCCGCGATGGCGGCCTATTCCCGTGCGCTCGGCCTTGCGTTCCAGATCGCCGACGACATCCTCGACGTGGAAGGCGATGCGGCGAAGGCCGGCAAGCGTCTGCAAAAGGACGCCGAGGCCGGGAAGGCGACCTTCGTGTCGCTGTTGGGCCTCGAGGGCGCCAAGGCGCGCGCCCGCGACCTTGTGACCGGGGCGGAAGCGGCGCTTGCGCCCTATGGTCAGGACGCAGACAACTTGCGGGACGCGGCGCGCTTCGTTATCTCGCGCGAATTCTGAGCGCATCAGGAAGGCAGGCATGTCCGACCGACCCAAGACCCCAACCCTCGACCGTGTGTCGACGCCCGCCGACATGAAGCGGATGAGCGACGCGGAGTTGCGCGCGCTTGCCGACGAACTCCGGGCCGAGACGATCAGCGCGGTCAGCGTGACCGGCGGCCACCTTGGCGCCGGACTGGGGGTGGTCGAGCTGACAGTGGCACTGCATGCCGTGTTCGATGCGCCGCGCGACAGGATCATCTGGGACGTCAGCCATCAGAGCTATCCCCACAAGATCCTG
Organism: uncultured Alphaproteobacteria bacterium; assembly: GCA_963709395.1. Classification (GTDB taxonomy): domain Bacteria; phylum Pseudomonadota; class Alphaproteobacteria; order Rhodobacterales; family Rhodobacteraceae; genus CAVPWP01. Next base: position 357,738 of record CAVPWP010000020.1, read on the forward strand.
ACGGGCCGGCGCGACCGTATCCGGACCCTGCGCCAGAAGGGCGGGCTGAGCGGATTCACCAAGCGGTCCGAAAGTCCCTATGATCCGTTCGGCGCGGCACATTCGTCGACCTCGATCTCGGCGGCGCTGGGGTTTGCCGTGGCGCGCGACCTGGGCGGCGCGCCCGAGCACGGGATCGGCGACGCCATCGCGGTGATCGGCGATGGCGCGATGAGCGCAGGCATGGCCTATGAGGCGATGAACAACGCGGGCCATCTGAAGAAGCGCCTGATCGTGATCCTGAACGACAACGAGATGTCGATCGCGCCGCCGGTGGGGGCGATGTCGTCCTATCTCTCGCGGCTCTATGCCGGTGCGCCGTTCCAGGAGTTGAAAGCCGCGGCCAAGGGCGCGGTCAGCCTTCTGCCCGAACCGTTCCAGGAGGGGGCCCGGCGGGCCAAGGACCTGCTGAAGCACTCGGTCGTCGGGGGAACTCTGTTCGAGGAACTGGGGTTCTCCTATCTCGGCCCCATCGACGGGCACGACCTCGACCAGCTTCTGCCGGTCCTGCGGACGGTCCGTGCCCGGGCGACCGGTCCGATCCTGATCCATGTGATCACGAAGAAGGGCAAAGGCTACGCCGAGAATCGTCCCGACAGGGGCCATGCCACCGGCAAGTTCGACGTGGTCACGGGTGAGCAGAAGAAGGCACCATCGAACGCACCGTCCTACACCAAGGTCTTCGCGCAGACGCTGATCGACGAGGCGGGGCGTGACAGCCGCATCTGTGCGGTGACGGCGGCGATGCCGGACGGCACCGGGCTGAACCTTTTCGCCGAGCGGTTCCCGAACCGGTGCTTCGATGTCGGGATCGCGGAACAGCACGGAGTGACCTTTTCCGCCGGTCTGGCCGCCGGCGGTCTGAAGCCCTTCTGCGCGATCTATTCGACCTTCCTTCAGCGCGGCTATGACCAGGTGGTGCATGACGTGGCGATCCAGCGTCTGCCCGTGCGCTTCGCCATCGACCGCGCCGGGCTTGTGGGCGCGGACGGCGCGACCCATGCCGGCGCCTTCGACGTGGCGTTCCTGGCGAACCTGCCGGGTTTCGTCGTGATGGCCGCCGCGGACGAGGCCGAACTGGTGCACATGGTCGCCACCGCGGCCGCGCATGACGCCGGCCCCATCGCCTTCCGCTTTCCGCGGGGTGACGGCGTGGGCGTCGAGATGCCGGAGCGGGGCGAGATCCTGCCCATCGGCAAGGGCCGGATCATCGCCGAGGGCAGCCGCATCGCGATCCTGTCCTTCGGCACGCGCCTGTCCGAGGTGCGCATCGCTGCCGAGGCGCTGGCCCAGCGCGGCATCACGCCGACCATTGCGGACGCACGCTTTGCCAAGCCGCTCGACCGCGACCTGATCCTCGACCTTGCGGCGCGGCACGAGGCGCTGATCACCATCGAGGAAGGCGCGATCGGCGGTTTCGGCAGCCATGTGGCGCAGCTTCTGGCGGAAGAGGGCGTGTTCGATCACCGGTCTGCGCTATCGCTCGATGGTGCTGCCCGACATCTTCATCGACCAGGCCAGCCCCGAGGACATGTACGCGGTGGCAGGGCTGAATGCGGGCGATATCGAACGCAAGGTGCTCGAGGTGCTGGGCGTGGCAGACATTTCCAGCCGTCGGGCATAGAGGTCAGCGGCTCTCCGCCTCCAGCACCGCCCGCAGCCCCTCGCGATAGGTCGGATAGAGCAGCTGAACGCCCAGCTCGTCCTTGATCCGGTCGTTCCGGACCTTTTTCGATTCGGCATAGAAGCTGGCCGCCATCGGGCCGAGGTTCGCCTCGTCGAAAGGCACCTCGGGCGGTAGAGGCATGCCCAGAAGCTCGGCGGCATAGGCGATGACGTCCTGCGGTGGGGCAGGATCGTTGTCGCAGACGTTGTAGGCGCGGACCGCGTTCGGGCGGGCGATCGAGGCGGCCAGCACCTGCGCGATGTCCTCGACATGGATGCGGCTGAAGACCTGCCCCGGCTTGATGATCCGCCGCGCGGTGCCATTGCGGACCTTCTCGAACGGGCCGCGGCCGGGTCCGTAGATCCCGGCAAGCCGGAAGATGTGAAGCGGCAGCCCGGTGTCCCGCGCCAGCGCGCGCCAGGCCGTTTCCGCCGACACACGGCGGCGGCCACGCTCGGTCGTGGGGTGAAGGGGCGTGTCCTCGTCCACCCAGTCGCCGCCGTGGTCGCCGTAGACGCCGGTGGTCGAAAGGTATCCGGCCCAGGCGATGTGGCGGGCATGGGCCGCGATCTCTTCGCTTGCCGCGCGCAGGACCGGGTCGCCATCCGCGTCGGGACCGGCCGAGACAAGGATATGGGTCGCGTCGCGCAGCGCAGCGTCCAAGGGGGCACCCGGCCAGACCAGGGGTTCTGCCCCTGTCTCGGCAATGGCGGCTGTGTTTTCGGGCGAGCGCGTCGTGCCGATCACCCGCCAGCCTTCGGCCAGAAGCCGGGCAGCGAGGGCGCGGGCGGAATAGCCGTGGCCGAAGGACAGAAGCGTGCAGGACATGAAACGCAGATAGCGCAGGGGGACCGTGGACGCCAGCATCGCGCGGGTCGGCCCCATGACACTTTCGCGACGGCGACTGGCCGCCCTTGCACCTGCCTGCAAGATCGGAACAATTGGGGCATGACGCAGCCCATGAAAACCTGGCCTGAAACAGCCCCCCGCCTGATTGCCGTTGCTGCGGGCCGCGAACCCGCCGATCTGGTGATCCGGGGGGCCACCTGGGTGAACGTGCAGACGCGCGAGATCCTGCCCCGCCATGACATCGCCATCGCCGACGGGCGCTTCGCCTATTGCGGACCGGATGCCGCGCATTGCATCGGCGAGGACACCGAGGTGATCGAGGCGGACGGGCTTTACGCGATCCCCGGCCTTTGCGACGGGCACATGCATATCGAGAGCGGTATGCTGACGCCCGCCGAATTCGCCCGCGCCGTGATCCCCCATGGCACCACGACGATGTTCACCGACCCGCACGAGATCGCGAATGTCCTGGGCCTGCGGGGTGTGCGGCTGATGCATGACGAGGCGCTGATGCAGCCCGTCAACATCTTCACGCAAATGCCCTCCTGCGCGCCGTCCGCACCGGGGCTTGAAACCACCGGGTACGAGATCACCGCCGAGGACGTGGCCGAGGCGATGACCTGGCCGGGGATCATCGGACTGGGCGAGATGATGAACTTCCCCGGCGTGGTCTCGGGCGATCCGAAGATGCTGGCCGAGATCGCGGCGACCCAAACCGCGGGCAAGACGGTCGGCGGGCATTATGCATCGCCCGACCTTGGTCCCCCGTTCCACGCCTATGCGGCGGGCGGGCCGGCGGACGACCACGAAGGCACGTCCGAGGCCGACGCCATCGCCCGTGCCCGTCAGGGAATGCGGGCGATGCTGCGACTTGGGTCGGCCTGGTACGATGTCGAGGCGCAGATCACGGCGGTGACGGAGAAGGGTCTTGATCCGCGCAACTTCATCCTCTGCACCGACGATTGCCATTCGGGCACGCTGGTCAACGAGGGGCACATGAACCGCGTTGTCCGCCACGCCATCGCCTGCGGCTGCGATCCGCTGGTGGCGCTCCAGATGGCGACGGTGAACACGGCGACCCATTTCGGGCTGGAACGGGAACTGGGGTCGATCGCGCCGGGGCGGAGGGCGGACGTGATCCTGACATCGGACCTGAAGACGCTGCCGATCCTGCGCGTGATCGCGCGGGGCAAGACCGTGGCGGTGGACGGCGTGATCACTGTGGACTGCCCGCACCTCGACTGGCCCGAGGACACGCGGACGACCGTCCATCTCGGCAAGGTGATGATGGCGACCGACTTCGAGGTGCCCGCGCCAGAGGGCGCGAACACGGTCACCGCGAAGGTGATCGGCGTGGTCGAGAACCAGGCGCCGACGAAGGCGCTGACCGCCCAGCTTCCCGTGGTCGACGGCGTGGTCGAGGGCGAGGGCGAGCGTCTGCCAGATCGCTCTGGTCGAACGTCACCGGGGCACGGGCGGCGTGGTGAACGGCTTCGTTTCGGGTTTCGGCTACGAGGGGCAGATGGCCATCGCCTCGACCGTGGCGCATGACAGCCATCACATGATCGTCGTCGGCACCAGCCGCGTCGACATGGCTGCGGCCGCCAACCGGCTGGCCGAGGTGGGCGGCGGCATCACCGTCTGGAAAGACGGGCGCGAGATCGCGCTCGTGGAACTGCCGGTGGCGGGTCTCATGTCGGACAGCCCTGCTGCCGAAGTCGCGGCCAAGGCTCAGGCGATGGTGCAGGCCATGGCCGACTGCGGCTGCCACCTGAACAACGCCTACATGCAGCATTCGCTTCTCGCGCTTGTGGTCATCCCCGAGCTTCGGATATCGGACCTTGGACTGGTCGACGTGACGCGCTTCAGGCTGACCGAGCTTTTCGAGGATACCGAATGAACGCCCCCGACGCGCTGCCCATCGTGACTCCGCCGGTTCCGGAGCCCGCCGAGTTCTCGGACGCCAAGGAGGCTGTGGCACGGCTGCTGGAGCTTTATCTCGGGGCGACCGATTTCCTGCGCGCCCGCTTCAGTGATGTCTTGGCCGAAGGGATGCCAGAGGCGCGCTACCGCGCCTTCTACCCCGAGATCCGTCTGACCACGACCAGCTTCGCCGGCATCGACAGCCGCCTGAGCTTCGGCCATGTGGCCGAACCGGGCGTCTATTCGACCACCATCACCCGGCCCGACCTCTTCGAGAACTACCTTGTCCAGCAGATCGGGCTGGTGCTGGCGAACCACGGGGTTCCGGTGACGATCGGGGCCTCCACGACGCCGATGCCGGTGCATTTTGCCGTCTCGGGCGAGGCGGGGCTGACGGTCCCCCAGGAAGGCGCACTGGATTTCACGCTGCGCGATGTCTTCGATGTGCCGGACCTGTCGACGACGCACGACGACATCGTCAACGGCTTCGGGTTCACCTATGCCGACGGCGCGCACCCGCTGGCGCCCTTCACGGCGCAGCGCGTGGACTACTCGCTGGCCCGCCTCAGCCACTATACCGCGACCGCGCCCGAGCATTTCCAGAACCATGTTCTGTTCACCAACTACCAGTTCTACGTCGACGAGTTCGAAGCCTACGCCCGTTCGGTTCTGGCCGATCCAGACAGCGGCTACACCGCCTTCGTCGGCCCCGGGAACGTCGAGATCACCGACCCCGACACGCCCCTGCCGCTGCCCGCGAAGCTGCCGCAGATGCCGACCTTCCACCTAAAACGCGCGCGGGGGGCGGGGATCACCCTTGTGAACATCGGCGTGGGGCCATCGAACGCCAAGACCGCGACCGACCATATCGCCGTCTTGCGCCCGCATGCCTGGCTGATGGTGGGCCACTGCGCCGGCCTGCGGAATTCGCAACGTCTGGGCGACTACGTCCTGGCCCACGCCTATCTGCGCGAGGACCATGTCCTTGACGACGATCTGCCGGTCTGGGTGCCGATCCCGGCGCTGGCCGAGATCCAGATCGCGCTTCAGGACGCGGTGACCAGCGTATCGGATGTGGAAGGTTTCGACATCAAGCGGATCATGCGGACCGGAACCGTGGCCACCATCGACAACCGCAACTGGGAACTGCGCGACCAGTCCGGGCCCGTTCAACGCCTCAGCCAGTCGCGCGCCATCGCGCTGGACATGGAAAGCGCCACCATCGCGGCCAACGGATTCCGGTTCCGCGTGCCCTACGGCACGCTTCTATGCGTGTCCGACAAGCCGCTCCATGGAGAGCTGAAACTGCCGGGCATGGCATCGGATTTCTACCGCACACAGGTCACCCAACACCTGCTGATCGGCATCCGGGCAATGGAGACACTGCGCGACATGCCGCTCGAACGGATACACTCCCGCAAGCTCAGATCCTTCGAAGAGACCGCTTTCCTGTAGGAAAAACCGGAAAAACCGGCAAGAATCGCCTGTTTTGTGCCTTCAGGTGCCCACTAATTGTTGTACGATGCCCCAATATCCAGTTAAAAATGACCACTGAGCCCATAATCACAAGGGCCAACGAGGAGACGATACATGGCAAAACCGATGACCAAGACCCAGCTCGTCGCTGCGATCGCCGAGGAAATGGGAACCGACAAGAAGACCGCCGGCGTCGCGCTTGACGCGATCACCGGCCTCATCACCAAGGAAGTCGGTGGCGGCGGTGCCGTAACCCTTCCCGGCGTGGGCAAGATCTATTGCCGCGAGCGTCCCGCGCGGATGGTGCGCAACCCCGCCACCGGCGAGCAGATCAGCAAGCCGGCGGACAAGGTTGTCAAGATGACCATCGCCAAGGCCCTGAAGGACAGCGTCAACGACTGACCGCCTGTCTTCGGCGCAAGAACGAACAGGGTCGCCGAAAGGCGGCCCTTTTGCTTTGGACCACGCAGGCGGCGCCCGATTGCACCTACCCGTGCAATCCGAATAGGGTCACGCGCGAACGGCCCGGGCGACCCGGATGGGACAGAATGAATGCAGGCTAGAAACCGCGCGACGCGCGACCCTGCCATGGGAAACGGGTCCGCGTCAGGCGGTCTTGATCTTGTGGCACTTGGCATGGGGGTGGCCTTCGCGCTCATGTGGTCGTCGGCCTTCACCTCGGCGCGCATCATCGTGGCCGATGCCCCGCCGCTGGCCTCGCTGGCCTTGCGGTTCCTGCTGTCGGGCGTCATCGCCATCGTCGTGGCCCGCGCCATGGGGCAAAGCTGGCACCTGACACGGCCGCAATGGATCGCGACGCTCGTCTTCGGCATCTGCCAGAACGCGCTTTACCTCGGTCTCAATTTCGTCGCGATGCAGACGGTCGAGGCGTCGCTTGCCGCCATCATCGCCTCGTCCCTTCCGCTGCTGGTCGGGCTGGCGGGCTGGCTGTTCCTTGGGGAAAGGCTGCGCCCTCTCGGTATCGCCGGCCTGATCATGGGGTTCGCCGGGGCGGCCCTGATCATGGGCACCCGCCTGAACGCCGGTGTGGATCTCTATGGTATCGCGCTGTGCGGTCTCGGGGTCATGGCGCTGGCATTCGCGACGCTGCTCTTGCGCGGTGCCTCATCGGGCGGGAATGTGCTGATGATCGTCGGTCTGCAGATGCTCGTGGGCAGCGCCAGCCTTGGCGTTATCGCCATTGCGGTCGAACCATGGCACGTGGAGTGGAGCGGCAAGCTGATCGCGGCGTTCCTCTACACGACTTTCGTGCCCGGGCTGGCCGCGACATGGATCTGGTTCACGCTGGTCAACCGGATCGGCGCCATCCGTGCTGCCACCTTCCATTTCCTCAATCCGTTCTTCGGCGTGGCCATAGCGGCGGTGATCCTGGGCGAGACGCTTGGCGTCATCGACATCATCGGCGTCGTCATCATCGCCGCGGGCATTCTGGCGGTACAGATCGCCCGACGCCCTGCGCCGTGAAATCGCAGACTTCGGCAAGGGATGTCCTGGATGTTCCGCTTTCACGCGGTCTTCCCTTCTCTTCCCACCCTTGCCGGACAAGGCCCGCGGCGTCGGGAATACGCGAGGGGAAGAGACAGCCGCGGCGCACACTTCTTGTCCTCGCGCGCCAGCGGGATATCTGACGTTTATGGAGGTGGCATGTCGGACGCTTTGATCGACCTCGTTTTCTGGATCGCGATATTCGCGGTGTTCTTTTTCGGTTTCCGCTGGCTTCAACGGCGAAACCGAAAGGACGATTGACGTGGTCCGCGGATGAATCGCTTTGGCCCGTCACGCGGAGAGCTGAAATTCCGCCTCGCCGCCTCTTGCGTGGGTCTTTGCCTGATGATGGCGGCGCTGTTCCTGCGCGGCGTGCCGAACGGCCCGGCCTTCGTCGAGGTGGTTGGCATCGCCGGTGCGTTCTTCGGCGGAACCGCGGTTTGGTCCCTCTACCGCTTGTATCGAAGCGGCGGAAAGTCCGACGGGGATCAGTCGTAGGGCAAGAGCTGTTCGCGCCCGTTTTCGGTCAGGATGAAACAGTCGCACCCTTCGAAGACCGCCGCCGTCAGCGCCCTCCCGAACCCGGCTCCGGTGTCGAGGTCGATGCGGTTGCCGTAGTGTTCGGGCGTGTCCACCGGGGTATGACCATGCACGACGATCTTTCCGTGGTCGCGCGTATCTTCGAGAAACGGCCCACGAATCCAGACAAGGTCATCTTCGACCTGGGCATCGATGGGCACGCCGGGGCGAATGCCGGCATGCACAAAGAGAAGGTCGTCGGTCTGATGCGTCAGGGGGAGGTTCCGCAGGAAATCCAGATGCTCTTTCGGAACAGCCGCGACAGCGGCATCCCAGGCGCTGCGAAGGCTTGTCCAGCGGCGAAGCTGAACACCGTACGAGGCAAGCGTACGGTCACCGCCAAGGGGCGGATCAAGCCAGGTCAGTTCACGCCGCAGTCCTGAATCATGGGCGATCCCGCTCTCCAGAAAGTTCACGAACATCCGGTCGTGGTTGCCCTTGAGCACGATCCAGGGCGCATCCTCCGCGATACCGCGGATCAGATGCTCGATCACGCCCCGGCTGTCGGGCCCCCGGTCCACGAGGTCACCCAGATGCACCACCGGTGCATCCGGGTCGCCGGTCAAGGCCCGGTCGGCCGCGATGCGCGCATGGGCTGCCCGGAGCATGTCGAGCTGCCCGTGAATGTCGCCTATGGCGTAGATCCGCATCGCGTCCGCGACCCCTTCGTTTCCACGTCAGTTTCAGGCCATGTCGAATTCAAGCAGCCGGACCTGCTCGAACAATCCTGTCGCCTTGAGCTTGTTCAGCACCGCGTCGGGCACCGGTTCGTCAACGTAGAGAAGCGCGATCGCGTTCTTGCCCTTCTCCGATCGGCCCAGCGTGAAGTTCGCGATGTTCACGCCGTTCTCGCCCATGGTCTGGCCCAGTGTCCCGATGATGCCGGGCATGTCCTCGTTCGTGGTATAGACCATGTGCTGGCCGATTTCCGCGTCGATCGTGATGCCCTTGATCTGGATGAAACGCGGCTTGCCGTCGGAAAACACCGTGCCCGCGATCGACCGCTGTCGTGTGTCAGTGACGACCGTCAGCTTGATATAGGCGTCGAAAACCCCGGTCTGGTCCTGCGTGGTGGTCGAGATGTCGATCCCGCGATCCTTGGCGATGACCGGCGCCGAGACCATGTTCACGTCGGGGTTTGCGGCCTTCATGATTCCGGCGATCACCGCCGCGTTCAGCGCGCCCGTGTTCATCTCACTGACCGCGCCATCGTAAAGGATGTTGATCGCCTTGATCGGCTCGTCCGTCAGCTGCCCCACGAAGGCGCCGAGATGCCCGGCAAGCTTGACCCAGGGCCCCATGACCTTGGCCTCTTCGGCGGTGACCGACGGCATGTTCAGCGCGTTCTGCACCGCGCCAGTCAAAAGGTAGTCCGACATTTGCTCGGCCACCTGCAGGGCCACGTTCTCCTGCGCCTCCGTGGTCGAGGCGCCAAGATGCGGCGTGACGACGACGTTCGGCAGGTTGAAAAGCGGGCTTTCCGTCGCGGGTTCGACCGCGAAGACATCGAAGGCGGCCCCGGCGACATGGCCGGAGTTGATCGCCTCGGCCAGCGCGGCTTCGTCGACCAGACCGCCACGGGCGCAGTTGATGATGCGCACGCCGGGCTTGAGCTTTGCGATGGCTTCAGCCGACAGGATGTTGCGCGTCTTTTCGGTCAGCGGGACGTGGAAGGTGATGAAATCCGACCGCGCCCACAATTCTTCAAGATCGACCTTCGTGACGCCCAGGTGATCCGCGCGTTCCTCGCTGAGGAACGGATCGTAGGCGACGACCTTCATCTTCAGCCCGTGCGCCCTGTCGCAGACGATGGACCCGATGTTGCCGGCGCCGACAACACCCAGCGTCTTGCCGGTCAGTTCAACTCCCATGAAGCGGGATTTCTCCCAAAGGCCCGCGTGCGTCGACGCATTGGCCTCGGGGATCTGGCGCGCCACCGAGAACATCATCGCGATGGCGTGCTCGGCCGTGGTGATCGAGTTGCCGAAGGGCGTGTTCATGACGATCACGCCCTTTTTCGAAGCGGCCGGGATGTCGACGTTGTCGACGCCGATCCCGGCGCGACCGATCACCTTGAGGTTGGTGGCCGCCTCGAGGATTTTCGCGGTCACCTTGGTGGCCGACCGGATCGCCAGGCCGTCATACTGCCCGATCACCTCGAGCAGCTTGTCCTTGTCCTTGCCAACCGAGGGGTCGAACGTCACGTCGATGCCGCGATCACGGAAGATCTGAACGGCGGTTTCCGAAAGCTTGTCGGAAACGAGAACTCTGGGCACCATCTCTGGGCTCCTTTGAATGGGGTCGTTCTTTCGGAAAGGTCGCTTCAGGCAGCGGCCTGAAGCGATGCGAGCTCGGCGCGATAGGCCCAGTCGAGCCAAGGCATCAGCGCCGCGACGTCCGAGGTCTCGACCGTCCCGCCGCACCAGATACGCAGGCCCGGCGGTGCATCGCGGTAGGCACCGATGTCGTAGGCCACGCCTTCCGCTTCCAGCCGCTTGGCCACCGCCTTGGCGAAAGCCGCGCCATCGGTGATCGCCGCGTCGGTAAACGTGAGGCAGACGCTTGTGGTCGACCGTGTTGCCGGATCCTCGGCCAGGAAGTCGATCCAGTCGTTCGCTGCGACAAAGCGGTCGATCTCGGCGAAGTTGGCATCGGCGCGGGCGATGAGGCCCTTGAGGCCCCCGACCGAACGCGCCCAGTCGAGCGCGAAGAGGTAATCCTCGACCGCCAGCATCGAGGGGGTGTTGATCGTCTCGCCCACGAAAATGCCTTCGATCAGCTTTCCGCCCTTCGTCAGGCGGAAGATCTTCGGCAGCGGCCAGGCGGGGGTGTAGCTTTCAAGCCGTTCGACCGCCCGCGGGCTGAGGACGATCATGCCATGCGCGGCCTCGCCCCCCAGCACCTTCTGCCAGGAGAAGGTCGTCACATCGAGACCCGCCCACGGCAGGTCCATCGCGAAGGCGGCCGAGGTCGCATCACAGATCGTCAGACCCGCGCGATCGGCCGGAATAGTGACTGATCCGGGCACGCGCACACCTGAGGTCGTGCCATTCCAGGTGAAGACCACGTCCTTGTCGAAATCGACTTCCGCGAAATCGACGATCTGGCCATAGGGCGCCTTGCGGATGATGGCGTCGAGCTTGAGCTGCTTGACCGCGTCGGTCACCCAGCCTTCGCCGAAGCTCTCCCAGGCCAGCATCTCGACGGGCCGTGCGCCCAGCATCGTCCACATCGCCATTTCCACCGCGCCGGTGTCGGACGCTGGCACGATGCCGATGCGGTAGTCGTCGGGAATGCCAAGGATCTCGCGCGTGCCGTCGATGGCGGACTTGAGCCTGGCCTTGCCCACAGCGGCGCGGTGAGACCGGCCAAGGGGCGCATCGGAAAGCTTGTCGAGCGCAAATGTAGGGGGTTTGGCGCAGGGGCCAGAGGAGAACCGCGGATTGACCGGCCGCGATGCCGGTTGAGTCATGCTCATATCTGATATCCTTACAGATATATGCCTCTCGTTGGGGAGAGGTGTCCCACCGCCGCAATTACGCGGGGTCCAGGGGTTTCGCAAGCGGGAAAACGCGGCTATCTGCCGGCGCGTGCGGCCGGCCGGCCGTCCGTTGTTCACTATCGGAAACGCGCCTCATGCATGTCGTGACCCTTCTGACCTCTCCCGCATCCCCGTCGCTCGACCCGGCGCTGGTTGACAGCCTGCGCAACGCCTGGGGCGGGGGCGACGCCCAGTGGCTTGCACCCGACGAGGCGGCCGAGTTTCCCGTGGCCGCGCGACCAGCCAACCTGTGGGATGTCTGGGACGAGCTTCAGGGCCTGCGCGTCGATCTGGTGGTTCAGCCCGCCGAGGGGCGGAAAAAGCGCATCCTGCTGGCCGACATGGACAGCACGATGATCGGGCAGGAGTGCATCGACGAACTGGCCGACATGGCCGGGGTGGGTCCGCATGTGAAAGAGATCACGGCCCGCGCGATGAACGGCGAGCTTGACTTCGAAGGCGCCCTGCGAGAGCGCGTCGGACTGTTGAAAGGCCTCGATTCCGCCGTGATAGAGACTGTCCTGAAAGAAAGGATCACCTTCACGCCGGGCGGGCGCGAGCTGGTCGCCACGATGAAGGCGGCCGGCGGACGCGCCGTTCTGGTGTCCGGGGGCTTCACGGCCTTCACGGCGCATGTCGCCGCGATGCTGGGGTTTGACGAGCATCGCGCGAACACGCTTCTGATGGAGGGCGCCAATCTGAGCGGGGCGGTGGTCGAGCCGATCCTTGGGCGCGAGGCGAAGGTCGCGGCCCTTGAAGACACCGTGGCGGCCCTTGGCCTCACCGACGCCGATGTTCTGGCCGTCGGCGATGGCGCGAACGACCTTGGCATGCTCAAACGCGCAGGCGCAGGTGTGGCACTTCATGCCAAGCCCGTGGTCGCCGCCGAGGTGGACCGGCGGATCAATTTCGGCGATCTGACGGCGCTGCTTTACCTGCAGGGCTATGCACGGGACGAGTTCGTCCCCGGCTAGAGCGCGCGCAATTCCTCGACAAAGCCGGGCGAGGCCACGATCTGTCCGGTCGCAATGCCCCGGCGGTTCAGAATCGGCGCGCCAAGCCGCTTCTTCGTCGCCGGGTGCAGCGGATCGAGCACCCCCAGCGCCACGAGGATGGCGGCGATGGCGCATTCCGAGGCGCGGGTCGTTCCGTCCATGATCTTGAGCGCCACACCGATGCGCCGTTCTGGGACGATGGCGATGTATACGCCCTCGGCCCCGGTCTTGATCGCGGCCCGGCCATCCATCGCACGCATGAGTTCGGTGCAGGCCTGCCCTTCGCCGGCAACCAGGTCAGGATGCGCAATCATGGCCCTCGTCAGGCGATGCGCGGCGCGGTCGCGGGCGTTTCCGTCCCCTGAGGCCGCCGCGACGCGCGCCATCGCCGTTGCGAACCCGCCGATGGTGCAGGCGAAGTTGGGGGCCGAGCAGCCGTCGATGGCCCACCCCGGACTCGGTGCGCCGGTCATGTCCTCGAACGCCTCGCGCACCGCGATCTGCACGGGATGGTCGACTTCGATGTAGTCCGGGCCGGCCTTCAGGTGGCGCGTCAGCGTCAGGAACCCCGCGTGCTTGCCTGAGCAGTTGTTGTGTATCTGCGTGACCGCCTGCCCGCCGCAGTAGCAGGCGCGATGCGCATCCGGGTCGTCGGGCATCTGCGGACCGCAGCGCAGGTCGTCGTCGGACATCCCGAGATCCGACAGCCAGGCCGCGACGCGGTCGGTATGGATCGCTGCACCATCGTGGGAGGCACAGGCAAGCGCCAGGTGTTCGCTGGTCAGGGAAGCCGCGTCGGCAGCCCCGCTTTCGACCAGCGGAAGCGCCTGAAGCATCTTGGAGGATGACCGAGGCAGGACCACACGGCCGGGGTCGCCGAGGGCGGCGATGACACCCTCGTCTGCATGGGCGACGACCACATGGCCGCGGTGACGCGAACTCGAGAAAATCGCCGCGCCAGACATCGGCGAGAGGGGTCGGGTCGGACATGAAATGGATGCCTTCGTTCTCAGCGAAAATCCGCCGTTGGGGGTTTATCAGCGGCGGCCAGTCGCGCTATTGTTGCTCCGGAGTAGAAACACGTCCGCGGCCCCGCACGCAACCCGGTCAACAGGGTTTTGGGGGCCTGGACCAGAGGCAAAGGCACAACGCGACATGACATCTCTGACGCTTCGAGGCATCGGGCTTGCCGCGGCGCTGGTTCTTTCGACCGGCGCGTGGGCGCAGGAATCGACCAACCAGGTGGCGGCGCAAACGGACTGGTCGGTCTTCACGGGCGACTCGCCGAAGGAATGCTGGGCCGTGACGGCACCGAAGGAAACCGTGAACACCCGCGACGGGCGCACCGTGTCGGTCCGCAGGGGCGACATCCTGCTGTTCGTATCCTACCGGCCCGAAGCCGGCGTCAGCGGCGAGGTGTCCTTCACCGGGGGCTATCCCTTCGCCGAGGGGTCGACCGTGTCGCTTGAGATCGGGGAAAACACCTTCGAGCTTTTTGCCGTCGGCGAGTTTGCATGGGCCGCCTCGGCCGGCGAGGACGCGCGTATCGTGGCCGCCCTCAAGCGCGGAACGAATGCGATCCTGACCGCGCGATCGTCGCGCGGCACGCAGACCCGCGACACGTTTTCGCTGATGGGTGCGACGGCGATGATCGAGGACGCCGAGACCCGCTGCAGCAGCTAGGCCGATCTTGTCCGAGTCACGGGCTGCCTGATCGCTGCACGAATCCAGCGTGACCGGGGCTTCTTGCGGATTGCCTTTGGCAAACCCCTCGTCCTTGCCTATATCGGCGGATCGGAACAGGAGTCGACCCGATGAGCGCAAGCGCCCCGATCACCCAGGACGTGCTGACCATCCCCCGCAAGCTGCCGCAGGCGGCTGACGGGCGGGTGAACCTTGTCGGGCTGACGCGCGACGGCCTGCGCGACGCGCTGATCGGGGCCGGCACGCCCGAGAAACAGGCGAAGATGCGCGTCGGGCAGATCTGGCAGTGGGTCTATCACTGGGGTGTGCGCGACTTCGACGCGATGACGAACCTGTCGAAGGACTACCGCGCGTCTCTGAACGCGCACTTCGTGCTCGACGTTCCCGAAGTCGTCTCCCGCCAGGTCTCGGCCGACGGCACGCGGAAATACCTTGTGCGCATCGCCGGCGGGCACGAGGTCGAGGTCGTCTACATTCCTGAAACCGACCGCGGGACGCTGTGCATCTCAAGCCAGGTGGGCTGCACGCTGACCTGTTCGTTCTGCCATACCGGCACCCAGAAGCTGGTGCGCAACCTGACGGCGGGCGAGATCATCGGGCAGGTCATGGTCGCACGGGACGATCTTGGCGAATGGCCGCAACCCGGCGTGGGCACCGGCGATGCCGGGCCGAGGTTGCTGTCGAACATCGTCCTGATGGGGATGGGAGAGCCGCTTTACAACTTCGAGTCCGTGCGCGACGCGATGAAGATCGCGATGGACGGCGAAGGCATCGCCCTCAGCCGCCGGCGCATCACGCTGTCGACGTCGGGCGTGGTGCCCGAGATCGCGCGGACCGCCGAAGAGATCGGCTGCATGCTGGCGGTGTCTTTTCACGCCACGACCGATGACGTGCGTGACAGGCTGGTGCCGATCAACAAGCGCTGGCCGATCGCGGAACTGCTGGACGCGCTGCGCGCCTATCCGAAGCTCTCGAACTCGGAACGCATCACCTTCGAATATGTCATGCTGAAGGGCGTGAACGACAGCGACGAGGACGCGCGGAGGCTCGTGAAGCTGATCAGCGGCATTCCGGCCAAGATCAACCTGATCCCCTTCAACGAATGGCCCGGCGCGCCTTACGAGCGGTCGGACTGGGACCGGATCGAAGCCTTCGCCGACATCGTCTACAAGGCGGGCTATGCGTCACCGATCCGCACGCCGCGGGGCGAGGACATCATGGCCGCCTGCGGTCAGTTGAAGTCAGCGACCGAACGCGCCCGGAAAAGCCGGGCACAGATCGAGGCCGAGACAGGGCTGGGCTGAGCCTCAGGCGCCGCGGTTACCACCAACGCCAAAAATTGTCCCACCAGTTGCCGCCACCGCCGGAATTGCCGGAGTTTCCGTTTCCGTTGCCGCTCGAGTTGCCGTTCCCGTTTCCGTTCCCGATTGCCGTTCCCGTGTTGCCGTTCCCGTTGCCGCCGGAGTTGCCGTTGCTGTTGCCGTTCCCGTTGCTATTGCCGTTGGGATCATCGTCGTCATCGTCGTCATCATCATCGTCATCGTTGGCACCCGCTACAACGCCGCCGCCCCCACCTGCGCCGGATGCACCCGAGGAACCGCCTCCGCTGCCGGAGGAAGCGCCCGACCCCGAAGTGCCAGCCGGGTTGCCCCCTGCAGTTGCGCCGGACGTCGTGCTTCCGGCCCCGGTCTGGGTTCCGGCATCCGCGGTCTGGACGCCGCCCGACGCGGAACTGTCCTGCTGCGTGCCGCTGCCGGATGTGCCGCTGCCGGATGTGCCGCCAGTCGAACTGCCGCTTGCCGGGGTACTTCCCGAATCATCCTGACCCGCGTTCCCGTATTGCGCGCTCGCGCCGCCTCCACCGCTGCCGGTTTGTTCACCGTCGTCCCAGCCGCCTCCATCGCTTCCGCCGTCGCTCGCCCAGGACTCCGACCCGTCGTCGGTGTCCGAAGGCTCGGATGAATCCGAGGCCGCGGCTTCTTCCGTTGCGGCAGGCGTGTTGCCAAGCGAGTCCGCCGTGGCGTCGGCCACATCCATCACGCTTTGGCTGATGGCGACTGCCACCGCCAAAGCGAAACCGATGATCGTCGCCGAGATTATCAGCCATTCCATCGTCGACGCGCCGTCGCAATCGCGAAGAAACCCGGTCAGGGTGCGCCGAAAGCGCATCGATTGCCGGCTTGTGCCGCCGGCATCACGATCGGATTGTCTCATGGTGATTTCATTCCGCGCCCGGGCGTCGTTTCTCCGACACCGCCTGCGCGACCCTCTTGTTACGCCGTCTACATTCAGGCCTGCCGCGGGTCGGGCAGGCCGCTTATCTCACGACAAGGACGCTAGAGGCGAAACAGGGCGAAAGCCGGGACAAAACGAAACCATTTTGAGCCATATTGCAGGCAGCGGGACCGAGGACCGCGGGCGGCTCAGGTTTCGGGCTGGCGCGTACGTTTCGACCAGTCGCTCCACCCTTCGATGATCTCGGCGGCCTCCTGCGCGGTCTCGACGTAGCGGAAGAGATCAAGGTCTTCGGGCGAAATCGTCCCTGCCTCGGCCAGCGCGGTCCAGTTGACGACACGCTCCCAGAAGTCCTTGCCGAAAAGAAGGATCGGGACCTGTCGCATGCGCCCGGTCTGGATCAGGGTCAGCGATTCGAAGAGTTCGTCGAAAGTGCCGAAGCCGCCCGGAAAGACCACCACGGCCTTCGCCCGAAGGAGGAAATGCATCTTGCGGATCGCGAAATAGTGGAAGTTGAAGCAAAGGTCTGGCGTGATGTGCGCATTGGGCGCCTGCTCATGCGGCAGGACGATGTTGAGACCCACGGACACGCCCCCCGCATCCTCGGCGCCGCGGTTGCCGGCCTCCATCACGCCGGGTCCTCCGCCGGTCACGATCACCCCCTCGAGCTTGCCGTTTTGCATCGAACGCTCGGTCATGATCCGGGAAAAGCTGCGCGCCTCGTCGTAGTATTTCGACAGGTCGGCCAGCGCGCTGGTCCTGGCGCCGTCTTTCTTCGAAGGCTCAGGGATGCGCGCGCCACCGAACAGCACGATCGTCGAGACGATTCCGTATTCGCTCATCATCAGTTCGGGTTTCAGGAGTTCGAGCTGAAGCCGCACCGGCCGCAGTTCGTCGCGGCACAGGAAGTCCGGGTCGTCGAAGGCAAGCCGGTAGGACGGCGACCGGGTCTGCGGCGTGTCAGGAATGATATGGGTCGACTTCACGTCTTCCTGCGCGTCAGGGAACACTCTTTCTCGATCGTCCTTCATGTTCGCGGCCTTCTCGGTTGGATTGCGCCCCCTGTCGTCTGACCTTATAGCGCGGGGGAGCCTGTCGATCAGTTGAATCAGAGGAACGCGCCCGTGTCCAACAGCCAGCTAGAAGCCGCCGTGGAAGCCGCCTGGGAGGCGCGCGACACCATCACCCCAGCAACCAGGGGCGCAACACGCGAGGCGATTGAAGCAACGCTCGACGCGCTCGACAGCGGCGCGCTGCGCGTGGCCGAACGGCAGGAGGATGGCGACCTGGCGGGTGAACCAATGGGCGAAGAAGGCGGTGCTTCTGGGCTTCCGGATCACCGATATGGAACGCCAATCGGGTGGGCCGCAAGGCTCCGACTGGTGGGACAAGGTGGATTCGAAGTTCAAGGGCTGGAAGAAGAAGGACTGGAAGGCCGCGGGCTTTCGGGCGGTGCCGAACTGCATCGTGCGGCGGTCGGCCTATATCGCGCCGGGCGTCGTGCTGATGCCGTCCTTCGTGAATCTCGGGGCCTATGTCGACAGCGGAACGATGGTCGACACATGGGCGACCGTCGGGTCCTGCGCGCAGATCGGTAAGAACGTCCATCTGTCCGGCGGCGTCGGGATCGGCGGCGTGCTGGAACCCATGCAGGCCGGACCGACCATCATCGAGGACAACTGCTTCATCGGGGCGCGTTCCGAAGTGGTCGAAGGCTGCATCGTGCGCGAAGGGTCGGTTCTGGGAATGGGTGTCTTCATCGGGCAGTCCACCAAGATCGTCGATCGCGCGACGGGCGAAGTCACCTATGGCGAGGTGCCGCCCTATTCGGTGGTCGTTGCCGGGTCCATGCCATCGAGCGGGGGCGTGAACCTCTACTGCGCCGTGATCGTCAAGCGCGTCGACGAGAGAACACGGTCGAAGACAGGCATCAACGAGTTGCTGCGCGACTGAACAGTCTGTTTCCGAATTCGTCCCTGACCGTCCCGCCTTCGTCGAATTCTTCTCCTACGACCAAGAGGTGTTTCTTGGTTAACGGTGATGTTCATGAGTGTCGCGGTCGGTTTTCGCGCGTTGCAGGCAGTCCACGATCTGGTCGGGCTTGTCTCAGCGGTCCCCGAGGCAACCCTTCGACGCCTTGCCGCCGGTGTACCGACCGTAGACATGTCCCCCGATGACGCCCATCGCGCGATCCTGCGCCTTGTGCATGAGGATCGCTGCCGCTTCACAGACGGCCAGACCCTGCCGCTTCACGAAACCCTTCTTCTCGCCGCGACCTTGCCGGACGACGATTTCGAGGGCTTCACCGTCGCCACGATGATCCTTCTGGCCAACAGCCTGCAGGGCGGACAGGGTCAGGAGGACCTCTACTGGCATTGGGATGCCTTCGCCGAACAGTATGCGCTGGCCGATCCACCTCGTCGCGCGGCGATCATCCTGGGATTCCACGCCATGGTCGCCACCGGCCGACTGCCGGAAAGCCATGTGCATCTGACCCCGGTCAGCGGCGTCGATATCGGCCGGGTGCGCGCCGATCTTCGGGCCATTGCGGAGGGCGCGACGGAAGCGAGCCTGGCGGCGATTGCCGATGCGGATCACGGCGGCCGAAGCGCCCAGACTCTCGACGCGCTGCGGGCTGTGATCGGGCAACAGGGCTGCGTTCTGGCGGCCGGGCAGGACTGGATCCCCTCGGAGGTGGTCGCGCTTGCGGCAGAGGACCCGGCGCACCCCGGGCATCTGGTTGCCACCGCGATCCTTCTGGTCACGGCTCTTGCCAGGGGCGATGTTCATGGCGGTTTCAGCCGTCGCTGGGAGCAGCAGGCGGCAATCTACGACGCCCTGCCGCCGGCGCCTCGATGGGCTGTCCTGTC
This sequence comes from uncultured Alphaproteobacteria bacterium, assembly GCA_963709395.1. GTDB lineage: Bacteria > Pseudomonadota > Alphaproteobacteria > Rhodobacterales > Rhodobacteraceae > CAVPWP01. Next base: position 377,121 of record CAVPWP010000020.1, read on the forward strand.
CGGGGTCCGGTATCTCTACGAGACCGACCCCGGCTTCGCACCCTATCCCAAGGCCCTTTTCGACCCGGCGGAGCATCCTGCGCGGCTGATCCCGCTTCTGACCCTCTCGGACCGCCCGGCGCAGGCGAGGTGAGACTTGCCGGGGTCGTGAAACTCTGAAAGGTCTCGGCCCGATGACGAAACCCAAGCAGCCCCACGACGTCTATACCCTGCTGGTGCAGCTAGGCCGGAAGCCAGGCGACGGCCTGCCCGCCAAGGCGACCGGGGCAGCGATGCTGTGCTATGCGTCAGGCATCGACGAGGCCGAGGCCGTTCGAGAGACGGTCGCGGTTCTGAAGGCCGCCGATCTGGCACCGCTGGATGTCACCGGCTACGGAACCCTGGCCGAGCGCGAGGCGCAGGGCCACGAGATCGACGAGGAAGAGCGGGCGCTGATGGCGCGGGCGCTGGCCGAGAACGCGGTGATCGTGGCGCAGGTCACACCCGATTACGACGAATGACGGCCATCTTCCTCGATCTCGACGGGACGCTGGTCGACCCCAAGCGGGGGATCACGGCGGCGGTCCGGCATGCGCTTGTCTCCCTTGGGCTGCATGCACCTGAACCGGACGACCTGACCTGGACGATCGGGCCGCCGCTGCTTGACAGCTTCATTCGCCTTGGCGCGCCAGATCCCGACGCCGCACTGGCCCTTTACCGCAAGCACTACAATGCGGGAGGGCTTTACGACGCCACCGTCTTTCCGGGCATCCTCGCGTCGCTGGCCACCTTGCAGGATGCGGGTCACCGGCTTTACATCGCGACGGCCAAGCCGCACGCCTATGCCCGCAAGATCACCGCGCATTTCGGGATCGCCCCGTTCATGACGAACGAATTCGGTCCCGAGCTTGACGGAACACGCAACGACAAGGCCGATCTGCTTGCCCACGCGCTCGAGGTGACCGGCGAGGGTGCCGGGGACGCCGTCATGGTCGGAGATCGGCACCACGACATCGCCGCCGCGCGTGCCAATGGCATGGCCGCGATCGCCGTGTCCTGGGGCTTTGGCACGGACGCAGAGCATTCCGGCGCCGACGCACGGCTGGGCCGTCCCGAACTGCTTGCCGATCACCTGCTCACCTTTCTGGCCAGACGCTGACCCGGCGCCGGGTGATTGCGGCGATCCCGCGGGCACGGTAATCACGGCGCATGACATCCTCTGATCCGTACGATCCGGTCGACCTGACCGCGCGCCTGATCCGCTGCCCGTCCGTCACGCCCGTCGACGCGGGCGCGCTGGACGTGGTTCAGGCGGCGCTGGAATCCGCCGGCTTCGCCTGTACGCGCGTCGATCGCGGCGGCATCGCCAACCTCTTTGCGCGCTGGGGCGCGAAGGGTCATCCCCGCACCTTCGGCTTCAACGGCCACACCGACGTCGTGCCTGTCGGAGACCCCGCGGACTGGCGTCACGACCCCTTCGGCGCCACGATCGAGAATGGGTCGATCTTCGGCCGGGGTGCGGCGGACATGAAGTCCGGCGTTGCGGCCTTCGTCGCGGCCGCGGCCGACTTCGTGCGCGATAGCCCGCCGGACGGCGCCGTGATCGTGACGATCACTGGCGACGAAGAGGGCGAGGCACGGGATGGCACCACGGCGATCCTCGACTGGATGGCCGCTCAGGACGAACAGATGTCGGCCTGTCTGGTGGGCGAGCCGACCTGCCCCGCGCAGATGGGCGAGATGATCAAGATCGGGCGGCGCGGGTCGATGACCGCGTTCCTGACCGCGACCGGCACGCAGGGTCACGCGGCCTATCCCCATCGCGCGAAGAACCCGGTTCACGCAATGGCTCGGCTGGTGTCCCGCCTGGCCGATCATACACTGGACGACGGAACCGCGCATTTCGATCCCTCGACCCTGGCCGTTGTGACCTTCGACACAGGCAATCCGGCGACCAACGTGATCCCCGCAACCTGCCGGGCCACGGTCAACATCCGGTTCAACGACGCGCACAATTCGGACAGTCTGTCCGACTGGCTTCGGGCCGAGATGGCGCGGGTCGAAGGTGAAACGGGCGTCGGGTTCTCAGCCGACATCAAGGTTTCGGGCGAAAGCTTCCTTACGCCACCTGGGCCACTGAGCGATCTGGTGGCCGGTGCGGTCGAGGCCGAAACCGGCATGACGCCGGTCCTGTCGACCTCGGGCGGCACGTCTGACGCCCGGTTCGTCAAGGATCATTGCCCGGTCGTGGAGTTCGGCCTTGTCGGCCAGACCATGCATCAAGTCGACGAGCATGTGGCGGTCGATCACATCCGCCAGCTCAAGTCGATCTACGGGCGCATCCTGCGGGATTACTTCGCCTGACGTGACCTCACGCGTTGTGCGGCAGGGGCAACCCGCCCTTGGTGTAGGGAGTCCAGTCGGAGATCTCGGGATAGTGGCGCCGTCTCCAGTCACGGATCCGGGGGTGCATCAGTCGCCGCCAGAGCGGCGGAACAAGGGCCACCATGCCCATCACAGGATAGCCATAGGGAAGCTGCGGCGCCTCGTCGGCATCGTAGTTCTGCAGAAGCGGATAGCGGCGGTCGGGTTTGTAGTGATGGTCGGAATGGCGCTGCAGGTTGATCAGAAGCCAGTTCGACGCCCGCTGCGAGGCGTTCCACGAATGTCGGGGCAGGACGCGTTCATACCTGCCGTCGCCAAGGTGCTTTCGGGTCAGCCCGTAGTGCTCGATGTAGTTGATCAGCTCGAGCTGCCAGACCCCCACGAAGGCCTGCACCAGGAACAGGCCAAGTCCGGCCCAACCGCCAAGCGTCAGAGCGAGGGCAAGCATCCCGAGTTGCAGCGCGCCGTATCGCCAGAACGGGTTCGATCGGTCCCACCACGGAAGGCTCTTGCGCGCCAGCATCGCCGTCTCGGCCGTCCAGGCCGACCGCAGGCCTTCGGGCAGAACCCGCAGGAAGAACCGGTGAAACCCTTCGCCGTACCGCGCCGTGACCGTATCGCGTGGCGTTCCCACATGCCGGTGGTGGACAAGCAGATGCTCGGACCGGAAGTGACCATAGAGCGACATCGCCATCAAGAGGTCGCCCAGCCAGCGTTCAAGGCGCGAGCCCTGGTGCATGAGTTCATGGGCATAGACGATCCCGATCGCGCCGTTGACCACGCCGATGCCCATGAACAGCGCGATCGCCTCCCACGCTGCAAGATGCCCGGTCCACGAGACGTAAGCCAATGTCCCGAAGATCAGGCCGAACTGGATCGGCGCCCAGATCAGCGTGATCGCCCGGTACCAGCGCAGATCGTCTTCGGGCGTCTGCGGGTCGGCGTTTTCGGCATTGAGGCCAAGCAGAAGGTCGAGCAAGCCGAAGAGCCACCACGTCACCAACGGAAGGAGGATCAGCGCCCAGCCGCCCTTGGTCGCGGCAAAGGCGGCAATCGGGACAAGCCCCAGCGACACCCAGAACGGAAGCGCGCGGGCGATGCGGGCAACATCTGAGGGCGGGATCATCTGGGCGCGCTCCGGGCTATCCTGTCGTCCGTATCCTGCCTTCGGACGACCCGTCACTCAACGGTCCTCGAAGGCCGCCGACGCGAGGTCATGGGCCTTGCGCATCACGGTCGGAAGGTCTGAAGGACGGAAATCGGCCAAACCGACGAACATGCCACGGTCCGGCCGGGCGTCCTTCGGAAGGGCGGCCACGACCAGCCGAAGCCGCAGGTGGAAATGCGTGAAGGTATGCCGGACCTCCAGTCCCGTCTCCAGCCAGTCCCCGGCGATGGGCGGTGACGGTTGCGGGCTGTCCGACCAGTCTGTCGTGGGCCATCCCAGCATCCCCCCCAGAAGACCGCTGTCGGGGCGCCGTTCCAGCAGCCACGCGCCATCCTGCCGCCTGCCGAGATAGACGATCCCGTGGCGGACCGGCTTGGGTTTCTTTTCGGCCTTGCGGGGCAGTTCAGCGGCGATGCCCTTCCGCCGCCCCTCGCAGGCATGGACGAGAGGGCAAAGCCCGCAGGCCGGGTTGCGCGGGGCGCAGACCGTGGCCCCGAGGTCCATCACCGCCTGCGCGTAATCCCCCGGCCGCCTTTCCGGCGTCAGCGTCGCTGCCAGGGTCGTGAGCTCGGCCTTGGCCTGCGGCAGCGGTGTTTCGACCGCGAAAAGCCGCGCGACGACCCGTTCGACATTGCCGTCGACCACGGTTTCGGGACGGTCGAAGGCGATGGCCGCGATGGCGGCCGCGGTATAGGGGCCGATGCCCGGAAGGGTCATCAGCGTGGCGCGATCCTGCGGGAAGTGCCCGCCATGGTCCGACACCACTGCGCGGGCGCATTTCAGAAGGTTGCGGGCGCGGGCGTAATAGCCAAGTCCCGCCCATTCACCCATCACGACCGCATCATCGGCGGCGGCAAGGGCGCCGACGGTCGGCCACAATTCGGTGAATCGGCGGAAATAGTCACGCACCGCGGCCACGGTGGTCTGTTGCAGCATGATCTCCGACAACCAGACCCGGTAGGGGTCGGGACAGATCCCCGATGCGCGGTCTGCCGGCGATACGCGCCACGGCAGGACACGGGCATGGGCGTCGTACCAGGCCAGGACCTCCCTGCTCAACGATCCGTCACGCAACTGTTATGCCGCCTTTCCATGCTTTGGACTGGTGCCCGGCCCACCTGCGACTAAGATACGCCGAGATCAGGGAATGGACAGCCCGTGGCAGGCCAGCAGACCACAAAGCCCCCCCGACGTATGCGTGGCTTCGAACGCACCGCGTCACTTGTCGCCCCGCGCATCCGCGCGGCGGGCGAGACCCGTGGCTTCGCGGTGTCGCGGCTTCTGACCCACTGGCCCGAAGTCGCGGGCGAGGATATCGCCGCCATCTGCCGTCCGGTCGAAGTCAGCTATGCGCGCGGCGGCTTCGGCGGAACGCTGACCGTTCTGACGACCGGTGCGCAGGCGCCCATGCTCGAGATGCAGTCCGATCGCATCCGCGAACGGGTGAACGCCTGCTACGGATATGCCGCGATTTCGCGCGTGCGCATCACCCAGACCGCGCCCACGGGCTTCGCCGATGGACAGACGGATTTCACGCACGCTCCGAAGCGCGACCCCGAACCGGCCCCGATTGCCGAGGCGGCGATGGCACAAGCGCGCGTCGCGGCGGACGGAGTCGCCGATCCCGGCCTGCGGGCAGCACTTGAAAGACTTGGCGGGCATGTCTTGTCCGTCGGCACCAAACACACGGAAGGCTGATCAGATGAACAGACGCTTTGCACTCCTTGCCGGCAGCGCCGCGGTCCTTGGCGGAAGCTACATGTTTCTTGGCCGCAACGGGGTTGAACCCGGCGTAAGCCTTGGCAGTGCCGCGGCCCAGGACGCAGAGGTCGACACCTCCGGCGTCGTGGAAATGGTGTTGGGCGATCCGGACGCGCCGGTGACCGTCATCGAATACGCCTCGTTCACCTGCCCGCATTGCGCCACCTTCCATGCCGGGCCGTTCAAGGACCTCAAGGCCAACTACATCGACACCGGAAAGGTCCGCTTCATCTACCGCGAGGTCTATTTCGACCGCTACGGCCTCTGGGCCGCGATGGTCGCCCGCTGCGGCGGAGAGGACAGGTACTTCGGCATCGTGGACATGATCTATGACCAGCAAGGCGAGTGGACCGCCAGCAATGATCCGGCGACCATCGCCGACAACCTGCGGCGCATCGGCCGCACGGCCGGGTTGACGGACGACCAGGTGAACGCCTGCCTCGAGGACCGCGAGATGGCCGAGGCGATGGTCGCGCTCTACCAGCAGAATGTCGAGCGTGACGACATCGATTCCACGCCGTCCTTCATGATCAACGGCCGGAAATACTCGAACATGCCTTACGCTGACTTCGCCGCCATCCTCGACGAGGCACTTGCCGGCTGATGAAGCCTCTCGAAGGGCTCAAGGTCGTGGAGCTTGCGCGCATTCTGGCCGGCCCCTGGGCGGGTCAGTTGCTTGGCGACCTTGGTGCCGACGTCACGAAGATCGAAAGCCCCGAAGGCGACGACACGCGGCAATGGGGCCCTCCGTTCGTGGAACGTGACGGCGACACCTCGGCCGCCTATTTCCATGCCTGCAACCGCGGAAAACGCTCGATCGCACTGGACCTGCGCGACGGCCGGCGATCTTGACGTCGCGCTGAAGATTATCGCCGACGCCGATGTAGTGATCGAGAATTTCAAGGTCGGCGGCCTGCGCAAGTTCGGGCTCGACTACGAGTCGCTGCACCGGCAGTTCCCCCGTCTCGTCTATTGCTCGATCACCGGTTTCGGACAGACAGGCCCTTATGCCCATCGTGCCGGCTACGATTTCATCGTTCAGGGCATGTCGGGGCTGATGTCGATCACCGGGGAACCCGGCGGTCCGCCACAGAAGGTCGGCGTCGCAGTGACCGACATCTTCACCGGCGTCTATGCTGCCACGGCGATCCTTGCCGCCTTGCGCCAGCGCGACGTCACGGGGCACGGCCAGCACATCGACATGAGTCTCCTCGACGTGGCGACGGCGATCACCGCCAATCAGGCGATGAACTACCTCACCACCGGCACGGCGCCGATCCGCATGGGCAACGCGCATCCGAACCTCATGCCCTACCAGGCGTTTCCGTGCCGGGATGGATGGATCATCATCGCCGTGGGCAACGACGGGCAGTTTCGCCGATTTGCAGCGCTTCTCGGCGCGCCGGGGCTGGCCGACGACGCGGAGTTCGCGACCAACCCGGCGCGCGTCCGCAATCGCGCCGCCCTCGAGCCGCGTCTTTCGGACCTGACGGCGGAATGGGAGAAATCCGCGTTGCTCGCGGCCTGTGAGGATCATGGCGTGCCCGCGGGCCCGATCAACGACATGTCCGAGGTATTCTCGGATCCTCAGATCGCGGCGCGCGACATGGTCGCTTCTGTCGATGGCGTGCCCGCGGTGCGCACCCCGATCCGGATGTCCGATGCCGATCTTGGCCCCGACCGCCCCTCCCCGCGTCTGGACGAGCACGGCGCCGGAATCCGTCACGAACTCAGCCGAAAACGGCGCTGATCGCGTCCGTGAGGCCGTTGTCCTCCCGCAGTTCGAGCCGCACCGGAAGCGTCAGCACCTTGCCGCGCCACTCCGGCGGAAGGCGCACGGCATCCTTTTCAGTCGTGACCAGTTGCGCGTTAGCTTCGGCGGCTTCGCGTTCCAGACGCGTGAGGAGCGCGGGATGCAGGGGCTGGTGGTCGTCCAGCGCATGAGTGGCCACGACGTCGGCGCCAAGGTCACGGATCGTGGCGAAGAATTTCCCCGGCCGCCCGATCCCCGCGAAGGCAAGAACCCGCAGGCCGTCCCAGTCCATCCCCGTCGCCAGTGGGACGAGTTCGGCAGTGGAGAAGGGCACCGTGACCGCCTGTGCCCAGGCGGCGTCAAAGGTCGCCTGCGCCGCGCCGTCGCCGATTCGCAGAAGGTGGTCCGCACGGGCAAGCCCGGCGGCCACGGATTCGCGCAAGGGACCCGCCGGGATCACCCGCCCGTTGCCAAATCCCACCACGGCATCGACGACGACGATCGAGAAGTCCTTTTCGACGGATGGGTTCTGGAACCCGTCGTCCAGAAGGATGCACCCCGCCCCCGCGGCTTCGGCCGCCCGGACCCCCGCCGCGCGGTCGCGGGCGATCCATGTCGGCGCGAAGGCTGCAAGCAGAAGCGGTTCGTCCCCGACATCGGCGGCGGAGTGTCGGTTCGGATCGACCTCGAGGGGGCCTGGGGCGGTCCCGCCGTGACCCCGCGAGACGACATGGGGCCTGTGCCCGGCGTCCGTCAGCATCTGGCACAGCGAGATGACGGTCGGCGTCTTGCCCGTGCCTCCGGCATTGATGTTGCCGACACAGATGACCGGGACACCGGCACGGTGCCCGGACGGCCGGGCGACACGGCGCGCGGTGGCGGTGGCATAAAGCGCGCCAAGCGGGGCCAGCGCCCACGCCTGCCAGCCGGGACGGTCGGCGGGACGGGTCCAGAAGGCCGGCGGCCTCATGTCCCGCCCCTGTCGCCCTCGATCGCCGTCGCCAGCGCGTCGAGCACGCGGTCGGCCACATCCGCCCCTTCCGAGGTGACGCGCCACGCGGCCTCGGCAAGTGCTGCGGTCTTGTCGGGTGCGAGGAGTTCGGCGATGGCCGCCCCAAGCTCCTGACCCGAGGCGATCGGACGCGACGCGCCGGCAAGGGACAGCCGTTCGAACCGCGCGCCGTGCGATCCGGTGTGCGGACCATGGATCACAGCCGACCCCAGCGCCGCGGGCTCGAACGGGCTCGGCCCCTTGCCGCCCGGATCGAGGGTCGCCGCGAGAAAGGTGATCGGGGCCAGCCTGTACCAAAGGCCCATCTCCCCCGGCACATCGGCCACGAAGACCTGGGTTTCCGCATCGGGGCGATCGCCGGCCGACCGCAGGGCGACGGCCCAGCCATCGGTCTCGAAACGCTGCGCCAGCGCCGGACCGGCCTGCGGCTCGTCCGGGACAGCGACCAGAAGCAGGCGGTGCGACATCCGCGAGGCATGACGATGCGCGGCCGAAACATCCGCCACCGAAGTGTCTCCGACGGCGGCGGCAAGCCAGACGGGGCGGCTCGCCAGCCTGCGTGCGAAGGCGACGCGTTCGACCTCATTGCAGGGCAGGGCCAGCGGTGTCTCGCGCAGCGGGCCCCGCGTATCGATCCGCTCGGCGGGCACTCCGGACTGCCTCAACTCCTGAACGTCGCGGCCTGTGGCTGGAAAGACCCGCGAGAAGTGGTCGAACGGTGCGTCCGCGGCCCAACTGCGCCACCGGCTCGTCGGCCGTGACCATGTTGCGTTAACCCAGAAAAGCGGCACACCGCGTTGGGCAGCCGCCTGCACCAAGGCGGCCGGAACCTCGGCGCCCGCGACAACCCCCAGATCGGGTCGCCATTGCGACAGAAAGCGATCGGCCGCATCGGACGTATCCGGCACGGTGGGCAGGTGAAGCGTCTGGGTCCGCAGACGGCCTTCGTCCATGGCTGACGTCGTGGCAAGTGCGGTCACCGGTTCGCCAAGCATCCCGCCAAGATGGGGAACCAGCGCCTCGACCGGGGCAAGGTCCTCGGCCGACCTGCCGTGACACCACAAAAGGATGCCGTCGGGCCGGACGTCCGGAAGGCTGGCCTGACCGGGTTCCGCAGAGTCGGATTGCTTGGGAAGGGGGGGCTGGGCAGTTTTCCTGCGCCGCAACCCCCCGGCGAGGGCCGATACCCGTTCATAGAGTGACTGGGTCGGGTTGGAACCCATCTGCCGGTCAGTCCCCCAGTTCCTCGGTCGCCGAGGCCGCGGCTTCCTCGTCGCGCAGACGATGGAGATGGGCAATGAAATACCGGGTATGCGCATCGTCGACCGTGCGCTGCGCCTCGGCCTTCCATGCGTTGTACGCCGACTGGTAGTCGGGGAAGATGCCGACGATGTGGATGTCGGCGACATCCCGGAACGCGGTCTTGCCCGGATCGACAAGCTCGCCCCCGAAAACAAGATGCAGGCGCTGTGACATGGGACCTCCGGTCAATCGTGCGCGGCAGACCCTACGGGTTTCCCCCCTGCGGTCAAGCGCGCCGCCGGTGCGCCATCAGCGTCGTGTAGGCGCCGGGCGCGGCGGCGACGACACCGTGGTTGGCCGGTCGGTCGTTGTTGAAGGACAGCGGCGCGCCATGGCGGTTCGTCACGGTGGCGCCTGCCTCTGCCGCGATCAGGGCGCCGGCTGCGATGTCCCATTCCCAGCTGTCCCGGAAGGTCACCATCGCGTCGTAGCGGCCCTGGGCCACGAGGCAGAGCCGGTAGGCAAGCGACGGCCGGAACGAGCGTTTCACCTTCGGCTCTCCCCCCGGCCAGTGGCGCATGTCCATCGAGGCTGCATTCGCCAGAAGCCGTATGGGGGCCTCACCCGACCAGTCCGACGCCGCGATCGCCGCGCCGTTCAGGGTCGCGCCCCTACCTGCCTCGGCGGCGAAAAGCCTTTCGCGAAGCGGGAGATAAACGACCGCGGTCACGGGCTGTCCATCCTCGACCACCGCCAGCGAGTGTGCCCAGGTCTTTTCGCCCTCTATGAAGGAACGCGTGCCGTCGATCGGGTCGATCACGAAGACCCGCCGGGCGTTCAGCCGATCCGGGGTGTCTTCGGTTTCTTCCGACAACCAGCCATAGTCGGGGCGGGCGGCGATCAGCCGATCGCGCAAGTAGGTGTCGACGGCCAGATCCGCTTCGGAGACCGGGTCGTCGGTGGCCTTGTCCCAGACCCGGTTCTTGCCCGACCAGAACCGGGTTGCGATCTCTCCAGCCGCCCGCGCCGCGGCGGTCAGAAGCTCGAGATCACTCTCCGGCAAGGGTCAGACCCTCGACCAGAAGCGACGGAACGACACGCGACAGATGGGGGCGCGCGTCGTTTGCGGGGCGCAGGCTCATCAGCATCTCGCGCAGGTTGCCCGCGATGGTGCATTCGTTGACCGGGTAGGCAATCTGCCCGTTCTCGACCCAGAACCCCGAGGCGCCGCGGGAATAGTCGCCCGTGTTCGGATTGACCGACGACCCGATCAGCGAGGTCACCAGAAGCCCGCGCCCCATCTCGGCCAGCAGGTCGTCCCGGCTTTGCGTGCCCTGGGTCAGCATGATATTCGTCACCGAGGGCGAGGGCGGCGCCGACGTGCCCCGCGCGGCGTTTCCGGTGCTTTCCAGCCCAAGCCGGCGCGCGGTCGAAAGATCCAGCGTCCAGCCCGTGAGCACACCATTCTCGACAAGCGCGCGCCGCTCCACCGGCAGGCCCTCGGCGTCAAAGGGCCGCGACGCCCCGATGCGGGGCCGCAGCGGGGTCCTCGGTCAGGGTCAGACCCTTTGGCAGGACGTCCTTCCCGAGAGAATCGCGAAGCCAGGACGACCCGCGCACGATGGCCGCGCCGTTGCTGGCCTGAAGCAGGTGACCGATCAGCGAGCCGGCGACGCGTTCGTCGAAGAGAACCGGGAAACGCCCGGTCGGCGGCTTGCGCGCGCCGGCCCTGGCCGCGGTGCGTTCGCCCGCGATCCGGCCGATCTCCTCGGGCGGGGGCAGGTCGGCCAGGTAGGTGCGACTTTCGCCGAAATAGTCCCGCTCCATCCCGGTGCCGGATCCCGTGATGGCCACGCAGGATATCGACCCCTGCGTGCGGGCATACCCGCCCGAGAAGCCGTTCGTCGCCGCCAGATGTATGCGCCGGCGCCCGTAGGCCGCACTTGCGCCCTGGGTCTGGCTGACCCCCGGAACGGACAACGCGGCCGCCTCGGCACGGCAGGCGGAGTCCTGCAGATCGGCGGGGGCCGGTTCGGCCGCCGGGTCGTCGAGGTCGAGCGCGGCCAAATCCCATGCACGGGCAAGCTGCGCAGGGTCCGCCAGCCCGACCGAGGAATCCGCGGGCGCCTCGCGCGCCATGGCGACAGCCTGCTCGGCCATGAGGGCGATCGCGGCCTCGCTGATGTCGGAGGAGGAGACACAGGCCTGACGCTGACCGATCAGGACCCGCAAGCCGAGGTCGATCCCCTCGCTGCGCTCGGCATGTTCGAGCTTTCCCTTCAGAACGTCGATCGAGATCGAAGTTCCGTCAACGGCAAGTGTATCGGCCGCGTCGGCGCCGGCCTTCAGTGCGGCGCCGAGAAGCCGTTCGGTCAGTCGTTCGAGATCTTCGGACATGGGCAACGGCCTTCGCATCGGGACCCTTCGCACCTAGTCCGGCCCGGCCCCCTTCGCAAGGCGCCGGGCAGCGAAGAGTCAGCGCAAAGGCTGGCCGTTGGCGATGATGCCGCCTTCGGGCGTGAACTCGATCTTCGAAGTCAGCGTGTCCTCGCCAGCCCCCGGCCGGGCGAAAAGCCCCAGCATCATGCGCGCGCCCATGGCCTGTTCCTGAGGCAGAAGCCCCATCGACACCAGCGTATCGAGAAGGGCGTTTCCGCCGACAAGTTGTAGATCGACCGCCCCTGCCGGGACCGGGGGAACGGAGCTGTTGTCGAAGGTGAAATCGCCCGTCCCGGTCAGTTCCGCCCCGGCCACGTCCAGCCGGAGTTCGTTCACCGTCAGGGCGTGAACCTCTCCGGGCGCCCCCTCGAACGGTGTCTCCGAAATCGCGGGGTCGGTGATATCGACCAGCCAGTTGGCTTGCCCCGCGACATCCACCACCAGCGTCGCGGGATCGCGCGGAAGCGCCCCCATCGGGTCGAACATGCCCCAGAGCATATCGCTGACCGTCAGTCCGTCGAAACGGAGAAGGAGCGCGAAGTCCTGCGGGTCTTCCGACACGGCCACCGGCATGTCGAACTTCCAGGTCGAACTGCTCATCGCCAGAGATGCGTCGGGCAGCGGCATCTGCGATCCCTGGACGGCCAGGGTCACATCGCTGTTCATGCCGCCATAGGACAGGCCCTCGGGTCCGACGGAAACATCGAGCTGGCCCGCGGCGGCACCTGCGCGCAGCTCGAAGTCCTCGCCCTCGGCGCTGCCCGCCACTTCGTAAGTTGCGTTTCGGTAGCTCAGCATGCCCTCGCTCGTGAGACCCTGTCCGATCATCTCGCCAAGCCCCGACATGGCCGTGAAGGACGACATCGTTCCGGTCGAGGTCGATACCAGGTCCGAAAGCGTGGCAAGGAAGCGGACCTCGTCGCCGGACCCCTCGGGGTCGCTTGCCGCGAAGGCCGCCGCAACGCCACCAGCGGTCATGTCGCTGCGCACGGCCATCGGTGTGCCTTCGACGATCTCGTATTCGCCCGCCAGCGCCGCAAGCGATACGTCAAGATCCATCGGCACGACCTCACCATCGACGTCGAACGAGGTGGCGATCAGCGACAGCTGCGGCGCGGCATAGGTGTAAAGCGTTCTTCCCGGAGTGCCCGAGGCGATCATCTCGAGGCCGTCGTGGGACAGGGTCAGGGTGATGGCGAACTCCTCGCCTTCTTCGCCGGTGCCCGAGAAGGCCAGTGGCGCTTCGGCGGGCACTCCGACAGAGACGGTGCCATCGGACAGTTCGGTGAAGGTGAAGGTTCCAAGATCCCCGGACATGTCGCCCTCGGGCAGCGCCATGGCCATCGTGACGCCGGTCACAGTGAGGATGTCGCCCGCCTGGGTCTCGGACGCCGCCGTCAACGCATAGCCGTTGCGCGTGGCGAAGGCCTGCCAGTCGGCCCATACCTGAGCGGCGCTCAGATCGGCCAGGGCAGGCGTCGTGATCAAGGTTGCAAGCGCGGTCGATATGAAAAACTGTCTGGTCATGGTCACACTCGATCCGGGGGAATGGCCACAGCTTCGGACCCGCAGCGGACAGCGTCAAGCCGTGTTTCGCGGGCGGCGGTGGAATCCGGGCCGGGGAGCGGAAGAAATGGAGGACAGCCAAATGGACATGAAGGGAAAAGCCGTACTGATCACCGGGGCAAGCCGCGGGATCGGCGCGGCGGCGGCCCGGGTCTTTGCGGAGGCAGGGGCGAATGTGGCCCTGATCGCACGCAGCGGCGAGGAAATCGCCGAACTGGCTGGCGAAATCGGCGACGGGGCGATCGCCATCCCCTGCGATGTAAGCCGATACTGGGAGGTCTCGGCCGCCGTCGATGCGACGGTCGGAGCCTTCGGATCGCTGGACGTTCTGATCAACAACGCCGGCGTGATCGAGCCGATTGCGCATCTTGCCGCCTCGGATCCCGATGGGTGGGGTCAATCGGTCGATATCAACCTGAAGGGCGTGTACCACGGCCTGAGGGCGGCAATGCCCGTCATGATCGCCGCAGGTGGCGGGACGATCCTGAACATCTCGTCCGGCGCAGCTTACGGCCCGGTCGAGGGGTGGAGCCACTATTGCGCCGCCAAGGCCGGAGCCGCGATGCTGACGCGGTGTGCCGACGAAGAGGGCCGGGCGCACGGGCTTCGGGTTATGGGCCTGTCTCCGGGCACCGTGGGCACGACGATGCAGCGCAAGATCGCCGCAAGCGGGATCAGTGAGGTCAGCAAGCTGGAGTGGTCCGCCCATATCCCGCCCGAATGGCCCGCGCGGGCCCTGTTGTGGATGTGTTCGCCCGACGCGGACGCGTACCTTGGCGAGGACGTCAGACTTCGCGATGCAGACGTGCGGCGCCGGGTGGGTTTGATCCAATGATCGAGGTGTCGCGCGAGGGCGCGCTGTGGACACTGCGCCTGAACCGTCCCGAAAAGGCGAATTCGCTGACGCGCGACATGCTGGCCAGCCTCGCAGCTGCGGCGCGCGAGGCGAAGGGCGACGCGCGCGCGGTCATCCTGACAGGAGCCGGCAAGGTCTTCAGCGCTGGCGCGGATCTCGACGCGGCGCGTGCCGGGCTCGCGACCGACCCGGTCTGGGAAGACCTGTCGGGCGCCATCGCGGATCTTCCCTGCCTGACGATCGCTGCGCTCAACGGCACACTCGCGGGCGGCGCTTTCGGGATGGTGCTGGCCTGCGATCTGCGCATCGCGGTGTCCGAGGCGAAGTTCTTCTATCCGGTGATGAAGCTTGGCTTCCTGCCACAGGCCTCGGACCCCGGTCGGCTTGTGAACACTGGTCGGCCCGTCCCGGGCAAAGCATATCCTGATGGCGGGCGCACGCATCGGTGCGGACGCAGCGCTGATGTCAGGCCTCGTCGATGAAGTGGTCCCGCCCGAAGAGCTGATGGATCGCGCCCGCACGCTGGCATCCGACGCGCTTGACGCCGACCCGGATCATGCCGAGACGATCAAGCGGATGTGCCGAACCTGAGACCATTGCTGGCGCTTCGGACCCGTCGCATTGAACGGCAACTGGTCTAACCATGAAGGATCATCTGTGGGGAGTGGTGCCCAGGAGAGGACTCGAACCTCCACATCGTTTCCAATACTAGCACCTGAAGCTAGCGCGTCTACCAATTCCGCCACCTGGGCAGGTGTCGTGACCGCGGCAGATATAACCGCCCCGAAGGCGTGTCAACGGCTTTGATGCGATGTGGTGTTCCCTTGTTCCGGGGGCGGCGGGAAGCTATGCAAGGGCTGCATCAACCACGGGAATCCGGCATGTCGAAGCTCGTCACCATTTTCGGCGGATCAGGCTTTGTCGGGCGCTACATCGTCCGGCGCCTGGCACAGGAGGGCTGGCGCGTGCGTGTCGCCGTCCGTCGGCCGAACGAGGCGCTGTTCCTCAAGACCTATGGGGTCGTGGGACAGGTCGTGCCGGTTCTGGCCAACATCCGCAATGACGCGAGTGTCGCCGCGGCCGTTCACGGTTCCGACGCGGTGGTCAACTGCGTCGGTATCCTTTCCCGCGACGGCAAGAACACGTTCGACTCGGTGCAGGCCGACGGGACCGCGCGGGTGGCGCGGCTGGCCGCCGAAGCCGGTGTCGCCCGGTTCGTGCAGATTTCGGCCATCGGCGCGGATGCCGGAAGCGGAAGCGATTATGCCCGCACCAAGGCCGCGGGCGAGGCGGCGGTCCTGCAGCACATGCCGCAGGCCGTGATCCTTCGCCCGTCGATCATCTTCGGGGCCGAGGATCAGTTCTTCAATCGCTTCGCCGGCATGGCGGTGATGTCGCCGGCCCTGCCGATCGTCGGGGCCGACACCCGGTTTCAGCCGGTCTATGTCGACGATGTGGCCCAGGCGGCGGTCATGGGCGTCCTGGGCCAGGCGAAGCCCGGCGTCTACGAACTGGGCGGGCCCGAGGTTGCGACATTCCGGGAGCTGATGGTGCGGATGCTCGACCTGATCCAGCGCAGGCGGTTTATCGTTGCGATTCCGTTCTGGCTGGGCCGGCTCATGGGCGGGACGTTCGACGTCCTCAAGAGCCTGACGCTTGGCCTGATCAAGGGACCGATCACGCGTGACCAGGTCCGCAACCTTGCCCGGGACAACGTGGTGGCCGAGGGCGTCATGGGATTCGCCGAGCTTGGCATCGTGCCGACCACGATGGAGGCGGTTCTGCCCGACTATCTCTGGCGGTTCCGGCCATCGGGCCAGTATGCCAGCATCAAGGAGTCCGCCCGCCACCTGAAACGCAATCAGGTGTAGGCGATCCAGAGCAGGACGATCCCCAGCACGATCCGGTAGATGACATAGGGCGTGAAGCTGACGACCCGGAGAAGCCGCATCATGACGGCAAGGGCCAGCAAAGCAGCGAGAAACGCGAAGACGGCGGCGATGGCGCTGTCGCGCGCGGCCTGCGCATCGGCGGTGGCGATCACATCGGCCCCCACCAGAATACCCGATGCGAAGATCGTGGGAATCGACATCAGCATCGACAGACGCGCGGCATCGCGCCGGTCATAGCCCAGAAGCCGCGCCGCCGAGATGGTGATCCCCGAGCGCGAGGTTCCGGGGATCAGCGCCACGGCCTGCCATAGGCCCATCGTGACCGCGTCTTTCAGCGACCAGTCCCCGGCCGACTTTTCGAATCCGCCCCTCTGGTCGGTCCAGTAAAGCACGATACCGAAGATGATCATGGTCCAGCCGATCACCTCGACCGAGCGCAACATGTCGTCCAAGCCTGTCAGCTTGAAGATCAGTCCCGCGACCACAACCGGCACGGTCGCGACCGCAAGACAAAGCGCAAGCCAGGTATCCTGGTTGTCGATCTGCCAGCGGAAGAGCCCCGGCACCCCCCGAAGAGCCCGTCGAACGTCGGACCAGAAATACAGGATCACGGCAGCCAGCGTTCCGACATGGACCGCCACGTCGATCGTCTGCCCCTGGTCCTCCAGCCCGGTCAGTGCGGGAAGGAGAATCAGATGACCGGATGACGAGACCGGCAGAAATTCGGTAACGCCCTGAATGCTTGCGACAAGAAGCAGGAATAGAAGCGACATCTGGCCAACCGGAGGGTCAAGGATGTCGCCACCCTAAAGTACTGATCCTGAATGGAAAGCGAAACATTAGGACAGTATGTATGTCCTAATAATTCCGCGTTTCAGCAAGAATTTGGCGCGCCCGCAGGAATAATCTGATATTAGGTCAGCATGTCTGACTTTTATTTCCCTCCGACTGCTTTTAAACAGCCGGCCTGAGAGGACCGAAAGGATTGGGCCCATGGCTGAGAACTCCGATGCTCAAGTTCGTGACCATACCGCGCGATATGCCCCAAAAGCGTGACGCCTTGGTACGGCGCGCGGATTTTGACGAGATCTACGGCGAATACGCGCGCGAAAAGGCCGAGGAACAGGCCGCGCGGTGCAGCCAGTGCGGCGTGCCCTATTGCCAGTCCCATTGCCCCTTGCACAACAATATCCCCGACTGGCTGATGCTGACCGCCGAAGGTCGCCTGCGCGAGGCCTATGAACTGAGCCAGGCCACCAACACCTTCCCCGAGATCTGCGGGCGGATCTGTCCGCAGGACCGGCTTTGCGAAGGCAACTGCGTGATCGAGCAATCGGGCCACGGAACCGTCACGATCGGGTCGGTCGAGAAATACATCACCGACACCGCTTGGGACGAAGGCTGGGTCCAGCCGATCCGGCCCTCGATCGAGCGCACCGAATCGGTGGGCATCATCGGCGCGGGTCCCGGCGGACTGGCAGCGGCCGACATGCTTCGTCGCGCGGGCATCCAGGTCACGGTCTATGACCGGTACGACCGCGCCGGCGGGCTGATGACCTACGGAATTCCGGGCTTCAAGCTCGAGAAGGACGTCGTGATGAAGCGGATCGACCAGCTTGAGGATGGCGGGGTCGAGTTCGTGCTCAACTGCAACGTTGGCGACGATATCAGTTTCGACGCGATCCGCGGCAAGCACGACGCTGTGCTGATCGCCACCGGGGTCTACAAGTCCCGCGATCTGCAGGCCCCCGGAAGCGGCGCGGATGGCATCGTGCGGGCGATCGACTATCTGACCGCGTCCAACCGCAAGAGCTTCGGCGACGACGTGCCCGAGTTCGATTCGGGCGAACTCGATGCGGACGGCAAGCGCGTCGTCGTCATCGGCGGCGGCGACACGGCGATGGACTGCGTGCGCACCGCGATCCGCCAGGGTGCCGAAAGCGTCAAGTGCCTGTACCGCCGGGACCGGGCGAACATGCCGGGATCAATGCGCGAAGTGGGCAACGCCGAGGAAGAGGGCGTGGAATTCGTCTGGCTGTCGGCCCCGAAGGGCTTTCGCGGCGAGGAGGTCGAGGGAGTCATCGTCTCGAAGATGCGGCTTGGCGCGCCGGACGCCACGGGCCGCCAGATGCCCGAGGAGATCGAAGGCGCGGACTATGTCGAAGAGGCCGACCTCGTGATCAAGGCGCTGGGATTCGAACCCGAAGACCTTCCCGCGCTCTGGGGCGTGGACGGGCTGGAAGTGACCCGTTGGGGCACGATCAAGGCCGATTTCCGCACCCACGCGACAAGCCTGCCCGGCGTCTATGCCGCCGGCGACATCGTGCGCGGCGCCAGCCTTGTGGTCTGGGCGATCCGCGACGGGCGCGAGGCCGCCGAGGCGATCCTCGACTACATCTCGCAGAACGCCCAGGTGGCGGCGGAATAGTTGGAAGACAGGGAGTCCGCGATGGACGTCGAGGCCATGAAGGGACAATGCCTGTGCGGCGCCGTGACGATCACGGCGCATCGCTACGCATGGTCTGCGAGCGCCTGCCATTGCGAGACGTGCCGCCGGTGGAGCGGGAGCGCACTTCTGTGCTTCGACGCCCCGGCAGACGCGGTGACCGTCGAAGGTCCGGTGGCGCGCTACCGCACGTCGAGCTTTGCCGAACGGGCATGGTGCCCGACCTGCGGAGCCCACTTGTGGATCAAGGACGACGACGAAGGGTTCGATCTCTTTCCCGGGCTCTTCCCCGACGCGGCAGCGATGCCTCTGTCGCATGAAATCTTCATCGAGGAAGCCCTTGCCTGCATGACGTTCGCGGGGAACCATCCAAAGGTTTCGAGGGCGGCCTATCTGACGTCCGTCGGACATTTGCCGGAGCGCGAGACATGAGGCGCAGCGGCCAATGCCTGTGCGGCGCGGTGAAGGTCTCCGCGGTCACGCCCGATGACAGCCTTCAGGCCTGCCACTGCATCCAGTGTCAGCGCTGGACAGGGGGCGGGCCGCTTTTTTCGGTCCGGGTGACTGATCTCGAGCTGTCCGGCACCAAAAGCATTTCCGCATACCGCGCGAGCGCATGGGGCGAACGTGCGTTCTGCGCCACCTGCGGCGCGACGCTTTACTGGCGGATGCAGGGGAAACCCGTGGCTTTCGTGGCTCCCGGGCTATTTGACGATCAGTCCGGGCTGACCCTGCGCGAAGAGATCTTCGTGGATCATCGCCCCGATTGGTTCCCGCCCTGGCCCGGGGCGACGCAAAGCACTGAAGCCGAAGAATTGAAGAAACTCCACGACTTCCTCGAAGGAGAGGCGCCATGACCACCTACGACGCAGACTGGGTTGCCGCGGAGAAGGCCCGCCGCGCATGGATGGCCGAGAATTCCCTCTATCGTGACGACGACGAACACGCGTCTTGCGGGGTCGGTCTTGTCGTCTCGATCGACGGCACGCGGTCGCGCAAGGTCGTGGAACACGGGATAGCCGCGCTCAAGGCGGTCTGGCATCGGGGGGCTGTCGATGCCGATGGCAAGACCGGCGATGGCGCGGGCATCCATGTGCAGATCCCGGTGCCGTTCTTCTATGACCAGATCGAACGCACTGGCCACAAACCGCGCATGAATCAGCTGATCGCGGTCGGCCAGGTCTTTCTGCCACGCACGGATTTCGGTGCGCAGGAGACGTGCCGGACCATCGTGGAATCCGAAGTCCTGCGCATGGGTCACTATATCTACGGCTGGCGGCATGTCCCCGTGGACACCAGCGTCCTGGGCGAGAAGGCCAACGCGACCCGGCCCGAGATCGAACAGATCATCATCGCCAACGCCAAGGGCGTGGACGAGGAAACCTTCGAGCGCGAACTCTATGTCATCCGCCGCCGGATCGAGAAAGCCGCACTCGCGGCGCAGGTGGGCGAGCTCTACATGTGCTCTCTTTCGTGCCGGTCGATCATCTACAAGGGCATGATGCTGGCCGAGCAGGTCGCGGAGTTCTATCCCGACCTGAAGGATGAACGCTTCGAATCCGCCTTCGCGATCTATCATCAGCGCTATTCCACCAACACCTTCCCGCAATGGTGGCTGGCGCAGCCGTTCCGCATGCTCGCCCACAACGGCGAGATCAACACGCTGCGGGGCAACCTCAACTGGATGAAAAGCCACGAGATCCGCATGGCCTCGTCGGCATTCGGCGACATGGCCGAGGACATCAAGCCGATCATCGCCAACGGTGCCTCCGATTCCGCGGCGCTCGACGCGGTGTTCGAGGTGCTTGTCCGCGCCGGCCGCAACGCGCCCATGGCGAAGATCATGATGGTGCCCGAGTCGTGGTCGAAGCAGGCCGTCGAACTGCCCGAAGCCTGGCGCGACATGTATTCCTACTGCAACTCGGTGATGGAGCCGTGGGACGGCCCCGCCGCCCTGGCGATGACCGACGGCCGCTGGGTCTGCGCCGGTCTTGACCGGAACGGCCTGCGCCCGATGCGCTATGTCGTGACCGGCGACGGCCTGGTGATCGCGGGATCGGAGGCGGGCATGGTCCCGATCGACGAAGCCACCGTGAAGGAAAAGGGCGCCCTTGGACCCGGCCAGCTTCTGGCCGTCGACATGCAGGAGGGCAAGCTCTACCACGACACGGAAATCAAGGACAAACTCAGCCAGTCGCAGCCCTTCGGCGAGTGGGTCGGCAAGATCAACGAACTGGACGAGGTGCTTGGGAAGGTCACCGAGCACGCACTGTTCTCGGGCAGCGACCTGCGACGCCGCCAGATCGCCGCAGGCTACACGATGGAAGAGCTCGAGCAGATTCTCGCGCCGATGGCCGAGGATGGGAAAGAGGCGCTGGCTTCGATGGGCGACGACACGCCCAGCGCGGTGCTGTCCAAGAAGTACCGGCCGCTTTCGCACTTCTTCCGGCAGAACTTCAGCCAGGTCACCAACCCACCGATCGATAGCTTGCGCGAATACCGCGTGATGAGCCTCAAGACCCGGTTCGGCAACCTCAAGAACGTGCTGGACGAGGATTCGAGCCAGACCGAAATCCTGGTGCTCGACAGCCCGTTTGTCGGGAATGCGCAATTCGACGAACTGGAACGCCAGTTCAACGCGCCGATGACGCGGATCGACTGCACCTTTCCCGCAGGTGGCGGACAAAGCGCCCTGCGCGATGCCCTCGCCCGGATCAGGGCCGAGGCCGAAGATGCCGTACGCTCGGGCGCCGGGCACCTTGTCCTGACCGATCAGGAACAGGGGCCCGACCGTGTCGCAATGCCAATGATCCTCGCGACCAGTGCGGTGCACTTCTGGCTGACAAAAAAGGGGCTTCGTACCTTCTGTTCGCTGAACGTACGGTCGGCGGAATGCATCGATCCGCATTACTTCGCCGTTCTCATCGGCTGCGGCGCGACGACCGTGAACGCCTATCTGGCCGAGGATTCCATCGCCGACCGGATCGAACGCGGACTGATCGACGGATCGCTGACCGAGGCGGTCGCACGCTATCGCAAGGCCATCGACCAGGGTCTGCTGAAGATCATGTCGAAGATGGGAATCTCGGTGGTCTCGTCCTATCGGGGTGGTCTGAACTTCGAGGCCGTCGGCCTCAGCCGCGCGATGGTGAACGAGTATTTCCCCGGCATGCACAGCCGGATCTCGGGAATCGGTGTCTCGGGCATCCAGACCAAGGCCGAGGAGGTCCACGCGAAGGGGTTCCACGGCGGCGCCGACGTCCTGCCGATCGGGGGCTTCTACAAGGCACGGAAGTCGGGCGAGACCCATGCCTGGGAAGCGACGTCCATGCATATGCTTCAGACGGCGGTCCAGCGCGGGTCCTTCGAGATGTGGAAGCAGTATTCCGCCAAGATGCGGGCGAACCCGCCGATCCACCTGCGGGACCTTCTGGACATCAAGCCGATGGGCAAGCCCGTCCCGATCGAAGAGGTCGAGTCGATCACCTCGATCCGTAAGCGCTTCGTGACGCCGGGCATGTCGCTGGGCGCCCTGTCGCCCGAAGCGCACAAGACGCTGAACGTCGCGATGAACCGCATCGGCGCCAAGTCGGATTCCGGTGAAGGAGGCGAGGATCCCGCGCACTTCCTCCCCGAACCGAACGGCGACAACCCGTCGGCGAAGATCAAGCAGGTCGCCTCGGGCCGGTTCGGCGTGACGGCGGAATACCTCAACGCCTGCGAAGAGCTCGAGATCAAGGTGGCCCAGGGAGCCAAGCCCGGCGAGGGCGGCCAGCTTCCGGGCATGAAGGTGACCGAACTGATCGCGCGGCTGCGGCATTCGACGCCGGGTGTCACGCTGATCAGCCCACCGCCACACCACGACATCTACTCGATCGAGGATCTGGCGCAGCTGATCTACGACCTCAAGCAGATCAACCCGCGCGCCAAGGTGACGGTCAAGCTGGTGGCGGCCTCGGGTGTCGGCACCATCGCCGCGGGCGTGGCCAAGGCCAAGGCCGACGTGATCCTGATTTCAGGCCATAACGGCGGCACCGGCGCGTCGCCCGCGACTTCGATCAAGTACGCGGGCCTTCCATGGGAAATGGGCCTGACCGAAGCGCATCAGGTTCTCGCGATGAACAAGCTGCGCGACCGGGTCACGCTGCGCACCGACGGCGGCCTTCGCACCGGCCGCGACATCGTGATGGCGGCGATGATGGGCGCCGAGGAATACGGCATCGGCACAGCCGCGCTGATCGCGATGGGCTGCATCATGGTGCGCCAGTGCCAGTCGAACACCTGCCCGGTGGGCGTCTGCACCCAGGATCCGCGCCTGCGCGAGAAGTTCACGGGGTCTGCGGAAAAGGTCGTGAACCTGATCACCTTCTACGCGCAGGAGGTGCGGGAAATCCTCGCCTCGATCGGCGCGCGTTCGGTAGACGACGTGATCGGCCGAGCCGACCTTCTGACGCAGGTCAGCCGCGGGTCGGCGCATCTCGATGATCTGGACCTGAACCCGCTTCTGATCACCGTCGACGGCGCCAAGGACATCGTCTATGACCGGACGAAGCCGCGCAACGTCGTGCCCGACACACTGGACGCGCAGATCGTGCAGGATGCCGCACGCTTCCTGAACGATGGCGAGAAAATGCAACTGCAATATGCGGTGCAGAATACCTTGCGCACCATCGGCACGCGCACATCAAGCCACATCGTCAACCGTTTCGGAATGCGCAACCAGCTTCAGCCGGATCACCTGACCGTCAAGCTGCAAGGCTCGGCGGGGCAATCGCTCGGGGCGTTTGCCGCGCCGGGGCTGAAACTCGAGGTTTCGGGAGATGCCAACGACTATGTCGGCAAGGGCCTGTCGGGCGGGACAATCGTCGTGCGACCGCCGATGCTGTCGCGCCTTGAGGCCTCGCAGAACACGATCATCGGCAACACCGTGCTTTACGGTGCGACTGACGGCTATCTCTTTGCCGCCGGCCGTGCGGGCGAACGCTTCGCCGTGCGCAACTCGGGCGCAAAGGTCGTGGTCGAAGGCTGTGGCTCGAACGGGTGTGAATACATGACCGGCGGGGTTGCCGTGATCCTGGGATCCATCGGCGCGAACTTCGGGGCAGGGATGACGGGCGGGATGGCCTATCTCTATGACCCGGAAGGTACCGCGGAGGCGATGATGAATCTCGAGACGATCGTGACCTGTCCGGTAACGGTAGACCACTGGGAGGCGCAGCTCAGAGGCCTGATCGAGCGGCACGCAGAGGAAACCGGAAGCCTTCACGCCAAGGCAATCCTTCAGGACTGGGAGACCGAGTGCAGGCACTTCCTCCAGGTCTGCCCGCGCGAGATGCTGAACAAGCTGGCCCATCCCATCGGGGTGGAGCGGACGGCCATTCCCGCCGAATGAGAACGCGGTGCCCCGGGTCTGACCGCCCGGTGGCACCGCCCTCCATCGGCCTGACCCGATCTCCCCGATCGTCGTCGATGAGGGCGACGACGGTCCGACATATCGGGTTCGCCTCAACGAAGGCTGCATTCTTGCCTTAGAATGCTCAAACTCTCCTGCGAAGCATCGCTGACGGACGTTGACCGCAGAGGCCCGGGTCCCTAGGGATGCGCCGGGGGAATGCCGGGCTTTGACGCGACAAGGACGAACCCAGTGATACAGGTCTACCGCCGCATTTTCGATCTGCTCGACAAGACCGAGCGGCGGCGTTTCCTTATCCTGATGGGCCTGCTTGTCCTGGTGGCATTCGCCGAACTCGCAGGCCTGGGCATGGTTTTCCTGCTGCTGGGAATTCTTTCGGAGCCCGAACGCATTCAGGAAAGCGCGCGTCTGGCGTGGGCCTTCGAGACCTTCGGCTTTTCCACGGTCAGCTCCTTCCAGATCGCGCTGGCCGCCCTTGCCATCGTCGTGGTCGCCGGTTCGCAGGCCGTCAAGATGGCCGGGATCTATGCAAACGCCCGATTCAGCAATATGCGGCAATACAGCCTCTCCAGCCGGCTCTTGTCGATCTACCTGCGCCAGCCATACACATGGTTTCTCGGGCGCAGCAGTTCGGACGTCAGCCGCAGGGTTCTGAGCGAGGTCAGCAGTTTCATCGGCAGGGTGCTCACGCCGTCTCTCGAACTCGTTTCGGCGGGCCTGATCACCCTGGCGATCATCGGGTTCCTGCTCGCCGTCGATCCGATCATCTGCATTGCTACGGCGCTGATCATCGGTGGCGGATACCTTGCGATCTATTTCTGGCAGAGACGCCGATTGAAGTGGATCGGGAAGGAATTGGTCAGGCACAACCAGACGCGGTACCAACTGACGCAGGAGGCGATGGGCGGGTTCAAGGAAGTGAAGCTGATGGGCCTTGAAAGAGGCTATTCGCGGCGCTTCGAAACCGCGGCGCTCGAGGCCGCGCGGCACGGCGCCTATGCCAGTGTGCTGCAACAACTCCCGAGACTTGCCCTTGAGGCGATCGTCTTCGGGTTTCTCATCGGTCTGGTGATGGTCCTGCTTTTGTGGAACCAGGGCGATCTTGCGGCTATCATCCCAAAGCTCGGCATCTTCGCCTTTGCGACCTTGCGACTGCTGCCCGCGTTGCAGAAGATCTACGCGGCCTTCACATCGATCCTCGTGGGGCAGGCTTCGCTCGAGCAGATCCATGACGACTTCATGACGGCGTCCAGAACCGCCGTCGATTTGCCATCTGGCGGAGACACGAGGCTAAGCCTCCAGAAGGCGATCACGCTGGAAAAGGTCGCGTTCTCTTACCCCTCATCAGAACGGACCGCCCTGAGAAACGTCTCTCTGGAAATCCCGAAATGCACCACGGTCGGTATCGTCGGAGGAACGGGCGCGGGAAAGACGACGCTCGTCGACCTTGTCCTTGGCCTGCTGACGCCCGACAGCGGGGAAATCCGGATCGACGACACACCGCTGTCAAACGACAACCTGCGGTCCTGGCAGCGGTCGATCGGCTATGTGCCGCAAAGCATCTTCCTGACCGAGGACAGCGTCCGGCAGAATGTCGCCTTCGGTGTTCCGCCCGAGTCGATCGACGATCAGGCGGTGGAACGTGCCTCGCGGTTGGCCGCACTTCATGACTTCGTGATGAGCGATCTGCCCGATGGCTACGAGACCCTCGTCGGCGAACGGGGTGTCCGACTGTCCGGCGGGCAGCGTCAGCGGATCGGCATAGCGCGGGCGCTTTATCACAGTCCAAGCCTGCTGATCCTGGACGAAGCCACCAGCGCGCTCGACAACATCACCGAGCGGGTGGTCATGGAGGCGGTCGAGACGATACGCCAGGAGATGACGATCATCATGATTGCCCACCGGCTGAGCACGGTGCGGAATTGCGACGTGATCCATGTGATGGAGAACGGGTCCGTCGCATCAAGCGGCACCTACGATGAATTGCTGCGCGACAGTGCCCTGTTCCAGCGTATGGCCGTCGGAAGCTGACGCCCCTGCCGGACCCGCGTCCTGCGGGATAAGGATGACACCGGCGACGAAGGCGGTTATTGCACGCCGCCCGACCTCACATCATGGTGCGCCGCGTGGCGAGAAACACGAAACCGAAACCATCGGCCAGCCGAAAGAAGACGGCGGCGACCAAACGCCGCCCGCTCTGGCGACGCATCGCGCGCTGGACGGCGCGCGCAATCCTCGGTGCCACCGCCCTCCTGATCCTGTTGATCGTCGTCTTTTCGGTTCTGCGCCCGCCGACCACCCCCTACATCGTCGCCGAAGCGATACGCCATGGCGGGGTCGAACGGACCTGGGTCCCGCTCGACCGTATCGCGCCGGTGATGGCGCGTTCGGTCGTGGCCGCGGAAGACGCGAATTTCTGCCTGCACTGGGGCTTTGACATGGCCGCGATCCGCGATGCCCTTGATTCCGGCGCGGGGCGCGGCGCCTCCACGCTGACGCAGCAGACGGTGAAGAACGTGTTCCTCTGGCACGGGCGAAGCTGGCCGCGCAAGGCGCTGGAAGCGCTGATCACGCCGTTGGTCGAGGTCTTCTGGTCGAAACGGCGCATCGTCGAGGTCTATCTCAACGTGGCCGAGTTCGGTCAGGGCGTCTTCGGGGTCGAGGCCGCGGCAAGGCACTATTTCGGCATTTCGGCAGATGCCCTCAGCCCGGTGCAGGCCGCACGGCTTGCCGCCATCCTGCCCGATCCCAAGGGCCGGTCGGCCTCCAATCCCTCGGCTTTCGTGCGGGCCCGGTCCGCCTCGATCCTCGACGGGGCGGAAACGATCCGCCGGGATGGGCGCGCCGCCTGCTTCGAGGATTGAACCCCGGCGGCTTTCGCGGCATTGAGGCGGCAACCGGAGTCTGCAAATCGCGATGAATCGTCTCTACCACGTCCCGCTGTCCCCGTTCTGCCGCAAGGTCCGGCTTAGCCTTGCGGAAAAGAAGATCGAGGTGGATCTCGTCGAGGAACGCTACTGGGAGCGTGACCTCGACTTCATGCGCCGCAATCCTGCGGGCAAGGTTCCGGTGCTCAAGATCGACGGGCGCACTCTCAGCGAAAGCGCGGCGATCTGCGAGTTTCTGGAAGAGACCTATCCCGATCCGCCGCTGATGCCCAAATCCCCCGTGGAACGCCACGAGGTGCGGCGGCTTGTGACCTGGTTCGACGACAAGTTCCATCACGAGGTGACGTCGAAGCTTCTTTACGAGCGGGTCAACAAGAAGATCACCGGACAGGGCTACCCCGACAGCACCAACGTCAAGGCGGGGGCAAAGGCGATCAAGTACCACATCGACTATCTCGGATGGTTGCTGGATCAACGGCGCTGGCTGGCTGGCGACGCGATGAGCCTTGCCGATTTTGCCGCGGCGGCCCATTTTTCGTCATTGGACTATATTTCCGATGTCGACTGGAACCGGAACGCCAACGTCAAGGACTGGTATGCCAAGATCAAGTCACGGCCGGCCTTCCGCGGAATTCTCGCAGATGCGGTGCCGGGATTCCCGCAACCAGCCCACTACGCCGATCTGGATTTCTGAACGGCGCGGCCAGACCCGGACTCGACCGGACGGAACGCCGTGACCTCGGCGAACCTCAAGGCGCGTCTGGCGTCCCGGGCGCAAGCGGAAGGGTTCGCGGCGATGGCGGTGACAACGCCCGACGCGGTGCCCGAAGTGGCCGAGAGACTTCGCATCTTCCTCGATGAAGGCCGGCACGGTCAGATGGCCTGGCTGGCCGAACGCGCCGAGTGGCGGGGCAACCCGGCGGCGCTTTGGACCGAGGCGCGGTCGGTCGTCATGCTGGCCGAACCCTACACCCCCGAGGAAGATCCGCTTGCCCTGTTGGACCGTCCCGACCGGGGGACGATCTCGGTCTATGCGCGCAACCGCGACTACCACGACCTTGTGAAGAAGCGCCTGAAGCGGCTCGCGCGTTGGCTGATCGCCGAGGCCGGTGGCGAGGTGAAGGTGTTCGTCGACACGGCACCCGTGCCCGAGAAGGCGCTGGCGCAGGCGGCGGGATTGGGCTGGCAGGGCAAGCACACGAACCTGCTGTCACGCGAACTGGGAAACTGGTTCTTTCTGGGCGCGATCTTCACATCTCTCGATTTTCCCCCGGATGCCCCGGGGGTGGATCACTGCGGATCGTGCCGCGCCTGTCTCGACATCTGTCCGACGGATGCGTTTCCTGCGCCCTACCAACTCGACGCGCGGCGCTGCATTTCCTACCTCACGATCGAACACAAGGGGCCGGTGGACCCGGCCTTGCGTCCATTGATGGGCAACAGGATTTACGGTTGCGACGATTGCCTCGCGGTCTGTCCCTGGAACAAGTTCGCCGTGGCCGCGACCGAGACGCGGTATGCCGCGCGGGATGACCTTGAGGCACCGGCTTTGGCGGATCTGGCAGCCTTGGACGACGCGGCCTTCCGCACGAAATTCTCGGGAAGTCCGATCAAGCGTATCGGACGCGGCCGTTTTGTCCGAAACGTTGCCTATGCGATCGGGAACTCCGGTCTGGCCTCACTTCGGCCGGTCGCCGAGACGCTTGCCGGGGATTCGGATAGCGCCGTCGCCGATGCCGCTCACTGGGCATTGGGACAAATGCCGAAGGTGTGATATATATTGCCTCCCCGAAGGGGCTGTCAGAAAGGGAGAGATCCATGAACAAGCATGTCCTCGACCATCCTCGCACCCGCAGCGGCAAGACGATGCGCCGGTTCGCCCAGCTGGATGCGCTGGCTCGGGCGGAACCGCGCAAGCAGACCCAGGTGCTGCGGCGGATGCCGAAGAAGCTGGATGGAGGCGCGCGCCTGCGCCGCTACCTCTGGATCGAGCGCCACGCGGAATAGACGTTTCACGCAGGGGTCCGATCGGCTAGTTCCGGGGCATGGCCCCTCTGCGTGGTATCCTGCTGATGATCCTGTCCGTGACGGTGTTCACGGTCATGGCATCCTTCATCAAGGCGGCAGAGAGGATTCCCGCGGGCGAAGCGGTGTTTTTCCGGTCGGTCCTGACCATCCCCATCCTTCTGGCATGGTTCGGAGCACAGGGGCGCATCGTCGAAGCCCTGCGGACGCATGACTGGAAGGGCCACGCGCGCCGCGGAATCGTGGGTACGCTGGCCATGGGCCTCAGCTTTGCGGGTCTGCACTACCTGCCCCTGCCCGAGGTGACCGCCCTTGGCTATGTCGCGCCCATCCTCGTGGTGATCTTCGCGGCGATCATGCTGGGCGAACGGATCCGGCTGATCCGGATCAGCGCGGTGGCGGTCGGACTGGTGGGTGTCGTCGTGATCCTGTTTCCCCGCCTCACGGCCGAGGGCAGCCGCGAGGAACTGATCGGCGCGGCCATCGTCCTGACCTCTGCCGGCTGCGCGGCCTTCGCGCAGATCTTCGTGAAGCGCATGACCGGCACGGAACGCCCCGAAGCGATCGTATTCTATTTCGCCCTGACCGCGACCCTGCTGTCGTTGCTGACAGTGCCGTTCGGCTGGGTGATGCCACGGGGAATCGAATGGGTCTGGATGATCGGGGCCGGCCTTCTGGGCGCAGTCGGACAGCTGCTTCTCACATCCAGCTATCGCTATGCGGAAGTCAGCGTTCTGGCGCCCTTCACCTATGTCTCGATGCTGTCGGCCCTGATGATCGGCTGGCTCTTCTTCGACGAGGTGCCGACGATCCAGATCCTTCTCGGGGCGGCACTTGTGATTGCCTCGGGCGTCGCCGTCGTCCTGCGGGAACGCCAGCTTGGCCTCAAGCGCGCGGCCGAAGCCAAGGTGCGGGCCAAGGGGATGCAGTGATCCTCCCTCGACTCCGTCAGGACCGCACCAGCTTTTCGTAGCCTTCCGCGATCTCGCGGGTCAGCGCGCCGACCTCGAACGAATAGTCGCCGATCTTCCCCACCGGCGTGACCTCGGCCGCGGTGCCGGTCAGCCAGCATTGCTCGAAACCCTCCAGTTCCTCGGGCATGATGTGGCGGACGTTCACCTTGATCTGGCGGTCCTCCAGCATGCCGATCACGGTCTGGCGGGTTATCCCGTTCAGAAAGCAATCCGGGTCGGGTGTATGCACCTCGCCGTCCTTGACGAAGAAGATGTTGGCGCCCGTCGCCTCGGCGACGTAGCCGCGGTAGTCGAACATCATCGCGTCCGAGCATCCCTTGGCCTCGGCGGCGTGCTTGGACATGGTGCAGATCATGTAGAGGCCGGCCGCCTTGGCGTGGCTGGGCGCGGTTTCCGGCGAGGGGCGTTTCCACTTGGCGATGTCGAGCTTTGCGCCCTTCATCTTGGCATCGCCGTAATAGTTGCCCCACTCCCATGCCGCGATGGCCAGCCGGACCGGGTTGCGCGCCGACGCCACGCCCATATCCGGGCCTGCCCCGCGCCAGGCGACCGCTCGGACATAGGCATCCGTCAGACCGTTGGCAGCCAGGACTTCCTGCTTGGCGGCCTCGATCTCGTCCACGGTCCAGGGGATCTGGAAATCGATCATGTTTGCGGAGGCATGGAGCCGTTCGGAATGCAGACGGCTCTTGAAGATCTTGCCGCCGTAGGCACGCTCTCCCTCGAACACCGACGACGCGTAGTGCAGCGCGTGAGTCAGGATGTGCACGTTCGCCTCGCGCCATGGCACGAGCTTTCCGTCCATCCAGATCATTCCGTCGCGATCGTCGTATGTGCCGGCCATTGCCCTCTCCGCTTTTCAGATGTTGCGGGATTAAGTCCGAAGCGGACATAATGTTACGCAAAATTCGACGCTGGCTACCAGTTGAGTCTTGGAATGTCAACAAGGCTGACTTAAACTGCTCCGGCGACGATCCGGGAGCGGGGAGCGGCGATGGCCG
Source organism: uncultured Alphaproteobacteria bacterium (assembly GCA_963709395.1). Classification (GTDB taxonomy): domain Bacteria; phylum Pseudomonadota; class Alphaproteobacteria; order Rhodobacterales; family Rhodobacteraceae; genus CAVPWP01. The sequence goes on from CAVPWP010000020.1 coordinate 407,921, forward strand.
AAGGCGGTGGCGCGGGAGGAACCGGCGGCGAAAGCCTGCTGTTCCTGACCGACGAGCAGTTGCGCAAGGGAATCGAGGCGATGTTCTTCGCCTACCGCGGCTTTACGGCCGATCCCGACCGGATCCTTGCAGATCATGCCTATGGTCGCGCACATCATCGCGCCCTGCACTTCATCAATCGCAATCGCGGGACGACCGTGAACAACTTGCTGACGATTCTGGGCGTGACCAAACAGTCGCTCAACCGCGTCCTTCGGACGCTGATCGAGGACGGGCTGGTCGAAAGCCGGGTCGGGTCGCGGGACAAGCGCGAGCGCAATCTCTACCTTACCGCGATCGGTGAAGAGCTTGAGCGCAAACTGTCCGACGCCCAGCGCGACAGGATGCGCACGGCCTATCGCGCAGCCGGTCCCGAAGCGGTAACCGGCTTCCGGCAGGTTCTCGAAGCGATGATGGACCCCGAGATGCGGCGCCACTTCAATGCCCGCACGGATGTGGACGCATGAGTGAGAGCGATATCCATCTTCTCATCGTGGATGACGATGAGCGCATTCGCGGCCTGTTGCAGAAGTTCCTGATCCGGAATGGTTTCTGGGTCTCGGCCGCGCGGGACGCCGGGCATGCGCGACGGCTTCTGCTGGGCCTCGATTTCGATCTGATCGTGCTGGATGTGATGATGCCGGGCGAGGACGGCATCAGCTTGACGCGATCCCTCCGGGAAGATCGCGACACACCGATCCTGCTGCTGACGGCGAAAGGAGAAACCGAGAACCGGATCGCCGGGCTGGAAGCGGGGGCTGATGACTATCTGCCCAAACCGTTCGAGCCCAAGGAACTTCTGCTGCGTATCAACGCGATCCTGCGGCGCGTTCCGCCCGCGGATGCGGCCGCCTCACGGCCGAAGGTGCTCCATCTCGGCGCTGTGCGCTATGATGTCGAACGGGGCGAGATGTGGCGCGGGGATGCGCCCGTGCGCCTGACCGCGACGGAGGCCCAACTCATGCGCGTCTTCGCCGCCAGCCCCGGTGAGTCCCTGACCCGCGCGCAGCTGGTCGACGACCTGGGGCGAGGCAGCGGGAACGCTTCGGGAAACGCACAGGAACGCGCCGTCGATGTCCAGATCACGCGGCTGCGCCGGAAGATCGAAACCGACCCCAAGCAGCCGCGCTATCTGCAGACGGTGCGGGGGTCAGGCTATATGCTCGCCCCCGACTGATGCCCGATTGACGCCTCAGGCTGGCGCTTTGGTCATCCGCAGGTAGGGCAGTTTCGCATCGAAATCACCGAACTTCTCGCGGGCCTGGTCGTCGTTCAGGCTGAGCGACACGATGACATCCTGACCCGACGGTCCAGTTCGCGCCCGTTGCGATCGGCACACCATAGGTCGCCTGCAGCGCGTCGAGCGCGCGCAGAACCTCGGCGAAGTTGCGGCCGACTGACATCGGATAGGTCATCATCAGCTGCACCTTCTTGTTCGGTGCCACGATGAACACAGACCGGACGCTGGCCGAATCCGCGGCCGTCCGGCCGTCCGGCAGATAGGCGTCCGCCGGAAGCATGTCGAAGAGCTTGGACACTTCCAGCGATTCGTCCGCGATGATCGGAAACCCTGCCTTCGCGTCCGCGTAGGACTCGATGTCGGATTTCCATTTCTTGTGCTCTTCCACACCATCGACGGACAGGCCGATGACCTTGGTGTTGCGCTTCGCCCATTCGTCGGCAAGTTGCGCAACCGCGCCGAATTCCGTCGTGCACACCGGCGTGAAATCCTTCGGGTGCGAGAACAGGATCGCCCAGCTGTCGCCGATCCAGTCATGGAACGTGATCGTTCCCTGATCTGTTTCGGCGGTAAAATCGGGAACGGTGTCGTTGATACGCAGGCTCATGATCGCCTCCTTTTCCTTGTGGTCCACTCGTACCTATGGACCATGACAGGCGGGTAACAGGGGGTGCGACATATATTACTTCTCGCATACTAATTGACGGCACGGGACGCCTTGAAGTGGCGCGTGCGGAGTGACAGGGTTCGCGCGAATACGGGAGTAGCCAACATGATCGAAAGACGCGAATTCTACATCGACGGCGCATGGGTTTCCCCGGCCGCGGCCCGCGACTGGACTGTCATCAACCCCTCGACCGAAGAACCCGCGGCGGTGATCTCGCTTGGGGACCAGGCCGACACCGACGCCGCCGTCGCTGCGGCGCACCGGGCTTTCGCCGCTTGGTCCGCGACCGCCCCGAGCGAGCGTATCGCGCTCATGGAACGCGCGCTCGAGATCTACATGCGCCGCTACGACGAGATGGCCGAGTTCATCTCGCTCGAGATGGGGGCACCGAAGAAGCTGGCCCGCGAAAGCCAGGCCGATGCCGGCAACATCACCGACGCGATCGACGCGGCACGGCAGATCGAATGGATCAGCCCGATTGATCCGAAGACGAAGGGAGCGATGATCGCGCGGGAGCCGATCGGGCCGGTCGGCATGATCACCCCCTGGAACTGGCCGATCAGCCAGGTGACGCTGAAGGTCTTTCCAGCGCTGGCGGCGGGCTGCACCATGGTGCTGAAACCGTCGGAATACGCGCCGCTCGACGCGATGCTTCTGGCCGAGATCCTGGACGAGGCCGGCCTTCCCAAGGGCGTCTTCAACCTGGTGAACGGCGATGGCGAAGGCGTCGGCGCGCAATTGTCGCGGCATCCCGACCTTGCGATGATCTCGTTCACCGGATCGACACGCGCGGGCATCGCGATCACCAAGGCCGCCGCCGACACGCTCAAGCGCGTCAGCCTCGAACTGGGCGGCAAGGGCGCCAACATCATCTTTGCCGACGCCGACGATCGCGCGGTGAAACGCGGTGTGCGGCATTGCTTCAACAACACGGGCCAGTCCTGCAACGCACCGACCCGGATGCTGGTCGAGCGGTCGGTCTATGACCAGGCGGTCGAGACCGCACGCGAAGTGGCCGAGGCGACGAAGGTCGGCCCCGCACATGAGGACGGCCCCCATATCGGCCCGCTGGTCAATGACCGCCAGTTCGAGAAGGTGCAGGCCCTGATCCAGAAGGGCATCGACGAAGGCGCCCGGCTGGTCGCGGGCGGCGTCGGGCGGCCCGAGGGCTTCAACAGGGGCTATTTCGTGCGCCCCACCGTCTTTGCCGACGTGACCCCGGGAATGACGATCGAGCGCGAGGAGATCTTCGGCCCGGTCCTTTCGATGATCCCGTTCGACAGCGAAGAGGAAGCGATCGCCATCGCCAACGACACGCCCTACGGCCTGACCAACTATGTGCAAAGCCAGGACGGCGCGCGGCGCAACCGCGTGGCCCGGCAACTGCGCTCGGGCATGGTCGAGATGAACGGCAAGAGCCGTGGCGCGGGGGCGCCGTTCGGCGGTGTGAAGTCCTCGGGGCTTGCACGCGAAGGCGGGGTCTTCGGGATCGAGGAGTATCTGGTGGTGAAGTCGATCTCGGACTGGGCCGCGGAATAGGGGTCGCAGTGGTGGACCGGCGGCCCGTCATGGGCTATCGGGGCTAACTATAGCCGACAGGAAAAGGCGGAACCGGCCGTGGCGAACCACCTTTACAAGCACGACCTTCCCGACGATCTGGACCTTGGTCCGATCGTCGCCATCGACTGCGAGACGATGGGCCTGAACCCGCACCGGGACCGCCTCTGCGTGGTGCAGCTTTCCGCCGGTGATGGCCATGCCCACGTCGTGCAGATCGCCAAGGGACAGGACCGCGCCCCGAACATCGAGCGTATCCTCGCGGACCCGGCCGTGCTCAAGCTCTTTCACTTCGGGCGTTTCGACATCGCCGCGATGTTTCAGGCCTTCGGCGTGCTGGCGACCCCGGTCTATTGCACCAAGATCGCATCCAGGCTGATCCGGACCTACACCGACCGGCACGGCCTCAAGAACCTGCTGGAAGAACTGCTGGATGTCGACATCTCGAAGCAGCAGCAGATGAGCGACTGGGGCGCCGAAAAGCTGACCTTGGCACAGGTCGACTATGCGGCGTCGGACGTTCTCTACCTTCACAGGCTCAAGGATGCGCTTGACGAGCGGCTTGCACGCGAAGGCCGCACCGCCATGGCGCAGGCCTGTTTCGACTTCCTGCCGATGCGTGCGCAGCTTGATCTTGCAGGATGGCCGGAACAGGACATCTTCTCCCACTAGGGTGCGCTGGCGCCCCCGCGCTTGAATTCGTCGGCGCGTGTCCTGACATTGGTCGAAGCATGTCCCTTTCCGACACCGCATATTCCAAGCTTGTCGCTTGGCTGAAGATCGTGCTCCCGCTGACGGCGCTGGCGATTCTGTCGACCTTGTTTCTGCTGGCGCGTACGCCCGACATCGACCAGGCAATTCCCTATGCCGACGTCGACATCGATGCGCTGGCGCGCGAGCCTCGGATCACAGCGCCCGATTTTTCCGGCGTGGCGCCCGATGGCACGGCGATCCAGATGACCGCCGCATCGGCGCGGCCCGACCCGGACAACCCCACTCGATTTCATGCCGACCTTCTGGAAGGACAGATCGACACGCCCGAAGGCACCCATATTCGCATGCGCGCGATCTCGGGGGTGGTCGATACCGGCGTCGGAACAGCGACCCTTTCAGGGGACGTGCTGCTTGAGACCTCGACCGGCTATGCCGTCCGGACCGAGACCTTCACGGCTCATCTCGATTCCACCCGATCCGAAAGCGCAGGCCCGGTCGACGTGATGACCCCGTTCGGACATCTGACCGCCGGTCGGTTCATGCTGACGCGGAATGCAGGCGTCAGCGAAAGCCACGTTCTGGTTTTCAGTCAGGGCGTGGACCTGCTATACGACCCTCGGGATTGAGGACGCTGCATGCGCTTTGGGGCTTTGAAGACGGGTGTCGCGGCAATGGTCCTGCTGCTGATCGCCCAGGGCGCATCGGCGCAGGGCGCAAGCCTCGCCTTTGGCGACATGTCGATCGACCCCGACTCCCCGATCGAACTCTCGGCCGATGAGCTGAGCGTCAGCCAGCCGGACGGGGCGGCGACATTTTCGGGCAATGTGCTGGTCGCACAGGGCGACCTTCGAATAACGGCAGACGCGATGCGGATCGAATATGCGCAGGGCGCCGACGACGGGCGCAACCGAATCTCGCGCCTCTTCGCCAGCGGCAGCGTGATGGTCGTCACGCCCTCAGAAGCCGCCGAAGCGCAGGAGGCCGTCTACTCGATCGACGACGGAACGGTGGTCCTGACGGGGGACGTCCTTCTGACCCAGGGACCCAACGCGATTTCGGGCGACGTTCTGACCATCGACCTAGCCGGGGGAACCGGCAGGTTCGAAGGCAGGGTGCGCACCGTTCTGCAAGGCGGCAGCAACTGATGGCACCGGATCTGACCTTGGCGCCCGGCGACGCGGGGCTGCGGGTGATGAACCTGCGCAAGAGCTATCGCAAGCGCCCGGTGATCCGCGACGTGAGCATGACCCTTCATCGCGGCGAAGTCGTGGCCCTGCTCGGCCCGAACGGGTCGGGCAAGACCACCTGTTTCTACTCCATCGCGGGACTGGTGTCCGCCGAGGGGGGCATCGTGATGATCGACGGCCGCGACGTGACCGGCATGCCGATGTATCGTCGCGCGCGTATGGGCATCGGCTATCTTCCCCAGGAAGTGTCGATCTTCCGCGGGCTGAGTGTCGAGGACAACATCCTGGCCATTCTCGAGATTTCCGAGAAGGACCATACCCGCCGCCGCGAACGGCTTGAGGACCTGCTGTCCGAATTCTCGATCACCCATCTGCGGCAGGCCCCCGCTCTGGCGCTGTCGGGAGGGGAACGGCGGCGCGTGGAAATCGCGCGCTGCCTTGCGGCGAACCCGAAATACCTTCTTCTTGACGAGCCCTTCGCCGGTGTCGACCCGATCGCGGTGGGCGATATCCGCACACTCGTGGCCGACCTCAAGACCCGCGGCATCGGGGTTCTGATCACCGACCACAACGTGCGCGAGACGCTGGGAATCGTGGATCGTGCGTACATCCTGCACGACGGCCGCGTCCTGATGAGTGGCACAAGCGACGAAGTGGTGCGGGACGAGAACGTTCGCCGGGTCTATCTTGGCCAGAACTTCCGCATCGGATGATTTCGGCGCCATTGACATGGGGGCGGCAACTGCCACCAAATACGAAGGATGCATGCAGCGATTCACCTCGTTCGTGCGGCGCAGCAAAGCCCTGCACATTCAGGGTCCGACGCAATCGGACCAAAGCCACCATCAATGAACATCAAGGGCCGTCAGCCACGCGCGAATTGCGCGCGTGATTGCTGATCGTCGTTAGGGAGGGACCATGCGATACCAGATCAGCGGACGCCAGATCGACATAGGCAACGCGCTTCAGACCCATGTCCAGACCGAGCTTGGCGAGGTCGTCGGCAAGTACGCCGAACGCCCGACCGACGCGATGGTCGTCTTCTCGAAGGCCGCGCACGAGTTCGTCTGCGAGGCGACCGTGCATCTTTCGACCGGCCTGACAGCCCAGGCGCGCGCAACTGCGACCGAGATCTACGCCGCTTTCGACAAATGCGCCGCGAAGATGGAAAAGCAGCTGCGCCGCTACAAGCGGCGGTTGAAGGATCATCACCGCGATCGGCCGCAGCCGGTTGAACTTCTCGCCGCGTCCTCCTATATCCTCGCCTCATCGGAAGACGCAGAGGAACCGGAACCCGAAACGCTCCAGCCCATGATCATCGCCGAGATGGAGACGCGGATACCGTCCCTGTCCGTTGGCGAGGCGGTCATGCAGATGGAGCTGGCAGGGGCGCCGGTGCTGGTTTTCCGCAAAGAAGGCAACGAGTCGGGCGTGAACATCGTCTATCGCCGCGACGACGGAAATATCGGGTGGATCGACCCGCGACTCTGAGGCGGATCGTAGGATCCCGGAACGCCGGAGGCCCTAGCAGGCAATGGAAATATCTGACCTACTCAGCCAGGACTGTGTCCGGCTGATAAGTTCTGTTTCAAGCAAGAAACGGCTGTTTCAGGAATTGGCCGAGATCGCAGCGCCCCTGTGCGGCATCAAACCGACCGAGGCCTGTGCCGCCTTGCAGGAGCGTGAGAGCCTCGGCCCCACCGGCGTCGGGCAAGGCGTCGCGCTGCCGCATGCGCGTCTGCCAGGCCTGGACCGGGTCCGGGGAGTCTTCGTGCGCCTCGAGAAGCCTGTCGATTTCGACGCGGTCGACAAGAAGCCCGTCGATCTTGTCTTTGCCCTCTTCGCCCCCGAGGACGCAGGTGTCGACCACCTCAAGGCGCTTGCAGTCGTCTCACGCACCATGCGCGAGGCCGGGCTTTGCGCCAAGCTGCGGGCGAATACCGATCCGACGGCCCTGCACGCGATCCTGACCGACAAACAGGCGCACCAAGCGGCCTGACGCCGGTCAGACCGGCCCCTCTGCCGGGTCATAGCCCAGCAAGACGAAGTCGCGCCGGTAGGCGGCGTGAACCGCCTCCCGCACCGCCTCATCGAAGAACATCGGGCAGTCCCGCCGTCGCCGCCCCGTCGCCCGGCCGTAGCCGTCGGGGCCCGGATGAGCCCCAGATCGTCCGACAGGCGGTCAAGCGCAGGCCCAAGCCCCTCTTTCCGGATCAGGGTGTCAGGGGTCGCAAAGCCGGACATGCCCGAAAGCAGGCCGCTCTGGCTGGCCCATGCTGCATCGGGCCTGAGTCCGGTCTGCCCCCCGAGATTGCCTCGGACGAACGCGAGGAAGGCAAGGAATGCCGTTCGATGCGCCACAGCGTCATAGCCGGGGTCAGCCGGATCGTCCGGCAGCGGGACGCCGCACTGACGAACGAGGATGTGGCGTTTCTCCTCGTACTCCGGCACATCGGTCGGAAGGATGAGATGGCAAAACACCCCGTGAATACGGGTCGCCGGATGTTCCACGACCGCGATTTTCCGGTGCCCGGGCCGCGCGCGCATCCATGCCCGGAGCGCCTGCTGGCCAAGCCCGGTCGCGGGCGCGTCCCCGCCCGAAACCGTGGTCAGCCAGTCGTCCACCTCGGCCCGGGCGACATGTCCGACCGGCATGAACATCACCGGCACACCCGCCCCCACGCGGAACGCCCGCACACCAGGCCCGCGGTCGGGTTCAAGATCCGGAATCCGGTCGGGATCGAACGGGTCGATCCGCGACAGAGCCGTTCGCATGGCGCGCGGGTTCCTGACCTTTTCATTCGCCGGGGCGGGATTTTGTGCCTTTGTCCGGGTGCGGACAGGGGGCGGGAACGGGCTGCAGCCGAGAAAGGCGTAGAGACCGGCAATCACCTCGTGGTCGCGCAGGTCGTCGTAGTCGAGATGAAAGGCCGTCTGGCCCGAGAGTTGAAGCGATCGGCGCACCCTTTGGCGAAACCCGGCCCTGGCCTCCAGAAAGCCGTCGAACTCCGCCGCGTCGAAGCTCACCCGCCCGCTCCGGGCCGAGCCGAGGTCGCCCAGCCACCACTGCCCGGTCTTGCGCGCGATCTTGAGCGACAGGTAGCTGTCGAGCGCATTGCGCGACAGAACGATCTTGGCACAGCGCGGGTCGGCAAGCACCGCCCCGATTGCCCGCTCGTCATGGCCGTCGAAGATGCGGAAGCCCGCGATGCGGTCCGGCACGGCGGCCAGCGCTGCAAGAAGGCGGCCAGGGTCCTCGTCGCGCGCGCGGCGCGAGATGCCCAGCGCATCCTCCCGACCCGGCGCGCCCACGAAATGCGGATTGAAAAGCTCGCCGTGACAGGAAATCCCGGGATGGGCGGACAGAAGCTCTTCCAGCAGGTTCGATCCGGTGCGCATCCCGGCAAGGATGGCGAAGATGTCGAAACGTCCTGTCACGTCACTGCACAAGATAGGGGCGCCCCCCCGCCCGCGCGGCGGCGCCGGTCTCGATGACCGAGTGGAAATCTCCCACAAGATAGGGATTCATCCCGAGGTTCTTCAGATCCTGCAGAAAGGTATCGAAGCCGCCAAGGTCGGTCATCCGCGGCGCTTCCGCGAGGTGTTGCCCTTGCGGGGCCCCGATATCCTCGATGGCGTGCTGCAAGACCTCGAGCGGTTGTTCGAGCATTTCGGCAAGGGTCAGGATCCGCACGCGCGCGCGCGTATCCATCCTGCGCAGAAGGGCGGCGAAGGCCGCCTCGCGCCGCTGAAGCCGGGCCGCCTCGGTGCGGGCGGCCCGTGCGTCGGGGGTGGTGCGGAAAAGATCAAGCGCCCAGGCTCCGGTGACCAGCGTGATATGCGCATTGGGGTCTTCGGCCAGGAACGGCGCGATCTCCTGTCGGTCGGCGGGTCCGAACTGGAAGGCCTGCCTCTCGCCGCGGGTGTTCCAGACGAGATTTCGCAGAAAAGCCGCCGGGTCATAGTCGCGCAGGGCGGCCGTGTCGGACAGCGCCCCGGAATACACCCGCTGGTCATCCGCGAACATGGCGCGTTCGGGGGCGAAAAGATGCCCATGAACCCGCATCTCGGTCAGGGTTTCGATCCAGGCGGCGACATCGGGAAACACCGAGTCGACCCCCGAAAAGACGGAATATGGTGCCGCCGTCCGTTCCACCACCCGGCGCAGGTCGGGGAAGCGGCCGGGCATGCAAAGGCCGGGCCGGCCGCGGGTGCGACGTTGGACGGCGCGTGTGAAGATCCGGTCGATCTGCGCGGGGTTCGGTTCGGCCGTATTCACCGCAGGCACGGGTTCGGTCAGGAAGGCGCGATAAAGCCCGTCGGCCCCCGCCCAGATCTTGCGCGCCACGAAGCAGTCCGACCGCCGCAGAAGCTGAAGGTGATCGTCGAAGAAGATGTGCGGCCGCCCTTGAAAATCGAACTTCGCCAGCGTCAGCGACCGGCTTTCGATCCTGCCCGAATGCATCCGGGCAACCGTCTGGAAATAGCTTTCATCGGGAATCCAAACTCGCCGGAAGAAGCGCTCGATCTCGGCCCGCCGCGGATCGCGAAGGATCGCCAGCAGGGTTCTGCGGCTCAGGCACCACCATTGGGACCCGAGGTGGGGTGCAAGACCCGCGGGCATGCGGCGGCGATAGCCCAGCGCACGCTGCACCTCGACGAACCGATCGAAGAGGAAGCGTTGGCTTTTCCATGCGAAGGGGAAGGACAGCGTGAACCGTTCGGTATCAAGCCCGCCGACCGTCCACGGGACCTCGTCGATGGTGACGCTTTCGATGAAATCGGTGCCCTCGTGCCGGTCGAGATACCGGGTGAATTCCTCGACCGGACGCAGGGGCAGACAGCTGCCCGAGGCAAGAAAGACGTGGCCTGCATGGGGAAAATCACGAAGCGCCATCTCTGCGGCGGCCTGAGAGGCCGCGACCAGCGCCCAGGTGCCCCAGTGACAGCGGAACCGCGGGCTGTAGCGAATGGTGTCGAGGTCCGCGAGCTGCTCCTGAAAGGCCGCGAGCCTGTCGTCCGACACGCAGCGGTCGACGTGGATGACCACCGGGCAGCCATGTTCGGCCCAATGGCGCGCCACCTGGGCCGCCCGGTCGAGCGCATCATGCACCAGCATGGCGATGACCACGCTCACGCCCAGTTCCCCTTGGACATGAGGCCCAGAATCTCGAGCTGCCGCCAGTTCACGTAGCGTTCCGACCAGGCGCACCACAGCGACAGGCCAGCCTTCGCGTGGCTGTGATAGGCGGCGTATTCCCGGCTGGTCGCGAAATGTTCCTTGCGATGCAACTCCTCCTGCGCCTTGGCGGCGAAGCCTTCGAGGAATTTCGCGTGGAGAAGGCAACCGCTGGTCTTCTCGCCCCCCGCCTCGTCGTAGACCAGGTTCAGACCGCGCGGGAGAAGCATGTGTGTCGAGCTTGCGTAGCTGTAGCGGCGGTTCCACTTCACCAGCGGAATCTTGTTCAGGGCCGGCGCCTCTTCGGGCCTGTCGGCGAAGAAGACCCGCGCGCGCGGACCGCCCTGGATCCACAGGTGCCGGAACAGCGGATGGCGCGACATGACGTAGTTGCCGGGATCGAACCAGCAAGCGACCTCGAACGGGTTCTGGCCTTCGGCGCACTGCGCGGTGTCGATATCGCCCTCGGGATACATGTCGATCATCATCGTCCCGAAGGACTTGACCCCCGACGCGTCGAGCCAGTCGGTCAGGGCAACGATCGGTCGCGTGTCGCAGAACGGATAGACCAGGAATTCATCCAGATCGACCGTCAGGGTCCAATGGCCATGGGCATGCACGCGCTTGAGCCAGTTCAGCCAGTCCATCCCATAGCGTGCACGGCGATAGCTTGCCTCGGTCACCCAAAGCGTCACGTCGGGCTGCGCCTCGAGGTAGCTTTGCGACCCGTCGTCCGACCCGTTGTCGACCATGAAGAAATGCCCGACCCCGAGCTTGCGGTAATATTCGAGGAAATAGGGTAGACGCATCCGTTCATTGCGCAGGGTCGCGAAGAGGAGAACGTCCCGTCGACCGATGGCCGCTGTGCGGTCCCTGACCTGGGTCAGATCCGACGACCGGCGCCACGCGCGATAGCGCCAGCGCTTTCGCTTGAGACGCAATCGATATGTGGTCGCAATGCCCAATCGGCACCCCCGCAGCTTCCGCGTGCCGGCTAGCAGGTCATGGTTAAGGCAAGCTTGAAATGCGCCTCCCAGGTCGGCGGAACGTAGTCCGCACATCGATCCTTGGGGGTGCCCTGCCCGGCCCCGTCGATCCCCGCCAGTTCAAGCACGGCGTTGCGCCATTGGTACAGATCGCCGGGGTCTGCGTAAATGGCCGCGTTACCAAGGGACTCGCGATAGACGGGCAGAGGCGCGCAGACAGCCGGCGTGCCCAGCGCCAGCGCCTCGTGCGGCGGCAGGCCAAAGCCCTCGGCCAGGCTCGGCTGCAAGAGACCGGCGGCCCCGGCAATAAGGGCCGCAAGCGGTCCGTCGGCAAGGCCGCCGAGTTCGAGAACGGTGCCGCCGCGCGACGGCAGGGCGTCGAGCCGCGCGAAGACCTCGTCGTTCTTCCAGCCACGACGCCCGACAATACACAGCCGGGGGATCTGTGCCTCGGGCAAAGTCCGGTGCAGATTCTCCCAGAGATCCAGAAGCAGCGCATGGTTCTTGCGCGGCTCGATCGTGCCTAGGCAGACGAACCATGGACGATCGGTCGGAACGTCTGGCGTTTCCGGCTCTTGATCAGGCCGCCGGATTTCAATCCCCAGCGGTGCGGTCGTCACCGGGGGCACCCGTCCGAAAGCGGCGAAGTGCCGGGCCACATCCCCGGCTACCGCACGGGACGGGGTGATGATCTGGCTGGCATGACGGGCGGCGGTCCCCATGCGCCGCCGAAAGACCTCGGCTGTCCCGTCGCGCTGAAGCGCTGGGTGGTCGAGTGGGATCGTGTCGTGGACCAGCACGATCGAACGTGCGTCCTGAACGCTCGCGAGCGCGCCAAAGACCTGGTCGTCGAGGTTGGTGTGGCCCACGTTCAGGTAGACCGTCCCCGATGGAAGCCGGCGCGCAAGAGCCGCGCTCAGGGCCGACGCGGTCAGCACGTCGACGGCAAGGGCGCGGGTCGCCGCCTCGGCCGCCGGCACCGGCCCTGTACGGCGCAACAGCCGGTCCCGCAATCGCGGGGGGGGCCATGGGCCGCCAACCAGCAACCTTTCCTCGAGACGGGCCATCCCCGCGCGGTCGAGAATGGCGAAACGCCGACCGGATCTGACGAGGGCGTGAACCGAACCATCGAAATCGCGAAGGAGATGTCGAAGATAGGCGCGCTCGACCCGGTCGATCCCCGTGGGATGGGCGAAAGCCGCGCGGCGAACCAACCGCGTTAGATCAAGAAGATATCCCGTGGCACCAGACATGCCCACGACCTAGTGGGCGGCGCTGCCGCTGTCTATTGCGCGACGTTGCGGTAAGCCATCAGGTCCTGGAGATACTGCATGAGATCATCGCGCAGGTCGTCGCGCGCCAGGGCAAAGGCCACGGTGGCCTGCAGAAAGCCGGACTTCGATCCGCAATCGAACCGGGTGCCCCGGAACCGCAGACCATGCACCGGGCGGCCTGCCTCGATTTCTTCGGCGATGGCGTCGGTCAGCTGAATCTCCCCCCCGGCCCCCGCCTTCTTGCGGTTGAGGTTGTCCAGAACGTCCGGCGTCAGGATGTAGCGCCCGATGACCGCAAGGGTCGACGGCGCCGTGGCCGGATCCGGCTTTTCGACCATCCCCTTTACCCGGACAAGATTGCCGGTCTCGTCGGCCACATCCAGTACGCCGTATGACGATGTTTTCGCACGAGGCACTTCCATCGCGGCGACCATGCACCCGCCGGTCTCCTGGTAGACCTCGATCATCTGCTTGAGGCAGGGCTTCTCCGCGGCAATGACGTCATCGGGCAGGATCACCGCGAAGGGTTCATTGCCGATCAGACGCCGCGCGCACCACACCGCATGGCCCAGGCCCAGCGCAAGATGCTGGCGGACGTAAGCGATCGCGCCCGATTCCATGTTGGTGGATTCGAGAATGTCGAGCAGATCGGTCTTGTTGGCCTTGCGCAGGGCGGATTCGAGTTCGGGGGCCGTGTCGAAATAGTTCTCGAGCGCGGACTTTCCGCGCGAGGTGACGAAGATGAACTCGGTGATCCCCGCCGCGCGCGCTTCGTCGATCGCATATTGAATCAGCGGCCGGTCGACCAGTGTCAGGATTTCCTTGGGGATCGACTTCGTCGCCGGAAGGAAGCGGGTTCCAAGACCCGCAACCGGAAATACAGCCTTGGTCACCGTGTTACTCATGTTTCAATTTCCTATCACCAATCCCGCGCGATTACATCAACGGCTTTGCCAACAGGTCAAGACGGCGCCGGAGGCGCAGCATGACCCTGACACACTATCGATGGGAGATGTGACCGGATTATGGTCTCTGCCGGCCTTCTGCGCGTTTCGATGTCGGACCACTCTCCCCGGACGCGACCATCGAACCGACATACACGCAGAACGGGGTCTGTGCGCCGCGACCGTCCCAGTGTCCCTCCGGTCTGAACCCAGTAGCCCGCCGGCTCGAATCGGCGGCGATGATAGAGCGTGGTCGGGGTGAACAGCATCAGCGTGACGATATGGCCATCTCTGGCCAGACCTTCGGCCCTGTCCGACAGCTCCCGGGCCTTCCAGGGACGCCCGGCGACGAGGTGGCATTCTGCCGTCGTCCGGCAATCCGGGGAAGCGTGAGAAGGCAGGCGGTTCACCGGGCCTGACATGGCGCCCGAACTCCGCGCGTCGTCCCTCTCCGATGCCCTGGTCGAAGCCGTCAAGAAGCCTGCGCACATCGCGAGGTTCGCAACTGCCAAGGACCATGTGCCGCAGAAGCCGGCGCCGCTCTTCAGTGCGAAAGATCTCCTCGATCGCGGCGGACTGCTCCGGGTCGCCGTGCTTGCGCAGGAAGATCGCGAGACTGCGCCCGATCTCGACAAGGGAGGTCGGGCGGCGGCAGGCGGTGCGGCGCGCAGAGGCGGCGAAATCGTGCTGCACTTCGGCCAGGGGCACGAACACCGGAACGTGCCCGGCGGCGGCAAGACGCAGGCTGAGATCGGTATCCTCGAGGTAGAATCGGAACGCCTCGTCGAAGCCGCCGAGACCGCGCAACACATCCCGGCGCACGGCCATGTTGGTGCCCACGAGCTTGGGCACGAAGCCCGGGGGCGGCGCGCCGCCGCCGGGTCCGGGGTCGCGGGTGAACCCGTACCTGTCGACCACGGGCGTATAGGACTGAAAGCTGATTCCGTTGCGTCCGCGCACGGCGCCCACTGCGGCCGGGGCCCCGCCTTTCGATCGAACGCCCGCGCCAGATGTGCCAGCCAAGTCGGCTCGGGAACCGCATCGTCGTCGAGAAATGCAACGACCTCGCCCGCCGATGCGGCAAGCCCAAGGTTGCGCGCCTTCGAAAGATGCGGCTCGTCGAAGCGCCGGAGCTTGATCGCGGACAGGCAACGATGCCCCTCAAGCGCGTCCGCTCCGGCGCTGTCCGCCACCACGACGACCTCGAACCGGGGATGAGACTGGTAGCCCAGCGCGGTCAGACAACGCCTCAGATGCGCGGGTCGACCGTGACTGGCAACGACGACGCTGATCGGCGGTGCGGCTGTCAATCGGCGGGAACCAGCGCCACGCCCGGGGCGTGGGCGATAAAGAACGGGTTCTCGTAGCCCGGCTTGCCGTAGGTCAGCGGAGCATGCGTGTCGAAGCGGACGACATGGCCGCCGGCGGCCCGCAGCACCGCATCTCCCGCCGCTGTGTCCCATTCCATCGTCCGGCCCAGCCGGGGGTAAAGCGCCGCCTCGCCCGTCGCGACAAGGCAGAACTTGAGCGAGGATCCCGCGCTCTTGAACTCGCTGACCGGATAGCGCGCGATATAGGCGTCGGTGGCCGCATCCCTGTGCGACTTGGACGCAACGACCGACAGGCCGTCTGCATTCGGGAACGGCCACCGAGATGGGGCGGACGAGGTCCGGGATGGTCTGCCTTATGCGGACCCTCCTCCTCGACCGCACCGCCCGTCGGGTCTGTGTAGAAAAGCCGCCCGCGCGCCGGGGCGTAGACGACCCCGAGGACAGGCACCCCGTCACGGACCAATGCGATGTTCACGGTGAAATCGCCCCGCTTCTGGATAAACTCCTTCGTTCCATCCAGAGGATCGACGATGAAGAATTCGGAGGCCCGCGTCGCGTGCGACCCGGCCTTTTCTTCGGTGACCACCGGAATGTCGGGGAAGGCTTCGGCAAGGCCGGCCCAGATCACCGCGTCGGCGGCATGGTCCGCCTCGGTCACGGGGCTTGAATCCGCCTTGGCCTCGACTGCAACGGTATCGGCCGCATAGACCTCCATGATCCGCTCCCCGGCCTCGATGGCGAGGCGCCGCAGGATCGGCATGATCGTGTCACTGGTCATGAAGCAGGGCCTTTGCGGTGTTTGAATCCCGTCGTCTTTGCCATATCGTCGCCGGCAATGAAATGAAAAGGCGTCCCGTTGCAGACTGGCAGCGGGCTCCCCCTGCAACGAGGCCAAATCGGTGTTCACCCCACGGCGCAGCCAGACGATGATCGGATCGGCGTATAACATCGCCGAACTGATCTATCACAACACGGCCCGATCGGTGCGCAAGGGGCACGCAAACGCCTTCATCAGCCTCTTCAACAACATTCTTCAGTCCCTGATCCTTGTCGGCGTCTTCTATCTGATGTTCGACATCCTGGGCATGCGGGGCAGCGCCATTCGCGGGGATTTCCTGCTCTTCGTGATGAGCGGGATCTTCCTCTTCATGACTCACACCAAGACCATGGGGGCGGTCGTGGCATCCGAGGGTCCGGCCTCGCCCATGATGAACCACCTGCCGATGAACACGGCGATCGCCATCGCATCGGCGGCGCTGGGCGCGCTTTATATCCAGACGCTGTCGGTGATCCTGATCCTGGGGATCTACGACCTCGGCTGGGGCCCGATCACGATCTACGAGCCCGCGCCCGCCTTCGGAATGCTGCTTCTGGCGTGGTTTTCCGGTGTGTCCGTCGGTCTTGTCTTTCTGGCTCTGAAACCGTGGTTTCCGGGCTTCGTCCAGATCGGGTCGAGCATCTACTCGCGGATGAACATGATCGCATCTGGCAAGATGTTCGTCGCCAACGTCCTACCGGCGCACATGCTGGCTTTGTTCGACTGGAACCCGCTGTTTCACATCATCGATCAGGCGCGCGGGTTCATGTTCGTGAACTACAACCCGCACTACAGTTCATGGCATTACGCGCTCTACGTCTCGATCGCGCTGACGATGATCGGGCTGATGGGCGAATTCTACACACGCCGGCATGCCTCGCTCAGCTGGCAGGCGCGGCGCTGAAGCGCGCCGCACCGCCGGAAACCGGTC
Organism: uncultured Alphaproteobacteria bacterium; assembly: GCA_963709395.1. Taxonomy (GTDB): domain Bacteria; phylum Pseudomonadota; class Alphaproteobacteria; order Rhodobacterales; family Rhodobacteraceae; genus CAVPWP01. The sequence continues at coordinate 424,787 of CAVPWP010000020.1, forward strand.
GGAAGTCAGCCCACGCTCAGAAGGCGTAGCGCAGGGTCGCAGCCAGGGCGCCGCCGCCCGGAACTTCGTCGTGGCGCACACCGATGACGGTCCCACCGCTCAGGAGAACGCGGCCGGCGATCTCGTCGATGACCCCGTAGCTGTCTGCCCCCTCGGCCTCGGAGAAGGTCACCTCGCCGGTCGTCTCGTCGACATGGCCGGGCATGACCGTGTCGATATCGGCGATCAGCGTGTCGACCGCGCCGAACGTCGCGGCGCGCGCAAGTGTGGCGATGTCGCCCGACGCCCGGCCGGCATTCTCACGCTCGCCATAGAGGTCGGCGAACTCGGCGATGCGGGCCGCATGCAGGGCGTCGACGATCGGCCGCGCCTCGCGGGCAAGATCGAGCGCGGACATGTGCGTGGGGCTGTTCGTGATCCCGTGTTCCGCGAAAAAGGGATAGGTCGAGACCGACCGGAAGATCGGTGCGATCGGATTTGTCGCGGCGAGGATCAGCGGCTCGTGCCGCCCGGCAAGGACGGGACGAAGCGCATCGTCGACCTTGCGCGCATACTGGCGCAGACGCACCGCCTCTCCTTCTCCACCCTGAAGACGGCCGCGGGCCGATCGGCTGCCGACGTTCGACCGGCCGGTGGCCGAGGCCGCATCGGAGGGCATTCCGGGCACCTTGATCTCTTGCGGCTCCATATCGCTGAAGACTTCCACAAGACGCACGCCGTTTTCCTCCAGAGCAAGGACGAAGGCATGGTCGGGCTGGCTGGACAAACGGTAAAGCGGCTTGAGGTGAAAGCGGTCCGACACATGCACGCTGGCCGACAGGTGGGTCGGAAGCCGATAGGTGCGCACCCGGTCGGGCATCGCGAAAACCGCCAGTGACCGCGCCTGATGCGCCCAGAAATCATCGTCGTCCTCAAAGGCGGCAAGCTGCTCTTCCAGCGCCGCACGCACGCGCTTGTCGATGCCGGCGGCTTCAAGCTGGCCAAGCGCCTCGCGCGCGAGGTTGCCGAACTCGATAACCGAAGTGCCGATGTTCTGGGTCAGGTTGGTCGTGGGCAGGTAGATCGACACACAGGCATCCGCCCGTGTCCTGACCAGTTTGGCAAGCTCCGACGGGGTCGGGATATCGACGTAAAGCATGCAATGCTCCTTTCGGGGGGTTCGTGGACATTCGGCGCGACCTAGGCGTGATCTGCGAAGATCAGTCAACCACTCGCAAGGTCACATTGATGCGCCCGCCGTCCCGCAAGAGGTCCGAACTGCCGAAGCGGAGCCTTTCGACGCCGTGAAAGGCAAGGCGCGCGTCTCCGCCCAGCAGGACGACATCGCCCGACCGAAGCCAGACCGACCGGGTCGGTCCGCGCTTCACCGTGCCGCCGACCCGGAAAAGCGCGTCGTCCCCCAGCGAGATCGACAGCACGGGCCAGCGGAAGTCCCCCTCGTCGCGATCCTGGTGCATGCCCATGCGCGCGCCTTCGCCGTAGTAGTTCACCAGGCAGCAATCGGGCAGGCGTGCGACCCCCGAATGCGCGCGCCACACTTCAAGCACCGGTTCGGGAATCGGCGGCCATGGCACGCCGGACGGGTGCCGATCGTCATAGCGATAGCCCCGTGAATCACTGACCCAGCCCAGCCGTCCCGCCGAGGTCATGCGCACGCTCATCTTTCGCCCGCCGGGCGTTGTGGGCGCGAAAAAGGGCGCGGCGCGCACGACCTCCCGTAGCTCTGCCACCAGGGTCGCCTGCCGTTCGCGGTCAAGCGCGCCATGAACAACGCGCACGCCCATGAGGTCTGTTTCGGCGGGAAGATCGAGGCCGGGTATCTCTGATCCTAAGGTTTTTGCTTGGCGCATATCCCACCCTCGGCTTGCAGGCCATTTGCCCCCCCCCTATATACGCCTCGAAGCCCCGTCGGCACAGGACCGACGGCAAACTCTGGGATCGGGCAGAGGCGCCGGAACGGGCCTCAGTCCATCATATCGCCGAAGAAGAGGAAGACAGACATGGCCAAAGTTATCGGCATCGACCTTGGAACCACCAACAGCTGCGTCGCCATCATGGACGGCGCACAGCCCCGCGTGATCGAAAACGCCGAGGGCGCGCGCACGACCCCGTCGATCGTGGCGTTTACCGAAAGCGAACGTCTGGTCGGCCAGCCGGCCAAGCGGCAGGCGGTCACCAATCCGGAAAACACGATCTTCGCCGTGAAGCGCCTGATCGGGCGCCGCGTGGACGACGCGGAAGTCACGAAGGACAAGAAGATCGTTCCCTACAGCATCGTCGACGGCGGCAATGGCGACGCCTGGGTCGAGGCGCGGGGCGAGAAATACAGCCCCAGCCAGATCTCGGCCTTCATCCTTCAGAAGATGAAGGAAACCGCCGAAAGCTATCTGGGCGAAAAGGTCGAGCAGGCGGTCATCACCGTCCCGGCCTATTTCAACGATGCCCAGCGTCAGGCCACCAAGGACGCCGGCAAGATCGCAGGCCTTGAGGTGCTGCGTATCATCAACGAACCGACCGCGGCCGCACTGGCCTATGGCCTCGACAAGAAAGAGACGCGCACGATCGCCGTCTATGACCTTGGCGGCGGCACGTTTGACATCACCATCCTGGAAATCGACGACGGCCTGTTCGAAGTGAAGTCGACCAACGGGGACACGTTCCTTGGCGGTGAAGACTTCGACATGCGGATCGTCAATTACCTGGCCGACGAGTTCAAGAAAGAGAACGGCGTCGATCTGACGAAGGACAAGATGGCCCTCCAGCGGCTCAAGGAAGCCGCCGAGAAGGCCAAGATCGAGCTTTCGTCGTCGACCCAGACCGAAATCAACCAGCCGTTCATCTCGATGGATCCCAATGGCGGCACGCCGCTGCACATGGTGATGAAGCTGACCCGTGCGAAGCTGGAATCGCTGGTCTCCGACCTGATCAAGAACTCGATCAAGCCCTGCCAGGCCGCGCTGAAGGATGCGGGCCTGTCGACCGGCGACATCGACGAGGTTGTGCTTGTCGGCGGCATGACGCGGATGCCCCGCGTGGTCGAGGAAGTGACCAAGTTCTTCGGCAAGGAACCCCACAAGGGCGTCAACCCCGACGAGGTCGTGGCGCTGGGCGCCGCGATCCAGGCCGGTGTGCTTCAGGGCGACGTGAAGGATGTGGTTCTTCTGGACGTGACCCCGCTGTCGCTGGGGATCGAAACGCTGGGTGGCGTGTTCACCCGCCTCATCGACCGCAACACAACGATCCCGACCAAAAAGTCGCAGATCTTCTCGACCGCGGAAGACAATCAGAACGCGGTGACGATCCGGGTCTTCCAGGGCGAGCGCGAGATGGCGTCCGACAACAAGATGCTCGGCCAGTTCAACCTCGAGAACATTCCGCCGGCTCCGCGCGGGATGCCGCAGATCGAAGTGACCTTCGACATCGACGCCAACGGCATCGTGTCGGTCAGCGCCAAGGACAAGGGCACCGGCAAGGAACAGAAGATCACGATCCAGGCCTCGGGCGGTCTCAGCGACGACGAGATCGAAAAGATGGTGCGCGACGCCGAGGAGAACGCCGAGGCCGACAAGCAGCGCAAGGAACTTGTCGAAGCCCGCAACCAGGCCGAAAGCCTGATCCACTCCACCGAGAAATCGGTCGAGGAGCATGGCGACAAGGTCGATCCGACCACGGTCGAAGCGATCGAGCTTTCGATCGCCGCTCTCAAGGACACGGTCGAGGGCGAGGATGCCGGGAAGATCAAGTCGGGCATCCAGAACGTGACCGAAGCCGCCATGAAGCTGGGCGAGGCGATCTACAAGGCCGAGCAGCAGAAGGCGGGTGCGGCCGAGGAAGAAGAAGGTCCGCGCGGCGTTGACGACGACATCGTGGATGCCGACTTCGAAGATCTCGACGACGACAAGCGCGCTTCTTGATAGCGCCGTGACCACGTGTGAACCGGCCTGCTTCGTCGGGCCGGTTCATGCGTTACGGACAAGGTGATTGCAGATGGCAAAGCGCGATTACTACGACGTTCTTGGCGTGACCAAGGGGGCGTCGGCGGACGAGATCAAGAAGGCCTATCGCCAGAAGGCCAAGGAACTTCATCCCGACCGCAACTCGGACAACCCCGAGTCCGAGGCCCAGTTCAAGGAAGCGAACGAGGCCTACGAGGTCCTGAAGGACGCCGACAAGAAAGCCGCCTATGACCGCTTCGGTCATGCCGCGTTCGAAGGCGGCATGGGCGGCGGGCGTGGCCCGCAGGGTGGCGGGGCCTATGGCGGAGGTGATTTCGCCTCGGCCTTCTCGGATGTGTTCGACGACCTTTTCGGCGACATGATGGGCGGCCGGCGCGGCGGACAACGCGCTACGCGCGGATCCGACCTGCGCTACAATCTGCGCGTTTCGATGCAGGAAGCCTATTCCGGCCTGCAAAAGACGATCAACGTGCCCACTGCCGTGACATGCGACACCTGCAGCGGCACGGGGTCGGAAGCCGGGGCCGAACCCACCGCCTGTCCGACCTGTTCGGGCATGGGCAAGGTCCGGGCGCAGCAGGGCTTCTTCACCGTCGAGCGCACCTGCCCCACCTGTTCGGGGCTTGGCCAGATCATCAAGAACCCCTGCCGGGCCTGCGGCGGCGCGGGCCGGGTCGAGAAGGACCGCGCGCTTAGCGTCAACATTCCCGCTGGGGTGGAAACCGGCACCCGGATCAGACTTGCCGGCGAAGGCGAGGCCGGATTGCGCGGCGGTCCGTCGGGCGACCTCTACATCTTCATCGAAGTGGCGCCCCACGCGCTCTTCGAACGCGAGGGAACGAACCTCTTCTGCCGCGTGCCGGTCAGCATGGCGTCTGCCGCGCTTGGCGGGGAAATCGAAGTGCCGACGATCGACGGCGGCCGCAGCCGGGTCAAGGTTCCCGGGGGCAGCCAGTCGGGCAAGCAGATGCGGCTGCGCGGCAAGGGGATGCCCGGCCTGCGCGGGGGCGGCCATGGCGATATGTATATCGAGCTTCAGGTCGAGACCCCGGTGAACCTGACTTCGCGTCAGAAAGAGCTTCTGCGCGAATTCGACAAGCTGGGTGAAGACAACAATCCCGAAACCTCGGGGTTCTTCCAGAAGGTCAAGAGCTTCTGGGACGGGATGAAAAGCTGACGACGCCCGCGGCGACCGTTAACCATTCCTGAACCCGAACCGGGCGACATCTGGCGCATGTCGACGTCGCCCGATCAGTTCTCTGAACCGCTCCTGCCCCTGTTCGAGGGGCAGGAGTTTTTCGTGACCGGGCCCAAGGGCCGGCTTCCGTCCTACATCGAAGACCACCGCAAGCGGCTGCGCGAAAGGTTCCTTCAGGGCGGGCCGCAGGCCATGCCCGACTACGAGCTTCTCGAGCTGCTCTTGTTCCGCTCGATCCCCCGATGCGACGTCAAGCCGGTCGCACGCCGGCTTCTTGATACATTCGGTGGCTTCGACCGTGTCCTTTCCGCCCCGATCGAACGTCTTGTCGAGGTTCGGGGGGTGGGAGAGGCGGTGGCTATCGACCTCAAGATCGTCGAGGCGGCGACACACCGCATGGCGCGGGCGCGCGTGATGCAGCGGCACGTGCTGTCCAGCTGGAACGCCGTGATCGACTACTGCCACACCGCCATGGCCCATCGCGAGACCGAGCAGTTCCGCATCTTCTTCCTCGACCGCAAGAACACGCTGGTCGCGGATGAGGAACAGGCGCGCGGAACGGTCGACCATGTGCCGGTCTATCCGCGCGAGGTCGTGAAACGGGCGCTCGAGCTCAACGCCTCGGCGCTGATCCTCGTGCACAATCACCCCTCGGGCGATCCGACACCCAGCCAGTCCGACATCGACATGACCGCACGCATCCGCGATGCCTGCGAGGCGCTGGGCATCACGCTTCATGACCACATCATCGTCGGAAAGGAAGCCGAAGTGTCGTTCCGCAGCCTCGGCTATCTCTGACGCACCCAGATCTCGACCCGCCGGTTCAGGTGGCGTCCCCAATCGACTTCGTCGCAGGCGATGGGGGCTGCTTCACCGTAGCCCTTGACGTCCATGGCCATCGCCGCGTCGCGCACGGGCGGCGTCATGGCGGACAGGATCGCCTCGCGCACCGCGCGCGCCCGCTGCCGCGACAGCCGCAGGTTCGAGGCCGCATCCCCCTGCCCGTCGCTGAATCCGGCCACGATCAGGTCTGCCGCATCGAAGGCGCCCCGATCGAAGGCGTCGGCGACAAACGCGACGTTCGACTGCGAATGGCTGTCGAGGTCGCTCGATCCGTCGCGAAAGCGGAACGCAACGGTCAGCCGGCCGAAGTCACGCAGATCGCCGACCATACGCTGCACTTCCGCCAGGCCCGCCGCGTCGGCCCCGGTCGTCACGGCGTCGGCAAGACGCGCGCCTTGCGCCGTGAAGGGCACGATCTCGAGTGTCTGATCGACGAATCCCGCCTCACGCACCGCCGCCTGCGAAGCCGGTGAACGGACGAAGGCTGCGAATTCACGGCCCAGACGTGGCAAGCGCCCTGCCCGCGCGTGAAGATAGACGGGCAGGACCAGCGGATATTCCTCGGTCTTCACGGTCTCTGCGGTCGCTTGCTTGGGGATGCCGCACGGTCCGGCAAGCGCGACCGGTCGTGCCCGACCGATCTCGCTGAGCGGTGCAAAGCCCAGGGCGAAGGGATCGCGCGCCACATCGTCGGCCAGATCGCCCGGGGTCGCTTCGCCCGTCATGTTCCCGGGGAAGGCCGCGTCCAGCAGGTCGCGCCCTGCACGTCCAGGTTCGGGAAGCCTCAGCGCAATCGGCATGTCGTCCCCCAAAAGGGCGGACCAGTCACTGATCCCGCCTGAAAGGGCCTGTCCGATCTGTTCCAGGCTGATCTCGCGCAGCGGATTGTCCCTGGCCACGATCGGGACAAGCGCATCCAGCGCCACGATCTGGCCCCCGTCCCTTTCGGACCGCGAAAGCGCAAAGTCGGCCAGTTCCGCGGTCACGGCCGCTTCGGCGCCGGCAGCGGTGTCGGTGGCCAAGAGCGAGAAACGTCCGGCGACATGGCCTGTAGCGGGTTCGACAAGCTCGTGCACCTGTTCCCCCGCGTCCGAACCCGACATCCGCAGCTCATAGCCCTCGGCCTCGGCGAAAGCCCGGATCAGACCCTCGGCAAGGCTATCGGTCAGTGACGCGGCGGAGGCCAGCGTCAACTCGGCCACGAAGGCCGTGAGGTTGGGGCACCCCGGCCCTTCGCAGAGCACGCCCGATCCATCGACAGTCAAGGCGCCATAGATCGTGTCGATCCGGTAGAATTCGCCGTCGAAGCTCAAAAGTGACCCCGACAGCTCGATCGAGCCGTCCCGCGCCGAAAGGGTCACGTCCTGCGCAGACAGGGGCGCTGCGGAAAGGCATGCCGCAATCGCCAGAAACCCGCGCAGCATTGGCCGCCTCAGCTCAGGCGGCCATGGCAATACTTGAACTTCTTGCCGGACCCGCAGGGACACAGGTCGTTGCGGCCCGGGTTGCCCCAGGTCGCGGGATCGGCCTCGTCGAAACCCTCGAGCGCCATCTCTGGGTTCGGCGCGGGAACCTCTTCTTCAGCTTTGACCTGCGCGTTCTGCGCCGCCTGCTGTTGCTGGAGAAGCTGCGCCATCATCGCCTGCTGTTCTTCCTGCGTCAGCGGACGAATCTGCGACAGGCGCTGGCTCACATCCTCGCGCAGCGAATCGAGCATGCCTTCAAACAACTGGAACGCTTCGGTCTTGTATTCGTTGAGAGGATCGCGCTGGGCATAGCCACGGAACCCCACGACCGACCTCAGATGTTCGAGCTTCAGAAGATGTTCACGCCATTTTCCGTCGATGATCTGCAAGAGGACCTGCTTTTCGATCGACCGCATTTGGTCGGGGCCGAACTGCTCGGTCTTTTCCGCCATCACTTCGTTCGACTTCCGGTAAAGACGGTCGCGCAACTCGTCCTGATCGACGCCTTCTTCCTCGGCCCAGTCGCCCACCGGCACGTCCATGCCCAGCTTTTCCCGTACGGCGGCGACAAGCCCGTCAGTATCCCACTGATCCGAATAGGATTTCGGCGGCATGTGAGTGTCGACCAGATCGTCGATGACCTGGTGGCGCATGTCCTCGACGATCTCGGAGAGATCGGCCGTTTCCATGATCTCCATGCGCTGCCCGAAGATCACCTTCCGCTGGTCGTTCATCACGTCGTCGAACTTGAGAAGCTGCTTGCGGATGTCGAAGTTGCGCCCCTCGACCTTCGATTGGGCCTTCTCGAGCGACTTGTTCACCCAGGGGTGCACGATCGCCTCGCCGTCCTTCATGCCCAGCGACGAGAGAACCTTGTCGAGGCGGTCCGACCCGAAGATGCGCATCAGGTCGTCTTCGAGCGACAGGAAGAACGACGACCGGCCCGGGTCGCCCTGACGGCCCGACCGGCCGCGCAGCTGGTTGTCGATCCGGCGGCTTTCGTGGCGTTCGGTCGCCAGGACGTAAAGCCCGCCCGCGGCCTTCACCGCCGCTTCCTCGTCGGCATGTTCCGCCTCGATCCGGGCGCGCACCTCGTCGGGATGCGCCTCGGGGTCTGCGGCCAGTGCCTCGAGGACCTTCATCTCGACGTTGCCGCCCAGTTTGATGTCGGTGCCGCGGCCGGCCATGTTCGTGGCGATGGTCACCGCGCCCAGCTTGCCGGCGTCGGCCACGATCTGGGCTTCCTTCTCGTGCTGCCGGGCGTTCAGGACGTTGTGCGGAATGTCCGCTTTCTGAAGAAGGCCGGACAGAAACTCGGACTTCTCGATCGACGTGGTGCCGACAAGAACCGGCTGGCCCTTCTTGTGCGCCTCGGCGATCTCTTGAACGATGGCGTCATACTTCTCTTTCGCCGTGCGAAAGACCTGATCGTGCTCATCGATCCGGGCGATGGGTCGGTTGGTGGGAACCTCGACAACCCCAAGCCCATAGATCTCGGCGAATTCCTCGGCCTCGGTGGCCGCGGTGCCCGTCATCCCCGCAAGCTTTTCGTAGAGGCGGAAGTAGTTCTGGAAGGTGACGCTGGCGAGGGTCACGTTCTCGGGCTGGATCGACACACCCTCCTTCGCCTCGATGGCCTGGTGAAGCCCGTCCGAAAGCCGGCGACCCGCCATCATGCGCCCGGTGAACTCGTCGATCAGCACGACCTCGCCGTCGCGGACGATGTAGTCCTTGTCCCGATTGAAGAGCTTGTGCGCGCGCAGGCCCTGGTTGACGTGGTGAACGATGGTCGTCGACTCGGGATCGTAAAGCGACTGGCCCTCGGGCAGGATGCCGGTCTCAAGCAGCACGTTTTCAAGAAACTCGTTGCCCTCGTCCGTGTAGGTGACGTTGCGGGTCTTTTCGTCCAGCGTGAAATGCTCTTCCCGGATCTGGGGGATCAGGGCGTCGATGGTGCGGTAGAGGTCGCTACGGTCCTGCGCCGGCCCCGAGATGATCAGCGGCGTGCGGGCCTCGTCGATGAGGATCGAGTCCACCTCGTCGACGATCGCGAAGAAATGCCCGCGCTGGTTCATCTGGCTCAGCTCGGATTTCATGTTGTCGCGCAGGTAGTCGAAACCAAGCTCGTTGTTGGTGGCATAGGTGATGTCAGCGGCATAGGCGGCCTTCTTCTCGGCCTCGGGCTGCTGGGGGTAGACCACGCCGGTCGTCATGCCCAGCGCGCCATAGACCTTGCCCATCCACTCCGCGTCGCGCCGGGCGAGGTAGTCGTTGACCGTCACGATATGGACGCCCCGGCCCGTCAGGGCGTTCAGATAGGCCGGGAAGGTCGCCACCAGCGTCTTGCCCTCGCCCGTCTTCATCTCGGCGATGTTGCCGCTGTGCAGGAAAATCCCGCCCATCAACTGCACGTCGAAGGCGCGAAGGCCCAGGGCCCGTCTTGCCGCCTCGCGGCAGTTGGCAAAGGCTTCCGGCAGGATGTCGTCGAGGCTTTCCCCCGCCGCCACGCGGCCTTTGAGTTCTTCGGTCTTGGCGATCAGGCCTTCGTCGGTCAGCGCCGAGAACTCGGGCTCAAGGTCGTTGATCGCCTTGACGGTCGGTGCGGTCGACTTGACCTTCCGGTCATTGGCCGTCCCAAAGACCTTTTTCGTGATCGTTCCGAGTCCGAGCATATCTGTCGCCTTGCGAAATTGTTCTGACAGGATCGTGTGAGGGGATGCGCTTGCCCGTGCCTCTGGCCCGCCATAGAAGGGCAGGCGGGTTGCCCCGCGCTGTCAAAGGCGATGTAAGGGGCCGCTATCTGAGTGTCAACGTCGCCATCCCGTGCGGCAAAGAGAGAGGTCCTGACATGACTCATCGAACGCCGCTTCTGGCCGTCCTTCCCCTGCTTGCAATCTTCGCCACCCCGCTCGCCGCGCAGGAGACCCCCGTGACCGCCGATACGGTCGTCGCAACCGTGAACGGCACCGAGATTACAGTGGGACACATGATGGTGGTGCGCGCCCGCCTGCCCCAGGAATATCAGCAGCTTGAACCGCAGGTCCTGTTCGACGGCATTCTCGACCAGCTGATTCAGCAAACCGTCCTGAGCGAGACCGCGGGTGAACTCAACACGGCGAACCGCCTGATCCTGGAAAACGAGGAACGCGCCCTGCTGTCCTCGCAGATCATCGCCGCCACCGCGCGCGACGCCACCACCGAAGAGGCGATCCAGACCGCCTATGACGAAGCCTTCGCAGACGCGTCGGGCGAAACCGAATACAACGCCGCCCACATCCTTGTCGAAACCGAGGAAGAGGCCGCAGCGATCGTCGCGGAGCTCGAGGGTGGGGCCGACTTCGCCGCGCTGGCGCAGGAGCGGTCGGTCGGTCCATCGGGCCCGAACGGGGGCGATCTTGGCTGGTTCGGCGCGGGCATGATGGTCCCGCAGTTCGAAGAGGCGGTGTTTGCGCTTGACCCCGGTGCAGTGTCCGAACCGGTGCAGACCCAGTTCGGCTGGCATGTGATCCTTCTGAAGGAGACCCGGCAGACCGAGGCCCCGACACTTGAGGAAGTGCGGGACGATTTGGTCGAGCAGGTGCAGCGCGCCGCTGTGGATGCACAGGTGACCGCACTGGAGGCCGAGGCCGATATCACGCGCCCCGAGGATGGTGCGTTCGATCCTGCCATCATCAACGACTTCACGCTGATCTCGGAATAGAAAGATGGCCGGCCCGCTGCCCGTTTCGCCTCTCGCCCCGAAAGGCGGGTTTCCCGACCTTCCCGAAATCGGCGGCGCGCGTTTTTCCGTGGTCGAAGCCGGGGTGCGCTACAAGGGCCGGCTTGACGTCATGCTCTGCGAGCTTGCGCCCGGATCGGTCGTGGCCGGCACCTTCACCCGCTCGAAGACGCGGTCGGCGGCGGTTCTCGACTGCCAGGCGAAGATAGGCGGCGACGACACTGCGGGCGCCGCCATTCTGGTGAATTCCGGCAACTCCAATGCTTTCACGGGAAGCGCCGGGGTGACGGCCGTCGTGGCGATCACGCAAGGGGTGGCATCGGCACTTGGCATTCCGCAGTCGCGGGTCTTCACCTCGTCGACCGGGGTGATCGGCGAGCCCTTGCCGCATGACCGGATCACGGCGGCGCTGGATCGGCTGAGGTCGGGGCTGTCCGGATCGGGCATTGCCGGGGCCGCGCGGGCAATCATGACGACGGACACCTTTCCGAAGGGCGCCACCCGCACCGTCGATGTCGACGGGCAAAGCGTCAGGATCGCGGGTATCGCCAAGGGGTCGGGCATGATCGCGCCGGACATGGCGACGATGCTGGTCTACATCTTCACCGATGCGCAGATCGGCTTCGAGGCGCTTCAGTGGCTGGTGTCACGGCATTGCGACAGCACGTTCAACTGTATCACCGTCGACAGCGACACCTCGACCTCAGACACGCTTCTGGTCGCGGCCACCGGCACATCCGGTGTCGATGTGACCGGGAACGACGCCTTCTCGGCGGGACTTCACGACGTGATGGACGATCTGGCCAGACAGGTCGTCCGCGATGGCGAGGGTGCGACGAAGTTCGTCACGGTCAGCGTCACCGGCGCCGCTGACAACGACGATGCGCGCAAGGTCGCCTTCGCCATCGCCAACTCGCCCCTCGTCAAGACCGCCATCGCGGGAGAGGACCCGAACTGGGGCCGCATCGTCATGGCGGTCGGGAAATCGGGGGCCGAGGCCGATCGCGACCGCCTGTCGATCCGGTTCGGCGATGTTTCGGTCGCCCGGAACGGTCAGGTTGATCCGGACTACGTCGAGGCCACTGCCGCCGCGCACATGAAGGGTGAGGAGATCGACATTCATGTCGACCTCGGCCTTCGGGATGGTGCGGCGACGGTCTTTACCTGCGATCTGACGGCCCAGTACATCGCCATCAACGCGGACTACCGGTCGTGACAGTCCTGCGGCAGGCCCACGGATGAAGACGGTTCTTGTCGCGGCCGTTGCGCTGATCGACCGCGACGGGCGGGTGCTTCTGGCGCAGCGGCCCGAGGGAAAGTCGATGGCGGGGCTCTGGGAATTCCCGGGCGGGAAGGTCGAACCGGGCGAAACGCCCGAGGTCGCGCTGATCCGCGAGCTTCATGAAGAACTGGGGATCGAGACCTGGGCGTCCTGCCTCGCACCACTGACCTTCGCCAGCCACAGCTACCCGGATTTCCACCTTCTCATGCCGCTGTTCGCCTGCCGGAAGTGGGGGGGTCAGCCCCGGTCGGTCGAAGGGCAGGCCCTGAAATGGGTGCGGGCGGCCGACCTCAGGACCTATCCGATGCCACCGGCCGACATTCCACTGATCCCGATCCTGCGCGACTGGCTTTAGGCAAGCGACTCGCGCGGCCACGACCTTTCGAGCGATCCATGTGTCCCGAAAGCGAACGGGCGGCCCTGAAGGCCGCCCGCTGCGATCGTCTGTAATGCCGCGTCAGGCGAGCGAACGCTCGACCTCTTCGCGTTCGAAGATCTCGATGACGTCGCCGGGGCGGATATCTTCGTAGTTCTCGAAGGCCATGCCGCATTCCTGACCGGACTGGACCTCGGCCACTTCGTCCTTGAAGCGCTTGAGCGTCTTCAGCGTGCCTTCGTGGATCACCACGTTGTCGCGCAGAAGGCGAACGCCGGCGGACCGGCGCGCGATGCCTTCGGTGACAAGACAGCCTGCGACCTTGCCCACGTTCGAGACCTTGAAGACCTCCTTGATCTGGGCGTAGCCGATGAAGTTCTCGCGCACTTCCGCCGACAGCAGGCCCGAGGCCGCCGCCTTCACGTCATCCACCAGGTCGTAGATCACACTGTAATAGCGGATCTCGACACCCTTCTGGTTGGCCGCGCTGCGGGCCGGGGCGTTGGCACGGACGTTGAAGCCGATGACCGGCGCGCCCGAGGCCTCGGCAAGTCCGATATCGCTTTCGGTGATGGCGCCGACGCCCGAGTGCAGAACGCGCACGCGCACTTCCTCGTTGCCGATCTTCTCCATCGCCTGAACGATCGCTTCGGCCGACCCCTGCACGTCGGCCTTCACCACGATGGGCAGTTCCGACACGTTGGCGTCTTCCTTGGCACGCGCCATCAGCTGTTCGAGCGTTGTCGCCGCACCGGCGGCGGCCCGCTTTTCCTTGGCAAGATTGGCGCGGTAATCCGCAATCTCGCGCGCCTGGGCTTCGGTTTCGACCACGTTCAGCACGTCGCCCGCTTCGGGCGTTCCGTTCAGGCCAAGCACCTCGACAGGAACCGACGGGCCAGCTTCCTTGACGCGCTCGCCCTGGTCGTTCTCCATCGCGCGGACCTTGCCCCACTGTTCGCCGACGACGAAGATGTCGCCCTGGCGCAGGGTGCCGTTCTGCACGAGGACGGTCGCGACCGGGCCGCGGCCCACGTCGAGCTGCGCCTCGATCACGGCGCCCATGGCCGCACGTTCGGGGTTGGCCTTGAGTTCGAGGATCTCGGCCTGAAGCCCGATCGCCTCGAGCAGTTCGTCAAGGCCCTGTCCGGTGATCGCCGACACCTCGACATCCTGAACGTCGCCCGACAGCTTCTCGACGATGATCTCGTGCTGAAGCAGGTCGGTGCGCACCTTGTCGGGATTGGCGTCGTACTTGTCGACCTTGTTGATCGCCACGATCATCGGGACCTTGGCGGCCTTGGCGTGATTGATCGCCTCGATCGTCTGCGGCATGACCGCATCGTCGGCGGCCACGACCAGCACGACGATGTCCGTGACATTTGCGCCGCGCGCCCGCATCGACGTGAAGGCCGCATGGCCCGGCGTGTCGAGGAAGGTCAGCTTCTGGCCGCTGTCGGTGGTGACCTGGTAGGCGCCGATGTGCTGGGTGATGCCGCCGGCCTCGCCCGCCACGACCTTGGCGTTGCGGATCGCATCGAGAAGCGAGGTCTTGCCGTGGTCGACGTGGCCCATGACGGTGATGACCGGCGGGCGTGGCTTGAGGTCCGTGGCCTTGTCCTCGATCATGTCGATGACCTGCTCGACGTCGGAATCCGAAACGCGCACGACCTTGTGGCCGAATTCCTCGATGATGAGTTCGGCGGTGTCTGCGTCGATCGTCTGGTTCTGAGTCGCCATGATGCCCGCCTGCATCAGCGACTTGACGACATCGGCCACACGTTCGGCCATGCGGTTGGCAAGCTCGGACACCATGATGGCTTCCGGCAGTTGCACTTCGCGCACGACCTTCTCGCGGTCCATATGGCCGCCCATGGCCTTCTGACGGGCGCGTTCCTGCTTGCGCTTCATCGCAGCCATCGACCGCTGGCGTCCGCCTTCGCCGCCGGCAAGCGCCTGGTTCAGCGTCAGCTTGCCCGCGCGGCGACTGTCCTCGGCGCCACGCACCGGGGGTTTGCTCTTGGGGTCGCGCCGGTCGTCGCGTTCGCGATCGACCTTGCGCCCGCCCGCGGGTGTCGCAGAGCGGGGCGCACCGGCATCGACCGGGGTCGCAACGTCGGCGGGCGCCGGCGGCGGCGGGTTGCGCTGGGCTTCCTCTTCGGCGCGCTTGCGCTCTTCTTCCTCGGTCTTCTGACGGGCGCGTTCTTCGCGTTCGCGATCCTCGCGTTCCTTGTCTTCGGCCTCCTGGCGGCGGCGCTCGCGATCTTCAGCACGCGACTGTTCTTCGGCGACGCGGCGTTCGGCGTCCTCGGACTCGCGCGCCTTGGCGACCGACAGCGCCTTCATCCGGCGTTCGAGTTCCGCATCCGAGATGCCGGCGGGACGGCGGGACGGATCGCCCACGGACGTCGTCGCGCCGCTTGTCGAGGATTTCTGGCCTCCGGGCTTCGGCACGACCACGCGCTTGCGCTTGGTCTCGACCACGACGTTCTTGGTCCGGCCGTGGCTGAAGCTTTGCTTCACCTGTCCGGATCGGGAGCCCCCAAGGCCGAGTGTCTTCTTGCCGTCAGTATCGCTCATTTGGTCTGTCTTACCTTTCCGACGGGTACACCGCCGTCCAATTCGCGAACGCCCGATAGCCGCACTGCGTCCTCCCGAGCCATCTCGGTGAGTCCGCCGGCGGAGAGCGCCGCATGTATCACATGTTCCCGCCCGAAGGACAAACCCAATTCTGAGGCCGTCAGAACCTCGAAATGGGTGCCCTCTCCGGGCGGCGGACGAAGCCGCGATTTCTCGCGCGGCGACCCGTCCGAGGCCTGCAAAAGAACGACTGCTTCGTCCTTCACAAGCCAGTCCAGAACCTTTTCCCGTCCCGCGACGGCCCGCCCCGCCTTACGGCCGAGCGACACCAGTTCGACCAGCCGGCCGAGCAACCGCTGCTCGACATCGGCGACCAGCGTCTCGGGCACGGTGACCGGCTGCCGGGCCGCGCGGGCGAAGAGTTTCTTCTTCACCGCCGTCTCAAGCGCGGCGCGGGTCGCGGTGACCCAGATACCCCGGCCGGGCAGCTTGCCCGCGATATCCGGCACCACCACGCCGTCCGGGCTGACGACGAAACGGATCATCCCGGCCGTGTCGCCGACCTCGCCCGTCACGATGCAGCGCCGCTCTGGCGTCGAACGGTCCTTGTCTCGGCCCCCGCGCGTCACGGGTGTCTTCCGGGGCCTGTCGCTCAGGCCCCGGCCTCCTCGGTTTCGTCCTCGTCGACGGCGTCTTCCGCCGCTTCGGCCGCCAGTTCCTCGGGGTCGACCCAGCCAAGCTGGACCCGCGCGGTCATGACCATGGTCTGCGCCTCTTCCAGCGAAACCTCGAACTTCTCGAGCAGGCCGTCGTCCTTCACGCGCTCGCCATCGACGGTCGTCCAGCCGCCGGCAAGCTCCCAGTCGGCGCAGGTGGCGAAATCCTCGAGCGTCTTGACGCCATCTTCGGCCAGCGCCTCCAACATCTGGGGAGTCAGGCCCTCGAAATCAATCAGGCTCTGTTCGACACCCAGTTCCTTGGCACGCTCAAGCGCCTTGCGGTTCTGCTCTTCGATATTGTCGCGGGCGCGGGCCTGGAGCTCGTTCGCGGTGGCTTCGTCCACACCGTCGATCACCAGAAGCTCGTCGATATCGACATAGGCGACTTCCTCGAGAGAGGTGAAGCCTTCGGACACCAGAAGCTGGGCGAAGAACTCGTCGAGGTCGAGCGTGTCCATGAACAGCTTCGTGCGCTCTTCGAACTCGGCCTGGCGGCGCCGGCTTTCCTCTTCCTCGGTCATGATGTCGATGTCGAGGCCGGTCAGCTGGCTGGCCAGACGCACGTTCTGACCGCGCCGGCCGATGGCCAGCGACAACTGCTCCTCGGGCACGACGACCTCGATCTTGCCGGCTTCCTCGTCCAGAACGACCTTCGTCACCTCGGCGGGCTGAAGCGCGTTCACAAGGAAGGTCGGCTGGTCCTCGTTCCACGGGATGATGTCGATCTTTTCGCCCTGAAGCTCGTTCACAACCGCCTGAACGCGGCTGCCGCGCATACCGACGCAGGCACCAACAGGGTCGATCGAGCTGTCGTAGCTGATGACCGCGATCTTGGCACGGCTGCCCGGATCGCGGGCCACGGCCTTGATCTCGATGATGCCGTCGTAGATCTCGGGCACTTCCATCTTGAAGAGCTCGGCCATGAATTCCGGCGCGGTGCGGCTCAGGAAAATCTGCGGGCCGCGCACTTCGCGACGGACATCCTTGATGTAGCATCGGATGCGGTCGTTCGGGCGATAGCTCTCGCGGCCGATCTTCTCGTTCCGGCGCAGGATCGCCTCGCCGGTGCCGACGTCGACGATGACGTTGCCGTATTCCTCGCGCTTGACCTGGCCGTTGATGATCGTGCCGACGCGGTCCTTGAACTCCTCGAACTGGCGGTCACGCTCGGCTTCGCGGACCTTCTGGAGGATGACCTGCTTGGCCGACTGCGCGGCGATCCGGCCCATCTCGACCGGCGGAACCTCGTCCACGATCGTGTCGCCCGGTTTGGGATCGTCGAGGAATTGCTTGGCCTGTTCGACCGTAAGCTGGGCCTGGTAGTTCTCGAGCTCGTCCTCGGGGCCGATCACGGTGCGGACGCGGGTGAAGGTGGCCTTGCCCGTCTTGCGGTCGATGGCCACGCGAATGTCCATTTCCGAGCCGTAGCGGGACTTGGCAGCCCGCGCGAGGCTTTCCTCCATCGCTTCGATCACCAGCGCGGGGTCGATCATCTTCTCACGCGCGACGGCTTCGGCGGTCTGCAAAAGCTCGAGCTGGTTGGCCGAGGTAATCGCCATGGTGTCAGTCCTCCTCTTGGGACGTGTCGGTCTCTATCTCGTCGAATTGGCTTTCGTCGACGATGCCGGCCGCCTTGCGCTGGCGCAGCATCTCGCGGATCAGGTCTTCGGTCAGGACAAGCTTTGCGTCGCTCAGCCAGTCGAACTTCAGTCCGATGGTCATCTCTTGGCCCTGATCCTCGATCTCGATCAGGACTTCATCGCCGTCGATGCCCTGAAGCACGCCCTTGAAGCGGCGGCGGCCGTCGATCAGGTCAGTCGTCTCGATTCGGGCCTCGTGGCCGGACCAGACCTCGAAATCCTTGAGCCGGGTCAGCGGACGGTCGATGCCGGGGCTCGACACCTCAAGGGTGTAGGCGTCCTCGATCGGGTCCTCGACGTCGAGCGTCGCGCTGACGGCGGTCGAGATCCTGGCGCAGTCGTCGACCTCGATCCCGCCTTCGGGACGTTCGGCCATGATCTGCAACGTCTTCGTCTTGCCGCCCATCAGCCGGATGCGCACAAGCTCGAACCCCAGGTCTTCGATGACCGGGGTAACGATCTCGGCAAGGCGCCGATCGATGCTGGCTTTTGCGACAAGCTCGGACATGGGTTCCAGGAACAAAAAAACGGGCGCGCGGCCCGTCATGATTTCCGGTGGAGCCTTGGGGGTGGAGGCCAAGGCGCCGCTGTTGAAGGCGATATAGGGCGGGTGCGGGGGAATCGCAAGCGGAAAGCACTAGCCCACAACTGTCAGGAACTTCCCGCAGTCCCAGCGCCCGGCTTGATCCGCCGGCGATGAGGCGTGCGGGCGCGCTGTGTCGCGCCCGCGCCTGGACTACCCGATGAAGTTCTGCGTCAGCCAGAACCGTCCGCAATATTGCGCCTTGGGGTCGAAGGCGACCGCGGTGCTGATCCGCGTCACGTTCCGGTCCAGGATGTTCTTGCGGTGGCCGGGAGAGTTCATCCACAGGTTCACCGAGTGCCGGGCCAGAGATGCATAGCTGTGCGCAGGCAGGGGCTGGCCTTCATATGTGGCGAACTTGCAGGCATTCGAATCCACGATGCGGAAGCGCAGGTTGTCGATCTGATAGCGGTGCACCATGCCGATGTTCTCGGATCCGGTGCGGAACTTGACGCCAGCCGCCTTCACACGCTGCGACAGCGACGCCTTTCCCGGAATTGTGCTCCGGTGGCTCAGCGTCTGCTCGGACGCCATCCAGACGCTGTGCGTCTTGGCCATACGCGCCATGCCGTTGCCCGCATCACCCAGCGCCGGAAGTCCGGCACGGCAGCGATGAAAATTGACCTCAGCCCGGACCGCCGCGTCCAGAAGATCCTGATCAATGCGTTCCGCAGGAACCACCGTGCGTTCGGCCTTGGCCGGCACGGAACGGGTGCACGCCTCGGCAGCGGCGGCGGAAAGAGCCATGGTCAGCGCGACCAGGGCGGCAGTCATATGTACTCTCATCCCCAAGTCCTAAGCAGACACCCCCGAGGACAACCTAGCAGGGTATTTGCGGCCAAAACTAGGCACGTAGAGGACATCGTTGGGACGAATCCGCCGATCCGGCGAAAAACCGCGAATCAGGCGAACCACCAGCGCTCGGCAATTCGTCCGTTGTCGAGGGTCGCTGTTCGCCCGATCGCCGGCCCATGGGCAAGGCGCGCCGTGCCGGCGAAAAGGAAATCGGCGTGCACCGGAACCGCCGCCGAACCAAGGGCACCAACCAGACGCTGCATCTCTGCGAACACCTCGGCCCGTTCGGACGAGGCCGAGGCTGCGCGGCCCTGCCGCAGAAGGGTATCGAACCGGGCGCGCGTCTTCTCGCCGGCCACCCAATGGGCACCGGGGGCGGGACCGGTCGAGAACGCCCAGTCTTCTGTTGGCTGGCCGGGCGTGGAGCGCAGTGTCACCGCCCCGGTTCCCGCCGAAAGGGTAAAGCCAGCGCGCGACAAGCGCCCTTGCAGGTCGGAACCGTCCGCCACCCGCCGCGCATCAAGGCCGACCGTGATCCCAAGAAGCCCAGCGTCGGCCAGAATGCGTCGCGCGCGATCGGGGTCCCAGCCGGGGACGGCGTCGCCCGCGGCATAGACATTGGCCGGACCCACCGGGGTATCCCGGCCCTCTGCGCCATGGCCCGCCAGAAGTGCTGCGACCATGTCCGCCCTGGGCAGGCCGTGCACAAGGGCCGCGCGCAGCGCCGCCGCTTCGCGGGCGGGCAGACCCGCCGGCGGCAGCGCGACAAGGTGGCCGTTGCCGCGCACGGTCGAGACCGCAAAGCGCGGCATGCGTGACAACACCGACAGCGCGTGCGGATCGGGGTCGTCGATCAGGTCCACGCGCCCCTGCACCAGGGCTTCGATCCGCGCCGGCCGGTCCGGCAGGGACAGAAGCTCGACACTGTCGAACCACCCCGCGGCACCATCCTTCCAGTGTGCCGCGACACGCTCGGCCAACAGCCGGCGCCCCGGCTCGAAGCTCGCCAGCCGATAAAGACCAGTGCCATTGCCCGAGTGCAGCGCGGCGCGCCAGCCACGGGCGGGATGTATCAGGAGATGCGGGTCCGACAGCAGGAACGGAAAATCGACGTGGGGTTCTGTCAGTTCGATCCGCAGACGGTCGGCCGAAAGGCGTCGGATCTCGGCCACCCCGGAAAGAAGCCGCCCGGCCGGGGACCGGTCGCCGGCCTTGAGATGCCGGCGCAGGCTGGCGACCGCGTCGTCGGCGGTGAAGGGCTGGCCGTCATGGAAGGCAACGCCACGGCGCAGGCGGAAATCCCAGACGCGGGCGCCGTCGATACTCTGCCAGTCGGTCGCAAGTTCACCGCGCAGGGTGCCGTCGGCGGCAATCTCGGTCAGGGTCTCGAACACAAGGCCAGCGCCCGCCACCGACATGAAGGTGCCATGAGGCGTCGTCGCGCCGAAACCGTCGGCCGGGGTCGCGCCCGAAAGCCCCAGCCGCAGGTGCCCGCCGCGGGCGGGGGCCGCGCTTGCCCCAAGTCCCGACGCCGCGAAGATCGCCGCGGCTGCGCCCGAAGTCAGAAGTCTGCGTCGGTTGAGCGCGTTCATCGTCGCCCCCTCAGACCACGTTCCGCAGGCGGTCCGTGGTGCGCACAAGCTCGGCGCTGATCCCCGGCTCGCTCAGCGCGTGGCCGGCACGCGGCACAAGGGACAGGCGCGATCCAGGCCAGGCCTCGTGCAGTCGGTAGGCACCAGACGGCGGGCAGATCATGTCGTAGCGGCCCTGCACGATGGTGCCAGGGATGTGGCGGATCCGGTCCATGTTGCGCAGGATCCAGCCGTCTTCCTCGAGAAAGCCGGCATTCGTGAAATAGTGATTCTCGAGCCGGGCGAAGGCACGGGCGTATTCCGACGGGACTGTCGCCGCCCGGTCCGTCGTTCATGATCGAGGCCAGCGTGTTTTCCCAGCTGGCCCAGGCGCGGGCGAACCGGGTCTCGATCGCGTGGTCGCCCGAGAACAGGCGCCGCGCATAGGCCGCAATCAGGTCGTCGCGTTCGTCATGCGGGATCGGATCGACGAAGCGGGCCCACATGTCGGGCCAGAACTGCCCCGCGCCGCCGCCGTAGAACCAGTCGAGCTCGGCCCGGGTCATCAGGAAGACGCCGCGCAGCACAAGATGCGCCGCGCGTTCGGGATGGGTCAGCGCATAGATCAGCGCCAGCGTGGCCCCCCAGCTGCCGCCAAAGACAACCCATCGGTCGATCCCGAACTCCTCGCGGATGCGTTCGATGTCGCGGACGAGGTGCCAGGTCGTGTTCGCCTCGACGCTGGCATGGGGGCGCGAACGGCCGCAGCCGCGCTGATCGAAGAGGACGATCCGGTAGTGCGTCGGGTCGAAATAGCGGCGCATCGCCGGGCTGCAGCCGCCACCGGGGCCGCCGTGCAGCACGATCACCGGCACGCCGTCGGGGTTGCCGCATTGCTCGACATAGACGCGATGGCCATCGCCCACGCTGAGCATCCGCTGATCGAACGGGTCGATCTGCGGGTAGAGAAACTGTGACGCAGTGGTTTTGCCTGCTGCCTTGTCCATGATCGCTCTATATAACGCGGGGTCGTCCCTTTCCACGGGGCGGTATGAAGATTCCTACGCGCGAGAGAGTGATGACCGCAACAACCATCGACCCCGCCGAGATCGACAAGTTCCAGGCCATGGCCGAGGAATGGTGGAATCCCGAAGGCAAGTTCAAGCCGCTCCACATGCTGAACCCCTGTCGGCTGGACTATATCACGTCGCAGATCGCCGCCGAGTTCGATCGGGATCTGACGGCATCGGCGCCTTTCGCGGGGCTGCGGATCCTCGATATCGGCTGTGGCGGCGGGCTTCTGGCCGAACCCATGGCGCGGCTTGGGGCCGAGGTCGTGGGCGCGGATGCGGCCGAGCGCAACATTCCGGTCGCACGGCTGCACGCCGAACAGTCGGGGCTCGACATCGACTATCGCCACACCTCGGCCGAGGCGCTGGCGGACGCGGGCGAACAGTTCGACGTCGTGCTGAACATGGAAGTGGTCGAGCATGTGTCGGACCCGCAGGCCTATCTCAACGCCTGCCACGCGCTTCTGAAACCCGGCGGGTTGATGATCTGCTCGACCCTCAACCGGAACCCGAAAAGCTACATGATGGCGATCATCGGGGCGGAGTATGTGATGCGCTGGCTGCCCAAGGGCACGCATGAGTGGTCAAAGTTCATCACCCCGGACGAGCTTTACGAGCTTTTGAGGGCGGCGGGCCTCGATCCGGTGGATCGCAAGGGGTTCGTCTTCAACCCGGTGACCTGGTCGTGGTCGATCTCGTCGCGCGATCTGTCGTGCAACTACGTCACGGCTTCTGTGAAGCCGGATTGAGATCCTCGTCGAAGCGCGCGCGAATCTCGCGCAGCACCGGCAGCGCCACCCGGACCTTGTCGGCCCCGATCGAATCGACCGATTGCGCGATGATCGGGGTGATCGCGGCCAGGGCCGCGTCCCGCGCCGTCCGGCCCGAAGGGCTGATCGACACGAATTTCCGCCGCGCATCGTCCCAGTCGGGGCGGATGTGGACATGGCCGGCCCAGGCCAGCTTGCCAAGCGTGTTGGTCATCGCGCCCCGCGTGACGTGAAAGGTCTTGGCAAGCTGCGCTGGCGTCTTCTCGCCGCCGGCGCGGGCAAGATGGTTCAGCACCGCGAAATGACTAAGCTCCATTCCCTTGGGCAGCGCCCGCGACAACCGTGTCCGCACTAGCTGGTCCGCCATGACGAGTTCGCTGAAAAGCGCGACGGCAAGGGGCTCGTTCGGGTCGGTCATTGCGGTCCGTGAAACTCCCGGTCGTGGCGCAGCGAAGGGACGCGTTTGCGGGCATTTTCAACTTCCGCCAGATCGATTTCAACGATGGTGACACCGGGATCGGTCCCCGCATCGGCCAGAACCTCGCCCCAGGGCGCGACGGCAAGGCTGTGTCCGTGGGTCCGGCGCGGCTTGCCGATCGTCGCCGCATGGCTTCCGGTCTGGGCCGGGGCAAGGACGTAGCACCCGGTTTCGATGGCGCGGGCGCGCAGCAGCATCTCCCAGTGCGCAGCGCCCGTGACGGGCGAAAAGGCGGCGGGAACCGAGATGATGCTCGCCCCGGCCTGCGCCAACCGCCGGTAGAGCGCGGCGAAGCGCACATCGTAGCAGACCGTGAGGCCCAGGGTGAACGGGCCGAGGTCGGCGGTCACGGCGCGGCTTCCGGGACGAAAGCCCGCGCTTTCGCGGTAGGTCTCTTCGGGGGTCACATCGACGTCGAACATGTGGATCTTGTCATAGCGCGCGGCGATGTCCCCATCCGGGGCGATCAGGAAAGACCGGTTGACGAACCGTCCATCGCCGTTCGTCTGCTTCAGCGCGAGCGACCCGATCAGCACCCAGATGCCCAGATCGGCGGCCATTGCGCGCAGTCCGGCAAGGGTGATGTCGGCCTCTTCGGTCTGAAGGACTTCGGCCTGCCTTTCGCGGCTGGACGACACGCAATTCGTGACCTCGGGCGTCAGCACGAATTCGGCGCCGCGCGCGGCGGCCTCGGCCACGAGCCCAAGCGTCACGGGAAGGTTCGCAGCCGGGTCGTCGCCTGACGTCAGCTGGATCAGCCCGGCCCGCATCGGTCAGCCCGCGAGGAGCGGGTCGAGTTTCCCCGCCCGTTCCATCGCGTAAAGCTCATCGCAGCCACCGACATGGGTGTCGCCGATGAAGATCTGCGGCACGGTGTGGCGGCCATGGGCGCGTTGCAGCATCGTCTGGCGCAGGCCGGGGTCGCGACCGACGTCGAATTCGGTGAAGCTCACGCCTTTCTGGGTCAGAAGGCGCTTGGCGGCGTGGCAGAATCCGCAATAGGCCGAGGTGTAGATTTCGACGGTTTGCATCGGTGGTCATCCAAGAGATCGTGTTTCCCGATATCTAGGGACTCTTGGCCACCCGCGCCAGCACGAGGACCGATACCCGCCCTGCACCGGCCTCATGGCAGGCCTCGGCGGCGGCGCAAAGGGTGGCGCCGGAGGTCATGACGTCGTCGATCAGCACGATGTCGCGGCCTGCAAGCGACCGCGCTGCGCGAATCGCCCCCTCGGTATTGGAAAACCGCGCGTCGATTCCCAACCCGTCCTGCAAGGGCGTGCGCCGGGTGCGGACCAGCGCGTCGGGCGCGCATTCATGGCCGGTCAGGGCCGAGAGGGCGCGTGCAAGCTCGGCCGCCTGGTTGTAGCGGCGGGTGAAAAGGCGGGTCCAGTGAACGGGAACCGGCACGAGAAGCACGCCGTCGGTCAGGATATCGCGCCCGGCCTCGGCCAGCCAGCGGGCGGCGGGGCGCGCAAGGTCGGTCCGGTCGCCGTGCTTGAAGCGCAGGATCATCCGTCGTGCATTTCCGTGATAGAGCAGGGCCGCGCGCCCCTTGTCCCAGGGCCGCGGACGGGCGAGGCAGTCGTCGCAGATCGCCGCGCCATCCGCGCGGTCGCCCAGAAGCGGCTGGCCGCAGGTGTCGCAGGCGAGGCCTCGCACGAAGGATGTCTCGGCCCAGCAGGCGGGGCAAAGACCATGCGCGCCCTCGACCAGCGCGCCGCAGCCGACGCATTGATCGGGATAGACAAGGCGGATCGCGCCTTTCATCAGGGCGGCCGAGCGCCTAGGTAGCGCCGAAAGGGATGACCGTTCCACCATGGCCGAACCTCATCAGATCACCGACAGGGCGGCGCTTGTGCGGCAACGGGCGCGGGCGGTCGCGATGGCCGAACCTGCGCTGTTCCTGCACGACCACCTTGCCGGTCTGATCGAGGAAAGGCTGGCCGAGGTTAACAGATCGTTTACGTCCCCGGCCCTGGTCGCGCCTTTCCCGAGGGTATTTGACGCGATCCTTCCCGGGGCACGGACCATCGCGGACAGTGACGTTCTGGATCTCGAGGAAGGCGGGCACGACCTGGTTCTTCACGCGATGGCTCTGCATTGGGCGAACGACCCGGTGGGCCAGATCGTGCAGGCACGGCGCGCCCTGCGGGCGGACGGCCTCTTCCTTGGCGCCTGCCTGGGCGGCCGGACGCTGGCGGAACTGCGCACATCGCTGGCCGAAGCCGAGGTGCGTCTGACAGGGGGCCTGTCGCCGCGCGTCGCCCCCATGGCGGAAATCCGCGATCTGGGCGCACTTGTGCAACGGGCCGGACTGGCGCTGCCTGTGGCCGACAGCCTTTCGGTGACGGTGGAATACCGCGATGCGTTTCACCTGATGCGCGACCTGCGCGCCATGGGCGAAGGCAATGCCCTTGCGGCACGGCGTCGCGGCTTTTCGCGCCGGTCACTCTTTTTCGAAGCCGCGCGGATCTACCATGACACATACGCCCTGCCTGGCGGGCGCATCCCCGCGACCTTCGAATTCGTCTTTCTCACCGGCTGGGCGCCGTCCGACACGCAACCCAAGCCCCTGCGTCCCGGATCGGCGTCGGCGCGGCTTGCCGATGCGCTGGGCGTCGACGAACGGCCCGCCGGTGACGTGGCGGGCGGCCCGGGGAAAGGCGGGCCGAAGGGGCCGACGGTTTGACCTTCGGGCAAAACCGGTTATCTGACCTCAAATCTTTCAAATCTGATATGGAACGCGCAAGATGCTCGACGCGAATGCCCAGCGGAACGAAGCGGCCTTGAAGACGGACACGACCATGCGCGCCTCCCACCTGCCGGTGGATCACCCCCCGGTGAAGCCGGCAAAGACGGGTATCCTTCTGGCCAATCTCGGCACACCGGACGGCTATGACTACTGGTCGATGCGCCGCTATCTGAACGAATTCCTGTCCGACCGGCGGGTGATCGACTATTCGCCCTGGATCTGGCAGCCGCTGTTGCAGCTGATCATCCTGACCAAGCGGCCGTTCTCGTCAGGCGCCGCCTACAAATCGATCTGGAACGAGGACGCGGGCGAAAGCCCGCTCATGACGATCACCAAGGCGCAGACGGTGAAGATCGCCGAGGCGATGAAGGCGCGCTTTGGCGACGACGTGATGGTCGATTTCTGCATGCGCTACGGCAACCCCTCGACACCGTCGAAGGTGCGCGAGATGACCGAGGCCGGCTGCCGCCGCATCCTGTTCTTCCCGCTCTACCCGCAATACGCGGGCGCCACGACCGCCACCGCGAACGACCAGTTCTTCCGCTCGCTTCTCGATCTCAAATGGCAGCCGCCGGTGCGCACGGTGCCGGCCTATTTCGACCGCCCGACCTACATCGACGCGCTGGCGCAGTCGGTCGAGCGGGCCTATGCCAAGATGGAAACGCAGCCCGACATCCTGGTCTGCTCCTACCACGGCGTACCCAAGCGGTACCTGATGGAGGGCGACCCCTACCATTGCCAGTGCCAGAAGACGACGCGGCTGCTGAAAGAGCGGCTGGGTTGGGGCAACGACAAGATCATCACGACCTTCCAGTCGCGATTCGGCCCCGAGGAATGGCTGCAGCCCTATACGGTCGAGGAAGTCGCCGCTCTGGCCAAGGCCGGGAAAAAGAAGATCGCCGTGATCGCGCCGGCGTTCTCCGCCGATTGCATCGAGACCCTGGAAGAGATCAACGAGGAAATTCGCGAAAGCTTCGAACACGCAGGCGGGGAGGAATTCACCTACATCCCCTGCCTCAACGATGACGACGCGCATATCGCGGCGCTGTCCGAGGCGATCGAGGACAACCTGAAGGGCTGGATCGACTGACCCAGCCCAGGTCTCTGGCTGGCGTCAGATCAACAGAACCTGCGTGCCGACCCGTGCCATCTCGTACAACTCTTCGATGTGCTCGTTGTAAAGACCGATGCACCCGTTCGAAGAGCGACGGCCGATCTTGCGGGTGTCGTGGGTTCCGTGGATACGGTAGTAGGTCCAGCTGAGATGCAGCGCGCGGGTTCCAAGCGGATTGTCCGGCCCCGGCGGCACATAGTCCGGCCATTCGGGATTGCGCTGCTTCATCGACGGCGTTGGACGCCAGTCGGGCTCGGGGTCCTTGAAGGTCACGCTGGTGCGTCCGCGACGGGTCAGATCCTCGCTGATCGGCACGGAGGTCGGGTAGACGCGGTAGGTCAATCCATCGGCCGACCAGTAGTGCAGAGCGCGTGAATCGATATCCACGAGCACCGCGCCGTTGTTCAGATTGTCGAAATACGGCTGCCACTCCCGCGACCGGAAAACGGCAACATTCCGCGTGACGGTGCCGGTGACCGGCTTTTCCATCTCGACCGTGTTGGGAAGTTCCTGCGCAATCGCAGGCACCGCAGCCGCAGCGGCGATACTGGTCCCAAGAAAGGTGCGCCGGTTGAACGTTGTACGTCCCGGTTTCGTCATCTTTCGCCTCCACGCGAATCCATTCGTTTCTTCAACACCACAAAATAAGACCTTCGACGGGTTTTCGCAATTCACTCTCACGTCAGCATGGCTTTCCGGCAACGGTTCCATTTGAACCGCCAGACGCGAGGCTGTAAGCGTCATTCGATTTCTGCCAGTGAGGCCCCATGAAGATCTTTGCCGCCCTAGTCACCGCAGCCGTCTTGCTGTCCGCCTGCGCCGCCCCCGAAGGCCCGCGTTTCGGACCCGACGGACAACCGCTGCCGCAGATCTATCGGATCACCGCGCGTGACGAGGCCCGCATCCAGTTCCGCATGCTCGATTCGATCAATGCACTGCGTCAGGCGCAGGGGGCGCAGCCGCTTGAGCTGAACGCCGAACTCAATGCGGCCGCTGCGACGCACTCACGCGACATGTCTGTCCAGAATCGCCCCTGGAACTTCGGTTCGGACGGATCCTCACCGATCGTCCGCGTGCAGCGTACGGGATACAGTGGACGCTTCATCGACGAGATCATCGCCGAGACATACGAAACCGAGCTGCAGACACTAAGTGGCTGGATGTCAGATCCAAGGGCGCGCCCGGTGATCCTCGATCCGCGCGCCAACGAACTGGGCTTCGCCTGGTTTCAGGAAGAGGCTGGAAAAATCTGGTGGACGCTGATCACGGGTCAGAGCGGCGGGTTCGCTCCTGCTCCTGGGTTCTGATCTGTCCGTCAGCGGTTTGCGGGTCGGCGAGTGCTGTTGACTGCGCGTCGGCAGCGGGGACGCCCGTGTCCTCGATCAGGGAAATCGGGGTGCCCGTGCGCACCATCGCGTAGATCTGACGCATCTCTTCGTCGGTGACGGCAATGCATCCCGCCGTCCAGTCGCGGTTCAATGCCTTTCGCGCGCCGTTCGGCTGGCCGTGAATGAAGATGTCGCCGCCCGGTTCGACCCCGAGCATCTGGGCGCGCGCCATGTCTTCGGCGTTCGGGTAGGAGATACCAAGCGACAGATGAAAGCTGCTTTGCGGATTGCGCCGGTCGATGATGTAGTCGCCGACCGGGGTGCGCCCGTCGCCTTCACGCTCCTTATGGCCGCGGGGCTCGAATCCGAGATCGATATCGACGACCTTCAGCGGTGTGTCGTGGTGCATGAGGTACATCTTGCGGCTGTCCTTGTAGACAAGGATGCGCGTCACCTCGGGGCCATCATAGGTATAGGTCGTCGGGGAACAGCCGGTAAGCGCAAGCGCCCCCGCCAGAACCATCGCAAGGAAAGTGAGTTTCATTCTGCCTGCCCGTTCCGAATTTCTCTTCGGTTTCAGAGATTCATAACCGAAAACAGGCCATCGCGGAAGCGGTTTTAGCTGAGCATTCTTACGATGCTCGGTCTGCCTGCGCGGTGTCTGTCCGGTCGCCAAGCCGGGCTTCGATCGCGGCAAGCCGTGCGAGGACCTCGTCGCGATAGGCATCGGTCGCGGTGTTCGCCTCTTCGGCATGGGCGTCCTGCATCGAGTTCACGATGAGGCCCACCAGCAGGTTCACCACCGCGAAAGTGGTGACCATGATGAACGGCACGAAGAAGGCCCAGGCATAGGGATAGGTCTCCATCACCGGGCGCACGATGCCCATCGACCAGCTTTCCAGCGTCATGATCTGGAACAGCGAATAGGCCGACCGGCCCAGCGTCCCGAACCAGTCGGGATAGCTTGCCGCGAAGAGCTTGGTCGCCATGACGGCGCCGACGTAAAAGATCAGCGCCATCAAGAGGAAGACCGAGCCCATGCCGGGCAGCGCCGTGACGAAGCCTTCGACCACCCGGCGTAGCCGAGGCGCGACCGAAATCACCCGCAAGAGTCGCAGGATGCGCAATGCACGCAAAACACTGAATGTCTGGGCGCCGGGTATCAGAGCGACGCCAACGATGACGAAATCAAAGAGGTTCCACCCGGAGCGGAAGAACGACAACCGGTAGGCCACCAGCTTCAGTCCGATTTCGACGACGAAGACGGCAAGGCAGGCCTGGTCGAGCAGACGGATGATCCCTCCCCAGCGGTCCATCAGGGTCTGCGAGGTCTCCATCCCCAGAAGGATGGCGTTGAACAGGATCACACCGAGAATCGTGTTCCGCACGGCGGCGCGGTCAAGAAACTCTTTCAGGCGGGTCCGTTCAGTCATTTCGGGCGTGTCCTTTGTGCGGCTGGGGCCGTCCGTATGAAAGCGGCGGCGAGTTCGACGTGGCTGCTCCAGCGGAACTGGTCGATCACGTCGATCCATTCAAGTGAATATCCGCCTTTCGCCAGAATCTGCGCATCGCGAGCGAAGGTGACCGGGTTGCAGGACACCATCGCGATCCGCGCCGGCCCGCCTTCGGCCAACCGGCCCGCCTGCGCCTCGGCCCCGGCGCGGGGCGGGTCGATGACGGCGGCGTCGAAACGGGCAAACTCGATGGGTTCCAGCGGACGGCGAAACAGATCCCGTGTCTCGGTCGTGACCTTTCGCAGCCCGCTGGCATGGCGCCACCCGCGGTCAAGCGCGGCGAGAAGGGCTGCGTCTCCTTCGACGGCGTGCACCTCCGCGCCGGCTGCCAGAGGCAGCGCGAAGGTGCCCAAGCCCGAAAATAGATCGACGATCCGGGCCGCTCCGCCGGTGGCTTCCGACACGCTGGCGCGCAGGGCCGCCTCGCCCTCGGCCGTGGCTTGTAGGAAGGCGCCGGACGGCGGAGTGACCGCAACCGATCCGAAGCGGACGATGGGCGGGCGCCGTTCGGCCAGGATCTCGCCGTTCCACGCGACGCGGGCAAGGTCATGCGCCTCCGCGACGGCGATGATCTTGGTCCAGAGCGCCGGGTCGACCGGTCTTGCATCCTCGACCGTCACGTCGAGACCCGACTCGGTGATCAGAACCCCGACCCGGATCTGCCCCTTTCGCGACGCACCTAGACCGGTCAACGCCTCGATCGCGGGAAGCGATGCCAGAAGGGCCGGATGCAGGACGCGGCAGTCTGCAATGGGGACCACTGTATCGCTCGCGCGCGTGTGAAACCCGACCAGGGGGCCGGCTTTGGTGCGCAGGCCGGACAGCGTTGCACGGCGGCGCGTCGCGGGCGGCGACGTATGAAGGCGACGGATTGGCGCGGGCAGGCCGCGCGCCTCCATCGCGGTGCGGACGATACCCACCTTCCAGTCGGCGACAAACCCGTCGCTGGCATGTTGAACCACGCATCCGCCGCAGCGGCGATAGTGCGGGCAGGGCGGGCGCACGCGATTGGGCGACGGCGTCAGGATGCGCGGCGCGGTCAGCATGTCTCCGTCAAGCGTGCCCTCGACCTCTTCACCGGGAAGCGTCAGCGGAACGAACACCGGACCGGGGGCGATTCCGTCACCCTTCAGGCCAAGGCGTTCGATCGTGACGTGGACAGTGTCGTTGGCCATCGCTCAGACCGTCGGAACGGCGGGGCTGAAGGCATAGCCCTCGGGGCTGAGGATCGTGGCTTCGCGCAGTCCGTGGGGTTTGTCCCTTGGCGGCTCGATCACGGTGCCGCCTGCTTCCGCAGCCCTGGCCACGGCTGTGTCGGGGTCGATGCCGAAAAGGTAAAGCTGGACGCCCGATCCGCGCGGCGGGGTATCAGGAAGCAGCCCGTGTACCGGATGCGCGCCGAAGGTCGCGTCCGCGTGAATCTGGAAGATCGCGCCGGTGTGCACCACGATTGCGAAATCGGACGACACGCGGTGCGTGGCAAGGCCGAAGGTGGTGCCCAGAAAGGCGACAAGCCGCGGCACATCGGGGCTGAGAAGATTCACCCCCAGCCCCCCGAGGCTGCGCCCGAAATCCTCGGCTGGGACCTTGTCGTAATCCATGATGGCTCCGGCAACTACGGCAGAAATGCTGCCCTATAGTGCCCGAAAACGCCAGCGCATTCCGCTATTCCGCCGCCTCGGGCAGGCAGATGAACCCGCCCGACTGCCGGTCCCAGAACCGGGCATAGACGCCGCCCCGCTGAAGCAGCGCGTCATGTGTGCCCTGCTCGACGATGCGTCCCTGGTCGAGAACAACGATGCGATCCATGCGCGCGATGGTCGACAGCCTGTGGGCGATGGCCAGCACTGTCTTGCCCTCCATCACGTTCTCGAGCGCGTGCTGGATCAGGGCCTCTACCTCGGAGTCGAGCGCGCTTGTCGCTTCGTCCAGAACAAGGATCGGGGCGTCCTTCAGGATCGCCCGGGCCAGCGCGATTCGCTGGCGCTGGCCACCCGACAGCTTGACCCCGCGCTCGCCCAGATGCGCGTCATAGCCCTTGCGCCCCTTGAAGTCCTCGAGCTTCAGGATGAACTCGTGCGCTTCGGCGCGCCTGGCGGCCTCGATCATCTCTTCTTCGGTCGCGT
Organism: uncultured Alphaproteobacteria bacterium; assembly: GCA_963709395.1. Lineage (GTDB taxonomy): Bacteria > Pseudomonadota > Alphaproteobacteria > Rhodobacterales > Rhodobacteraceae > CAVPWP01. The sequence goes on from CAVPWP010000020.1 coordinate 456,666, forward strand.
CCGGACGGCCGTAAAGGATATTGTCGCGCGCCGAGCGGTTGAACATCGCGGTTTCCTGCGTGACCATCGCGATCTGCCGGCGCAGGGATTCCTGCGTGATCCTGCGCACGTCGATCCCGTCGATCAGCACCCGGCCCGTTTCGGTGTCGTAGAGCCGCAGAAGCAGCGCCACGAGGGTGGACTTGCCCGCCCCCGACGCGCCCACGATCCCGACCTTCTCGCCCGGACGGATGGTCAGCGCGATCTGGTCGACCCCACCGGTTTCCCGCCCATAGGCGAACGAGACGTCGTCGAACGCGATCTCACCCCGCACCCGGTCGACCGAGACCGCGCCGGGGTCGTCGGCCAGCGTGTAGGGCGGCGTCAGCGTGTGCATGCCATCCTCGACCTCGCCGACGCTGGCGTAGATGCTCATCAGCGTCATGCTGACCCAGCCCGACATCTGTGCGATCCGCAGCGAGATCGCACCAGACGCCGCAATGTCGCCGGGAGTGGCCCCGCCCTGCTGCCACAGAAGGACGGTCCCGCCGACAAGGATCACGGGCAGAACCCCGGCGATCGCCATCAGTGCAAGCCGGAACCACGACGACACGACACCGAAATCCAGCGCACGCTCGCGGTAGGTTCCCATCGACTTCAGCGCCGCGCGGTCCTCGTGTTCGTGATGGGCGAAAAGCTTCACCGTCTTGATGTTGGTGATCGTGTCCACGACCTGCCCGGTCACGTTCGCCCGCGCCGCTGCACGGGCCGTCGACGTGGCGCGGATCCGGGGCAGGAAGAAGCGGATCAGTGTCAGGTAGGCGACAAGCCACACCGCCAGCGCCAGCGCGACCCACGCATCGATGGCCAGAAGGAACACCGCCGAGCCAAGGATCGACGCCAGCGCGAAAGCCACGACGTTGATCGTCTCGCTGGCCACGTCGGTGACGGCGCGCGCCGCCTGCATCTGCTTCTGGGCCAGCCGGCCGGCGAAATCGTTGTCGAAGAAGGTCACCGCCTGACCCAGCGTCCAGCGGTGGATGCGCGACAGTACCTGCGGCATGACGTTGGGCGCGATCCAGAGCGCGTTGGTCGCCGAAGACGCGCCAAAGACCAGCGGGCGCAGGACAAGATAGAAGAAGGCGAACCCGGCCACTAGGACCGCGTTGTCGCGCAGGAACCCGGGGGTCGGATCGCCCGCCGCGGCGTCCACCACCGCCCCAAGCAGAAGGGCCGAGATGACCTCCATCGTGCCGGCAAGCGCCGATACGGCCGCCGCCCCGATCAGCAGCGGCCACGACCCACCAAGGCACCACATGAAGAAAGCGCCCAGAGTACGCGGGGGGTCGCGGTCGACCGGGGCGAAGGGATCGAACGTCATTCCGCCGCGGCCTCGGCTTCGTCCGTGCCGATGAAACCGCCCGACTGCCGCGCCCAGAAGCGCGCGTAAAGCCCCTCGTGCGCCAGAAGCTCGGCGTGGCTGCCGTCTTCGGCCACACGACCGCCGTCAAGGACGACGATGCGGTCCATGTGCTGGATCGTGGAAAGCCTATGCGCGATCGCGATGACTGTCTTGCCCTCCATCATGCCGTAAAGCGTCTTCTGGATTTCCGCTTCGACTTCGGAATCTAGCGCGCTTGTCGCTTCGTCCAGCACGAGGATCGGCGCGTCCTTCAGAATGACGCGGGCAAGGGCCACCCGCTGGCGCTGTCCACCGGACAGTTTCACGCCGCGTTCGCCCACATGAGCGTCATAGCCCTTGCGGCCTTGCGGATCTTCCAGGTCCAGAATGAACTCATGCGCCTCGGCCTGCCGGGCGGCCGAGATCACCATCTCTTCGGTCGCGTCGGGGCGGCCGTAGAGGATGTTGTCGCGGACCGAGCGGTGCAGAAGCGCGGTGTCCTGCTGCACCATTCCGATGACCTTGCGAAGGCTGTCCTGAGTAACGGTCGAGATGTCCTGGCCGTCGATCAGGATCTTGCCCTTCTCGACATCGTAGAACCGCAGCAGAAGCTTCACCAGCGTCGACTTCCCGGCGCCCGAACGGCCCACAAGCCCCACCTTTTCTCCCGGCGCGATGGTCAGCGTGATGTCGTCAAGACCGCCCGTGTCGCGCCCATAGTGATGCGACAGATGCTCGATCCGGATACCGCCCTGCGTCAGCTTGAGCGGCACGGCATCGGGACGGTCGGTCAGGGTCAAGGGTTGGGCAATCGTCTCCATCCCCTCGGCCACGACACCGAGGTTCTGCACGAGGTTCGTCATCGCCCACATGATCCAGTAGGTCATGTTGTTCAGCCGCAGCGCCAGGGCTGCCGCGGCGGCGACGACACCCGCGGTGGCCGATCCCTGCGCCCAGAGCCAGATCGCAAGGCCCGTGACCGACACGATGAGAAAGCCATTCAGCGTGGTCAGCGCGACGTCCATCGTCGTGATGATCCGCATCTCGCGCTGGAAGGTCTGGCGCGCGGTCTCGATCGCTTCCTTGGCGTAGATGACTTCGCGGTCGTGATGCGCGAACATCTTGACCGCATGGATGTTGGAGTAGCTGTCGACGACACGTCCGGTGATCGCGCTGCGGGCGTCGGAACTGGCCGTGGCGGCGGGCCCGGCGCGCCGGATCGTCCAGCGCATCAGCAGAAGGTAGCCGGTGATCCACACCAGCATGGGAACCGCAAGCCACGGATCGAATCCCGAGAGCAGCACGGTCGCCCCGATCAGCGTAGTCACGGCGAAGGCCACCGCATCGAGAAGCTGGAACACCGCTTCGCCCGCCGCCGGCGGCGTCTGCATGATGCGGTTGGCGATCCGCCCGGCGAAGTCGTTCTCGAACCACCCCACAGACTGGCGCAGCACATGGCGGTGCGACCGCCAGCGGATGAGCGTGCCGAAGTTGGGCAGGATCGTGTTGTGCAGAAGTGCCACGTCGATCCCCGCGATGATCGGGCGCGCGATCAGAACGAAGAGCGCGGCCAGAAGGAATTCGGCGCCATGCTCGGACCAGATCAGCTGGGGCTCGCCCTGGGCGAGAAGGTCGACGATTCGCGCCACGTACCAGACCATGAGGATTTCGACGGCGGCCACGGCCACCTTCAGGCCGGCCGTCACGATCAGTACCCGGCGGAAGGGCAGCGCATACTCGCGCAGGAACGGCCACAGCCGCTGCGGGGGAATGTCGGTCTGGCGATAGTCGATGTAAGGGTCGACGAGGGTTTCGAAAAAGCGGAACATCCGGGGGCTCCCGAAGGGCGGTCAACGATGGGTAAGCGGGTAGGCCTTGGCCATCACCCGCGCGCGCAGGTCTGGCTCAGGCGAAGCTGATCAGAAGTCTTGCACGGTCCATCGACGGCCCTCCGTAAGGTCTGCGCGGTGATTACCCCGAAACCGGAAGCCTGTCACCCCTGTCCCGACAGCGCCAGCAGCGCCGCGCGATCCATCGTGAAATCCGACGCGATCCACGCGGATTCGAGCCGCGCCAGTTCGCCGCCCAGAGCAGGGCCTTCGAATGCCGGCATCAGATCGCCGGCGCGAACCGGGAATCGTGCCGCCGCACCTCTGGCGATGGCGCCCTCGGTGTCCGGGGGCGGCGGCGTGGCGGTGAAGGCTGCACGCAGGGCAACGATATCGCGGGCGGTCGCGGCATCGTGGCGCCATGCGGCCTCGGCCGCACCCATCCCGCCCAGCGCAGCTTCGCGGATCGCGGCGCGGCGGCGGCCATCCGCCTTCGACAGGCGCAGGTCGTCTGACGGATCGTGACCGCCCAGCGCGGCAAGGCGGCGAAGCGCATCGGGCGCGAGGCCAACCTCGCCCTCGAAATGGATCAGAGGCGCCAGCGCCGTGGCATCCGCACCGGGCAGGGCGCGGGCAAGCACGCCCAGACGGTCCATCACCGCGACCTCCGGGGCGGGATCGGGCGCGGCCAGAAGCTTGAGCATCTCGGCCCCGACCCGTTCGCGCGACAGTCGGTCGAGCCCGTCGAGCGTTGCCGCGATGGCGGCAAGAGCGTCGGGATCGAAACCCTGTGAGGTATCGGCGTACCAGGCGTGAAACCGGAAGAACCGCAGAATGCGCAGGTAGTCCTCGTGAATGCGGTCCTCGGGGCGGCCGATGAAGCGCAAGCGCCGGGCACGAAGATCCGGCAGCCCGCCGACCGGATCGACGATGTCGCCCTCAGGCGTGGCATAAAGCGCGTTCATCGTGAAGTCGCGGCGGTGCGCGTCCTCGGAAAGGTCCGTTCCGAAGGCGACGGTGGCGCGGCGACCATCGGTTTCGATATCGCGGCGGAAGGTCGTGACCTCGAACGGAATGCCGTCGGCGACCACGGTGACCGTGCCGTGGTCGATCCCGGTGGGTACGACGTGCAGACCTGCCGCCTCGGCCAGGCGAACCACCCGCTCGGGCGGGGCATCGGTGGCGATGTCGACGTCGGCGACCGGCATGCCCAGAAGCGCGTTGCGCACGCAGCCGCCCACGAACCACGCACCATGCCCCGCCCCCGTCAGCGCCGAAACGACGCGGCGCGAGGCGGGCGCGGTGATCCATGGCGCGTCGATGCGGGTCATGTCTCCAGCCTGTCGGCAAGGGCACGAAGGATACGCGCCGTGGCCCCCCAGATGTAATAGGGCCCCCAGGGAACGGCGTAGTATTCTCTGCGATGCCCCCGCCACATCCGCCCCTCGATCACATAGTTCGCCGGGTCGGCAAGGTGCGCAAGTGGCACGTCGAACACCTCGTCGACCTCGCCCGCCTCGGGCACCGCGCGGAAGGGCGCGCGCACACGCGCGACGATCGGAGTGACGGTGAACCCCGTCACCGTCTCATGCGCGGGAAGGGCGCCCAGAACCATGACGTTCGCGGGATCGAGGCCCACCTCTTCCTGCGCCTCGCGCAGGGCGGCGGCGGGGATGTCGGCGTCGGTCGGCTCCACCTTGCCGCCCGGCAGGGCGATCTGTCCGGGATGGTGGCGCAGCGCCGAGGATCGCTTGGTCAGGATCACATGGCCCGTGCCCGTCACCGCCACAAGGACGGCGGCCGGGGTCAGCCGGCGCGGTCCCGGCGGGACAAGGGCGCGGTTGAGATCGAAGTCCGACGACGGCCGCCCTTCGCGTGCCAGCGCGACGCGCAGCCTGTCGTCGAGCAGGTCACGCGTCATTCCGCGGCACACCTTCGGCGTCGGCCCCAAGCGTCGCCGGGTCGAACTCGTAGTGGGCCCCGCAGAACTGGCAGTCGGCGGTGACGATCCCGTCGTCCGTGACCATGGTCTCGATCTCGCTGGCCGGATAGGTCGACAGGCTTTCCCGCACCCGGTCGGCCGAGCAGGAGCAGCCGAAGGTGACCGGCTGGGCATCGAAGACGCGCGGGCCTTCCTCGTGGAACAGGCGCACCAGAAGATCGGTCGGCTGGACATGCGGACCCACAAGCTCAAGCGGCTCGACCGTGGTCAGAAGCATCGTCGCGCGGTTCCAGTCCTCGCCCGCCTCGCCCTGCAGGAAGTCGCCCGACTGCAGAAGCCCGCCTTCGCCACTGCCGCCCTCGCGCGCGGAAAGCTGCGACTTGGGCATGTGCTGCATCATCACGCCGCCCGCGCGCCAGCCCGGCGCCGCGCCCGCCACCTGTCCGTGCCCGAAGCTGAGCGCGAAGCGGGTGGGCAGCTGTTCGGATTGCGCGAAATAGGTTTCCGCGCAGGACGCAAGTGAACCTCCTGCGATCGGCGTGATGCCCTGGTAAGGGACGTTGCCCGGCCCCTGATCGATCAGGATCGCGAAATAGCCCTTCCCGATTTGCGAGAACGGATCGGCGTCAGGGTCGATGTTGTCGGCATCGAAACCGGCGTAGGCGCGGATGCGCGCTGGCTGCCCGTCCTCGGACGGTCCGTAATAGTCCGTTGCGATCAGACGCACGGGACCGTCGCCGCGGACCTGCAACGACAGCTTCCAGCGCAGCTTGATGGTCTGCCCGATCAGTGCGGTCAGCAGCGTGGCTTCGGCCACCAGCGCCTCGATCGCGCGGGGATAGTCATGTTGCTCGAGGACACGATCAAGCGTGCCATCAAGCCGTGCGACCCGGCCGCGGATGTCGGATCGGTCAAGTTGGAACGGCAGGACGGTATCGTCCCAGGCGATGCGTGATCCTAGTGTCATGGGGTTTCCTTCGGGCCCGGCCCTTGGCATACCGCGACCATATAGGCACGACAACCGAAGGACCAACCCCCCGGTGCAGCGACCGTGATTCCCCGACTTGGAGAAATCGCCCGCCGCGATGTCCGCTACAGGCTTCGTCCGGGGGCCTACGCGATTCTTCTGAGCGGGCGCGATGTCCTTCTGACCCACCAGGCCAGCCCGATCCCCGAGTTCCAGTTGCCGGGCGGTGGCGTGGACCCCGGCGAATCGCCCGTCGTGTCGCTGCATCGCGAGGTTCTGGAAGAAACCGGCTGGCGCATCGGGCCCGTCCGGCGGCTGGGCGCCTATCGCCGGTTCACCTACATGCCGGAGTACGATCTCTGGGCCGAAAAACTGTGCCACGTCTACCTGGCACGTCCAGCCCTTCGCCGCGGCGCTCCCACCGAAGCCGGTCACACCGCCGTCTGGGCACCGATCGAGACTGCCGCCCGGGTGGTGGGCAGCATCGGCGACCGGCGCTTCCTGTCATCGGTCCTTGGCAGGCGACCCTGAGCGTTCGAGCAGCACTGCCGAGACATCGTCGGCAAATTCGTTCCCGCCGGCGTGGGCAAACAGGTCCGTGACCAGTCGCCTCGAGCATCCGGGGCCCGTACAGGGCGGCGTTCCGGTGCAGGATGCCGGTCAGCCCGTCGTCGTCCAGCATCCGGCCCTCGGGGTCGGTGCTTTCGGTGATGCCGTCGGAATGGATCAGCAGGCGGTCGCCGGGGTCCAGCGTCACCTCGACCGCCGCATAGGTCGCGCCTGCGATCAGGCCCACGGGAAGCCCGCCGTCCCCGACGAACTCGGCCCTGCCATCGGCGCGCAGAACGACCGGCGCCGGGTGGCCGGCCTGGGCCATGCGCACCTGGCCTGTCACCAGATCGACATCCGCGACCAGAAGCGTGAAGTAGTTTGTGCTGTCTCCCATGTCCGCCAGGACAATCCGGTTGAGAATGGCGCAGACATCCTCGGGCGGGCGCAGCGTGACCTCGCCGCCCGCGCTGGTGACAAGCGCCACGTTCCGGTCTGGCGTCTGCCCGGCGAAGTGCCCGGCCAGCCGCGCCGTCATCAGGGCCGAGGCGATTCCATGTCCGGCCACGTCGATTCCGTAAAGGCAAAGCCGCGTGTCGCCGACCGGAAACACCCCGACGAGGTCGCCCCCGATATGCCCTGCCGGTCGAAGCAAGAGCGATACATCGGCCCCGTCGAAAGCAATGAAGCGATCGGGCACCAGCGATTGCTGAAGCCGCCGCGCCTCGCGCAGATCGCGGTCGATGGCGCCTTGCGCCGCCTCGAGCTTGGCCAGTGTCGCGGCCAGCGTTCGGTTCCGGTCGGTGACGACGCCATGCATCGCGAGGATGCGCTTTCCCGCGACAAGGCGGGCGCGCAGTTCTGTCATGTCGACGGGTTTGGTCAGGAAATCGTCCGCCCCCCGGTCGAGGCCAAGCGCTACGTCGGTCTTGTCGCTGCGCGAAGTCAGCAGGATGAAATAGCAATAGCCCTCGCCATCCAGCGCCCGGACCGCTTCGCAAAGCTCGGGCCCGCTCATCCCCGGCATCATCCAGTCCGACAGGATGAGATCGGGCGGCGAGGCGCGGCAGAGGGCAAGCGCATGCTTCGCCCGACTCGGCCTCCATCACGTCGTAGCCCCAGCGACCCAGGAGCTTCGAGAGAAGCCTGCGCTGAACAAGGCTGTCATCGACCACCAGCACGCGATGGAGAGGATCGGCCCCGGCGTCTCCATGGGCGGCAGGCTGGGCGAGAGCCATCGCGATCGTATCGATCTTCGTCATCACCGGGTCCGTGCTGATTGCAGGGTCGGTCTGGGTCAGGCCGGTTAAAGTCCCGTGAAACCGAAAATTTTCGGTGTTCCGGCTGGCGCCGGTCGCTTGGTGGTAAGCGGTGGTTAATCGCCATCGCGCATCGTCGCGGCCGTCATGGACGAACGAGGCCGCCGATGATCAGCTGGGACCGCGTGAACGAACTGCGCCGCGAGGTCGGAGACGAGGATTTTGCCGAGGTCGTGACCATCTTCCTCGACGAGGTCGAAACCGTGCTTGCGCGGCTGGATGGGGCCGCCGAGCCGGATAGTTTCCCTGAGGATCTGCATTTCCTCAAGGGCAGCGCCCTGAACCTGGGCTTCCGCGCCCTCGCCGCGCTCTGCGACGACGGGGGCGTCGGGGCGAGGGCGCGTAGAGACAGCCACATCGCGGACATCCGGCGGATCTACGATAGCTCGAAGGCCGAGTTTCTGGCACAGTCGGTCGTCTGACCAGCGGTCCGACCAACCGGATCGCCCGCAGGCCGGCCGCTTGCCGCCGCCCGGAAAACCCAATAGAGCGCGGGCGATATCAACGCCGGAGGGGATCCATGTCCGCGCCGAAGAAAGTCGTCCTCGCCTATTCCGGGGGCCTCGACACCTCGATCATCCTGAAGTGGCTTCAGACCGAATACGGCTGCGACGTCGTGACCTTCACCGCCGACCTCGGCCAGGGCGAAGAGCTTGAGCCCGCGCGCCAGAAGGCCGAGATGATGGGCGCGTCGGAGATCTATATCGAGGACCTGCGCGAGGAGTTCGTGCGCGATTTCGTCTTCCCGATGTTCCGCGCGAACGCGATCTATGAGGGCCAGTACCTTCTGGGAACCTCGATCGCACGACCGCTGATCTCGAAGCGGCTGGTCGAGATCGCGGCGGAAACCGGGGCGGACGCCGTGGCGCATGGCGCCACCGGCAAGGGCAACGACCAGGTGCGTTTCGAGTTGTCGGCCTACGCGCTGAACCCCGACATCAAGGTGATCGCGCCCTGGCGGCTGTGGGATCTGACCAGCCGCACCAAGCTTATCGACTTCGCCGAGAAGAACCAGATCCCCATCGCCAAGGACAAGCGCGGCGAGGCGCCGTTCAGCGTCGATGCGAACCTTCTGCACACCTCGTCCGAGGGCAAGGTGCTCGAAGACCCCGCCGAGGACGCGCCCGATTATGTCTATCAGCGCACGGTAAGTCCCGAGGACGCGCCCGACACGCCCGAATACCTCGAGATCACCTTCGAGAAGGGCGATGCGGTGGCGATCAACGGCCACGAGATGTCGCCGGCAGCCATCCTGACGAACCTCAACGAGATCGGCGGGCGCAACGGCGTCGGACGGCTCGATTTCGTCGAGAACCGCTTTGTCGGGATGAAGTCGCGCGGGATCTACGAGACGCCGGGCGGCACCGTCCTTCTGGAAGCGCATCGCGGGATCGAGCAGATCACACTGGATTCCGGCGCGGGGCACCTGAAGGATTCGATCATGCCGCGCTATGCGGAACTGATCTACAACGGCTTCTGGTTCAGCCCCGAGCGCGAGATGCTTCAGGCCCTCATCGACAAGAGCCAGGAGCATGTGTCGGGCACGGTCCGGCTGAAGCTCTACAAGGGTCTGGTGCGCACCGTGGGCCGCTGGTCGGACGCCAGCCTCTATTCCGAGGCGCATGTGACCTTCGAAGAGGACGCGGGCGCCTATGACCAGAAGGACGCGGCGGGGTTCATCCAGCTCAACGCCCTGCGGCTCAAGCTGATCGCGGCGCGGAACCGGCGGCTGAAAGGCTGATGGCCGAAGCCTGACTCAGGCGAAATCTGCCTCGGTCAGGACCCTCGCCTTGTCGTCGGGACGCGAGAAGTCGATGTGAACGATGCGGCGCGTGCGGTTGCCCTGCGTCACCCGACGGAAGAAGAACTCGCGTTCGGCAAAGTTGCCGGGCTCCATGATCCAGCGAACGATGCCTTTCGTCAGCCCGCGATAGGGCGCGACGAGGTCGACGATCCACAGACGATCGCCCGAACGCCAGTCCTCGGGCAAAAGCTGGCCGCCGGTGACCAGCCTGCGTTCCGCGTCCTTCGACAGCCAGGCCCAGGTGAAGAACCCGCGCGGCACCTCGTCGAAGCGGAAGACACGCACCTGTCCAAGGATCAGCGGCGGCTCGAGCGCGGGACGCAGTGCGGTCAGCGAATGGACGGCATGACGCGGGCTGCGCAGCGCAAGAAAGAAGACATCGCCGTAAAGGCGCAGCGTGTCGGACGATGGCGTTTCCGACACCGGAAGCGTCCGGCCCGCCGCATCGGTAAGTCCGCTCATGAGGGGCGGCCGGCAGAGAGAAGCCGCGCCTCCCACGGGCGCAGGCCCGGCCCTGCAGGGTCGAGCGCAATCTCGTCCGCTTCGAGCTGTGGGAAGAGGCGCAAAAGCTCGGCGCGCGCCGATGTGTCGAGTTCTCTCAGGGAATGGGGCCCCGGATAGAAGCTTTCGGTCGGCAGGCCTTCGGTCAGGATGATCTCGTGGCGATCGAAGAGAAGATGGAAGTACTCCACGTCGTCGACCTCCCGGTCGATCCGGACGGCGCGATCGTCGACAAGACCCTTGGCCGGGGCCAGAACGGTCTCTTCGCCGAAGAAAAGCTCGGCGCGCCAGCCCGACAGCAGGACCCGGTGCTGCGGTGACACCGACAGGTCACGGGCCGGCCGGTCAGGCCCAAAGGCACCGGCGGCGATCCGCACGGGGCGAAGCGACGGGTCGCGCAGGAGTTCGCCGGCCGTCAGTCGGCGCGAGCCGATCCAGCGGATGGCTTCGGCCCGTCCGTCGACCGTAAGGACAAGATCGCCGACCTGAAGATCTTCCACGGGAACAAGACCTCCGGGCGTACCGATCAGCGTGCCAAGCATCACGCAGATCAGGATGTTGAGCGTGACGCTATCGGTGTCGGACTGACTGCCGATTAGAGTGCCGGTGACTTCCGGTAATCTGGAATGATGACGACCTGGTCCGTTGCCCGACGCGATCACCGCGGTCCGATCTATGGTGAAGGTGAAGACTCCCGTGTTGCGGAACGATCGACAACGTGCCGAAGACCGTGCGGGCGGAAGATATCGACGCTGAAGGTCGGCGGCGACGGGGTGCCGACACGGAAGTGCCTGGAACTGGCCGGTGATCGTCGTGACGCTTGGATCGGAAAGATCGGCGGTGAAGACCCAGTCGTCGTCGTTCGCCGGCGAGAACGCCGTTTCCGCTGACCTCGGTGATGTTGTAACCCATTCCGACCGATCCTGCGCTTTGACCTAGATTGGCACAGCCCGCTTTCCGTGGCTACACCGCCGGTCTCATGGCATGTCGCCGTAACGCGTCGTAGTGCGGAAGCGCTGCTGCGACGAGCTCTGCGGCCCATCCATCAAGCAGGGGCAGCGGGTCTTCCGGCCCGGCGAAGCCGGTGCTCTGATGGACAGAACCATACCAATGCGGCGCCCAGGCCCCGTCGAAGGGCTTTGGCCCCGCTGGCCAGCGCAGCATCGCGGGATCGAACGGCAGGTCGATGGCGGCGCAAAGACCGCGCAGCATGCCTTCGGGGTCCTCGCGAATATCGGCGCTGTCGATCACCAGCCCACCGATCCGGTCGTATAGCTCGGCCTGCTGACGGAACCCGATATCGTCGGGCGTGGGTTCCTCGCGCTTGGCGGAATAGCTTGCGACCACGCGGGCGGGGTGCCGGATGAGGTGGATGTTCACGCAGTCCTCGGCCCAGTCCAGCGGAAAGCCCGGCAGCATGTGGTGCGGCATGTGCTTCATGTAGAAATGCGGCCTTCCTTCGGGGATCGGAGCGAGGCAGCGTGCGGCAACGCGCTCGGGTTCGGTCTCTCCTGCGGCGAGGATTGCGTCGCGCATCGGGTGATCGAGGCCGGAGGCCGCAAGATAGGCCGCGTAGAACGGCTCGTCCCAGGCCGCGAAATCGGCGCGGTTCCCGAAGGCATACATCATCGCGGTAGACAGATTGCGCGGACCGGACCACATCGCGATCCGCATCAGACCTGTCCTTCGACCAGGGCCTTGTAGTGACCCCGGATGCGTTCGGTCACCGGCCCGATCTGGCCGGAGCCGATCACGCGGCCGTCGATTTCACCAACCGGCGTCTGCGCCCCGAAGGTGCCGGTCAGGAACGCCTCGTCCGCGCCGTAGGTATCCACCAGCGAGAAGTTGCGCTGAAAGACGGGAATGCCGTTCTCCCGGCAGAGGTCGATCACCTTCTGCCGGGTGATGCCGTTCATGCAGTAGTCGCCGGTGCTGGTCCAGACCTCGCCCTTGCGGACGATGAAGAAGTTGCAGGCGTTCGTCGTGTTCACGAAGCCATGCACGTCAAGCATCAGCGCCTCGTCGGCGCCGGCCTTCTCGGCGGCGATGCAGGCGAGGATGCAGTTCAGCTTGGAGTGGCTGTTGAGCTTGGGATCCTGGCTCATCGGCAATCCCCGGATATGCGGCACCGTGGCCAGGCGGATCGGACGGGGGAGCGACGGGCGCGAATGCTCCATGATGATCACGAAGGTCGGACCCGAGCGCGACAGTGAGGGATGCTGGAAGGGCCGCGCCTTGACGCCGCGGGTGACCATCAGCCGGGCATGGGCGTCGGTTGTCATGCCGTTTGCACGGCGGGTCTCTTCCAGCGCCTCCACCACCTCGTCGCGGGTTCTGCCGATGTCGAGGTCGATGGCCTTCGCGGCTTCGAACAGGCGGTCGAGATGGTCGTCGAGAAAGGCCCAGCGCCCATCGTAAAGCCGCAGCCCCTCCCACACGCCATCGCCCAGCATGAACCCGGAGTCGTAGACGCTGACCATGCGCCTCGGCGCGGGGTTTCAGGGCGCCGTCGACATGGATCAGAATCGCCTCGTTCCGGGCGTCGTCCTCGGCCTGATGGGTGGTCACCTGCGGCATGGGCTTTCCTCTTTTCGCGGACGCTAGCGGGCCTGACGGGCTGAAACAACTGTCACCAGTGCGTGACCTCACAGGCGGTTGAATTGCGCCGTGATCGGGCCGGCGGCAGTGTTGCATGCAAAGGGGTCCCGATATGAACCATACCGTTTTTCATGCTCTTGAACGCCTCAAGCCACTGGCGCTTGCCCTGGCGATCGCTGCGGGCCTTGCCGTTCACTGCGGCGAGGCCAAGGCAGCGGAAACCAGGACGGCGTATTTCGCCGGTGGCTGTTTCTGGTGCGTCGAAGCCGATTTCGAGAAGGTCGATGGCGTTGGGGAGGTCGTTTCGGGCTTTTCGGGCGGACAGGTGGTCAACCCGACCTACAAGCAGGTGGTCGGGGGCGGCACAGGGCACTACGAGGCCGTGGAGATCGCCTATGATCCGGCGCGGGTCAGCTATGAGGACCTGCTCTATGCGTTCTTCCGCTCGGTCGACCCGACCGACGCGGGCGGGCAGTTCTGCGACCGTGGCGACAGCTACAGAACGGCCATCTTCGTCGAAACCCCGGCCGAACGGGCCGCGGCAGAGGCCGCGAAGGCGCGGGCCGAGGCCGATCTGGGGCGCGCCGTCGTCACGCCCATCCTGGACTTCGACGCCTTCTATGCCGCCGATGACTATCATCAGGACTACTACAAGCAGGACACCCTGATCCTCACGCGCTTTGGCCCGCGATCGAAGGAAGCCGCCTACAAGCTTTATCGTGACGCCTGCGGCCGAGATAAGCGGGTGCGTGAGCTTTGGGGCGACGCGGCCCTTTTCGCCGGGTCGTCCAGCTAGGGCCTTTTCTTCAGGAAGGCGTCGACCTCGGCGGCATCGGGAATGGCGTCGGCCGTTCCCCGTCGCGTGACCTTGAGTGCCGAGGCGGCCGCCGCCCGCGTCATCGCGGCCTCGATCCCGTCGCCCGCTGCCAGCCCCGCCGCAAGATAACCCGCGAAGGTGTCGCCCGCGCCGGTCGTGTCGACCGCATCGACCTTCGGTGCCGGGGCATGCGCGGTCGCGCCGCTGCGGGTATCAAGCCAGTCGGCACCCTCCGCGCCGCGTGTGACGATGATCTCGGGCACCGGAAGATCGCCAAGCCTCGTCGACAGTGCGGCTTCGAGTTGGCCCGCCTCGACGGCGTTGAGCAGGAGCACCGAGATATGCGGAAGAACCTCGGCCACCGCCGCCGCGTCGAACGGCGCCGCGGAGTAGAGAACGCGCAGCCCGCGCTCGCGGCCAGCGCAGGCGGCCTCGGCCTGATGGCGGGTTTCATTCTGCAAGAGAAGCACGTCGCCCGGTTGCGCGGCCTCGAGCGCACGGGTCACATGAAGCGCGGTCATGGCCGTGTTCGCACCGCCGAAGATCACGATGGCGTTCTCGCCGTCTGCTGCCAGATTGATGATCGCATGGCCGGTGGGCACGTCCAGCGTCAGGACATCGTCCGTTGCCGACACCGTAGGCCCGCATCCGGTCGACGGCCCAGCCGCCGTCCGGTCCCACTGCACCGATATGGCGAACGGTGGCGCCGGCCCGCGCGGCGGCAACCGACTGGTTCGCGCCCTTTCCGCCAAGGCCGGTGCGCACATCCGTCGCCGCCAGCGTTTCGCCCGGGGCAGGGATGTGCGGGACATCGTAGAACCGGTCGATGTTGATCGACCCGACGTTCCAGACGGTCATCGGGCGGCCCCGACCTCGCAGGCGGCGAGCTTGGCCATGTTGAGGATGTCGTTGACCGTGCTGACCGTCGAACAGACCTGGATCGGCTTGTCGACGCCCGTCAGGATCGGGCCGATGACGGTGGCGCCGGCCATCTCCTGCATCAGCTTGACCGAGATCGAGGCAGAATGCCGCGCCGGCACGACAAGCACGTTGGCCGGGCCCGGTCAGGCGCGAAAACGGGTACTGGGCCTGCGCGCGCGGGTTCAGCGCGACATCCACCGTCATCTCGCCCTCGTACTCGAAATCGACACCGCGTTCGTCCAGCACCTTGGGCGCCTGGTGCATCTTGGTCGCGCGTTCGCTGACCGGGTAACCGAAGGTCGAGAACGACAGGAACGCGACGCGCGGCTCAATTCCCATCGTGCGGGCAACGGCAGCGGCCTTTTCGGCGATATTGGCCAGATCATGTTCGTCCGGCCATTCGTGGACCAGCGTATCGGCGATGAAGACGATGCGTCCGCCGTGCAGAAGGGCCGTGACGCCAACGGCGCCATCTTCGGCGCGAGCATCGAAGACGTGGTTGATGCGTTCGAGAATATGCGCTGACTTCCGGGTCGCGCCGGTGACAAGGGCATCTCCGTGCCCATGCGCCAGCATCAGTGCCGAAAAGACGTGACGGTCGCGCGCGGCGAGGCGGTGGATGTCCTGCGCATCGAAACCGCTGCGCTGCAGGCGGTGATAGAGAAACTTCTTGTAGGTCTCCAGATGCGCAGTGTTGGCCGCGTTCACGATCTCAAGCTCGTTCACGGCATCGGACAGCCCCGCGACTGACAGCTTTTCCTTCACGTCCGCCTCGCGCCCCACGACAAGCGCCTTGCCGAGACCCGCGCGCTGATAGGCGACGGCGGCACGCAGCACCCGGGGATCGTCGCCTTCGGCAAAGATCATGCGGGCCTGGGCGGACCGGGCGCGCGCGTTGATCCCTTGCAGGATCGACGCGGTCGGGTCCATGCGGGCCTTCAGCGTCAGTTCATAGGCCTCCATGTCGATGATCGGGCGGCGGGCAACGCCGGTATCCATGCCGGCACGCGCGACAGCGGGCGGAATGCGGTAGATCAGACGCGGATCGAAGGGTGTCGGAATGATGTAGTCGCGCCCGAACGTCAGCTTGCGGCCATAGGCCATGGCGACCTCGTCGGGCACGTCTTCGCGGGCCAGGGCCGCAAGGGCACGGGCGCAGGCGATCTTCATCTCGTCGTTGATCGCGCGGGCGTGGATGTCGAGCGCGCCGCGGAAGAGGTAGGGAAAGCCAAGCACGTTGTTGACCTGGTTGGGATAGTCCGACCGGCCGGTGGCGACGATGGCATCGGCGCGCACCTCGTGCGCCTCTTCCGGCGTGATCTCGGGGTCGGGGTTCGCCATCGCGAAGATGACCGGATCGGGAGCCATCGCCATGAGCATGGCCTTGGTGACCGCGCCCTTGACCGACACGCCGATGAAGACGTCGGCATCCTTCATCGCCTCGTCGAGGGTGCGCAGGTCGGTCTTGATCGCATGGGCCGACTTCCACTGGTTCATGCCCTCGGTGCGGCCCTGCCAGATCACGCCCTTGGTGTCGCAGACGATGCAGTTCTGGTGACGGGCGCCCATCGACTTGAGAAGCTCGATGCAGGCGATACCCGCGGCCCCGGCCCCGTTCAGGACGATCTTGACGTCCTCGATCTTCTTTCCCGTCATCTCCAGCGTGTTGATCAGCCCCGCGGCGCAGATCACGGCGGTGCCGTGCTGGTCGTCGTGGAAGACGGGGATGTCCATCTCTTCCTTGAGGCGCTGCTCGATGATGAAGCACTCCGGCGCCTTGATGTCTTCAAGGTTGATGCCCCCGAAGGTCGGGCCCATCAGCCGCACCGCCTGGCAGAAGGCGTCCGGGTCCTGCGTGTCGAGCTCGATGTCGATCGAGTTGATGTCGGCGAAGCGCTTGAAGAGGACGGCCTTGCCCTCCATCACCGGCTTCGAGGCAAGCCCGCCAAGATTGCCCAGCCCCAGTACCGCCGAGCCGTTCGAGATGACAGCCACAAGGTTGCCCTTGTTCGTATAGTCATAGGCGGTCTCGGGGTTCGCAGCGATTTCTTCGCAGGGGATGGCGACACCGGGGCTGTAGGCGAGACTGAGATCCCTCTGGGTGGCCATCGGCACGGTGGCCTGCACCTCCCACTTGCCGGGCGACGGCTCCATGTGGAACTGAAGCGCGTCTTCGCGCGTGATCGGTGAGCGGGCCATCTTCGTCCTCCCCTGCCCTTTCCGGGCGTTGCGCCTGATTACGGTGCAGCGCAGGTGCCCGCAACCGGCGGTTTGGCCTTTCGCAGCGCCAAGCGGGTTTGTAAGCATGGTCGGACCAAGCCTTCGGGGGATGACTTGACCGCCACCACCGCTGCCGACAGCGCCGTGATGACGCCGATGATGGCGCAGTATCTCGACATCAAGGCCGAGTACGCCGATGCGTTGCTGTTCTACCGGATGGGGGATTTCTACGAGCTTTTCTTCGACGATGCCGTCGCCGCCGCAGCAGCACTTGATATCGCGCTGACCAAACGCGGCAAGCACCTTGGCGAAGATATCCCGATGTGCGGGGTGCCGGTGCATTCCGCCGAAGGCTACCTGCTGACCCTGATCCGCAAGGGGTTCCGGGTCGCCGTCTGCGAACAGCTCGAAGACCCGGCCGAGGCGAAGAAGCGCGGATCGAAGGCCGTGGTCAAGCGCGGTGTCGTGCGGCTGGTAACGCCCGGCACCCTGACCGAGGACAGTCTCCTCGAGGCGCGGCGCCACAACTATCTTGCCGCGCTGTCGGATATTCGCGGCGAGGCCGCTCTGGCCTGGGCCGACATCTCGACGGGTGACTTCCGGGTGATGCCCCTGCCTTTGTCGCTTGTGGGGCCGGAACTTGCGCGCCTGTCACCCCGTGAAGTGCTGATCGCCGATGTCGAAGGGGCAGATTGGGCCGGAACAGTGACTGATCTCGGTGGGGCGCCGACCCACCTGCCCGCCATCGCCTTCGACAGTACCGGGGCGACCGAAAAGCTCCAGCGGCTCTTCGGCGTTGCCTCTCTCGACGCGTTCGGAGCGTTCTCGCGGCCCGAGCTTTCGGCGATGGGGGCGCTGGTCGACTATCTCGATGCGACGCAGAAGGGTCAGTTGCCGTTGCTGCGACCGCCGGTGCGCGAGGCCCGGTCGGATACCGTTCAGATCGACGCCGCCACACGCCGCAGCCTCGAGCTGACGCGGGGACCGGACGGGCGCCGCAAGGGATCGCTTCTCGACTGCGTCGATCGGACGCTGACGGCGGGTGGCGGGCGATTGCTCGAACGCCGGATCTCGAGCCCCTCGGCCCGGATCGACGAGATCGCGCGCCGGCAGGACGGGGTGACCGTCCTGCTTGATGACCCCGACCTCCGCGAAGACCTGCGTGCGCGGTTGCGCGAGGTATCGGACATCGACCGCGCCTTGTCGCGGCTGGGCCTTGATCGCGGCGGGCCCCGCGACCTTGCGGCAGTGCGGGATGGGCTGACACAAGGCGGGGCGATCGCCGCACGCCTGGGTGAAACCGATGCGCCATCTCTCTTGTCCGAGGCAGCGGCACATCTTCTGGGGTTCGACGCCCTGATCGACCTGCTCGACAAAGCGCTGGTGGCCGAACCGCCGCTTCTGGCCCGCGACGGGGGGTTCATTGCAGCCGGCTACGATGCCGAGCTGGACGACGCCCGGGCCCTTCGGGACGAGGGGCGCGGCGTCATCGCGGCGATGCAGGCGGACTATGCCCGTGCCGCAGACGTGTCGTCGCTGAAGATCAAGCACAACAACGTGCTTGGCTATTTCATCGAAACCACCGCGACCCATGCCGCACGGATGATGGCGCCGCCGCTGTCGGAAACCTTCATCCACCGCCAGACCACGGCGAATGCCGTGCGCTTCACGACCGTGGAGCTGTCGGACCTCGAATCCCGGATCCTCAACGCAGGATCACGCGCGCTCGAGATTGAAAAACGTCTCTATTCCAGCCTGAAAGACGCGATTCTGGATCAGGCGGCCCAAATATCCGCTGCCGCCCGGGCGCTGGCCGAGATCGACGTGGCCGCCGGTTTCGCGGACCTCGCCCGACGACACGACTGGTGCCGTCCCGCCGTCGATGACAGCCGTGCGTTTCGCATCGAGGTCGGACGCCACCCGGTGGTCGAGGCCGCGCTGCGCGCCGAGGGAAGCGTGCCCTTCATCGCCAACGACTGTGACCTGTCAGACGGGTCCGCAGGGGCGCATATCTGGCTGGTGACGGGGCCGAACATGGCGGGCAAATCGACCTTCCTGCGCCAGAACGCCCTGATCGCCCTTCTGGCGCAGGCAGGCTCCCATGTCCCGGCGCGCAGCGCGCATATCGGACGTGTCAGCCAGATCTTCAGCCGGGTCGGCGCCTCGGACGACCTGGCACGCGGGCGGTCGACCTTCATGGTCGAGATGGTGGAAACCGCGGCGATCCTGAACCAGGCCGACGACCGGGCGCTGGTGATCCTGGACGAAATCGGGCGCGGAACGGCCACCTATGACGGGCTCGCGATTGCCTGGGCCACGCTGGAACATCTGCACGAGACGAACGCCTGCCGCGCGCTCTTCGCCACCCACTACCACGAGATGACCGGTCTTTCCGACCGGCTGCGCGGGGTGCGCAACGCCACCGTTGCGGTGAAGGAATGGGAAGGCGAGGTCATCTTCCTGCATGAGGTCCGCCCGGGTACCGCCGATCGCAGCTATGGCGTGCAGGTGGCGCGCCTTGCCGGGCTGCCGGAGCCGGTGATTCACCGCGCCCGGCAGGTTCTCGACCTTCTCGAAAAGGGCGAGCGCGAGGGGGCGAAGGCCCATGATGCGCTGCTCGACGACCTTCCGCTGTTCTCGGCGGTTCCGCCATCGGACCCCGTGCCCGCCGCCCGGACATCAAGAGTAGAACAGCGGCTGAAGGACGTCAGCCCCGATACGCTGACGCCCCTCGAGGCGCTGTCACTACTTTACGAGCTTCGCGGGATGCTGCCGGACGAGGTCAGGAAGCCGGGGTCGAGCTGACGCCGACCTGCGCGGGCCGCAGAAGCCGGTCATGGATCATGAAGCCGGTGGTCATGACCTGGATGATCTGGCCTGCCTTCGTGCCGGGAACCGGTGCTTCGAACATCGCCTGATGGAGTTGCGGGTCGAACGTGTCGCCCGCTTTCGGGGCGAGGGCTTCGATTCCATGCTTCTTGAAGACGTTCAGAAGCTCGCGCATCGTCAGTTCAAGCCCTTCGATCAGGGCCTTGTCCTTTTGCTTCTGCTCATCGCTCATCGATTCCAGGGCGCGCTGAAGGCTGTCGTAAACCGGCAGCATGTCGCGGGCGAGTTTCGTGCCGCCGTACATCTCGGCCTCGCGCCGGTCACGCTCGCCGCGCTTGCGGGTGTTCTCGGCATCGGCCAGGGCGCGCATGAATCGGTCGCGCATCTCGTCGCGTTCGGCCTTGAGGGCCGCGATCTCGTCCTCGGCGCCGAAGGTCTCATCAAGACCCAGACCGTCGAACTCGGATTCGCCTTCAGCGAACCCTTCAAGGCCGTCTTCGATGTCGTCGAGAGTGTCTTCTTTTTTCGCGTTTGCCATGTGCCACCTGCTAACCGCGGTCGGACAGCAATCTGCCCATCAACTGCGCTGTGTAGTCCACGATCGGGACGATCCGCCCGTAGTTCAGTCGGGTCGGTCCGATCACGCCGACGGCCCCGATGAGTTGTCGGTCAGCGTTCATATATGGAGAGACGACCAAAGAGGAACCCGAAAGTGAGAAAAGCTTGTTCTCCGAGCCGATGAAAATGCGAACTCCGTCAGCCCCTTCAGCAAGCTCGAGGAACTCGGCGATGTCGCGCTTGCGCTCGAGGTCGTCGAAGAGGGTCCGGATCCGCTCAAGATCCTCTTCGGGCACCGAGCCGTCGAGAAGGTTCGAGCGGCCGCGCACAACCAGGCGTTCAGTCGTTCCCCCTGCGTCATCCCAGATCGCAAGCCCGTTCTCGACAAGGTCACGCGCCAGTGCGTCAAGTTCCTGACGACGCTTCGCGACCTCACCGACGATGGATCTCCGCAACTCGGCCAGCGTCTTGCCAGCCGCGATGGCGTTGAGGAAATTCGCGGCCTCACGCATCGACGATCCGGTCTGCCCCAACGGTGGCGAGAACAGCCTGTTCTCGACATGACCATCCTGAAACACCAGAACGACAAGGGCCCGGTCCTGCGCGAGGCTGACGAATTCGATATGCGCGATGGGTGCTTCGCGTTTGGGTGCAAGCACGAGGCTGGCCCCGTGGGTGATTCCGCTCAGCGCCGCGCCCACCCTGTTCAGCATCGACGGAACATCGTTGTCGTTGCTCTTCACGGTCGATTCGATCTTTTCGCGATCGTCATCGGTAAGGTCGCTGACCTCGAGCAGACCGTCGACGAAGAGGCGCAGCCCAAGCTCGGTCGGAATGCGGCCGGCGGAAACATGGGGGCTGTCCAGCAGGCCAAGGTATTCGAGGTCCTGCATCACGTTGCGGACGGTCGCTGCGCTGACATTCTCGCTGAGCGTGCGCGTCAGCGTACGTGAACCGACCGGTTCGCCGGAGGCCAGGTAGCCTTCGACGACACGGCGAAACACCTCGCGGCTTCGCGCATTCATCTCCGCCAAAAGTTTTGCTGCTTCGGTCATGTTGACCTGAATGTAGGGTCGATCCACTAGATGTGAACGTGCCGGTCGCGTCAATCGGGGTTGAATCGCATGGCCGGGCGTGCGTATCAGTCGCCCGTTCTCTGCACAGGATATTGCCCATGCGCCCTTCCGGCCGCCAGATTGACGAAATGCGCCCGATCACCATCGAAACCGGCGTCACGCGCCATGCCGAGGGGTCCTGCCTGATCCGGTGCGGCGACACGCATGTGCTCTGCACCGCGACCGTCGACGAACGCGTTCCGCCATGGCTCAAGAATTCCGGCCTTGGCTGGGTGACCGCCGAATACGGCATGCTGCCGCGCGCCACCCATACCCGGATGCGACGCGAGGCGAAGAACGGCCAGTCCGGCCGGACGCAGGAGATCCAGCGCCTGATCGGCCGGGCCCTGCGCGCGGGCGTCGATCGCGTCGCCCTTGGCGAACGCCAGATCACCGTCGACTGCGACGTGATCCAGGCCGACGGCGGCACGCGCTGCGCGTCGATCACCGGGGGCTGGGTGGCGCTTCGGCTGGCCGTGAACAAGCTCATGAAGGCCGGCGACGTGCTGAGCGACCCGATCACCGACCATGTCGCGGCGGTCAGCTGCGGGATCTATGCGGGCGTGCCCATCCTTGACCTCGACTACCCCGAGGACAGCGAAGCGGGCGTGGACGGAAACTTCGTCGTGACGGGCGCGGGCAGGCTGGTCGAGGTGCAGATGTCCGCCGAGGGGTCGACCTTTTCGCATGATGAGCTTGGCAAGCTTCTGGACCTCACCGCCAAGGGCGCAGCCGAGCTTGTGGCGGCCCAGAAGGCCGCGACCGGCTGATGCGGCGGCTCGACGACAGCCTTCTGATCGCGACCCACAACGTCGGCAAGTTCGAAGAATTCACGGCGTTGCTGGATCCGCTTGGCATTTCCACGGTGTTCGCGAAGGATCGGGGACTTGCCGAGCCGGTCGAGACCGGAACGACCTTTGTCGAGAACGCGCGCATCAAGGCCCATGCGGCGGCAACTGCCGCCAGACTTCCCGCGCTGTCGGACGACAGCGGCATCGAGATCGACGCGCTGGGCGGCGCGCCCGGCGTCTATACCGCTGACTGGGCCGAAACCCCGTCAGGACGGGATTTCACGATGGCGATGCAAAAGGCGCATGACATGCTGGTGGCAAGCGGTGCGCCGCAGCCCTGGCGGGCGCGGTTCTGTTGCACACTGGTCCTGGCCTGGCCCGATGGCGAGGACGCCGTTTTCGAGGGGCGGGTCGAAGGACAGGTCGTCTGGCCGATGCGGGGGGATCAGGGCCACGGCTACGATCCGGTCTTTCTTCCGGACGGCTATGACCAGACCTTCGGCGAGATGGACCGCTGGAAGAAGAACCGGATCAGCCACCGTGCCGACGCGCTTGAAAAGCTGGTAGCGGCACTTGCCTCCTGACTTCTGGCGAAGGGCGGGCTTTGGCCTTTACGTCCATTGGCCGTTCTGTCAGGCGAAGTGTCCCTATTGCGATTTCAACAGCCATGTCGCGGCGAGAATCGACGAATCCCGCTGGAAGAGTGCCTATCTTTGCGAGATCCGGCGGATCGCGTCCGAAACGGACGGGCGTGTCCTGAACACGGTGTTTTTCGGCGGCGGCACGCCCAGCCTGATGTCGCCGGACCTCGTCGCGTCCATCCTCGAGGCCGTTCGCGCGGCGTGGCCGATGGCGAACGATGTGGAGATCACGCTTGAGGCCAACCCCACCTCGGTCGAGGCGGGGCGGTTCCGGGGCTTCGCCGAGGCCGGGGTCAACCGCCTGTCGATGGGTGTTCAGGCATTGCGCGACGATGACCTTCGGCGGCTTGGCCGGCTTCATTCCGCCGCCGAGGCGCGGGCGGCATTCGACATTGCCCGTGCGCAGTTCGACCGGGTCAGCTTCGACCTGATCTACGCACGGCAGGACCAGAGCCTTCAGGACTGGCGGGCCGAGCTTTCCGAGGCGCTGTCGATGGCCGTCGATCATCTGTCGCTCTACCAACTGACCATCGAGGACGGTACCGCCTTCGGCGACCGTTTCCGGCGCGGGCGGCTTCGCGGCCTGCCCGACGAAGACCTTGGGGCAGACATGTACGAGCTGACGCAGGAGTTGTGCGAGGCCGCCGGGATGCCGGCCTATGAGACCTCCAACCACGCCCGGCCGGGATCGGAATCGCGGCACAACCTGATCTACTGGCGATCGGGCGACTACGCCGGCATCGGGCCCGGCGCACACGGGCGCCTGACATTCGATGATAACCGATACGCCACTGAGGCGTTGCGTGCGCCCGGCGCCTGGCTTGAGGCGGTGGAACGCCGTGGGTCGGGAGAGCTTCCGCGAGAGTCCGTCCCGGCAGAGGAACAGCTTGAGGAATTCGCCCTCATGGGGCTTCGCCTGAGAGAGGGCGTGGATCTGGCTCCGCTTCAGTCAGATCAGAGATTAATAAATAATATCAATGGCTTGCTGGCGTCTGGATTGCTCGAGCTTCACGGTGAGCGCCTGCGGGCCAGCCCGACGGGACGCCCGCTGCTCAACGCGGTGCTGCGCGAGATGTTTGCCTAGTCGCCGCCTGAGCCCGCCGCCGAGAGCCGGCCGCACAATTCGTCAAGGTCGTCGAGGCTGCGATACCTGACGGTCAGCCGCCCCCCACCCGAAGCCTCATCGTGTTCGATCGCTACGGTCATTCCCAAGGCCGCCGCAAGATCGGTTTCCAGAACGCGGGTATCGGCATCCTTCGCCGGGGCCTGCGCCGGCCGCGGTTTGGACGGTCCCGCCTTCTCGCGCTTTACCAGAACCTCTGCCTCACGCACGGAAAGACCTTTCCGCACGATCTCGCGCGCCAGGCCGGACGGATCTTCCGCCGTGACCAGAGCTCGCGCGTGACCGGCCGTCAGGCTACCGGACCGTAACATCTCGAGGACATCGTCGGGCAGGGTCAGCAAGCGCAGAAGGTTCGCAATATGGCTCCGGCTTTTGCCAAGCGCCTGGCTGAGTTTCTCCTGCGTGTGCCCGAAGCGGTCCATGAGTTGCCGGTAGCCGGCCGCCTCTTCCACCGCGTTCAGGTCCGCACGCTGGATATTCTCGATGATCGCGACTTCCAGAACCTCGGTGTCGTCGAAATCGCGCACGATCACGGGAAGCTCATGCAGCTGCGCCCGCTGAGCCGCACGCCAGCGACGCTCGCCCGCGACGATTTCCCAGGTTCCCGCCTGACGCGGGTTCGGTCGGACGATCAGCGGTTGAATCACCCCCTTCGCGCGGATCGACTCCGCAAGCTCTGCCAGCGCCTCCTCTGTGAAGCTGCGCCGCGGCTGATCGGGGTTCGGCACGATCTTCTCGATCGGAACGGCCTGCTCTGCGGGACGCGGCGCGGCGGCGGCGGGCGCATCAGCGGCGACATCGGCCATCAGTGCGGAAAGTCCACGGCCAAGCCCGCGGCGCTCGGCCTTTTTCGTATCAGCCATGTTCCCACCTCATGTCGTAGCCGCCTCGCGGCCATATACCATCTCTTGCGCCAACGCACGATAGGCGATGCTGCCTTTCGACATCGGGTCGAACTCGAGAACGGGCATTGCATAGGACGGCGCCTCGCTGAGCCGCACATTGCGCGGCACGACCGTTTCGAACACAAGATCGCCCAGCGTGGCCCGCGCGTCCTCCTCGACCTGCTGGCTCAGACGGTTGCGCCGATCAGCCATGGTGAGCAGCACACCCTCGATCCGAAGATCGGGATTGGCCGAGGCGCGTACCTCGCGCACCGTCAGCATCAGCTGCGACAGGCCTTCGAGCGCGAAGAACTCGCTTTGTAGCGGAACAAGCACCGAATCCGCCGCCACCATCGCGTTGACGGTCAGAAGGCTGAGCGACGGGGGGCAGTCGACAAGGATGTAGTCAAGCTCGTACCGCGCCATATCCGGCTGACGCAGCGCGGTCCTCAACAGGTGGCTACGCCCCTGGTTGGCGGCCATCTGGATGTCTGCTGAACTGAGATCGGAAGTGGCCGGCGCGATCAGAAGCCCCTCGACGTTTGTCTTTCGGACCACGTCATGAAGGGGGATGTCTTCCAGCAGAAGGTCATATGTTGTGTATTTCCGGTCAGCCGGATCAATCCCTAGTCCGGTCGAGGCATTTCCCTGCGGGTCAAGATCGACAAGCAGAACATTCAGCCCCTCTTCGGCAAGCGCCGCGCCAAGGTTGATGGCGGTCGTGGTCTTTCCCACCCCGCCCTTCTGGTTGGCAACCGCGATGATCTTCGGCCCGCCGGGCCGGGGGGTCTCAGACACGCCCGATGCCTCCGATTTTCAGAATGACGGCCTCTTCGTCCGTCTCGCTGGGGTATTCTTCGCAGTCGAAGGTGAAGGATTCAAGCGCGTCGGTAAGTTCCTGGCGATAGCGTGCACCCTTTGGAAACAGCGCGACGCCCGACGGAGCAAGATGCCGGCGCGCCATCTCGAGAAGTGCGGCGAGCGGCGCAAGCGCCCGCGCCGAAAGCACATCCGCGCCGCAAGGAGTTGCTGATTCGATCCGCTCGGCCACAACATCTGCTGTGATTCCGGTTTCGCGAATCACGCCGCGAAGAAAGACCGCCTTGCGCTGATCGCTTTCGATCAGGCGCACAGAAAGGTCAGGGCGTCGCTCCGCGGCGAGGATGGCGACAACGAGGCCCGGGAAGCCCGCGCCGCTTCCGAGGTCCGCCCAGAGGCGCGCGCCCGGGGGCGACAGATCGAGAAGCTGCGCGGAATCGTGGAAATGCCGTAGCCACGCATCCTCGATCGTGCCGCGGGACACCAGATTTATCCGTGCGCTCCATTTCTCTAGCAATTGGTGGTAGGCAGTCAGGCGTTCCAGTGTTTCACGTGAAACATCGAAACGGGCGGCGAATGCCTGAGCGGTATCGCTCATGCGCTCTTGCGCCGCGCCTGCCGCAGCTTGGCAAGGATCAGCGTAAGGGCAGCCGGCGTCATGCCCTCCACCCTCCCCGCCTGCGCGAGGGTCGCCGGGCGTACGCGCTGCAGCTTCTGTTTGAGTTCTCCGGAAAGGCCAGAGAGCGTCCGGAAGTCGAAATCGTCGGGAATCGCCTCGCCCTCATCGCGTCGAATGGCTTCGACATCCTGGCTTTGCCGGTCGAGATACTTCGCATAAAGCGCATCGCGCGACGCCTGGTCCCGAGATTCTGCGTCGATCTCCCCTAGCGTCGGGTCGAGAAGCAGAAGCGTTGCAAAATCGACCTGCGGAAAACTCAGAAGATCAAAAGCGGACCTGCGCACGCCGTCCGCAGAAATGCTGACACCTGCAGCGGCGATCTCGCGTGGAGTCCAAAGGGTCGCCTCCAGTCGTCGACGCGCCGCGCCCAGTCGCTCCATCTTGTTGTTGAAGACAGCTTTCCGGTCCGGCCCAACACAACCAACGCCGACCCCGATAGGGGTCAGGCGCTGATCGGCATTGTCCGCACGCAGAGACAGCCGGAACTCGGCGCGCGAGGTGAACATGCGGTAAGGTTCGGTTACCCCACGCGTCACCAGGTCGTCCACCATGACGCCGATGTATGACTCCGCCCTTTGAAAGATGAGAGGCTCTCGACCCAACATGTTGAGGGCGGCATTTATGCCAGCCACCATCCCTTGCGCCGCTGCCTCTTCATAGCCGGTCGTGCCGTTGATCTGGCCCGCAAGATAGAGCCCGGGAACCTCCCGCAGCTCGAGCGTTCGGCGCAAAGCGCGCGGATCTACGTAGTCGTATTCGATTGCGTACCCGGGCTGAAGAATCACGGCGGTCTCAAGCCCTGCGATGGAATGCACGTAGTCTGCCTGAACGTCTGCGGGCAACGACGTCGAGATACCGTTCGGATAGACAGTCGGATCATCGATGCCTTCGGGCTCGAGGAAGATCTGGTGCGACAGCTTGTCGGAAAAGCGGACCACCTTGTCCTCGATGGACGGGCAGTAGCGCGGCCCGACCCCGTCGATATGCCCGCCATACATGGCAGAGCGGCCAAGGTTCGCACGGATGATGTCATGTGTCCGTTCGTTCGTATGGGTGATTCCGCAAGACACCTGCGGCGCCAGCGGTGCCCTGGACAGGAAGGAGAACATCACCGGCTCATCGTCGCCCGGCTGCATCTCGAGGCTGGCCCAGTCGATGGTGCGGCCATCCAGTCGCGGCGGCGTTCCGGTCTTCAGCCGGCCAAGCGGAAGGCCAAAGCTGTCGATCCGCTCGGCAAGGCGAACAGCCGGGGCGTCGCCCATGCGGCCTCCGGCGCGGCGCTCGTCCCCGATATGGATGACGCCACGCAGAAAGGTGCCGGTGGTCAGGACAACAGCACCCGATGAAATGCGCGTGCCATTGGCAAGCTCAATGCCGCGCACCGTATTTTTTTCCATCACAAAATCAACGGCTTCGCCTTCGATCACCTCGATGCCAGGCATCTCCGACAGCTGACGCTGCACGGCAAGTCGATAGAGCCTGCGATCCGCCTGTGCGCGGGGGCCCTGCACCGCGGGGCCCTTGCGCCGGTTCAGAAGACGAAACTGGATTCCCGCCTCATCCGCCGCCTTGCCCATGATCCCGTCAAGCGCGTCGACTTCCCGAACAAGGTGTCCCTTGCCCAAGCCGCCGATTGCCGGATTGCAGGACATCACGCCGATTCCATCGCGCTTGAGCGTCACCAGCGCCACGCGCACGCCCATGCGGGCCGCCGCATGGGCCGCCTCGGCGCCCGCATGGCCGCCGCCGATGACGATGACATCGTAGTCGCGGTGTTTCACGTGAAACGCCCCTTACTTTCCCAGGCAGAAGCTTGCGAAGATTTCATCGAGGATATGCTCTACATCCACCCGTCCGACAAGTGAGTCGAGCGCACGAATCGCAGATCGCAGCTCTTCCGCGGCCAGTTCGGCGCGCTCGGATCCACGATCAACCTCATCGCGGGCAGAGTCCAAAGCCGACAGGGCTGACAGGATCGCCACACGATGGCGTTCCCGCGTCGCTGTCGCAACACCTGCCGCCCGTGACCTCCAAGCGCTCAACAATCATGTCGATCAATCTGTCAAGACCGGCACCGGTACGGCCGGAGACCGCAAAGCTCTCCGTTGCCGCCAGATCGGCTTTGCCAACCGCCACTATATCGTCGTCGATAGGGCTCAACAGCGGCTCATCTTCCAACGATTCCAACAAGATAACCCGAAGATCGGCAGCTTCGGCGCGGGCGATGGCGCGTTGCACGCCCAGCGTTTCGATCCGGTCTTCGGTTTCTCGCAGGCCCGCGGTATCCAGGATCGTCACCGGCAGCCCCCGCAAATCCATCCTGACCTCGATCACATCGCGAGTCGTGCCGGCGATGTCAGATGTGATGGCCGCGTCACGCCCCGCAAGCGCGTTGAGAAGCGTCGACTTTCCCACGTTCGGCGGACCGACGATGGCCACTTCGAACCCGTCGCGGATCCGTTCGGCCGCCGTCGCGCCCTTTGCCTCCCTGCGCAGACTGTCTGCGACCTTGTCGATCAGGTCCGTAACCTCAGGGGTGACATCAACTGGAACATCCTCATCCACGAAGTCGATCGTCGCCTCGAGCAGGGCAGCGGCCCGGATCAGGTCGGCCCGCCACCCTTCGGCCACCCTTCCAAGCGCACCCGACAAGACACGCAGGGCTTGCCGCCGCTGGCTTTCCGTTTCCGCCTCGATAAGGTCGGCCAGTCCCTCGACCTGAGCCAGATCAAGACGCTCGTTCTCGAGAGCGCGGCGTGTAAACTCCCCCGGTTCGGCCAGGCGCAAGCCGGGAAGACCGCCCAGCGCCCCCAGAACCGCCTTCACCGTCGCGATACTCCCGTGAAGATGCAGTTCCACCACATCTTCGCCGGTGAAGCTGTGTCCGGCTTCGAAGCTAAGCACCAGCGCCTCGTCCAGGACGATGCCGTCCGTCGCGGTCAGACGCCGAAGGGCAGAGTGACGCGCGGGCGGCAGGGATCCTGCCAGCAAGGTGCCGGCGGCCAGAGCATCGGGACCCGAGATCCGCACGATCGCCACCCCAGCCTTTCCGCGTCCACTGGCCAGGGCAAAGATCGTGTCCAAGGGTTCAACCCATTGATTTTAAAAGATATCAGGTGTTCATCGAATCGAAGAACTCGGCGTTCGACTTGGTCTGTTTCAGCTTGGAGATCAGGAACTCGATCGCGTCTGTCGTTCCCATCGGGTTCAGGATTCGCCGCAGCACGAAGGTTTTCTGCAGATCGCCCTTTTCGATGAGAAGATCCTCTTTCCGGGTCCCGGACTTGAGGATGTCCATCGCCGGGAACACGCGCTTGTCAGCCACCTTGCGGTCAAGAACGATCTCCGAGTTGCCGGTGCCCTTGAACTCTTCGAAGATCACCTCGTCCATCCGGCTGCCGGTATCGATCAGCGCCGTTGCGATGATGGTCAGCGACCCGCCTTCCTCGATGTTCCGGGCGGCGCCGAAGAAACGCTTGGGGCGCTGAAGCGCGTTGGCGTCCACACCGCCGGTCAGCACCTTGCCCGACGACGGGACCACAGTGTTGAACGCGCGACCAAGTCGCGTGATCGAATCGAGCAGGATCACGACGTCGCGCTTGTGTTCGACAAGGCGCTTGGCCTTCTCGATGACCATCTCAGCCACCGCCACGTGACGCGTCGCGGGTTCGTCGAAGGTCGAGGATATGACCTCTCCCTTCACCGAGCGCTGCATGTCGGTCACTTCCTCCGGGCGTTCGTCGATCAGAAGCACGATCAAGTAGCACTCGGGATGGTTCGTTTCGATCGAGTTGGCGATGTTTTGCAGCAGCACCGTCTTGCCGGTCCGCGGCGGCGCGACGATCAGGCTTCGCTGGCCTTTCCCGATTGGAGCGACAAGGTCGATGATCCGGGCAGACCGGTCCTTGATGGTCGGATCCTCGATCTCCATCTTCAGCCGCTCATCAGGATAAAGCGGGGTCAGGTTGTCGAAGCTGATCTTGTGCCGCGCCCGTTCGGGATCCTCGAAGTTGATCCGCTCGACACGGGTCAGCGCGAAATACCGTTCGCTGTCGTTGGGCGCACGGATCACACCTTCGACCGTGTCCCCGGTGCGCAGCGCATGCTGCCGGATCATGTCTGGCGAGACATAGATGTCGTCTGGACCTGGAAGATAGTTCGCCTCGGGCGAGCGCAGGAAGCCGAAACCGTCCTGAAGCACCTCAAGAACGCCATCACCGCCGATGTCCCATCCTTCCTCGGCCCGTTCCTTCAGGATCGAGAACATCATGTCGCCCTTGCGCATGGTCGAGGCGTTCTCGATCTCGAGATCCTCGGCCATGGCCAGGAGTTCCTTGGGGCTTTTCGACTTGAGGTCGGCGAGATTGAGTCGTTCTGTGGTCATTGTGGGATCCTGGGGACCTGCGCGGCAAAGGCCGAAACGGCGCGGTCAAAGGCTGATCGGGAATTGTCGCGGTCGGACGACCGTTGGCGCCGGGTCTTAGGCCGACAAGGCAAACGAGTCAATCTCCCTTGGACTGGCCTGACACGCAGGATTCAGAACGGGCGCGCGATCACCGATACCACGATCACGATCAGAAGAAGCGTCGGTACCTCGTTCATGATCCGGTATTGCCGTCCGGTCCGTGTATTGGTCCCGGCCACGAAGTCCTTCCGCCGCGCGGCGCACCACATGTGAAACCAGGTCATGGCGATGATCGCCGCGCCCTTGGTCCAGGGCCAGACCGCCCCCCAGTCAACAACCCCCGGCGTAAAGACAAGCGCCAGGCCGAAAAGCCAGCTCGCAATCATCGAGGGATTCATGATCGCTTTCAGAAGCCGGCGTTCCATCGTCTGGAAAAGAGCATCGGTCTGCCCGCCGGGCTCGATCGCCTCGACATGGTAGACGAACAGCCGCGGGAGATAGAACAACCCCGCCATCCACGCGATCACGGAGATCACATGTAGAGATTTCGTCCAGGGATAGGCGGCAATCAGGAAGTCGACCATGCGCTCCGCCTACCTAAAATAAATAAGATATGAAAGAAAAGATGATGTGTTTGTAACGCAGAGGGATAAGTGGAATTCCTTTGATATCCACGGATTTCTCCCTCGACAGGAGCCTGTGGAAAATTCTCCCTGACGAGAACGGAATGAACAGATATTTATATTTATACCAATGGGTTAATAGACAAAATCTCCTGCAGAAAACCGGGATAGGTCCGGGAAAACGGAGTCTGGTGAACCCGTCGGGATAACCCCGCACCGAGTCGCACACTGTGGACGGTCTAGACCGGGAAAAGCCGGCGAAGGCCGGTTTCGGCGGGACCGGCGCTTTTCCTCTCATCTCGCAGCACTTATTGAAGGCGGACAAGCACGGTCATCCACAGGTCTGTCCCAATGCCCGAACCCGTCATTCCGGATCCGATCATCCTTGCCTCCGGCTCGGAGACCCGGGCGACCATGCTGCGCAAGGCAGGGGTTGCCATCGACGTGTGCGTGCCCCGTGTCGACGAGGAATCCTTGCGCGCGGCGCTGATCGCCGAGGGTGCCGGGCCACGGGATATTGCGGACGCCCTGGCCGAAATGAAGGCGCGCCGCGTGTCCGAGAAGTTCCCCGGACGGTGGGTGGTCGGAAGCGATCAGGTTCTCGACAAGGACGGTCACGTGCTGTCCAAGCCCGCCGACCCACAGGAGGCACGCTCCCAGCTTGCAAGCCTTTCGGGAAGACGCCACAGCCTTCTGTCGGCGGCGGTGCTGTTCGACGACGGCACACCCATCTGGCGGCACGTCGGCGTTGCCCGGCTTACCATGCGCACACTGTCCGAGGGCTTCATCGCGGACTACGTAGACCGCAACTGGGAAACCGTTCAGCACAGCGTCGGCGTTTACCGGATCGAGGACGAGGGAGTGCGGCTTTTTTCCCGCATCGAGGGCGATCATTTCACGATCCTGGGCTTTCCCCTGATCGAGTTCTTGTCGTTCCTGGGCATTCGGGGAAGACTGCCGACATGAGCCATGATCGCATCCCGCTTGCCGGTGTCATTGGATCGCCCGTGGCGCATTCGCGTTCGCCGGCACTTCATTCACATTGGCTGAAACGGTACGGCATTTCCGGATATTATGTGCCCTTGGACATCATGGCCCCCGACCTCGAGGATGCCCTTCGCACGCTTCCCAGGATGGGGTTCATCGGCGCGAACGTGACCATTCCGCACAAGGAAAAGGTCATGAAGATCGCCGATCTCGTGACGGATCGGGCGGCGGTCATGGGTGCTGCGAATACGCTGATCTTTCGGGCCGACGGAAAGATTCACGCTGACAACACCGACGGCTATGGCTTCATCGAGAATTTGCGGCAGGGAGCACCCGGGTGGGAGCCGGCGGAGGGCCCGGCCACCGTGATCGGGGCCGGCGGCGCGGCCCGCGCAGTGGTTGCATCGCTGATCGACGTCGGGGTGACAGAAATCCGCCTCACCAACCGCACCCGTGCGCGCAGCGATGCCCTGCGGCAGGAATTCGGAACCAAGGTTCACGTCTACGAATGGGTACAGGCCGGCAGCGCCATCGACGGCGCGAGGACGATCGTCAACGCCAGCTCGCTAGGGATGGTTGGAAAACCCGACCTGAAAGTGCCCATGGATGCGCTTTCGCGCGATGCGGTCGTGACGGATCTTGTCTACACGCCGATTGAGACAGCCTTTCTTCGCCAGGCTGCCGACGCCGGATGCCGAACGGTCGATGGGCTGGGCATGCTGCTTTATCAGGCCGCGCCAGCCTTCGAGCGCTGGTTCGGGGTTCGTCCCGACGTCGATGCCGATGCACGGGCGGCCGTTCTCGGAGAATGACCCGGCCGTTCGTCCTTGGCCTCACCGGCTCGATCGGGATGGGGAAATCGACGACCGCGCAGATGTTCGCGGCGCTGGGCGTCCCGGTCTGGGATGCGGACGAAGCCGTGGCGCGCCTTTACGCCCCCGGCGGAGCGGCCGTTGCGGAAATCGCACGGTTGCGCCCTGACGCGGTGCGGAATGGGGCGGTGAAGCGCGACGCGCTCAAAGCATGGATCGCCAGCGACCCTGGCGCGCTGCCCAAGATCGAAAAGGTTGTTCATCCACTTGTCGCGGCCGATCGCGCGGCATTTCTCGACAGTACGCAGGCCCCCGTCGTCCTTCTCGACATCCCGCTTCTGTTCGAAACCGGCGCCGAGACGTCTGTCGATGCCGTTGTCGTCGTTTCCGCCCCGCCCGAAGTGCAGCGGGAAAGAGTACTTGCCCGAACGGGAATGACCGAAACCCATCTTGACGCGATCCTGTCTCGCCAGATGCCGGATGCGGAAAAACGCGCACGGGCGGACTATGTCATCGAAACCCGCACGCTTGAGGGTGCGCGGGCTGCGGTGCAGACTGTTCTGAGCGATATCCGGGGAAGGCTAGAACATGCGTGAAATCGTTCTCGACACGGAAACCACCGGGCTTGACCCCGAAACCGGGGATCGCCTGGTCGAGATCGGGGCTGTGGAGCTTTTCAACCACATGCCGACCGGGCGGACCTTTCACCAGTACATCAACCCCCAGCGGGCGATGTCGCCCGAGGCTTTTGCGATTCACGGACTTGGCGACGATTTTCTGCGGGACAAGCCGCTCTTTTCGACGATCGTCGACGACTTCATCGCCTTTCTGGACGATGCGAAGCTTGTGATCCACAACGCCAGCTTCGACATGAAGTTCATCAACGCGGAACTGGGCTGGGTCGGGCGTCCGGCGATACCGTTCGACCGGGCGGTCGACACCCTGATGATTGCGCGCCAGAAATTCCCCGGCTCGCCCGCATCGCTTGATGCGCTGTGCCGGCGGTTCGGAATCGACAATTCCTCACGCACGCTTCATGGCGCGCTTCTCGACAGTGAGATCCTGGCCGAGGTCTACCTAGAGCTGATCGGGGGCCGACAGCCGGGACTCGTTCTGTCCACTGTGGAAACGGTCGAGGAAACGACGGCCGCAGCCGCGCGCCTTGGTCCGCGACCCCGACCGCTCCCCGCTCGGCTGACCGAAGAGGAAGCCGTCGCCCACGCCCGCCTGGTGGAGGATCTGGGCGACGACCCGCTTTGGCGGCGCTTCAGCTAACCGTTTTCGGCGCTTCAGCGGCCTGTGCCGCCGCCTGACGCTGGGCCAGTGTCTGGCGGTAAAGCTGGATGAAGTCGATATTGTCGAGGTTCAGCGCCGGGAAGCCGCCATCACGCGTCACATCGCTGACGATGCGGCGCACGAAGGGGAACAGCATCCGGGGGCATTCGATCAGAAGGAAGGGATGCATCTGCTCGTCCGGCACATTCTCGATCTGAAAGATGCCGGCATACTCGACTTCCAGAAGGAACAGAGTGTCGCCCGTCGGTTTGTTCTTCGAAGTGACGGTGTACTTCGACAGCACCTCGTACTGATGCTCGGAGGGGCGCTTTTTCGCGTCGAGCGCGACCTGCACCTGGATGTCCGGCGTGACCTCTCCCTCGATCGGCTTGCGGGCGAGATTGTTCTCGAAGGACAGGTCACGAATGTACTGTCCAAGGATCTTCATCCGGACCTGCGGGATCTGCGCTGCCGCGCCGTTTTCAGCTTCGGCCATTGGGTACTCCTCGGGCGTCTAAGTTGGTCGCGCGCTTCCTAGCAGAGCGCGCCGGGGGCCTCAATGCCGCGTCCAGCCGGAAGGCCCTTTGTCTAGCCCTTTGTCTGGCCCATTGGACCCGCTGGAGTCGTCGGCCCTGGGGTCGATCTCGTGATAGTCGGCCTCGATCACGTCGGAGTCGTGGCGCCCGTTCCGTTGCGGTCCGCGCTGGGCGGGCCCGGTGCCATAGCTCATTCCCGTGACCACCACGCGGGCGCGGATCGCCCGCCACACCGCCGTGCGGACCGCCGGGATCAGCAGCGCGAACCCGACCGCATCCGTGAAAAAGCCAGGCGTCAGGAGAAGCGCGCCCGAGAAAAGGATCATCGCCCCGTGAGCAAGCGGCTCGGTTGGATCGTTCAGCTGTTCGAAAGAACCGCGCAATTCATTGAGCACCCGAAACCCCTGGCTGCGGACCATCATCGTGCCCGCGATCGCCGTCAGAACCACGATGGCAAGGGTCGGCCAGAGCCCGATCAGACCCCCAACCTGAATGAACAGCCCGATCTCGATCAGCGGGACCAGAAGGAACAGAAGGAATATCCACATGAAACGCTCTCGTGTTGGCCGTGTGGTGGACTTGACCGGGTCGGTGCCTTACATATGTGCGGTGCGCGACCGAAACAAACCCGCTGCGACGTGACGCGAGGATCCGATGAGTTCTGCCATTATTCAACTGCTGGTCCTGGCTGGCATTGCTGTCTTCCTGATCGTGCGTCTCAGAAGCGTGCTCGGCACCCGCGAAGGGTTCGAGAAGCCCCCGGTTCAGGTCCCCGGTCCGTCCGACCGCAAGCGGTCGGGTCGCCCTGAATTCGATGTGATCGAAGGCGGGCCGGATCGCGACATCACGGACCACGTCAAGGACGGAACAGATGCCGCCAAGGCGCTTGCCGCGATGAAGATCGCCGAGCCCGGTTTCAACGTCCGCGAGTTCCTCGAAGGTGCCCGTGGGGCCTATGAGATGATCCTCATGGCTTTTGAAAAAGGCGATATCGAAGATGTGCGGGGCTTCCTTGCCCCCGACGTGGCCGAAACCTTCGACGAGGTGATCGAGCAGCGCAAAGCGCAGGGCCTCAGCATCGATGCCAACTTTGTCGGCGTGCGCGAGGTCACCCTGACCGATGCAACCTTCGATCGCGACAGCAATGTCGGCGATGTCACTGTGCGCCTTGTTGCCGAACTTACCTCGGTGGTGCGTGATGCCGAGGGCACTATCGTCGAGGGCAATGCCAACGAGATCAAGCGCCAGAGGGATACCTGGACCTTCTCGCGCCAGATGGGCGCGGACGATCCGAACTGGCTTCTGGTCGCGACCGGGGAATGACATGCGGCGCCTTGCGGCCGCGATGGTTGTCGCCGCAGGCGTCGTGACGGGTCCGGCGCAGGCCCAGACCACGCAGCGCCTTCTCGACTGGGAAGCCCTTGACGGCTGGCAGGCGGATGACCACGCTGCGGCCCTTTCGGTATTCAGCGAAACCTGCGGAGACCTGCCCGGCGCTGACTGGGCAGCCCTTTGCGCGCTGGCCCAAAGCCGGCCCGATGCGCGCAGCTTTTTCGAGTTGTTCTTCCGTCCGGTGCTCATCGAGGACGGCACACCCGCCCTGTTCACCGGTTACTACGAACCCGAACTGACCGGCTCGCCCGTTCCCACGGATCGGTTCCGCTTCCCCCTCCATCGTCCGCCGCCCGAACTGGGCGGCGGTCCCTGGCTGACCCGCGCCCAGATCGAGGAGAGCGGGGTCCTGAAGGGCCGGGGTCTCGAGATCGTCTGGCTCGAGGATCCTGTCGAGAAGTTCTTTCTTCAGATCCAGGGCTCGGGCCGCATTCGGCTTACCGACGGGCGCGGTATCCGGGTGGGGTTCGGCGGAAAGAACGGCCACCCCTACCGATCGGTCGGGCAAGAGCTGGTGCGACGCGGGCTTTTCCAGGCACATGAGGTGTCGGCCGGGGCGATCCGACGCTGGGTGCGCCAGAACCCCGACGCCGGCCGCGCACTCTTGCAGACCAATCCGTCCTATGTGTTCTTCCGCGAGGTCAGCCAGGTTCCCGCCGACAAGGGACCGCTTGGGGCGATGAACCGCTCGATCACCGCGGGGCGCACGGTGGCCGTCGATCCGGCCCATGTGCCCCTTGGCGCGCCGGTCTGGATCGAAAAGCGCGGCGCGGACCCGATCACCCGGCTGATGGTGGCGCAGGATACCGGTTCGGCGATCAAGGGTGCGCAGCGGGCCGATATCTTCTATGGCACGGGCGATGCCGCGGGCCTGGCCGCCGGGCGGGTGCGCGACCCTGGTCGCATGGTCGTACTGCTGCCGATCGAGACCGCGCTGGCGCAGGCAGGGCCGGACGGCTGATGTCGCGCCGCAAGCCAAGGACACTGGATGCGCGCGAACGGGCGCTCTGGGCAGGAAGTCGTCAAATCCGCGGCGCCGATGCGCAAGACGGTGCCGGTCCTCCCGGACGAGCCACCACGCCCCAAGCCGGTGACACCACCCAAGAAGTCGACCGAACCGATCGAGCCGTTCCGGATCGGTGAAAGGGCCGGTGCCGTGACTGCTTCGATTGCGCCCGAACGCCAGCCTCACCTGCGCATGGACAAGCGCGCCTTCGGCCAGCTCAAGCGCGGCAAATCGACCCCTGAAGCCCGCATTGACCTGCACGGGCTGACCGTGGCCGATGCCCATTCCGCCCTGATCGCGTTCCTGTTGCGGGCGCAGTCCGAGGGCCTGCGCCTGGTTCTTGTCATCACAGGAAAGGGCCGAAGCGGCGATGGCCCGATCCCCGAGCGACGCGGCATCCTGCGCAGGCAGGTGCCGCACTGGCTTGAACTGCCGCCGCTGTCGCAGGCCGTGCTTCAGGTCGTCGAGGCGCATCAGCGCCACGGCGGATCAGGCGCGTTCTACGTCTATCTCCGTCGCAGGTGACAGAAGCGGCCGAGCGCGCACCATTCCAAGGGCCACCAGCGACGCGGCAAAGACGAAGTAGGCGGCGATTCCCGGCATCTGTGCCGTGAAGGGAATTCCGGCGTCGATCAGGACGCCGGTCAGCCCCGGCCCGATCGCGGTTCCGAACACCATGACCGCCACCGCAAGCGACTTGATCGCCCCAAGATGCTTGGTGCCGTAGAACTCGGCCCAGAAGGCGTTGGGTACCGTTGAATTGGCGCCCTGCGACAGGCCCATCAGGGCCATGGCCATACCCGCCGCGAAGAGGCTTTCGGTCAGACCGAAGAGCAGGAATCCCAGCGCCATGGGAAGCTGCACCAGCGGCATCATGCGCCCGGTCCCGATCCTGTCGACAAGCGCCCCCGAAATCAGAAGGCCGACCACCCCCGACAGCGTGAAGACGGGAAAGAGCGCGGCGATCTGAAGATGCTCCCACCCCTTCGACTCCGCGATATGGACCTGCTGAAAGAAAAAGGCGGTCGAGAACGCCGCAGGCGCCAGAAGCGCGGGCACGATCATCCAGAACAGCCAGTGATGCAACATGTCGCGCCGGGTCCAGTGTCGGCCCAGCATCCCGAGCGATTGGGCGCTTTCGGCAATGGATTGCGGCGTCCGCTCGAGCCTCAGAAGCGGACCGACCACCGGGATCAGCACCGCGATGATGACCGCGGCCACGACCCAGAGCGTGCGCCAGTCGAAGACACCCAGAAGCGCCACGAAAAACAGGGGAAGCAGCGCCTCGCCCGCCGCGACGCCAAGACCGGCCACCGACAGGGCCCGCCCGCGCGACGCGACGAACCAGCGCGCCATGGCGACGATGGCGATATGCGTCGACATCCCCTGACCGGCAAAGCGCAGGAAGAAGATGGCGAAGGGAAGGAGCCAGACGACCGGAACCGCCGCCATGAAGAGGCAGGCCGCGGCCAGCCCGGCCAGGACGACCGGGGCCAGCACCCGCACCCGGTGCCGGTCGGTCAGCATGCCAAGCCAGATCATCACGATCGCGGATGCGGTGGTGCCCAGCGAGTAGATCCCGCCCCAGGCCCCGTGCGACAGGCCGAACTCGGCCCGGATCTCGCCCGCGAAGACCGAGATGAAGAAGGTCTGCCCGAAGCTCGACACGAATGTCAGCAGGACTCCGACCGACAGAAAGGGCGCGTTGTCGCGAAGAAAGCGGGCGAAACTCATGCGCCCTCTTTCTGCCGCCTGCCGGGAAATTGAAAGAGCGGCCGGGCGCAAACGTCCGACCCCGACCTCCTATGCGGGCGGCCTTAGAGGACGTAGCGGCTCATGTCCGCCGATTTGAGAAGCTCGCCCAGGTTCGCATCGACGAAGGCGGCATCGACCGTCACCGTCTCGCCCGACCGGTCGGGGGCGGTGAAGGACAGTTCTTCGAAAACCCGCTCCATCACCGTGTAAAGCCGCCGCGCCCCGATGTTCTCGACCGACTGGTTCACGTCGGCCGCGATCTTGGCAAGGGCCGCGATGCCGTCTTCCGTGAAGGTCACCGTTACTTCCTCGGTGCCCATGAGGGCGGTGTATTGCCGGGTCAGGGCATTGTCGGTCTCGGTCAGGATGCGCACGAAGTCCTGTTCGGTCAGTGCGCGCAGTTCGACCCGGATCGGCAGACGGCCCTGAAGCTCGGGCAGAAGGTCCGAGGGCTTGGCGATGTGGAAGGCGCCGGATGCGATGAAGAGGATGTGGTCGGTCTTGACCGGACCGTATTTGGTGCTGACCGTCGTGCCTTCGATCAGGGGCAGCAGATCGCGCTGCACCCCTTCGCGGCTGACGTCGGCGCCCCGAGTTTCGGCCCGGGCTGTGACCTTGTCGATCTCGTCGAGAAAGACGATCCCGTTTTCCTGAACCGCCTCAAGCGCCGCCTTGGTCACGGTCTCGTCGTCGAGAAGCTTGTCGGCCTCTTCGGCGATCAGGATCTCATAGCTGTCGGCCACGGTCATCCGCTTGCGCACCTTCCGGCCGCCGAACGCCTTTCCGAAGATGTCGCCGATGTTCATCATGCCCCCGCCCTGGCCCGGCGGCATTCCGGGGATCTCCATCATCGGGAAGGGGCTGGCCGAGTCTGCGACCTCGATCTCGATCATCGTGTCGTCAAGCTCGCCGCGCTTGAGCTTGTCGCGGAACATCTCGCGCGTCTGGGAGCGGGCGTCGGTTCCGGCGACGGCCTCGATCACGCGGTTCTCGGCGGCAGCATGGGCCTTGGCCTTGACCTCGTCCCGCATGGTGTCACGGGTCATGGTGATCGAGGTTTCGACAAGATCGCGGATGATCTGTTCCACATCGCGGCCGACATAGCCGACCTCGGTGAACTTGGTGGCCTCGACCTTGAGGAACGGCGCGCGGGCAAGCTTGGCCAGGCGGCGCGAGATCTCGGTCTTGCCGACGCCGGTGGGGCCGATCATCAGGATGTTCTTGGGATAGACCTCGTCGCGCAGGTCGTCGGCAAGCTGGCGCCGTCGCCAGCGGTTGCGCAGCGCCACGGCCACGGCGCGCTTGGCGTCCTTCTGGCCGATGATGAAGCGGTCGAGTTCCGAAACGATTTCGCGCGGGGTCAGGTCGGTCATTTCGAGATCGTCTCCACCGTCAGGTTGCCGTTCGTGTAGACGCAGATGTCCGCGGCAATCGCCATCGCCTTGCCCGCGATCTCCTCGGCCGTCAGATCGCTGTCCATTAGCGCCCGCGCGGCGGCCAGCGCGTAGTTCCCGCCCGAGCCGATCGCGGTCACGTCATGTTCGGGTTCGAGCACGTCGCCTGCGCCGGTGACGACGTAAAGATCGGCCCCGTCGGTGACGATCAGGAAGGCCTCGAGCTTTTGCAGATACTTGTCCGTGCGCCAGTCCTTCGCCAGTTCGACACAGGCGCGCTGAAGCTGGCCCGGCGTCGCCTCGAGCTTGGCCTCGAGCCGTTCGAGCAGGGTGAAGGCATCCGCCGTCGATCCCGCGAAGCCGGCGACCACCTCGTGCCCGCCGGGCCGAAGGCGGCGCACCTTGCGCGCGGTGCCCTTGATCACGGTCTGTCCAAGGCTCACCTGCCCGTCGCCCGCGATCACCACCTGTCCGCCCTTGCGAACCCCGATGATCGTGGTGCCGTGCCAGCCGGGAAAGTCGTTCTGCGCCATCGGGGCCTCCTGTTGTCTCGCGCCTATATGGACGCGCCGTGTCGCGGGAACAACCGCACGGCACCGGGCCGGAAATGACAAAGGGCGCCAGTGATGGCGCCCCTCATGGCCGTTCGAGGCAAACTCACACGGCCTCGTCGATCCAGCTTTTCAGCGCGGCCTTCGGCGCGGCGCCGACCTTGTTCGAGACCACTTCGCCGTCCTTGAACAGGAACAGCGTCGGGATTCCGCGCACGCCAAGCTGACCCGGCGAGTTGGGATTCTCGTCGACGTTGACCTTCACGATCTTCACGCGGCCTTCGTACTCGGTGCTGAGCTCTTCGAGCGCGGGACCGATCTGCTTGCAGGGGCCGCACCACTCGGCCCAGAAGTCGACGACCACCGGGATATCCGACTGGCGGACCTCGGCGTCGAAGGTTGCGTCGGTGACAGGGACGGTCGCCATAGTAGCCCTCCTTGGGAATCTCGGAACAGGGCGTGAACCTATGAAGCCGCCTCCGGCGCGTCAAGCCATGCCCGTCAAGATGTGGCGGCGCGCCCCAGGGCCGGTATCACGATGTCGTGCGGCAGAGGCATCAGCATACCGGTGGTCGTCCATAGAATGGCGGTCCCGACCCGGCGGTCGGGGTAGGTGGCGGAGAGAAGGGCGGCATAGGCCCCCATCTGGCGCAACAGGCCCTCGGGCACGTCTTCCGGTCCCGAGGGGACAACCCGGTTCGACTTGTAATCGACGGCAAGAACCGCCTCCGGGCCGACGATCAGCCTGTCGATGGTGCCGGCGACCAGCCGTCCGCCAAGCGCTGCGACCGGACCCGCCACCGGAACCTCGGCCAGCGTTCCGGGCGCAAAGACCGCCGAGAGGGCCGGGTCGTCCAGCAGCTGCAGGGCGGTACGCAGAAGCTCGGCGCCTTCGTCCTGGGCAAGGGGAATGCCAATCCCGTCGAGAACTGCACGCGCGACCGCTTCCCGGTCGGCCGGGGTGCAATCGCCAAGATGTTCGAGCAGAGCGTGCAGAATGGTGCCACGCGCCTTCGCTGTCTCGGTGTCGCCGTCGCCCGGCTGTTCGCCCGGCAGGACCTTCGCGCCACCAAGATCCGATGGGCTGAGGGGTTTCGGCATGCGGATGGCGGGCGGCGGTTGCGCCGTCGTCCACGGGGCCAGGTTGGTCGGGGCGTCCGGGGCTGGAGTGGCGTCGATCACTGGCCCGGCGCCCCAGTCGCCGTGGGTCAGGCGCAGGCCCGGGCCGGTCGGCATCTCGTGGGCATGGGCGTCGGTCGCGGCAAGCCCGCGTTCGACCTCGTCGTACCAGGTGTTGGTGTCGTCCTTCCGTTCGCCTGCGCCGCAGACCACAAGCCAGTTCTCCGCCCGCGTCATCGCAACGTAAAGCAGCCGCCGCCGTTCGGCCCTGTCGGCCTCGGCCGCGCGCTCACGCGCCTCAGCCATTGCCATCGGGCTTTGGGCCTTGGGGGTCTTCCACAGGGCAACATTGCCATCGCCGATCAGAATCTCGCCCCGCCGCTCCCGTTCCATGCGCAGCGTGTCGGGCAGGATGACGATGGGCGCCTCGAGACCCTTGGCGCCATGCACCGTCATCACCCGCATTTGCCGTCCCGCGCCCTCGGCCTGCCGCTTGACCTCGACCTCGCCCGACTGCTGCCAGGCAAGGAAACCCGTCAGGCTTGGGATTTCCAGCAACTCGTACCGCAGCGCCTGGTTCAGAAGCTCGTCGAGGCCATCCTCGGCTTCCGGTCCGAGGCGGGCGATGATCCGCTCGCGGCCTCGGCCGGCGGTCAGGACCGCCTCGATCAGTTCGTAGGGGCGCAGGAAATCGGCCCGGGCGATCAGCGGTTCAAGAAAGGCCAGCGTTTCGGGATGCGCCGTCCGTTCCCGCCGAAGCGCCTGCCAGAGATAGCCCTCGCGCCCATGGGCCAACCGAAAGAGCGCGTCTTCCGACCAGCCCAGAAGCGGGGATCGCAACGCCTCGGCCAGCGCAAGGCTGTCCTCTGGCAGGGCCAGGAACCG
Source organism: uncultured Alphaproteobacteria bacterium (assembly GCA_963709395.1). Taxonomy (GTDB): domain Bacteria; phylum Pseudomonadota; class Alphaproteobacteria; order Rhodobacterales; family Rhodobacteraceae; genus CAVPWP01. The sequence continues at coordinate 499,693 of CAVPWP010000020.1, forward strand.
CAGGACCGACAGCACATCGCGTACCGCAAGTTCGGCCGACAGGCGCAGGCGGTCCGCCCCGGCGATCGGCAGGTCGGCGGCCTTGCAGGCGTGGATGATGTTGTGAAAGAGGCCGCTTGTGCGGCGCTGGACCAGCACCAGCACGTCCCCGGCATGGACGAGACGGCGCGTGCCGTCCTTCTGCGGCAGCGTTTCGCGTCCAACGATATCGTGGATGAACCCGGCAACGGCGCGGGCAAGCCGCACGTTGTGGTGATCAGCCCCCTGAAGGTCGACCGGATTCCACCAGTGCTCGGGCTCTTCGGCCGCCTCCGGGGGCAGTACCGGCCAGAGATCGACACGACCGGGAAGGGCGGCGTTGAAGGCGCGGTGGCGCTGGCCGTCCTGGTCACCAGCCTCGACGCCATAGGCGGCGTCCACCGCCGACAGGACCGCAGCAGATGACCGGAACGAATACTGAAGTTGCAGCCGCTGAAGCCCGCCATTCGCCATCAGGCTGTGACGAAACCGGTCATGCATGGCGTCGAAGGCTTCGGGGCGCGCGCCCTGGAAGGAATAGATCGACTGTTTCTTGTCGCCCACGACGAAAAGGGTGCGTGGCGTGTCGGCGCGCGCGCCGATACCCGCGGCGATCTCGTCGGCCAGTGCTGCGATGACCTCCCATTGCGCGGGGCTGGTGTCCTGGGCTTCGTCCACGAGGATGTGGTCGATCCCGCCGTCGAGCTTGTAGAGCACCCAGGCCGCGGCCGGTGCATCGCCCAGAAGCGTACGGGTCCGGCGGATCAGATCGTCGAAATCGAGCCATCCACGCGCGGCCTTCGCGTCGGCATAGGCGGGAAGGACGGCGGCGGCGAAGGCATGCAGCGCAGCCGTCTTTTCGGCGGCGGCCAGCGACAGGCGCAGGTCACGCGCGGCGGCGACCCGGTCCATCAGGGCGTCGAGGGCTTCGGTCCATGCACCCAGCGCGGCCCGCGCCGCCTTGGTGGGGAAGGCGCCCGCCTTGGAGGCGAAGGCACCGGCCTTTGCGGTTTCTCCGTAAAGCAACACGTCCTCGAGAAGGGGCAGATCCGCAGCGCTCAGCGGACGCCCCGAAAGCGGCCCCAGCTTGGCGGCGGCCTTGCTATCGTTCGCTCCCCCGGCGGCAAGGACAGGCAGCACGGCGGACAGAAGTACCGCTTCACCCCCGTCGAAGGCGGTACGTTCGAGGTCGGGGGCATCGAAGCCGGGCGGCAGGTCGAAAAGCGCCAGCACTTCGTCACGGGAAAGTGCCCTGTCAAAGCCGTCCTGCGCAGCCAGCACCTCTGCGGCCAGCGACTCGAGCCCATCTCCGCTGAAATACCGTGCCGCGGCGTCAAGGGCATCGCGGGCCGGACCCTCGGCCAGCCGGTCCAGCACTTCGGCCAGAAGCGCCTTCGACTGGATCTCATCAATCTCGGTGAACTGTGGCGGAAGCCCGGCTTCGAGCGGAAAGCGCCGCAGGATCGACGCGCAGAAGGCGTGGATCGTCTGGATGCGCAGACCGCCCGGCGTTTCCAGAGCACGTGCGAAAAGCGTGCGCGCCTGACCCAGGTCGCGCTCCGTTGTCTCTCCGATCTCGGACAGCGCCTCGGTGAGCGACACATCGTCCAGCATCGCCCAGGCACCCAGACGCCCCAGGAGGCGGTTCTGCATCTCGGCGGCCGCAGCCTTCGTGTAGGTCAGGCACAGGATGTTCTGGGGATCGACACCGTCGAGCAGCAGCCGCGCAACACGGTCGGTCAGAACCCGCGTCTTTCCGGACCCCGCATTGGCGGCAAGCCAGGTCGACCGCCCCGGCTCGGCGGCGCGATGCTGCGAGAGGGTGGCGTCGTCCGGCGCGGTCATCCGACGTCCTCGGGGCGGGGGTCGTCGCTGTCGTCCCATTCGCCGAAGCGCGCGAGCTGGTCGAAGTCGCCCTCGAACGTCGTGTTCGCCACCGACCGGCGCGCGCTGTAGCCGCGGGCACGGTCCGCGAAGGCGGCGATCAGCCTGCGAAACTCGGCCGCAACGATCTCGGGGGCGTAGTCTCCGGTGGCATCGAAGACGCGGTCACGCGCCGAAGGCCCAAGCGCGATATAGCCCAGTTTCGTCACTGTTCCGGCCGAAACGTCCTTGAAGGCGCCCGCTTCCGCCATCACCGCCTCTAGCCCAAGCTGCCGGTTGAAGAAGCGCACCTGCTTGTCCGTGGGAATCGACGTCGGACTTGTAGTCATAGATCGCAAGCGCGCCGTCGGTCAGCACGTCGATGCGATCGGCGGTCCCGGTCAGGGTGAAACCAATGTCGTCAAAGACAAGCGTTCCCTTGCGCTCGGGCTCGAGCGGGGTGCCTTCGGCACGGCGGCGCATTTCGCCTTCGAGAAGGCGCGGGAATCACCGATATCACACGTCCGCGCCAAAGCCGGCGGGTGGCCGGCCAGGGGACGACGGATTGAAGAACGTCGTCCGTGATGGCGATCATCCGAGCCGCTGCATCCGGCGCACTTGGGTCCACATCCTCGCGCAACATCCGCTCGATGATCTTGTGCAGGACGGTCCCGCGCAGCCCCGGGTCGGGTGTGCGCGCCAGACCGTCGAGGCGGTGCAGCCCGAGGACACGGCGCGCGTAGACCGCGTAGGGGTCCCGCAGGAGCTTTTCGATCTCGGTCACCGAAAGCTGCTTTGGCCGGGCGTCGACGGGCGGGCGGGGAGAGGGGCGCGGCGCGGCGGCGACCCTCGGGGCCGAGCGTTCGATCGCCATCGCCATGTCCGTCCAGACCGTCCCACGGGAGCGCATCGAATCGAGCGCCGCCTCGCCGCCCTGCGCGGGCAGGCCGTTCAGCAGGTTGGTCAGGCGGTTCAGCCAGCGGGACGGCACGGTTTCGGACTCGGCGTTCCTGCGCGCGCGGGTCAGCACGACCTCTTTCGCGGCGATGGCCTGCTGGAAATCATGCGCCGAAAGCCCGATGTTGCGTTCGGGCAGAAGCAGCCCCGCCTGTCGCCGCATGGCGCGGTTGAGCCAGGGATCGGGGGCGGGATGTTCGGGCCAGACCCCGTCGTTGAGACCGCCGAGGATCACCAGATCGGCCCCCTGCACCCGCGCTTCGAGCGTTCCCCAGATCATGATCCCCGGATGGGGGGCCACGGGGTCGCGCACCTCGCGCGACTGGAGCACGGAATCGAGCAGCGTCCGGTAGTCGAACGCGCTGAAATCGCCCGCGCCGGGCGCGGCCTCGGCAAGGTCGTCCATGGCGGCGCGGGCAGACTCGCCGGCGTTCTGAAGCCAAAGCTCGGCCGATCCCGCCTGTCCCGGCCCGGCGGCCAGCGTCTCGCAGGCCGCGACATGACGCGCCAAGATCTCGGTCAGCGGCGCATGGTCAACTGCATCGAGGCCGAAAAGCGTCTCCACAACCCAGGACGCCCAACCTTGGGTTTCGCTGTCGCGGGTGGCGGCCCAGTCGTGCAGGGTCGCCGCGTCCGGAAAGGCGACCCAGTCCCTGCGGAAATGGAGCTCAAGCTCGCGCGTGCGGCGCAAATGCTCGCCACGATCCGTCGCGCCCGTCGCGGTCAGCGGATGCTTGAGAAGCACGATCAGGGCCTGCGCCGCTCAACCGTGTCGCGAAGAGCCCCGCGACATGGCGAAGAAGCCGACCCGGCGCCGACAGGGCCAGCGGGCGGCCCGCGCTGTCGTCGGGCTCGATCCCCCAGCGCCCAAGCGCGGCGGTCACCTGGCGCGTCAGCGTCCGGTCGGGCGTGACAAGGGCCGCACTTTGCCCGTCCTCGGCGGCCCGCCTGAGGCGCAGGGCGATGGCCTGCGCCTCGATGCGCGGCGACGGGGCCTCGATCAGGGTCATGTCCCGCGTGATCGCCTCGAGCGGCCCAAGCGCGGGGCCATCGCGAAGCCATTGGTCCGTGACCGGGGCTGGGCGCATCGCCAGCGACACAAGGCTGTTACGCATGCCGATCGGTGTGTCTTCGGGCATATCGCCCGCCCATGGCGCAACGTCTTCGGGCCGAAGCCCGAGACGGTCGAGCAGCCGGGCGAACCGGGCCTGGGGGTGATCGTCGGCCTCGGGTCCGATGGCGCGCCAGATATCGGGCGGCAGGCAAAAATCGAAGCCGGGCAGGACAAGCGCGCCCTGCGGCAGACCGGCCACCGCCCGCATGAGCAGCGCGGTTGTCCCGCGCGATCCGGTGGAGCCCGCGACGATCACGGGCGTGTCGGGCGGGCTGTCGGCCCAGCGTGCCGCAAGGGCCGCGACCGTCAGGCGTTGCCGCGCCTCGGCGTCGGCGGCCCCGTCATCGCCTTCTGCTAGGTATCCGCGCACGATGTCGATGAACGACAGGCTGCGCGCCCAATGCCCCGACATGTCGTCGACGCTCAGTCCCAGAACGGTTTCGGGCGCCACACCTTCGCCCGCCATCTCGTCGAACAGCGCGGCAAGGCCATCCGCCAAAGCCGGTACCGACGCCCGCGGGGCCAGTTCAGGTTGCGCGTCGAGCAACGCCGTGATCAGGCGGCCAAGGTCAAGCTTGCGCCGTAGCGGGGACCGGCGGGGCGGAACGCCGGGCATGGGAAACCGGTCGGCCAGGCGGGCCACGGGAGTGATCCGGGGCAAGAGGCCGGGGCGCAGACCGGCGAAGAGGTCGGCCAACCGCCGGCCCATGCGTTCGGTGTTCACCACGATCTCGACCCGGGCCAGCGCCTCGGGCGGGGCAGCGCCCAGCCTGTCGAGAATGCCGTGCGCCAGTGCCGCGGGAAAATCGATTCCGGGCGCCACGCCGAAGACGCGGGGGGTCTCCTGCGGCTCAAACATCGGGGGTCTCCGCAAGCAGAGCTTCGGCGGCGGCAAGGCCTTCGGGGTGCCCGACGTCGCACCATCGGCCGGGATACGGGATGCCGAAGAGCTGCCCCTTGGCCGCAAGCGCCGTCCAGAGACGGTTGAGCGAGAACACCTCGTCCTCGATATCGTGCAGGCCCGAGGGGTCTAGGATCTGGGCCCCGGTATAGACGAACGGCCCCCCGCGACCGAGGCGACCATCGGCGTCCATCGAGAAATCTCCGGCCCCGTTGTGGGCGATGGCCCGCGTCAGGGGCAGGACGAGAAGAAGCGCCCCCATCCTGTCCGGATTCCAGGCCGACCCGAGAATGCGTCAGCGGATTCGGGCCGGACCAGAGGCCATCGGGGTTCAGCGTCGCCACGGGGCCGTCGCCCAGATGCGGCAGGGCATGGCGCAGCCCGCCGCCGGTTTCCAGGATGCGGGTGCTTTCGTCCGAGATGATCGTTCCGGTCCCCGCCAGGTGCCGTGCCATCGCATCGGCCATGTAATGCGTGTTGACGACGACCGGTGTGCAGCCCGCTGCGGCTCCAATCTCGCGCGCGCGGTCGAGAAGGGTCACCCCGCCAAGCTCGATCAGCGGCTTCGGGCGCGTCGCGGTCAGCGGCCCCATCCGGGTGCCGAAGCCCGCGCCGAAGACCATCAGCGGGAGGGGGCGCATGCGGACCGGATCTCTTCGATGAGGGCGGCGTCGGGCGGTCGGATCGCGGCGGTCACGGCGGATTTGAGGCGCGACAGCGTCGGGTGTTCGAGGGCCTCAGAGAGGTTGACCCAGACGCGGGGCATCAGCGGCAGATAGCCCGGCTTGCCGTCGCGCAGCGCGAGGCGCGCGAACTGTGTCAGGATACGCAGGTTGCGCTGGGCCGACAGTGTGGCGGCATCCGCCGCGAAGGCCGCGGCATCGAATCCGGTCGCCGCGAGGTAGCGCGCGGTCATCGCGACACGGGTGTCGGGCGAGACGTCCCGGCGGGCGTCGGTCAGAAGCGAGACAAGGTCATAGGCGGGATGGCCCGCAACCGCGTCCTGAAAGTCGAGCAGCCCGGCGCGACGCGCACCGTCACGCTTGGGCAACCAGACAAGGTTCTCGGCGTGAAAATCGCGCAGACAAAGGTGGCGCGGCGCGGCGTCAGCCGGTTTGAGCGCTTCGGCCAGCGCGCCAAGAATGTCGTCGCGCGCGCCATCACTGACACCTGGGTACCATCCGACGGCAGCAGCCGCCGTCGCGACCAGCTGCGGGGCCCGAAAGACCGGAAGGTCGTCCGGCACCGGCGCCCTTGCCATCACCGCAAGCGCGTCGATCGCGCTGGAATAGAGACTGTCTTCAAGCAAAGGCCGGCGTTCGAGGAGGCGGGCGAAGATGTCGTTGCCGAAGTCTTCGAGAAGCAGAAGGCCGGCTTCGGTGTCTTCCGCAAGGCACGCGGGCGCCGACAGGCCCAAGTGTGAAAGATGCGTGGCGATGCGAAGAAACCGGCGGGTGCTGTCGGCATCGCCCCCGGCGTCCATGAGAATCGCGGTGTCGCCCCGTGGCTGATGAAGGCGCCAGTAGCGGCGGGCTGACGCGTCGCCTGCAATAACCTCATGCGTTGCGCCCTCCCAACCCGCGCGGGCGAGGAAGGCCGGGGTCTGCGTGGTTCCATCAGGCATCGGCCATCCCCGCCGCCGCGACGACCTCATCCCGAAGGTGCGCGGTGCCGCCGGTCAGGGTCACGATGCGCTCGTCGTCGCCCGCGCCTGGCGCGAAGCTCAGCCGAAGTGCCTGCTGGGTATCCGAAGGATCAAGCCTGTCGGGCCACTCCACAAGGCAGATCGCAGAGTCGAAGGCATCGGACAGGCCCAGCTCGACCGCCTCGTCCGGGCCGGTCAGGCGGTAGAGATCGGCGTGCCAGATCTCGGTCGTGCCGTCATCATAGGTCTGGACCAGCGTGTAGGTGGGCGAGGGGATGTCCTCGGACCGGCCCGAGGCTGCAAGCCGTGCGGTGATCAGCGCGCGGGCGAAATGGGTCTTGCCGGCGCCGATGGGGCCTTCGAGTAAAAGCGTGTCGCCAGCTTGCAGCCGGGGCGCAAGCCGGCGCGCGAAAGCGGCTGTCGCATCGGGGTTGGAAAGGTGAAGGCGCGTGAGCGGCGCATCTGCATCGGGCGGCATGCCCGCAGTCTGACGCCGCGCGCAGACGCCCGCAAGCGGGTTCAGGCCTGCCGGGGCAGCGGTAGGGCGGGGCGCACGGCTTCGGCGGCGACCTGGAAGCGCACAAGCGTCGCCCCGCTTGCGATGGGCACGACGCGGCAAGTCATCGCGCGCCCGTCCTTCAGGCGCACATCGGCCGACCAGTCGGACCGATCCTGCGGGCGCGTGACGAAGTCGCGCAGATCGCCCCAGACGGGCGTGGGCGCACTGCGCTCCATCCAGCGGCGCATGGCGCGCAGAATGTCGATGTCGCTGACCGATGTCTCGGGTTCCTCCCCCCAGAGATCGCTATAGGCATCGTTGGAGAAAATCAGGATGCCGCCCGAAGAGAACACCACGATCGCATCCTCGAACGTGTCGAGCGCACTTTGCCCGATCTCGAGTTCGGCGCGGAAACGCCGGGTCAGCGAGATTTCCGAGCTTATATCCTCGAAGAGGAACGCGACCGCGCCGTCGGGATGGGGGCGTCCGGTGACCCGATAGGTCTGGCCATGGGGCAGCGACCAAGTTTCCGCATAGCTGCCATCCGAGGCCGCGGCTTCAAGCTCGACGAGGCGCCGACGCCAGCTTTTGTAGTCCTTCGGTTCGGGGATCATGTGCCGTTCGCGCAGCTTGTCGAGAAATCCGAACAGCGTCGGGCGCCCGGTCAGGAAGTCGATCGGAAGACCCGACAGGTCGGTCAGCGCCGGATTGAACAGCGCAAGCTGCCGTCCCCGGTCAAAGACGGCGAGGCCGATGGTCAGATGCGCGAAAGTCTTGGTCAGGGTCTGCATGAATTCGCGCAATTGCTCTTCGGCGGTCACGGTCGCGTTCACGTCGACGGCCGTGAACAGCGTGTCGGGCCCCAGAGGCGCGGCATGGCATTCGTACCAATCGACACGTCCGCCCGTCGCGCGGGGTAGGGACATGCGGCGGGTGCCGGCCCGATGCGTGCCGGTCACGCGCGCGGTTTCGAAAAGTGCCGGCGGTGGCCAGACCGCAGCGGCCTCTGGCCCGCTCACCCGCTCCACGGTTTCGAGATAGGTGCGGTTCACCCAGGTGATCTGTCCATCGGTTGTCTGACGCCAGATCAGGAATGGCGTTTCTTCTGCAATGGCGCGCAAGGCGGACAATTCGCGCTCCATCGCGTCGAGGCTCTGCGCGTCGATGCCAACGGCAGACTCTGGCGAGTCGGGGTCGATCAGGGTCAGTCGGACAAGGGCACCCCGCATTTCGGCCCGCAGATGGAAATTGCCCTGCTCGGCGGCGCAATTCAGCGTCCCGGCCTCTGGCAGGTCTTCCAGCGCGGCCGAGATCCCCGGGAACCGTGTGCTCAGGAGGCCCAGAAGTCGGGTCCAGTCCGACGATCCCGCCGGAGCAGCGGCCAGAAGATGATGTGCGGCCGGGGTCGCATCGACCAGCGCGTCATCGTCGAACAGGAAAACCGTCCGATCATCGGTCTGGCTCAGGATCGACCGCCTGTCGGCCCGGCCCCGAAGATCAAGTGTGGTGACAAGCGCAAACGCGAGGCCCGCCGCGGCGAAGGCCGTCGCGAAGAACACCGCAAGTTCGTACCATTGCACCATCGTCACCGAACCCCCGATCCGGCCCAGAGGCCGGCCCGACCAGTCTTCGCGTCGATTGGTTAATCAAAGGTAAATCCGAAGCTGCAAAGCGGCGTCAGATCTGGATCGGGCGGTTCTGGCCCAGGGCTTGGCGGTCGGGCTGGCCCGCGGGGGCAAGGACGCGGCGCGGCCAGATGCATTCCACGATCGCCCCGGTCCGGTCGCCGGGTTCTGTCGGGGGCGAGAAGGGGTCGCGCCCGTTGGCGAAGGTAAGTTCCGCGCCCGAGCGTTCCAGCAGCGTCTTGGCGATGAAGAGACCAAGCCCCATGCCTTCATAAGCAGGCCGGCGTTCATCCTTCAGAGCATCGTCGCGCCGGCTGCGCACGAACGGATCACCGATCCGGCCAAGGACCTGCGCCGGAAATCCGCGACCGTCATCGACGATGCGCACCACGATGCGCGTCTCGCTCCACCCGACGTCGATCCAGACGTTTGCCTCGGCAAAGTCGACGGCATTCTGGATGAGGTTTCGCAGGCCGTGGATCACTTCCGGCCGGCGTTCGATCACCGGCTGGCGGGCGTCGCCCCCGTCAATCGGGGCGATGTCATAGTGGATGTCCTTGCCACGGCCGGAATGGGGGTCGGCGGCTTCGCGCACGACCGTGGCGATTGGGGCGTGGCGCAGGTGCAGGTCGTCCTTGCCCGCGTGGCCCATGGACCGAAGGATGTCTCGGCAGCGGTCGGTCTGGCTGCGGATGAGATCGACATCGGCCAGAAGGTCTGGATGGCCGGCGAGTTCCTCGCGAAGCTCGGAACTGGCCAGCTTGATCGTGGCAAGGGGCGTTCCAAGCTCGTGCGCCGCGGCGGCGACGACACCGCCAAGGTCGGTCAGCTTCTGCTCGCGTTCCAGCGCCATCTGGGTTGCGGCCAGCGCGTCCGACATCGCGTGCAGTTCGGCCGTGACCCGCTGGGCATAGGCCGCAAGGAACGCGATGCCGATGACGATGGCGACCCAGAAGCCGAAGATGAAATCGTCGGGAATTCGCATGATCTGGCCCGCGTCGGTCCTCAGCGGCACATGGTAGCGGGCCACGAAGGTGATCAGCACGATGGCCACAGCCCCCAGAAGCGCCGTGGTGCGGGGGTTGAGCGCGGTGGCCGAGATGGTGACGGGCGCCAGGATCAGAAGGGCGAAGGGATTGTTCAGCCCGCCGGTGAGGAACAGCAGGAACGACAGTTGCGAGATGTCGAAGAGGAGCATCATCGCCACTTCCGCTTCGCTCAGCCGCTTGTTTTCCGGATAGACGAAGATCGCGACGAGGTTGGCGATGATCGCCGAGCCGATCGCGAGGAAACACAGGCCCAGTGCGAGATCGAGGTTGAACAGACGCTGTGCCGCCGTGATCGCGACAAGCTGGCCAGCCACCGCGATCCAGCGCAACACGATCAGCGTGCGCAGACGCACCCAGTTCGACCGGCGATGTTCGCTGAAGACCAGGGGTGTTGGATCGCTCATCGCAGTGCCTATCTGGGTATCGGGTCGCGCCACCTGATTTCATGGGCCGGCCCGCGCTGGTTTGTCCGCTTGAAACTGGCGCAGTGGCGGGTCATGTCGCGGCGCAACCGCATGAGGAGACGCAGAATGCCGAAATTCTACGCCGGGGTCGCAGCCGCTGCAATTGTCGCCGCGCTGGGCGGTTATGTAGCCTATACGATGCTGAGCGGCCCCGAGGATCAGTTCGCACAATGCCGCGCCACGACCGTGGCGGGCGGTGCCGGTGATATCGGCGGACCCTTCACCCTTGTGAACGGCGATGGCGTGACAGTGACCGACGCCGAGGTCATCACCGGGCCGACCCTGATCTACTTCGGCTACACCTTCTGTCCCGATGTCTGCCCGTTCGACGTGGCGCGCAATGCGCTGGCCATCGACGTGCTCGATGAAATGGGGGTCGAGGTCACGCCGGTCTTCATCTCGATCGACCCCGACCGCGACACGCCCGAGGTGGTGGCGGATTTCGCGGCGAACATGCATCCCAGGATGATCGGCCTGACCGGCAGCCCCGATCAGGTCAGGGCGGCAAGCCAGGCGTTCCGGACCTACTACCGCAAGCAGGACGGCGAGGACGAGGATTACTACCTCGTCGATCATTCGACCTTCACCTATCTCGTGCTGCCTGATGTCGGCTTTGTCGAGTTCTACCGCCGCGAGACAAGCCCGGACGAAATGGCCGAAAGCGTCGCCTGCTTCGTCAACGCTTCGTGATGCGGTTTGACGCTATGGGTGCACCGGCCTACCCTCCCATACTGAAAGCGAAAATCGCTGAAGGGGTCGGGATGGACGAGCGCGCGCTGGATGACATAGGCGAGGATACCTCGCTTCTGATCGTCGACGACGACGAACCGTTCCTGCGCCGTCTGGCCCGGGCGATGGAGAAGCGTGGCTTTGCCGTCGAGACGGCCGAGACGGTGGCCGACGGCAAGGCGATTGCGACTGCGCGACCCCCCGCCTATGCGGTGGTGGACCTGCGGCTCGAAGACGGCAACGGTCTGGACATCGTCGAAATCCTGCGCGAGCGGCGCCCGGACAGCCGCGTGGTGATCCTGACCGGATACGGTGCGATCGCGACGGCCGTGGCGGCGGTCAAGATCGGAGCCACGGACTATCTGTCGAAGCCCGCCGATGCCAACGACATCACGGCGGCCCTTCTGGCGCAGGGCGATGGCTTGCCGCCGCCGCCCGAAAACCCGATGTCCGCCGACCGCGTGCGCTGGGAACATATCCAGCGTGTCTACGAGCTTTGCGACCGCAACGTCTCGGAGACCGCGCGGCGGCTGAACATGCACCGCCGCACGCTTCAGCGCATCCTGGCCAAACGCAGCCCGAAGTGACCCGGGTCACGGCCCTTTGTCTTGTTGCGGCCAACATCCTGTCTGCCTGCACGCCGCCCGTTTCGCCAAGTGGCCCTGTGCAGGGCCTTGTGCCCGATGCCAATGGGCTTCAGCCGAACGGCACCCCGTTGCGCATCGATTTCGGCCGCGCGGAGGCCGGCGTGATCCCGGCGGTTTCGCGCCTTCTCGGGCGAGACCCCGTCTCTCGTGGTCCGGTGGCGGGCTGTTCTCTGTCCGCCGTGCGATGGGACACGGGGCTGACCCTGTGGTTCGACAGCGAGGCGTTCGTCGGCTGGACCGCTGCTGATTCCATTGGTACGGGGTCGGCAGGACGCACCTGCACAGGCGTCCAATCTAGGCCGAAACCTGCGATTTCAGCCAGCGGATGAAGGTTCGCAGCGCCGCGCTGGGCGGGCCCGGGCGTGTGACAATCCAGTAGCCGAAATCACCATCGGCCGGCGCAGTGAACACAACGCGCAGGCGCCCGGCCTCGACGTCTGGTGCGGCCAGCGCGGCCAGTTCGACCAGAAGGCCCAGCCCTTCGCGCGCCGCCAGCGCGGCCAGATCCTCGTTCGGCATCTCGGTGATATCGAGCCGGTCGGGATCCAGACCGATGGCGCGCAACCAGGCCATCTGTTCGGGCCATCCGGCTTCGGTGATCCACGGCATCTCCTGCATTTCGGCCACGGACAGCGCGGTCCGGTTGCCGACAAGGCCGGGGGTGCCGACCACCACGTCATTGGTGCGCAGCAGCAACTCGGCCTGGACCCCGGGCCACTTGCCCTCACCATAGCGGATCGCAAGGTCGAACCCGTCCCGGCCCAGGTCGCGCACCCGGTCATCGGGATCGAGCGTCAGGGCAATCTCCGGGTGCTGCCGCCAGAACCCACCAAGCCGCGGCATCAGCCATTTCGCCGCAAAGGACGGGGTGATGGTCAGACGCAACGGCCTCTCGGCTTCGGTTTCGGCGATTTCGGCCAGCGTCGTCCGGATGGCCCGGAAACTGTCGGTCAGGCTTTGGGCCAGCTTCGCGCCTTCTCCGGTCAGGGCCAGCCCGCGCCCGTCGCGATAGACCAGAAGCAGGCCCAGGTCTGCCTCGAGCGCCCGCACCTGTTGCGCCACGGCGGCGTGGGTCACGTTCAACTCGCGGCCCGCCGCAGAAAAGCTCCCCGTTCGGGCGGCGGTCTCGAAGGCGCGCAGGGCGGTGAGGGATGGCAGGCGCATATGTTACTTCAAGTAACAGGTTGGAAAGATTTCTGCCGTGCATCTGAGCATCGTCCCGCTGTAAAGCAAGACCTTCTCTAGATCAGGAGGACAGAGAGATGTTAAATCTTATCGGTGAAGTCCTGCTGGTCATCACGCGGATGGACCGGCCTTCGATGCCCGACCACACGCCCCGCCACCCGGCTTCCGGGTTCAGCGGTGGCAAGCGGCGCGCGCCCGAGGCGACTGAGGTTCGTTCGTGATGCCCGGCGGCCGGGCGCGCGGCGACGCAACACAAGCGTAGCGTCCCCGCGCCCGGCAGGACCCCGGCGATCGCCAGCCACGTTCCGTTCAGCACCCCGCCAGAAGCCGCTCGTGACGGGCGATGAAATCCGCGCGAACCTCGACCGGGGGGCGCGGCACGATCTTGCGCCCGGCCACCAGAGGTCCTGGGGGTTTGCCGAAAAACCGGTCGGCCTCGACCGTGCTGAACCCCGCGATCTGCGTCGCCTCGAGCCAGGCCGACACGCGGTCGGCGGATTTGATCGCCTTCTTCACCTTGGCGGGGATCTCGGCCGGAAGGCCGAAGCGGATATGCACCGCCGCCGCAAGGCGCGCATCAAGCGCCCCATAGTCCGGCCCCACCGCTGCCTTCACCGGCGAGATCATGTCGCCGATCACATACTCCGGCGCGTCATGCAGAAGGGCGGCCAGACGCCAGCGCGCGGGCTGCCCCGGATTGGCCGCCGCGAACAGATCGTCCACCAGCAGGGAATGCTCGGCCACGGAATAGGGCCAGTCGCCGAAGGTCTGCCCGTTCCAGCGCGCCACGAAGGCAAGGCCGTGGGCGATATCCTCGATCTCGATATCCACCGGCGTCGGGTCGAGCAGGTCAAGCCTGCGTCCCGAAAGCATCCGTTGCCATGCACGTGCCGGTTTCGCCATGCGTCCTGTCCCGATCATGTTGCGATCTCGCCTAGCGCAGGCGACGCGCGCGGGCAACTCTGCGCTGGACGTTGATATCCGCCCACCTCCCGGCTATGTCGCCAGTCAACAGTGATTTCAGTTTGCAGGAGCCGGCAATGGCCAAGGATTATGTCGTCAAGGATATCTCTCTGGCCGAATATGGCCGCAAGGAGATCGCGATCGCCGAAACCGAAATGCCGGGCCTCATGGCGCTGCGCGAGGAGTTCGGTGAGAACACAGCCCCTGAAGGGTGCGCGCATCGCCGGGTCGCTTCACATGACGATCCAGACCGCGGTTCTGATCGAGACGCTGACGGCGCTGGGCGCGGACGTGCGCTGGGCGTCGTGCAACATCTTCTCGACCCAGGATCACGCGGCGGCGGCGATCGCCGAAGGCGGCACCCCGGTCTTCGCGATCAAGGGCGAGACGCTGGTCGACTACTGGACCTACACCGACAAGATCTTCCAGTTCCCCGAAGGCGGGGCGAACATGATCCTCGACGATGGCGGCGATGCCACGCTCTACATCCTGATGGGCGCGCGCGTCGAAGAGGGCGAAGAGGACCTGATCGCCGTCCCGACGAGCGAGGAAGAAGAGGCGCTGTTCGCACAGATCCGCAAGCGGATCGCGGAAACCCCCGGCTGGTTCGTCAAGCAGCGCCACATGATCAAGGGCGTGTCGGAAGAAACGACGACGGGTGTTCATCGCCTTTACAAGATGATGGAGAAGGGCCACCTTCCCTTCCCGGCCATCAACGTGAACGACAGCGTTACCAAGTCGAAGTTCGACAACAAGTACGGCTGCAAGGAAAGTCTTGTCGACGGCATCCGCCGCGCCACCGACACCATGATGGCCGGCAAGGTCGCCGTGGTCTGCGGCTATGGCGACGTGGGCAAAGGGTCGGCCGCGTCGCTCAGCGGCGCCGGCGCACGGGTGAAGGTGACGGAGGTCGACCCGATCTGCGCGCTGCAGGCGGCGATGGACGGCTACGAAGTCACGCTTCTGGAAGACGAAGTGGCCACCGCCGACATCTTCATCACCACGACCGGCAACAAGGACGTGATCCGCATCGAGCACATGCGCGAGATGAAGGACATGGCCATCGTCGGCAACATCGGCCACTTCGACAACGAGATTCAGGTGGCCAACCTCAAGAACCACAAGTGGACCAACATCAAGGACCAGGTGGACATGATCGAGATGCCCTCGGGCAACCGCATCATCCTGCTGTCCGAAGGCCGGCTCTTGAACCTTGGCAACGCCACGGGCCACCCATCCTTCGTGATGTCGGCCTCCTTCACCAACCAGGTGCTGGCGCAGATCGAGCTCTGGACCAAGGGCGAGCGACTACGGGAACAAGGTCTACATCCTGCCCAAGCACCTCGACGAAAAGGTGGCGATGCTGCATCTCGGGCGGGTCGGCGCGAAGCTGACGAAGCTGCAACCCGACCAGGCCGACTATATCGGGGTCGCTCCGGAGGGACCGTTCAAGCCCGAACACTACCGCTACTGAGCAAGCAACATTTCGTGCCTCGGCGCGGCTGAGCCTTTTCCGCCGTGACCTACGAACTGCGATCCGTACCGAAGCCGACCACCCGCGTGGTCGGCTTTCGTGGGCAGAAATTCAGCCTTGTCTTGTGTCTTGCGGTCGGTACCCTTCGGTCTACGCCTGTTTGGGGCGACTATGCGATATTGACCGGAAGGAATTACGGATGGGCAAGAGAGATGACCTGATCGCCATTTATGCGGCCGATCTGCGCGACAAATGCGGGATGGAGCCTGACATGGCCCTTCTCGAGAAGGTGACGATCGGCTGCGGTCCGGCGATCTACGACGCCGATGCCAGCACTGTCGCCGCCACGCAGGAAGGCGAGCTTGAAACGGTCAAGCGGAACTTCCTGATCAAGAAGCTGGGCCTGGCCGACGGACCCCACCTGATGGACGCGATCAACGCAGTGGTCGAAACCTACGGAAGATCAGAGCGCAACAAGTATCGTGTGGTGATCTACTATATGCTGACCAAGCACTTCGGAAAGGAAGCGGTGTACGGCTGAGGCCGCGATCACCTTGATTTACAACAAGATTTAAGGGCTTTCCATTTGCCACGGAGCGCCCTTTCCCCGTAGTGTCTCAGGTGACGGGCCAGTATGGCCGGACCTTTTTCTCAGACATGTGCGGTGAGCAAGGCACATGGGGTGGTGGAGGGTTCCGGCGTGTTCGGGACCCTCCATTTTTTTCGAGCAGCACGGTCATCTTCCGGTCAGTCCGAAAGCCCCCCAAGCTCGCAGATGATCCGCCACTCCGCCTCCGTCACCGGCTGGACCGAAAGACGGGTGTTGTTGACCAGAACCATGTCGGCAAGCCGCGGATCCGTCTTGCACATCTCAAGCGTGACGGGTGTGGGCATGTCGGCCACGGCCTTGATGTCCACGCAATCCCATCGCGGGTCGTCCGTTGTGCTGTCGGGATGCGCCAGGGCGCAGACCTCGACGATGCCGACAACCGCCTTTTCTGACTGGGAGTGATAGAAGAAGCCCCGATCGCCCAGCTCCATCGCCCGCATGTTGTTGCGCGCCTGGTAATTGCGCACCCCGTTCCACTCTTCGCCCGCGTCGCCGCGCGCCTTCTGGTCGTCCCAGCTCCAGGTCGAAGGTTCGGATTTGAAAAGCCAGTAGGCCATCAGCCGATCACCTTCTTCCAGGGACGGATCGTGACGCTCTCGAAGAGCCCGGCCTTGCCGTAGGGATCGCCCTCCGCCCATGCATGCGCGGCCTCGATATCTGGCAAATCGAGGATGATGAGCGACCCGACCATGTCGCCGGCCTCATCGAGAAAGGGTCCGGCCTGGACAACGCATCCCGTCTCGTCGACATATGCAAGGTGTGCTGCGCGATTTTCCTGCCGGACGGCCAGTGCGCCGGGTTTGTCGAGCGCGATCAGGGCGAAAAGCATCTCAGGTCTCCTTCTTGAGGGGGCGGGCCATCAGGGCGGTGGTTGCATCTGCGACGGATACCGACCCGTCGACCACTGCGGCCACCATATCAGTCAGCGGCATTTCCGTTCTGGCAGCGTCGGGCGGCCGCGGCGACGGCGCGGGCGGTCGCCACGCCTTCGATCGTCACGCCCACTGGCAAGGCCTCGCCTCGGCCAAGGGCCAAGCCCGCGGCATAGTTGCGCGATTTCTCGGAGGTGCAGGTCAGGATCAGGTCACCAAGCCCGGAAAGACCCGCCAGCGTTTCGGCCTGTGCACCTGCGGCCACGGCAAAGCGCGTCATCTCGGCAAAGCCACGCGTGACAACGGCCGCCCGGGCGCTGTCGGCAAGACCCGCCCCGATGGTGATTCCGGCCGCAAGCGCAACGACGTTCTTGAGCGCGCCGCCAAGTTCGGCCCCCGTGACGTCATGGGTCAGGTAGAGCCGCAGCGTCGGTGTCGACAACCGTGTCTGAAGATCCTCGCCATCGGACTCGGACGCCAGGGTCAGGGCGGTGGGCAATCCCCGCGCGATGTCCGCGGCAAAACTCGGGCCGGTCAGGACGGCGATTCGCGCACCGGGACAGTGTCGGGCGGTCAGAACGCTGGGGCGCAGGCCGGTGGCAAGATGCACCCCCTTGCAGCACAGCACGAGCGTCCGGCCGTTCAGCGCGCCGCCGTGCGCTTCGAGAAAGGCGTCGAGCCGCTGGGTGGGCAGGGCCAGAAGAAGCGTATCGGCGTCGATCCGTTCAAGGTCCGATGTGACGCTGACCGTCGCGGGCAGATCGATGCCGGGCAGATGCCGCGAATTCATTCGCGTGGCGGCGATCTGGTCCGCCTGCGCAGGATCGCGGGCCCAAAGCGTCACTGGGCCGGTCGAGGCGAGCGTGATCGCCAGCGCCGAACCGAACGCCCCGGCGCCAAGGATCGCTAGTCCGGTCATGCCTTCGCGCCTTTCCTGCCCCCGCCCAGAAGGGTCGGGCCAGTGTCATCCAGCGGCCAGCGCGGGCGGGCGGTGAAACCGCCGTCGGACGGAACGCCTGCGCGGATCCGCTCGATCCCGGCCCAGGCGATCATCGCGGCGTTGTCGGTGCAGAGGCGCAAGGGGGGGGCGACGAAGGGCAGGCCCGCCGCCGCGGAAACCGTCTCTAAACCAGCCCGAATCGTTTGGTTCGCGGCAACGCCCCCGGCTACGGCGAAGGCGGCCATTCCGGGCCCCGCGGCATCTATGGCCCGGCGCGATTTCTCGGCCAGGACATCTGTGACCGCCGCTTGGAACCCGGCGCAAAGGTCGGCGCGGTCGCGCTCGTGCAGCCCGCCCTGGTCCGCCACAAGTGCGTCGCGGGCGCGCAGCACGGCCGTCTTGAGACCCGAGAACGACAGGTCGCACCCGGGCCGGTCGAGCAGGGGACGGGGAAAGGCAAAACGCGTGGGATCGCCGGTGGCGGCGCAGCCTTCGACCTCTGGCCCGCCGGGCTGGGACAGCCCAAGGATGCGGGCGGTCTTGTCGAAGGCCTCGCCCGGCGCGTCATCGATGGTGCCGCCCAAACGGCGGAACTGGTCCGCACCGTTCACACGCAGGAATTGGCAATGCCCACCCGACACCAGAAGCATGAGGTAGGGAAAGGGCAGATCATCGGTCATCCGCGGTGTCAGCGCATGCCCGGCCAGGTGATTGATGGGGTAGAGCGGCAGGTTCGCACCAGCGGCGAGGCCCCGGGCGAACATCACGCCCGACAGGATCCCTCCGATCAGGCCGGGCCCCGCGGTCACGGCGATACCGTCGAGGTCAGAGAGCGTGACTCCGGCCTCTGCCAGGGCGGCTTTCGCTGCGGTGTCGATTCGTTCGGCATGGGCCCTCGCGGCGATTTCGGGGACGACGCCCCCGAAGGCGGCATGCAGGTCGGCCTGCCCGGTGACGACCGACGACAGGATCGTCGGGCCGCGCGGCGAATGACGCACGACCGCCGCAGCCGTGTCGTCGCAGCTGCTTTCCAGCCCCAGAAGCGTGATCGTGTCGGACATCGGTCCCGGTCGCCCCGTCGGTGTTGCCCCCTCGGTTCGCGGCAGGTAGCACTGCGCATCCGCCCTTACAACAGGAGGGCCGCTTGGCCGACGCCCCGCCAGTGCTGCTGCTGACCCGCCCTGCGGCGCAGTCCGCCCGGTTCCTCGCGCAATGCGAAGAGGCGCTTGGTGCACCAATCGAGGCAGTGATTGCACCCGTGATCGACATCGTGCCGCGCGGGGGCCCGGTCGACTTGTCGCCCTTCTCTGGTGTCGTGTTCACCTCTGAGAATGCCGTGACAGCCCTGGGCAGGAACGCCGACGCACGGGGACTGCGCGCATGGTGCGTCGGTCGCCGGACAGCCGATGCCGCGGCCCGGTCCGGATTTGACGCGGTTTCAGCCGAGGGCGCGGCCGAGGATCTGATCGCCCTCGTGCTGCGTGATTCACCCGCCGGCGCGCTGGTGCACCTGTGCGGCGCTCATGTCGCGGCCGATGTCGCGGGGCGCCTGTCCGAGCGCGGCGTGCCCACCCAAGCACGTGTCATCTACGACCAGGTCCCGCAGCCTCTGCCGGTAGGTGCGCGCCAGCTGCTCGAAGGGTCCGGGCGGCGCGTCGTCCTCCCGCTCTTTTCGCCGCGGTCGGCGCGGCTCTTGCGCATGGAGGTTCCCGAGCCGTCGGCGCGTGTGCGCCCGCTTGCCATGAGCGCGCAGGTTGCGGCGGCCTGGGGCCCGGGGCCGGATTCCGGCAGTGCTACACTGGTGGCGGCACGGCCGACGGCGGCTGACCTTCTGGCTCTTGTTCTGGAAGAATTGCGAGACGACGCGGCTTGTTGACCCTTGGGAGGATGGCTAGGGTAACGGGAACGTCCGCCTGATCTGCGGAAGTGACAGTTAAGATGAGAGGGTCTTCGCCCGTGGCACGTTCGAAAAAACCGACGCCCTCGGAAACGCCGGATGCAATCGACGGGGCCCGCGAGGTCACCGAGAATACAACGGCCGATGAGCACGACACTGTCGGGAAGGATGAGACGGGCGCAGAAGGCGGTCCGCCCGAAAGCGAAGGATCCGACGGCATAGAAGACGCCGCCGCTGCCGAAGACAATTCACCAGTCGACGAAGACCAGGCGCAAGCCGGACCCGAGGATAGCGAAGCCGAGCCGCTGGTCCTGACCGAGACGCTGGAAGTACCGGACGGCCAACCTGATGGCCCTGAGGTCAAGACGGCTCTGCCGGAGGAGGCCGTATCTCAGGCTGACGCCGATGCCGCGACGCCGCCGGAGCCTGACGATCCACCCGCGGCACCGCCGGCACCTCTACCGGCTCCGCCCGCGCGCAGCGGCGCCATCCCGCTTTTCCTCGGCGGTGTGGCCGCGGCGGCCCTAGGATTCGTCGTCGCCCGCTACGCTGTCCCTGAAGGCTGGCCCACGCCCGATCCCTCGCCAACCGCCGATCTGTCCGCGACGGTTGAAGACCAGGCCGCCCGGATCGCAGCCCTCGAGGAGCGCCTGACAGAGGTCACCGCCTCGCTTGCCGAGGCTTCGGAGCAGCCCCAGCCGGATCTGTCCGGAGTGCGGGATGAGTTGAGGGCCGAGTTGCTTGCCGCCATTCCAGACGCGCCGGACCTGTCCGCGGTCGAGGCTCTCCAGACGCGTATCACTGAACTGACCGCCGAGGTTGCCGGTCTTGCCGACAACCCCGCAGGTCAGGCGCCAGCCTTGACCGACGAAGAACTTGCGGCGTTTCGCAGCGAGCTTGATGCCGCGGTGACCGACGCGCGATCTCAGATCGAAGCCGCGCAGGCCGAGGCCGCGCGGATCGAGGCCGAAGCGGCAGCCGCCGCCGCCCGCTCCGCCGCCGAGGCTGCACTGTCGCGAATCGGCGCTGCGCTTGAGTCCGGTGCGGCCTATGGCGAGGCGCTGACCACTGTTTCCGAGACCGGGGCGGAGATCCCGGCGGTTCTTGCTGCGGGGGCGGATGGCGGGGTTCCTACGCTGCCCGCCCTTCAGGACGCCTTCCCGGATGCCGCGCGCTCGGCCCTCGAGGCATCGATCCTTGCCACGGATGCGGATTCGACCGTCGACCGCGCCCTTGCCTTCCTGCGCGCGCAGACTGGCGCCCGGTCGCTGACCCCGCGCGAGGGCGACGACCCCGATGCCATCCTGTCGCGCGCCGAAGCCGCCTTGCGATCTGGCGACCTTTCGAACTGCCCTGTCCGAAGTCGCCAGCCTTCCCGAAGCGGGGGCCGCCGCCATGTCCGACTGGACCGCTGCGGCCGAAGCCCGACAGGCAACCCTGGCCGCGCTGACTGAACTTCGCGCGCAAATCGAGACGAACTGAGGACGAATTCCCATGCTCTGGTCCCTTCTCAAGATCGTCCTTTTCGTCGTCATCGTCGCCGGCATCGCGCTGGGCGCGGGTGTCCTGATGGAGAGCGATGGCGGTTTGCGCCTCTCCGTCGGCACGATGGAATTCACCCTTGGCCCCCTGCAGTCGATCATCGCGCTGGTGCTGCTTCTGGCGGTGGCCTGGGTGGTTCTGCGGCTGATCGGACTGGTCATCGCGATCTTCCGCTTTCTCAGCGGCGACGAGACCGCGATCACGCGCTGGTTCAGCCGCAACCGTGAACGAAAGGGGTTCCAGGCGCTTGCCGACGGGATGATGGCGCTTGCCTCGGGCGAAGGCCGTGTGGCGATGTCCAAGGCCGCCAAGGCCGAGAAATACCTTGGGCGGCCCGAACTGACGAACCTTCTCTCGGCACAGGCGGCCGAACTGGCGGGCGACACGAAGACCGCGACCGAAGTCTACAAGCGGCTTCTGACGGACGAACGCACGCGCTTTGTCGGCGTTCGCGGCCTGATGAAGCAGAAGCTCGCCGAAGGCGACACGGACATGGCGCTTCGCCTTGCGCAGAAGGCCTTTGCCCTCAAGCCGCGCCACGTCGAAACGCAGGACACCCTTCTGCGCCTTCAGGCCGGATACCGGCGACTGGGAGGGCGCGCGCAGGACGCTTGCGTCCAAGCTCAAGCACGGAAGCCTGCCGCGCGACGTCTATCGCCGCCGCGACGCGGTCCTGGCATTGTCCGAGGCGAAGGTCATCCTTGACGCCGACAGCAGCATCGAAACCCGCGAAGCCGCGATCGAGGCCAACCGCCTGTCGCCCGACCTGATCCCTGCCGCGGCCATGGCGGCCCGCGCCTATGTGGCCGAGGGAAAACAGCGCTATGCCACGCGCCTTCTGAAGAAGGCCTGGGCCGCACAGCCGCATCCCGACCTTGCCGCCGCCTTTGCCGAGATCCAGCCGGACGAGACGCCGAAGGCGCGGCTGAAGCGGTTCGAGGCGCTGACCAAGCAAAAGCCCGACCATCCGGAAACGAAGATGCTTCTGGCCGAGCTCAACATCGCGGCCGAGGATTTTCCGGCGGCGCGCCGGGCGCTGGGCGATCTGGCCGAAACCGATCCGACCGCACGGTCTCTGACGATCATGGCCGCGATCGAACGTGGCGCGGGCGCCGAGGACGCGGTGGTGAAGGGCTGGCTGGCCCGGGCGCTGACCGCGCCGCGCGGAACGCAATGGGTCTGCGACAGCTGCCACGCGATCCATGGCCAGTGGATGCCGGTCTGCGACAACTGCGGCGGCTTCGACACGCTGTCCTGGACGCGGCCGCCGAAGGAAAGCAGCGCCATGCCCGCGGGCACCGAGATGCTGCCCCTGATCGTGGGCCGCACCGCCGAGCCGCCGGAGGACAACACACAGACGCCGGAGGACGCCGTGGTGGTCGATGCCGAAGTCGTCGAGGCCGATGCCCCGCCGACAAGCGACAAGGCGATAGACGGCGACGCGCCCGCGCAAAAAACCCCAACTTAGGACTACCGCTTCCCCCCAAAGCTTGCTAAGTGCCGCGCCGGCGCCGCTGTAGCTCAGCTGGTAGAGCACGTCATTCGTAATGATGGGGTCGGGGGTTCGAGTCCCTTCAGCGGCACCACTTCTCCCTGAGAACCAGCCATCTGGCCAAGATGCTCAGCCAAGCAGGGGAGGGGCATCGGCAAGGCTATCGCAACTGCTCTGCCATCAAGGCGGCGCGGTACTCGTTCTGGAACGCCAGCATCCACCCCGGATACTCCCTCGGCAGCTGTGTCACGCTGTCCAGCGCCGCCTTGTCTTCGTCGGACAGCGTCACGTCGACGGACCCGATGTTGTCCGTAAGCTGGTCCACACGCTTGGCGCCGATGATCACGCTGGTGACGACTTTCTGATGCAAGAGCCACGCGATGGCCACCTGGGGCACGGTGCAGCCCCTTTCGGCGGCGATCCGGCGCATCACTTCGATCACGTCGTAGGCGCGCTCCTTGTCGATTGGCGGGAAGTCGAAGTTCACCCGCCGCCCTTCGGCCGTCATGCCATCGCGGTCGAACTTGCCCGACAGGAAGCCGCCGGCCAGCGGACTCCAGACCATCAATCCCACATCTTCGCTGAGAAGCATCGGCACCACCTCCCGCTCCAGATCGCGGCCGGCCAAGGTGTAGTAGGCCTGAAGCGATACGATGGGCGCCAGCTTTCGCGCTTCTGCGATGCCCACCGCCTTCATCACTTGCCACGCCGCCCAGTTCGACAGGCCGACGTAGCGGACATGGCCCTGGCGCACCAGGGTGTCGAGCGCCTCCAGAGTTTCGACAATCGGGGTCGCCGGGTCGAAGCCGTGGATCTGGTAGAGGTCGATGTAGTCGAGTTGCAGCCGTCCCAGGCTTTGCTTGACCTGTTCCATGATATGTCCGCGAGAGGCACCCCGTCCATTAGGGCCTTCCCCCATTTGCCCGTGCACCTTGGTTGCGATGACCAGTTCCGCCCGGTTGGCGCCGATGTTGCGGATTGCCTGTCCGAGGATCTGTTCGCTTCTCCCCCCGGCATAGACATTCGCGGTATCGACAAAGTTGATGCCGGCATCCAGCGCCACCTTCAGCAGTTCGTCCGCTTCCTTCTGTTGCAACTGGCCGATCTGGCCCCACAAATCGTCTCCGCCGCCGAACGTCATGGTGCCAAGGCAAAGCTCGGAAACGAAAAGGCCGCTGTGGCCGAGGCGACGGTAGCGCATGTGGGAGGTCCTTCTGCTAAGATTCCCGAGACCCGCGACAGCCAGCCCCGGAGACCATTGTAGCGGGATGAAACGGCTTTGCATCTAATCTAAGTCGGTCGCAGAGGCACTTGGTAGCGGCGGACCGGCGGGGAGCTCCTTGCCAAAAGCGCGCCAACGCTTCCCTGCGCTGTCCTGAGCAGCCTCCACTACGCTCGAAGGAATTGTGTTGCGTTATCACGCAAGCGACTGCTTGGAGCGGCTCTGTCCGGCCTTGGCCAGCCGCAATCGGCGCCACGGGGCAGGGGGGTGAGGTCCCTTCACAGGCGCCCGGAAAGAGCGGTATCGTTGTCTCGGAGAGGGCGGAGAAGGACATGGTCCGCGCCTTGAGGAAAAGATGCGCCTGTCTGACGTCAGCGCCCATCGGACAGATTTAGTGGTTTGAGCAACGGAGGATTTCTGGTTCATCGAAGCCATTATGGAGCGAAGATGAACAAGATATCCGGAACATCGAAAGACGCCGCTGACAAGCTGGTCAGGGGCATCAAGCGGAAGACCCGCAAACAGTATTCTTCCGAGGAGAAGATCAGGATCGTCCTGGCTGGCCTGCGCGGCGAGGAGAGCATTTCTGCTCTGTGCCGCCGCGAGGGGATTGCCGAGAGCCTGTACTATTCCTGGTCCAAGGAGTTCCTGGAAGCCGGGAAGGCTCGGCTTTCGGGCGACACGGCCAGGCAGGCGACGGCGCCTGAGGTGAAGGAATTGCGGTCAGAATCCGCAACCCTGAAGGAGGTGGTCGCCGAACTGACCTTGGAAAACCGCTTGCTCAAAAAAAGCATGCTCGGGGATGGGGGGTCCGAAGAATGAGATATCCAGCATCCGAGAAGCTTGAGATCATCCGCACGGTCGAGGCGTCGCACCTGCCGACAAAGCAGACGCTGGCCATGATCGGCATTCCCAGCAGCACGTATTACGATTGGTACGCCCGCTGGGTCGAGGGCGGGTTCGATGCCCTTGCGGATCGACCGCCGAGGCCGAGATCGGTCTGGAACCGCATCCCGGACAAAATCCGTGGGGATGTCGTCGATTTTGCGCTGGAGCATGAAGACCTGACGCCTCGGGAGCTGGCGGTCAAATACACCGACGAGAAGCGCTACTTCGTCTCGGAATCATCGGTGTATCGCATCCTCAGCGCCGAGGATCTGATCACGGCGCCGGCTCATGTGGTGATCCGCGCGGCCGACGAGTTCCGGGACAAGACCACGCGCCCGAACGAACTCTGGCAGACGGACTTCACCTATCTCAAGGTGATCGGCTGGGGCTGGTTCTATCTCAGCACGATCCTCGACGACTACAGCCGCTACATCATCGCGTGGAAGCTCTGCACCACGATGAAGGCAGCCGACGTCACCGATACGCTGGAACTGGCGCTGGACGCCTCGGGCTGCAGCGACGCGACCGTGGTGCACAAGCCGCGGCTGCTCAGCGACAACGGCGCGTCCTACGTCGCAGCAGATCTGGCCAAATACCTTGAGGACAGGGGTATGGATCACGTCCGCGGTGCGCCACATCATCCCCAGACCCAGGGCAAGATCGAGCGCTGGCATCAAACCATGAAGAACCGGGTTCTGCTGGAGAACTACTTCCTGCCCGGAGATCTGGAACGGCAGATCGGCGCCTTCGTCGACCATTACAACAACCACCGCTACCACGAGAGCCTGGCCAACCTGACACCGGCCGATGTCTATCACGGCCGAGGCGCGAAGATCCTGAAAATGAGAGAGGAGATCAAGAAGCAGACAATCCGAAAACGCCGGTTGCAGCACCAAGCCGCGGCTGCCTAAACTCAAACAGAAACCGAACCAGAGCCTCCGTTACGAAACAGCCCAAGCTCTCCGAAAAACTCTGAAGACGGACAGTGCAGATCCATGCCCGGACGCAGACGAGACCGGTGCGCGCTGGTCGCAGTCGATGTTGGCTCTCCGGTCTGTGAACTGTTGCGGGAGCCGCCATGAATTGGAATGAGCCAAAGTGGTGACGTAAAGCAGAGCTCGCTTCGTCCGCAGACAGTGATTTCGACCTCAGCCCAATTTCGCATGCGCAGCGAAAGTCCGGTTCGGTTAAGCTGCATTGCGGCATCGTCTGCACCGATGAATGGCTGGTATGGGCCGACTCTTCGCCTTCATGAGCCGGTCGGAGAAGCGGTCGCGGCGGCGCGGCGTTTGCCTGCCTGATGGACGGCGTCCGGACCTTCTCTGCCGGCAGCACGAAGGTCCGCTCATTCTCTCTGGCTTCAGGAGGCGTCAGCCCCGGAGCCACGCGGTCTCTCTCAACTGATCGCAGCGTGAAACAGATCTTCAGATTGGCGAGGAAGACTTCGATCTCGACCTCCATCTTTCAGGTGAAAGACCAAGTGGTTGAGCATGGGGCAAATTGAAGTAATTCAAATCATGCACTTACCGATCAGCGCGCTTGCCAGGGCAAGTATTCTGATCACCGTCTGGGGGATCAGACCAATCTCCGTTCTGTTCAGACAAAGGAGATGACGATGCCGAGACAGTACGGGCCCAAAGGCTGGAGTGCACGTAAGGAAGGCAAGGATTTTGCTTCCAATTTTCTTCATGACCTTCAAGGAGTGACGACGGAAGTGACTTGGGGCGACGAACTGTGGGATCGTCTTGGCGAAGCTCCTCACGCGGACCAGGTGTGGAGCTACGTGTTTCCGATGCTGTTATCTGTTGCGGTGCGGCGGCCCGAAGACATGGGCTTTGGAGCAGGCTACTCTGTGGCCACCCTTTGTGAGGTGCTTTCACACATTTTCGGTGCAGCCATCGAGCGCGTGGTATTGCCTCCGCCGCAATATCATCCAATGCGAAGCGCTCACGAAGGAGCCGCAGCCGCGCCGGTTGAGGCGCATCTTGAAGCGCAGCTGTCAGGGCCTGGTCCATCAGAACACGGGATGCACGAGGAAACCGTCCGGGTTTCAGGTGTGTTCGATCTGCTTACTCCGGGACCACAAGCGTGCTCCGGATTAAAGCCTGTCGCTGTAGCTCCAGATCTTTTCGCACTGAAGACATCCAGGAGCGGGCTCACTACCGTCGCGGGGTTTGTCGGAACAGACCATGTCTGTTCAATCACCTACTTCCCACGGCACAATATTTTGGTTGATGTGGATTTACGAGGATCTCTTTCGAACAAGACTTCTCTACGCTGCCCTGTTCTTCCTGAACGCGGTCGGGATCGCGGCCAGAGGATCGATTTCGAGTGGTTCTCTCGAACTGGTACTCAATTGGCGGCACTATCATAACGAAATAGCTGACCGTCGTGTCTGCGCGTCCGTCTTCGAGTGTCCGTACGAGTTTGCCGATTGGTGCGCTCAGCAGATCAGTCGCCGTCAGTCTGCCGCCCCGTCTCTCAAGCATTCGCATTCATAGGGACGTCTTAGGTGGTTGGAGATATCTCCTTAGTGGTCACCGCTCTTGTTACGTCCTCAACCTGAAACGCCGGGACGAACAAACCCGATCAAGGGCTATACTCTATACAGACTTGCGGCGGCTTAACTCACCCGGATTCGGCTGCGCTCACTCGGCGACGCTCGCGGGCGACAGCGATCGCGTCGCTCTGTGCGCTGAGGATCAAATGTTCCATCGTCTTACGAGACTCCTTTGCGTCCCTGGCCACGATGGCTCTTAGGACGGCTGCATGTTGGGGGAGCGAGTGTGGTAGTCCGCCGGGCCTGCGCACCGAGAGTCTGACAGTTGCGCGCAGTGCCGTCTCGCTTACGCTGGCGAGGGCAGACATAAAACGATTGTTAGTCGCGTGGATAACAGCTTTGTGGAAGGCGACGTCAGCCTCGAGCGCCCCCTCAAGCGAAGTTGCTTCCTCCATCGCCTGATACGCGGCTGCGATTTCTGCGACTTGCTCCCGTGACGCCATATCCGCCGCCAAGGCGGCCGCCTCCGACTCAATCATGCGACGAACGTCGAAGAGCTCCACAAGTGCGCCTTCGAGGTCGCCGCCGGAGAAGAGCCAACCCAGCACCTCGGGGTCCAATAGGCTCCAGTCTGCCGGTGGCCGTACTGTGGTGCCTACCTTGGGTCTCGGTGTCACCATTCCCTTGGCAGCGAGAATCTTGATGCCTTCGCGCAATGTGGTCCGGCTGACTCCCATACGTTCAAGCAATACAGCTTCCGTCGGCAGCTGGTCTCCGGGCAAAAGAGCGCCTGAGAGGATATCGAAGGCCAATGACTCAGCAATGCGCGCTGGTCTTCCGCCCGATTGTTCCTCAAATCTCACTTTACCGCCCCCATGGTAAGTCCACGCAGAAGTTGCCGTCCGAATAGGAAGAGAATCAGCAAAACGGGCGCCAGCATCAGCATGGCGCCAGCAGAGAGCGAACCCCAGTCGATCTGTTGATAGCCGATGAAGGAATAAAGGCCGAGTGGTACCGTCCGCACGGTTGAGCCGGCCAGCACAAGCGAAAACAGGAACTCGTTCCAAGAGAAGAGGAAGCACAGGATGGCCACGGCGGCAATGCCGGGCATGGCCACCGGTATCACCACCTCACGGAATGCCCTAAATCGGGTCGCCCCATCCATCATCGCCGCTTCCTCGAGTTCAGGGGGAAGGTCTTCAAAAAAACCCTTCATCAGCCACACCGCGATCGACAGGTTGAGTGCGACGTGGGCCACGATCAAGCCAATCCGGCTGTCGACAAGTCCGGTTTCGACATAGAGCACATAGAAGGGGATGAGTACCGCGACCGGTGGCGTCATGCGAGTAGAAAGGACCCAAAATCCAAAATCGGCCGACCCGCCGAAGCGATAGCGGCCGAGCGCGTAGGCGGCCGGCACGCCAACAGCGAGTACGAGTGCGGTAGATCCGAGAGCGACGACAAGGCTGTCGGTAAAGTAGCCCCATATTGCCGCATCCGTGACTACCGCACGGTAGTTGTCGAGAATCGGTCGAAAGATAAAGGTTGGATTGCGCGACGCCGCCTCGACAGGCGTCTTCAGCGACATGGTTGCGAGCCACCAGATAGGAAACAAGCACCAGAGAGCAAAGAACGTGAGCGCCGCTCGGCGCATCACGGTAAAGAGTGATCGTTGCAAGCGCCTCACAGCAGCGCTCTGGGTCGAAAGAAGCCGGTTCGGCGAAGGAACACCTGGGCTGCAACGATCGTTATCACCAGCATCGCGATAGCTATTGCTGCGGCGTAGCCGATCGATAGGAACTCGATTCCTTGCTTGTAGGCGAGCAGATTAAGCGTACGCGTTGCCACTCCAGGCCCTCCGCCGGTTAGAACGAAGATGATGTCGAAGGTCTTGAAGGCGTCGATGGCTCGGAACACCACTGCCACGGTGAGATAGGGTGCAAGCATTGGCAAAGTGTGATCCCAAAAGACCCGCCAAGGCCCAGCACCGTCGACTTCGGCCGCCTCGAGTGGCTCAGTGTCGAGCGAAGAGAGACCTCCCACCGCAATTAGAAGCATGAAGGGTGTCCACTGCCAACAGTCCACAACGAGGAGCGAAACAAAGGCCATTGTTGGTGTGCCGAGCCAGTCGACCGGCGGGAGGCCGATATCCCTGAGAATCGCGTTCAGTACTCCGATGGAGGGGTGAAACATCATCCGGAAGGTGAATATCGCCGCCACTGGCGTCACCGCCATCGGCAGTAGGAAGGCGAGGCGCCATGCCCACGCCGCGCGTGTTTCGTGGTGCAGTAAAAGGGCGAGCCCGACACCGAGCACGAGCTGGATGACAACGGCAAGAAAAGTGAAGGCCGCCGTGATTCTTGCCGCCTTCCAGACCTCCGGTGAGGCGAACAGCGTGCGGTAATTGCCCAACCCCACGAACGTCGTCTGGCCAGGGCGGGTGAGAGAGTGGTCGGTCAGACTGATGGCGAGTGCCCATAGGAAGGGCACCAGCGTCACTGCGAGGAGTAGAATCGTCGCGGGCGCGAGCAGCAGCAGAATGAAGCGGCGTCGCTCGGCATAGACAGTAAGGGAGTTGGCGAACATCAAGTCCCTCCTCGGCGTCGGCGGGAGAGGGCGGCGCCCCCTCCCTCGAGCAGATCACCCAGCGAGGATCGATGCGACCTTGGCATCAGCGGACGCCATCGCAGAGGCCGCGTCGGAGGCGCCCGTCACTACTTCGTTGACCGCGATCCCGACAGCGTCGAGGATCTCGGGGCCGCGGGGATGGAACCAAGCCGCCTTGAAGAGGTCACCATCGGCTGCTTGTAGGTTGGTGAGAGCCGCCTCGGCCGCCTGAGTGCCGAAGCGGTCCCGGAAAGCAACCGAACTCCAGGCCGAGGAACGTGTCGTTGCAAGACCTGATGCGGCCGCCTGCGCTGACGTACCCTTGGAAGTCGCCCAGACAAGAAAGAGAAAGGCCGCAGTCTTCTGCGTTGAAGCAGCGTTGATGCCAGCCATCCAATGCCACATGTTCGGCTTGGCGGGTAGGGACCCCGCTGCAGGCAACGCCCCGAAGACGGCTATGTCGGCCACAAGGCTTTTTTCCGGGTCCCTGATGTCAGGGGCGAAATTCGAACTGTCTGAACCGATTGCAACTACACCCTGCTGGAAGTCGTTCAGGCACTCCATCCAGTGGTAATTGCCGATACCCAGCGGCCCGCTCTCGCGCAACAGGCGTCCATAGGTCTCTACACCAGCGATACTTTCCGGCTCTGCGAGGCCCGAGCCGCCCTCAAGCGTGACAATGCTGCCTCCATAACTGAAGATGAAACCGGCGGCGGTCCAGGGAGCGGCATCGCCAGTGGCCTTTGCGCGCATCGCGATCCCCGCCATACCGTCTGTGTTGACTGCTGCCGCGGTGGCGATCAATTCGTCCATACTGGCCGGAGGCGCGAAGCCTGCTGCCTCGAGGGCGGCGCCATTGTAGAACATCGTTTGCGCTTCGGCCGTGATCGCCATACCGTAACTCAGGCCGTCGCTCCAGACCTGGAAGGACCGTGCCGACGAGAATACGTCATCATAGTCATACCAAGCTGCATCGAAGAGTGCAGAGTTAGCCAGATGCGTATCAAGTGGTTCGAGCCAGCCTGCCGAGATCGCCTGGCCGAGCGACCAGATCATGAAGACATCCGGGACGGCGCTGCCGCCGGCAAGTTTCACGGGCATCGACGCCACGTATTCAGATTCGGATTGCTTTTCGACGATCACATTAATGCCGGTCAGTTCGGTGAACTCCGGTATCAGGGGTTCGATCGCGTTCATCCAAGGGTGCTGAAGGCCGGCCAGCACGATTGTCGCGCCTTCGGCTTGCCGCCAGTCAATCCCGGACTCCTGTGCGCGAAGTGGAAGTCCGCCCGCAGAGAGCAGGCCTGCGCCAACAAGCGTCGTTCCGGTCCGGAGAACACTGCGTCGGGTAATCGGTCGCCAAAGGCCGGTCTGGTCAGTACCTTTATGGGTCGTCATCCTCTTTCCTCCCCCGGCCAGAGCTTTGGCTGACGCGCGACCGGAAACGCGCCAACTATTGACAATGATCATACCATAAGATCATTGTGCGTCAATGGTCTGCGGAATTCGAAGTCCGCTGGGAGGACGGAGGTCCGGCGTGGCTGGTATCCTTATCCAAGGTTTGTGCAAAGGTTGGGGCACGGTCACCGCGCTGCGAGACCTTGATCTTGAGGTCATGGACGGTGAGTTTCTTGTTCTGCTGGGCCCCTCGGGCTGCGGCAAGACCACCACAATGCGACTGATCGCTGGGCTCGAGACGCCGGACGCAGGTGTTATCAGAATCGATAACGAGGATGTCACGGACTGGCCCCCTCGAGAGCGTGATATCGCCATGGTGTTCCAGAGCTACGGCCTCTATCCACATATGACAGTGGCCGAGAACATTGGTTACCCCTTGCGACTGAGAGGCATCAACAGTGCCGAGCGAATGCGGCTCGTGAGAGAGGCTGCCGAGAGGGTGGATCTGGGTGCATTGTTGGATCGCAAGCCACGGGCGCTGTCGGGCGGCCAGCGCCAGCGTGTCGCACTCGCACGCGCAATCATACGGCGACCACGCGCGTTCCTGATGGACGAGCCACTTTCAAACCTGGATGCAAAGCTGCGGGTGCTCATGCGCGCCGAGTTGAAGCGGCTGCACCACGACCTCGGAACAACCATTGTGTACGTCACGCACGATCAGGTCGAGGCCATGACACTGGCGTCCCGGGTCGCGGTCATGGAGGGTGGTCGGATCGCGCAATTGGATGTGCCCGAAGCGATCTACGCCCGACCAGCCGACCGGTTCGTTGCGGGATTTGTAGGTTCCCCGCCGATGAGCTTCATAACAGTTGTGCCTGGCCCGCAGGGGCTGACCATCGCTGGCCAGCCTGTAGCCTTGTCGGCGGGGGAGCGACCGGTCATTCTTGGCGTCCGGCCCGAGGACGTCGAAGTTACCGAGCCTACAGCGGGCGACCTTCGCGCGACCGTCTTCGCCGTCGAGTTCACAGGCGCAGCCACATATGCAACCGTCCGGCTCGGCTCAGAGCTGGTATTGGCTACCTGCCCTGCGGGACGACCGATGCCAGACTACGACGAGACTGTGGGCCTCCGACTGAATCGCACGCGCCTGCATGTCTTCGACCCTTCGACAGGAGCAAGGATCGGGCCATGACCACATGGGATAGCATCGTTGTCGGAGCGGGTTCGTCGGGCTGTTTGGCCGCTGCTCGCCTCGTTGCTGAGACAGGCGACCGAGTGCTACTCCTCGAGGCCGGAGGCCCCTACCGCAATCCACTGTTGCGCATAGCAGCTGGATACATGAAGTTTCTCGCTTCGGATCGGTATCTTGCGATGGTTCGCAGCGACCCTGAGCCCGGTCTGGGCGGCCGTGCGCCAATCATTCCGCAAGCGCGTGTCTTGGGCGGGGGCTCGAGTGTAAATGCAATGGTCTATATGCGAGGGCAGCCGGCGGACTACGATGGCTGGGCCAAGATCACCGATGCGGACTGGGGTTGGAATTCGATACTGCCACACTTCGTCAAGCTCGAGGACAATAGCCGTCTTGGACCGCCTTTTCATGGAAACGGGGGGCCCCTGAAGGTTTCCGACAATGCTCACGTGCATGAAATGTCGCGTGCATTCATTGCAGCCGTGGCGACCTTGGGTGTGCCAGAAAGCAGCGACTTCAACGGTGGAAGACAAACCGGCGTAGGTCTGATGCAGGTCACCGCTCGCGAAGGCTGGCGCTGCGGCGCCGTTGAGGCCTTCCTTCGCCCGCTCGACCGTCATCCGCGCCTTTCAGTCCGGCTTCGCGCGCGCGTGGATCGTGTCGTCTTCGAGGGCGAGCGCGCCGCTGGAGTTGTTCTTGGAGGAGAGGAGGTGCGAGCGAGGCGTGTCATCCTTGCCGCGGGAGCCTTCAACACACCAAAGCTCCTTATGCTTTCCGGAATCGGACCAAGAGACATCCTTCGACGGCAGGGCATCGACTTGCGCCTGAGCAGCTCGGGTGTTGGCGCGAACCTCATGGATCATCTCGAGGTTCCGGTCGTCTATTCCACTCCCGGGCGGGACGGTTACTGGGGCGAGGACCGAGGCTGGCGGATGGTTCGCAACGGGATTCAGTTCATTGCGGGACTGAAGGGTCCGGCTTCGACAATCGGAGTCGAAGCCTGCGCATTCTGGCCAGAACCTGACAAGACTGACGCGGCGCTACAGATTTATTGCGTGCCCACGGTCTACCTCGACCGAGACGTGACCGGCGTTGCGCCCGCCCCAGGCCTGACTCTCAATGCCTGCCTGTTGCGACCTTGTTCGCGCGGGCGTCTCAGCCTTGCTTCGATCGATCCCTCAGCGCCGCCCAGGGTAGAGACAGGCTACCTGCGCGAAGAGGCCGATATGAAGGAACTGCTACGCGGCCTTTCGATTTGCCGCGATATTGCGCAGGCAGAGCCGTTGGCTGGCCGGCTCGCGAAGGAAATCCTGCCAGGGCCTTCCGTCATGGAAGAGACAGCGCTACGCGACCATGTTCGCAGAACTGTCAAGACCAACTACCACCCGTGCGGAACCGTGCGAATGGGACAGATAGATGATGAATTGGCCCCGCTGGGGCCGGACGGCGCGGTGAAAGGGGTGCGTGGACTATGGGTCGTTGATGCGTCTGCGATGCCGACGATCCCATCGGCCAATACGAATGCGCCTGTTATGGCGATGGCGGACCGTATCATGGACGGTGTACTGGGGGTGCGTTGATGGCAAGACTTCGTGCGCCTGCTGAACGACCAGCCTTTCGAGGCCATACCCCGTTACAAAGGCTCATTTCGCTATGAAAATCACTGCGCTCCGCACTTTCCTCGTTCCTCCGCGCTGGCTCTTCCTGAAAGTGGAAACCGACGAGGGCATATCTGGCTGGGGCGAGCCCGTGCTCGAGGGTCATGCGGAGACGCTCGCAGCAAAGATAGCAGAGCTCGCCGACATTCTGGTGGGTACGGACCCGTCACCTATCGCGGACGTTTGGCAGCGTATCTATCGGAACGGATGCTACAGGGGCGGACCAGTCCTAATGAGCGCGCTTGCTGGCATCGACACCGCGCTCTGGGACATCAAAGGCAAAGCGCTTGATCAGCCTGTCCACGCTCTATTGGGAGGGCCGGTGCGGGAGCGCGTACGAAGCTATTGTTGGATTGGCGGAGATCGACCGCGAGACCTCGTCACAGATGCGGAAGCGCTAATTGCGCGCGGTTTCGACGCCTGCAAGCTCAACATCTGCGACGAACTCCAGATCGTGGACACCTATGAAAAAGTGGACTCGGTGATCCGTAGGCTCGGCGACCTACGCGCTGCGGTAGGTACGCGTATGGACCTCGCATTCGACTTCCACGGTCGGGTCCATCTGCCCATGGCGCGGATCCTTCTGCGCGAGATCGAACCGCTCCGGCCGATCTTTGTGGAAGATGCGGTGGCGGCGGGCGCAGTCGAGGAAGCTGAAGGCCTTTCACACATCACCTCCATTCCACTCTGCTTTGGCGAGCGGATGCATAGTCGGGCTGAATTCAAGCGGCTTTTCGAGCGTCGGATTGCGCAGGTCATCAATCCGGACCCAGCGCATGTAGGCGGCATCTCCGAAACGGTTCGGATTGGGAACTGGGCCGAGGCCTATGATGTTGCACTTGCTCCGCACTGCCCGCTCGGCCCTATTGCGTTGGCAGCTTGCTTGCAGGTGGACGCGGTGTGTCACAACGCCTTCATTCAGGAGCAGTCGCTGGGCATCCACTATAACGGCGAGTGGGATCTCGGCAGCTATACGGCGCCAGGTGGGGGCTTTGACCTTGTGGACGGTTTCCTAATGGTGCCGAAAGGACCTGGGCTCGGGATCGTGGTGGATGAGGACGCTGTGGAGGCTGCGGCGCGAGTAGGGCACCGCTGGCGTGCCCCGGTTTGGCGCCACCCGGATGGGTCGATTGCCGAATGGTGACCGGAGGTATCGAAGGCGTACATTGCGTGCTCTTTGCTTTATGGGATGCAAAGGAGCGCCTGGACCGTGGTGCCATGCGCGCGCAGGTCGAATGGGCGCTGGAGCGTGGGGCGGAGGGCATCGTAGTCTTGGGTCTCGCCACCGAAGTCGGCAAACTCGCCCTGTCTGAAAAGCTGGATGTCATCGACTGGGCGGCTCAGGACGTGAAAGGACTGCCTCTCACGGTAACAGTGGCAGCAAATTCGGTTCCAGAGCAGAAGACGATCCTCCAGGCAACGGAGGAGGCGGGTGCGGCACTCGCCATCTTGCAGCCCCCCTTGGTGGGTTCCTTTGCCGCCGCAGAATACATTGATTTCCTTGCCCGTGTGGGGGAGGACTCACGCATTCCCCTCGCCGTGCAGAACGCGCCGCAGTATCTCGGCCGATCCTTATCGGGACCAGACCTTGCGGCACTTACGGTGCGGCTTCCACGGCTTAGCCAAGTGAAAGCAGAGATGCCGGCGGTAGATCTTGCCGCCTTCGCGAAGGCCTGTGGCCGTCTCACGCTGCTAAACGGCCGCGGCGGTCTTGAAATGACTGATGCGCTGCAAATCGGTTGCCGCGGCTTCGTCGTGGCGCCCGATGTGCTTCCGGGAGTGGTCGGATGCTGGCGGGCTTGGAAAGCTGGAAATACCGCGGAGGCAGACGCCGCTTATGGGGCTTTTCTGCCTGCAGCTACCTTCGGGATGCAGTCGCTTGAACACCTTGTTTGCTACGGCAAGCGCATCTGGGGGCGCCGGGCGGGGGTAGTTATTCACGATCGAGCCCCTGCACTCCGGCCCAGCGAGGCGGGCCTTCGGCTCGCCGAGCGCTGGGCAGATGTCGAAATCGAGGCGGTGGACGGCGCACCTTCTGCGGGTTCAGTTGCAGGCTATCCCATACCAATAGGGATATTGGAGCATGTTTGCATCGATGCGGCAACTGGATCGTCGGTGATGTGAGTATAGAGTGATGGTGCTTGCTCTTGCGCGTGGGACAAACAGGATGCCCACACGAAAGACATTTCTTTGTAGGTAGGAGCGGCGAATAGTGGCAAGTCGGGAAAGGCTGCTTAAGGGACAACGCACTGGACGCGAGGCCGCGGATCGCTTGGCGAATGACTGGGAAAGCCGAGACTCGATTCCCACGTCCCCGTCTCCTGAGTGGGCCCGCGCGGCTGTCCTCCGATTTGGAGAGATCATAGCGGAACAGCGCTCCATCTTCCGTGTAAGCATGAAGCGCGCCGACAAGGGAGCGAGCACCCTAAGCCCGCGACCCTTTCAAGGTATCTTGGAGTGTCTGCAGAACGCAGACGATCTCGCGGCCACCAGCTTGCGCGTTGCATATCGTGACAGGGGCAGTCCGGAGCTCCTTATTGTTCATCGTCGGCGATTTCGTTACCCTCGCGAACGTCGGCGCGATGCTACTTCCATGGCTGTCGACCAAAGAGAGCGATGCGGATGCCGCCGGCCGCTTTGGTATCGGGCAGCGCACCCTGAATGCGCTCGGCGGACCGATAGCGCTTCGCGCAGCCCCATACCATCTGGTGATGGGACCTGATGGACCAGAGTTGTGCGAACCAGAGCCTGATCTTCCAGGCGTCTACAATTCCACTCGGCGAGAAACGATGCTGGTTATCCCGCTCTTGCCCCATGTGACGAGTGACAAGATAGCGAGAGCGGTGAACGAGTTGAATGCGGAGTCCCGTAGCGTCGGATCGCTTGGATCAGGCGGTCACGGACGGATGACGTTTTCTCGTTCCGCCCGGCGGCGTGGCCGACGGCCGCAAGCATCGTCCGGTAGAGCTCAAGATCGTTAGGTTTCGGTCTTATTGCTCCTACAACAAAATCCGGCGTGGGAAGCAGATCGCCCGGTCCGGGGCTTTCCACTGCAAGCTGCTCCGCGAGATGACGCAATAGCTCAAGGTCTGTCCCTGGTGCGGTCACGAGATAGGAGCTGATTGCTTCACGCCACGGCCCAATGTTTCCAAGCCTTCACGGTTAATCGTTAACTGCTCCAACGCTGCGTGCGATTTCGCAGAAAGGCTGCCGATCGTCTCGGTCGACAAGGAGATCTACCGGCGGCTCCCAGCGTTTATGATCGCTACAGTCGACAAGTTCGCCAACGTACCTTGGGAGGGTCGCACCGGAGCTTTTTTCGGCCACGTCGATCGGCATGATGAACTGGGCTTCTACGGCGCCGCGGAGCCGCGCGAGGGGCGCATCCCGTTCGACTTGTGCGTCGAGAGCAGGTGCACCTTCTTCATGAGGCCGCGCTTGTGGATCCGACGGGCTGTCGGAGCCGCACGTTTGTCGATTTTCATGGTCTGTCTTTCTGCCTATTGTTAGTAGTACTAACACGATTCGCTCGAGGAGCGTGACTCGTCTGAAGACCGCGGGGATTGTCGTTTGAACGACCTACCGGCGCTGGAGGTGATCGCCGCCGAGACCAACTGGCTGGTCTTCGGCAGGCTTCTCCGTGCCGCCATGCGGGCACATGAGGATTATGGGTTCGTTTCTCCGGGCGACGTCATCTCTCGCGTTGCGGAACTGAGCGGAAGGGATCCTCGAGCCTTCGAAATCCCCTCTACGCTGAAGCTTGGCTTTCGCGTCACGCCCCGGAAATGAAACCCGAGGAAACAATCCGTTGCGCGATGACGAGCGTTTCTTCTGCTGTCTCAGATCCACGCTGTATCGCCCCAAGTGGCGGAGGAACTGGCGCCCCGCGTCTATGGCGGGACGATCAACCGGAAGGAACTGAAGAAGGCGCTTGAGGAGGCCAAGCGGACTGCACACGCTCCCGGCGGCGTGGGACATGAACGCTGGCACCGAACACAGGCCTTCGAGGAGCGCGCCCTCACATTCCTGAAGGAGAACCTCGAGTTACTTGGAGTAGGTCCAGATGCGTCGATATCGGCTCGCGCGGAGCCCGGGATCCTTCCGTACGATTTCGAGATCAGGTCTCAAGGAAAGGCAGTCGTGGCCGTCGGAGTGAAGGCATACCGCGAGAAGATTACCCAGCGCGCGCAGGTCGAGGCTTTGGCGGTCGCGGCGCTTGTAAGCCGGGAGTTTCCAGAAGTACTGATCCTTATGTCGAAAGACTGGCAGCGGACGATGCATGCAATGGCTCGCATTCGCGATGAGCTGGATCTCAGGATGGTGCGCCTGGCGACCCTGGACGAAGAGAAGGCGAAACTCGATCCGGGTAGGGCCATCGACTTCTGGTGATGATTCACGAGAATGATGGGATCGTTCGCCGTCGCCAGAAAAAACGACAGAGCACCACAACGCCGGTCAGACAGCAGGAGCGGAGCGATTTCGGACCTTCAGGCGGGAGCGCTTAGGTCCGCACCCGGCCCTAAGCGGACGCTCGCGCGGTTCGCATCGAAGGTCCGGTTCGGCGGCTGAGCGGAGGCGCTTCATTCTACCAGAGTAAGGGATCGTTGAAGGCTTCGACGCAACGTGGCGGTCCGATCAGCGGCACGAGCTCAGCGACATAGGGGCGACTCGACCTGCCAGCCCTCGGGATGCTTCAGCTGGAAACGGCCTGCCTTCAGTCGCGATCGTGACCCACTCCTCGATGGAGGCAATTCTCTTGGTTTTGCTACCGCGGCCACCTTGAGAGCGACGGCGATCACTTAGGAATACGTGATGGGGCAGAGCAGGGATGAAACCAAACGCCCGCCAGTACAGGGCGACGACAAGGAAGCCGCGATCACTTGGGCTGACGAGAACGCCCTGCCGTCAATGTCATGCAGAGACCATTGGCGAGGCATGCAGCGAATTTCCGCTTTCCGCCCAATCTGCCGAATGCTGCAGAGCGGGCGAAGGTCGGGTTCAGGTGCATCTATGAGGCGCGGGACGTTGTCGGAAGGCGCGAAGTTCAGGATGACGAGTGCAACTTATTACTCGCAGTGCAACTTAAT
>CAVPWP010000021.1:0-52205 GCA_963709395.1 uncultured Alphaproteobacteria bacterium
CATGGCGCGTCGAACCGGCTGCCAGGGTGCAGCGGCCCGAAGCGTTGCGACGATGTCGATCCTCGACCGTCCGTCGGGGTGGCCGGGAC
This sequence comes from uncultured Alphaproteobacteria bacterium, assembly GCA_963709395.1. Classification (GTDB taxonomy): domain Bacteria; phylum Pseudomonadota; class Alphaproteobacteria; order Rhodobacterales; family Rhodobacteraceae; genus CAVPWP01. The sequence goes on from CAVPWP010000021.1 coordinate 90, forward strand.
GAGAGGGCAGGGGGCGACCACGCCGGTTTCCTTTCCTGCGCTGTCCCGAGCCGCTGCCCGCCCCACCTCGGGCAAGGGCGCGATGCGCCGCCAACTGCTCGAGAAGGTCCGGGGGCAGTGCGGCACGGACGGCATCGAGAACGACATCCTCAGGGGGCATCAGGCTCTCTTCAGGGTCTGACTCGCTGCCGTCGGCACGCTCATTCTCCTGCGGCTCCGGTGCGTCCAATTCATCCTCTGGTTGTGCCTGTTCCGAGATTGTTGCGCGGTGTGCAAACACCAGTTCGGCTGCTGCCAGCACGTCTTCGTCCGTCACCTGCGTGCGTCCATGCAGCGCCGCAAGCGCGCGCGCGGCGCGCAGCGACAAGAGAGGCGCGCGCAGACTGTCGATGCCAAGACTTGCGGCGAGAAGGACCATCCGATCGGACGTTTCCGGTGGAACAGTGACTGATCCTAGCCGGTCGCGCGCCAGCTCAATCGCGGCGTCGGACCACACCGGCGCGTCCGATATCGCCCGTGTGGGAATGTGCTCCAACGCCACGAATAGCCCAAGGCGCTCTGCCAGCCCGGTTGGCAGCATCTCGTCCGAGTCGCATCCTTCATCGATCGCAATCAGGCAGCAGCCCCTCGCATCGAGTGCCTGACCCAGACGCGCCGAAAGGCCCTTCGAACACCGCTCGGCCATTGTCAGGATCAGGGCCGCGGGGGAGGAGAGAATGCCGCCGTCGGTCACCAGACGGCCGGCAGAAAGCGTCGCCGATAGGTCGACGCCGCCGAAAAGCTGGCTGTCGGTGATTGTGGGATGGATGCGCCGTCTGGGAAGCGCAATCGCGCCAAAACGCTCGACCAACCGGTCCCGTACGGGGCTGGCCCGCGCCCGCAGCCACAGACCGCCTAACCCGATCGGGTCCACGGCGAGCACGGCGAGGGCAGTCTCGGCCCGCTCCCAGGCCGCTATTGCGGCTGGAGGCGTCATTCCGCGGCGGTTTGAAACTGGCCGAACATTTCGTCGACCAGCCGCGCGACGCGCGTCGTCGATCCGGCTTCGTCAAGCGGGTCGCGCCGCAGCCGGTGGCGCAGGGCAGGGGGGGCGACGCGCCGAAGATGGGCACGCGAGATCTCGTCTTCCCCCTCGAAGGCCGCAAGCGCCCGCGCAGCTTTCAACAGCGTCAACTCGCCACGCAGGCCGTCCGAACCAAGCGCCAGGCAAAGCTCGGCGCAATCGCGCAGCGCTGTCTCGGGTGTCGCCACTCTGGCCAATTGATTGCGCGCCGCGAGGATGCGTTTGCGCAGCTTGGCATCAGCCGCCCGCCAGCGTTTCAGGAAGGCGTCCGTGTCCTCCTCGTAGGCGTTGCGGCGCCGGATGACTTCGATCCGGGTTTCGATGTCGGTGGGCGACGCCACCTCGACGGAAAGACCAAACCGGTCGAGGAGCTGGGGCCGAAGCTCGCCTTCCTCGGGGTTGCCAGACCCCACTAGAACGAAGCGCGCCGGGTGCCGGATCGAGAGGCCCTCGCGCTCGACCACGTTCTCACCCGACTGCGCCACGTCGAGCAACAGATCGACGATGTGATCCTCAAGCAGGTTCACCTCGTCAATGTAGAGATATCCGCGGTTCGCGCGGGCCAGAAGCCCGGGCTCGAACGCCTTTTCGCCCCGTGTCAGTGCGCGCTCGATATCCAGCGCGCCCACCACGCGGTCCTCGGTCGCGCCAAGCGGGAGATCCACAACCGGCGTCGGCCGCTTTACCGTCCGTTTCGAGCCTATTTCGGCCCAATCCGGGCAGTTCTCGAGCCGGGCCGAGTTCACCGGGCATCCTTCGATCTGCTCGATCTGCGGCAGAAGGGCCGCAAGCGCCCGAACGGCGGTCGACTTTCCGGTGCCGCGGTCACCGAAGACCAGCACACCCCCGATTCTGGGATCGACGGCCGTCAGCACCATCGCAAGCTTCATCTCGTCCTGGCCGACGATGGCCGAGAAGGGAAAGGGTTGTGTCATGCGGCATGCCTTTCAAGCTGGGCAAGCGGGGGGCGTCCCTCCCACGTGCCGGTGTCGCCGAGAATGCGGAAGCGGGCGTAGAGTTCCTCGCGGAACCATCCGCCCTCACGCACGGCGCGGACGGCCCGAAGATGGGCGCCGTCGCGATGCGCGAACTGGGTCATCGAAGCCTCGTCGGGCCAGATCGAGAATGTCACCTGTTGAAGCCATGGGACTTCGCCGATGCCGATCTTGAAGATCACGTTGGGGTCTGCGCCGATCAGTTGCGAAACGTCCGGCGTGTGACCCCAGAACCGTCCGGCGATCCGGGGCTTCAGCGTCGCGCGCGTCAGGACGGCAAGGGGGCCGTCGCCCGGTGGGCCGGTGACCTCGAAGGGTTCGACGCCCGACCAGATGCCCCGCGCGGAGCTTGACGTCAGGAACACGGTCCAGACCTCGGATGCATGGGCGCGCCAGCGGGCGTAAACCGGCGCGTCAGCCACCATGGCGCGCGCGGTTTCCTCGTCGGGCCATGTGGCCAGGATCGCCCAGACCGCGGTGTTGGGTATCGGCGTGAACCCTTCACCCACGCCCGATCCGCAGAGCTTCCAGAACCCGACCTCGGGCATGCGCATGAACGACAGACGGGCAGCGCCCATCTGCCCGAAGGCCCAGATCCGGGCCTGCGGCGATGCGAATCGATGCAGGCTGAGCGTGACGGTTTGAATCGGATGGTTCCCTTTGTTCTGTAAACTCAGCATGACAGATCATCTCGAAAAACAAAAGCCTCAAAGCCTTGCGTCACATCGCCCGGAATCCATGATTGTAAATCCAGCTAGACAGTCGTATCGTCACATGAACCGGACAGGCACCCAGGAAGGAAGCCCATGAATCACGCCGTATCGCAGGCCATCGTCGTCGGGGCCGGTCTCGGCGGCCTTGCCGCGGCCATGCGGCTTGGTGCCAAGGGCTATGTGGTCACTGTGGTTGACCGGCTCGACACCGTGGGAGGGCGCGGGTCCTCGGTCACGATGGACGACCATCGCTTCGACCTTGGACCAACCATCGTCACCGTTCCGCAGGTATTTCGGTCGCTCTGGGACGCTTGCGGCCGTGACTTCGACGCCGATGTCGATCTGCGTCCGCTCGACCCGTTCTACGAGATCCGCTGGCCCGACGGGTCGCACTTCACCGCGCGCGGCGACACTGACGCGATGGTCGAGGAAGTGCGCCGCCTCTCGCCCGGCGACGTCGGCGGCTACCTCAAGTTTCTCAAGGACAGCCACCGCCGCTACGTCGTGGGTTTCGAAGGCATGGTGGCCGAGCCGATGCATCGCCTGTGGGATACGGTGAAGGTGTTGCCCGAATTCGCACGTCTGCGCGCCGACAAATCCATTCTCGGGCTGGCCCGGTCGCGGGTGAAGGACGAACGCCTGCGCATGGCGCTGTCGTTTCACCCGCTCTTCATCGGCGGCGACCCGATGCACGTCACCTCAATGTACGCGCTGGTCAGCCATCTCGAAAAGGAATTCGGCGTGCATTACGCGATCGGCGGCGTTCAGGCCATCGCCGACGGCATGGCGGGGGTCGTGGAGGGGCAGGGGGGCCGCATTCGCCTGAACGTCGAGGTGGACGAGATCCTCGTGAAGAACGGCCAGGCGCAAGGCGTCCGTCTCAAGGGCGGAGAGGTGATCGAAGCCGACATCGTGGTCTCGAACGCCGACGCGGGCCACACCTATTCCCGCCTTCTGCGCAATTCCGGCAAGCGCCGCTGGACCGACCGCAAGCTTGATGCCAGCCGCTGGTCGATGGGCCTTTTCGTCTGGTATTTCGGCACCCGCGACACAAGCGACCTGTGGAAGGATGTCGGACATCACACGATCCTCGCGGGTCCCCGCTACGAAGGGCTGCTGCGCGACATCTTCATCAAGGGGAAGCTCGCCGAAGACATGAGCCTCTACCTGCATCGCCCCTCCGTCACCGACCCCACGGTCGCACCGGACGGTGGCGACACGTTCTACGCGCTTTCGCCCGTTCCGCACCTGGGTCATTCCGATCCGGTCGATTGGGCGGCGATGCGCGACACCTACCGCGCGAATGTCGCGGGCGTCCTGAACGACACGATCCCGGGCTTCGAGAAGCATCTTTCGGCCGAACTGATCTACACGCCGGAGGATTTCCGCGACCGGTACCTGTCGCCCCATGGCGCGGGCTTCTCGATCGAGCCGCGCATCCTGCAGTCTGCCTGGTTCCGCCCGCACAACGTCAGCGAAGAGGCCCGCGGCCTCTACCTCGTCGGCGCAGGCACGCATCCCGGCGCGGGACTTCCCGGCGTCGTCTCATCGGCCGAAGTTCTGGCCAAACTGGTTCCCGACGCACCCCGCGCCGTGATCCCCGAACGACTGGCAGCCGAATGATTCATCCCCGCGACCTTGCCCATTGCCGCACCTCGATCCGCCACGGGTCGCTGTCCTTCTATGCAGCGTCCCGTCTGTTGCCCGCCTCGGTCCGCGATCCCGCGCTGGCGCTCTACGCCTTCTGCCGGTTGGCCGATGACGCCGTGGACCTGCACGAGGAAAAGACCGCCGCGGTCTTCCGCCTGCGCGACCGCCTTGACGCGATCTATGCCGGACGTCCGAAGGATGCCCCCGAAGACCGGGCCTTCGCAGCCGTCATCGAGGAATTCGAGATGCCCTTCGCCCTGCCGGAGGCGCTGCTCGAAGGGCTGGCCTGGGATGCGACCGGCCGTCGCTATGACACGCTCTCAGGGGTCTTCGACTATTCCGCCCGCGTTGCCGCCGCCGTGGGCGCGATGATGTGCGTGCTGATGCGCGTCCGCGATGCCGATGCGCTGGCCCGGGCCTGCGATCTTGGGGTCGCCATGCAGCTGACCAATATCGCCCGCGACGTGGGCGAGGATGCCCGCGCCCGGCGGCTCTACCTGCCGCTCGACTGGTTCGCCGAAGCCGGGATCGACCCGGACGCATTCCTGGCCGATCCGCTGCCCGACGACCGCGTGCGCGCGATGACCCGGCGGCTCCTTTTCGAGGCACGCAAGCTCTACGACCGGTCCGAGGCCGGAATCGCCGAGCTCCCTCTGACCGCGCGCCCCGGTATCTATGCCGCGCGCCACGTCTATGCCGGAATTGGCGGCGCCATCGAACGCAACGGCTTCGATTCGGTGTCCTGGCGCGGCCGCACCAACAAGGCGCAGAAGGCCGGCTGGCTGGGCCTGTCGATGCTGCGCGCAGGTGTCGCCTCAGTCATGCCGCGCTCGGCCGTACTCTATGCTCGCCCGTTGGTCGAGACTTCGTTCTTGGTCGATGCCGCAGCCCGCACCGCACCGCAGTCTGCGAGATTGGCGAGCGGGCGCGCCGGCACCCTTCTGGCGGTCTTCGCGGAACTCGAGGCGCGCGACCGGGGGGGGATGGAAGAGGCCTGATTCTCCTCTATGTAGGAGGGATGGATTGGTTTCTTTTCCTGATTTTTCTCGCAACATGCCTCGCGGCGGGTTCGACCGGCGCGATGTTCCAGCCCGGCGATTGGTACAAATCCCTCGACAAGCCGCGCTGGACCCCGCCCGATTGGGTGTTTCCGCTCGCGTGGACCACCCTCTATCTCTGCATCGCCGCCGCGGCCGCCCGTGCCGCGCCGCTTGAAGGCAACGCCTATGCCATGGCGACCTTCGCGCTTCAGATCGCACTCAACACGCTCTGGACACCGGTTTTCTTCGGACTGCGCAAGATGGGCGGCGGGATGCTGGTGATCGCCGGTCTCTGGATCGCTGTCGCGGCCACGATGGTCCTGTTCTTCCAGCTCGACACGATTGCCGGTCTTCTTTTCGTCCCCTATCTCGCTTGGGTCACCATCGCCGCCGCGCTCAATTTCTCGGTCTGGCGCCGCAACGGGCCTTCGGCTGTCCCTTCTTCTGGCTGAAAATACCTTCGGGGGTGTGGGGGCGGACGGCCCCCACGCAGGTCAGGTCTCGAACTGCCACCCGGCCCGGCGCGGCACCCGCACCGCCAGCATCGGTTTGAGAAGCGGCGATGCAAACCGGCGCAGATCGAGCGCTTCGTGCACACCCACCGTTTCTTCCCCGTTGATCCTCGTGCGCACGGCCGAGCGTGAATAGAACGGTGCGTCGAGCATCGGCTTGACCTGCTGCGGCACATAGCCCGCGTCGGCCCGCGTTTCCCGCATCACGCCCCAGTTCGATCGCCGGAACCGGGTCAGGGGCGGTGGCGTCACCGCCTCGGCGCGGCCATCCTCGGTGAAATGCACCGCCGCGGCCAGATCCGTCCCGTCCCGCCGCACGGCGTCGTAGAAACAGGTCGCCCCGCCGGTCACTGGGAACCGCCCCCAGGTCCAATAGTCGAAATCGTCCTCAAGCGCCCGGGTGCCGAAATTCGCGTCGAAGTACCCATGGCCGCGCCACTGCCAGCCACGATTGAGATCGACCTCGATCGTGGCAGTCGGTGCGAAGGGCCGCCAGATATGGGTGCCGTTCTCCAGCAGCGGCAATTCCACGTCCGTCACCGCCGAGGGCGTGACCGTGATCCGTCCTCTCACGCGGGAAATCAGCGGCAGCGAGGACAGCTCGTCCACGTCGATCTCAAGCTGCGAACCCGTCCAGCGCAACATGCTGGGCCCGACCTGAAAGACGCTGCCGCTCTGGCGCAAGGCGCTTTCGCCCCGGTCGGTCATGGTGAAGCGTCCGCCGGGGCCATAAGTGGCCACGTTGATGCAGACATGGTTGTGCGGTCGTCTGCGCCCCGACCAGCGATACCACGGCGAAAAGACCGATCCTATGAAGGCGATGACCGAGATTGCGCGGGTGCCATCGTCGCTGATGCCGTCGACATACCACCAGGCGTAACCGTCGGACGGGACCTCGAGGTCGAAGCGAGGTCCGTCAAGATCGCCTCGGCCGCGTGCCGTCCGGAGAGGGTTGCCATCGGCACCCCCGCCCCCGGATGCGCGCCGCCGCCCGCCAGATAGAGGCCGGGAACCGCTGTCCGCGCCGTCGGCCGCTGGAACGCCGCCATCATCCCCGATGGGCTGAGGCCGTAAAGGGATCCGAGAACTCGCGGGAAAGAGCTTCTCGAACCCCTGCGGCGTCGTCAGCGCCCCATCGGGGGGTTCCGGGCCGAAGTGCAGGCCGAAACGGGCGAGGGCCTGGAAGGTACGTGTCCGACATGACTCGGTCTCCTCGGGAGAAAGATGGGGCAGGGAGGCGGGCGGCGGAAAGGGCAGGGGGGCCGCGTTCTCGATGATCTCGAAGCGTTCGACCGCAGGTGGAGCAACTCCCGTGCCGCGATCCTGTGCGCAGACGTAGAGCGTGGGGTCTTCAGGCGGCCGCCCCTCGGCGATGGGTCCGAACTCGTCGCGCGGATCGGCTCCGAAAAAGACGTTGTGGTGGGCAAGCTCTGGACCTGTCGGGGCGGCTGCAAAGGTCCAGACCCGCGCCGAAAGACTGCGCGGGCTGACGGCGCTTTCGGGCACGGCGTGGCGCAGGCCCTCGCCCAGTAGTCCCTGCGTCAGGGCGCGCGGGTCGCCGTTGAAGACTACATGGTCGCAGATCAGCCGCTCGCCGCCGTCCAGATGTACGGCGCGGACATGTCCTGATTGCCGCTCGATCCGCATGACCTTCGCCGCGAACCGGACCTGTGCGCCGCGTGCCTCGGCCAGTGCGCACATGGCGACGGCCAGCCGGTGCATGCCTCCCGCGACCCGCCACACGCCGCGCGCCTCGGCCGACCAGATCAGGGCGAGCACGGCGGGCGACGAGAAGGGCGATCCGCCGACATAGGTGGCGTAGCGCCCGAAAAGCTGCCGCAGCCGCGGATCGGAGAACTGCCGCCTGAGCACTTTGGCCAACGTGGACGCCGGCGCCATCGCCGGGATCAGGGTGGGGTCCTTGAGCACATGCACTGTCAGCGCCCGGGCGTTGGGTTCGGGCGCCAGCATCATCGGCTTTTCGAAGGCTTCGAAGAGTCGGGCTGACCTGGCCGAAAAGGCCCGGAACTGGGCCTCTGCCTTCGGACCGGCGAAGGCGCGCACGGCCTCGGCGCTGCGGTCTGCATCGTCGTGAAGGTCCAGGGTCGAGCCGTCCGGCCAGAAATGGCGTGCCAGAAGCGTTTCGCGATGCAGCGTGACGTGATCATCCAGCCGCGCGCCGCAATCGTCGAACAGGTCGTCGAAGACGTGCCGCATCGTCATCACGGTCGGACCCGCGTCGACCGGGCCAGCCGGACTGTCGACGGTCCGCATCTTTCCGCCCGGATAATCCTGCGCCTCGACCACGGTCACGTCGCAGCCGGCATGGGCCAGACGCGCCGCTGCGGCGAGGCCACCCATTCCGGCGCCGATCACGACGATGCGGTCAGAAGGTTCTTTCATTCCGGAATTGTTGACTCGGGCGCCCAATATGTCCAGTATGATTTACAGTTGTGACTGTCATGTAAGCGTGACAGACTGCCGCGACCGCTCACGGAGAGGAGCCGCCGATGCCACTGAGTTCCCGAATCGAAGCCGCCATTACTCAGGCGATCACGCAGGGGCAGCGGTCGGCGCCGGGTTCGGCGGTTCCGCCGAAGCTGGCCTCGGCGCTGAATTATGCCGTGACGCCGGGCGGCGCGCGCATCCGTCCGACGATCCTTCTGTCGGTGGCGATGGCCTGCGGTGATGATCGTCCCGGGATTTCCGATACGGCCGCTGCGGCGCTCGAACTCATCCACTGCGCCAGCCTCGTCCACGACGACATGCCTTGTTTCGATGATGCCGACATCCGGCGCGGCAAGCCTTCGGTGCACCGCGCCTACTCCGAACCGTTGGCGCTCTTGACCGGAGACAGCCTGATCATCCTGGCTTTCGATATCCTGGCGCGTGCGGGCGAGGCCGACCCGGCGCGGGCGCTCAGGCTGATCCGCGTTCTTTCCGACCGCGCCGGCATGCCGAACGGTATCTGCGCCGGGCAGGGCTGGGAAAGCGAAACGAAGATCGACCTGCCCGCCTATCACCGCGCCAAGACCGGCGCGCTCTTCATCGCGGCGACCCAGATGGGGGCGATCGCGGCGGGACAGGAGGGCGACCAGTGGGAAGAGCTGGGCGCCAGGATCGGCGAGGCTTTCCAGGTCGCCGACGATCTTCGCGACGCCCTTTACGATGAGGCGACCCTTGGCAAGCCCGCGCACCAGGACGAGGTGCACGACCGGCCCAACGCGGTTGCGTCTTATGGTGTCGACGGCGCGATCGCCAGGCTGAAGGACAGTCTTGCCGGCGCCATTGCGTCGATCCCGTCCTGTCCGGGCGAAGCGCAGCTGGCACAGATGGTGCGCGCGACCGCCGAAAAACTGACGCCGGTCACCAGATCCGATGCCGCACAGCGCCGCACCGTCCCCGGTGAGTAAGCGCGGTGAGTGACAGCGGCCTCGCCGACCGATCGCCGCCGATGCCCGGACGCACGCGCTTCAGCCTTGGCGGCTGGCGCAATCGCCTGGTGTCCTCGCCCGGGTTCCAGTCCTGGGCCAGCCGCTTTCCCCTGACCCGACGGATCGCGCGCCGCGAAGGCGAAGCGATGTTCGATCTTGTTGCGGGGTTCGTGCACAGCCAGGTCTCTGATGGCGCTGGTCGAGCTTGGCGTCCTCAAAGTGCTTCGTGACGGGCCGCAACCGGTCGCCGCACTGGCGTTGCGCCATGCCTTGCCTGCCGAGAGGATGGAGATCCTGCTTCAGGCCGGGGCAGCGCTTGGGTTGCTGGCGCGCAAACGCGGCGGGCGATTCGCACTGACCCGCCGCGGGGCCGCGCTTCTGGGTGTGCCGGGCCTTGAAGGGATGATCCGGCACCACGGTGTTCTTTACCGCGACCTTGCCGATCCCGTGGCCTTTCTTCGCGGCGAGACCCGGCCCGAACTTGCGTCTTTCTGGCCCTATGTCTTCGGACCGGGCGCCGAGATCGCACCCGATGATGCGCGGCGGTACTCCGACCTGATGGCCGACAGCCAGGCACTTGTCGCAGAGGAAACGCTGCGGGCCGTTTCGTTCCGCGAAACGCGCCGGCTGATGGATGTGGGCGGGGGCACCGGCGTGTTTCTTTCTGCCGTGGCGCGGGCCTATCCCGGCCAGTTCGGGACTCTCTTCGATCTGCCCGAAGTGGCGGATCAGGCCGCCGCGCGATTCGCGCGGGATGGGCTGTCGGACCGGTTGACGATCGTGCCGGGCAGCTTTCGCACCGATCCGCTGCCCGAAGGCGCGGACACGATCAGCCTTGTCCGAGTTCTCTACGACCATTCCGACGAGACGGTCGAGGCGCTCCTTGAAGCGGTCTTCACCGCGTTGCCCCCCGGCGGACGTGTCGTCGTGTCCGAGCCGATGTCGGGCGGCAACCGTCCCGACCGCGCCACGGATACCTACTTTGCGCTTTACACACTGGCGATGGGCACGGGCCGGACGCGCTCGGCCGAACGGATTTGCAGCATGCTGGCCGAAGCAGGGTTCGCCAAGCCGCGGCCGCACCGGACGCAAAGACCTTTCGTCACGGGCGTCATCACCGCTGTCAAACCTTCCTGACAGAATTTCTGTCTAAACCGATTGACAGATTTGACTGTCAGGTTAGACTGACACATCAGAGCGGAATGGGAAATTGAGCACCGACTCGTTCGCCACCGTCACTCAGAGGGAGCCACGATTTGCAGACCACCGCCGTCATACTCTCGGGTCCGAAGGCAATCGGCCTGGGCGAGCTGGCGCTGACCGCGCCGGGCGTGGCGGACCTTGTGGTCGACATCACGCATTCGGGCATCTCCACCGGGACCGAGAAACTGTTCTGGTCGGGCACGATGCCACCCTTTCCAGGGATGGGGTATCCGCTGGTCCCCGGCTATGAAGCCGCTGGCGAAGTGGTCGAGGCCGGGTCCGATACACCCTACAAGGTCGGCGACCGCGTCTTCGTTCCGGGTGCCAACTGCTATGACGGGGCGTTCGGACTGTTCGGCGGATCGACGCGGCGTCTGGTGACATCCGCCGATCGCGTCACGAAGATCGACGCGGGCCTTGGGGCCGAGGGCGCCTTGCTGGCACTGGCCGCGACCGCCCGGCATGCGATGGCCGGAATGGACAAGACCCCGCCGGACCTGATCGTCGGTCACGGCGTCCTGGGCCGGCTTCTGGCCCGCCTGACTGTCGCTGCTGGTGCACCGGCCCCGACCGTCTGGGAGATCGACGCCGACCGGGCGACGGGCGCCATGGGATACGAGGTCGTCCACCCCGACAGCGACGAACGCCGCGACTACCGCGCGATCTACGATGCAAGCGGCAATGGCGCGCTTCTGAACAAGCTGATCGGACACATCCGCAAGGGCGGCGAGGTCGTTTTGGCCGGGTTCTATACCGAGCCGATCAGCTTTGCATTCCCGCCCGCTTTCATGAAAGAGGCGCGGCTGCGCATCGCGGCCGAATGGGACCGCGACGACCTGATCGCCACGCGCGCGCTGATCGACGCAGGCGCGCTCTCGCTTGGCGGCCTCATCACCCACACCCGGCCTGCCGCCGACGCGGCTGCGGCCTATGCGACGGCCTTCGACGATCCGGCCTGTCTGAAAATGATCCTCGACTGGGAGCAAGCCGCATGAAGGACGAAGTGCCGAATCTGAAGGACTACGACCGCCGGCTGGCCGACGAGGCGTCGGAACCGACGCTGGAGGTGCCGCAGGGCGAACCGACCTCGAAGACCCAGATCATCGCGATCTACGGCAAGGGCGGCATCGGCAAGTCTTTCACTCTGGCCAACCTCAGCCACATGATGGCCGAGCAGGGCAAGCGTGTGCTGCTGATCGGCTGCGATCCGAAATCCGATACCACCAGCCTTCTGTTTGGCGGCAAGGCTTGCCCAACGATCATCGAAACCTCGTCCGCCAAGAAACTGGCGGGTGAGGAGGTCAAGATCGGCGACGTGTGCTTCAAGCGCGGCGGCGTCTTCGCGATGGAGCTGGGCGGCCCCGAGGTCGGCCGCGGTTGCGGCGGGCGCGGCATCATCCACGGCTTCGAACTGCTCGAGAAGCTTGGCTTTCACGAATGGGACTTCGACTATGTCCTGCTCGATTTTCTGGGCGACGTGGTCTGCGGCGGCTTCGGTCTGCCGATCGCCCGCGACATGGCGCAGAAGGTGATTCTGGTCGCCTCGAACGATCTCCAGTCGCTCTACGTTGCCAACAACGTCTGCTCGGCGGTGGAGTACTTCCGCAAGCTGGGCGGCAACGTCGGCGTGGCGGGACTGGTCATCAACAAGGACGACGGAACGGGCGAGGCCGCGGCCTTCGCCAAGGCGGTCGACATTCCGATCCTGGCCGCGATCCCGCAGAACGACGACCTGCGCAAGAAATCCGCGAACTACCAGATCGTCGGCACGGCGGCGTCCGAATGGGGGGCGCTCTTCGCCGAACTGGGGGACAATGTCGCCTCGGCCCCGCCGATGCGCCCGTCGCCGCTGGACCAGGACGGGCTTCTGGCCCTTTTCGACAGTAAGGACACGGGCGGAGACTTCGTTCTTGAGCCCGCCACCGATGCCGACATGCGCGGCAAGAATGCCAAGCCCAAGGTCTCGCTCGAGGTCGTCTATGACGATGCGTGAGGGATACGAAGTCGGCTACGACGACGCGGGCAATGTCCAGATCGTCGAAGGCTCGGGTCGGGAGGCGGCGGATGCCATGCCGATCCCCGAGGGTGGCCTTGGCTGCCACTCGGGCTCCGAGATGGAGAAAGCCGCCCGTATGGCGGGCAAGTCCGACATCCTTGACCAATATGCGAAAGACTATCCTCAGGGACCCCACGACAAGCCGCAAAGCATGTGCCCGGCTTTCGGGTCGCTGCGCGTGGGTCTACGGATGCGGCGCACCGCTACGGTCCTGTCGGGCTCGGCCTGCTGCGTCTATGGCCTGACCTTCGTGTCGCATTTCTACGGCGCGCGCCGGTCGGTGGGCTATGTGCCGTTCAACTCGGAAACGCTTGTCACCGGCAAACTCTTCGAAGACATCCGCGACGCGGTGCACGAAATGGCCGATCCCGACCGCTATGACGCGATCGTGGTGACGAACCTTTGCGTGCCCACCGCATCGGGCGTTCCGCTGCGCCTTCTGCCCAGCGAGATCAACGGTGTGCGCATCGTCGGCATCGACGTGCCGGGCTTCGGCGTGCCGACCCATGCGGAAGCCAAGGATATCCTTGCCGGCGCGATGCTGAACTACGCCCGCGCCGAGATCGAGGCCGGCCCGGTGCAGGCGCCGGTCGGCGGCAAGTCCGCGCGTCCCTCGGTGGCGCTCCTGGGCGAAATGTTCCCCGCCGACCCGATGATGATCGGTGCGATGCTCGACCCGATGGGTCTGGCCGCCGGTCCCGTCGTTCCCTGCCGCGAATGGCGCGAGCTTTATGCCGCGCTCGACTGTGGCGTGGCCGCGGCGATCCATCCCTTCTACACCGCCGCGATGCGCGAGTTCGACGCTGCGGGCCGTCCGATCGTGGGTTCCGCCCCGGTCGGCCATGACGGCACCGCCGAATGGCTCAAGAACATCGGCCAGGCGATGGACGTCGCCCCCGACCGGATCGCCGAGGCGCAGAACAAGTTCCTTCCCGCGATCAAGGGCGCGCTGGCCGGATCGCCGATCAAGGGAACGGTCACCCTGTCGGGCTATGAAGGCTCGGAGCTTCTGGTTGCCCGCCTGCTGATCGAAAGCGGAGCGGACGTGCCCTATGTCGGCACCGCCTGCCCGAAGACGAAGCAGTCCGAATGGGACCGGGCCTGGCTTGAGGACAAGGGCGTCAAGGTCAAGTACCGCGCCAGCCTCGAGGACGACTGCGCCGCGATGGAGGCGATCAAGCCCGACCTTGCCATCGGTACGACGCCCGTCGTGCAGAAGGCCAAGGAGTTGGGCGTGCCGGGCCTTTATTTCACGAACCTCATTTCCGCGCGGCCCCTGATGGGTCCGGCTGGGGCCGGCAGCCTTGCCCAGGTGGTCAACGCCGCCATCGGCAACAAGGCCCGCATGGATCACATGAAAGCCTTCTTCGAGGGCGTCGGATCCGGCGACACCGCCGGCGTCTGGGAAGGCGATCCCAACCTGCGCCCCGATTTCCGGGCGCAGCATCAGAAGAAACTCGACAAGCAGGCCCGCGCGGCCAAAGCGGCGGAGATGATCTGATGCTGGTGCAGGATCATGACAGGGCAGGGGGCTACTGGGGGGCGGTTTACGCCTTTACCGCGGTCAAGGGCCTTCAGGTGGTGATCGACGGCCCGGTGGGCTGCGAGAACCTGCCGGTCACATCCGTGCTGCACTACACAGATGCACTTCCCCCGCACGAGTTGCCCATCGTCACAACGGGTCTCGGCGAGGAAGAGTTGGGCCGCGACGGCACCGAAGGCGCGATGAAGCGGGCCTGGGGCACACTCGATCCCGCCCTTCCCGCAGTGGTGGTGACCGGATCCATCGCCGAGATGATCGGCGGTGGCGTCACGCCGCAGGGTACCAATATCCAGCGCTTCCTGCCGCGCACCATCGACGAGGATCAGTGGGAAAGCGCCGACCGGGCGATGACCTGGATCTTCACCGAGTTCGGCATGACCAAGGGCCGGATGCCGCCCGAGAAGAAACGCGAAGAGGGCGATGCCCCCCGCGTGAACATCCTCGGGCCGATGTACGGCACCTTCAATATGCCTTCCGACCTGCACGAGATCCGGCGCCTGGTCGAAGGCATCGGCGCCGAGGTCAACATGGTGATGCCGCTTGGCGCGCACCTGGCCGAGATGCGCAACCTTGTGAACGCCGACGTCAACATCTGCATGTACCGCGAGTTCGGCCGCGGTCTGTGCGAGGTTCTGGGCAAGCCCTACCTGCAGGCGCCGATCGGCATCGAGTTCGACGACGAAGTTCCTGCGCACGCTGGGCGAGCTTCTGGGCCTCGACCCCGAGCCCTTCATCCAGCGCGAGAAGCATTCCACGATCAAGCCGGTCTGGGATCTCTGGCGTTCGGTCACGCAGGACTTCTTTGCCACGGCAAGCTTCGCGATCGTCGCGAACGAGACCTATGCCCGCGGCATCCGCCTGTTCCTCGAGGACGATCTCGGTCTGCCCTGTGCCTTCGCGGTCGCTCGCACGGCCGGCAAGAAGACCAACAACGAGGAGGTGCGGGCACTGGTCGGCCAGACCCGGCCGCTGATCCTGATGGGGTCGATCAACGAGAAGATGTACCTGGCCGAGCTCAAATCCGGCCACGGTCCTGCGCCGACGTTCATCCCGGCCAGCTTTCCCGGCGCCGCGATCCGTCGCGCCACGGGCACGCCCTTCATGGGATATGCCGGCGCGACCTACCTCGTGCAGGAAGTCTGCAACGGCCTGTTCGACGCGCTGTTCCACATTCTGCCGCTCGGGTCCGAGATGGACAGTGCGGACGCCACGCCGACGACGCTGCGGCGCGACTTCCCCTGGGACGAGGACGCGCAGGCCGCGCTCGACCGGATCGTGGCCGAGCATCCGATACTGACAAGAATTTCCGCCGCGAAGGCGCTTCGGGATGCGGCCGAGAAAGCCGCGCTTGAAAGCGGGGCCGAGCGGGTCGTGAAGGAAACGGTCGAGGCGCTTCGTGCCGCGACCAGCCAAGGAGGGTCAAGATGACCGACCAGACCACTGACATGATGCTGAGCGAGCCGGCGGCACGCATCGGCACGAAGCGGCCGACGACCGAGTTCTATGTCTACTTCACGATCATCTTCCTGGCGACGCTGCCACTGGCGACGATCACCTGGGCGCTTGCGGCGATCAAGAGCCGCAGCCTGACCGACAAGGGGCCGGTGGCCCGCGCCTGGACCCAGGCCCGGATCATCACGCCGATGATCTTTTCGGCCCCCTGAGGGCCGGCATTCGAGATTCCCCGGTCCCGAAAGGGGAGGGGGATAACCCAACGGGCAAGGCGCCTGAAGGGGACCCGGCCGCGGGGTTCGCGGCGTCAGTCTAACGATCCGGAGGATAGTTTATGGCTGATAGAACCGACCTGTCATTCACAGGTCTCACCGACGAACAGGCGCAGGAATTGCACTCTGTCTACATGAGCGGGCTCTGGCTTTTCACAGCCGTTGCCGTTGTCGCTCATCTGGCAGTGTTCATCTGGAAGCCCTGGTTCTGAGGAGGAGAGATAAATGAGCAAGTTCTACAAGATCTGGCTGATCTTCGATCCTCGCAGAGTGTTCGTCGCTCAGGGCGTGTTCCTCTTCCTCTTGGCAGCGATGATTCATCTCGTCCTGCTGAGCACGGGAGCGGACGGCTACAACTGGCTCGCGATGGTGCAGGAGAGATCCCGCAGGCATGTAATGCCGGCGGCGTCTGTCCTGTGGCGCGCGACCAGTCAAGAACCGCTGCGGGCGGGGCGCAGTTCCGCCCGCGGCTACCTAGGGAACGACGGCATTCGGGGCGACCCTGAAATCAGGCCGCCATGAAACGGAGTAAGAAGTATGGCTTTGCTCAGCTTCGAACGAAAATACCGCGTGCCGGGAGGCACGCTCGTCGGCGGCGACCTGTTCGACTTCTGGGTCGGGCCGTTTTTCGTGGGATTCTTCGGGGTCACCACGGTCTTCTTCGCGGGTCTCGGGACCATCCTGATCTTCTATGGGGCCACGCTCCAGGGAACCTGGAACCCGTGGCTCATCTCGATCAACCCGCCGCCGATTTCCTATGGCCTCGGGCCGGCGCCGCTTGACCAGGGGGGGCTGTGGCAGATCATCACGATCTGCGCGCATGGCGCCTTCATCAGCTGGCTTCTGCGCGAGGTCGAGATCTGTCGCAAGCTGGGCATCGGGTATCATGTGCCCTTCGCCTTCGGCGTTGCGATCTTCGCTTACACCACGCTGGTGGTGATCCGTCCGGTGCTGATGGGCGCCTGGGGGCACGGCTTCCCCTATGGCATCTGGAGCCACCTCGATTGGGTCAGCTACACCGGCTATCTCTATGGCAACTTCCACTACAATCCGGCCCACATGATCGCGGTGACCTTCTTCTTCACCACGACCCTCGCGCTGGCGCTGCACGGATCGCTGATCCTGTCGGCCGCCAATCCCGAGAAGGGCAAGGAAGTGCGGTCGCCCGAACATGAAGACACGTTCTTCCGCGATTTCATCGGCTACTCGATCGGACCCCTCGGCATCCACCGTCTGGGTCTGCTTCTGGCGCTGAACGCGGGCTTCTGGAGCGCGGTCTGCATCGTGATCTCGGGAACCGTCTGGTTCGACCAGTGGATCGTCTGGTGGGATTGGTACATCCAGTTGCCTTGGTGGGCTGACATTCCGGGAGGCGTCAATGGCTAACTATCAGAACATCTTCGCTCAGGTGCAGGTCCAGGGACCGGCCGAGATGGGCGTGGTCGAGGCCGGTGTCGACCTCAAGGACCGTACCTCGGGCGCAAGCTTCTCGACGCTGTTCGGGTGGCTTGGGAACGCCCAGCTGGGGCCGGTCTACCTGGGGCCATACGGCGTGCTTTCGCTGGCGGCCGGGACGATCTGGTTCACGATGGTCGGCGCCTGGTACTGGTACCTTGTCGACTTCAACCCGGCCGTTTTCATGCGGGATCTCTTCTATCTCTCGCTCGAGCCGCCGGCACCCCAGTACGGCCTGTCCTTCCCGCCGCTGGCGGAAGGCGGCTACTACCTCATCGCCTCGTTCTTCCTGCTTGTCGCGGTGATGGCGTGGTGGGTGCGGTCCTGGGTCCTGGCCAATCAACTGGGGATGGGCAAGCACGTCTGCTACGCCTTCGCCAGCGCGATCTGGCTGTTCCTCGTGCTCGGCCTGATCCGGCCGATCCTGATGGGAAGCTGGTCCGAGGCGGTGCCGTACGGTGTCTTTACCCACCTCGACTGGACGAACCTCTTTTCCCTGACCTACGGGAACCTCTTCTACAATCCGTTCCACGCGCTTTCGATCGTGTTCCTCTACGGCTCCACCCTGCTCTTCGCGATGCACGGGGCGACCATCCTTGCGGTTTCCCGCCTTGGCGGCGACCGCGAGCTGGAACAGATCTACGACCGCGGAACGGCATCCGAACGCGCCGGCCTTTTCTGGCGCTGGACGATGGGCTTCAACGCCACGATGGAAGGGATTCACCGCTGGGCCTGGTGGTTCGCGGTGCTGACGACGCTGACAGGCGGTATCGGCATCCTTCTGACAGGCACTGTCGTGGACAACTGGTTCATCTGGGCACAGGACCACGGCTATGGCGCAGCAGTTAACTATGTTCCTGCGCTGACGCCCGAAGACTTCCTGCCCTACCTGCCGCTGGAGAACTGAGCCATGGCTGATACGGAAAAGTGGTATCTGAAGACCGAAAAGACCCCGTCGCTGCATATGTGGGTGTTCCGCAATATGGCGATGGGGGCGGTCTGGGCGGCACTGGTGCTGTTCGGTCTGATCGCCATCATCCTGGTGATCCGGGCGGTCAGTTTCATTCTGCCCGAGGACCCCTTCGCGATGATCGATGCCGGGCGGCATCTGATCACCGCCTTCGCATGAACCGGCGCGGCGGGCGACGCCGCCGCATCGGTCCAACGGGATCGGGCGTTTAGCCGCGCCCGGTCTTCGGGGCCTCCACACCCCGGTTCCCTTCCTGTTGGCTACAGGAACCTGGCGTCGCTTGGGCTGACCCCTCGCGACGCCTTTTTTCATCACCCTCAGGGGGAGAGACCGCAATGACCCGTCCCGCCACACCGACCCTCGACCGAGTCGCCGGCCCCGCCGATCTCAAGGCGCTGGATGACGCAGAGCTTGCGAACCTTGCACAGGAACTGCGAAGCGAGGTCATTTCGGCGGTCTCCGAAACCGGCGGGCACCTGGGCTCGTCGCTTGGTGTGGTGGAACTGACCGTGGCGATCCACGCTGTTTTCAACACGCCCTTCGACAAGCTCGTCTGGGATGTCGGGCACCAGTGCTATCCGCACAAGGTGCTCACGGGGCGGCGCGATCGCATCCGCACGCTGCGCCAGAAGGACGGGTTGTCGGGATTCACCAAGCGGTCGGAATCCGAGTTCGACCCGTTCGGCGCGGCGCATTCCTCGACCTCGATCTCGGCGGCACTCGGGTTTGCCGTGGGCCGCGACATGGGTCAGGCGACCGGCGACGCCATCGCGGTGATCGGCGACGGGTCGATCAGCGCGGGCATGGCCTACGAGGCGCTCAACAATGCAGGCCACGAAGGCCGGCGGCTGTTCGTCATTCTGAACGACAACGAGATGTCCATCGCCCCGCCCGTCGGCGCGATGTCGAAATACCTGTCGGGTCTCTACGGCAACACGCCGCTGATCCAGATGGCAGAAGGGTTCGAGTCGGCGCTTCCCGGCCCGCTGCGGGATCATGCACGGCGCGCGCGCCAGCTTGTGACCGGTGCTGCGGGCGGGCAGGGAACTCTGTTCGAGGAACTGGGCTTTACCTATGTCGGCCCCATCGACGGGCATGACATGACCCAGCTTCTGCCGGTCCTGCGCGCAGCCCGTGCCCGGGCCACCGGACCGATGCTCATCCATGTCTGCACGGTCAAGGGCAAGGGCTATGGCCCGGCCGAGATCAGCGCCGACAAGTATCACGGCGTGTCGAAGTTCGACGTGGTCTCGGGCACCCAGGCCAAGGGCAAGTCGAACGCCCCGGCCTACACCAAGGTATTCGGGCAAAGCCTGACCTCCGAGGCCGAGCGCGACCCCCGCATCGTCGCCGTCACAGCCGCCATGCCCTCGGGTACGGGCCTCGACATCATGGCGAACCGCTTTCCCGCCCGCGTATTCGACGTGGGCATCGCCGAGCAGCACGGCGTGACCTTCGCCGCCGGAATGGCCGCCGCCGGTCTGCGCCCGTTCTGCGCGATCTATTCGACCTTCCTTCAGCGCGGCTATGACCAGGTCGTGCACGACGTGGCGCTTCAGAGACTTCCCGTCCGCTTCGCCATCGACCGGGCAGGCCTGGTTGGCGCCGATGGGGCGACTCACGCGGGCGCATTCGACGTGGCCTACCTGTCGAACCTGCCGGGCTTTACCGTCATGGCCGCCGCCGACGAGGCCGAGCTGGTGCATATGGTCGCCACCGCCGCGGCGCATGACGAGGGCCCCATCGCCTTCCGCTATCCGCGCGGCGAAGGCGTGGGCGCTGAGATGCCCGAACGGGGCAGGGTGCTCGAGATCGGCAAGGGCAGGGTGGTGCGCGAAGGCAGCACGGTCGCGATCCTGTCCTTCGGGACTCACCTGGCCGAAAGCCTGGCCGCCGCCGAGGATCTGGCTGCACGCGGGATCGGCACCACCGTCGCCGACGCGCGGTTTTCCAAGCCGCTTGATACCGACCTGATTGCCCAACTCGCCCGCCACCATGAGGTCCTGATCACCGTGGAGCAGGGTGCCACAGGCGGCTTCGGCGCGCATGTGCTGCACCACATGGCGGGGGCGGGGCTTCTCGATCGCGGCTTGAAGATCCGCACGATGACGCTGCCCGATCGCTTCATCGACCACGCCAGTCCCGCCGACATGTATGCCGATGCCGGTCTCACGGCTTCCGACATCGCAAAGACCGCGACCGAAGCACTCGGCGTGACCCTGGCGGATTTCGGAAGGGCTCGGGCCTGAGCCCGATGGCGTGATCCACCGAAAGGGTGGACACACTCCGGCGGTCCGTTAGCAGTGAGTGATAGAGTTCAGGCGCGGACCAGAGATCCGAAGATCCGGTCCTTGTGCTGTTCCATGTAGATGCGCAGCCAGGGCGTGAACCGCTCCGGCCAACGCCCGATCTCAGCAGCCAGGTCATAAAGATCGACCCAGCGCACATCGGCCACCTCGTCTGGGTTCGGCGCGACCTTAAGGTCCGCCGGAGCATCCGCAAGGAAGATGTCGACCAGCTCGTGCTCGATCAATCCGCCGCCCACGTCCGCGCGGTACTCGACCCGGTCACGATGGGTGGGGAACAATCCGGTGATCCCAAGCTCTTCCTGCAGACGCCGCAGGGCGCAATCAATCGGGCTTTCGTCCCACTGCGGATGCGTGCAGCAGGTGTTCGCCCAGAGACCCGGTGTGTGATACTTGCTCAATGCCCGTTTCTGGATCAGCACCTTCGATCCGGACATGACGAAGACCGACACGGCCTTGTGACGCAGGCCAAGCTGGTGGGCCCGCAACTTGTCGACCGGCGTCAGCTTGCCGTCGACCCAGGTTGGGATCATCTCGGTCATGTGTAGGCTTCGGGCACCATTCGGGTCAGGTGGGCAAGGTTCTTGAGTCCGATCTTGATATGCGCCATCGGCCGCGCCTTTACGAGTTCCTTGTTCATGTAGGCTTCGAAGGTCAGCTTCTGAACGTCCACATCATGACACAGGCTCACGAACCGCTCACGCCGCTCGTCCGACTTGTAATAGGCGTCCTGCATCGAGCGCAGCACCTTGAAGACGGTCTTGTGCTCTCGCATGAACAGCTTGCGCGCCAGCTGCAGGTCCTTGATCATGCGCGTGCTCAGGAACTTGTGCGCGGCCGTCGCGGCGACACGCCCGCCGAACATGGCGTAGTAGATACCTTCGCCCGATGACGGCGCGACGACACCTGCGGCATCCCCCGCCAGGATCACGTCACGGTCGTTGTCCCACTTGTCCATCGGACGCAGCGGGATGGGCGCGCCTTCGCGGCGGATCGTCTCGCAATCGGTCAGACCCGATGAAACCCGCAGATCGGCGGTGGCCTTCTTGAGGTCGATTCCCTCGACACCCGTGCCCATGCCGACGCTGACCGATCCACCATGCGGAAACACCCAGCCATAGAAGTCGGGGCTGACCCGGCCATCATAGATCACGTCGCAGCGTTTGGGATCATACGCCCCGTTGATGCAATCGACCCCTTTCTCGGGTGCTTTGAGGATCTCGTGATAGGCGATGACATAGGGGATCTTTTCGCCACCCGGGACCTCGGCCTTGGCCACGGCACTCCGGGCACCGTCCGCGCCGATGATAAGGCGCGTTGTCAGGCGGCGGGTCTCTCCGGTCTCCTTGTCGCGATAAACGACGTGCTTGCCCTCCTCATCGCGCTCGATCCGCTGAAATGTGCCAGTGTAGCGCGTGGCGCCCGCCTTCGCGGCACGTTCGCGCAGGAATTCGTCAAAGTGCTCGCGGTCGACCATGCCGACGAACCCGTTCTCGATCGGTATGTCGACGGCACGGGACGTGGGAGAGATCATGCGGGCGGTGTTGACACGTGCGACGATCTGGCTGTCGGGAATGTCAAAATCCTTGATCAGCCGGGGCGGGATCGCGCCGCCACAGGGCTTGATCCGGCCCGCCCGGTCAATCAGGGCGACCTTTCGGCCCGCGCGCGCAAGATCCTCGGCCGCGGTTGCGCCCGAGGGGCCTCCGCCGATGACGACGACATCGTAGGTCATGCTCATTCTCCCGGAACCAGCTGTGCAGGGCGGCGCTGCGGGCCGCGGTCCATGATCCGCGCGGCAAGGGCCGCAGCGGCGATGAATAGAAAGGCCTCGGCCACGAATACCGTGCCGAATGCTGTGGCGTCGTCGGTCAGACGGCGCATGACATCGGCCGCAGCCGCACCCAGCAGCCCGCCGAACCCCGCGGCCATTGCCTGCGCTGCGCCCCAGAGCCCCATTCGGGTCCCTTCGCGTTTTTCGCGACCTTCGCCAGCAAGGGCCATCATCGACCCGATCGCCGCAACCGCGAACATGCCGTTAAAGAGTCCCAGACCCATAACGGCGGGAACCAGAAGGGTCGAACCTGTTTGTCCGATAAGAGAGATTATGGTAAGTGCGACTGCCGACCCAACGCATCCCGCCATCACCCAGAGCCGCAGGCTGCCAAGACGGAACCCCGTCGCCGCGATGCCCACGATCAACATGCCAAGAAAGACGCCGCCGTTCTGCGCTCCCGAGAGCTGCGTCGATTGTCCCGGCGTGAAGCCGAAGACGAGGCCGGCGTAGGGCTCGAGGATCAACTCCTGCATGAAGAAGGCCGTCATCGACAAAAAGACGAACAGCGTGAAGTTGCGGGCGCGCCGTTCGGCCCAGATCTCGGCCAGGCCCTCACGGAACGGTTGCGCCTCGGGTTCGGGTCGGACATGAAGTCCGCGCTCGACGCCCCAGACAGCAACGCAGGTCGCCGCGAAAGCGGTCAGGGTCACGATGCCCACGATCCTCAGCAAGAGCGCGGGACTGTAGGGTTCGAGGAACCTGCCCACGGTCACCGCCGTCACCGCTATTCCGAAAATCATCATCAACCAGGTGATGGTGGCGGCAGCAGCCCGTCGCCGGGGTGCGGTCGCGGTGGCCAGAAGCGCCAGAAGCGACGTGCCGGAGGCCCCGACACCCAGGCCGATCAGGGAGTAGGCCAGAATCGACAACATCAGCCCCGCCCCGAACCCGCCGTCCAGCACCGGGATCGCGAGCGCAGCCATCATCGCGCCAAGGCCGAGAACGGCCATTCCGCCGATGATCCAGCGTGCGCGGCTGCCGCCCTTGTCACTGAGGAACCCCCAGTTCGGGCGGGTAATCTGGATGCCGTAGTGCAACGCAACAAGGAATCCCGGCAATATTGCGGGAAGCGCCAGCTCGACCACCATGAGCCGGTTCAGCGTCGATGTAGTCAGCACAACGATCGACCCCAGCGCCATCTGAACGAGGCCCAGCCGAACGATCGAGAACCACGACAGCGTCATCCGCCAGCCCCCAGGGTGCGGACCGCGAAGGCGGTGATCATCATGCCGGTGACGTAAAGCGACACTCCGGTTGCATTGTACCAGGGCGCCTTGCCCTTGGGATCGCGGAACAGGACCCGCATCGCCGCACCCTGCGCCAGAAGCACCGCGGCGACCGCCAGGGCATGCCAGGGCCGACCCCAGATGAGCAGAAGACATACCACGATCAGTTGCGGTATGATCATGCCGATACAGGCGATCTTCGCTGCCACCTCGGGCCCCAGAACCACGGGCAAGGACCGGACACCGGTCTGCCGGTCGCCCTCAAGCGCTTTGAAATCGTTGAGAGTCATGATCCCGTGCGCGCCAAGACCATACAGCAGCGCCACCGCAACCACGTAGAAGGACGGAGCACCCAAGCTCAGAACCGCTGCACCGGTGAACCAGGGCAGCGTCTCATAGGACAGGCCCACAAGCCCCGGCCCCCACCAACCCGATTTCTTCAACCGCACCGGCTCCGCCGAATAGGCCCAGGCCGCCAGAACGCCCACGACGGTCGCGCCAAACCCCCATGGCCCTAATTGCCAGCCGACGATCAGTGCCAGCACCGTCATCGCAAGCGCGATCCACAGCCCCCAGCGACCGGGGATTCGGCCCGACGGGATCGGCCGGTCGGGTTCGTTGATCGCATCCACGTGCCGGTCGCACCAGTCGTTCGCCGCCTGGCTCATGCCGCAAACGATGGGACCAGCCAAGATCACCCCCAGCAGCACAAGCCCCCAGTTCTCGCCCGGCCAGACCCCTGCCGACACGACGCCGCAGAGATACGCCCACATGGGCGGAAACCAGGTGATCGGCTTGATAAGACGAAGGGCGGCTGCCGGCTCGGGCCAGCGCCGCTGCGATGTATTCGAAATGTGTAAGTTTTCGCTGACACTCATGTGTCAACTAAACACTACAGATTCGAGTCGTGCAAGGTTTTCATGGTCCCGTCGACCGCCGCGCGGCAGAATGTCCCGCCGCCCGCGTCGCTTTCGGAATCCGTGAAAGGCGGGGCAGCGGCGTCTACTCGGCGCCCTTGCTCAGAAGCCCGTATTTGCGCAGCTTCACATAAAGGCTCTGCCGGCTCAGCCCCAGCATCTCGGCCGCTGCCACACGGTTGTTCCGCGTAAGCTCGACCGCCGTCTCGATGCACATCTTCTCGACCACTTCGGTCGTCTCGTTGACGATGTCCTTGAGGGTTGCCGAGCCCACAAGCTCCATAACGCTGCGGACGCTGTCGTCGTTGACCGCCACCCCGGGTTTGCGCATCGCTTCCGCACGACTTGCATCGCGGATCACGAAGACAAGCACCGGATGGGCGCGATCGTTGAGGTGGGTGGCCGAAATCTCGACCGCAGTACGCGTGCCGTACTCCGAGGCCATCTTCGTCGCAAAAAGCCGCATCTTGCCGGTGCGCATCGCGTTTTCGATCAGCACCTTGGTATCGACGGCCCCACGCACCAGGAAATCGGCCAACGACTTGCCCTTCACCGCGGTCAGGTGCGGCGCGTCGGCCATGTTCAGGAAAGCCTCGTTGGCCGACCGAATGATCCCGTCTTTGTCGGTGAAGACGATGGCATCGACACCCTCCTGAAAAAGCCCCGACAGGTTGTCGGTCAGTTCGTCCACGGGCTGGTCGGCCTCGTCCGCCGGCTCGATCCGGCACATCAGCATCCGTTCGCCCGCGGCGCGAAACACCGTGGGCGTCACCGTCACGGGGCGGCGGCTGCGCCGCGTCGTCAGGTCCATCGGCGTACCCTGCTCGGCCACGGCCGATGCGGACAGCGACGTGATGAACTCTCCCCGCCGGCGGCTCTCGAACTCCTGGGCGAAGGCGGCGCCCTGAAGATCGTCCACCGCCGCGCCCAGCAAGAGGGCGGCGGCGCTATTCAACTCGGTGATGCGGCCGCTTCCGATCGACACGAAGGCAACGGCGTCGCGGCTGGATTCCAGAAGCACCCGGAACCGCGTATCGGCCTTGCGCTGGACTTCATAGTCACGCTCAAGCGCCATCTGCGCCTTGACGAGCTGCTGCTGCATCTCGGCGATCTGACGCATGTCATGGCCGAGCATCAAGAGCGCCCCATCCGAGCTGATGCCATGCAGCGTATAGCGGACCGGGTAATCCCAGTTCGACGCGTCGGTGTGGTTCAGCTCCATCGCCACATTCGTGCCTTTCCCGGCAACGAAGCGGCCAAGCGCGGCATCAAGTTTGTCAATGCTTTCCGTTGTCAGGAAATCACGAATATCGCGCCCTTCCCAATGGTCGATGCGCCCGCTGCCTGGATGGTTCGGATTGACCACCACGCTGAGCACCTTGCCGACATCCGAGATGACGATGGCCACATCGGCGGCATTGGCGATGATTTCGCCAAGCACATCCGGTCCGATCAGCGGAATAGCGCCGGAACTCCAGTATTTGGTACCACGCGAACTCACGGCACTTCCTCCTGACGGCGTGCCGAACGCCAAATCATCGCCTACGCTGAATTCGCGCGCAGAACAGCCTCTTGGAGATAGGATTTCAGCCCGCATTTGATAAGGGCTTCGCTGGCATCCGCTGCAACGTGGTCCGCACCGGTCAGATTCCTGATCTCGCTTTCATCTCCGACCACTGCCCCACCAACGACAAAGGGTGTTGGATGAAGAGCGGCGCGGCGAAGTTTTTCGACCAGTTTATTCAATGATGCAAGGCACTCCGTCCGCGCGACGGAAACAAGGATTGCATCGAACCGATCCTGTGCAATGCACTGGATCATTTCCGCCTCGCTCTGACCCAGCATGAGCTGGACCGAGACGCCAAGGCGCCGAAGCTGCTGGCTCAGCACCACGGCGCCAAGCGTGTGGAATTCATTCTCGAGGACAATGAGAGCCACCGCGGGACAGTCGAGATCCCGCCAGAGCCCGTCATCCGCGCGCCCGACCAGTTCGCGCAGAAGGCTTTGCAATCTGGCGGTGCCGATCGTGACGTCCGCGAAGCTGCGGCGATTGTCATGCCAGTCCTGGCCCAGCCTGCGCGCCACCTCGGGAACATAGAGGCTCACGATATCGTCGATTCCGACCTGAGCCCGGCCCATGAACTCCACAACGGCGTCACACCTGTCGTCAACGTCAGTCAGCATTGCGCCAAGAAGCGCGGAGACAAGCGGCTCTGAAAGATCACTACGACTGCCCTCGCGTGAGTTGCCCCGGGAAAACGCATCCGCAGCATCTCGCCGGGCAGTCCGTACAGATCTTGCAGCCCGGGCTTCCGGCCCCGGCTGGTCGATGTCGATCACTCCGGGATCTTCAACGATCCCGCCGAGCAACTCCACGCGATCCGTCATGTCAAACTCCCCGCAATGGGCCACCGCCCCGAGTCGGCTGCGATTACATATGTGCCAGTCTCCACCAGCGACTCCAGTATGTCAAAGTAAATTGACACTTCGCGCAACCACGGCCCCCTGAAAACACCAATACACAACTCTTTCTGTATTTTTATCAATGTCTTAAAAGGCTCTTGGGCGTTTTGTTAGCATCTGATTACCTCTAAAGCTTCGGCTCGAAGAAGTGTAAGTTCCAATTGACACTTGCTGTCATGAGTTGGTAACCTGCCTTCATCCGACGACAAGGGAGTGGTCGATGTCCAAAGCGGGACAGACAGCAGGGCGCGGAACAAAGCTCTACACCGACGAAGAGCGTGTTCGTCGGGACTCGACCGTCTGGACGCTGGTCCAAGGCATCCTTGCTCCGGTCCAGTTCCTTGTTTTCATTGTCTCCCTGGCCCTCGTCATGCGCTACCTCATGACCGGCGCGGGCTACGAAGCCGCAACGATCTCGATCGTCATCAAGACGGGGTTTCTCTACGCGATCATGATCACCGGCTCGATCTGGGAGAAGGTGGTGTTCGGCAAATGGCTGTTCGCCCCCGCCTTCTTCTGGGAGGACGTCTTCAGCTTCGTCGTGATCGCGCTGCACACCGCTTATATATGGGCGCTACTCACCGGCGCGCTCGATCCGCGCGCGCTGATGCTTCTGGCACTGGCCGCCTATGCCGCTTACGTCGTCAATGCCGGCCAGTTCCTGTGGAAACTGCGCATGGCCCGGCTTCAGGCCGAAGCCGAGGCAAAGGCCGGGGCCAACCTCGCCGATACCGGTGCGATGGCATGAACGATCTGGCCCCCCTGCCCCGCAACGGCGGCTGCCGCGACACCCCGGTCCTTAAGGAACGCGGCCAGCGCGAAGTGTTCTGCGGTCTGACCGGAATCATCTGGCTGCACCGCAAGATGCAGGACGCCTTCTTCCTCGTCGTGGGGTCGCGCACCTGCGCGCACCTGCTGCAATCGGCCGCCGGCGTAATGATCTTCGCCGAACCCCGCTTCGGCACCGCCATCCTTGAAGAAAAGGATCTCGCTGGTCTTGCGGATGCACACGAAGAACTCGACCGCGAGGTCGGCCGGCTTCTTGAGCGACGCCCCGACATCCGTCAGCTCTTTCTTGTCGGGTCATGCCCCTCCGAGGTCATCAAGCTTGACCTTGCCCGCGCGGCGGAGCGGCTCACCAGGGAATACGCGCCACACGTCCGGGTGATGAACTATTCGGGGTCCGGCATCGAGACGACCTTCACCCAGGGCGAGGACGCCTGCCTCGCCACGATGGTGCCCGAGCTGCCCGAGACAGACGCGCGGCAATTGCTTGTGGTCGGCGCCCTGCCCGATGTTGTCGAGGATCAAGCGCTCAAGCTGCTGTCCGACCTCGGAATCGGCCCCGTCCGTGTCCTGCCCGCACCCCGCGCCGACAGCGATCTGGCCGTCGGTCCCAACACCGTCTTCGCCGCCGTGCAACCCTTCCTGGGCGACACGCATGCCGCCCTCGAACGGCGCGGCGCCCGGCATCTTCCTGCACCTTTCCCCTTCGGCGACGAAGGCACCACGGCCTGGCTGCGCGCGATCGCCGACGAATTCGGAGTTGACGACGAGACGTTCGACCGCGCCACCGCGGCCCCCCGCGCCCGCGCCCGCCGCGCCATCGCCGCCCAGTCGGCCGAGCTGAACGGCAAATCCGTCTTTTTCTTCCCCGACAGCCAGCTCGAGATCCCGCTGGCCCGCTTCCTCACGCGCGAATGCGGCATGACCGCGATCGAGGTCGGCTCACCCTTCATCCACAGGGCGCTGACCGCACCCGACCTTGACCTTCTGCCCGAAGGCCCGGTGATCTCGGAAGGTCAGGACGTGGATCTTCAACTCGACCGCGCCCGCGCCGCCCGCCCTGACCTGACGGTCTGCGGGCTTGGCCTTGCCAACCCGCTCGAGGCCGAGGGGCTGGCCACCAAATGGGCCATCGAACTGGTCTTCACGCCGGTCCATTTCTACGAACAGGCGGGCGACCTCGCCGGTCTCTTTTCCCGCCCCTTGCGCCGGCACGAGAAGCTCAAGATGGGGGCCAGGGCATGAAGCTGACGGTCTGGACCTATGAAGGCCCGCCCCATGTCGGCGCCATGCGCGTCGCCACCGGCATGACCGGACTGCACTATGTCCTGCACGCCCCGCAGGGCGACACCTATGCCGACCTCCTGTTCACGATGATCGAGCGGCGCAACCACCGCCCGCCGGTCACCTACACGACCTTCCAGGCCCGCGATCTGGGGTCGGACACGGCGCATCTTTTCAAGGACGCCTGCCAGGACGCCTATGACCGTTTCAAGCCGCAGGCGATCATCGTCGGTGCATCCTGCACGGCCGAGCTGATCCAGGATGACCCGGGCGGTCTGGCCGAAACGATGGGCCTGCCGGTTCCGGTGATCCCGCTGGAACTTCCCAGCTACCAGCGCAAGGAAAACTTCGGCGCCGACGAGACGTTCTTCCAGATCTGCCGGCACCTCTGCCAGCCGCAGGAGAAGACGGCGCAGATCACGGCGAACATCCTTGGCCCCACCGGCCTTGGATTCCGCCACCGTGACGACATCGAAGAACTTTCCGCGCTGCTGCACGACCTTGGTATCGGCGTGAACGTCGTCGCCCCGATGGGATCCAGCCCCGCCGACATCGCCCGGCTTCCGGCGGCGCATTTCAACGTGCTGCTCTATCCCGAAACCGGCGAGGCCGCCGCGCGGTTCCTCGAGCGCAGCTTCGACATGCCCTGGACGAAAGTGGTCCCCATCGGCGTCGGCGCCACGCATGACTTCATCGCCGAAGTTCGTGCGCTGACCGGCGTTACGGGAGAGGCCGACACGTCGCGCCTGCGCATGCCCTGGTATTCGAAGTCGGTCGATTCGACCTACCTCACCGGGAAGCGCGTCTTCATTTTCGGCGACGCCACCCATGTGAAGGCCGCCGCCCGCATTGCGCGTGACGAAATGGGCTTCGAGGTCTGCGGCCTGGGCTGCTACAACCGCGAATTTGCCCGCGATATCCGCAAGCTGGCCGCCGACTACGGCGTCGCGGCACTGATCACCGACGACTACCTCGAGGTCGAAAGCGAGATTGAGCGGCTGTCGCCCGAGATGATCCTCGGGACCCAGATGGAGCGCCACATCGGCAAGCGGCTGGGCATCCCCTGCGCCGTGATCTCGGCCCCGGTTCATGTCCAGGACTTCCCCGCGCGCTATTCGCCGCAGGTCGGCTGGGAAGGCGCCAACGTCATCTTCGACACCTGGGTGCACCCGCTGGTCATGGGTCTGGAAGAGCATCTTCTGCACATGTTCCGCGAGGACTTCGAATTCCACGACGACGCTGGGCCGTCCCATCATGGTGGCCATGCACCGAAGGCCATATCGGAGACGGGGGCTTTGCCCCCGGACCCCCAAGGTATTGCCAGCCAGAAGAAGCCAGGGGCCGAAGTGCCCGTGGTCCAGACCGACGGATCGGTCATCTGGCAGCCCGATGCCGAGAAGGAACTGAAGAAGATCCCGTTCTTCGTGCGTGGCAAGGCGCGGCGGAACACCGAAAGCTTCGCGGCCGAGCGCGGCGTCAGCGAGATCAGCGTCGAGACGCTGTACGAAGCCAAGGCCCACTATGCGAGATGACCGCCATATCCCCGGCTACCGCGTGGTGATCGTCACGCTTGACGCCCATTCGGCTGGCCCCGCGGCACGGGTGTCCGAACGTCTGGCCGACGATTTCCCGGGGCTGACCGTCACCGTCCACGCCGCCGCAGAGTGGGGCGAGAACCCAGCCGCACTCGAGCGGGCGAAAGACGATGTGCGGCATGGAGACATCATCGTCGCCAACCTGATCTTCCTCGAAGAGCATATCACGGCCATCCTGCCCGACCTGCAGGCCAGGCGCGACTCCTGCGACGCGATGATCGGGGTGATTGCCGACTCGTCGGTTGTCCGGCTGACGCGGATGGGCGATCTTGACATGACCAAGCCCGCCTCGGGCGCGATGCAGCTTCTCAAGAAGCTCCGCGGCTCGGGCAAGCCGTCCGCGACCTCGGGCGAGAAGCAGATGAAGCTGCTGCGCCGGCTGCCGAAGATCCTGAAGTTTCTTCCCGGCAAGGCGCAGGATCTGCGGGCCTGGTTCCTGACCATGCAGTACTGGCTGGGCGGGTCGGACGACAATGTCGAGGCGATGATCCGCTTCCTTGTCTCGCGCTACTCGAGCGAGCGGGCCTGGCGTGGCACGCAGGTCGCAGCGCCGATCGATTATCCGGATGTCGGGCTCTACCACCCCGACCTTCCCGGCCATCGCATCGTCACGGACGTCGCCGCCCTGCCCGGCCCGAAGGATCCGGTGGCGACCGTCGGCCTGCTTATGCTGAGGTCCTACATCCTTGCCTCCGACACCGCACATTACGACGCGGTGATCCGTGCCTTCGAAGCGAAAGGCATTCGCTGCGTGCCAGCCTTCGCCGGCGGTCTTGACGGACGCCCGGCGATCGAGACCTATTTCCGCGGCAAGATTGACGCGATGGTGTCGCTGACGGGGTTCTCGCTGATCGGAGGGCCGGCCTATAACGACAGCGCGGCCGCCGTCGAGATGCTACAGGACCTCGACGTTCCCTATCTTGCCGCCCATCCGCTCGAGTTCCAGACGCTGGGGCAGTGGGCCGCGTCCGATGGCGGCCTGGGACCCGTCGAGACGACCATGCTGATCGCCCTGCCCGAGATCGACGGGGCAACCAGTCCCACGGTCTTTGCCGGACGCCATGGAGAGGATCGCTGCACTGGCTGTTCGCACAATTGCGCGCGGCACGAGGACAGCCGCGCGATGTCGCCCTGCCACGAGCGGATCGAAAGCCTGTCCGAGAAGACGCTGCGCATGGCGCGTCTGCGCCGCAAGGCCAATGCCGACAAGAAGGTTGCGGTCGTACTGTTCGGCTTTCCGCCCAATGCGGGTGCCGTGGGAACCGCCGCCTATCTTTCCGTTTTCGAAAGCCTTTTCAACACTCTGCATGAGATGAAGCGGCAGGGTTACGACCTTGAGCCGCCCGCGACGCTGGACGATCTGCGCGCCGCCGTCCTGCACGGCAATGCCGCGCAATACGGGCAGGAGGCAAACGTCGCCGCCTATGTCGACGCCGACACGATCGTGCGCGCCACTCCGCCGCTGAAGGCGATCGAGGCTGTCTGGGGCCCTGCGCCCGGGCGCATCCAGTCCGATGGCAAGGGCGTGTTCATCCTTGGCGCGCAATTCGGCAACGTCTTCGTCGGCGTTCAGCCTACCTTCGGATACGAAGGCGACCCGATGCGCCTTCTCTTTGAGAAGGGCTTTGCCCCGACCCACGCCTTCACGCAGTTCTACCTGTGGATCCGCAACACGTTCCATGCCGACGCGGTGCTGCATTTCGGAATGCACGGTGCGCTTGAATTCATGCCGGGCAAACAGGCCGGGATGGGCGCGCGGGACTGGCCCGACCGCCTGATCGGCGAGATGCCGAACGTCTATCTCTACGCTTCGAACAACCCGTCGGAGGCGACCCTCGCCAAGCGCCGGTCGAACGCGGTGACCGTGACGCACCTGACGCCGCCGCTGGCAACCTCCGGGCTCTACAAGGGCCTGCTGGAGCTCAAGGACAGCCTGACGCGGTGGCGGGGACTTGCGCCTGATGCGCCCGAGCGCGGCGAGCTTGCGGCGCTGATCGCGGAACAGGCGGCAGCGGTCGATCTTGACGGAAGCAATCCCGACAGGCTGTGGCTGACGCTGCTTGAGACCGAGGATGCGCTGATCCCCGACGGACTGCACATCGTCGGCAAGCCGATGGCCGAAGAAGCGATCCGCGAGCACCTGAAGGTCATGGCCGATCAGAGCGCCGATGCCGCCGAACACGTCGCGCATCTCCTGCGCCAGCAGACCGAACTTCCCGCACTGATGCGGGCGCTCTCGGGCCGGTTCATCGCGCCGGTGCCGGGCGGCGACCTGATCCGGTCGCCCGAGGTTCTGCCCACCGGCCGCAACATCCATGCCTTCGATCCGTTCCGGATGCCCACCGCCTTCGCGCTGTCGGACGGGATGAAGCAGGCGCAACTCCTGCTCGACACCCACGCCAGCCTGCCCAGAACCGTCGCGCTGGTGCTCTGGGGATCGGACAACATCAAGTCGGACGGTGTTCCGATCGCGCAGGCGCTGGCCCTGATGGGTGCGAAGCCGCGTTTCGACGGCTATGGCCGGCTCTGCGGTGCCGATCTGATCCCCCTCTCGGAACTGGGCCGTCCGCGCATCGACGTGGTGATGACGCTTTCGGGAATTTTCCGCGATCTTCTGCCGCTTCAGACCCGGATGCTGGCGGAAGCCGCCTGGAAATGCGCGACCGCCGAGGACGAACCGGCCGAGAGCAACTTCGTCCGGGCCCATGCGCTGGCCTACGCGCAGTCGATGGGCTGCGACATGGAAACGGCAAGCCTGCGGGTCTTCTCGAACGCCGAGGGCGCCTACGGCTCCAACGTGAACGCGCTGGTCGACAGTTCTGCCTTCGGGGACGAGGACGAACTGGCCGACGCCTACGAGGCCCGCAAGTCCTTCGCTTACTCGCGTTTCGGCAAGGCCACGGCGAACGCGGCGCTGCTGCAGCGCACGCTCAAGGACGTGGACGTCGCCTATCAGAATCTCGAATCGGTCGAGCTTGGGGTGACCACGGTCGACCATTACTTCGATACCCTGGGCGGCATCAGCCGCGCGGTGAAACGCGCGAAGGGCGTGGAAGCGGCGATCTATATCGGCGATCAGACCCGGGGCGACGCCAAGGTGCGCACGCTGAAGGATCAGGTCGCGCTGGAGACCCGCTCGCGCAGCCTTAACCCCAAGTGGTTCGAGGGAATGCTCAAGCACGGCCACGAAGGCGTGCGCCAGATCGAGGCGCAGGTCACCAACACGATGGGCTGGTCGGCAACGACTGGTCAGGTCGATCCCTGGGTCTATCAGCGGATTTCCGAAACCTTCGTGCTGGATGACGCCATGCGCAAACGCCTGTCGGCGCTGAATCCTCAGGCCTCGGCGCGCATGGCGAACCGGCTGCTCGAAGCGCATGACCGCAACTACTGGCAACCCGACGCGGACACGCTGGCCGCCCTGCAGGATGCCGCCGACGAACTTGAAGACCGCCTTGAAGGAATTGCGGCCGAATAGGCCGGGAGGAGACCACATGAGCCCGCTTGACGCCAAACATCCCCCCGCAGCCCGTGCCAATGCGCGCGAGCAGGCGGGACTCGAGGCCCGCGGCCTGTCCGCCCCTCCGATCCTGAAGGGCGAGGATGGCGAGGGATCGCTTCAGGTCCATCTCGACCCGTCGATGAAGATCGACGGCGCCAAGGTCTTCGCTGTCTACGGAAAGGGCGGTATCGGCAAGTCGACGACAAGCTCGAACCTGTCGGTGGCGTTTTCGAAGCTGGGCAAGCGCGTGCTTCAGATCGGCTGCGACCCCAAGCACGATTCGACCTTCACGCTGACAGGGCACCTGCAGCAGACCGTCATCGACATTCTGAAGGACGTCGATTTCCACGCCGAGGAACTCCGCCCCGAGGATTTCGTGGCCGAAGGCTTCAACGGGGTGAAATGCGTCGAGGCCGGCGGCCCGCCGGCCGGAACGGGATGTGGCGGCTATGTCGTCGGTCAGACCGTCAAACTTCTCAAGCAGCATCACATGCTTGAAGACACCGACGTGGTGATCTTCGACGTGCTGGGTGACGTGGTCTGCGGCGGTTTCGCCGCACCGCTCCAGCATGCCGACCGCGCGGTGATCGTCACCGCCAACGATTTCAACTCGATCTACGCCATGAACCGGATCATCGCGGCGGTTCAGGCCAAGTCGAAGAACTACAACGTGCGGCTTGCCGGCTGCGTGGCGAACCGGTCGAAAGACACCAACGAGGTCGACCGCTACTGCAACGAGGTCGGGTTCAAGCGCATCGCGCACATGCCCGACATCGACGCGATCCGCCGCAGCCGCCTCAAGAAGAAGACGCTGTTCGAGATGCCCGACGACGAGGACATCGTGATGGCGCGCGCAGAATACATCCGCCTGGCCGAGACCCTTTTCAACGGGACCGAGGGGCTTGCGCCCGACCCGCTGGAAGACCGGCGCATCTTTGAACTTCTGGGCTTCGACTGATGATCGAGACACCGACATATGGCGCCACCCGCGCCCGTGTCGAAGACTACTTCGACCGCACCGCCACCCGTACGTGGGAGCGGCTGACCTCGGACGCGCCGGTTTCGAAGATCAGACAGACGGTGCGCGAAGGCCGCGACCGGATGCGCGCGATCATGCTGTCGCGCCTGCCAGACGACCTTAGCGGGGCGCGCGTGCTCGATGCCGGATGCGGTGCGGGGCAGATGACGGCCGAACTGGCCGCACGCGGTGCCGATGTCGTAGCCATCGACATCTCGCCCCAGCTCGTGGATATCGCGCGGGCACGCCTGCCTGAGAGCCTGGCGCATCATGTCACCTTCGCTTCGGGCGACATGCTGTCCCCCGATCTGGGCAGGTTCGACTTCGTCCTCGCGATGGACAGCCTGATCTACTACGCCGAGGATGATCTGAGCACCGCCCTTGACGGCCTCGCCGGACGCACAGATGGCGCAGTCGTCTTCACCGTGGCCCCACGCACGCCGTTCCTCATGGCGTTCTGGGGGATGGGCAAGCTTTTCCCGCGCTCGGACCGGTCACCGATCATGGTGCCGCACAGCGCAAGCGAGCTTTCGGCCCGCGTTCCCGGCCTTGCGTCGGTCGAGCGGGTGTCACGCGGTTTCTACATCTCCGAATGCCTCGAGGTGCGTCGATGATCATTCCCAAGTCCATGGTCAAGAAACTGTCGGCGAGCTGGCTGCCCTTTGCCGACGCCGCGTCGGACGAGTTGCCGCTTGGCCAGCTTCTGAGGCTGTCGCTGTTCCAGGTTTCGGTCGGGATGGCTGCGGTCTTGCTTCTGGGCACGCTGAACCGGGTGATGATCGTGGAACTGGGCGTTCCGGCCGTGGTGGTGGCGCTGATGATCGCCCTGCCCGTTCTTTCGGCGCCGTTCCGTGCACTTCTGGGCTTCCGGTCGGACACGCACCGGTCGGCGATCGGATGGAAGCGGATCCCCTATCTCTGGTTCGGGTCGCTCTGGCAGATGGGTGGCCTTGCCGTCATGCCCTTTGCCCTTCTCGTCCTGTCGGGCGATCAGACGCTGGGCCCCACCTGGGCGGGCGAAGCACTGGCCGCACTTGCCTTCCTGATGACCGGTGTCGGGATGCACATGACGCAGACAGCAGGCCTGGCGTTGGCGGCTGACCGGGCGACGGACGAAACCCGGCCGCGCGTTGTGGCCCTGCTTTACGTGATGTTCCTGATCGGCATGGCGACCTCGGCCATCGTGGTTGGCTGGCTCCTGCGCGATTTCTCACCACTCCGTCTGGTGCAGGTGGTGCAGGGAGCGGCGCTCGTGACGCTGTTGCTGAACCTTGTCGCGCTTTGGAAGCAGGAAAGCGTGCGCCCCATGTCCAAGGCCGAACGCGAGGCCCCGCGCCCGCTGTTCCGCGACGCCTGGAACGATTTCGCCAGTGGCGGCGACGCCGGGCGCCTTCTGGCTGTCGTCTTCCTCGGCACCATGGCATTCAACATGCAGGACATTCTGCTGGAGCCCTATGGGGGCGAGATCCTTGGCCTTTCCGTATCGGCGACCACGCTGCTGACCGCGACCTGGGCGGCGGGGGCGCTTTTGGGTTTTGCTCTTGCCGCGCGCTGGCTGGTCAAGGGGCAGTGCGCCTACCGCATGGGGGCCAAGGGTATCCTGATCGGCGTGGCCGCGTTTTCCTGCGTGATCTTCGCTGATCCGCTTCAGTCGTCGGCGCTGTTCTTCATTGGTGCGACCGGCATCGGGCTTGGCGGGGGACTGTTCTCGGTTTCCACGCTGACGGCGGCTATGACGATGCCTGTCGGCACACTGGCCGGCCGCGGCCTTGCCCTGGGTGCCTGGGGCGCCGCGCAGGCCACCGCCGCGGGACTGGCCGTGGCCTTGGGTGGCGGGATCCGCGACGGGGTGAACGCCCTGGCCCTGTCCGGGCGACTTGGCGAGGCGCTGAACAACCCGGCGACCGGTTATTCGATCGTCTACCATCTTGAAATTCTTCTACTCTTCGGAACGCTTGTCGCTCTCGGCCCGCTTGTGCGCCTGTCGTTCCTCAACCCCAATTCCGACAACCGGGGCGGCAAGATCGGGCTTGCCGACTTCCCCACCTAAACTGCGGAGGACCATGCAATGGTTGGTGTCAACTTCTTTGGAAACTTCGATCTGGCAAGCCTGAGTATCTGGCTTTTCTGGATCTTCTTTGCCGGGCTGATCTTCTATCTTCAGACCGAGAACATGCGCGAAGGCTACCCCCTCGAGGACGAGGACGGGAACCCGGCCGCGAACCAGGGACCGTTCCCGGTGCCCAAGCCCAAGACCTTCCTTCTTCGTGACGGCAAGGGCAAACTTGTCGTTCCGTCGCCCGAGAACGAGGCGCTGCATCGTCGTGCCGATCTGGCGATGGCGCGAACCGCCGCAAGCGAAGGCTTTCCCCATGCGCCCACGGGCGATCCGATGGCCGACGGCGTCGGTCCGGCATCCTGGGTTCCGCGTGAGGACGTTCCAGAGCTTGACGCCCATGGCCACGCCAAGATCGTCCCGATGTCGGGACACGAGGATTTCTTCGTCTCTGCCGGCTATGATCCGCGCGGTCTTCCGGTGCTGAGCCGCGACGACCAGGTCGTGGCCCACGTCACCGACCTGTGGATCGATCCGGGCGAGCATGAAGTCCGCTATCTCGAGTTCGAACTGGAGCCCGAATACGGACAGGGCAAGCGTCTGGTGCCGATCACGATGGCCAAGGTGAAAAGCCGCTGGGTCGAGGTCTCGTCGCTCAATCGCGGGCACTTTGCCGGCGTACCCCAGACAGCTTCGACCAGCCAGGTCACAAAGCTCGAGGAAGAAAAGATCTGCGGCTGGTACGCCGGCGGCACGCTCTACTCGTAAGTCGACCAAGGGGCGCCCGGGCAAATCCGGGCGCCTGAGATCCAAGGGAACCGAAGGGGCAGAACCATGCCTGACGAAGACGATATCCAGGTCGAAGCAGTCAACGGACTGCCCGAAAAACCCCCGGCGGGCGAACGCATTCTTTGGCAGGGGCGCCCTGCGACATGGGCCCTCGCCCGAGATTCCTTGAACCTTTACTGGGTGGCGGGATATTTCGCCCTGCTCGCGGTTTGGCGGGTCGGCGTTTCTTCCGCGGACATGGGGTTCGGGGCGGCGCTGCCGCTGGCCCTGCCCTTCCTGATCCTCGGCGCACTGGCCTGCGGTCTGATCCTGGCGATCAGCTGGGCGCAGGCACGCGGCACCGTCTATACCGTGACGACGGCACGGATTGCCATGCGGGTGGGTGCCGCCCTGACCGTCACGGTCAACCTGCCCTTCAAGCGCATCGCCTCTGCCGATCTCGACCTTCGCCGGGACGGGACGGGGACGATCGCGCTGACAACGGTGGGCGAGACGCGGCTGTCCTACCTTGTCCTCTGGCCGCATGTGCGGCCTTGGCGGATGAAGCACACCCAGCCTGCCCTGCGCTCGATCCCCGATGCCGAGCGCGTGGCCGGGATCATCGCCGAAGCCGCCGAGACCCGCGTCAGCCAACCCGCCATCGCCCCGCGCACAGCGGGCCCGATGGCCGCCGAATAGGGAGGATCCCAGGATGCCAATGGACCGCACAAATCCCGGTTTCTTCGTCGAGGCGGAAGGTGGACGAAAGCCCTACTACCGCACCGAGATGATCTCGACCCGCCTGGTCTATGCGATGTTCTCGCTGGCCTTCGTGGCGCTGGTGATCGTATCGGCCGCAGTGGTGTCGGACCGGCCGTTGACCGGCACGCCGAAGGACGCTCCGGTCGCATTCGAAAGGACGCTGACACTGACCGGCAACGGCAACGCCGTGGTCGCCACCAACGAGGTGGGCGAAGTCATCCTCGACACGCCCATCGGCGGCTTTGTCTCTGTCGTCATCGACGGCCTTGAGCGCGCGCGCAGTGTTCACCGGATCACCGGGAATCCACCGGTCGTGATCACTCAATTCGAAAACGGACGCCTGTCGCTTCACGATCCGGCGACAGGATGGACGACCGAGCTTGCCTCCTTCGGGCCGGGCAACCTGAGCGTCTGGCACGACCTCGTGACCAAATAAAAAACGAAAGGGAACCAAAATGGGATTGCTTACAAGAGACTACGAGACGGCGCCCTGCACCGTCGAAGTCAGCCACAAGTTCGACAGCCTTCACGCCCATGTCCGCTTTGACAACGGCGCCGTGATCAACCCGGGGGACGAGGTGCTGGTCGAAGGCCCGCCCGTCATGGCGCCATATGGTGAAGTCGTCATTGAACAGCGCACCGCGCGCATCACCCGCGCGTCCAAGCTCGAACAGCTCTGGACCCGAATGACCGGCGATTTCGAATTCATGGAGCTTTGCGAGTTTTCGTTCTCCGAGGAGGCCACGCTATGAACGTCCAGAACATTCACACCGCCGACGCCACCACCGCGGAAGAGGGCCTGGCCATCCAGGAGGAACAGGCCAAGTTCGACAGCGTCGCCGCGACCGAGGTGGCGATGCAGAATACCCTGCTGACGCCACGTTTCTACACCACCGATTTCGACGAGATGGACGCGATCGACGTGACCCCGGTGCGCGAGGACTGGGACAAGCTGATCGCCGCGATGGCCGCCGATCCCAACAAGGGCCATTTCAAGAAGAACGAGGACTGGGACACCGTCGACTGGGAGGGGATGGACCCTGCCCTGAAGAAGGAATTCCTCGACTTCCTGATCTCGTCCTGCACCGCCGAATTCTCGGGCTGCGTCCTCTACAAGGAGATGAAACGGCGGGGCAACAACAAGGACATCACCCAGCTTTTCCAGCTGATGGCGCGCGACGAGGCCCGGCACGCCGGCTTCATCAACGACGCCCTGCGCGAGGCGGGCGTGGCGGTGAACCTGGGCTTCCTGACCCAGAAGAAGAAGTACACCTACTTTCGGCCCAAGTTCATCTACTACGCCACCTACCTGTCGGAAAAGATCGGCTATGCCCGCTACATCACCATCTTCCGGCACCTCGAACAGCACCCGGAGCATCGGTTCCACCCGATCTTCAAGTGGTTCAAGGAATGGTGCAACGACGAGTTCAGCCATGGCGAAGCCTTCGCCCTGCTGATGAAGACCGACCCGAAACTCACCTCGGGGCACAACGTCTACTGGATCAAGTTCTTCCTGACCGCGGTCTATTCCACGATGTATGTCCGCGACCACCAGCGGCCCGAGTTCCACAAGGCGCTTGGCGTCGATACCGACTGGTACGGTCAGGCCGTGTTCGAGAAGACCTCGGAGATCTCCAAGCAGGTCTTCCCGATCACGCTGGACATCGACCATCCTCGCTGGATGCCGGGCCTCAAGCGGCTGCAGAAGGCGTCCGCCGACATGGACCGTGCCAAGAAAGCCGGTGGAATCGGTGGGTTCCTCGGGAAGATGTGGGCGGGATCGCGGGCCGCTATGGCCTTCGTGTCGCTCTACACGATCCCCGCGATCAAGCACCGGGTGCCTGAATCGACCCGGCTCGAGCCCGCATACTGAGAACCAGACCGGGGGCGCTGCCCCCGGACCCCCGAGGTACTTGACGCCAGAAGAAAAGGAAGGGCCCGCCCCGTGTTCGACTTGCCCTGGATCGCCGCGATGACCGCGCTGTTTGCCTGGTGGTTTTCCACCGGCGCGATTCTCTGGCTGGTGCGGCGCGCAGACAACCAGGGAACGCACGGACATTTCTGGGCGGTCATGGTCGGCCTGCCCTTCCTTGGCGCCGGTGTCTACATGCTCGACCAAAGCCTGGGCGCCACCGGCGCAGGAGGCGTTTATGCGGGCTTCTTCGCGGCCCTTCTGATCTGGGGCTGGATCGAGCTGTCGTTCCTGACCGGGATCATCACCGGCCCCGCCCCCCGTGACTGCCCGCCCGGCGTCGTCGGGGTGGAACGCTTCCTGCGGGCCTGGGGAACGGTGGCCTATCACGAGTTGCTTCTGACCGTGACCCTGATCCTTGTGGCATATGCATCCTGGGACGCGGCCAACATGTTCGGGTTCTGGACCTTCGCGGTGCTTTATTTCGCGCGGATCTCGGCCAAGCTGAACCTGTTCTTCGGGGTGCCGAAGATCAATATCGAGTTCCTGCCGAGCCCGCTGTTTCACCTGCCCAGCCACTTCAAGCGCGCGCCGATGAACGGGTTCTTCCCGATTTCCATATCTGCGCTGACCTTCGCGGTGGCCTGTTGGCTGGAACGCATCTGGTCCGCGGAAACGCCGGCCGACACGGTTGGCTTTGCGCTCTTGGCGGCGCTGACGGGGCTTGCCCTTGCTGGAACACTGGCTGATGGTTCTGCCACTGCCGGACGAGAAACTCTGGCGCTGGATGATCCCCGCGCCGAAACCGAGAAATGACGGACTGCTAGGTGAGGACAGACGGTGAAAACGGACATGAAATTTGACGCGCTCTTTCAGGAGCAGCTCGACGCGCTGAAGAAAGAGGGCAACTACCGGGTTTTCGCCGAGCTCGAACGCAAGTGCGGACAGTTTCCGCGCGCCGACAACCACGGCGAAGACGGCAAGCGCGAGATCACGGTCTGGTGTTCGAACGATTACCTTGGCATGGGTCAGCATCCCGATGTGGTTGCCGCGATGGTCGAGACCGCGCAGGCTTGCGGCACGGGCGCGGGCGGCACACGCAATATCAGCGGCACCAATCACCACCACCTTGTCCTCGAGGCCGAACTGGCCGACCTGCACGGCAAGGAATCGGCGCTTCTGTTCTCGTCCGGCTACGTCTCGAACTGGGCGGCACTGTCGACGCTGGGCAGCCGCCTTCCCGGCGCCGTGATCCTGTCGGACGCGCTCAACCATGCCAGCATGATCGAGGGCATCCGTCATTCCCGCGCCGACAAGGTGATCTGGCGCCACAACGACCCCGAGGACCTGAACCGCAAGCTTGCGGCGCTCCCCGCGGAGCGGCCCAAGATCGTGGCGTTCGAATCGGTTTATTCGATGGACGGCGACATCGCCCCGATTGCCGAGATCTGCGACGTGGCCGATGCGCATGGCGCGATGACCTATATCGACGAAGTTCACGCGGTCGGCATGTACGGCCCCCGCGGCGGCGGCGTGGCCGAACGCGAGGGGCTGATGGACCGCATCACCCTGATCGAGGGCACGCTGGGCAAGGCCTTCGGTACCTTCGGCGGCTACATCACCGGCAGCCACGCGATGTGCGACTTCATCCGCTCGTTCTCGAGCGGGTTCATCTTCACCACCGCCCTGCCCCCGGCCGTGGCGGCGGCCGCGACCGCGTCGATCCGCCATCTCAAGGTCAGCCAGATCGAACGCGCCCGGCAGCAGCGCCAGGTGCGGCGTCTGCGTGAACAACTCGAGGCACGGGGCATCCCACATATGGAGAACCCCAGCCATATCATCCCTGTGATGATCGGCGATCCGGTGAAGTGCCGCATGATCTCGGATATGCTCATGGAAGATTGGGGGATCTACGTCCAGCCGATCAACTATCCCACGGTACCCAAGGGAACCGAGCGTCTGCGCATCACACCGTCGCCCCATCACAGCGACGCGGACATCGATCACCTTGTGACCGCGCTCGAGTCTTTGTGGCGGCGCTGCGCCCTTGCGCGTCAAGTGGCTTGAATATTCCGCTCAGGCGCGCTTTACCTGCGCTCGAGGTGCATTAGTCTACTAAGGGAATGCAAAGGGAGACTTCCATGAAAATCACTTGGATAGCGGCCGCGACAGCCGCGTTGATCAGCGGCGCGGCCTTCGCGCAGGACACCATGCCTTCAGGCGACCCTGCGGCAGGCGAAGCTGTGTTCAACCAGTGTCAGACCTGCCACGTCGTGGTGAACGAAGCCGGCGAGACGCTTGCCGGCCGCAATGCCCGCACCGGGCCGAACCTCTACGGCGTCGCCGGGCGTACAGCCGGCACTGTCGAGGATTTCCGTTATTCTTCCTCGATGGTCGAAGCGGGTGAAGCCGGTCTGGTCTGGGACGAAGAAAACTTCGTGGCCTACGTGCTGGATCCGACAGGATTCCTGCGGGCATACCTCGACGACAACCGCGCACGCGGCCAGATGGCCTTCCGTGTTCGCTCCGAGGACGATGCGGCAAACCTCTACGCCTATATCGCCTCGCTGGCACCTGCAGCCGAGACGAACTGATCACTCTGGTTGAGATGACAAGAGAAAAGGCCGCCTTAAGGGCGGCCTTTTCCAATTCCGGACCGCAGCCGGATCAGCCGAGGATCATGACCTCGGTCACCTCGTCGTCGACAGCCCGCAAGGCCTCGAGGATGCGCGGCTTGAGGTGTGTTTCAACATAAGCCGCGTGAAACCGGCTGGGGGCACGCAGCACAAGGCGGTGCCCTGCCCTGTCCTGACGCGTCAGGGAGGC
Source organism: uncultured Alphaproteobacteria bacterium (assembly GCA_963709395.1). Classification (GTDB taxonomy): domain Bacteria; phylum Pseudomonadota; class Alphaproteobacteria; order Rhodobacterales; family Rhodobacteraceae; genus CAVPWP01. Next base: position 43,706 of record CAVPWP010000021.1, read on the forward strand.
CATCCAGGCGGCGTAGGCGCCCTGATCGGCTGAGTGCAAGAGACCTTGCGCAAAGGCCCATTCAGTCCCTGCAGAGAGGTCGGGTGGCGTGACCGATCCACGCACTGGCAGCGGGACAACTCGCGATTCTCCCCCCTGCCCTACCTCTTCGCCCGGCGTAACCGATAGACGTTGGTCGAAGTCCGGTCCGACCGCCGCCCATACGGGCCTGGTCGCGTCCAGGAGGGCGTCGAGATCCAGGCCATAGCGCGTTACCCTGCCCCGTGCTCCGGCCCGCCGCACGATGAGCCAACCAAGTCCGCGCAACCGTGCCATCTCCCGCTTGACGGTCCGTTCATCGCAATGCCAGAGGCGCGCGATTTCGGACTGACCAACGCAGAGTTCGTCCCGAGCCCAGTTGTAGCGGGCGGTGATCAGAGTGATCAGCCGGAGGATACTGCGCTGGCGGTGCTTGTCGCCCGACAAGGCGTAGGATCCCAAAGCGGTGAGGACATCGTACTTCTTCGATGAAGCGCCCTGCCCCACCGGCCGCGTGAGTGCCATGGTCCGTCTGCTTTCCTGTGTGGTTTCGATAGAAACCTGTGCCTCATGTCTGGGAAGCGTTGCCGGAGCTTTCCGCGCTTCCACTCCCCTCCGCCGTTATTCTCAGCGTATTTCCAGAGAGTAGACGGATTAGCGTCCGCTTTCCCGATTCTGTCAAGTGCAGGAATATCCGGACGTGATCTGGGCACAAATCACAGAAGAGAATCTTGGTTCAAAGGTATCGGGGGACATCTTGTGTGTCACCGTATTCTCCGGTCTTGTCACCCCAAGTGTTGTGGCCTCCTCGATGGTGTCCCCCTATCGGCGGGAGTGGTGGCCTGAACCAGGCCTTGGCGTGCGAATCGGTTAGAAGTTGCAGGCCATCAGAATCCCTGGGTTTTCCGTTGATTGTGATTCCAGCGTATTCTCTTTTGCCTTCCTGTCAAAAACGCCGTAAATCAAGGAAAGAATACCAAGAGCGTTGAGGAACGGCAGGAGCAGGCATGTATACCCACGTGGATCTGGCGCGGCTGCAGGCGCAATCGCTCAAGATGCAAGGCTGGATACGGCAGCAGACCTACAGCCCCGAGATGGAAAAGACGTTGCGCCGCTTCTCGAGCTGGGAGGTTGCCGAGTTGATCTTCAAGGTCAACCAGTCGACGATGCGCGGCCGGATGGCCGCCGATCCCAGCCTGCCCCAGGGCCTAGTGGAGGAGGACGGTCGGCAGCGTTGGTATTCGCTGGAGGAGATCAACGAGATCAGGCGGCGGCTCAAGGTGAACCGCCGCAGCCTCATGCCCTATCGTCCTGCGGGAGTGCGGGCGATGCGCGCCGCCATCGCCAATTTCAAGGGCGGCGCGGGCAAATCGACGGTGGCGCTGCATTTCGCCCACGCCGCGGCTCTGGATGGCTACCGGGTGCTTTGCGTCGATTTCGATCCGCAGGCGACGCTGAGCCACTCGATGGGTCTGAGCGACGTGGCCGAGGAGTATACCGTCTGGGGCATCATGGCGCGGGATCTCTTGCGCGAGACCGAGAGGATGAACGCCGCGCCGGCTGCAGCCGAAAGCGGGACCGCCCTGCCCCGCCGTCGGCTGCCGCCGTCGTTGACCGGCATGGGCCTTGAGGAATTGCGCCTTGCGGACTTCATCAAGCGCACCTCCTGGCCGACGATCGACATCGTTCCCTCCTGCGCGAATGCGGCGTTCGTCGAGTTCGCCAGCGCCCAGTACCGTCACCTCAACCCGGAATGGTCGTTCTTCGCGGCCGTGTCTCGGTTTCTCGATCAGCTTCCCGACGATGCCTATGACCTGATCCTGTTCGATTGCCCGCCGGCCATCGGGTACCAGTCGATGAACGCGGTCTTCGCGGCGGACATGCTCTACATCCCGTCCGGGCCCGGCTATTGGGAATACGATTCCACGACGTCTTTCATCGGCCAGCTTGCCGAGGCGCTTGAGGATCTGTCGCGCTTCGCCAACGTTGTCCCCGCGGGGACAGCAAACCTGCCGAAGGCCTTTCGGGACGTGCGTTTCCTCCTGACGCGTTACGAACAGGGCAATGATCTGCACCGCGCGATGAAGGCCGCGTTCGAGCGCGTGTTCGAGGATCGGGTGGCCGAGCACCCGATCGAAATGACGCGGGCAGTCGAGCAATCGGGGCGTTTCCTGTCGTCGATCTACGAGATGGATTACCGGGACATGACGCGCGAGACCTGGCGGCGGGCGCGTGCGTCGTTCGACCGGGCATACGAGGAATTCAGAGGCCATGTGCAAACCGCGTGGCGCAGTATGGAGGCAGGGGAATGACACGGCGGCGCGTCTTCGACATCGAGTTTCCTGAGGGTGAGAACACCCCGCTTCAACCGGTGGATCCCGATGCGCGGCGCGGTCCCATGGCCTCTGCGATTGCAGAGAGCGCCGGCGCCCTGGCCGAACGCATGGACAAGGAAGCGGAGATCCGGGTCGAGAATGACCGCCTTGCGCACGAATTCGTCCGCCTCAAGAGGGCGGGCCTTATCGTCGATCTGGTTCCTGTCGATGCAATCGCGATGGACAAGCTGACGCGGGATCGCAAGGTAGCGCGCGACGGTGAGATCGATGAGTTGAAAGAGTCCATCCGCTCCCTCGGATTGTCGAACCCGATTCAGGTCGAAGCCGTTGGAGACAGCTACGAGCTTGTGCAGGGCTTCCGGCGCCTGACGGCGTTCCGCGAGCTTCATGCGGAAACGGGAGACAGCGTCTACGCCACCATCCCGGCCGGGATTATCGCGACAGGAGAGACGCTCGAGCGGCTCTATCGCAAGATGGTCGACGAGAACCTCGTGCGGCGGAACATATCCTTTGCCGAAATGGCAATGTTGGCGCGCCGGTACTCGGACGATCCCAACACCCGGGAAGACACGATTCAGGCTGCGATAGAGACGCTTTTCGGATCCGCTGGCCGGCAGAAGAAGAACTACATCGGTCACTTCGCATCGCTGCTCGATCGCATCGGCGACCTGGTGGAGTATCCGGAAGAGATTTCCCGTGCGTTGGGTTTGCAGCTTGAGAAAGTTCTCTCGACGGAACCGCGCCGCCTCTCGGATCTGCGGACCCGGCTGCAAGTGCTGCCGAGAACCGGTTCGGCATCTGAAGTGTCGGCGCTCCGTGAGTTCCTGGCGTCGGCCTCGTCTGCGCAGCCGAAAGCCCGCGCATCCAAGTCTGCGGCCAAGACAACGCTGCGGTTTTCGTCACCTGGCGGAATGGTCCGTTGCATCGCGTCGGACGGGCGGATCGAGCTGCGGGCGGAGCGTGATTTCTCGACGCTGGATCGCCACGCACTGGAAGCGGCGCTCGAGGTGTTCTTCAGGGCGATTGATCAGGAATAGGCGCGTCAGGCGCTTTGTCCCCGCGGGGACAAGGCTTCGCGATCTCCCATGACCTGCAGGGCGAATTGGGTGATCTCCTGTGCGATGAGATCGGGTGCTTCCTCGTGCATCAGGTGGCCCAGCCCGGGCAGGAGTCTTGCCTCGCCGTCAGAGAGCCGGGCGGCTGCCAGGCGCGATACCTCTGGCGGCACGGTTCCGTCCCGGGCGCCAGCCAGCAGCAGGACCGGACAGGGGATCTTGTCCAGCTGACCCAGTAGGCTGTCGATATTCCACTGCGCCATCATCGAGATCGTGCCGGCCACATGGGTCCGGTCGGACGCAAGGGCCACGTATAACTCCAGTGTTCGGTGGTCGAAATCAGACCCTGTGGCCTGCAGCAACTCACGAACGCGGCTTTCCCCATTGGGCATCCGCGTGAGCAGCGTCGCCGCAAGGGGATTGAGCGCAAGCGCCTTGGCCATGAGTGGAAATAGCCATCCCGCAATGCCGTCGAACTTCCCAAGCGCCGAGTTCAATCCCACGACCCCCCGGGGGTGCACGCGGCGGGCAAGGTCAAGGCCAAGCGCCGCACCGGCCGAGTGGCCGACGATGAGGTCGATACGCCAACTCTCCTGAGCCGATAGATGCGCAAGGTCTTCTGACATCCGGGCGAGGGACAGGCGATTGCGCGCGCCGCAGCGGGTGAATCCCTGTGCGGGAAGGTCGACTGCGATCGTGTGGAAGCGAGCGGCAAGCGCGGGAAAGAGATCCCGCCAGCTTTGGGTGGCACCACCTGCCCCATGTAATAGCAGCAGGGTGGGACCGTCTCCCGCTTCCTGGACATGCCACCTGTGCGGCCTTGCATCGACAAAGCGGGAATGCGCACGGTTCGGCCAGTTACCTCCGTCTCGCGCCCAGTCCACTTTCTTAGCCCTCCAGCGCGGCGGAGACAGCCTCTGACAGACGCTCGGCACTGGCGCGGGGCAGGGCGACATAGGTGCCGCGCAGGGTGGTGCTCAGCGCCTGCAACGAGGCCTGGGGGCGGTTCGCGGTGTCGATGATCAGGGAAGCCACGCCAAGCGCTCCGATGCGCCTCGCGGCGTCCTCGGCATCCGAGACCGCCAACGTGCGATTCGCGGTTCCATCGAGGGCGATATTCCCGCGCCCATCGGTCAGCAGGATGATCGACGGCGTAAGGCCGTGTCGCCTTGCGTGGTGCGCCGCGCGCTCGGCTGCCTGCAGGCCTGCCGCGAGCGGTGTCCCTCCGCCGCCCGGCAGGGCGGTCAGACGCCGCTTGGTCTGCACGAGCGAGCGCGTGGGAGGCAACAGCATCTCTGCCGTGCTGCCCCGGAACGCAACAAGCGCCACATGATCGCGCCGGGCATAGGCCTCGGCGAGAAGCAGTTCCACGGCACCCTTCGCTTCGGCAAGGCGGGTCATTGCGGCCGACCCCGAGGCGTCGACCGCGAAGATGAGAAGCCTGTCGGAACGGTCCTCGAACCGCTTCAGGCGGATGTCGGCGGGCCGGATATGCAGAAGATGTCCCCGCGGGGACATGGCGGAGTTCCCGCTCGACTCGCCCGTCGGCTGCCGACCACGCCCAGGAGCGCCCGCCTCGGATCCGGCAGACGCCCCCGGTAGGACAGACGGGCGGCGGCTCCCGCAGCTGACGCAGAGCCGATGGGTATCCAGGTTCCCCCAGGACAACGCAACGGATGCTCAGGCGACGGCAGAGCGCCGATTGCAGGACCAGCGCTCCGGACTCGGGCAGGTCCGTCCCCGCCTCCTCTCGCCGCAGGTCGGGCAGCCAGCTCGAGGCCGGCTTGCCCTCGGCGGCCAGCGCACGAAGACGGCCAGGGCGATAGAGCAGAGCGATCGGCGAGTTCGAGCGTCTCGGAAGAAGGGATCACGAAGCACCTCAGGCAACGGAGAGGCAATCCGAAGGCCTGAGCGACGCTCGAAGATGGCTCTCTATGCCGCTATCATGTGATGAGATAGGAGGTGCTATCCCGGAGGCTCGGTCGTCGGCTGGAATCTGCGTGGTCGACCGTCACCGCCTGTGGCGACCCGGGCGTCAGGATCCATCCAGCAGCTCGGGGAGGGCCTGCGCCAGCTCCGGCTGCTGCCAGCGGAAGCCAGCCCTCGCGACGGCGACGCGGGGCCGCTGCCAGCGCCCTCCAGGAGCATTCCGGCCATCTCGCCGAGCAGCAGCCGCAGCAGCGGCGCCGGCGCGGGCAGCAGGGCCGGACGGCCCAGGGCCCTGCCCAGGGCGCGCGCGAATTCCCGCTGGCTGGGACAGCGAGGCGTCGTGAGATCCACGGGGCCTGCCAGGGATTCGGTCACCCGGCAGAACTCGATGGCCGCGAGCAGATCCGGCAGGGAGATCCAGGGAAAGGCCTGACGGCCAGAGCCCAGGGGCCCGCCCAGACCGAGGCGGAAGACGGGGAGCATGCGCGCCAGCGCCCCGCCCGTCGGAGTGAGGACGACGCCGAGCCGGAGCTTCACCGTTCTCAGTCCCGCCGCGACCGCGGGCTCACAGGCGGCCTCCCATTCCTGCGCCAGCTCGGCAAGGAAGCCGGTACCGGGGTCGGAATCCTCATCCACCACCGCCTCCGGTCGATTCCCGTAGATGCCCACGGCCGAGGCGCAGAGGAAGGCCCGCGGCGGCTTCGAGCATTCCGCCAGTGCCTGCGCGAGCAGGCGCGTGCTCGCAACGCGGCTCTCTCGCAGCAAGGTCTTGCGCGCTGGACGCCAGCGGCGATCCGCGATCCCCGCACCGCCGAGATGGATGAGGGCATCCATGCCTGCCAGGGCCTCCGGATCGAGCCGACCCGCCTTGGGATCCCAGGCGATCTCGTCTGCGCCCGCGACCCTGCGCACGAGCCGCGTCACTTGGTGGCCACGACGGACGAGGTCCCGCGGCGAGCGCGGAACCGATGAGACCGCCGCCGCCGGCGAGGCCGATGTGCGCAAGCGTGTTCGCGGGTGCAGTCATCGGTGCGGGGCCTCCCTGCCTAGAGTGTGGGAATGGGCGAGCTGCCTGGGCGCTCCTCGCCGGGCGCGATGTGCCGATCCAGCTCGTGCTTCAGCGCATCCAAACCACGCCGCGCCACGGCACTGAACATCGGCAGGGAGCGCACCGGCTCCTCCAGGCCATCGGGGCGATCGGGTACAGCCTGCAGCAGGTCGATCTTGCTCAGGCAGAGGATGCGTTCCTTCTCCAGCAGCGTCGGATCGTGCTTCTCGAGTTCGGCCAGCAGCGTAAGGTATTCGCCGACGGGATTCTCGCTGCTCGCGTCGACCAGGAACAGCAGAACCCGGGTGCGCTCGATGTGGCGGAGGAACTCGGTGCCGAGCCCTTGCCATCGCTGGCGCCCTCGATGAGGCCGGGGATGTCCGCCATCACGCAGGCTGCGAACTTCGCGGTGCGCACGAGGCCGAGATTCGGCACCAGCGTCGTGAAGGGGTAGTCGGCGATCTTCGGTCGGGCCCGGCGGGCGGCGAGGAGGGTGATTTGCCCGCGTTGGGAAAGCCCAGCAGACCGACGTCCGCGATCAGCTTCAGTTCGAGCTCAAGCATGCGATCCTCGGCGGCACCGCCGGGCGTGCTGCTACTGTCCGGCGCCTGGTGGATGCTGTCTTCTTGAAGCGTACGTTGCCCAAGCCCCGCCCCGCCCCCCCGCGCCACGACGAGTTCCGTCCCGGCCTCGGTGAGGTCGCCGATCGGGGTGTCGGCCTCGACGTCCCGCACGACGGTGCCCGGCGGCACGGGCACCACCAGCACCTGCCCGCTCTTGCCCGCTGTTGGAGCCCTCGCCGGGGCGGCCGTTCTCCGCGCGGTAGTGGTTGCGATAGCGCAGGTCCAGGAGCGTGGTCATCGACGGCTCCACGCGCAGGACCACGTCTCCGCCCCGCCCGCCGTCGCCCCCCGCAGGGCCGCCGCGCGGTACGAATTTCTCGCGGCGGAAGGCGACACAGCCGTCGCCACCCTTGCCGCTCGTGACGCGGATCACCACGCGATCGACGAGCATTGTAGACTCCCACCGCCAGGAAAGCCTCGATGCGGTCGAAGGCCTTCTCGAGTTCGTCGTCGGAGGCCGCGAAGGACAACCGCGCCCAGCCAGGCATCCCGAAGGCGTCGCCCGGCACGAGGGCGACGCCTTGATCCTCGAGCAGGTGCGTGCAGAATTCCTGGCCGTCGGCCCAGCCGCGGGCGCGGCAGACCGTCTCCGTGTCGAAGAACAGGTAGAAGGCCCCGGCCGGCATCACGAAGCGCAGACGCAGACCCTGGATCCGCTTCACGCAGTAGTCGAGGCGTCGCGCGAAGGCCGCGCGCATGTCGGCAACGCTATCCCAGCCATGCTCGAGCGCGGCCAGGGCCGCGCGCTGGCTAATCTGGCTGGGACTGGACAGGGCCTGGCTCTGGTAGTTGGCCAGGGCCTTGATCGCCCCCGCGTCGCCGATGGCATAGCCGATCCGCCAGCCCGTCATCGCAAAGCTCTTGGAGACGCCGACACGACGATGGTGCGCACTCGGGCATCCAGGCGCTCAGGTTGTAGAGCGACTGGTGCGTCGCCTCCCCGTAGACCAGGTCCTCGTAAATTTCGTCCGCGATGAGGATCGAGATCGCGGTCCCGTGCCACCTCGGCAATGGCCGCGAGCTCTCGCCACGAGTAGACGGCGCCCGTGGGATTGGTCGGGTTGTTCAGCAGCAGCAGCTTGCTTTTCGGGCCAGCCGCCGCATCCAATCCCGCCGCCGTAGCTTGTGCCCATTGGCGTAGTCCGTAGCGATGGGCCGGGGAACCCGCCGCGCATCAACACCATCGCCTCGTAGCTGACCCAGAAGGGCACGGGGAAGAGCACCTCCTCGCCCGGCTCCACCAGGATCGCGATCAGGTAGTAGAGCAGCGGTTTGGCGCCGCTGGACACGCAGACGTTCTCCGGTCCCAGCTCCACACCCCAGCGCTCACCATAGACGCGCGCCACGAGGCTGCGCAGCGCCGGTTCGCCCGCCGCGGCCGTGTAGCGCGTGGCCCCCTCGCGGATGGCCGCCACCCCCGCATCCTGGACGAGCCGCGGCGTCGAGAAATCCGGCTCGCCGGCCGTGAGGGAGATCACGTCCCTGCCCTCC